>CAWDKW010000010.1:0-181308 GCA_963803065.1 uncultured Acidimicrobiaceae bacterium
CAACGCTCTCACCTGCACCTACGTCGCAAAAGTGCCGTGCCCGGGGCGGGACTCGAACCCGCACGCCCTTTCGGACAATGGATTTTGAGTCCATCGCGTCTGCCATTCCGCCACCCGGGCCGATGGCGAGTCAGCCTATCCGGAGGCCGGAGCGGTCTCGGGCAACGCAAACCCGGCGACCTCGGGACGGCACGACCGTCGAGACGACCTGAACGAACCGTGCCTCTCGCCCCGCCATTCGCACCGTAGGCTCAGTCCCGATGCAACCAGCAGGGCCGATGCAACCAGCGGTGACTCGGCACCAACGTCCGGCCTCGCCGTCTGCCGCGTGGACGGAGCTCGGGTCGGGCGCAGCCGTTCGGCTGGCCGGCGTCGAGGTCACCGTGGTGGAGCTCGAGTTCCGCCGCCCGGTCGCCACGGCGATCGGGAGCCATCGACGACGCCCGTTGGTCATGGTCCGGTTGGCCGCCGACGGTCCTGCTGGTCCGGTCGTCGGGTGGGGCGAGAGCGCTGCGTTGGCGGACACGACGTTCGACGATGAGGACACCGCCAGCGCCTTCACGGATCTGACCCGGGACCTCGTTCCGCGGTTGGTCTCCTTGTCCCAGGCAACCTCACGTTCAAGTAGAGGTTCACAGTTGGCTGCCACTGCGGTCAGGTCCGGCACGTCGCCCTTCCACTCCCGGGCCCGACCGCACTCGCCCAGGAACTGCAACCGATCGGCAGGCCGATGGCCTTCGCCGCGCTCGAGATGGCCGTGGCCGACGTCCATCTTCGATCGGCGGGCGTCTCGTTCGCAGAACTGCTCGGGGTGCACGGAATCTCGGTCATGGTCGGCGCCGTCGTAGGAAGGAGCGGCAGTGTCCGAGACCTGTTGACCGAAGTCGGCGCCCTAGTCGACGCCGGGTACGGGCGGGTCAAGCTGAAGATAGGGCCCGGATGGGACAGCATTCCCGCCGCCACCGTGCGCCGGCGCTACCCGGATCTGATCCTCCAGGTCGACGCCAACGGCTCCTACTCGAGCGACGACATCGACCACCTGGCCAGGCTCGATGAGTTCGGCCTGGCCTGCATCGAGCAGCCGTTCCCACGTGACGAGCTGGGCACCCACGTTGCCCTGGCCCGGGCGATGCGCACCGCCGTATGCCTCGACGAGTCCCTCGATTCGCCGGTCTCGGCACGATCGGCCGTCGCCATGGGTGCGTGCGAGGTGGTCTGCGTCAAGCCGGCGCGGCTGGGTGGGCTGACTGCGGCCCTCGAGGTCTATGGGGACTGCGCCGATGCCGGCGTGCCCCTGTGGCTGGGGGGGATGTTCGAGTCCGGGTATGCCCGCTCGGTCAACACGGCGTTGGCTGGGCTCCCCGGGTTCACCCTCCCGGGGGACCTGGCCCCTGCCGGTGAGTACCTGACGGAGGATCTGGTCGAGGCGCCCGAGACCAGTCGCACGGGCGCCGGCGGACGTCTCGAGGTAGCCGTGCATCGGGCGCCGGGCATGGGCCCGACGCCCGACGATGGGGTACTGGCCCGGAAGACGACAGCGTCGTGGCGCTGGCCGGGTCCCTGACCAGAGGCCCCGGCCAGGTTGAAGGCGATGGAATGGCACCCCCGGCGCGGCGGGAGGGCCCACCGCCTGGGGATGAAACCCCGGGGCAGCGCAGTGCGTAGAATTGCCGGTCCATGCATCGGTCCACCGTCGAACGTCGCCTGAGCGATGCCCACGCCCGCTTGGCCAAGGCGCGGGACGAGCTGGCCGTGCTGGATGAGCAGCTCTCGGTGGTCACCGACATCGCCGACGACACCCGGCTGCGCTCCCTCGTGTCGGAGACGCCGGTCGCGGCCAAGGAGTACGACGAGGCCAGCCGGCATGCCGCAGCCATGATGCGGTCACGGCAAGCGCTTGTCGATACGATCTCCGAACTCGAACGGCGGCAGAACGAACTGCTCGACCGGCTGGTCATCGGCCCCGGTTGATCGAGCCGGGGACATCGAGAAAGGCGAGAGGGGTACACACACCATGACCAGGCGCGTGGTCATTGCCGAGGACGAGGCCATCATCCGGCTCGACCTCAAAGAGATACTCCAGGACGAGGGCTACGATGTGGTGGGTGAGACGGGCCGGGGCGACGAGGTCGTCGAGCTGGTTCGCCGCCACCGGCCCGACCTGGCCATCCTCGACATCAAGATGCCCGGGTCCGACGGGCTGGCCGCGGCGCGAGCCATCGCCGACCTGGGAGAGCGGGTGGCCGTGCTCATCCTGACCGCCTTCAGCCAGCGTGATCTCATCGAGGGGGCCCGAGAGGCCGGGGTGGCGGCGTACCTGGTCAAGCCGTTCCAGCGTGCCGAGCTGGTTCCTGCCATCGATCAAGCCGTGTCCCGCTGCGAGCAGGAGTGGGCCATCGACGCCGAGGCCGACCAGGTGCGGGCCAGCAACGGTGGGAATGCCCAAGCGGCGGCCGAGGACAAACTCGAGACGCGCCGACTCGTCGACGGAGCCAAGGACCTGCTCATGGAGCGCTACGGTCTGTCCGAGTCGGATGCCTTCAACTTCATCCAGAAGACGGCGATGGGCAGCCGCTCTCGCATGAGCGACGTGGCCCGTCAGGTGCTCGACGGCACCATCACGCCCTAGGGGCGACCCGGCGATCATGGCCAAAGCAGCGACTCCCACCGATCCGGCCCCGGAGGCCGCGCCGGCGGGTCCCCTTCTCCTGCTCGACGGCATGTCCCTCGCCTTCCGGGCTTACTTTGCGCTGCCGCCCGATCTGGCCACCAGCGCCGGCATCGTGACCAATGCCGTCCACGGGTTCACGTCGATGCTCCACAACCTGGTCCGCGACCACCATCCCAGCGGCCTGGCCGTCGCCTTCGACCTGCCCGGAGAAACCTTCCGGGACGAGATGGTCGAGGACTACAAGGCGGGGCGATCGCAGACGCCTGCCGACCTCCTGCCCCAGTTCGAGATGATCCGTTCGCTGCTGGGCAAGTTGGCCATCCCGGTCATCGAGGTCGAGGGGTTCGAGGCCGACGACGTGTTGGCCACGCTGGCCACCGAAGCGCGAGACCGCGGGCACGACGTCTTGTTGGTCACCGGCGACCGCGACGCCTACCAGCTCGTCGAGGATCCCCACGTCCGGGTGCTCTACAACCGCCGTGGGGTCAGCGACTACGCCCTCTATGACGAGGCGGGGATCGAAGCGAGGACCGGGGTTCGCCCGGAGCTGTACCCCGTCCTCGCCGCCCTTCGGGGGGACCCCTCGGACAACCTGCCCGGCGTCCCGGGGGTCGGGGAGAAGACGGCGGCGAAGCTGGTCAATGAGTACGGAGACCTCGACACCCTGTACGCCCATCTCGACGCCCTCTCGCCCAAGCTGCGCCAGAACCTGGCCGAACACGAGGAACGGGTTCGCATGAATGCCGAGGTCATCCCGCTGGTCCGCGACGTGCCGCTCGACACGCACGTCGACCAGCTCACCCTCGGTGGCTGGAACGAGGACGACGCCCGCGAGGCCTTCGCCGAGCTGGAGCTCCGGACCATCTGGAACCGGATCGTCTCACTCATCCGGGAAGGGGCCTTCGGCCAGCCCGGTGGCGACGCCCCCCGCATACCCATCGGGTCCCCGGAGTCGGCGTCAGAGGAGGGAACGAGCGCCCCGAGCTCCCCGGCGGGGTCGACAGTGAACGGTGCGTGGCTCGACAACCTGAGGGTGGAGATGCCCGGCGGTGCCGCCGAGGCGGTGGAGGCCATCGAGCAGGTGGTGGCCGAAGCGCGGGCCGGGAGCGGCAACGTCGCCGTGCACGCAGTCTGGTCCGGCGACCCCGGCCGCTCGCCGATCGTCGGGTTGGTCCTGACCGCCGAGCCCTCCGATGCCGGGCAGCCGGAGGGGCAGTCGGTGCTTTACCTGGGAGACGGGTCCGGCGGGGACGGCGCTGGCGGCGACGGCACTGGCGGCGACGGCACCGGCGGCAGCAGCCTCCTCACCGACCGGTCGGTGCTCGACTCGTTGGCCACGGCGTTGGGACCGGGCGGCGTCGGGGCGATCGCCCACAACGGCAAGGAGATCATGCGGTCGCTCCTCCCGATGGGCGTGGACATCACCTCGTTGGTTCTGGACACCGCCGTCGCCGCCTATCTCCTCGACCCGTCGGTCGACCACTACCGCCTCCGCGATCTGTCCGTCAGCCATCTCGGCACGGAGGTCGACGACGGCGAGCAAGGAGCAGGTCAGGGCACCTTCTCCCTCGAGCTCGGCGGCGAGGGACGAAGAGACCGGCACGGGCGGGGACGCTGTTCCCACCCACGTGTTGGCTACCGCCCGGTTGGCGGCGACCGTCTCCCGCCTGCGGGCGCCGCTTCGCGCCGCCCTGGTCGCCGAGGGCGAGGCCGAGCTCTACGACGACATCGAGCGGCCGTTGGTCCGGGTCCTGGCCCGCATGGAGGTGACCGGCATCCCGGTCGACCGGCGCGTGCTCCAAGAGATCGCCGAGGAGCTGGCCGACGAGTGCCGGACCCTCGAGACCCGGATTCACGAGCTGGCCGGCGCACCCTTCAACGTGAACTCGGTCCCGCAGCTGCGCGCGGTGCTCTACGACCAGCTGGGACTCACCCCCCTACGCAAGACCAAGACCGGCTACTCGACCGACGCCCGCACGCTCGAGCAGCTCCGGGACCAGCACCCGATCGTCGGGGTACTCCTGCACTATCGGGAGATCGAGAAGCTCCGGTCGACCTACGGGGAGAGCCTCATCGCCGAGGTGGCCGAGGACGGCCGCATCCATGCCACCTTCCGCCAGACGGTGGCCCGGACGGGGCGCCTGTCCTCGGACCGGCCCAACCTGCACAACATCCCGGTGCGCACCGACCAGGGACGCCGCTTCCGCGAAGCGTTCGTCCCCAGCCCGGGACGCCGGTTGCTGGTGGCCGACTACGACCAGGTGGAGCTGCGGGCCATCGCCCATCTCTCCGGCGACCCCGGGCTCAGGGCGGCCTTCGAGGCGGGCGAGGACATCCATCGCACGGTGGCCTCCCGGGTGTTCGGGGTGGAACGCGACGAGGTGACCCATACCCAGCGGTCGACGGCCAAGATGGTCTCCTACGGTCTGGCCTACGGCATGGAGGCCTACGGCCTGTCCCAGCGGCTGGGTGTGCCGGTCGAGGCGGCGTCGACCATCCTTCGGGCCTTCTTCGACGGGTTCCCGGCCGTGCAGGACTACATGCAGCGCGCCGTGGCCGATGCTCGGAACTCCGGCTACACCATCACCGCCTTTGGCCGCCGCCGCCCGCTGCCCGACCTGTTGGCCACGAGCTACCAGGTGCGACAGGCGGCCGAGCGCCAGGCCATGAACGCAGGGATCCAGGGCCTGGCCGCCGACCTGTTCAAGCTGGCCCTGGTCCGCCTGGACTCGGGGCTCGAGGAGGGCGGCTTCTCCTCCCAGCTCGTTCTCCAGGTCCACGACGAAGTGATCGTCGACGTCATCCCCGAGGAGTCCGATGCGGTGGCCGAGCTGACCCAACGGGCGCTGACCGGGGCGGCGGAGCTGGCCGTCCCCTTGAAGGTGGCCATGGCCTGGGGCAGCTCCTGGGCGGAGGCCAAGGAGGGCTGAGCGTCCTGGTCCACCACGTATCGACCCGGTCGACCGCCGGTGCCGGGCGCTCGGCCGATTCCCGGACGTCGATCCCGGTCACGGTGCTAGTATCGCGAACCGGCCGCTGGTGCGGTCGGTTTTTTCTCCCCGGTGCAGCGCGGCGCTCGGTGCATTGCGCTCCAGTCGGTCTATCCGGCCACCGGGACCTGTCCGGAAAGCGAGCTACCTAATTTTATGTCCGACGAGTCTGCAGTAACTGGCGGAGCAGCAACCTCCGGAGGCGGCACAGCGCTGCTGTCCGGCGAGGCCATGGGCCGTTTCGACGAGAACGGCGTGTACATCCCCCGGGCCATCACCGAGGACGACCTGTCGGGGTCCTCCCTCGAGGATGCCATGGTCGGCACCATCGTCGAGTTCGAAGATGGTGACCTGGTGGAGGGGACGGTGGTCAAGATCGACAGGGACGAGGTCCTGCTCGACATCGGCTTCAAGTCCGAGGGCGTCATCCCCGTCCGTGAGCTGTCCATCCGCAATGACGTCGACCCGTCGGAGATCGTCTCTCTGGGCGACAAGGTCGAGGCCCTGGTCCTCCAAAAGGAGGACAAGGAGGGGCGGCTGATCCTCTCCAAGAAGCGGGCCCAGTACGAGCGGGCGTGGGGCACCATCGAGAAGCTCAAGGAAAACGACGAGGTCGTCACCGGTCCGGTCATCGAGGTGGTCAAGGGCGGTCTGATCGTCGACATCGGCCTGCGGGGATTCCTTCCCGCCTCCCTGGTGGAGCTCCGCCGGGTTCGGGAGCTCCAGCCCTATGTGGGTCGGACGATCGAGGCCAAGATCATCGAGCTCGACCGCAACCGGAACAACGTGGTCCTCTCTCGCCGGGCCTGGCTCGAGGAGACCCAGAAGGAGCAGCGCGGCGAATTCCTCACCAACCTCAAGCCCGGCGAGCGTCGGCGGGGCGTGGTGTCCTCGGTGGTCAACTTCGGTGCCTTCGTCGACCTGGGCGGCATGGACGGACTGGTCCACGTCTCCGAGCTGTCCTGGAAGCATGTCGACCACCCGTCCTCGGTCGTCTCCGTGGGCGATGAGATCGAGGTCGAGGTGCTCGATGTCGACCTGTCCAAGGAGCGGATCAGCCTCTCGCTCAAGGCCACCCAGAACGACCCCTGGCAGGAGTTCGCCAACTCGCACCAGGTCGGGGAGCTGGTCTACGGCCGGATCACCAAGCTGGTGCCCTTCGGTTCGTTCGTGCAGGTGGGCGACGGAATCGAGGGCCTGGTCCACATCTCGGAGATGGCCGTCCACCACGTCGACCTCCCCGAGCAGGTGGTCACCCCCGGGGAGGAGCTGTGGGTCAAGATCATCGACATCGACTTGCAGCGCCGGCGGATCAGCCTCTCGATCAAGCAGGCGGCCGAGGGTGGCGAGGTGTCCGAGGAGTACCGCGAGGCCTTCGGCGAGCACGCCTACGATGCCGAGGGCAACTACATCGGCCCGTTCGAGTTTGCCGAGTCCGAGTTCACGCCCGAGACCGAGGCCCAGGCCGCCTGGGCCGAGTACGTGGCCGAGCACGGGCCCGGGGAGGGTGGCGAGGGCGAGGCGCCGGCCGGAGCGGGTGGAGCGCCCCCGGTCGATCCTGCCGGAGCCGCAACCGAGACGGTGACCGAGACCGAGGCCGGGCCGCTGCCCGCCGAGGCTGCGCCGGCCGCCGGCGCCACTCCGCCTCCCGCTGTGGAGACCCAGACCGAGGCCGGGCCGCTCGACGAAGCCGCCGGGACCCAGTAGCCGGCGACCACGACCGGTCCGCCGACCGGGTCCCGGGTGCCCGAGGCCACCGTCAGGCCAACGAACTCACGAGGGCGTCGTCACGGAAGGCGTAGAGGTCGCCGCAGCGGAGGCTGTCGCCGCGCCCCTGGCTACCGGGCGCTCGATGCGCATCCCGTTGACCAGCGGGAAGTGACAGGCCACCCGGTGACCGGGTGCGATCTCATCCAGCGGCGGCTCTACCTCCGCGCAGACCGACTGGGCATGGGGGCACCGGGTCCGGAACCGGCAGCCCGACGGCGGGTCGAGGGGCGACGGGAGCTCGCCGGTCAGTGCCGTGGCCGTGGAGGCCCGATCGGGGTCCGGGTCGGGGATGGAGGCCAGCAGGGCCTCGGTGTAGGGGTGGGCCGGGGCTCGGTAGAGCAAGTCCGAACCGGTGATCTCGACCAGCTTGCCCAGGTACATGACGGCGACACGGTCGCTGACGTTCTTCACCACTGCCAGGTCGTGGGCGATGAACACCATCGTCAGCCCGAAGGACGCCTTGAGGTCGGCCAGGAGGTTCAGGATCTGGGCTTGGATGGACACGTCGAGGGCGGAGACCGGCTCGTCGCAGATCAACAGCTTGGGCTCGGACATCAGGGCCCGGGCAATACTGATCCGCTGGCACTGACCGCCGGAGAACTCGCCGGGACGCCGGTCCCCGGCGGTGTCGGGGTCGATACCCACCGACTCGAGGGCGCTGCGCACCTTGGCCGCCCGCTCCTCCTTGGTGCCTCGGCCCCAGATGGCCAGCGGCTCGGCCACGATGTCCTGGACCCGGCGCCTGGGGTTGAGCGATGAGATCGGGTCCTGGAAGATCATCTGGATGCGGGTCCGGATCTGACGGAGCTCCTTGTGGTGGAGCCTGGTCAGCTCGGTCCCGTCGAACCGTACGCTTCCCGAGGTCGGGACCTCCACCTGCACGATGGCGCGGCCGGTGGTCGACTTGCCGCAGCCGGACTCGCCCACCAGCCCCAGAGTCTCGCCCTCCCGGATGTCGAAGCTGATGTCGGACACGGCGTGGACCCGCCGCTTGCCCGACCCGAACTCGACCACCAGGTGCTCGACCTCCAAGAGGACGGGGGTGTCCCCGAAACCGCCGGTTCCCAACCCGGGCTCGCCGTGGGATGGAGCCAAGCCACCCCCGCCCGGTGACAGCTCGGTCATCGGCCCTGGACCTGCGGAGTGCGGCCGACGTGCCCGTCAGGGGTGGGAAGGCCGGAAGGGCGGCCGTTGACCAACGGGAACCAGCAGGCAAAGAGGTGGTCGGACGACCCGGCACTGCGCAGGGGCGGTTCGGCGTCGATGCATTTCTGTTGCACGTACGGACACCGCGGCGCGAACTTGCACCCCCTGGGCACCGAGACCAGGTCGGGCGGCCGGCCGGCGATGGCCTGCAGCCGGGTGTGGCTCGGGTTGGCCAGCCTGGGGATGGAGTCCATGAGCGCCCGGGTGTACGGCATCTTGGTGTCGGCGAACAAGGCCCGGGACGGAGCCCGCTCCACCACGCGGCCGGCGTACATGACGGCGATCTCGTCGGCCCGGTTGGCCACCACCCCGAGGTCGTGGGTCACGAGCAGCATGGCCATGTGGCGGTCCCGCTGCAGGTCGGCCAGCAGGTCCAGGATCTGCGCCTGCACGGTGACGTCCAGCCCGGTGGTGGGCTCGTCCGCCAGCACCAGGCGGGGCGAACAGGCCAGGGCGATGGCGATCATCACCCGTTGCCGCATGCCCCCGG
Organism: uncultured Acidimicrobiaceae bacterium; assembly: GCA_963803065.1. Lineage (GTDB taxonomy): Bacteria > Actinomycetota > Acidimicrobiia > Acidimicrobiales > RAAP-2 > DASXMT01. Next base: position 9,128 of record CAWDKW010000010.1, read on the forward strand.
ACAACTGGAACGGGTACCAGCGCAGCCGCTCCTCGGGTGAGGGGATCCCCACCGAGCTGAGCAGCGCGATGGCCGCGGCCTTCGCCTCGCCGCGGTTCATGCCCAGGTGCAGTCGCAGCGACTCGGTGATCTGGCGGCCGATCCGGACCACCGGGTTGAGTGCGGTCATCGGGTCCTGGAAGATCATGCTCAGCTGCGCCCCCCACACCTGGCGCAGCTCGACCTCGGGCATCCCGGTCAGCTCGTGGCCGGAGAAGTGCACCGATCCGCTCCGCACGACGTCCCGGGTGGGCAGCAGCCCCATGATCGACCGGGAGAGGACGGTCTTGCCCGAGCCCGACTCACCGACCACGCCGAGGGTGCGCCCACGGTCCAGGGTCAGGGACACCCCGTCCACCGCCCGGATCGTGCCCCTCGAGGTCCGAAAGGCGGTGTGCAGGTCGTCCACCACCAACAAGGGGTCATCAAGGTCGCTTACATCGGGGAAGTCGAGGCGTCCCGAGGAACGACGGAGGAGGCTCATACCAGTCCCTCCCGGACGTCGAACTTGTTGCGCAACCGGTCGCCGATCAAATTGATGGCCAGCAGGAGGAGGAACATGGCCAGCGAGGGCCACAGGACGATGTAGGGGTTGGTGTTCAGGTTCCCGTTGGCCGTGCCCTCGGAGATGATGTTCCCCCACGATGCTGTGGGCAGGGCGACCGAGAGCCCCAGGAAGGCCAGGGAGCCCTCGAGCACGATGACGATGGCCACCGTGATGAGCCCGAAGGAGACGGCGGCAGGGACCACGTTGGGGAGGATCTCACGGAACAGGATCCGGGAGTCCTTGGCTCCGAGCGTTCGGGCCGCCACGACGAAGTCGCGGTTGGCGTAGGACAGCGTGGTCGCCCGGACCACCCGGTACAGGAGCGGGATGGTGGCGACGCCCAGAATGACGGTGATCTTGAACAGGCTCTGTCCCCAGAACGCCACGATGGCGATCACGGCCACGATGGCCGGGAAGGCCAGGAGCACGAAGGAACCGGCATTGAGGATGGCGTCGATGCGTCCGCCCCGATAGCCGGAGACGAGCCCCAGGGTGCCGCCGACGAGCATCCCGATGGCGACTGCGGCGAACCCCACGGTGAGCGAGACCCGCGACCCGTAGATGATCCGGCTGAGCAGGTCGCGACCGAGATCGTCGGTGCCCAGCAGGTGGGCCGTGCTCGGATGGGCGTTGATGGCGGTGTAGTTCTGGAACGTGGGGCTCTGGAGCGGCAGCAGGTTGGCGAAGATGGCGCCGAAGAGGATGAGCGCCACCCACCCGATGCAGATCCAAAAGACCACGCCCAGCTTCCTCGGTTCGGCGATCTCGTCGGCGCCGCCGTGGCCCTCGGTGTAGAACGCCAGCGAGGTCTCCGCCCACGCCGCGTCGCCGGGCTGGGTGCCGGCTAGCAGTCGGCCGTGCGACTCGGTGGTGGCGATGGCGCGGTCGTCAGGCACGGGCCACTCTCGGGTCGACCACGGTGAACAGGAAGTCCACTGCGAACTGCAACAGGACGTAGGCGATGGCCACCACCAGAGCGATCCCTTGGACCACGAGGTAGTCGCGCTGTTGTACGGCTTGGACGATGGAGTAGCCCAGGCCGTTGATGGCGAACAGGTACTCGACGATGAAGGCGCCGGCCAGCAGGGCCCCGATGTTCACGCCCGCCGCGGCCAGGAGGGAGAAGGTCGAGGGCCGGAAGGCGTGGCGGGCCATCACCCGGCTGGGGGACAGACCCTTCGAACGGGCCATGGTGATGAAGTCCTCCTGCAGGGTGGCCAACAGGTCCGAGCGGAGCAGCCGGAAGTACACGGCGATCGATCCTGCCGTCAGGGCCAGGGAGGGGAGGATCATGTCGTGGAGGTTGGTGGCCGGGTTCTGTGAGAAGGGCACGTAGCCGGTGGCCGGGAACCATCGGAGGGCGACGGCGAACACGGCCACCATGATCGGTGCGATGACAAAGGCCGGGAGGGCCAGCATGCCGAAGGTGGCGGTGGTCGAGACCCGGTCGAGCCAACGCTCGGGCCGGCGCGCCGACGCCAGGGCCAGGGGGACGGCGACGAGCAGGGCCAGGACCTGGGAGATGATGATGAGCTCCAGGTCGATGGGGAAGCCTGTGGCGATGATCTGACTGACCGGCTGGTGGGTGAGGTAGGACTGGCCCAGGTTCCCCTGGAGGGCATGGCCCACCCAGATCAGGTATTGGTGCCAGAGGGGTTGGTTGAGGCCCAGCTGTTGGAGGAGCAGAGCCCGGTTGTGGGCGTTGTCGTTGGGCCCGAGGATGGCGACGGTCGGGTCGCCGGGCAGGATGTGCACGAGCAGGAAGGCCAGGATCGAGATGATGAATATGACGACGACCAGTTGGACGAAACGTTTGGCGAGGTACTTGCCCATCGGTGTCCGGGTTCCTGGTTCCGTCTCCGGCGGTTAGCCGGCCATCCAGATCTGGGTCGGGAAGAGCACACCGTTGTCGAACGGCTTTCCCGGCGACCCGTCGGGAAGCTTGGGATTGGCGAAATTCTGGATCCGCTGGTCACCCACCTCCGACCAGACGGTCTGGCCCAGCCACAGATAGGGGAGGTCGACGCCGAGCCGCTTGCCCACCGTCTGGTAGGCCTTGGCCCGCGCCCCGGTGTTCGAATTCGACCGCCCCGTCTGGAGCGCGGCTTCGATCTGCGGGTCCGAGTTCCGGGCGAAGTTCAAGGCGATGCCGCCGACCGGTGCCAGCGTGGTCGTACTCCACCACACGTAGTTGAGGTCAGGGTCCCCGGCGGCGTACTGGTAGAAGGTGTAGGCCTGGAACTTGCCCGTGATGGCGTTCGAGATGAGCGTCGCCTGCTCGATGGTCTTCAGGTTGACGGTGAAGCCGACCTGTTGCCACATCTGCTGGAGCACCTGGGTCAACCGGGTCAGACGGGGGTCGGGTATGGTCGCAAGTTCGAGGGTGGGGGTGCCGTGCGCCTTCTTGTAGGCCGCCACCAGCCTCCTCGCCCCGGCCTGGTTGAAGGCGGGGTAGGGAGTGGTGGAGTAGAAGGGCGAGCCTGGGGGGAACGGGCTGTTCGACACCTCGCCCAAGCCCCCGCCGAAGAGCTTCTGGAGGGTCTGTTGGTCCATCCCCATGGCCAGGGCCTGGCGAACCCGGAGGTCGTCGGTCGGCGGCGAGGCGCAGTTCAAGATGATGAAGTTCATGTCCGGCTCGCCCACCTTCTGGGTGAGGCTGTCGACCACCTGGTACGACGATTGGCCCCGGAAGTGGTCGACGGTGTTGGGGTCGATGGAGAAGATGAGGTCGACCCCGCCGGCCTTCAGGGTGGCCTCGCGCTGGGACGTGTCGGGAATGGGCTTGAAGGTGATCTGGTCCAGGTAGGGATAGCCGCTCCGCCAGTAGTGGGGGTTCCGCGTGGCAGTGAAGTGGTCGTTCGGGCTCCACGAGGAGTAGACGAAGGGCCCGGTCCCGACCGGAGTGGGCGGCGTCGAGTTCGAGGCGCCGTCGATCATGGACTGGCCGACCACGTAGCCGAGCTGGGTGGCCAGGTAGTAGGGGAAGGCCACCATCGGTTGCGAGCAGGTGACGTCCACGGACAGGGGGCCGGTGACGGCGAAGCCCTCCACCGGCTTGAAGGCGGTCCCGGTCAGGGATGAAGCCTTGAGGGCGTCGAGGTTGTTCTTGAGCACGGTGGCGGTGAGTGCCGAACCGTCCGAGAAGGTGATGTTCGGCCGGAGGGTGATGGTCCACACCGTCTTGTCCGCGTTCGGGGTCACCGACTGGGCCAGGTAGGGCCGGATCTGCCCGTCGGCACCCACCGCGGTCAGCGGGTCGTAGATGGAGTTGGCGTAGAGGAACCCGTTGACGTCCCAATGGTTGGCCGGCGGGTAGAAGCCGTCGATGTCGGCCGTGGTCCCGAGGATGGCCGTCCCACCCCGGCGGGGCGACCCCTTCCCGACGCCGGGCTTGCCCGACGTCGTGGCTGCACCGGCTACGCCGGCGCCCAGGGGCGAGTCGTCGGCCAAGAGGCCTGGGCCGACGATCCCGGCAGCCGCCACCACACCGGCGGTGGCGGCACCCCGCGAGAGGAACTTCCTGCGGCTGAGCTCCTCGGACGTGGTCGTACCCTCCGATCCAACCGGTGTGCTCGCACCGTTCGCAGCTGGCCTGTTCCTGCCGACCTTCATGCCGTCCCCCCTCTGATTTTGCTCCCCCTGGCTGATCCCTCGGTAGTCGACTGGGACGTTACCGCTCGGTAGCGTCCCGGTCGAGACCTCCTTCGCTCCTGGCGACAACTCCGGGCCGGCTCATAACTACCATGCCACCCATGGACTCGGCTGGCATGGGAACGACCCCGGTGAACGCGCCTCAGGCGGAAGGCCGCGACACCGCCGGGGTCGATGCCTCAGACCCGGCGGTCGAGGTGGACCCGGCGGTCGAGGTTGACCCGGCGGTCGAGGTGGACCCGGCGGTCGAGGTGGACCCGGCGGTCGAGGTGGACCCGGCGGTGGAGGTGGACCCGGCCGGAACCGGATCGGGAACCGCGAGCCCCGACGGCGAGGGGCCCCGACGCCCGACACGTGGCCCGCTCCTCGGCGCCGGGGACCGCATCGAGCACTTCAGCCCGCAGATGAGGTTGGTCCTCGGGGTGGCCGTTGGCCTCCTCCTGGCGTTCACCCTGGTGCTCCGGTTCTGGACTCGCTCAGACCTGTGGCTCGACGAGGCGCTCACCGTCAACATCGCCAAGCTGCCCCTGCACGACCTGCCTTCGTACCTCAAGCGGGACGGGGCGCCACCGCTGTTCTACGTCCTCCTCCACTTCTGGATGGGGATCTTCGGGTCCTCCGACCTGGCCGTGCGGTCGCTGTCGGGGGTGATGGGCGTGGCCACCGTGCCCTTGGCCTGGGTGGCCGGACGCCGCCTGGGCGGCCGGGTCATCGGGTTCTCGGCCATGATCCTGGTCGCCACCTCGCCCTTCGCCGTGCGCTACGACACCGAGGCCAGGATGTACTCGCTGGTCGCGCTGCTCACCGTGCTCGGCTTCCTGGCTATCGACCGTGCCCTCCGACGACCTCGGGCCGGGAACCTGATCGCGGTGGGCGCCGTCACCGGGTTGCTGCTCTACAGCCACTACTGGTCCATCTACCTGATCGCCACCACCCTGCTCTGGCTGGCCTTCCAGGCCTGGCGGGGCCGGGCGGTCTGGCGGCGAAACGCACGCGTCGTGTTCGTGGCCGTGGTGGTCGGCTGCCTGACCTTCGTCCCCTGGGTCGAGATCTTCCTCTACCAGTCCAAGCACACCGGGACGCCGTGGTCGGCCCCGGCCAACTTCGCGGCCATGGTCAACGCCATCACCTCGTTCGCCGGCGGCCCCACCAGCCAGGGCCGGGTCCTGGCCCTGATCTTCTTCGCCCTTGCCGGGCTCGGCATCTTCGGCATGGCCGTCAGCCGCCATCACATCGACATCGACATCCGCACCCGCCCCCTCGGGCGCCCGATCGCTGTCGTGATCGTGGGCACCTTGGCCTTGGCCATCATCGGCGGCTTCGTGTCCAACAGCGCCTTCGATGCCCGCTACGCGTCCATCGTGTTCATCCCGCTCATCTTGCTGGTGGCGCTGGGCATGTCCACCTTTCTCGACCTCCGCATCCGCGCCGTGATCCTGGGCGTGGCCGTGGTGGCCGGATTGGCCGGTGCCATTCCCAACATCACCACCAACCGGACCCAAGCCGGCCAAGTGGCGGCGGCGTTGGCGCCGCGGGCCAAGCCCGGCGACGTCATCGCCTACTGTCCCGACCAGCTGGGCCCGTCCGTCAACCGGTTGTTGCCCCAGGGCCGGTACCAGCAGATCACCTTCCCGAGGGGCACCGGGCCGACATACGTGAACTGGGTCGACTACGCCACTGCGTCGCAGCACGGATCGCCCGTGCGCTTCGCCGCTCAGCTCGAGCGCATGGCCGGGCCGACCCATCAGATCTTCGTCGTCTGGTACGGCGGCTACCAGTCCTTCGGGACGAAGTGCGAGCAGATCCTCCAATCCCTCAGCTACGACACGAAGCTCCGGTCGACGTACCTGCTCACCGGCAAGCCAGCCCAGTTCTACCAACCCATGGGGCTGGTGCAGTACGCACCGACCACACCCTGAGCGGTCTGGTGCGCAACCGGGAGCGGGCCCTCGGTCACGCCCTCCTCGTGGCCCTGCCGGCGTGGGGGCTGAGCCGCATCGTCGTGGTCGGCACCCTCGTGCTCGCCCGGTTGACCGTCTCGACGGTCCGGCCCCATAACGCGGCCGCCGCTGCCCGCGTGCACCAGGGACTCCTGGGGTGGGACGCCGGCTGGTACCAGTCCATCGCCGGGCACGGCTACGCGGCGTCGGGGCAGGAATCCCTCCGGTTCTTCCCGGTGTTCCCGATGATTGCCCGGGCCCTCGGATGGATCCCGGGGATCGGGACCGGCGTGGCCGTCGTTGCCGTGGCCAACGCCTGCGCCCTGGCCGGCATGGCAGTCCTGGTCATCCTCGTGCAGCGAGAGACGGGGGACCCGGACCTGGCCCGGCGGACCGTCTGGCTGTTCGCCCTGGCCCCGCCGGCGTACACCCTGGTCCTGGGGTACGCCGAAGGGACCCTGCTGCTCTGTACGACGGTGGCCTTCTTGGCCCTGCGCTCCCGGCGATGGTGGTGGGCGGCGCTGGCCGGGCTGGTCGCCGGCGGGGTACGACCGATCGGCCTGTTGCTGATCGTCCCGGCCGCCATCGAGGCCTGGCAGGCCAGGCACGACGGCCGGTCCGGCCGGCAGGTGGCCGGTCGCCTCGCCGCGGTGGTGGCTCCGGCCCTGGGGGCGGGCGCCTTCCTGGCTTGGGTCGGCACCACCTTCGGCGATGCCTTCCTCCCCTTCCGGGTCCAGGAGCAGGGTGGCCACCGAGGCGGGCTGACCGACCCCTTCGGCACCGTGGGGCACAACGTGGCTGCCGTGTTCCACGGCCATCATCTGGGCAGCGCGCTGCACATCCCCTGGATCGTCCTCAGCCTGGTCCTGCTCGTGTTCGCCTTCCGCCGCCTTCCCGTCTCGTATGGGGCATTCGCCGCTGCCGTTCTGGCCGTCTCACTCACCTCCTCCAACCTCGACTCGTTCGAGCGCTATGCCCTCAGTGCCTTCCCCCTGGTCATCGCCGCTTCGATGTGGACGTCCCGGCGCCGTACGGAGGTGATCGTGCTGGTGGCGGCGGCGGCGGGCATGGCGGCCTATGCCTACCTGTCGTTCGTCAACGTGGTCGTCCCGTGACGAAAGGACGTCGGAGCGTGACCGGCGTCTGACGCCCTGAGTAGCTTCGGCCGGTGCCGCCGGCGCACCGGCGACGAGCAGCCACCGGACCAGGTACTGTCGGTTCCCGTGCCGATCCGCCAGCAGTCAGGCACGAGCCGGTATCCTGCCCCGGACCGGGTCGACGCATGGCACCACCCGAACCGGAGGAAGTCGGGCCGGGGGACCGGAGTACGCGCTGGTCGGAGTCCAGCGGGCACACCGGCCCACCCGTTCGGCCGGCCGGTGCCACGGCGACGACGTCCCGCCAACCTGGTCAGGCACACGAGCGAGATCGGATTGATGTAGTGGCCCCAGCTGTCGAGAACGATTCCGCGGCCGCTGCTGCTGTCGAGAACGATGCAGCGGCCCCCGCTGTCGGAAACAGGGAAGCTCCGACCGGACGGCCGGGCGACCCGATCGTGGTGATCGGCGCCGGTCCGGCCGGGCTGACCGCCGCATACGAACTGGTGAGGCGAGGGGATCCGGTCGTCGTCCTGGAGGCCGACGACGTGGTGGGCGGTATCAGCCGCACGGTGGAGCGAGACGGCTGGCGGTTCGACATCGGCGGCCACCGGTTCTTCACCAAGGTGCGCCCGGTGGAGGACTTCTGGCACGAGGTGCTGCCGCCCGAGGACTTCCTCCTGCGCCCACGCATGAGCCGCATCTTCTACCAGGGCAAGTTTTACGACTACCCGCTCAAAGCGGGGAACGCCCTCGGAAACCTGGGGCTGTGGGAGGCGTTTCTGTGCGGGCTCTCGTACCTGTGGGCCCGGATCCGACCCCCGAAGGACCAGACCAACTACGAGGCTTGGCTGGTGGCCCGGTTCGGGTGGCGCCTCTACCGCACCTTCTTCAAGACGTACACGGAGAAGGTCTGGGGGGTCCCGGTCAGCGACATGCCGGCCGATTGGGCCGCCCAACGGGTGAAGAACCTCGACCTGGGCAAGGCGGTGCTCAACGCCATCACCCCGAGCCGCAACCAAAAGGACATCACCTCGTTGATCGAGGAGTTCCAGTACCCGAAGTTCGGCCCGGGGATGATGTGGGAGCGATGCCGTGACCTGGTCGAAAAGGACGGCGCCATCATCCGGATGAACACCGAGGTCCGCGCCGTCCACGTCGAGGGGGATAGGGCCACCGGCGTCACCGTGGCTCTTGCCGATGGGTCGACCGAGTACGTCGCTGCATCCCACGTGATCTCCACCATGCCCATGGCCGCGCTGGTGGGTGCCATCGACCCGCCACCCCCGGCCGAGGTGCTGGCGGCGGGAAAGGACCTGCACTACCGGGACTTCCTGACCGTGGCCCTCGTCGTCCCCGAGTCGGCCGGATTCCCCGACAACTGGATCTACATCCATGCCACCGAGGTCAAGGTGGGGCGCATCCAGAACTTCGGATCCTGGTCGCCGTACATGGTGAAGGACGGCCGCACCTGTTTGGGTATGGAGTACTTCGTGTTCGAGGGTGACGCGCTCTGGACCAGCTCCGACGAGGAGCTGGTGGCGCGGGCCACCGCCGAGATCGAGTCCCTGGGCCTGGTCTCGGCCGCAGACGTCGAGGCGGGCTACGTCGTACGGGTCCCCAAGGCGTACCCCTATTACGACAGCGAGTATCGGGCCAACGTGGCCACCATCGCCTCCTACCTCGACGGCAACGCCCCGAACGTGCACCCCGTCGGCCGCAACGGCATGCACAAGTACAACAACCAGGACCATTCCATGTACACGGCCATGCTCACCGTCGAGAACATCCACGGGTCGGCACACGACATCTGGGCGGTGAACGTGGAAGAGGAGTACCACGAGGAGGGGGCGGACCGGGGCGGGACGAACAGCGGTACCGGCACGGGCCGGGACGCGCCGATTCTGCCTCGCCGGGTCCCGGCAACCGCAACCGCAAACGCCACGGCAACGGGCACGGGGCCGGAACCGTGGGCACCAAAGGACGCCGAGGTCGAGTGACCGATTCGGCGTCGGCGAACGCCCGCCGGGGGCCGGGTCGCTCACCCGTTCGCCCGACCGGTCGCACCGACCGAGGTGTAGCGCCCGAACCCGGCCCCAGTGCCGCAGCCACAAGGGGCGAAAACGGCATCGGCCCAGCTCCGGTCGGCGACGGCGAGCACGACCGCAGGGCAGCTGCGACGGGCGGAGCGAGCGGGAGCGTTCACGACAGCGGCGATGGGCGGGGCGCAGACAGAAGGGGCACGGACAGACGCGGAGCCGACAGGCGTGCCGCAGGCAGACATGGCTCGGACAGGCGCTCCGCCGACAGGCGGGGCGCAGACAGGCGTGTCGCCCACGAGGGCGCCCCAGAGCTCGAGGTGATGCTCGAGGAGATCGACCTGGCCACGGACCCGGTGGCCGAGTCGGCATCGATGGCCCCGGCGGTCGGGATCCCCGTCGCCGGCGGGCCGATGATCACCCTGCCCGAGGATGCGGGGGCGACGCACGTCGAGCGCCATCAGAGCGAGTCCCTCATCGGTGGGATCCTGCAGGCTGGCCCGGTGGCCGTCGCCGGGCTGCTGGTGAACGGCCTCGGCGTCGTGGTCGTCGTCCTCATCGCCCGCCTGGTCTCGCCCCGGGCCTACGGAACCATCGCCATCCTGCTCGGCCTCTTCTTCGTCCTCTCCATGCCCGGTTCGGCCGTCCTGGTCGGCGTCGTGCGGCGGGTGACCATCTGGCAGAAGCTGGGTGAGGAGCACCGGGTCCATCCCTGGGCCCTCCGCGTCTACAAGACGGTGGCAGCGGGGGTGGTTGTCGAAGCGGTGGTGGTCTGGGTGGCCAAGGGCTGGATTGCCCACGAGCTCCGGCTGCCCAACACCGCTGGGGTATTCGCCATCCTGGTCGCGGCGGGAATCTGGATGTTGCTCTCCGTGGACCGAGGCCTGCTCCAGGCCCATCGGGACTACCGGGGGCTGGCCGGGAACCTGTTGATCGAGGGCGGGATGAGGTCGGCCTTCGTGGTGGGGCTGGTGGCCGCCGGCTTCGGGGTGGCGGGGTACGGCATCGGCATCTTCATCGGTGAGGTGCTGGCCGCCGCCCATGCCCGATGGCTGGCGAGCCGAGCATGGCCGGCCACCGCCCCGGCCGGGTCGATCCCTGCACACGTGACCGGTCCCGGACCCTCGGCACTCGCACCCACGGCGCCGAATGCCCCGATTGCTTCCAGTGCGCCCGCCGCTCCTGCCACCAGTGCCTCGAGCGCACCCGCCTGGGTCGTCGACGGAGGTAGGGGTGAGGGCAGCACGACGGGGGGCGGGGGCAGCACGGGCCAGGCCAGCACGCCCGAGGACACCGGTGCGGACAAGACCGGAGTCGGCCGGATCAACCCGGGACCGGGCTCCCTCGACGGTCGCCCCCCGGTGGCGGCGGTGGCCCGGCGGGCGCTGCTCTACGACGTCCTGGCCGCCTTCGTCGGGCTGGCCCTTCTGGCCCTGCTCCAGAACGTGGATGTCCTCATCCTCGGTCGCCAGGCCGGGAACTCCAATGTCATCGGCTCCTACGCGGCCATCTCGGTAGCCAGCAAGGCCCTCGTCTTCGGGGCATTGGCCCTCGGCAGCTACCTCCTGCCCGAGGCGACCATCCGCTGGAACGAGGGAGGGCATGCCCTCCGGCAACTGGGGGTCACCCTGCTCTTCCTGGCCGTTCCAGCCGTCCTGCTCTTGGGGGTGTCGATCGTGATCCCCAAGCAATTCATCACCCTGTTCTTCTCGGCCAAGTTGGCCACCGCGGCATCGGCGTTCGCCCCTCTGGTGGCAGCGATGATCTTTCTTGCCATTTCAGTGCTATTGACCAACTATCTCTTCGGGGCAGGCCGTCGATGGATCGTGATCGTGCTGGCCGTCGGCGCCGCCCTCTCGGTCGTTCTGGTGGCCGGTGCGCACGGGAGTCCCGAGCACACGGCCAAGGCCGACCTGATCGTCCAGGCCGTGCTGGCACTGGGTATCGGGTGCTTCTTTATCGCAATACACCGCCGGGACCACCGTTTCCGATAGCAGGCACGGAACGGTCCGATAGCAGGCACGGAACGGCCACAATCGGGCACCGAACGGTCACAATCTGGTCGTTCTTTCGTGAAGTCCTCGCAACATTGGGTAGATTGCAGCTCACGACGGCAAACGGACCATGGGGGACTTGCTGAGTTCGAACCCGCGACTGACCAGCGAAGACGGACGTGTACACAGCCAACTAGTGGGCGGGATCGATGTCCGGGCCCCCTCGGTGGTGCGGCTGGCTTCAGCCCGTGCCGGCGTCGGTCGTTCCACGTGAAGCCCGAGACGGCCGAGACTCGGGTTGCGCCCGAGTCGTCTCCGGTGTTCGCCGACCCCCGTCTGCGTCCGTTCCAGGACCTCACGCTGCCCGAGATAGCCGAGCGCGCCGGTCTGCGCCGAGTCGACGTGGTCGCCTGGCGCGACTTCGACGATCCTGAGGCGGGCGGCTCGGAGCTCCACGCCCATCGTGTGGTGTCGGCCTGGGCCGATGCCGGCCTGGACGTGACCTTGGTGACCTCGTCCGTCCCCGACGCCCGACGGGTGATCCGACGGGATGGCTACCGGGTGGTGCGGCGGTCCGGACGGTACTCGGTGTTCCCCCGGACGATGCTGTCCGGCCTGGTCGGGACCATCGGGGGCGGCGACGGCCTCGTCGAGATCTGGAACGGGATGCCCTTTCTCTCGCCGCTGTGGGCCCGGAGCCCGCGGGTCGTCTTCTTGCATCACGTCCACGCCGAGATGTGGAAGATGGTCCTGCCCGCCGGACTGGCCCAACTGGGCCACGCCATCGAGCACCAGCTGGCACCCCCCGTCTACCGCCGCAGCCGGATCATCACCCTGTCCTCGTCGTCAAAGGAGGAGATCGTGTCGCGCCTGCGGATACCCGCCGACCGGGTCATGGTCTCCCCGCCGGGGGTGGAGCCGGTCTTCTCTCCCGGGGGCCAGCGCTCCGAGGTGCCGCTGGTGGTGGCGGTCGGCCGGTTGGTGCCCGTGAAGCGATTCGAGCTGCTCATCGATGCGCTGGCTCGGTTGAAGACCCGCCAGCCCGAGCTCCGCGCCGTCATCGTCGGCGAGGGCTACGAGCGCCCCCGCCTCGAGGCGCTGGTCGCCCGGCACCAGGCCGCGGACTGGATCTCGCTGCCCGGGCACGTGTCGGAGGACGCGCTCATCGCCCTGTACCGCCGGGCCTGGGTGGTGGCATCCACCTCGTTGCGGGAAGGCTGGGGCATGACCGTCACCGAGGCCGGCGCCTGCGCCACGCCATCGGTGGTCACCCGGATCAGCGGCCACGAGGACGCGGTGGTCCACGGGTGGTCAGGCCTCCTCGTCGACAACCAGGAGGAGCTGGTGGCGGCGCTGGAGGCCACCCTGACCGACGAGGTGGCCCGCAAACGGCTGGGCATGGGCTCCCAGGAGCACGCCGAGCAGTTCACCTGGGACGCCACCGCCCGGACCACCCTGGCCGTCCTGGCCGCCGAGGCGCTCGGCCGACGCCGCCGCCGGGGTCGATAGCCAGCACCGTCGTCGGCCCTAGTCGGAAGCGCCCGGCGCCCCCTGGGCCGCGGGCACAGCGGACTCTCCGGAGGTCCCCGGCATGTCCGGCGGGTCGACCGCATCGCCACCGGGCGCCCTCCCGGCGGGCCGACCGGCCGAGGCGCGCGCCGAGGCCAGGCGTCTGACGATCTCGACGACGGCGTCGGCCCCCAGGAAGACCACCGCCGCCCAAGCCAGGTTGCTGGACAGGCTGAAGTTGGACGCCCAGCCGCCGATGAGGGAGGCGTGCAGGTGGGACTGCTCGACGATCGTGTAGGTCCCCGCCGCGACCATCAAGCCGACGGCAGCCAGGCCGAGCCCGAGACGGGCCCGGGGCACGAGCAGCGCAACCAGGGTGGCCGCCCCCGCCGCCACGCCGGTGAGGGGCCGGGAGATGAGCGCACCCACCAGCCCGGTGGCAACGGCCACGCTCAGGGCCGTGACCCACCCGGTCGGGGGCCGCCCGGGCCGGAACGGCGTCCACAGCCGTGGTGCGGGCGCCTCGCCCAGTCCTGCCGGCATCTCGGTGCCCCCGGAGCGGGCATGGGCCGCCCGCGTCCGCCGGCGCCGCAGGGGGCGCAGCACGCGGGTGACACGACGGGCGATGCGCCGGCGCCATCGCTCGGGCAGGTAGGCCATCAACAGGCAGGCCAGAATGGTCAAGGCCGACACGATCAGGCCCACGTCCACCCGGGTTTGCGGGGTCCACCGCAGGGTCACGTCGAACGAGCCGGACGGACCGGCCTTGGCCAGGTCGGCCGCGGTCACCTTCCAGCCGTTGGCGAACCCGTCGAGGAGGACCGAGGGGCCGAGGGATCCGGCCCCGGCGAGGTTGGCTGTCCAGCCGTCGTTGACGCTCTGTCCCATGACCAGTTCGAAGGGGGCTTTGGCCCCGCTCACCCGGAGGTGCATGGTGGTTGCCGACTTCGAGGTGACGGCGATGTTCGTGGCCGGCTGGGCCGGCGGCGCGGCGATGGCCGACGCCGATACCGGTGGCGCCGGGGCACCACCGGGCGCCGAGTCGAGAGCCAGCTGGTCGAGGTCGAAGCCGGTGGTGAGCTGGTTGTTCACCAGCGTGTCGCCGTAGGCGGCGGCGAGGGTGTGGGTCCCGGCCCCGAGCGAGATCCCGCCGGCGTCGGGGCCGCACAACGAGACGTTCAACGGGTCGGTTCGGGCCAGCGCGGTCTGGGTGGTCCCGGACACCGAGATCCAAACTGGCTTGCCGTCGATGGCCAGCAGGTCATTGCGGCAGGTGGACGGGATCGTCGCCGGCAACGGCGCCGCATGGAGGCCGGGTATGCCCACCTCGGCGATGCCCAGAGGTAGGGCCTGCTCGGTCCTGGGTGGAGTAGTTCACAGTGGTGACCAGGCGGACCGTGTCGAAGGTGACGGTGATGTGCGCTCCGCTGAGCTCGGGGAATGAAAGGGGGATGTCCACCACCGATCCCTCGATTCGCCCGTCGGCCAACGGGTGGGAGCTGGAGGTGCCGGGACCCGTTCTCGGTGCTCACCGTCAGCGAGGTCGGCACCGAGTGCCTACCGTCGGCCACGACCTGGAGGTTCATCGTGCCAAAGGAAATGGGGGCGGGGAGGTCGTACTTGAGCCAGGACCCGGCCTGGTGGGTCGCCCCGAGACCGGGCTCCCACGCAGTCTGCGAGTTGCCGTCAAGGGTGGCAATGGCGCCTGCGGTGAGGTCGCCGTTCAGCCTCCCCGACGAGTAGGCCTGGACCCCGCTGCCATCGGATCCGGGCCGGCCGACCAGGCGATCGATGGCGTCGTCGGGGACGAGGGGCGAGATGCGGGCTTGTCCGGTGAGGGAGAAGGTCCGGGCGGTGGGCATCCAGAAGGACCGGGACAAGAAGGGCTCGATGTCGGTGCGCGGCGGTGCCCCCGAGCTGCGCAGGCGGGTGAACAGGAAGGTCAATCGATCCTTGCTGGATGATGGCCCGGCCATCCGGAGCAGGTCCTGGGGCAGGGCGACGGTCTCGTCTGCCTGCACCCCGGGGATGGCCTACCTCGGCCAGGCCGATGCCGCTGGCTCCGGTGAAACGTGGGCTCCCCGACCAGTCGTCCACTCGAATGCGCATGGTCGTGAACGTTCGGGCGGGAAAGGTGAACCGCTGGCCGGAAGGTGTCTCGATGAGGTCGGCCGCAGGTCGAGAACGATGGGTGAACGGCCGTCGAAGGTGACGGTAGCCCTGGTGATCCACCGATTCGGGTCCCCGGTCGGCGGCTGCACAAGAGTCAGGGTCCCGGTCGAGGTCGCTTTCTGCAGCACCACTTGCCACCATTGCCCGATGGGCGAGACGAACGAGTTGTCGAGCCAGGAGGTCTGGGGATTGCCGTCGATGGCCGCAGAGGGTCGGTTCTCGGCGAAGTAGGTGATGGAGTTGGCATACGAGGAGGCCGAGACCGAAGCGATGTCCTTGAACTGCGTCGTCGTCTGGGCGTCGGCCGGGGCCTTGGGGAAGATGTTCAGGGGGGCGTCGCTGGGGTCGGCCGGATCGATCGGGCTCTGGCTGGCCGTCTGGGTGTAGCCAGCGTTCTCCTCGAGCGAGTTCCACCGGAAGGCCCGTTTCCGGTTGGTGTCGGTCACCACCAGGTCGGCCGGGCTGGACAGGGTCGAGGTCCGGAGCGCCTTGTCGGTGTCCAGCGTGCCGGCGTAGAAGATGGTGGGGTTGGAGCTGAGCATGCCCATGGCCGCCGCGTTCACGATGCCGTTGGCGTCCCCGTCGACCACCAGCGGGTGGGCGGTGGACTCGCCCCGGACGACCGGCCTGGGCTTGGCCACCGTGTAGGACACGAGCGGGCTGGGCCAGGGCGAGTTGGCCGCCAGGCCCAGCGCCGTCTCGTCCAGCCGGGGGATGGTGGCCACGTTGGGCCGGGGCGTCCCGTAGGAGACCGGATCGGAGAGCCCCTGGGGCGTGGGCTGCAGTTGCTTGGCCAGGACCTGGGGGTTGGGCGTGTCGTAGCGCTCGTAGGCCTGGTCGTACTGGACGAGGATGTCACCGGCGCTCATGAGCGAGGCCATCGGGGCCAGGGCGTTCCAGTTCATCGTTCCTTCCTGGATGGGCACGTCCACCGCGTTCAGGACGTTCGCCGTGGGGAGGGACCCCATGATCTGTTGCTCGTGGGTCACGAACGGTCGGGTCAGCAGGGCGGGATAGGCGGTGTCGATGGTGTCGCCCCACCGGTAGGCGGCGAAATTGTTCCCGGGGATGGCGAAGACGCGGGTGGACTTGTGCGTGGCGTTGAGCGCCGTCGCCGCCTGATGGACGTAGTCCGGTACGTGCGCCGGCTGGGTGAAGCCGGCGGCGATGATGGCGCCCGTCCACAAGGGCGTGGTGGCGGCGACGACCACCCCGACCACGCCCGCCCCCACGATGAGCCCGGTCCGCCGCACCCGGGCGGCCAGGGCCGTGACCCCGGCCCCGAGCAGCATGGCCAGGCTGAGAAGCACCAGGGGAGTGGCCCGGTCGGTCGAGCGCATGGCCAGCCCGGCGGTGGTGTTCACCATCAGGTACTTGAAGACCGAGCCCACGCTCGAGGGGTCGGCGTACGGGTAGGCCCCGACCGAGAGGATCATGCCCACCACCACGATCAGGATGAAGTAGGCACGGTGTCGCCACCGCACGAAGACGGCGGCCACGAACGACAGCGCGGGCACGGCGAAGCTGGCCGCCATGAGCCACACGTTCTGTGTGTAGGCCACCGCGCTCTGGGTCCAGGGCCCGACCCGATCGGTCCCGTAGAAGTACCAGTACCCGAGCCCGCGCAGGATCTCAGAGGCCAGCGAGGTGGCACTGGTGGAGGGAACGGTCTCGGTGTACTTGAGGACGTTGACCCCGTAGGCCGCCTCCACCTGCAGCCCGACCACCCACCACAGCGAGGCCAGCGCGGTGAGGAGGCCGACGCGCCAGGCCACCCCCCAGGCCCGTCTCCAGGTGGCCTCCTTGGCGATGACGACGGCATAGACCAGCCAGAGGACGGGGGCCACGCCCACATACAGGATGGAGCTGGCGTTGATCCCGCTGACCAGGGCCACCACCAGGGCGAAGAGGGCGGGGTAGCGCCAGCCCCCCCGACGGAGGGCGAGGATGACGAAGGCCAGCATCCAGGGCACCCCGGCCCAGGGCAGCAAGATGACCGAGATCCGGCCCGAGTACTGCAGGATGTACGGGGTGAGGAGGAAGGCCAGCGAGGCCACGTAGCGGCCCGGGCCGGTCAGGCCGATCGTCCGGCACAGGTAGAGCACGCCGGCCCCGGCGGCGAACAGGATGGCGCCCATCCACAGGCGCTGGGCGACCCACAGGGGGACATGCAGCTCGGCCAGGACCCAGTAGAAGGGGCCCATGGGGAGCACGTAGCCGATGTTCTCGTGGGTGACCGTGCCCATGGCCACGTTGGGGTCCCAGAGCGACAGCGCCTGGCGGATGTACCGGCCCGGGTCCAAGTAGAGATAGGTCTTGGTGTCGTCGGTCACCGTCCCCGGCTGGGAGGCCAGCATGGGGACGAAGGCGAACAGGGCGATCACCCCGTAGTCGAGGCCGGACCGGATCCGGCTGGGCGACCTGATGACGTCGTAGGCCGCCCGTAACCTGCCGGGGGTGCTGGCCACGATGGACCGAGGGAATTGGTTCTGGTTCCGGCACGGGTGCTCGGTAGTGTAAACAACGGGACGCCGGTTGCACCGGCGCAGCCAGGAACGGTTGCATCGGCGCAGCCAGGAAAGACGGTATGACCCACGGAACAGGCCCGCAGCCGCCAGCGACCGAAACTACCAGGCCGGCGCGCCCCGACGGCAGGCGGCTGACCGGCGAGCGCCCCATGCAGGGGGTGACGCCGGACTCGCTGCTGGCCCTGCACGCGGCCGGGTACCGGTCGGTGATCGAGCGGCTCGGGGACGGGCCCATGCTCGATGTGGGGTGCGGTCAGGGCTTCGAGTCGGTGCGCTTCGTCTCCGAGAACCGGCCCGTGTTCGGGGCCGACTACAGCGCCGAGGCCGTGGACCTGGCCAACCGCCGGTGGTCGACGGCCGGCCTCCGGGTGGCCCAGATGAACGCCCTGGCCCTCGGCTATGCCACCGGCAGCTTCCGCTGGGCCTGTTCCTCGCACCTGATCGAACACTTCGACGACCCCGAGGGCCATGTCCGGGAGCTGGCCCGGGTGCTGGCCGACGACGGGACGGTCTTCTTCCTCACGCCCAACGCGCCGGCCGATTTCGAGAACCCATTCCACATCCACCTCTTCGAGCCGCCCGAGCTCCGCGCCCTGTTGGAGCGCCACTTCCACAACGTGTCGATCCAGGGCCTCGACGCCGTACCGCACGCCAAGGCCGACTTCACCGCCCGACGGGTCAAGGGCGACAAGGTGCTCAAGCTCGACGTGCTCGACCTCAGGCACAAGATCCCGAGGGAGTGGTACATCGCCGCCTACACCCGGATCCTGCCCGTCGCCTACCGTCTCATCGCCCGCGGGGACGCCGGTGGGGCCACCGGCATCACCGACGAGGACTTCTTCGTGACCGACGAGCTCGACCCCACCACCATGGTCCTGTTCGCCACGGCCACCCGTCCCCGTCGTCCCTGATCGGCTTCGGCCCCGATGCTCACGGTGGGACTGACGGGGGGGATCGGGGCCGGGAAGTCCGCCGTGGCCGACCTCCTGGAGGAGCGCGGGGCCGTGCTCATCGACGCCGACCGGATCGCCCGGGAGGTGGTGGAGCCGGGCGGGCCGGCCTACCAGCCGCTCGTCGCCCGGTTCGGGCCCGGCGTCGTCGACGCCGACGGCAGGATCGACCGCCCCGCCCTGGCCACCATCGTCTTCGCCGACCCCGAGGCGCTGGCTGACTTGAACGCCATCACCCATCCGGCCATCGGGGCCGAGATGGCCCGGCGCCAGGAGGAGGCGGCGGGGACGGACAAGGTGGTCGTCCTCGACATCCCCCTCCTCACCGGGGCCCATCGCCAGTCGATGTCACTCGACTCGGTGGTGGTGGTCGACGCCCCGGTGGAGACGGCACTGGCCCGGCTGGTGGACATCCGGGGGATGACCAGAGCGGACGCCGAAGCGCGGATGGCGGCCCAGGTCTCCCGGGAGGAGCGCCTGGCCGGGGCCGACCTGGTGGTGGACAACTCGGGGGACCTCGAGCACCTCTCCCACGAGGTGGAACGGGTGTGGGACGCCCTGGTGGCCCTGGGCCGGGATCGAGGAGCGGGCGCAGCCGGCTGAGTCACACCCTCCCGGTACCATCGGACGGTGCCCAGATTCGAAGTCGTCTCCCCCTTCCGGCCCTCGGGCGACCAGCCGGAGGCGATCGCCGCCTTGGTGAGCGGGGCCGAGCGCGGCGACCGGTACCAGACGCTGTTGGGCATCACCGGCTCGGGCAAGACGGCCACCATCGCCTGGACCATCGAGGCGGTCCAGCGGCCGACCCTGATCATCGAGCCCAACAAGTCCCTGGCCGCCCAGCTCGCCTCGGAGCTGAAGGACTTCTTCCCCCACAACCGGGTCGAGTACTTCGTGTCGTATTACGACTACTACCAGCCCGAGGCGTACGTGCCCTCGTCGGACACCTACATAGAGAAGGACTCGTCGATCAACGACGAGATCGACCGGCTCCGCCACGCCACCACGTCGTCGCTGCTGCTCCGGCGGGACACCATCGTGGTGGCCTCGGTGTCGTGCATCTACGGTCTGGGCTCGCCGGACATCTACCGGGACCGGATCGTCGCGCTCCGCCCGGGCGAGGTCCACGAGCAGCGCACCCTGCTCCGCCGGCTGGTCGAGCTGGCCTACACCCGCAACGACATGACCCTCAACCGGGGGCAGTTCCGGGCCCGGGGCGACACGGTGGAGATCCATGCCGCCTACGAGGAGCAGGCGGTCCGGATCGAATTCTTCGGGGACACGGTCGAGCGGATCCGCCCCTTCGACGTCGTCACCGGGGAGATCGGCGAGGACATGGACGAGCTGGTCGTCTTCGCCTCGACCCACTATGCGGCCGACGACGAGACCCTGCGGACGGCGCTGACGGGCATCGAGACCGAGCTGCGCCAGCGGCTGGCCGAGCTCGAGGGGGCGGGCCGGCTCCTCGAGGCCCAGCGGCTGCGGATGCGCACCGAGTACGACCTGGAGATGCTGGCCGAGACGGGAGTGTGCAGCGGGATCGAGAACTACAGCCGTCATCTCGACGGCCGCAAGCCGGGCGAGCCGCCCTTCACCCTCCTCGACTTCTTCCCGAAGGACTACCTGGTGGTCCTGGACGAGAGCCATGTGGCCGTACCCCAGCTGCGCGGCCAGTACGCCGGGGACCGGTCCCGGAAGGAGACGCTGGTCGACCACGGCTTCCGGCTGCCCTCGGCGCTCGACAACCGGCCCCTCCGGTTCGAGGAGTTCGTGGAGCGGACCGGCCAGACCATCCTGCTCTCGGCCACGCCGGGCCCCTGGGAGATCGAGCACAGCGAGCAGGTGGTCGAGCAGGTCATCCGGCCCACCGGGCTCCTCGACCCCGAGGTCGACATCCAGCCGACCACCGGGCAGATCGACGACCTCCGGGAGCGGATCGACGCCACGGTGGCCGCGGGCTACCGGGTGCTGGTCACCACGTTGACCAAGAAGATGGCCGAGGACCTGACCGAGTACCTGGCCGAGTCGGGCGTGCACGTGCAGTACCTCCACTCCGACGTCGACACCATGGCCCGGATCGAGCTCCTCCGGGGCCTGCGCCTCGGCTCGTTCGACGTCCTGGTGGGCATCAACCTGCTGCGCGAGGGCCTCGACCTGCCCGAGGTGGCCCTGGTGGCCATCCTCGACGCCGACAAGGAGGGCTTCCTCCGCTCGGGCTCGTCGCTGATCCAGACCATGGGCCGGGCCGCCCGCAACGTCGACGGCCGGGTGGTCATGTACGCCGACACCCTCACCGAGTCCATGCGCACCGCCATCGGCGAGACCCAGCGCCGGCGGGCCAAGCAGATCGCCTACAACCGCGAGCACGGGATCGACCCCCAGACCATCTCGAAGACGGTGTCCGACATCCTCGAGCGGGTCCGCGGGGGCGCGGGCAGCGCCTCGATGGACGCCGGCACCCGCGGCCGGCGGGAGGGCGGCGGCCGGGGACGGTCGGGGCGGACCGGCCCCCGGCGGGGCGTGGGCCCCCGGGCGCCGGCCGGCGAGGGGGCCGGTGGGCTCGTCCCCGACGCCGACGAGCTCACCGGGCTCATCGCCCGGCTCGAGAAGGAGATGCTCACCGCGGCCGAATCACTGCAGTTCGAGGAGGCGGCGCAGCTCAGGGACGAGATCGCCGAGCTCCGGTCGATGCTCACCCGTGATCCCGTCGACGGCAGCCCCGTGCTCCCCGGGGACAGTGCCGACGTCACGGCCGAGGCCGAGGTCTGACCGGCCTTGCCGATACCCCTGCGCCGGTATCCTCACCCAGATGGCTGATCGATTGGTGGTACGCGGCGCGCGCGAGCACAACCTCCAAGACGTGTCACTCGACCTGCCCCGGGACACCATGATCGTGTTCACCGGACTGTCGGGTTCGGGGAAGTCCTCGCTGGCCTTCGACACCATCTACGCCGAGGGCCAGCGGCGGTACGTGGAGTCGCTGTCCGCCTACGCCCGCCAGTTCCTCGGCCAGATGGACAAGCCGGACGTGGACTTCATCGAGGGGCTGTCCCCGGCCATCTCCATCGACCAGAAGTCGGCCTCGCGCAACCCCCGGTCCACGGTGGGCACCGTGACCGAGGTCTACGACTACCTCCGGCTCCTCTACGCCCGGATCGGCAAGCCCCACTGTCCGACCTGCGGGCGGCCGATCACCCGGCAGAGCCCCCAGCAGATCGTGGACCGCATCCTGGCCATGGAGGAGGGGACCCGCTTCCTGATCCTGGCCCCGGTCGTCCGGGGCCGGAAGGGCGAGTACGGATCCCTCCTCGACGACCTGGCCAAGCAGGGGTTCGCCCGGGCCAGGGTGGACGGGACCACGGTGGAGCTGACCGACCGGTCCGAGGTCAACCTGGCCCGCTACGAGCAGCACACGATCGAGGTGGTGGTGGACCGGCTGATCCGGCGCCAGGACATCCGCCGCCGGCTGACCGAGTCCCTCGAGACGGCGCTGGCCCTCGCCGACGGCGTGGCCGAGGTCGTGGTGGTGGGGGAGGACGGCCAGGAGGAGGAGGCCATCACCTTCAGCCAACACCTGGCCTGCACCCACTGCGGGACCAGCTTCGAGGAGCCCTCCCCCCGGAACTTCTCGTTCAACTCGCCCTACGGCGCCTGTCCGGCCTGCACCGGTCTGGGCACCAAGTTCGAGGTCGACCCGGACCTGGTCGTGCCCGACCCCACCCTGTCCCTGGCCGAGGGGGCCCTGGCCCCCTGGTCGGGGGCTCGCAGCGAGTACTTCATGCGGGTGGTCGAGGCGGTGGCCGAGCTCGGCGGCTTCTCGGTCGACGACCCGTGGGAGAAGCTGCGCAAGTCCGACCGCAAGCTGGTCCTCTACGGGGCGGGCACCAAGCAGGTCCATCTCAAGTACCGCAACCGCTATGGGCGCCAGCGCTCGTTCCACACCCACTTCGAGGGGATCGTCCCGTGGCTCCAGCGACGGCACGCCGAGGCCGACTCCGACCACGTCCGGGACAACCTCGAGGGGTACCTCCGCGAGGTGCCCTGCCCGGTGTGCGGCGGGGCCCGGCTGAACCCGGTCTCCCTGGCCGTGACCGTCGGCGGCCTGAACATCTTCGAGCTGTGCTCGTTGCCCATCGCCCGGGCCGTGGACAGGGTCACCGCCTTGGACCTGTCCGACCGGGACCACCTGATCGCCGACCGGGTCTTCCGTGAGGTCCGGGAGCGGATGCAGTTCCTCCTCGACGTCGGGCTCGACTACCTGTCGTTGGCCCGGTCGGCCACGACGCTGTCCGGGGGGGAGGCCCAGCGCATCCGGCTGGCCAGCCAGATCGGCAGCGGCCTGGTCGGGGTCCTTTACGTCCTGGACGAGCCGTCCATCGGGCTCCACCAGCGGGACAACCACCGCCTGATCGGCACGCTGATGCGGCTCCGCGACCTGGGCAACACGGTGATCGTGGTGGAGCACGACGAGGAGACCATCCGGGTGGCCGACCACGTGGTCGACGTGGGCCCCGGCGCCGGCGAGCACGGCGGCCGCATCGTCCACTCGGGGACGGTCACCGGGCCCGAGGGGCTGTTGGCCAACGCCGCGTCGATCACCGGCCAGTACCTCTCGGGGGCCAAGTCCATCCCCGTCCCCGACGTCAGGCGGAAGGGCAGCGGGGAGGTGCTGACCGTGGTCGGGGCCCGCGAGCACAACCTCCGCGACGTCGACGCCGACTTCCCGCTGGGCTGCCTGGTCGCCGTCACCGGCGTCTCCGGGTCGGGCAAGTCCACCCTGGTGAACGACATCCTGCTCCGGTCGCTGGCCCAGCAGGTCAACCGGGCCACGGCACCGCCGGGGGTGCACCGGACGATCACCGGGGTGGAGCACATCGACAAGGTGGTCGATGTCGACCAGGCCCCCATCGGGCGGACGCCCCGGTCCAATCCGGCCACCTACACCGGGGTGTTCGACCACGTCCGGAAACTGTTCAGCCAGACGCCCGAGGCCAAGGTGCGGGGCTACCTCCCCGGGCGGTTCTCCTTCAACGTCAAGGGCGGCCGCTGCGAGGCGTGCTCGGGCGACGGGACCATCCGGATCGAGATGCACTTTCTCCCCGACGTGTACGTGCCCTGTGAGGTGTGCGAGGGGTCGCGCTACAACCGGGACACCCTGGAGGTCACCTTCAGGGGCAAGACGATCGCCGACGTGCTCGACATGTCGTGCGAAGAGGCGCTGGGGTTCTTCGCCCACCAGCCGCCCATCGCCCGCCATCTCCAGACCCTGGTCGACGTGGGTCTCGGCTACATCCGGCTGGGTCAGTCCGCGCCCACCCTCTCGGGCGGCGAGGCCCAGCGGGTGAAGCTGGCCTCCGAGCTCAGCCGGCGCTCCACCGGACACACCCTGTACGTGCTCGACGAGCCCACCACCGGTCTGCACTTCGACGACGTGCGCAAGCTCTTGGACGTGCTCAACCGCCTGGTCGACCAGGGGAACACGGTGGTGGTCATCGAGCACAACCTGGACGTGGTCAAGAGCGCCGACTGGATCCTCGACCTCGGGCCCGAGGGAGGGGACGGCGGCGGCCAGATCGTGGCCGTCGGCACCCCCGAGGAGGTGGCCCGGGTGACATCGAGCTACACGGGCGAGGTACTGGCCCCGCTCCTCGGGGTCCGGCGACGCAAGCGGAAGGCCAGCTGACCCGCCCCCCCGGGTTCAGGGGCCGGGGTTCAGAGGCCGGGTTCAGAGGCAGGGTTCAGAGGCAGGGTTCAGATGGTGACCAACATCTGGTCAAGGGCGACCTTGGCCCAGGTGGCCGTGTCCGGGTCGACCGTGATCCGGTTCCGCACCTCGCCGTCGACCAGGCCCTCCAGGATCCAGGCCAGGTGCGCGGCGTCCACCCGGAACATGGTCGAGCAAGGACAGATCAACGGATCCAGTGAGACCACCGTCTTGTCCGTGGTCTCGTCGTCCAACCGCTTGACCAGGTGGATCTCGGTCCCGACCGCGATGACCGACCCGGCCGGTGCGTCGGCCACAGCCCGGATGATGAAGTCGGTGGACCCGACCTGGTCGGCCAGCTCCACCACCTCGTGGGAGCACTCGGGGTGGGCGATGACGATGCCGTCGGGGTACTCGGCCCGGAAGGCGGCAACGTGGTCGGGGCTGAACCGTTGGTGCACCGAGCAGTGGCCCTTCCAGAGCAGCAGGCTCGACGTCTTGAGGGTCACGTCGTCGAGGCCGCCCCGCTCCCGCCGGGGGTCCCAGACGGCCATGTCGGCGGCCCCATAGCCCATCTGGAAGCCGGTGTTGCGGCCCAGGTGCTGGTCGGGGAAGAAGAGGACCTGATCGCCGCGGCTCGTCCCCGACTCGTCCGGCCCGAGGGCCCAGGTCAGGACGGCTCTGGCGTTGGACGAGGTGCAGACCACACCTCCATGGCGGCCG
This sequence comes from uncultured Acidimicrobiaceae bacterium, assembly GCA_963803065.1. Taxonomy (GTDB): domain Bacteria; phylum Actinomycetota; class Acidimicrobiia; order Acidimicrobiales; family RAAP-2; genus DASXMT01. Next base: position 34,021 of record CAWDKW010000010.1, read on the forward strand.
ACGAAGGCCTTGAGAGCAGCCGATGAGTTCATGTAGGTCACCGGGACCACCCGATCGGTGTCGGTGACGTCACCCAGCACCTCCCAGGCCTCCTCGACGGCGTCCACGTCGGCCATGTCGGCCATGGAGCATCCGGCGTTGAGGTCGGGGAGGATCACCTGCTGGTGGTCCCCGGTGAGGATGTCGGCCGACTCGGCCATGAAGTGGACGCCGCAGAACACGACGAACTCCGCATCGCGTCGGTCGGCGGCGATGCGGGAGAGCCCAAAGGAGTCGCCCCGGGCGTCGGCCCAGCGCATGACCTCGTCTCGTTGGTAGTGGTGGCCCAGGATCAGCAGGCGGGAGCCAAGCGCCTGTTTGGCGTCGCCGATCCACTGGGCCAGCTGGTCGGGGTCCGCCGTCGTGTAACGCTCGGGGAGCGCCGGTTGCAGCCGCAGCATCTTTTGTCGTACCTCCTGGGAGGAGCTCCGGTAGTGACCGGCGGGGACAGCCTGGTCGCCCATCCGCGGGGATGTCGGCCCCGGAGCCGTATGTCGCCGGAAACCAGGCCGGCGTCCCACCAGCATATTCGTAGGAGCCGGCGGTGGTACGACCAGGGCCCCGGACACGGCACACTGGAACGGTGGTGACCAGACCAGCCAGCGGGTCCATCCCGGACGGCCCGGGCTCGTACCAGTTCGTGGACAGGCACGGCCGGGTGCTCTACGTGGGCAAGGCCAAGTCCCTCCGGTCCCGGTTGAACTCCTATTTCCAGGACCCGAGCGCCCTGGCCCCCCGGACGGCCCAGATGGTCGACCAAGCCGACCATGTCGAGTGGATGGTGGTCGGCTCCGAGAGCGAGGCCCTGCTCCTCGAGCACAACCTCATCCAGCAGTTCCAGCCCCGATACAACGTGCGCCTGAAAGACGACAAGAGCTACCCGTGGCTGGCCATCACCGTGGACGAGGAGTGGCCCCGCCCGGCGGTGGTGCGGGGACGGAAGCGGACCGGGGTCCGGTACTTCGGCCCGTACCCGAATGTGTACGCCATCCGGGACACGCTCGACCTGCTGCTGCGCTCCTTCCCCATCCGGAGCTGCAGCAACAACAAATTCGACCGCCACCAGCGCCTGGGCCGCCCTTGTCTGATGTACCACATCGAACGGTGCTCGGGCCCGTGTGTCGGCGCGGTGGAGCCCGACGCCTACGCGGAGATGGTGGACGCCTTCATGTCCATCCTCTCCGGCGACACCGCAGCGCTGGAGCGCCAGCTCGAGTCGGCCATGCGGGCGGCGTCGGACTCGCTCGAGTTCGAGCGGGCCTCGATCCTGCGGGACAAGCTCGACGCCGTGCGCAAGGCCGATGCCGTGCGCCAGATGGAGCTCGAGCGCCCCGAGGACCTGGACGTCATCGGGCTGGCCGAGGACGAGCTCGAGGCGGCCGTCCAGGTGTTCCACGTCCGCTCGGGCAAGGTGGTCGGGCGCCTGGCCCTGTTCGTGGACAAGGTCGAGGATCTCACTCCGGCCGAGTTGATCGGGCGCATCCTGGTCGACGTGTACGCCGACGCCCCGTCCGGTGTGCCCCGCCAGGTGCTGGTGCCCACCATTCCCGACGATGTCGAGGCGGTGACCGAGTACCTCGTCGAGCGGCGAGGGGGGCCGGTGGCCATCCGGGTCCCGGTCCGGGGGCCCAAGCGCCAACTCCAAGAGACGGTGACCCACAACGCCGACGAGGCGTTCCTCCGCCACCGCCTGCAGCGGACCGCCGACCACAACAGCCGGGCCCGCGCCCTCGAGTCGTTGCAGCGGGAGCTGAGCCTGCCCGACGCGCCGCTCCGCATCGAGTGCTACGACATGAGCCACCTCCAGGGCACCGACTACGTCGGTTCGATGGTCGTCTTCGAGGACGGGCTGCCCAAGAAGAGCGACTACCGCCACTACAAGGTGTCGTCGGTCCCCGGGAACGACGACTACGCGGCCATGGAGGAGGTGCTCACCCGGCGGCTCAGCGCCCTGCTCGAGGAGGAAGAAAAGGCGGCCCGGGGCCCGCGGCCCGGTCCGGAGGGGGACGCCGATGGGGACGGCCGGAAGCCGGGCCCTCGCCGGCGGTTCGCCTACCCGCCCCAGCTGCTGCTCCTCGACGGCGGGAAGGGCCAGCTGGCCGTGGGCGTCCGGGTGCTCGAAGCGCTGGGGCTGACCGAGCGGATCCCGATCGCCTCGCTGGCCAAGAGCTTCGAGGAGGTCTACCTGCCCGGCCGGGAGGAGCCCCTGCGCCTGCCCCGGCAGTCGGAGGCGCTCTACCTGCTCCAGCGGCTCCGGGACGAGGCCCACCGGTTCGCCATCTCCTACCACCGGAAGCTGCGGGGGAAGCGCATGACCGCCGGCGTGCTCGACGGCATCCCCGGGCTCGGGCCCAAGCGCCGGGCCCGGCTGCTCGGCCAATTCGGGGGGATCGGCTCCCTGCGCCGGGCCGGGCTCGAGGAGCTCCGGGCCCTGTCCTGGCTGCCCGACGAGGTGGCCGACACCGTCCACGGGCGGCTCCATGAGCCGATGAGTCCCAGCGGGCCCCGACCCGAGCGTGCGAGAGTGGACGGGTGAGCGAGTACCTGGTGGTCACCGGGATGTCGGGTGCGGGCCGGTCCACGGCCGGCGCCACCCTCGAGGACCTCGGGTGGTTCGTCATCGACAACATGCCGTCCGCCCTCATTTCCAAGGTGTCCGAGCTGGTCCGCGGGTCGGGCAACGAGCTCGAGCACGTGGCCTTCGTGGTCGGGCGGGGTGGCGGGGACATCGACGACGTCATTCCGGCCATCGAGGACCTCCGGTCGGGACGGGACCGGGTCCGCCTCGTCTTCCTCGATGCGGCCGACGACATCCTGGTCCGCCGGTTCGAAGGCACCCGCCGCCGGCACCCGCTGAGCGGCCGGGGCGTGGAGGGCTCCATCGCCGAGGAGCGAGAGTTGCTCCAGCCCCTCCGGGACCATGCCGACCTGGTCATCGACACGGGCGAGCTCAACGTCAACCAGTTGCGCAGCCGGTTGATGGAGGTCTTCGGGGGCGAGGACACCGACGCCACCATGCAGACCTCCATCCTGTCCTTCGGCTTCAAGCACGGGGTCCCGCTCGACGTCGACCTGATGTTCGACTGCCGGTTCCTGCCCAACCCGTACTGGGTGGAGTCCCTCCGTCCCCAGAGCGGCCTCGATGAGCCGGTACGCGACTACGTGCTCGGGCGGAGCGAGACCACCGAGTTCCTGGACAAGCTGGACGACATGCTGACCATGCTCATCCCCGCCTATGTCCGTGAGGGCAAGTCGTACCTGACCGTGGCCATGGGGTGCACGGGCGGCCGCCACCGATCGGTGGCCCTGGCCGAGGAGCTGGCCCGGCGCCTGGACAAGCAGGGGATCTCGACCTCGGTCTTCCATCGTGACGTGGACCGGTGACGGTCCCGGGCGGACGCGGACCGGTGACGGTCCCGAGCGGACACGGACCGGTGACGGTCCCGGGCGGACGTGGACCGGTGACGGTCCCGGGCGGACACAGACCGGTGACGGTCCCGGGCGGGTCCTGTCGGGTAGCGGCGGTGGGCGGAGGCCACGGCCTGGCCGCCACGCTGTCCGCCGTCCGGCGCTACACCGACCAGGTGACGGCCGTGGTCTCGGTGGCTGACGACGGCGGGTCGAGCGGCCGGCTCCGACAGCTGTTGGGCGTCCTGCCCCCCGGGGACCTCCGGAAGTGCATGGTGGCCCTGGCCGAACCGGAGTCCATCCTGGCCGTCGCCTTCGCCCGGCGCTTCAGCGAGGAGGAGCTGGCCGGGCACTCCCTGGGCAACCTGGTCCTCGCCGGGCTGATCGATGCGGCCGGCGACCCGATCGCCGGGATCGACGAAGCCTGCCGCCTGCTCGGCGTTCGGGGCCGGATCCTGCCCGCCACCACCGACTCGGTGGTCCTGAAGGCCGATGCCGACAGCGGCCAGGTGGCCGGCCAGGTGGCGGTCATGGAGACGGGAGGGATCCGCCACATCTCACTGGTGCCCGAGGGCCCGGCCGCACCGGCCGCGGCCGTCGAGGCACTGGCCGCCGCCGACCAGATCATCCTGGGGCCGGGATCCCTCTTCACCAGCACGTTGGCCGCCGCGGCCGTGCCCGGCATCCGGGATGCCATCCGGCTGTCGTCGGCCATGACCGTCTACGTCTGCAACCTGCATCCCGAGCTCCCCGAGACGGCCGACTACGACGTGTCCATGCACCTCGATGCCCTGGCTGGCCACGGTATCGAGGTGGACGTGGCTGTCTACGACCCGGCGGGACTGCCCCTCGGCCGCCCCTCCTGCCGGGTCGTCGAAGCGCCGCTGGCCCGGCCCAACGGGCTCGCCCATGACCCCGTCAAACTGGCGTCCGCCCTCTCCGGTCTGGTCGGATGAGTCACCGTCCCATTGTTTTGACTACTTTTGATACCCGGCCTCGACCGTTCCTGTGCGGTGGGTGGAGGCACGGATTCCAGACGAAGAGAATCGAGGTACCACAGCAATGACCGTACGGGTGGGCATCAACGGGTTCGGCCGCATCGGCCGGAACTTCCTCCGGGCCGCCCGCGACCAGGGCACGGACATCGAGGTCCTGGCCGTGAACGACCTGACCTCGGCTGAGACCCTCGCCCACCTCCTGCGCTACGACTCCACCCACGGCCGGTTCCCGGGCGACGTGCAGGTGGTCGACGGCCACATCGTCATCGACGGCCACACCATCACCGTGCTGGCCGAGCGGGAGCCGAAGGCCCTGCCCTGGGGCGCGCTGGGCGTGGACGTGGTCATCGAGTCGACCGGGCTGTTCACCACCCGGGAGTCCGCCGCCGCCCACCTCAACGACGGGGCCAACCGGGTCATCGTGTCGGCCCCGGCGGCCGACGTGGACGCCACCTTCGTCATCGGGGTCAACTCCGACCAGTACGACCCCGACAGGCACGTGGTGGTCTCGAACGCCTCGTGCACCACCAACTGCTTCGTGCCCATGGTCAAGGTCCTCGACGACGCCTTCTCCATCGAGAGCGGCCTCATGACCACCGTGCACGCCTACACCAACGACCAGAACCTCCTCGACCTCCCGCACAAGGACCTTCGCCGGGCCCGCGCCGCGGCCACCAACATCGTTCCCGCCTCCACCGGTGCGGCCCGGGCAACCGGCCTGGTGCTCGAGTCCATGAAGGGCAGGCTGGATGGGACCGCGCTCCGGGTGCCCGTCCCCGACGGGTCGATCACCGACTTCACCGCCGTCGTCCCTGGAACGGTGACCGTCGCAGACGTCAACCGGGCTTTCGCCGACGCGGCGGCGTCGGGCCCGCTGGCCGAGGTCCTGGTGTACACCGAGGATCCCATCGTGTCATCGGACATCGTCGGCAGCCCCGCCTCGTGCACCTTCGACTCCAAGCTCACCATCGCCATGCCGTCCGCATCGGGGATCACCCTGGTGAAGGTCCAGGGGTGGTACGACAACGAGTGGGGGTACGCCAACCGACTCGTTGACCTGGCCCGGATCATGAGCGCGGCGGGCGTCTGAGCGGGGGGCAGGACCGGGGGAGATCACCATGAGCACCGACAACCACAATCCACTCCTCGAGGGCCTGCCCCGCCTCGGTGATCTGCCCCCGCTCGACGGCCGCAGCGTTCTCGTCCGGGTCGACTTCAACGTGCCGCTGCGCCGTTGCGAGGGGGAGGCACCCACGGTGGCCGACGATTTTCGCATTCGCGCCGCCCTCCCGACCCTCGACTACCTCCTCGGCCAGGGTGCGTCGGTGACGGCCTGCACCCACCTCGGCCGCCCCAAGGGGGGACCCGACGCCCAGTGCGACATGGCCCCGGTCCGGGACCGCCTGGCTGAGTTGGCCCCCGGTGTCCAACTGCTCGAGAACCTCCGCTTCTACGCCGGGGAGGAGGCCAACGACCCGGAGTTCACCAAGAAGCTGGTCCATGGTCACGACGCCTACGTCAACGATGCCTTCGGCGTCTGCCATCGGGCGCACGCCTCGGTGGTCGGGCCGCCGGCCGTGCTCCCCAGCGCCGCCGGCTTGCTGCTGCTGCGGGAGATCGAGGCGCTCGGCATCCTGCTGGGCACGCCGGCGCGGCCCTTCGTGGCTGTGGTGGGTGGGGCGAAGGTGGCCGACAAGCTCGGCGTGCTGCGCTCGCTCCTCGAACGGGTCGACACCCTGGTCGTGGGGGGCGGCATGGCCTTCACCTTCCTGGCTGCTGCTGGCCATGATGTCGGGGGCTCGCTCGTCGACCGGGACCGGCTCGACGACTGCGCCGCGCTCCTTGCCTCGGGCCGGGAGATCCTGTTGCCGACCGACGTGGTCGCCCTGGAGCCCGGCGCGCCGTTCGGAGACGGATGCCGGCCCGGGGGGGGCGAGGTACAGGTGGTGGGCCAGGACCTGCCCGATGGGTGGCAGGGCCTCGACATCGGGCCGGAGTCGCAGGCCCGGTTCGCCCAGGCCATCCGCGGGGCCGGGACCGTGCTGTGGAACGGGCCGATGGGCGTGTTCGAGGATCCTCGCTTCGTCGAGGGCACCTCGGGCGTCGCACAGGCCGTGGCCGGCTGCCCCGGCTACACCGTCGTCGGAGGCGGTGACAGTGCCAGCGCGGTGGATGAGCTCGGGCTGACCGAGCAGATCGACTTCATCTCGACCGGGGGAGGCGCGTCCCTCGAGCTGCTCGAGCACGGCGACCTGGTCGGGCTGGCCGCGCTGCGGTCCGCCGTCAATGCTCCGCGCCCGGACAGGGGGAGTAGTCGGGAGCGGGCCCCGTCGTGATCGACCCGGCTCACCGGCGACCGCTGGTGAGTGGCAACTGGAAGATGAACTTCGATCACTTCCAGGCCATTCACGCCGCTCGCGATCTCGGCCTCCGGCTGGCACCGGCCGATGTCGCCAGGATCGACGTATCCATCCATCCCCCGTTCACCGACCTGCGCTCGGTCCAGACGGTGGTCGAGGCCGAGGGGATTCCGGTGGCGTTGGGGGCCCAGAACTGCGCCATCGAGGACGCAGGGGCCTTCACCGGCGAGGTCAGCGCCCTGATGCTGGCCAAGCTGCACGTCCAGTACGTCATCGTGGGCCACTCGGAGCGCCGTCGGCTCTTCGGTGAGACCGACGAGGTGGTGGCAGCCAAGCTGGGCGCGGTGTTCCGCAACGCCATGACCCCGATCTGCTGTGTCGGGGAGACCGAGGACGAGCGGGAGGCCGGCGAGACGCAGGTGCGGCTCACGGCTCAGGTCTCGTCGGTGGTGGCGTCGGTGAGCACCGACCAGCTGGCGGGGATGGTCATCGCCTACGAGCCGATCTGGGCCATCGGAACCGGGCGCCCCGCCACCGCCGAGGACGCCCAGGAAGCCTGCGCCTGGATCCGGTCGATCATCGGGGACGCAGCCGGCGAGGAAGCAGCGTCCCAGGTCCGGATCCAATACGGGGGATCGGTCACCCCGGAGAACACCGAGTCGCTGATGGCCTGCCCGGACGTGGACGGGGCCCTGGTCGGGGGGGCCAGCCTCGACGCCGGCGCCTTCGTGGAGATCATCGGGGGCGCAGGTCGTCAGGCCCGGTGAGTTTGGTAGCCTTCGGAACGGTCCGAACCCCAAGGAGGCCGTCTACGTGTTGACCACAGTGATCGTCGTGGCCCAGGTCTTGGCCTCTCTGGCGCTGATCTTCCTCATCTTGATGCACAGCGGCAAAGGCGGCGGGCTGTCGGACATGTTCGGGGGCTCGGTCGGGTCTGCGGCCGCCGGCTCCACGGTGGTCGAGCGGAACCTCGACCGGATCACCATCACCGTCGCTGTCATCTTCGCCTTCACCAACCTGACGCTGATCCTCCGCCTGCAGTGACCCCCGACGGCGCCGAGCCCGTCGGTCGCCGGCACCCGATGAGGACGTTGTGGGCACGGCATCGCTCACGGTGGACCCTGCCTCTGGTCATCATCGTGATCATCATCGTCGTGGCTGCGGTGGACCACATCGAGGCCAAGCGGATCAGCCAGGTCGACCGGCCACCCCCGTCGAGCCTGGTGTCGGTGAGCGGGGGATCGACGACCGTGGACCTGGAACAGGGAATGGCCGGGTTCAACCCGAACACGTCGGCCGGGGCGGCGTCGGCCACACCTACGGTCATGGCGTCGGTCCTCCCCAGCGCCTACATCATCAATCCGCAGCACCTGGCCGTGCCCAACGCCGCCCTCCTCCAGAGCGTCGAGGTGATCAAGCCTGCCCCCCTGACCATCTCGTATGTGATCAATCCGAAGGCGGTGTGGTCGGACGGGACGCCGGTCAGCGCCCAGGACTTCATCTACGCCTGGGAGTCGCAACGGGGCGTCGGTGACGACATCGACGGGAAGCCCTTCGACGTCGCCTCAACCCTCGGGTACCGCGACATCGACTCGGTAACGGCGAGCCCCGACGGGAAGACGGTGACGGTGCTGTTCGGGACGCCGTTCACCGACTGGCGGGTGCTGTTCTCGAACATGGTGCCCGCCCACATCGCCGAGGAGGTGGGTTGGAACAGCGGGTTTCAGACTTTCAATCCGGCTCGCGACCTGTCGGCCGGGCCGATGACCATCCAGTCGGTGTCTCCCGACGGGACGGTTGTCCTCGTCCCGAACGACAAGTGGTGGGGGCCCAAGCCGAACCTGTCCCAGGTGGTGGTCAAGCAGAACCAGAGCTCGGCGTCGTGGATCGGCTCGTTGTCCCACAGCAACGGAACAGTCAGCCAGCCAACTGGCTTCGACCTGGCCGATCTCAATCGGGTCACCTCGCTGCCCAACGTGCAGAGCAAGATCGGGAGCTCGATGACCTTCTTGCAGCTCGAATTCAACGTGAAGAGCCCGATGACCGGGGCGACGGTGGTCCGCCAGGCGATCGCCCACGCCCTCGACCGGTCCAAGCTGCTGACCGACGTGTTCGGCTCGATGCAGGCGGCGCCGGCTCTGGACAACGACCATCTGGCCGTGAACAGCCAGCCCCAGTACGCCGCATCGACGGCGGCGGCACCGTATAGCTCCAGCGATGTCGCCGCGTCGGCCCGACTCCTGGCCGCGGCCGGCTACACCCGGTTCGCGTCGGGGCCCTATGAGGACGTCTCGGGCCGACCCCTGCAGCTCAAGATGGCGGTGGAGACGGGGGACCCATGGACCGCCGAGTTGGCCACGTTGATCGCGGCACAGCTCGATGCGGCCGGGATCGAGGTGGTCGTCGTGCCGGTGGACGGGGCAAAGGGCATGTCCGATGCGGCCCGGGCCAACAGCTACGACATGGCCCTCGTGTCCCGGACGGCGAGCACCTTTTTGACCAGCACCCTGGCCTGGTACTCCGCCCAACTGGGGCTGCCCGGGACTGATGGGTCCGAGGACTGGAGCAACTTCATGGACCCCACGGTCGACCAGCTCTTTCGCCAGGCCAGCGTCGAGCTCAACCCGGTCAAGGGTGCGACCTACTACGGCCAGATCGATGACGAGCTGTGGAACGAGATGGTCGCCCTCCCGCTCTTCCAAGAACCGGCGTTCCTGGCTCACGGTGTCCAGATCGGGACCGTGCAGTACAACCCGTCGAGCACCGGATTGCTCTGGAACGTCAGCGACTGGACCGCCCTGAAGCCGAAGCCGGCCAAATCGGGGAGCTAGCGTGCGCTGCCGATCAGGCACGGTGGCTGCGCTACCATGCCAAACGCCCGATGGACACATTCGGCACCACTCGTCGGAGTGGCGGAATAGGCAGACGCGCTAGCTTGAGGGGCTAGTGCCCGCAAGGGCGTGGGGGTTCAAGTCCCCCCTCCGACACTGCGAAATACCTGGGGAAGCTCTTGGCGGAGGCCGCTGGGCACAGAGGCTCAAGAGGGCGGTTGCCAACACTTTGCCAACATGATTTTTCGAGGGGGTCGGGTGGCCGAATCCGAAAGGGCAGACGAAGTGGTCCCGTTGGTTCTTGTGGCCATTGGCAAACATCCCCTTGGTGTCGTGGAGGCCGACCTAGTTGCTGAAACCGAACTCGACCCCGAATGGCTCCGGGTCGTGTTGGCTAGAGCCAACGAGCGGAATCTCGCGTCACTTGAATACAACGAAGATGGCCGGCCCGGAAAATGGAGACTCACCCCCGATGGCGTCGAGCTAACCCAGGGACCCAGCTAGAAGTCCAATCAGGCGCTCCCCAGCAGCCTCTGACATTCCCGGCATCAAGTGTTGATAGACCTCCATCGTGATGGTGGTCGAGGAGTGGCCCAGGATTTCGGCTACCACCTTCGGAGGTTCCACGGCTGCCAACATCGGCGACGCTCACCGAACCATGCTGGTAGGTACCGGCTCCGAAGCCACTGTGTGCCGTGAGCAGATGCGGATTGGGCTCCGCGCCCGCTCCGGTCTGTGTTCAGTTGTGCACATCGATCGAGGCCGTGGCAGTCTCGCCTGGACCGGTCTCTTCCGAGGTGACGGGACTCGTCGTGTTCACGATGTGGCCCATCCGGGTACCGATGAGGGACACCTGGATCGTGCAATGGGATGACTTGCTGAGCGTGACGCGGGACACGTTGATCGACGAAGACCCGGGGGTGTCAATCGCCCCCCCGCAGCCATCGTGAATGAAGTAGTTGGTCACCGCAAGTCCGTTTGGCAGGGGGTCTGTGAACGCCACGCCGTTCAGTGACACCTCGGTATTTGGGTTCGAGAGGACGAAAGTGACGAATGTCCCGTTATCGATAAGAATCTGCTTATTGTTGAACGACTTGTCGAGTGTCGGGGGACTCAGACCGTAGGTGATCGTGACCCGCCCATTGCCGTCGTGCACGCCGTTCTGCATCCTCGCGCTGGGGTCGGAGGCGGGAACGTGGCCGGACCCGCCGCCGCCGCCGCCGCCAAGTTGCGCGTTATCGCCACCGCTGCCTCCGCCACCTCCGTACCATCCGCCTCCTCCACCGGCACCGCCGAAGACCGTGAATGGCGGGTCGCTACCTCCCTTGCCACCTTGACCCGCGCTCCCCGGGTCGCCATTCAGGATCCCTGCTGAGCCACCCGTGTTCTGAGTGCCGCCTCCGCCCTGAAAGTTCCTACACGGGCTTCCGGGGTCGCCCACCACGCCTCCGCCCGTTCCTCCGATGCACTTCTCGATGTCGCCGCCACCGCCGCCACCGCCTCCTGCCACCACGACGCGACGGGCGAGGCTGTCGCCTCCCACGCGCACGTCGGAAGCACCACCTCCGCCCCCGCCGTTGCCACCTTCTGGGCACCGGGGCTGGTCGACGTGGCCGCAGTCGGGACTGGGCCTGGGGGTCATGCCGTGACGGCTGGCCCCGCCGCCGTTGAACCCGCCGGGGGCATCGAGAACGCGAGCCGGTTGCCCACCGACAAAGACGGTGAGCTCCTCACCGGTGGTGACGGGAATCGTGGCGGTCGCCATGCCGCCCTTCCCGCCTGCGACGCTGACTGGGGAGTCTCCGGCTTCTCGGGACGACCCGCCCTGGGCACCGAGAGCCTCGATCGTCACCAGGGTGACGCCTGCGGGCACGTGGAAGAACTGCTGATGGCCCACGAAGGAGAACGTCTTGGTCACCGCCGCGGTGCCGGCACGAGGCGCCGCCGCAGATAGCGAGCCGATCGAGGCTAGACCCGAAGCAAGAGTCGCCGCTCCGATCACGGCCAGACGACGAGTGCGCAGATGCTTCAGGCGTGACATGTCCCCCCCGGCGACCTGGTGTGCTTGTGACAGTACAGGAGCCAGAGAGAACTGTCTTCGCCCCCAAAAGCGGTGCCTTCGCCTGAGGTCAGGCGTCCTCGCGGTTCTCAGACGTCATTTCGGGTAATCCCTTAGTTGTCCCTCATCTCGGTTCGACGTTGGTCACCGTTACCGAGCTGATCCGTGAGAAGTGATGAAACAGGATGAGTCGCTGACCGGTGACGACCTTGAGCTCGAGATGGACAATCCGCCCTGCGGCCGGTTCGCCACAATCCCTGAGTGCACCGATTATGCGGAACTAGCACTCCGGTCGGCGTCGTAGATTGCTCGCTCCCGCTTCGCATAGCGCCACCTACTTAGCTTAGATCTTCAGTACGCGCTCGGCGTTGCCGTGGCAGATGAGCTCGCGGTCCGCGCCGGTCAGGGGGGCCGCGTCGATGAATGCCACCGCTTCATCGTTGCGCTGGTAGGAGTAGTCGACGGCGAACATGATGCGATCCGCTCCCATGGCCAGTTGCGTCCACAACAACGCACCAGCGTCGTTGACTCCTGATGTCGTCACAGATCGGGCGGTCACGGAGCTCGGTTGTGTGGCGCCCTGATCAACGGACACACCCATGGTGTCCACCTCGACGAACAGAGGTTCTCGGACTTCGGCCACGACGTCATTGGCCCTCCGGGCCGTTGCGATGGCAGTCGAGGTGTCAGTGAGGGCCTGGAGCCCGGGCGAGGTCGGCGAGCGCCCTGGCTGTCCATCTCGTCCAGACGAATAGAAGCTCGCCTCAAAGCGCTGAAGATTCCGGCTTGATCTGATCGCACTACGCCGCCTTTCTCACCAAGGTAACGATCCCAATGGCATGCCGCCTGTCGCCTGCCCACGGGACCAAGATACGGTTGCGAAGTGGATCAGGTACCGGTAGCGCTGACAACCAAGACCGCTCCTGGGCCAGCATGGATCCAGGTCCCTGATCCCAGACCGGCGACCGCTCCCGAGTACTTCCACGTGCTGGCGAAGCCCACTGGTCCCATCTGCAATCTCGACTGTGAGTACTGCTTTTTCCTGTCCAAGGAGGCGCTCTACCCCGGCGATCGCTTCCGGATGTCCGATGAGCTGCTCACCGCCTACGTACGCCAGCTCCTGGAATCCCACGTCTCTGCCCCCGAGGTCACGGTCGCCTGGCAGGGTGGCGAGCCCACGCTTATGGGGGTCGATTTCTTCCGCCGGGCGATCGACCTTACCGAACGGTTCCGCCGGCCGGGCCAACGGGTGCAGCACACCATTCAGACAAACGGCACCCTGCTCACCGATGATTGGTGCGAGCTTCTCGCCGACCATCGGTTTCTGGTGGGACTGAGCGTTGACGGCCCCCCCGAGGTGCACGACCGTTACCGGGTCGACAAGCGAGGGAACCCGTCGTCGGAGAGGGTGCTACGAGGATTCAACCTGCTCAAGAAGCACGACGTGGAGTTCAACATCTTGTGCACGGTGAACGCCGCGAACCAGGACCGTCCGCTTGAGGTCTACCGTTACTTCCGCGATGAACTCGGTGCGCAGTTCATCCAGTTCATCCCCATCGTGGAGCGTGACAACGACTCAGGATTTCAGGAGGGAGACCAGGTCACCGGGCGCTCGGTCGATCCGAATGCCTGGGGCAGGTTCCTTATCAGCGTCTTCGACGAGTGGCTCCGACACGACGTGGGCACCGTTTTCATTTCTCATTTCGACGCGGCGCTCGCCTCCTGGCTGGGGGTCCCCCCGGCGCTCTGCGTCTTCGCCGAGACGTGCGGCAACGCGGTGGCTCTCGAACACAACGGCGACCTGTATTCGTGTGACCATTTCGTGGAGCCTGGCTATCTCCTGGGCAACATCTTCGACACCCACATGGTCGACCTCATGGCGTCGGCTCAGCAGCGCTCGTTCGGAAATGACAAGCGGGACTCCTTGCCGCAATACTGCCGGAAATGCTCGGTCCGCTTCGCCTGCAACGGAGAATGTCCCAAGAACCGCTTCACGCGTGCGCCAGACGGCGAACTCGGACTCAACTACCTGTGTGCCGGCTACAAGGCGTTCTTCGGGCACATCGATGGAACCATGCGGCTGATGACTGACCTGGTGCGCCAGGGCCGGTATGCAGACGAGGTCATGGCGATGTTTGCCCAGGCCGGCCGCAACGATCCCTGTCCATGCGGGAGTGGCCGCAAGGCCAAGGCCTGCCACCAACGCCCACCCTCGTAGAGAACGACCAAAGGGAGACACGTGAACTCGGACCCACAGAAGTTGGAGCGGCAGGACTCTCTCCCGTTTCCCCCGCCGCCACCGCCCGGCACGGTCGGCCTCACGATGCAAGAGTCGGTCTACGAGCAGCGGGTACAACCGCGCCCGCTCCCGGCTGACGCTCCGAACATCCTCATCGTGTTGATGGACGACGCCGGCCCTGGCCAGCCGTCTACCTTCGGCGGCGAGATCAACACCCCGACCCTGGATCGCGTCCTCGGAGAGGGGATCGGGTACAACCGGTTCCACACCACCGCCCTTTGCTCCCCAACTAGGGCGTCACTGTTGACCGGGCGCAATCATCACCGCGTCTGCACTGGGGTCATCGAGGAGTTCGCCAATGACTGGGACGCCTTCTCGGGGCGGATTCCGACGAGTACCGCCCTCGTATCAGAGGTGCTGAAGGACTACGGCTATGCCACGGGAGGATGGGGCAAGTGGCACAACACGCCGACGATCGAGGCAGGCCCGACGGGCCCATTCGAGAACTGGCCGACCAGCCGAGGCTTCGAGTACTTCTACGGATTCCTGGCCGGTGAATCGTCGCAGTTCGAGCCCAACCTGGTGCGCAATACGACGTTCGTGCTGCCCACGAAGACGCCCGAAGAGGGATACCACCTGAACGAGGACCTGGCGGACGATGCCATCAACTGGCTCCACAAGCACAAGGCGATGGCCCCCGACCGTCCGTTCTTCATGTACTGGGCCAGCGGGGCGGTTCACGGGCCTCACCACGCGCCAAAGGAGTACATCGACAAGTACCGGGGCAAGTTCGATGATGGGTGGGACGCCTACCGTGAGCGGGTGTTCGAGCGGGCCAAGGAGAAGGGTTGGATCCCTCCCGAGACACAACTCACCCCCCGTCACGAACAGATGGCGTCGTGGGACAGCATCCCAGAGAGCGAGCGGCCGTTTCAGAGCCGGTTGATGGAGGTGTGTGCCGCCTATGGTGAGCACGCTGACCTTCAGGCCGGGCGTATCGTCGACGAGATTGAGGCACTCGGCTATGGCGACAACACCCTGATCTTCTACATCTGGGGCGACAACGGCACGTCAGCCCAGGGTCAGGCTGGCACGATCAGTGAGCTGGTGGCCCACAATGGCATCGTCACCACCATCGAGCAGCAACTCGAAGCTCTTGAGGAACTGGGCGGCCTCGATGTCCTCGGTGGGCCGAAGAGCGACCCTATCTACCATTCAGGGTGGGCCTGGGCGGGGAGCACGCCCTATAAGGGCACGATGATCCTGGCCGCCTATTTCGGCGGTAGTCGTAATCCGATGGCCATCCGGTGGCCCGCCCAGATCAAACCCGATGCCACGCCGCGGCCTCAGTTCCATCACTGCAACGATGTCGTCCCAACGATCTACGAGATCCTCGGCATCACACCACCCCGCGTGGTCAACGGTGTTCCTCAAGAGTCGCTCGACGGCGTGAGCTTCGCCTACAGCTTCGACGACCCCACGGCCGAGGGACGATTGAAGACCCAGTACTTTGAGATACTCGGCAGCCGTGGTATCTACCACGACGGCTGGATGGCTTCGACGTTTGGTCCCCGTGTCCCCTGGGTTCGTGGACTGCCGCCCGGCATCTTCGAGTGGACGCCGGACAAGGACACCTGGGAGCTCTACAACCTCGACGAGGACTGGAGCCAGGCCAACGACCTCGCGGCGGAGATGCCCGACAAGCTAGAACGACTGAAGGAGCTCTTCCTGATCGAAGCAGCAAGGAACAATGTCCTTCCCATCGGGGGAGGGCTCTGGATTCCACTGTTTCACCCCGAGCTACGCCCGGCTCCGCCATACAAGGAATGGACGTTCTTCGGCGACACGGTCCGGGTGCCCGAGTTCTCCGCCCCAGCCCTGGGCACCAGGCCCAACGTCGTCACGATCGACGCCGTCATGCCCGCTGACAGCAACGGTGTGCTTTACAAGTTGGGCGGTTTCTCGGGCGGCCTCACCTGCTTCGTGGAGGAGGGCATCCTGTGTTACGAGTACAACCTCTTCGAGATACAGCGGACCAAGATCCGTGCGCAGGAGAAGCTGCCGGTAGGTAAATTGCAGCTAGAGATTCAAACGAATCACCCGCAACCGATGCCTCGCGGTCCGCTGAACGTGACGATGAAGGTGAATGGCGAACTGATTGCCGAAGGAACCGTACCTGTGACCTGTCCGATCGCGTTTACTGCCAACGAGTGTCTCGATTTCGGCATCTCGCTTGGATCGCCGGTGTCGCTCGACTACTACGACAAGGCGCCGTTCAAGTTCAACGGCACGATCGAGCGCGTCTCCGTAAGCTACGCCCCGTAGCTACGTAAGAGTGAGCCGGTGACCCGCGGCGACGGCAAGGCAATGAGTGACCGCCTACGGCACCGTGTCGTGATCGTCGGCGGCGGCTTCGGGGGTCTGCCCGCCACCCGACTGCTGGCGCGTTCGAAAGATGTCGAGGTGACGCTGCTCGACCGACGCAATCACCACCTGTTCCAGCCGCTGCTGTACCAGGTGGCAACCGGCATCCTGTCGCCTGGACAGATCGCGCCAGTGCTGCGCCACGTGGTGCGCAAGCACCGGAACGTCACCGTCGAGCTCACCAATGTCACCGGCTTCGATCTGGACCGGCGGGTCGTGCACACCACCACGGTCCCCGGCTTCGAGCGGGACTTTTCGTACGACAGTCTGATCGTGGCAGCAGGAGTCCATCAGAGCTACTTCGGCCACGACGAGTTCGCCCTTATCGCACCGGGAATGAAGACGATCGACGACGCCCTCGAGCTCCGCCGTCGGATCTATGGCGCCTTCGAGATGGCTGAGACTATGACCGACATGAGCCAGCGTCAATTCTGGCTGACGGTGGTGGTCGTGGGGGCCGGCCCGACGGGTGTGGAACTGGCCGGACAGATCCGAGAGCTCGCCGCTCGAAGCCTCCGCCGCGACTTCCGCAGTATCGACCCGGCCACTGTCAGGGTGGTGGTGCTGGATGCGGGCAGCGAACCGCTGGCAAACTTCGGTGGCCGCCTTTCGAGGTATGCAACAAGGAACCTCCAGCGCATGGGCGTCGAACTCCACATGGGCTCGAGGGTGACGGGTGTGGACCCGTTCGGGGTGGACCTCCAGGGCCCCAATGGACAAGAACGCATCGACGCCGGGACGACGATCTGGGCTGCAGGTGTCGAGGCTTCTCCGCTGGCGGCGCGCCTCGCCGAGGCCAGCGGGGCCGAGACCGACCGGGCTGGACGAATCGCGGTGCTGCCCGACCTCACGCTTCCGGGCCACCCAGAGGTGTTCGCGGTCGGCGACATGGTTGCTCTCAACCAGCTCCCCGGCGTGTGCGAGGTTGCCATGCAGGGCGGCCTGCACGCTGCCAACAGCATCCGTCGTCGCCTGAAGGGCGAAACCAAGACCGTCGCGTTCAAGTATCGCGACCTGGGGAGCGCAGCGACGATCGGTCGATTCAAGGCGATCGTCAACTTCCGGGGGATCCGGTTGAGCGGGTTCCCAGGGTGGACCGTGTGGCTCTTCGTCCACCTCACGTTCCTGAACGGATTCGGCAACCGGGCCGCCGCTCTGTTCCGCTGGGCGAAGGCGATGGTCGGCCGAAGCCGACCCGAACGGGTCTTCAGTGTCGGGCACACCGGCGGTGATCTGAGCCTCCCCGAGAAGATCCGCGCTCAGGTGATGCCCTCCCCGTTCCCGGTCATGGACGCCGCGCTGAGCGCCCGCGAACGTACCCATACGCCAATCGCGGACGGCCAATCACCCACCCCGGGGTGAAGACGCCTCCCCGTTCCGACGAGGGAGAATGAAGTGGCTTCGCACCCGAGGCCCACCAGATCGTCCTGCTCGTCGCCACGCTCTACTTTTTGATGGACCACGCCAATCGGGCCACCTCACGGCGAAGACCGAGGCGGCCCGTGTCGTCGTCACGATTCAGATGGTGCTCGACCTGGTCATCATCGGACTGGTAGCTCGAGTGATTATCAATGCCATCAACATTGAACAGCGTCGACAGTCTCCCGCTGTCTGATACGGGGATGTCCGAGTCGCCACCATGGGAAGGCCGGGGAGGTGCGATAGCGCAATGCCGCCGGCCGCATCCACCGCGAAGGGCACTCAAAGACGCTCCGTACCCCAAGCCCTCGCAGGCAAACCAGCAAGACTCTGGCGTAGGCGGCCTCGTCGCTTGCGTCCGGGTTGATAGCCTTTCCGCCTTCGCCAGCTCCCTGACAGCCCCATCGCCCGTAGAAGCGAAGCAGTGATGCTGTTCGACTACCTGTAGACGACTCGGCGGGGCATCGCGCTTCACCCAGGCCCTCGACCCCATCCTGGCCTGACGACGAGGCGATGCTGTGGCCGAGCCGTCTGACGGACGGCGTTGAGGAGGTCAAGGGGACATATTGACCCGACCTGGTTTCTACCGGGGGTCATGTCGCGCCCAACGGTCACTTCGGGGAAATACCTCTGAGTGTGACGAATGGGTTGCAAGGAGTGAGAGACTGCACTAGACCGCTGAGTAAGGCGTCGCTCAAAGAGGGATGGCCCCTTTGTCGATCGTCGCCCCGGAGGCTGTACTGATGCTCTTCTTGACGACGTACCGAACCAAGCGCTTTCTATCGAAGGCAGAACAAAAGGAACTCCTGGACCTGTTCGCGAAACATGGGGGACCTCCGGGACAAATCGCTCACTACGTTTCTGCAGATAATTCGACAGGGTGGGTAATTGCCGAAGCGGAAGACGCGACGGCCGGCTTCGCGTCCGTTGTCATGTACGAGCCATTCGTCGAGTTCGACACCACGCCGATCCTGACGATCGATGATGCCCTGCCCCACATGATGGAGGCCGCAGGGTAAATCAGCCAGACCCCTTACGACAGGTGGCCCCCGGTTTCGGCCGGAGGTATGTCGCGTGCTAGTCCCGCCAAGTGCCAAATCGTCTAGACGAGGTAGTAGTCGCCTACCGTGTAGGTCCGAACGTGGCCGACCGGGCAGATCTCGGTATAAGTCTGGCCGTGGTCTGGCGTTGCCGCATCGATGACCCTTTGGCACGCACTGGGGAATGCCATTCCACAAAGCTCGCATCTGGTCATCAGCGTTACGTATCTCAGTGGCTCTGCGAGCATCGCCCAGTCCCCGATCTTGGAGTCGCGTTCTGACAGTAGGTTCCGTAACCGCCCGCTGAGCCTACTCAGAGCCTTGAACGTCCTGCCTGAAACGTGACGCAAAGATCACTCGGGGGTTACCTGACTGTGACATGGCTCCGGTCTGTTCGTGGCTGCACTCGCATTGCCAGCCACAACGCGGGTAGGCGGAGCCCTGTCCGTGTCCCTCGGCGGGGTTTGGTCGCGTGCCTTTTGGGCCGCGGTCTGTCGCGTCCCGGTGTTGGACCTTCATGGAGAAGTCACATGGCCTCAGCCGGGTCGCAACAGGACTTCAGTACCGTTGCTGGGACTGGCGAACTGACACGTCGGATAGACGGAACCCCGCTCCAGACTCCTCGGCGGGGTTTCGTCGCGCTTGGGCCAGCGACGGGCTCGATCCAAGTTGTAGATGCGGTAAATGGCACCTGGCCGGGCAGAGTGGGCAATCTATCCGAGTATGCGATTGGATGGCAGCCATGAGTCAGGACGAAATCTCCTCCATTCAGCGATGCTCGCTCCTGCGGTGTTGATGACGACCGCAGCCGTCATGGCCAACGGGATTGAGACCATGTATTCGGCCGTGAACGACCGCATGAGGGCGATGACCAGCGAGAAGCTGGCCCGTTTCACTCGAGGTGATGGAGGATTGCTGGACCGCCACCGGCTGAGCGCCACTGCGGCCCTTCGAGTCGACTTGATCGACGCTCAGCTGCCCCTCTTACGCCAGCGGCACCGCTGGCTGCGCAACGCTTTGCAACAGCTTTACGTTGCCATTTTTCTGGTGGTTGTCACGATGATCCTCATAGCCGTGGCCATCACCCCTTCCCGATCACATCGCAGCGACCGCGGCACTGGTCAGCGTTCTCGTTGCGGCCGCAGCGCTACTGGTAGGAATGGCCTTCGCCGGGGCGTCGGTCATGCGGTCTACCGGCGCGGTGGGCTTCGAGGTCGATCGGACTCTCGAACTGGGGTCAGCGGCCACTGCACCAGAGGATCTCGACCGCTGATCCCGAGGAACGTGAGCCTGGAAAGGCGCTGGAGGGGACGGGGGTGCGTCTGCAACCACCTAGGAGAAGCGATCAGGGGACAAGGCGCCAATGGTGAACCCGCGACGAGCTGGAGAGGTTTTGTTGGGGGCCGCGCTTAGGCGACGATCGCCGGGGTCCGGGATTTTGACCATCTATTGCCAGTCACAACGGTGGAGCGGAACGACCCCGGATCTCCCCACCCCGGGGTCGTTGTCGCGACCTTTTCATCCTGCGGACGCCTGCCTGTGACATTCGTCCCGCTAGGTTGCTCGTTGCACACGCTTGCCAGTCACAACGCGAGTCGACGAAACCCCGTCGGAGCCCCCCTGTCGGGGTTTCGTCGCGTCCGGAGCGAAGGAGTACGATTCGCGGAACCCATGGTCGGGTGGGAGTTCGGGAGAGTCCGGAGAGTAGCTAATGATCTGCGACAGTCTGAAGGGAGCAATGATACGCTATGCAGTATTCGAGGTAGACCGAATGAGCCAGGTGTAGATCTGCGACTTCGTTCCTTCCTCTGGGGTCTCCCGTCCTCGTGGTCCGATCCTCGCCTCTCGGTCGACGGGATGGGCGAGACAAAGATGCGCTGGGGAAGGCGGTTCGGGTCGCTGTCGCCGGGTAAGCACACTTTGACTTGCGGGTTAGCACTTCTGGGTTAGCACTTCGTGGGCGACGCGACAGCATTGACGTTGTCATTCCAAGGGACGGTGTGCTGTCCGTCAAGTGGCGTGGTCCCTGGCTCGTAGGCTTAGGCTTGCCAGGAAAGTGGAGGGTCTTGGACCTAACGGCTTGACTCCGGCTTGGCGGCGAGAACAACTTGAAATGAATCGTCCTGGGAATAGTGGAGGCTCCACGGTTAGGTTTCATGCTGCCGAGATGGGCTCGCCCAAGCGACGGTAGTAGTTCTCTTCGAACTCTGCCGGCGGGACGTATTGGCAGGCCTCGTGAAGGCGCCGATCGTTCCACCAGTTGACCCATGCCCCGGTGGTCAGCTCGAGTTGCTTCATCGTTCTCCAGGGCCCTCGTCGGTAGATCAGCTCGGTCTCGTACAGGCGGTTGACCTGCTCTCCACCTGGTCCCGTTCACCGGAGAGTCCCGGGCTCTCTCGCCATCGGGGCTCATGAGATGGAGTGTTTCGTTTGAGCCGACCCGCGGCTCTACCTCGGCAAATCGCACGGTCACATTACGGTCCACCAGCATTCTGCAGATGACGCCGCCAACTCGGTGGGAAAGTTCCACGGCGTGGCGACTCAACAGTTCGATTCCGTCGTCAACAAGGCCCACGGGTCTCCCGGTGCCGGGAGGCGAATGGAGCACCGCCACGGCCGCACGGGCCAGCCGCTCGTTTCGCTCATTTGGGTTAAGACAGAATAACCCTCCGAAGGCAAGCTGGGCGATCCGGCGGGCGACCAGCTCGGTTTCTTCAGTCCCTTCTTCGACAGCGTCCACATCAGTCTCGATCCAAGTCTCCATTTCCGCCCATTGGTCGGGACCACCGAGTAACATCGCAACCCGATCGGCCAGATCGCGGACATCACGAAGGTCCTTCTCCAAATGTTCGAGAAGTCTCGGGAAACCGGTGCGGAGACCAGGGCCATTGTCACCCTCAAATCGCAGTGCATCGACTTCAGCAGCAACACTCTTCCCGAGAGCTACCCTAGCCGCTCGCAGTGCGGCAGCATTGGCTGTTCCTACTTGCGTCGAGTCAATTCATGTTGGGGTGCGCCTCCCTTGCAAATCCGCGGGACTGCGCAGGGTGCACGGGACGCCACGGCTGGACGACCAGGACGCGACTTCCGACTCACCGACACTGCCTGAACAGGACGACACCGCCTCAACCCTGGGAGGCTGACTGGGGAACCCATCCTTGTTCCGCCGCGACGTCTACTGGTAGACGAGGAGACCCCGGCCGCGCTCGGCTCCGGTATCAGTGCACAGGACGCGATGGGGCTTTCGAAGCTGTACTGGTTTGCAGCGCTCCAGGTAGCAAGATCTGGGCCAGGCTGACCGTCGCCGCGTCGGACACGTTCTCGCCATTGGTAGCTGCGAAGCTGGGGTTGTACCCGTTTGCGAGCACGATGACGGTCGCGTTCTTGGCCGGCAGGAAAGCGACGCCTCGCCGAGACTGGTGGGAGTCCGGTACCCTCCGCGCCACTCGGCGGACTCGAGGCAGCTCGTCGCCAACCGCTGCCGTCTGACTGGTAAAGAATGCGCCGACACTGGCCCGGCTCGACGACGCGACAGAGCCCCTGCTCGCCGCCACGGCACCAGGGGCTCTGCCTACCCATGCGAAGGTGGGTCTGAGGAAATAGTACGGATCGCCCATTTCAGCTGCATGCACACAATGTGAACGATTCGTGAACGGACCGGGGATCCGTTCGCATCCGGGAGTTACCGCGAGGTCATCGCAAGGGGCCGGCCAATCGCCCGTTCTACTAGCGCTCCGGTCCGGCATGTCCCCGCCTGCCGGGCTCGGAGTTCATTTGGGCGCGAGAAGGCCCCGGCCGCTGTGTGCCGGGGCCTTTCGCTGCGTCGATACGGCTTACCGATGAGTAAGCGCAAGGTCCGAGCCAATAGCCCGTTGTCCTTATTGCGGGCCGGGTGAGCCCGTGCGCTGCGTGACCGGCCGACGGCCGGTCGCTTGGCGCGCAAGAAAGGGTCATTCATTCGTAAGGTTTCAGCGTTCCACCGAGGTTGTACCAGACCCCTGCAGACTGCCCGGATTCCGTGTGACTGCGCAGCATGCGGGGGGAGTAGCAGTAGTGGACGTGACCAGGCGGGCCGCAAGGTGCGTCCCAATTGTGTGTGCGTCGGCGACGGTGCTCAGTGGCTGGATGGTGCGGTCATTGGCCCTTGCCGCCCCCCTCATGAGGCGGGGGCGGTAGAAGGCAAGCCCTCCGCTCGTCGCGGCTCCGCAGCGGTGGGCCCTTGAGCCCGGGCCAGCAGGACGATGCCTACAACGGCCACGGCCAAACCGATGATGGCAGGGACCAGGTGGCCGCCGCCATGGCCCAGTTTCTCGCCGTAGACGACGGCACCCAAGACGACTCCCCCGAAGAGACTGACAGCGTTGCTCGACGCCATGGCTGGAGCCAGCACGCCCGTCTTGAGGGCGGACTGCTGGAGGACGAATCCGGTCAACGCCGTGGCAACGAGCACATAGATCGACCAGTCAGCAAGGAGGGACAGCACTCCGCTCCCAACCTGGGTGACGAAGGTCTTGGTGACAGTGGTCTGGAGGGCGAAGCCGAATCCCGCCGCCGACCCGAAGAGCAGTGCTCGGGTGGCACCCTGGCGGTGTCGACCAAATCCTGCCGTGGCCATCACCAGGACCACGATGACCAGGCAGGTCACCCACCAGGTCTGTGCGGTCGACTGCGTGGTCCCGCTCTTGGGGGATCCGACCGAGAGGAACAAGACGAGGCCAACCACAATGGCCAATGCACCGAAGACCACCATGCGGTCGATGTATTGATGGGTCAGCCACGCCCCAAAGGGGAGGGCAATGACAAGGCTCAGCGTCGTGATCGCCTGAACCGCCATGAGTGGTCCCTTGTCGAGGGCAACAGCCTGGAGAACCCAGCCCGCCGACTGGAGGACCATTCCCGCCAGCCACACCGGCTTGTGCAGAATCTGGATCAGCCAGGGTGAGTCGCCGCTCTGCCCAGTCGTGTCGAGCGTGCCTCTCTGCTGGAGCACCGTGCCGACCGCGAAGGCGCAGGCAGCCATGAAGGCGAGAACGGGCCCCGCAGCGCCTTTCACCTAATCCCTCTCTTCGTCGTGGTGCTTGGATGGCGATAGACACCCACTGGGGGCTCCTTCCTCTGGATCTCCCCCACAATGAGGGTGATGACGAGCCCAGGTCAACCCCACCGACGAAGACGGACTTCGAAATCGACATGCAGCCACTCGCAGCTCACGTTGGCCTGGCCGAATCATCAGTGGTACTGCTTAACCATCCCTGGGCTCTCTTGACCGGAAGGGTTCAGAACATGACCTCAGGAAACGAACCCGAGTCCTCCTCTGGTGCAGCCGACAAGTCACCCCGTCGATCCCTTCGAGCGACAGCCGGTACCCAGTTCAGGCGTCTCGTCATCGCCATTCGCACCGGCGACGAAGTGAAGGTTGAGAACGCGGTTCTTTCACTCAGTCGTCGGAGCCGCTGGTTGGCGCCGCTCGCCATGGTGGTGGGGGCCTTCACCATGCTCTTCCAAGGGCTGAAGCTGCTGTTCACAAACTGGCGATTGACGCTGGTACAGATGTTGCCAGCCATGTGGATCTGGGCGGCCATGCTCGATCTCAAAGGCCACGTGTTTCATGGCCGCCAGTTCCATGTGTTGAGGGGACCTCTCGTGATTCCCGTCATTTTGGTCATCGCCTCCATCACCGCAGCCGCCTTCTTTCTCAATGCGGTCTTTGCCTTCTCCATATCCCGGCCCGGCAAACCGGAGATCCGCCCTGCGTTCGCCCAGGCACGCGAGCATCGAACGGCGGTGCTGGGCTGGGGGTTCGTCATTGGACTGGCCCTTGGGTTTTCCGCCGTTTTCGTTCAACGGTGGGGGCTCCGCTGGTTTGCGTTGGCGCTCGGCATCGTCGTCGGTGTGATGATGTTCACCTACGTGTTGGTTCCGTCACGGCTTCTCGGAACCAAGTCGACCCGCTCCCGCCGGGACCAGCTCACCGCCTCGGCGATAGGCGGGGCGGTCGGTGCCGCAGTCTGTACGCCGCCGTACCTTCTTGGTCGGATCTCCCTTCTGATGCTGGGATCGCGTAATCTTCTCATCCCAGCCGTGATCCTGTTGACCGTGGCCGTTGTGCTGCAGACCGGCGCCACCAGTGCTGTCAAGGCAATCAAATTGAGCGCCACATTGGCGGTGGGCCACGTGCCCGGCCGGTAAGCAATGAGGCGGGCGCAGAGCTATCGCAGGCCCTCCAGCCGGCCCTCGCCGACTTCATCCGTGATGGTTCTGCAGGAGAGTTTTGAGGACCACCATGGCAACTCCCAACAGTCCAGCAATGCTGGTGATTGCTACCAAGCGGAGGCCACCGAGCCCGGCGGCGCGACCGGCCATCAGGCCATGGATCACCAGGAGGACCACGGTCACTATCAATGCGATCCATGCGGCTCCGGACGAGCTTGCGCCTAGCAGGCGGGCCGCGACGAGGGATATGACGGGGAGGAATGAGGCGGTGATCATCGGCACGGTGCTTGCCATCGAGAGACGGATCTGTGCTCGGTTCGGAAGTCTGCCAGCGTGCGTGTGTTGGCCGATGAGCTCGGCGTACAGCTCGGCTAACCAATAGATGGCCAGCGTGACCACGATGGTCACTGCCAGGGCCGCAGTACGTAGCTGGTTACCCCCGGCGGCGATGACGGCCGCGGTGATGATCGTTCCATAGATCGCGGCGGCCGTTCTGCGCCCATCATGCGCACGCCCCGTATGTCTGCTGCCGATTCTCTTCACCGGTTTCGCTTCGACCAGCCATTGATCCTCAAGGGCGTTTCCGGACCCACATCGCGCCTCTCGATTGCAATCTCACAACACGGCGACACCAACGGGACTCCGCAAGTAGCTCCTCTCGGCCAGAAGGCTGGCGTCCCCTCGGAGCCACCCAGGATGACCCGATTCAGAAGTCACCGCCAGCTGCCACATCCGCCCGGAGCGCCGTGAGGAGCTCCGTTGAAGAACAGCTGAGAGTCGACAGCGCCAATTCGAGCGCATGAGCTTCCAGGACCCTCGCTGCATCTGTTCCCTCCGGAGTGGCCATTACCGCAACGACTGCAATCCGACCGAGGCGGAGGACGCGACTCAACTCGCTGGATACGTAGGCCGAGATCGAGCCAGATACGCACGTGAGCACCTGATCCCCGACTCCACCGGCGAGGGCCCCGGTGAGCAGTGCCGGCGGCCAGAGCGCACCGACAACGGCCGAGGCGACCGCTCCGAAACCCCAACCGTGGCGAGTCAATGAGCAATGGACCAAGGACACGTGCTCGTCGGCCCATTCGATCGTCATCGCGTCGATCAGGCTCGTGGCCGCCCCTGGATCGAGATCCAGTCGATCCCAGGCCCGGGCCGCCTGAGGATACGAAGAGTAGGCCGCGATGCCCACCGCGATGTCTGGCACCGATCGCTCCTTGTCGTGCTCATGCTCGGGCAGGCCCGGTGATGTCTCTTAGGGACAGGTAAGCACCATCGGTCACTTATCACATCGGCCACAGTGGCCGATGTGACGCGAGCGGCAATCCTTCATCATGGAGACACAGGATCGCTCCGCGAGGGGCTGTGAGAGAAACGGAATAGAAGATGCTGGTGGCCTACACGTATCCCTTGCTGGACCTCTTCTGGTCGATGCTCTTCTTCTTCCTTTTCTTCATGTGGATCTGGATTCTGATCGCGGTCATCACAGACATCTTCCGCAGCCCGGATCTCCATGGTCTGGGTAAGGCCGGATGGTTCGTGTTCGTCCTCTTCATTCCGTTGATCGGAGTCCTCGTGTACTTGATCGCCCGGGGACACAAGATGCAAGACCACGCTGTGCAACGCGCCAGACAGCAGGACCAAGCATTCAAGCAGTACGTACAGGAGGTCTCGTCGGACGGGTCGACAACTGACGAATTGACCAAGCTTGCTGACTTGCGAGAACGGGGCGTCATCACGCCCGAGGAGTTTGAGGAACAGAAGGCCAAGGTTCTCGGGTAGCCACGATCGATTCTGCTCCGTTTCGCTGACCCCATTTGATTGGACAGACCCCCAGCACGAGGAGGGCTCAATGCCCGATTACCCGCTCATCGAGGATCACGGCCTCATCGGTGACCTCCAAACGGCCGCGTTGGTCGCGACCGACGGAACCATCGATTGGTTCTGCTGGCCCAGATTCGATTCGCCTAGCATCTTTGCTTCTCTCCTTGACCATGGTCGGGGAGGGCGGTTCCGGATCGCTCCCGCTAGTGGCGACTTTGTAACGACACAGATGTACTTTCCTGAATCGACGGTCCTCATCACCAGGTTCATGAGCGACCAAGGTGTGGCAGAGCTCGTGGATTTCATGCCGATTCACAATCCCAAGCAGGCCACGTCGCACCATCGAATAGCCCGAGGTGTCCGCTGCATGAGAGGTCGAGTCGACTTCATTCTCGAGTGCGAACCGCGATTTGACTACGGCCGACAGAAGCACACGGTCGCCCTTCACGACGGAGGAGCGGTCTTCAACTGCCATGGCGACATGGTCACCTTGCGGACGGAGGGTGGCCAGACGATGGAGACCTCAGAGCCCGGCGATGTTCGAGCGCGCTTCTCGGTCGAGGCAGGTGAGACCAAAGGCTTTCTCTTGGAGACGGGTCCTACCGCCAGCACGGTCCCGCTGGCCGAGGACGAGGGTGTGATCCTGTTCGAGGAGACCGTGGGGTTCTGGCGCAGGTGGCTTCGTAGCTCCACCTACTCGGGTCGCTGGCGGGAGATGGTGGATCGATCGGCCATGTCCTTGAAACTGATGACCTACGCGCCCACCGGCGCCCTCGTCGCCGCTCCGACGGCTGGATTGCCCGAGCAGGTGGGGGGCGAACGGAACTGGGACTACCGGTTCACCTGGGTCCGTGACTCGTCGTTCTCTGTCTATGCGCTCCTCGGCCTCGGGTACACCGAGGAGGCAATGGACTTCATCCGCTGGCTCGGAAACCGGGTTGAAGAGAAGGCCGGCAGCACCTCAGGCCCATTGAAGATCATGTACCGGGTGGACGGCACCTCAGATCTGGAGGAGGAAACGCTGGACCACTTCGAAGGCTACATGGGATCAAGTCCCGTTCGGATCGGCAACGGTGCAGCGGACCAGCTCCAATTAGACATCTACGGCGAGGCCCTCGACTCCATCTATATTGCCGATCAGCGGGCAGAACCGGTCGGCCACCTTGGGTGGGTCGAGCTCAGTTCCATCCTCAACTGGCTCTCTGACAACTGGGACCGACCTGACGAAGGCGTGTGGGAGACCCGCGGCGGTCAGAAGGCGTTCACGTATGGACGCCTCATGTCCTGGGTCGCCTTCGACCGCGGTTTGCGCATGGCAGCCGCTCGCGGTCGGCCTGGCGAGATTGATCGCTGGATGACTGCCCGAGACGCTGTGTATCGGCAGATCATGGACAAGGGGTGGAATCGACAGCGCGGCGCATTCACCCAGCACGCGGACACCGACGTTCTCGACGCCTCCAACCTCCTCATGCCCTTGATGGGCTTCGTGGCGCCGAAGGACCCGTTGTGGCTGTCGACACTCTCGGCCATGGAAGAGGAGCTTGTTTCCGACAGTCTGGTGTACCGGTACAACCCGAGCGCCTCGCCAGACGGGTTGGCGGGCTCTGAGGGCACCTTCTCACTTTGCTCCTTCTTCTATGTCAGTGCCCTGGCCCGTGCCGGCCGATTGGAGGAAGCCCGCTACGCCTTCGAGAAGATGCTGACCTATTCGAACCACGTTGGTCTCTATTCCGAGGAGATCGGGCCGAGCGGTCACCAGATCGGGAACTTCCCCCAAGCATTCACCCATCTCGCTCTGGTCAGGGCCGCCATCGACCTCGACGCGGCCCTCAGCGATGCATCCGCACCCGAGGCCTTCCACGCTCCGAGGTCCGGATCGATGGTCTTCGGCTAGCCTCTGGACCTCTCCCTCGCTGTGCACGACCGGCACCTGCTGGGACACCGGATTCCGCTGCTCGATGAGGGGGCATGACATGTCGAACCTCAGAAGGGACGTAGGGAACGATCTGTCGGCCATCGACCGAGCTGTCTATGTCGCCATCGCCAGGCAGAACACGCCCTCCCTGGACGGCCCCCTGCGAGGCCTGTCGGCAATAGCGAACCAGTCCCTTCTGTGGGTCGGACTCGCTGCTCTGCTCGGTCTCGTTGGCGGACGCCAAGGCCGTCGTGTGGCCGCGCAGGCGATGGCTTCCGTTGGCATCGCGTCGGCGGTCGTCAACCTGGGCGTCAAGCAGATACGCCCCAGGCGTCGGCCCGACCGCGACGGCAGCGACCTGCCGGCAGGTCGTCTCGTCCCCATGCCGACCTCCCCCTCTTTCCCTTCCGGCCACTCTGCCTCGGCGTTCGCGTTCGCCAGTGCCGTCGGGGCAGAAATGCCGTGGCTGGCCTTACCGCTTCGTGCGCTGGCCCTGTCCGTAGCGTATTCGCGGGTCCACACGGGAGTGCACTATCCCGGCGACACCCTGGTCGGCGGCCTGATCGGCACCGTCGTCGGGCAAGCAGTGGTCCGCCTCCCTCGGTCGACCCGCCGACTGGTGGATGGCTCACCCCGATCCCAGGAGGTCCTTGGATGACAAGAAAGCCCGAGAGAACAAAGCAAAGCTTCGAGCAATCCAACCCGACAGAGCCCACGACGGGCGCTCACCCGTCGATTGCTGACTTTGCCGGTCCAAAGTTGAAGAACAAGCCCTACCGGAAAGAGCTGCGGCGGCTGCACGGCGAGCTGGTGGTGCTCCAAGAATGGGTGAAGGAGACCGGTGCCAAGGTGTGTGTCGTCTTTGAGGGCCGTGACACCGCTGGAAAGGGCGGGACCATCAAGGCGATCACCGAGCGGGTGAGTCCTCGAGTCTTCCGGGTGATCGCCCTGCCCGTCCCCACCGAGCGGGAGAAGACCCAGATGTACGTGCAACGCTACATACCCCATCTCCCGGCAGCCGGGGAGATCGTCATCTTTGATCGCAGCTGGTACAACCGGGCCGGGGTGGAGCGGGTCATGGGATTCTGCACCGACGAGCAAGCCCGCAGGTTTCTTGAGCAGGTTCCTGGTGTAGAGAAGTCCATGGTCGACTCGGGCATCCTCCTGGTGAAGTACTGGCTCGAGGTCGGCGCCGATGAGCAAACTCGCCGCCTCGAGGGACGCATCGACGATCCGCGCAAGGTCTGGAAGCTTTCCGCTATGGACCTCGCCTCGTATCGGAGATGGGACGAGTACTCGCGTGCTCGGGACGAGATGTTCGCGGCCAGCGACACTCCCTGGGCACCCTGGTGGGTGATCAACTCGGACGACAAGAAGCGGGCCCGGCTGAACGTGATCACGCACCTACTCGGGCAAGTTCCCTTTGAGCGTGTCCACAGGGACCTGGTGGTCCTACCGGAGCGCCGCATGGCTCGGGATGATCGTGCGCACCTTGCCACGCTGCGCCACATCCCCACGCCGTTCTAGATGACCCGGTCGATTCGGCCGGTGGCTCGGCCAGCTCGCCAATAGGACGGCCGCGAAGCTTCGTAACCTACGTCAGGTGGGCCGGTCCGAATCTTCCGTGGGACCTGGTCCCTCGTCAATGGCCGTCAATGCCGCGTCAATGCTCGAATAGAACTGGTCGCGGTCGAGGGTCTCGTAGAGGCCGTAGCGTGAGACCAGGTCCCGAAGCCGCGATCGCATCTCCACGAAGGCGAGGTGAATGCCGACGGCGTTGAGCTCTGCGTCCAGCCGCTCCAGCATCTGGGCCGCGGTCACGTCCACGTCGGTCACCGCCTCGCATTGCACCACCACCCACCTCGCTCTGTGTGACCTGACCAGATGGCGGACTTGGGTCCGGAACGCCGAGCAGTTGGCAAAGAAGAGCGGAGCCTCCCACCGGAAGACCACAATGTCGGGCACCTCTCGCGCCGTCGGGTCGTCCCGGATGCTGTGCCAACCGGCCGGATTTTCGACTTTTCCCAAAACTTCACCATGTGGCTGCCAACTGCGCCGGAAGAACAACAATACGGCCAGCCCAATGGCGATCACGATGCCCGGCAGGACACCGAAGACAACCACTCCGACGGTGGCGGCGAGAGAAATCGCCAAGGCCGATTTGCGGACTCGATAGTACCGGCGGAGGGCATCGAGATTGAGAAGTGACAGCGCTGCTCCTATGAGCACCGCGGCCAGCGCGGACTGGGGAAGTGGAGCCAGCAGCGAGTTGAGGAACACGAGCATGACCGCTACCAGGCCCGCTCCTACTATCGACGCCAGCTGGGATCTTGCCCCGGCGTCCTCGACGACCGCCGTTCGTGACCCACTGGTGGAGACGGAGAACCCGTGAAAGAGGCCGGCTGCAATGTTGGCGGCCCCGATCCCGATCATCTCCTGATTTGGCTGCACTTCCTCGCCGCGTCGAGCTCCGAAGCTGGAGGAGGTAGCGATTGTGTCAGCGAGCGAGACGAGTGTGATACCGACGGCAGCGACCATGAGCGGTCCGACATCTGAGAGCCCGGTCCAGGGCACGGAGGGAACCGGGATTCCCCGTGGAAGCATTCCAACCGTGGAAACGCCATGTGCGTGTAGATCCAAGGCGCCAGAGACCACTGTGGCGCCGACAATGGCCACTAAGACCGCCGGTACCCGCCGGGTCAGACGAGGTAGGAGTAGCAGCACGGCGAGAACGCCCAGACCCACCAACAGGGCAGCGGCCACTGTGCCGTCCAAGCCAGCAACGAATGCCTTTATCTCGCCGCCAAACGTGGTGGCCTTTATTGAGAATCCGAACAGCTTTGGCAGCTGCCCGACGATGATCGTAACCGCCAGTCCGTTCATGTACCCCACTTGGACCTCGTTGGAGAGCAGGTCGGCCACGAATCCCAGCCGCCCGATACCCAGGCCTATTTCGATGAGACCGACGATCAGGGCGAGCATTCCAGCCAGGGCGATCGCCTTGGTCTGGTCACCCCCTGCCAACAGCGGTGTTATGGCGGCGAAGATCATCGGCGAGATCGACGAGTCTGGGCCTAGCACCAGTACCCGTGACGGGCCGAAGACGGCGTAACCCACAAGGCAGGCGATCGTTGTGTAGAGGCCGGTTACCGGGGGCAGACCGGCCAAGTCGGCGTACGCCATGCCTTGTGGGACAAGGATCGCCGCCAGTACGACGCCAGCCACCAGATCGGATCGCGTCCAGGCGCGCCGATAACTGCGAACTGCGGCGATCCCTGGGACCCACCGTCCCAGCCGCGACGCACGGGACACCCGGTCAGCTATCCGGATCGAGGGATGCGTTGTCTGTGAGGAAGGCCACCGCCTCGGCTCGCCCGGTCACGCCGAGCTTGGAGTAGATCGATGCGACATGGGTCTTGACCGTCGTCCTGCTGATGAAGAGACGCTCACCTATTTCTTTGAGTGTGCGATAGGTCCGGAGCTGCCCAAGGACCTTACGCTCGGCAGGGCTCAGGACTGCCAGAACGGGGTCACCTCGAAGCAACAACGATTGCTGCTGTTCGAGCCGCTCGATGAGGCCCTCGGCATCGTCCATTCTGGCGCAGGCTTGACGCCCATCCTTGAGCACATCGCGGGCTACCTGTCGGTTACCGCTTTGCCGTGCCAGGGCGGAACAGCGTGAAGCCATCTCCACCTGCAGCCACGGGACAGACCGTGCTCGCTTCGTGGCTGCGATCGCCTTGACCAGGGCCGGTCGGGTTGATCCGGTGCGTTCATGCAGTTCAAAGGTGGCTTCAGCAACGGAAAGTGGGAGGCTGAGCACCCCGCCCTCGAAAGCAGTGCTCTCACGCCGCCCGATCCGAACGTAGTGCTCGGCCCTGGCTACGTCGCCCTTGTCAAAATGGATCAGGGCCAAGCAACCGAGACCGAAGAGCCGCGTGTGCTGTGCCAGCGGATGATTCTCGGTGAGTACCAGCACTTCCTCGAAAGCCTCACTCGCATCGTTCCCTTGACCGAGGATCATCTGGGCTGTCCCGACTGCCCGGTAGCCGCCGATGACCCAACGGGTCCGTTGGGCCCGCTCCGATTCGATCACTGACAGACCATCGGCCAGCATCTGTCGTGCGCCGCCCAAGCCGAGGGCCGCCCGTAGGTTCCTCATTGCCGCACGCATCGATGAGGCTCCATCGGCCGATGGTCGGTCCAGATCCAGTCTCTGAGCCGCAGCCACATAACGGCTGGCCCGCTCGAAGTCTCCAGACAGCAAGGTGATCCAGCCGGCGGGGATGGCGAGCTGGGGGTCGGACTCGATGTCCTCTTCGGTGCAGAGCTGGAGCCAGCTTAAGAGGCTGCTGATCTGACCTCGTGACGCATAGTCGCTGTAGTGCCGCATCAAGATCCCACCGGCACGCTCAAGATCATCACATCGGCAGAACAGCTCGAACGCATCGGCGGCATCCCCGTGCCTCTCGTGCCACTCTGCGGCCAGGCTCTCGAGGCACGAGATGTCGCGTCCCGAGGATTTCAGCTCGTTGAACAAGAACGAGTGCCAGATATGGTGGTACCGGTACCACCGTCGCTCCTCGTCCATTGGTGACACGAAGAGATTCCTGGCTTCGAGGTCTATCAAAACCTTGGCGGCGTCTGGTCGGCCGGTGATCGCAGTGCACAGAGGCCCTGACAGTCGATCGGCGACGGAGGTTTCGATAAGGAACTGCCGAATGATGTCCGACTCGTGGTCCAATACCTCTTCCATGAGGTAGTCGGCTATCTGACGATGCGGAACCTCGACTCCAAGGCGGCGGCTTCCATGCACCTCGGGGGCCGTCAACGCCAGTCCGACCGCCGCTGGCCATCCTTCGGTCTCCGTGCAGAGGAAACGCGCTTCGTCAGGTGAGATGGCGATGCCCGCCCCTTGATACGCCTCGAGGGTTTCCTCGACGCTGAAGCACAGATCGGAGCTCCCAACCTCCCAAAGGTCTCCTGAAGCACGTGCTCTCGAAAGCCGCACCTTGGCCTCGCTCCGACCGACGATCACGAGTTGCGACCCGTCGGGCACCGTTTCGACCAGGGAATCGAGCACCGAGAGAGCTGTCGGTTCGGTCAACCGTTCGATCTCGTCCACAATGAGCTGCATGGGCGTGTGATGACCGAAGCGATCCAAAAGCCGGGCGGCTGCTGCGTCGACCTGTTGATACAGAGACTCGAGGTCCTGGCCGTGGTGAGGACCGAGCTTCTCCAGGTGCTCCAACGCGCTCCACAGGTGCTTCAGAAACAGGACCGGATCGTTGTCAGCCTCCCGGAGGGTCAGCCAGGACCCAGGGCGCTGATCTCGTGCACACCACTGGCCGACGAAGGTTGTCTTGCCAAACCCGGCTGGGGCATGGCACACGAACAGCCGGCACGTCCGGCCCGGCGAAGCTTGGGCCAGGACGCGAGTACGCAGGATCCTGACAGATCGGGATGCGACAGGTCGTGATGCGAGGGGCAGCCGGCGCGGCGCTGTCGGAGCCGGGAGGGCGATCCCGCCCCGGCCCTTCGGACTGGGCGGCTCTGGGTCAGACCTCTGAACCATCATCCAAACGACGGTGGAGCTCCGACTCCGAGACCGGGAGTCGCACACTGGCCGGTGCTCTCCTCGGCTGCGGACTTCGTAGCAAGCCGCACCGATATCCACTTGGAAATTCCATAGGCAAGATAGCCATACGTAATGTAAAATAACGATAGGTGGGAAATGCGTCCACTGCCGGCCCGGTTCTCAGAGAGAAAGTCTCCATCTCTCGCCTCCACTATCCATCCAGGCTCGCGACGAGTGAACAAGTGGTAGAGCTTTACCCGGGCGAAACTCGGCGTCCCAAACGGAGGCACAGCTCGAGGAATGGGCGCGTCTGGCTCGGCGCCGCAAGAACAGGCAGGCCACAAGGAGCAGGCCATGACGCGGAAGGAATAGCCATCTTGCAGTCACGTGGTGCGGATCGATATGGCTGAGAGCCTCCCGCCGGGGCGGGCGCCCTCTTCCCTGCGGAAGATCCTGGTTCCTCTGGCCCTTGCCCAGTTCATGTGCAGCTTCGCCGGCTCCAATATGAACGTGATGATCAATGACATCAGCAAGGACCTGAACACGACCGCTCAGGGCGTACAAATCGCCATTACCGTCTTCCTCTTGGTCATGGCGGCCCTCATGATCCCCGGTGGCAAGTTGACCGACCGATGGGGCAGGAAGCGGTGCTTCACGATCGGACTCATGATCTATGGAGTCGGGGCGCTGATCAGTGCAGTCTCCCCGAATCTTGGCGTCCTCATTCTCGGGAACTCGATCTTCGAGGGTGTTGGCACCGCTCTCTTGATCCCCCCTGTCTACATCCTGACGACGATGCTGTTCACCAATATGACGTCGCGGGCCCGGGCCTTTGGGGTGATCACCGGGATGGGTGGCGTCGGCGCAGCAGCCGGACCGCTGATCGGTGGTCTTATCACCACTGCCATCAGTTGGCGAGCCGCCTTCGTCTTCCAGGCCATCCTGGTCGCCGTGATCGTGCTCCTGAGCCGCTCGCTCGTCGATCCCGTCCCAGCCGATCCGACGAAACCATTCGACTTGCTCGGGGCGATCCTCTCGGCGGCTGGTTTGGTCCTCATCGTGATGGGCGTGCTGTCGGCCGATACCAACCTTGTACTGACAGCGGCGTTGTTGATCGTCGGGGCCATTGTGCTGACCCTCTTCGTGTTCCATATCCGTGCCCGTGAGCGTGGTGGCCGGGAACCCCTGTTGTCGACTGGGCTATTCCGCAACCGAACGTCGAACCTCGGACTCGTCACACAAAATGTCCAGTGGCTGCTGCTGATGGGGACGGCATTCGTCGTTTCGGCGTATCTCCAAGTGGTCCGGGGCTACAACGCGATCCAGACCGGGGTGATCTTCACGGCGGCCACAGGCGGCATCCTGGTCTCATCCCTCGCCGCTGAGCGGTTAGCCAAGAAATACGCTCAACGGACCCTTATCCTGGCTGGCTTTGGTGCGACAATCGCCGGGATCGCCCTACTGCTCGCCCTCGTAGCGGGATCTCCCAGTCCGTGGGCATTTGCCCCAGGGCTCCTGCTCATCGGCCTTGGGGTGGGCGTGATGCTCACTCCTTCTGTGAACGTCGTGCAATCGTCGTTCGGCGAAGCCCAGCAGGGTGAGATATCGGGTCTCTCTCGCTCCATCTCCAATCTCGGCTCATCTCTCGGCACGGCGATTGCCGGTACGATCCTTATCTCCACTTTCACCAAACACTCATACGGGGCGGCGATGATCGCCCTCGCCGTTGTAGGGCTCATCGGGCTCGGCGCTGCCATGCTCATTCGCAGGCCAGTGGTTGCTGGCACGACCGCCTGAACACACCGAGTTGGTTCTTCCAGCCAGCTCCTGCGCTGGGACTGGCCGTTGCACGATCACCGCACACGGCCCACGCTCACGTGAGTGCAGGGGCCTGCTTCGACGGAGGGGCGCTCATCAGCGACTTTCGTGGACGGGCCTGGCGGATCACCCTGATCGGCCCGCCTACCGCTCGCCCTGGATCCTGGAGCGATGCACGTACAGAGCAATCCAGGCTCACGTTCGGTGATGCGGGACAGGCGGTTTCGTAGGCGCCATTCCGGTTCACCGGCACGATCCATCGCGGGACCATCGACCTCAGCGGTGACCTCATGACCGATCCCGAAGCCGAGCTCCGCCTGCACCTGGCCAGACAGTAGAAGGACTTTTGACTGAGCTATCAACTACGG
This sequence comes from uncultured Acidimicrobiaceae bacterium, assembly GCA_963803065.1. Lineage (GTDB taxonomy): Bacteria > Actinomycetota > Acidimicrobiia > Acidimicrobiales > RAAP-2 > DASXMT01. Next base: position 70,554 of record CAWDKW010000010.1, read on the forward strand.
AGCCATCGATGCCATGTTGCCGCCCACCTCAGTCCGTCCGGCCACAGCGATTCGCCTGATCAACGTTCGGACTCCACAATCGGGTCGATGCCACGGGCGATTGCGACCAAATCGCCGACTGAGATATCACGGGCCCGGCGGCGTTCGGAGGCAGTGAGATTCTCCTCGGGGACCAGGAGCCGGAGACCCCCCGGATGAATCTGGAACTCAAGAGGGGTTGAAAGTTCCAGAGCCTCACCGTCGATGCCGGCGTAGACCTTGTCGGACCGAGACCGGACCTCGAAGCGCTCCGCGGTGAACTCGTGCCAGTATCGACTCCTGCGCCGCTGGCCGAGCGCCGACAGGGCGAACACCCGGGCCGCCTCACTGCCCGTGCGAGCGGAGATGGCGACAATTCCGAGCCTCCCAGTATCAAGCCGGCGTCGCTGTGACGCATCCAGGGTGACTCCGAGCACGTACGGGTTGTTCGACACCTGGATCAGGAACGCTCCGTCGACTTCGGTACCACTCGGCCCAGTGAACTGAAGGTCGAAAGGTCTCTCCGTCTGGCCGAGCATCTCGGGCAGCATCGCTTTGGTGGTTTCGGACTTGGCTTCGCGATACCCCTCTTGCTGCACGATCGTTGCATAGATGCCTAATGACACGTTGTTGACAAACAGTCGGTCTCCGACTGTCGCATAGTCGATCCGGCGCTCGATGCCGTCACGAAAAGCGTTGAGGCTCAGCCGGGGATCTTCTCGGTCGATTCCGAGATCGAGGGCGAAGTGGTTTCGGGTTCCGGCCGACACGCAGACGAACGGGAGACCGTGCTCGACGGCAATGGAGGCGACGAGCGCTTGAGAGCCGTCACCCCCGGCCATCCCCAGACAGTCGGCACCACGGGCGATGGCGTCGCGAGCCAGCTTCCCGAGGTCGAGACCGTGATCGAGCATGACCACCTCGACTCCCAGGTTTCTGGCCAAGTCTACGAGACCGAACGTTGCCACCTTGCCGCCCCCAGACCAGGGATTGCAGATCAATACTGGGTACCTGGGCCGGCTTACCTTCAACGGTCGACGCAGATCGTGTTCGCGCAGGTCCCGTACCAGGGCCGCTCTTCCGGACGCGACAGTGGCGATCACCAACACGATCGGCAGGACAATACGCAGCAGGGGCCGATCCCCACCCGGTGTCGAACCGATCACGGCCAGGATCATCAGGGTCAACCCGACGATTCCTCCGGCGGCACCCACAAGCCGGCGAGGCATCCGCTCGGTGACCGTCCACCAGATTCCCGCGACCATGAGGCCAAGGCTGAGGATCGCTACGAGGAGCCATCCGAAGTTATGGATCACGAAGACGATGACGACCGCGGCCAGAATCAGTCCGCAACCAAGCGAGCAGAGTGCCATCCCACGCTCACGCCATTTGACTCTGCCCGCGCCCTCTGTCATTGCCGTTGACACCCTATCGAGCGCAGGGTCCGTCAACAACGCCAACGGTCAAGACGTCCGACACAGAGCAAGGCAAAGGGCGAGCTCGGGCCTGAAGACCATCGGTGAGGTCCCTCCACGTCACAGATGTTCCGCGAACCACTGCGTGGCTGCGTTAGCAGCACGATCGAACTGGTCGGTATAGGCGGAGAAATGTCCACCGGGAAAGAGCTCGAGCCGTTTCGGCTCTCGGGCGCGGTTGAATGCAGCAAGCGCAAGGTCGGTGGGGCACACCACGTCCGAGTCCCCGACGACCATCAACAGTGGTGTCGGCCCGATTCGTTCTACGAAGGATCCAGGCTCGTACTCCGAATAGAGCTCCAGGGATCGAAGGGTTATCTCGTTGCACCATTTCGAAAAACGCCATTGGTCTTCAGGTGGCGATAGCTGTCCAGTGAAGAACGCCCATGCATCAGAGCTCGCATGGGAGGCCAATCCACCTCCAGAGGGTTCAACCACCATGGGCACCATTTTTGGTGCGCCACCACGAAATCGCTCGAGCCGATCCGCGTCGAACATCAGGCGCTGATCAGCCATGGCCGGCGGCGGGGTGCGACGAATGGTCGATTCCCAACCGCTGATAGTCGGAACTTGGGCTACCACGCACTTGACGCGCCGATCGATAGCGCCCACAACGAGCACATGGCCGCCTGCGTAGCTGCTTCCCCACACCCCGACGCGATCAGCATCGACGCCATCGAGGCCTTGCGCAAACGTGATCGCATGGCGGTAATCCCGTACCTGCACCCAGGGATCCAGTTCCTGACGAGGTTCGCCATCGCTATCGCCGAAGTTCCGGTGGTCATAGGCAACGACGACATGTCCGGCTGTGGCGATCGACGCCGCGTACTTGTCCAAGTAGAACTCCTTCAGGCAGTTGTAGCCATGTGCCATGACCACCACCGGGCTCGGTGCCGGTCCTGATCTCGGACGGTAGAGCCATCCACGCAACATCACGCCCTCGGCGCTGAACTCGATGTTCGTGACGCTGTAGGAATCGGTTCCTTCAATCATCAGCTGGTTCGCCTTCCCTCATGGCCGCAATCGAACCTTCGCTTCACCACCACGACACAGGGCAATCCGACGCTCGTCCGAGTTGTTCATCAATATATGACGAGCAGCACGAGCACGCCTTTGGCACTGGGCTCATGATGGACAGTTAGCGACAGTATGTCCGCAACCAGTCGTGGGCGGGTCGGCGTCGCGGTCGACGAGCCAGCTTCTTGGATCGATAGCCGGGACGAGATCCACTGCACAAGGGTGACTTTGGGCCCTAGCGAGGCTATGGCTCGAAGATCAAGCTGTACGTAGGAGAGTCGATCGGAGTAGCTATGACCGAGGTCGTCGTGCCCACGACGGAAGAGGTCCATAAGGTGCGCAGCGCCCCAAGAGTTGTTGCGCCAACGAACAGAATCAATCTGGCCCTGCCGTTTTCGAAGATCCAGACCAGCGAGCCGAGCAGAGAGCTTTCCGAGCTGGCAGATCTCGTCGCCGAGCTGGCAGCCATCGCCGAGCGATTGTCCCTCGGCCGGGAAGGCGAAACCCTTCTGGCGCGTGCCCAGGCGTTGGCGACCGTTCTTGGCTAACGGCCTGCTCAAAGCGAAGCCAATGGTGACCGACCCGAATCGATGTCACTACCATGGTCGGTCAGGGCGATAGTCGGTTTGGGTAGTTGGAGGTGGTCGTCGTGGGAGCGGAGCACAGGGTCGAGGAGGTGAGCAACAAATGGCCGCAGCCCTCGGCGCTAGGTGCGGCAGCAATCTCCGATGTCAGCGGTGAGGAAGGTCGGCTCCCCCTACGATGCGCAATTCGGGCGCTGACGGGCTGCGTCTGGCGCACGGCGGTCCTTGCCGCCAGGGGGCGTATCCGCCAGCCAGCCGGCAACGTCGGACGCAGCGTCCGGTTCGCCGACGGCACCTCGCCCACAATCTACCGAGAGACTGTGATCGACCGCCCACCAGCCGCCGAGCCAGCGGTTCTCGTGGTCTGTTTCCGCCTGCGGGGGGTTCGAAGGACATGGGCCCACGCGCTGTTCCGGACCGAGAGCGAGCTGAACACGGTTCTCTTCGCCGGCTTCCCGGGCCTGGTGTCCAAGCTGTGGCTGCACCACGACGAGAATGGCTTTTACCGCGGCTTCTACCAGTGGGATGGTGTCGAACGGGCGGTCGCCTACGCGCGGGCGCTGTGGTGGGTACTTGCGGTCGTCAGCCAGGCAGAATCGATCCACTACGCCGTTCTGCCGGGGCTCGATCGGGATGAGGTGCTTCAGAACCCAGCCCAGATCGACTCATTGATCGCGGCGCCCCGCGGCTGGTGGCGCCCGACCGCCGCAGACGGCCGGACGGCATGATCTTCACCGACACCGACGTGCTGGTCGTCGGGGCCGGCACCACCGGGCTGGCCCTGGCCCTGCAGGCACACGACCACGGGGCCCGGGTACGGGTGCTCGAACGCCGAAGGGACTGCTTCCGGCCCTCGCGAGCGCTGATCGTGCATCCCCGGACCCTGGAGGTGCTCCGCCCGCTCGGGGTGACCGATGCCCTGCTGGCCCGGGGCGACCGGGCCCCTTCGGTGCGTCTCCATCTAGGCCGACGGGTGGTCCGGGCCGACCTGGACGACCTCCCGCTGTCGGATACGGCGTTCCCACATCTGCTCATCGTGGCCCAGGCCAACGTGGAGGCCGTCCTGGCCGAGGCGCTCGCGGCCCGTGGTGTGGGGGTGGAGCGCCAAGCCGAGGTGATCGATCTCCGACCCGAGCGGGACGGGACGGTGGCCCGGGTCCGCCGGGCCACCGCCGACGAGCTGGTCCGATGCCGGTACGTAGCCGGCTGCGACGGCCCCGGCAGCATCGTCCGACGAGCGGCCGGCATGGGCTGGCCGGGAGGTGCCTACCACCAGGAGGTGGTCCTGGCCGACCTCGAGCTGGATGCCGAGCTTGCCGCCGGCGTGGCCCACGCGGTGGCCGGGCGGAGCGGTGTGCTGTTTCTCTTCGCTCTCGGAGAGCGGGCGACCTGGAGACTCCTCGTCACCAGGCCGACGTTGGGCTCCGACAGGGAGGCGAACCAGCCCGACGGTCCGGTGCCCGTCGAGGAGCTGCAGGCCCTCATCGACGGGGCCGGGCTTCCAGCCCGAGTGGCGGACGTGGCCTGGTCGGCCAGAGTGCCCATCGAGCACCGGATCGCTACGGCCTACCGTTCAGGGCCGCTGTTCGTCGTGGGGGATGCGGCCCATGTGCATTCCCCGGCTGGCGGCCAGGGGATGAACACCGGGATCCAAGATGCTGCCAACCTCGGCTGGAAGCTCGCCTTCGCCGCGTCGAACACCGCCATCGGCAGCCGCTCTCCAGAGACGCTACTCGACTCCTACGAGACCGAACGCCGGCCCGTCGCCCGGCGCACGGTGGGCCTCACCCACCTCCTCTTCTGGGCTGAAGCGGGCAGCGGCCCGGCGGCTTCGTTCGTCCGCCGCTTCCTGGTCCCGAGCGCCGGCCCCGCGTTGCCGTTCCTGCTGCGCCGGCGCCACCTCATGGCAGCGGGCATCCGAATCCTCTCCCAGCTGAACGTCCGGTATCTGACGAGCCCCCTCTCGGTCGAAGGCCGCCCCCGCCGGCGTCCCGGATCCCGCCCAGGAGAGCGGTTGCCCGACGCTCCCGTGAGCGTGGATGGCCGCCGACGGCGACTGCACGAGCTCCTGGTCCGCCCCGGCGTCCACCTCCTCTTCGATCGCGACGCGCCGCCGTTCGACCCTGAGCCGCTCGGCCCCTACATCCACGTCCATCGCATCGACGACTGGGGCGGGCGCGGTGTCGTCGCAGTCCGACCGGACGGCCATGTCGGCTTCTGTGCAGCTGTGACCGACACTGAGCAGCTTCACGGCTGGCTGGGGATGATCACAACTCGCCTACTGAAGCCGTCACCTACGCCCGCCATAGTGAATCAGCGAGTAAGCGACGCACGGGCCTCCCGGCCGGCGTAGTACAGAAGCACATAGCCGGCGGCGGGATCGGCCCACCACCAACCGAAGACGGCGTTCAACACCAGGCTGACCAGCACGGCAGTGGCCAGAATGCCGTCGATCATGGTGATGCGACCCTCGGCTCGGAGCACCGGGTTGTCCAGAGCCGCTCCGACCCGAGCCTTGCCCGTCGCCAGAGCGAACATGACCATGGCGGTGGCGGCGGTCCAGGCGATGCCGAGCAAGCTGTGATGCGGGTGGAACCCGAGGACGAGCACGACAGTGCTTTGGACCGCCAGGTAGGCGGCGAGGCCGACGAACGCGATCCCGATCAGCCTCATGGCCCGGCGCTGGCGGTTCCGGGCAACGTCGGCGAGCTCCCAAAGCACGACCGTAGACGCACCGATCTCGATGAGGCTGTCCAGGCCGAAGCCGGCCAACGCTACGGATCGAGCGTCGACGGCCGCGAAGGCCAGCACGACAACGCCGACCACGTTCCAGCCCAACGTTGCCACCTCGAGTCGCCGCCCACGGCCGAGAAGGCGACAACGGACTTCGTTCGCCTCTTCGCCGGTCACCGTCTCAGTGTTGCAGGGCGGGCGCCGCCCCGAACCCAGGTGGGCGCCCGGTCAGGAACAACTTCCATCAAGAGAGCTGTGGATGAAGATCTCTAGGGCGGCTTCGGGTTAGTGCTAAGCGTTAGCAAGGAGTGAGATTGGACTGCTCCCCCAATGCTCCTGTCAGATCCCGGTGCGACGACGATCGAATAGGTCACGGCACGGTTCCTCGCCCTCGTGCAATCCCACGACTATTGCCCCTCGACTCGATCGCAAGTGCATCGATCACAGATGTACGACGCGCCGATACGACGATTGGACGACCTTAGCCGGCCGAAAGAGGCTCAGCATGATCTCGGCCGACGACTTCACCGAAGCGCTGGTCGGACACCGGCCCGAAGAGGGTCAACGGTTCCTCAAAGGAGTCGGCTGGTGAAACAGACGACGATCGGGCCGCTCCTCGAGGGCCCGGTTGTCGCAGAGCATAGCTCGTTCGAGGATCGAAACTATGCCAATCCCACCGAAGGCGTCGGACCGGTTGGGTCGTAGGTGTACCCGTCGAGCAGGGGACGCATCGCTCGTAGAGGTCTCATCCGCTGCTTAATCGGGTCAATGTGTGCCAGTAACGGCCATCAGACCCGAGGCGGTGGCATGCAGTGGAGGCCAGGTGAACAGCTGGGAAACGTACCTCGGGATCACTCCGCTGAGCGCCATCCCCACTTCGTCATGACACGAACGCGTAGGGAGAGTCGGCTGCGACGATGTCCTTCCCCAACGGGGCGAGGGAGATCGGGATGAGTTTGAAGTTGCCCAGTCCGAGCGGTATCCCGATGATGGTGACACAGAGAGCGATCCCCGTGGCCAAGTGGGCGATCGCCATCCAGACACCACACAAGATGAACCAGAGGACGTTGCCGAGAGCAGAGCCCACGCCGGCCGTCGGGCGTCTGACCACGACCCGCCCGAAGGGCCAGATGACAAAGGCAGCCAGTCGGAACGAAGCAATGCCGAACGGGATGGTCACGATCAGCAGGCACATGACGATGCCGAACACCGCGTAGCCCAACGCCAACCAAATGCCGGAAAGCAAGAGCCAGATAACATTCAGTACGAACCGCATAGGCGTGAGCATAGATCTGGGCCGTGCGCGGCTACCTCATGAAAGACGAGGTCGCACTCCGTCGGTCGGGGGACCCAGCTCAGCGCGTCCCGGCACGTGCGAATTGAGTCACGGGCCTCGCCGTGCGACTTGTGAGGCGGCGGCCGAGTGCAGCAACTCGATTGCATCGGCAGGGAGAAGGAACCCATTGGCACCGTCGCTCTTCACCGCACGCGCCCAGGCCGAGACAAACTGGCCGTGGGTCCTGTAGAGCCTGGCCAGGTGGGCGGCGGTATACGGCACGGTGGAGCCGAAGAGGAAGCAGAACCCGCCGCTGTTGCCTTGGCTGCCCAGCGCGGCGACCGGCGCGTCGACCTGTGGCGTTCGCACCCCTCCGATGACGTTTCCGTTTGCGTCAAGCTTGTACGCCACCGGAGAGTCGTGAGTCGTGGCCAGGAGGGAGGCCCGAGGAGGCGGGACGCCGGTCACCACCCACCTCTTGAGCCAATAGACCGCGGCATCGAGTGCCCAGTGCGTTCCACCGGTGTTGATGGGAACGGCGCAATTGAACCCACCCACGGGCGTGCGCGTCGGGTTCTGCATGGCAGCCAGGTTCCTTACGGAGCCTTGTCCGTTGCCGGTGTCGTCGGGGCCGATGGCGAGGCCGTAGTAGTCGTAGTGCGAACTGCCTGCGACCTCCCACAGTCGGAACCACTTTGGATTGCCGTAGTGCAACCGGTCAGTCAGTTCGCTGTCGTAGACGTCGGTTTCGGTCTCGAACTCGAGGACCGGAACGCCGAGGTCACTGCGGATGGTCGTCGGGTTCGGGGCCGGGTAATTGGCCTGCGGTGCTTGGGAAAGTGGAGCGCCCGTACCGAACTGGCTGTGCACGAGGAACCCTTGGTAGACGTGTGCAATCGGCTGAACCGCATCGATGTACGTCATGAGGCGGACGGCTGACTGGGACTCTCCGGCCGCAATCAGCGTATGAGGCCGCAAACCACCCAGGATCACGGGCGGCGTCGTCGCGAACTGCTCGACCAGCTTGCGAGAAGATGTCGTACGAGAAGCTGTCGCCCGGATGCGACAGCGACGAATACTCGGCCGGATCGGCGGTCCTTGCTGAATCGACACCGACCTGCTGGGCGGAAACCCCCACCCACGCGAAGCCGTCGCGAACCAGTTCGTTGTGGGACATCGTCCAGTCCGGAGCGTCGTCCGTTCCGCCGCTCACGTTGAGCCACTCGACCACGACCGTTCCGTTGAAGTTCTTCGGGTTGATAGGTCGGTAGACCGCGATCCGCGTCGTGTACGGCGCGCCCACGGCGGCCGTGATCCTCCAGTCGCCGTCGCTCGTGAGGGGGCTTTCAGGAAGGTAGGAGTGGGCAGTGCCCGAGACGAAGAACTGGGACTTCTCGTAGCCGACCTTTGACAGGTTGAAACTTGTGCCATAGAGGCTGTCGTCGAAGGTCGGAGAACCGACCTGGATGGGCCCGTTTACGGTGACTCCGGATGGGGCGTGTGCAGTACTGGTCAATGTCGAACTGCGGGAGGACGCAGATGATGCCGAGGTCGATGATGCTCCGCAGGCCACGAGAACGATGCACAGGCTGAAGACTGCCGCCACGCCCCGTGTCATGCGCCCATGCCCGCGCCTTCTACGGGCATCCCGGCCGACGGTTGCGCCTGACGTCATGACTTCCCCCTTGGTCGGAACCGCACGGCAGTCACAGGTGACGTGTGATGTGCCTACCGCTGACTCACCTTGCCACAGACTGGATGTCCCGTTTGCCCGCAACCGAACCGTCACGGGACCGTGTGATCCTGGGAACCGGGACGTTTCAGCTCCACCCTTGATCGGGTAGATCCTTTGAGCCCGCTGCCTCACAGCACTGGGTTCGTCGGAGCCCCTTCCGCCTCGTTGAGGCTCCGGCGCGTCGAGAAGTGGATGCGACGGAGAAGGGACGAAGTGGTGGCCGAATACACGGGTCGGCCGCGCCCACGAGGTGCTGCCGTTGGGGATGCCGGGAAGGGGCGGCGCCTGCGGGCTCGCTTGCCTTCCCTCATACACGACCTGATCGACTGCAGTCTGGTCGAAAGGACTGCTCCTGGCGTGTGGTACCTGAAGGGCGATGTGCAAGCGTTGCTCGAACGCGAGGTCACCTCGAGGACCGACGGGGATCGCTTGTTCATCGGCTTGCGCTGCCAGGCATGTGGGGTGCGGAGCGTTACGGCCCTCGTCGAAGGTCGGCGTCTCTGTGCAGCTTGCCGATCCCGTGAACTCCAGGAGGACGCCCCCGGTCACCGGACGGCTCCACCCTCAGAGCCGGATCAACGTCGACGGCTTCGGAGTAAGCCTCGTCGATGAGATCCGATTCCCGAGAGCGCTCATTTGACCCAGCAGCGGTCGTGCACCCCAGCCGAGTCGCTGAGGGGATCGGCCTAAGTCGCCGGTTGTTCTCGTCGTTCTCGGTCAGCGTCAGCGCACCGCATCAATGCTTCGACTTCCGAAGGCAATTCACCTACCAGGCCAGCGATCTCGGCCACGCTGAGGTTCTCGCTGAGCTGAGCCACGATCGCTGCCCTGTACTGGGCGTAACGCTGAACCTGCAGGCGCATCGCCACTATCCTCGTCGTCGTGGTTCCGAACTCGTCGACCAAGCGTGCGACATTCCTTGATGGGTAGTTGGTTGCGGTCATGGACGTTGATCAGTTCGGACGACTTCTTTCCGGTTACCGAAGGGATGTGTCCCCGAACGAGGCTTTCCTCAAACAGAGACGATGAGGTGCCTGTTCCAACCGCGATCTTCGTACGTCCGAATCACAGAGCGGAGGCGAACCGACCTTCGGCTCGACGTGGAGGCGACGCCCGTTGGTGGCACTTGGCCGGCGGCGACGATTCTGGGCGACGCCAACCCGCTTCATCCCGACTAGCTCGCTGTCCGATACGTCCGTCGCACCGAGTCGACCATGACGCCCTGCCCTCTGAGTCCGTGTCGTATCCGCCAGGGCGGGCGTGGGCAGTTGGTCGGGGAGCGAGCACCCTTTCCGACCACGGCGGCTAGCACTGCGCTGCAAAGCGGACTTCGATGCCGTTGCGGCGAATGGCGCGCTCGTCGTTGAACGGTGCGATCGTCATCGAGCCATCAATGGCTACGGTGGCCGAGGCTCACCTCCTGACGTTCGCGCAGCCCACAGCCAGCGTTCCGGTCAGTCACTTTGCATGAGCGGACGACTACGAAGAGCATTGAACCTCTCGCCCGGTGGAATCACCACAAGGATCGGACCGGGAACCCGTTCCTCAATTATCCGAGTCAGCGATCCCCGTCGGCTCACTCGGTAGTCACGCGCACGACCCCGCAGCTTCGGCCGCGGGGTCGTCGTGTGTTCGGGATGGGCACGCCCCTTCTGGTTACCGTCGGCGGCCGACTCGGCGCTCCCGCCGCCGGCGGAGGAAGAAGTAGACCACCGCGATCAAGGCGATGACTGCACCCGTCAGACCGGCATGAGCCCGCGACGATGGACTGCCGGGCGGCAGGACCGCCGACACGTCTGTCCCAGCGACGGGGTCGGCGGCCCCGGGAACGATGCCTTCGCCGGCGTAGAGCAGACGGCGACTTTGCAGGCTGAACAAGAGGGCGAAGGAGGGACCGACGAGTAGTACGACGACGATGAACAAGACGACCAGCGCGACCAGGACCGAGTGAGGGGCGCTGGCGTTGTCCAGCGTCAGCCCACTGCCGGGCAGCAGCGCAGGATATTGGGCGACACCCCATCCCCAGATGACCGCGGCCACCCCGAGCGCGGCGACGACACGAGCGAGCATGAGCTGGGCGCTCCTCACGAGGGCGAGCACAGCCAACCCGCAGAGGCCGGCAAGGATCATGAGGGGCAGCGCCCGGCCTGTGAGGTGAGAGTACAGATCGGGGTTCGAGCTGTTCAGTTCGGCCAGGAGTGCCAGTGAGACGCCCCCAGCCGCGATGGCGGCGGCTTGAGTGCGGTGGGTGAAATAGGCTCGCAGCCGCCAAGCGTTGCGGCGGGCCGCCTCGCCTGTCAGATAGACCGCGGCCAGGTAGCCGCAGGCGGCCACGAACAAGATTCCCGTGAGAAGCGCCGTCGGGTTGGTCCAGGCTTGCGAGCTGGCGCCGGTGGGGCTGGCGGGGACGCCCCGAGTGGCGATGGCGCCGATCACGGTACCCATGAAGAACGGGGTCACCAACGAGGACAGGGCAAAGGTGGCGCCGACGGCTCGCTGCAGGGGGAGCCGGGATAGTTCCTTGCGGAATGCGAATCCTGCGCCCCGCAGCACGATTCCGCCCACGGCCAGCCACAGCGGCAACGCGGCGACGGTCATGACCGCGGCAAAGGCTTGGGGGAAGGCGGTCCAGAAGATGACAAGGTCGAACACGAGCCAAACGTGGTTGGCCTCCCACACCGGGGTAATCGACTCGTCGATGAGCTGGCGGACCGGTGCCCCGCGCTCGTCGCCGCCGGCGAGCAGGTCCCACAGGCCGCCTCCGAAGTCTGCCCCGCCCAACACGGCGTACAAGGTGATCCCGAGCAGCAGGATGGCCCCCACGGTCGCCGCCATCAGGAGAGCACCTTTTCCTCGGCCCTCTCGGACGGCCCAGGCTCCGGGCCGTAGGGTACAGCAGCCTGTTCGGTGTCCGTGCGCCGCCAGCGTCGGGCCAGCATCCGCAGGATGAGGATCGTCGCCACGCCGAGGACCGCGTACAGGAGGATGACGATGCTCAAGCTGGCAATGATCCCGCCATTGGTGGTGGACGCTTGGTTGGTGGTCAGCCGCTGGTAGACCACCCAGGGCTGCCGGCCGACCTCGGTGACCACCCAGCCGCACTCCATGGCCACGATGGCGGCCAGGCCACTGACGGCGCCCAGCAGCCAGAACAGCCGCTGCGGCGGGAGGCGCCGCCGCCGCCACCATTCATACGCCGCCCAGAGCCCGACCAGCAGCAGCAGGAATCCCAGTCCGACCATGGCGTCGAAGCAGAGGTGGATCAGCCACACCACCGGCGGCCGATAGGCGGGCTGCACGCTGTCCCACCCGATGACCTTGGTGCCCGGCGTGAAGCCGACCAGCAGAGAGTCCATGTCAGGGATCTTCAGTCCGCCGTACACGTGGCCCCCGGCCCAGAAGCCACCGAGCCACTCGGGCACGTGTGTCGATGTGTGCTGAACGTATTCCATCGACGCGAACTTCACCGGCTGGTCGTGAGCGATGGCGCGAGCGGCGGTATCGCCGACGAAGATCTGGAAGGGGGTCAGTATCGCTGAAGGGATGAAGGCGATGGCGAAGCCGGTGTAGTGGTAGCGGTCGCGACGGCCTCGCAAGATGCCGGCGGCGTAGACCCCGGCGACCGTGAACCCGCTGACCAGGTAGGCGGCCAGAATCATGTGCGGCATCTCATAGGTGGCCGCGTGGTTGAAGTAGACCTGCCACACGTTCACCGACACAATCCGGCCGCCCCGTTGGGTGAAGCCTCCGGGCTGGTTCATCCACGAATTGACAGCAATCACCGACATCGCCCCAAAGATGCCGCTCACCGCGATGGGCAGTCCGCTCGCCCAATGGGCCCACCCCGACAGCCGACGCCAACCGTACAGGTAGATGGCAGTGAAGATGGCCTCCAGAAAGAAGAACAAGCCCTCGACACCGAACGGGAAGCCGAGCACGGACCCGTACTGGCGCATCAGACCCGGCCAGAGCAGGCCGAGCTCAAACGAGAGCACCGTGCCCGTCACCGCCCCGACAGCGACCAGCACTGCCATCGCCTGCGACCAGCGCCGCGCCAGTTGCATTGCCGTCTCGTCATGACGACGCAATCCGATGAACTCGGCCAGCAGCACGATCGTCGGCAACGCGATCCCCAGGCAGGCCAAGATGATGTGGAAGCCCAGAGTCGTCGCCATCTGCGCTCGAGCTGGGACCACCTGCCCGCCCACGGGGGCCGTGACGAGCGTCACCACACCGGCCAGCTTCATGCTCCGCCCGCCGCTTCAGCGATGGAGAGCCGATGGCTGACGGTCAGAGTCGCCCTCATCGTGCTCGCCCGGGCTCACACCGGGAGGGGAAAGGACATCGTTGTTTGAACACGCAAACGAATAACCCTTTCTGTCTCTCTTCATAACCAGTCCGGCCAGTCACTAACCATGTTCCAGGCCTCGTCGCCATCGCCTCGACCGCCGATGTCTCCTGGCAATGGGAACGCGTCGGTTCTCGGTACCAACCAAGGTGAGGCTGCGTCGCCCAGCAGGGCGACTCGTCGCAAACCGGTGAACCTCGCCCCTTGCAGGAGAATCTCGGGCTGCTTACAGTGAGTGGTATGCGCGTTTCGACGACGCGGTCGGGTGCTGTGCGGGGGTATGTCGAGCGTACAACGCCCATTTTCGCTGTTGGTCGGAGATCCGCCGCATGACGGCGGACGAGCGTGGTGGCGCTCCCGGTTTGGGTGGCCAACCGCGCCAGGGTCGGGGACTGCGGTCGTGGCCACTGTGGCGACAGCTCACCGGTGCGGACCCGCTCGGGCGCGGCGCCGCTGTTGAATCGCACCAGTCAGCCGACCTCCGCTCGCGGATCCCCACCGCAGACCGCGTCGCTCGGTCAGTGTGCCCGTACTGTGCCGTCGGCTGCGGGCAATCCGTGTACGTGAAAGATGAGGAAGTCATCCAGATCGAGGGCGACCCGGACAGCCCAATTTCCCGGGGAAGGCTCTGCCCGAAGGGCTCGGCAAGCAAGCAGCTGGTCACCGGTCCACAGCGGGAGCAGCGGGTGCTCTACCGGGCGCCATACGCCACCGAGTGGTCCTCACTGGACCTCGACACCGCCATGGGCATGGTGGCCGACCGCCTGCTCGACGCGCGGGACAAGGGTTGGCAGGAGAGTGACGACCAGGGTCGCAAGCTCCGGCGGACCATGGGTGTGGCCAGCCTGGGCGGCGCCACCTTGGACAACGAGGAGAATTATCTGATCAAGAAGCTCTTCACCGCGCTGGGTGCCATACAGATCGAGAACCAGGCCCGCATATGACACTCCGCCACGGTCCCCGGTCTGGGGACCTCGTTCGGTAGGGGTGGTGCCACCAACTTCCAGCAGGACCTGGCCAACAGCGATTGCATCGTGATCATCGGCTCCAACATGGCTGAAGCCCATCCCGTCGGCTTCCAGTGGGTGGTCGAGGCCAAGAACCGGGGCGCCCGGGTCGTGCACGTCGACCCCCGGTTCACCCGCACGAGCGCCCTGGCGGACATGCACGTCCCAATCCGTGCCGGAAGCGACATCGCCTTGCTCGGTGGGGTCATCAACCACATCTTGGAGCACGACAAGGCGTTCCTCGACTACGTCGTGCCCTATACGAACGCATCCTTTGTTGTTCGCGAAGAGTACGCCGATGCAGAGGACGGGGACGGGATTTTTAGCGGCTACCACGCCGAGACCGGGACCTACGACAGCTCGAGCTGGCGGTATGAGTGCGAAGGTCAGGCCGACCTCGAGCCGTCACTCGAGTCGAGGGAGCATGCCGCCGGCGACCGGTACGGCTCGGGCGGCCCGAGCATCGACGCCGAGGGCATCGTGCGCGATCCGACGCTGCAGCACCCCCGGTGCGTGTACCAGCTCCTGAGGCGCCACTACGGCCGGTACACACCCGAGATGGTCGAGCGGACCTGCGGCATCCCGCGCGCCCACTTTCTTCAGCTCTGCGACTGGTGGACCAGCGCATCCGGCCGGGAGCGGACGTCGTCTGTGGTCTACGCCGTCGGCTGGACCCAGCACACGGTGGGCGCCCAGTACATCCGGACGGCAACCATCATCCAGCTGCTGCTCGGGAACATCGGGCGTCCCGGAGGCGGGATCATGGCCATGCGGGGGCACGCCAGCATCCAGGGCTCGACCGACATCCCCACCCTCTACAATCTCCTGCCCGGGTACCTCCCCATGCCGACCTCGACGTCAGGCAAAGACCTCCATACCTATCTGAGCAGCGTCAAAAGCGACAAGCACAAGGGTTTTTGGTACTACGCGGACACCTACATGGTCTCCTTCCTCAAGGAGTACTGGGGAGCCGCGGCGACGCCGGAGAACGACTTCTGCTTCGACTACCTGCCCCGCATCAACTGGGACCACGGCACGTACCAGACGGTGATGGACATGATCGACGGCAAGGTGTTCGGCTACTTCCTGCTGGGCCAGAACCCGGCGGTCGGGTCCGCTCATGGGCGCCTGCAACGGTTGGGCATGGCCAACCTCGACTGGCTGGTGGTCCGGGACCTCGCCATGATCGAGAGCGCCACCTTCTGGAAGGACTCGCCCGAGGTGGCAACGGGCGAGGTCGTCACCGAGCAGTGCCGCACCGAGGTGTTCTTCTTCCCCGCGGCGGCCCATACCGAAAAGGACGGAACGTTCACCCAAACGCAGCGAATGCTCCAATGGCGAGAGAAGGCGGTCGACCCCCGCGGCGACCAGCGGTCGGACCTGTGGTTCTTCTTCCATCTCGGCCGGCTGGTCAAGCAGCGGCTGGCGGGGTCGACCGAAGAGCGCGACCGGCCGATCCACGACCTGGCATGGGACTACGACGTCGTCGGGGACGAGCCTCAGGCCGCCGACGTGCTGCGCCACATCAGCGGCCAGGACCTCACCACCGGTCGTCAAGTCGACGGCTACCTGGACCTCAAAGCCGACGGATCGACGTCGTGCGGGTGCTGGATCTATAGCGGCGTGTACGCCGGCGGGGTCAATCAGGCCGCTCGGCGCAAGCCCCGGTTCGAGCAGGACGATTACGCCCTGGAATGGGGGTGGGTATGGCCGTACAACCGGCGGATCCTCTACAACCGGGCTTCCGCCGACCCCGAGGGCAAGCCGTGGAGCGAACGGAAGGCCTGTATCTGGTGGGACGAGGAACGAGGGCAATGGACCGGCCACGACGTGCCCGACTTCGAGAAGACCAAGCCGCCCGCCTTTCAGCCCGAAACTGATGCCCGCGGGCCGGCCGCGCTCGCCGGAGACGACCCCTTCGTCATGCAGGCCGACGGCAAGGGCTGGCTCTTTGCGCCCTCCGGAATGGCGGATGGGCCCTTACCTACCCACTACGAACCGCATGAGTCGCCGGTTGCCAACCCTCTCTACGCCCAGCAAGTGAACCCGACCACCAAGGTGTACGGGCGGCGGGACAACCCCTCGAACCCCTCACCCCCCGAGCCCCACGGGGACGTCTTCCCGTTCGTGCTGACTGCGGCCCGGCTGACCGAGCACCACACGGCGGGCGGCATGAGCCGCACCCTGCCATACCTGTCGGAGCTGCAGCCCGCCCTGACCGTTGAGGTGTCGCCCGAACTGGCTCGCCAGCGCGGGCTGGAGCACCTGGGCTGGGCCCACGTGGTGACGAGCCGAGCTGTGGTGGAAGCCCGGGTCATCGTCACCGACCGGATGAAGCCCCTCCGGGTCCAAGACCGGGTGGTCCATCAGATCTGGTTGCCGTACCACTGGGGACCAACCGGCCTGACGACCGGGGACGTGGTCAACGACCTCTTCGGCGTGGTTCTCGACCCGAACGTGCTCATCCAGGAGAGCAAGGCGGCGACCTGCGATATTCGGCCGGGCCGACGGCCACAGGGTCCCGCCCTCCTCGAGTACCTGGCCGACTACCGCACGCGGGCCGATATCACCCCGGCCACCGGCACCCAGACGGCGACGGCCCCAGGGGTCCCGCACATCCAGCACGTCGTCGGTCGCAGAAAGCCGGCTCCATGAGATTCGCACCCCACAGCCTCTCCGGCCCGGTCGACGACGTGGCCGAACAGGCCGGTCACACCGACCATCCGCCACGGGTCGGATTCTTCACCGACACGTCCGTCTGCATCGGCTGCAAGGCCTGCGAGGTGGCGTGCAAGGAGTGGAACGACGTCCCTGCTGACGGGCTCAACCTGCTCGGCATGTCCATGGACAACACCGGCATGCTCGGCGCCGACACCTGGCGACACGTCGCCTTCATCGAGCAGCCGCGTCGGCTCGGCCACCAGGATCCCGGGTTGGCCGATCTTCCCGTCGGGCCCTCGTCCACCAGCTACGCGAGCGGCATCGTCGCCGACCAGCTGCGCCAGACAGAGCGGGGTGGCGCCGAGCTCGGCACCTCGGCCTGGGCCCCGGAGCCATCCGGCGCCGGCGCTCCGCCGGACGAATCGGGCGCGGCCAGGATGGACTTTCGCTGGCTGATGATGTCCGACGTCTGCAAGCACTGCACCCACGCCGGCTGCCTGGACGTGTGCCCGACGGGAGCGCTGTTCCGCACCGAATTCGGGACCGTGGTCGTGCAAGAGGAGATCTGCAACGGCTGCGGTTACTGCGTGTCCGGTTGCCCCTTCGGCGTGATCGATCGCCGAGAGGACGATGGCCGGGCCCACAAGTGCACGCTGTGCTACGACCGGCTGCGGGACGGGCTGGAGCCGGCGTGCGCCAAGGCCTGCCCGACGGATTCCATCCAGTTCGGGCCGCTCGACGAGCTGCACACCACGGCTCGCGCCCGAATCGAGCAGCTCCACGAAGCCGGAGTCCCCGAGGCCCGGCTCTACGGCGACGACCCCGACGACGGCGTCGGCGGGACCGGCGCGTTCTTCCTGCTCCTCGACGAGCCTCCGGTGTACGGCCTGCCGAACGACCCGGTTGTTCCGACACGAGACCTGGGCCGCATGTGGCGGGTGGCGGGGGTCGCCGCCGCCGCCCTTGTCACCGCCGCTGTGAGCGCCTTCGTCGAGGTCCGGCAACGGTGAACAGCGACCGGGAAGGCTCCGCGCCCATGGGCGGTAGCGCCACCGTCGATGGCAAACGTCGGCGGTTTGGTCGCGCTCGCGACGACGGCTCTGGCGAGACGTCCATGGTCGACCGGGCGGAATTCTCCAGCTACTACGGACGCCCAGTTCTCAAGCCCCCGGTGTGGACGAACGACATTGCCTACTACTTCTTTCTCGGGGGACTGGCCGCGGGCAGCAGCCTCCTCGCCGCCGGCGCCGACCAGACGGGCCGCAGCGCGCTGCGTAGGGGCAGCCGTCTCGGCGCCGCCGCAGCGATCGGCGCCGGATGCGTGTACCTGATCCGAGATCTCGGACGGCCGGAGCGGTTCCACTACATGCTCCGTGTCGCCAAGCTCACCTCGCCGATGAGCGTCGGCACCTGGATACTCACTGCCTATGGCCCACTGGCCGGTCTCGCCGCAGTGGCGGAGGTGGTCCCCGGTCGTATGCGTGGGGGCTCGGTGGGCCGGTTATTGACGGCCGCCGGCCGACCGGCCGGGCTGGGTGCCGCCGTACTCGCCCCCGCGGTCGCCAGCTACACCAGCGTTCTGATCTCGGACACCGCCGTACCCGCCTGGCACGAGGCGCTCGATATCCTGCCGTTCATCTTCACGGGGAGCGCGGCCGCCAGTGCAGGGGGACTCGGCATGATCGTTTCCCCGGTGGCGGAGGCCGCCCCGGCCCGTCGCCTCGCCCTCTACGGTGCCATCGTCGAGCTCGCCGCCTCACGCAAGCTCGAAGACCGCCGCACGGCGGCGGTCGAGCCGTACCTGGGGGGCGAGGCCGGGCGCCGTCTCAACCGGGCCAGCACCCTGACGGGGGCCGGGGTCCTCGGTTCCCTGCTGTTTGGCCGCCGCAGCCGCCTGGCCGCCATCGCCTCCGGGATCGCCCTGCTCCTGGGCGGGCTCTACGAGCGGCTCGGGATCTTCCAGGCGGGAGTGGATTCGGCCAAGAACACCACTTCATGAGCCTGACAGGAACGACGCGACGTCTCCAGCTCCGGCACACCGCCCTCGTGACGACACAGGAACGGTCTGGATGGGGAACGAGCTCTGAAGGACGAGTGGACGCCCTGGCTCGGGTGCGGCACCATGTGCCGGGCCGGCACGCCGTCGGTCGATGGTCAGCGAGGGGGGAGACAAGCCATGTCGCTCAAGGTGGTCGGTGCAGGTGTCGGTCGAACCGGTACCCATTCGTTGAAGATCGCATTGGAACAGCTGTTGGGCGGGCCGTGTCACCACATGATCGAAGTAATGGGCGATCCGACCCAAGTGCCGGGATGGATCGATGCCATCGAAGGTCGTTCTGTCGACTGGTCCGTCATGCCGGCCGGCTATGTCTCGCTCGTTGACTGGCCAGGGTGTTCGTTCTGGCCGGAACTTTCAGCCGCCAACCCCGACGCCCTGGTGTTGTTGTCGGTGCGGGATCCACAATCGTGGTATCGCAGCGCATCGAACACGATCTTCCAGTCGTTCGACAAGGTTCCCCCTGAACTGCAACCTTGGATGAATGCGCTGCGGGTACTCCTGCATGATCGCTTCAGCGATCGCTTTGATGATGCCACTGCGATGATGGATGCCTACGAGCGCCACAACGCCGCCGTGCGTAAAGCCACGCCCTCGACGAGGCTCTTGGAATGGACCCCAGAGGATGGATGGGACCCAATCTGTGATCGACTCGGCCTCGAGGTTCCGAGCGATCCATTCCCTGTCACCAACACAACCGATGAGTTCCGAGCCATGGTCGGGTTGGAGCCGCTCCGGTGACCTCCGACGCCTACTGTGATGCCCTCACCACTACCGCCCGGTAGCGGCCCGACGGCGCCGTACCGGACGTCCTGCGACCGTTGCGCTTCGATTCATGGTTGGTCCGCTCCTGGTTGGCACCCTCGGAGAACGTGAAGGTCTCGCCTGGTCAGCGACCTTCGGACGTGCCCATCCGCTCGTCCGATGCCGGTGGGTCAGGCACCGGGTCACTACTCCGGCCTCTGAGAATGCCTTGACATTAGGGACTAAGGGCCCTATTGACCATGCGAAGCTTCACGTTAGGTTGTCAGCACGAAAAGGTGATTGCCGCAGAACATCGAAATCCCGTGAACGAAATCCCGTGGAGTGACGTGTGTTCGTCGGCCGCATCCGGTGCGCAGGCGGGCACGAAACGGCATTTCTCGCACGCCGAGGGAGGTGACAGATGCCATTTGCGGGAGAGCAACGGGAGCCCGACCCTGAGCTAGACGAGCTGATCTTCCAGGCGGTCAGTGATCATGAACGTGCGCTGCTGTCGCGGGGTGCTGCCGCATCGACAGACCCGGAAAGCCCTGAGCGTCGTCGCGCAGAGCAGGACCTCGAACGGTCCGCCGAAGCATGGCGCAAGGTCGTGACCCGCAACGAGCAGCTACGAATGGACATCCACGGGCCGAAACCGGGAGCCAGTGAAGTCCGGCATGAGTACCTGCAGGGTGCCGATCGTGAACATGCGGAGATGTGCGACGGACCCGACTGATCGATTCCGCCAGGACCTGGCGACTCAGTCCAGGCGACCCAGTTTCTGACTAGCCGGCCTTCGTCGCTTGGAACCGCGAGCCAGGCCGTTCGTTCCAAGCCGGTGACCGCCACCAACAGCGCCGGCCGCAACGCTTGCAGTACCCTGTGGCATGGACACGACCGCCATCGAGGAGATGTGGGATCGGCATACCGAGGCCGAGTTCGCGACGGCCGACGTCGACGCCACCATGGAGACCATGACGGACGATCCTTCTGTCCTTCACGTCGCCACCTCTATTGGTGCTCGGGGACGGAGTCCCGTTCGAGACTTCTACCGTGACTATTTCGTCGGACATCAGGCGTCGGACATGAAGCTCGACCCGCTGACCCGTACCGTCACCCCGCAATGCCTCGTCGACGAGATCATCATCTCCCTGACTCACGATGCGATCATCCCGTGGCTCCTTCCGGGCATCGAACCGACCGGACGGCGGCTGACGGTCCCGATTGTGACCGTGATCGGGATCAAAGAGGGCCTTGTTCACACCGAGCACATCTATTGGGACCAGGCTTCGGTCCTCGTGCAAGCGGGGTTGCTCGACCCAGCGGGGCTCCCGGTCACGGGGGCAGATCAGAGGGAAGCGCTGGCACACGATGCGCCCCCGGAAGCCTTCAACCGGCTCCTTGGCGCCGTAGGCTGAGGTCGGATCCCCAGGCAGCGTCACGAGCTCGGGCGACAGGGGTGGGCTCAGAAGCGCGAATCGACGTCGCTATCCCGAGCCGCATGCAGTTGGGACCAAAGGCCCTGTTCAAGGCTTCTGCCTGCGAGGATGATGTTCTTGACCGAGGCCAAAGGAGCAGAGGGTGACGAACAAACTGGTGGGGGCGAGCGTATGGGAAGCGGATCTCTACGAACACCTCATTTCCCATGAAGACAGCGAACGGCAATTGCTGGTCGAGTACAAGCGTGCTGCATCAGCTTCGGGGTCGCGTGCCTTTCAATACCTTGCCGACCTCATCATCGAGGACGAAATGCGCCACCATAGGGTGTTCCGAGAGTTGGCCTCAGCCCTGAAGACCGACGCCGAATTGCGACCGGAGGAGCCTGCTGTGCCTCGCCTCGACCACTGGGGACCCAACCCCGCCCTTGTCGTGGAGGAGACCAACAAACTCCTCGAACGCGAGCATGCCGATGCCGACGAACTCCGTCGCCTGGCGCGCCAGATGAAAGACCTGAAGGACCTGACGCTGTGGCAACTCCTGGTCAAACTGATGGAGATGGACACAGCCAAACACATCGCGATCCTTGACTTCGTCAAGCGCCACGCCCGGCACCCCCAGTAGGTCGTTCTCGCAGAACAAGCGTGTCGGTCCGGCTCCTGCGTTGCGGACGCGGAACCGGCTCGCGACCTGCTCCGCTGAGGCAGCCGGACGACCCGTCACGTCCCGGGTCCGGCCGAGGGGTGCTCGTCATCTCGGGTCGGCTTGATGCGCCAAAGGTTCCACGGCCACGCTCCGTCTATCTCAACTTCCAAGGCGAAGCTGAGGACGATTCGGATGACAACGATGAGCCCGAGCACGGCCACGCTCTCGACGGTCGGGTCCACGATGATGGTCCGTACGATGTCGCCAACGATGAGAACCTCCAAGCCAAGCAGAATCGATTGGCCAAGGCGCTGACGCAATTGGGGATAGGCGGTCTCGTGTCGGCTCCCCGAATGGAAGATTCCAACCACGTAGGCGAGGAGTGCCCAGAGCCCGCCGACCACCATGATTCCAGCACCGATGGCCTCGACCACCTTGACAATGTCACTGATGACGTGGTCGTAAGTCATCCGACAACAATGTCACGACGGGGTCCGCCTTGTCGGTCATGGGCGGTTCCGGGCAGGGGCGCACATCTTTGGCACGCGCGTTCTGCAACAACCGATTGTTGCATGTCGTTCGCTTTCCTTACATACTGAACCGACATCTCGACCAGTGGGTCACCGCGCCCCAGGGCGCTAAGGAGGCGGGACAGGAATGCAGGGAATCGCCACACCCCGTACCCATCACGGACCGATCACGCGTCGATCCAGGGTCACCATGGCGGTGGCGCTGGCCGGAGTGTCCGTGTTCTCCTTGGTTGGGATCCAGGCAGCCGGCCACGGAGCGGCGGGAGCGGTCACACCGACCACCACTGACACGGGGTTCACCAGTCCGTTCTCGGGAACACCACAGTATGAGCACCTGGCACCCACCGAGATCACGAACCCAGCCCAACTGCATCAGCCAATCGGGCAACAAGTGGCAGATGCGATCGCCGCACAGGCGGGGCTGAACAGGGCAGATACGTTCACCACCCAGCAGTACGTCGAGTTCATCACGGGCAATGGCGTCGGAGGCGATCCGACGGCTGCAAAATTGGTCGATGCGAGCGTCCGAATCTTCACCAACACGACCGGACGTCCTCTGTACTCCAACGTCAACGGTCAGATAACACCATCGGTTCTGGCCAGCTATGGCCTGTTCGTGAACACGAGCGGATTGTTGGAAAGCCTGGCCAACACCGACGCGCCGACGAGACAAGCAAATTCGGTGATCGCTCCCGGTGGCTATCTGGGGATCGTGGTGCAGGGCCAACGGTGCGACAGCATCCCTCCGAGCGCTCTACCGGTCGGCGTACACGTTGGAAGCGCTCTACGGTTTTGTATCACAGCTCATATCGGGCTCTGCGCAGTTGGTCACCAATAACGCGGGAGGTGTGAGCACGGAGGTGGGGATGTCGATGGCCCCTTCGATCTGGCTGGTGAACTTCATTCTGCTCTACGTATTGAACCCGGCATTGGCGGCTGACATGCCCGCCTATTGGGCCCCAATTCCCACCACCGTTGCCAACGCCATTTTGGCCAGCCCCAGCGGCCAGGTGCCCTACGCTGACTACGCGTCCTACCTTCACTGACAGCGGGTCTCCTCACCGTGCCCGGGTGTGCGACCGTCAGTCTTGGGCGCCCAGGGTGCGATCGAGGTTGAAGGCCGCACTGATCAGGGCCAGGTGAGTGAAGGCCTGCGGGAAGTTCCCGAGCGCCTCGCCGGACATCGACGTTTCCTCGGAGAAGAGTCCCAAATGGTTGGCGTAGCCGAGCATCTGTTCGAACATCAGCCTGGCTTCGTCCAGGCGGGACCGGTCGACGGTTCCTGCCCGGGTGAGCGCTTCGACCAGCCAGAAGGTGCAAATGTTGAAGGTGCCGTCCTGGCCCGTGAGCCCGTCGGGATTGGTCAACACGTTGTACCGGTACACCAGGTTATTGGCCACCAGGCCTCCTGCCTCGGGTGACCGATTGATGGCGTCGATGGTGTCGAGCATCCTCGGATCGCTCGGCGAGACGAAAAAGACCAGCGGCATCGTCAGAACGCTGGCGTCGAGGGTGTCGCTGTCGTACGACTGCATGAAGGCATGGTGCTTGTCGCTCCACCCGCGAGCCATGATCTCCTCGTAGATCTCATCTCGCACCCGGAGCCAGCGGTCACGGTCAGCGGGAAACGATCGCTTGTCGGCCAGGCGTAGCCCCCGGTCGATGGCGACCCAGCACATGAGCTTGGAGTACACGGTCTGGTGCCGGCCTCCCCGCGTCTCCCAGATCCCTTCGTCCTCCTGTGACCAGTTGAAACAGACCCAGTCGACCAGGCGCCGCAGCGAAACCCACAGGTCGTAGGAGATCGGTGAGCCGTACTTATTGTAGAGATAGACCGAGTCCATGAGCTCGCCGTAGATGTCCAGCTGGAGCTGGCCGACAGCGTCGTTGCCGACCCGGACCGGGCGCGAGCCCCGATAGCCCTCGAGGTTGGTGAGCTGCTCCTCGGGTAGGCGGTGGCGACCGTCGATGCCGTAGACGAGCTGAAGCGACCCGTCGGGGTTGAGCTCGCGGCAGCGGGCCTCGAGGAACTTCATGAAGCTGGCCGCCTCCTCGGTGAACCCGATGCGCAGCAAGGCATACAGCGTGAAGGCGGCATCTCGGATCCAGCTGTAGCGGTAGTCCCAGTTGCGGGTGCCGCCAAGCACCTCGGGCAGAGAGCAGGTCGGAGCGGCGACAATGGCTCCCGTGGGGTCGAAGGTGAGGAGCTTGAGGACCAGGGCCGAGCGCTGGACGATCTCGCGCCACCGTCCCCGATAGGTGCACTGCGACAGCCAGTGATGCCAGTAATCGATCGTCGCCATGAGCATGGCGTCCTGCATCTCAGGAGGACAGCGCAGGTCACCACGGCTGGGGTCGGGCTCGCCGAGCACGAAGGACGCCTCGTCGCCCTCGTCCAGGCTGAACTCGGCCACCGCTGCGTCGCCCTCGAGACTGAGCGGAACGTCGCTGCCCAGGGCCAGCTCGAGATCGGGAGCGCGAAACCACACTCCGCCCTCGACGGCCTCGGTCCGGTGTCCGACCCGAGCGAAGTCGAAGGCGGGAGCGCACCGCATCCGCAGAGTCGTGCTGCCGCGGATGCTCACCACCCGCCGGACCAGGCACCGTCGGCCGTAGCAGCCCGCCGCCGTGCCGACGGGCATGTAGTCGGTGACCTCGGTTACCCCGAAGTCGCAGAGGAACCGGGTGACGAGCACGTTGCTGTCGGGCCAATAGAGCTGCTTGGTTCGGAACCCATCGGAGGTGGGCGAGATGACGAACCGCCCGCCCTTGTCATCATCGAGAATGGCGGCGAAGACAGAGGGGGAGTCGAAGTGCGGGAAGCACAGCCAGTCGATGGATCCCGTCGGGCCGACCAGCGCGGCAGTGCGCATGTCGCCGATGACGCCGTAACTCTCGATCGGTTGGTACGCCACAGGTCCTCCCTGAGCCGCGCAGCCGGGCTGTCCTACGCCGCGGTGTTCAATGAATGAAGGGGGCGCCATTGGGTCGCCACACCTCGCCGGCAGATCGGTCGATCACCCACCCTCGAAGCGGAATTCGCTCTGCCAGCCGTTGTCCGATTGCACGATTGTCCAGTAGGTCTCTGCAATTCGGTCGGGGTCGAAGGGAGTGCCTGGCGCGATCTGCCCGGCGATGGTGACGCTGGCAAGGCGGACGCCGGCATCCGACAGCTCCGCACCGAGAAGCGTGGCTGCCGACCGCAGGGCTGCCTTTCCGACCGAGAGGGTTGAAAAGGCGGTCATCGGGTAGTCGGCCCAGCCGCCGCCGGTGAACAGGATGGTGCCGCCTCCGGCAGCCCGCATGGCTGGGGCCGCGACCTGTGTGGCGACCACGGCGCTGACGACGTCGACGTCGTAGGCCGTGTGCAGGTGGGCGACGTCAGAGTTCAGCAGCGAGTCCTGCGCCGACATTGACGCGCTACAGACCAATACCCCGGGTGCACTGCTCTCCGCATAGAGGGAGATAAGCGTGGCGCGTAGGCCTTCGGGGTCGCCGGCGTCGGCGGTGACGGTGTCGACCACCGCACCCATATCGGTCAATCCCTTGGCTAGTTCGCCCAGCCCTTCGGCCCGGCGGGCCATCAGGGAGACGCGGTAGCCACCCTGTGCGAACCGGCGTGCGATGGCGGCGCCGAGGCCGGGACCGGCTCCGATGATCAACAGGTGCCGTCGATCGATCGCCGGGCCATCTGGCAGAGCGGAGCTTGTCATGTTCATCACCCTTCCGCGTGATCAATCTCGGTCATTGCCTTCTTCCTACGTCGCCATAGTGCAGGGGACCGGGCGCGAATGGCATCCAGGAAACCCACAGTCCGACTGGTCCCGACCCGGAGCGACGGCAGGTGCCAGCGGGTCCGGCTTGTGTCGGGTTCGAAGGTCGCCCCGCCCGTGCCCACCGTCGACTATGGATTTTCCCTGATTCGATCCGCCCCCGGGCGGCCAGAATCTGCGGGTCAGAGCTGAAACGAGGACTCCTTGTACAAAGTTCGGCTGAAACCGAGGAGGAAGTCGTGCGTGCCGTGATCGTCAGGGACTAGGGAGCACTTCCCGTTGTCGAGGAGGTGCCGACCCCGGTACCTGGCCCGGGCCAGGTACCGATCAAGCTGGTGGCCGCCGGAATGAACCCGATGGACGGCAAACTTGCGTCTGCTGACTGGAGGCCCGTACCAGCCACGTTCCCCATGGTGCTCGGCGCCGATGGCGCAAGGATCGTCGAGGAGGTGGGCAAGGGGACGACCAGGTTCTCCCCGGGCGAGACCATTTTTGGCCAATTCCTGGTCTCCTTCCCCCCTGGCTGCAGTGGGCGGGATGCCATCCTTGGCGCTCGGGCCGCACTTCGTCGTTCAAACGCCCGAGTCTGGCGTGGGCGGAACGTACGGGGCCAGAGGGCCGTTCCACGCCGAGCTGGTCACCACGCCGCCACCGGGAGGCAGCTCAGCCCAGAAGGCCTTGAATGCATCTCCTTGAAAATGAGCCTTCAGGGATTCCTCACTTTCCCAGAGCTCGGTCAGGAGGAATCGATGCTGAAGGTCAAGGTCCGTGCTGAACTGGTAGAGGATACAACCGCTTTCCTGGCGGGTGGCGGCCATCGTCCGGCGCGCCAGTGCGACAACGCTCTCCCGGTGCTCCGGAGCGGCATCAAAGATGAACTCGATGAGGATCATGGGTTGGTGTTCTCCTCCTGCGGATGGACAACGTGGGACAGGTCACGAGCAGGCCATGGTCATGTGCATGTGCCTCTCCATGCCTCTCGGGAGCCTCGGGCCTGCCCCTGCATTCTTTGCGTATTTGTTACCCGTTTCTTATGGCAAACACATGTTCGACGGCGATACTGCCCTTATGGGCAGTATCGGTTACATAGTCAGCCTCGTCATCGTGGGATTCGCAATCGGCGCGCTCGGCCGGCTCGTCGTCCCGGGCCCGAATCCCATCGGCGGCTGGCGGACGCTGGGTGTCGGCGTCATCGGCGCCGTCCTCGGCAGCCTGGTCGGGGGGCTGCTCGGCATCGGCATATTCACCATCGCGTTCGAAGTGGCGATCTCCGCCGGCCTCGTCTACCTGGTCAGTGGCCGAGGGCGACGACTGACCATGGGCGGGCGGCGCTAGTGATGGCGCCAAACGGCAAGATAGGACCCAGGGGTGCCGGCATGCCGTTCCCCTCGATGGACAGGGGCCGAGTCCGTCACCGGACCGGGCCTCGCCGACAGGGTGGCCTTCGTCCTCACCGCGGTGATCGGGACCATCCTCTTCGTCGGCGCCCTCATCGTGATCACCGCCGTATTCATTGCGGTCGTCCTGGCCGCGATCTGCGTGGCCGCCATCCGCAGCGCCTTCCATGCCATCGCGCCACACTCCGGACCACGCCGAGTTGACCAGCGAGGGTTTGGCCCCGCTGCTGTCATCGAGACCACGGGCAAGGTCATCCGAAGCACGGCGCCGAAGCCACGACGTTGAGCAGGCTCCACCGAGGTTGACGCCGAGAGCTCGGACCTGACGCCGGCCGAACGGAGCTTGTGTTGTCAGCGCCGACCATCACGCCTGGTTCAGGCCGTCATCCCACTGGCACGGGTCAGGATGCTCGGGCATGCTTCGGACATGCCCCCACCCAGCACTGACGGTCCCTGGGCGGGACAGAGGCTGGTGGGATGAGCCTCCTGTTCGCTCTGTTGGCCGCCTTCGCCAACGCGCTGAGCACGATCACCCAACATGTGGCCAGTACCGGGGACGCGGGTGGCGCCACCGGGTGGCGCTTCGTCCGCTACCTGGCTCGGAACCCTCTCTGGCTGGTCGGTTGGGTGGCCCTGGTGGGCGCCTTCGTCTTCCAGGCTCTGGCCCTCCACAACGGACTGCTGTCGTTGGTCCAGACCCTCCTCATCACGGAGCTGGTCTTCGCTCTCATCCTGCGGCGCCTCTGGATCCGTCAGACCATCAGTCCGGCCGCGTGGGCGTCGGCGCTCTTGACCTGTGTGGCCGTCTCGGTGTTCATCGCGGTGGCCGAACCGAGGGGTGGCTCCGTCACGCCGGCCTCGGGTGCCTGGGCGTCATCGATCCTGGCGTGCGGCGCAGGAGCGGCCATCCTGACCCTGTTGGGGATGTGGGGTTCCCCGCCTCGCCGTGCCGCCCTCCTGGCCACGGCGGCGGCCACGGTGTGGGCGCTCGAAGCCACCTTCATCAAGGCCATGACCGACACGCTCTCCCGGGACGGTCTGGCCGGAGCGTTCCTCCGGTGGCCGGTCTACGCGGTCGTGGTCGGTGGTGTCACCGGCACCGTTCTGGTGCAGTTCGCCTTGCACGTCGGTCCGCTGCGCGTGTCCCAACCCTTCCTGGTCATTGTCGACCCGCTACTCAGCATCGCCCTCAGCGTGCATCTCTTCGGCGAGCAATTCACCCAGGATCCGTCGGAACTGGCCATCGCGTCGGTGGCCTTTTTGGCCATGTGCCTCGGGGTCTACTTGATGACGGCGACGGTCCCCGAGTCGATGGAGCGGTCGGCGGCACTGACGGTCCAGCACGACTGACTTCTCCTGTCCCGGCCCCGACTGCGTGCAAGCCCAGCCAGACTGCGTGTTCGAGGCCTCGCCCTCCTCCTTTTCCCAGCCGGTCCGGGGCCAGACGCGACGAAACCCCGGCAGGAGGGGGATCTGCGGGGTTTCGTCGACCCGCTCGTGGGGGGTACGAGCGAGTTCGCGACGACCGTACCGGCTGTGTCGTCACAGATGGGTAAATGCACGGTGAACTCTTTGTCGCGTCCCGATAGCGCCGTGTTGACCTGGGTACTCTCCGAGCATGGTCGACGAGGGGCAGTACGAATACCTGCTCGAATCGGGGCATCCTCCGAAATCGGACTCGCGGGTGCACGTGGATAGTCCCGCCACGCGACCTCGATACCACCTCGCCTGGCCGGGCGAGGAACGGACCCTCTGTGACAACCTCCGGAACGCGTACGAGCCGATTCAGCGGGACGATCTCGAAGAACTGGACCTGTGCATGCGGTGCGAGAGCCGCTCATAGCCGCTTCGACGATGCGTGACCCCGAGTCCCCGGGGCGTGGTCGATGTCGTGGTCACCGGGGCGTGCTCGACGTCGTATCTTGCGTCGAGGTCAAGGGTCGGCACGACGGGCTCGAGCGGTCGCTTCCTGTTCGGGGACCAACCGTCCGTCCACGGCCACGACCGGGATCGGTTGCGCAATCGGAGCTGCGCCCGCGCCCTCCACCTGTCGTTGGGCGGCTGCGCCTGCGGCGTCGGACCGCCGGTCCGCTCGGACAGCCTCGCGGTTGTCGGCCACCATCCATTGGATCACGACGATGGCCAGCGCTCCGAGCGTGAACAGCTCGCCTACGATCCAAAGGATGGCGCCTCCGGCATGGGTGTCCGCGGTGGTGTGGAAGAGCGGGGCGATCGACGTGCCGCTCTGGGTCAGGGCGAGTCCCAGGATTGCCGTGGTCGGAATGCCCACGGCCAGGTACCCGAGCTTGGCCGGGAACGACAGCCGCCATCGGGATGGGTCGACGCCGACGACCAGCCACCAGTAGAGGATTCCCGAAATGAGGAAATGGAGGTGGGTGAGCTCGTGGATCAGGGGATGCTCGAGTGAGAACTGATAGAAGGGCGTCAGGAAGAAGATCAGCATCGTGCCGGCGAAGTTGATGACCACGAGCACCGGCTGGGTGATGAAGGCGATTGCCCTGCTGTGCAGCACGGCCAACAGGCGCTTTTGGGTACTGCGGTCCGACGCCTGGAGGGCCAACGTCACCGGCGCTCCCAATGCGTAGAAGATCGGCGCCACGTTCATGAGCAGCAAATGCTGAATCACGTGGCACTGGAAGACGGAGTCGTCGTACGAGGCGAGTCCCGATTGGATGGCGGCCACCACGGCCAACGTGCCGATGAGGAAGGAGACCGTGCGCCAGGGCGACCAGTGACGACCACGACGGGCCAGTCGAACGACCGAGACCACGTACCAGAGGGCGACGCCCACTTCGATGGCCAACGCCACCAGGCTCATCAAGTCGGTCTGCCAGCCGGCAAGGAGCTGGTGGATCTGGACCGGGGGAGAGATCTCGTCAGCGAACAACACGGTTGGTTCTCCTCGGTTCCATCAGATCGGTACGGACGGAGCCAGCAGGGCGGCCACAGGGAGGGCCAGGACGGTCACGGCGGCGATGCTCGCGGCGGCGGCGATCCAGCGTGACGTCCGATGGGGTTGGAGCAGCCGGCGGACCCGAGCGACAGCACTGGTCTCGCCAGCAGCCAATGCGCAGCGGGGGGCGACGCCCGAGGACACCAGATGGACCAGTGCTGAGGCCAGCAGGCGGGGCTGGTTGGATCTGGAGGCGAAGTCGTCTGCCGCCATCTCCACCAAGGTGGCTACCGCTCGTGGCGCCCGACGCACGTAGGGCAACCACCGCAGCAGCTCGTGCATGGAGGCGAAGGGCAGCATGACCAGGTCATGACGCTCGTGCACGTGACCGCGTTCGTGGGCGACGACTGCGGCGAGCTCGTCGTTGGCCAGGAGGCCCAACGCGCCGACGCTGAGGACGATGCGCGGCCGGAGGCCGGGTAGGTAGTAGGCCGCCGCCTCGGGGTGGTCGAGGAGGACAGCGCCCGGGGCACGGTCGGTGCGGGCACTGACCAGATCGAGGAGGTGACGGTGCCGGGCTCTGGCCCGTACGGTCCGCCACGAAGTCACCACCAGGCCGCCGATCAGCACCACCCCGACATCGGTGGCCACGGTCAGGCCGACGGCCCCGTCCAACCCCAGTCCCCGGAGGGGATGGCCTGCGGCCGCCTGGCCGACCAGTTGGACGACCCCGGAGAAGAGGTCGCGATGGAGCGGCGCCACGGTGATGGCGAGTCCGGCGCCCACGGCGGCCATGGCACCGGCCAGGCCGATCGCCTGCCAGAGGGCGATCGCTGCTCGGGGCGCTCGCCAGGGCCAGGTCGCCCGCTCGAGCAGCACCCCGGCGGGCCCGAACAGCAAGGCCGACAACAGGGCCAGGCTCAGGGCGAGGGTCATGACCCGGTGGCCCCTCTGTCCACATCCTTCCCTTCGCTGCCTAGCGCCTGTCGCAGTACGGCTGCCTCCTGTGCAGAAACCGTTTCGGCAAAGCGGACGAGTGCCGCATCCCGGTCCGAAGAGCCCACCAACGCCTCGTGCATGAGCTCGGCGGTGTACTCCTCTCGACTGGCGATAGCCGAATACCGGTGGGCGCGGCCGTCCCGGAGCCTGCGGACCAGGCCCTTCTTCTCCAGGCGATCGAGCACCGTCATCACGGTGGTGTAGGCGTGGGTGGGCAGCTCCTCGGCCACCTCCCGGACGGTGCGCTCGCGTCCCATCGCCGACCACAGCTCCTCCATCACCTTGCGCTCGAGTTCACCCAGGCGAGTCATGTCGGATCCTCTCTCGTGGCGTGGCGACGGAGATGGTGGCACAGGGGCGGCTTGCGTTGAAGTTATGGGCCCTGTAGTACTACGGGCCGTAGGAGATCGCAAGCGGGACGACAAGCATCGGAGCACATACGTGGGAGCACACGAGGACCATCATCGGCGAACCCCAGCCCGGCGGGAGCGAGGATGGAAGCCCTTGTGCCTGGTCGCCGCGGTGGTCGCCCTCGTCCTCACCTGGTGCTCGACGAGCGCGGCCGCGTCGCCCGGCCGGCCGCCGGCCAACAGCGGCACGGTGGAGAGCCGGGCCGTCCCGGCCGCCATCGCTCAGTTGCCGCTGACCAACCAAGAGGGCCAGACGTTCACCCTGGGCTCTTTTGCCGGCAAGACGGTGATGGTGGTTCCCTTCCTCACCTTGTGCTCCGACATCTGCCCGATGACGACGGGAAACCTCCTCCAGGTGGAACGGGCCCTCCGTCACGATGGCGCTGCGTCCAAAGTGCAGATCGTCGAGGTATCGGTGGACCCGGGGCGCGACACCCCGAGCCGGTTGGCTGCCTACGCCCACGTGGCCAGCGTCGACTGGGAACTGGCCACCGAAACCCCGGCCGAGCTCGCCCAACTGGCCCAGTATTTCGGCTTTTACTACCAGGTGGTCCCCGAGGACAAGCCGCCGGATATCGACTGGCTGACCGGGAAGCCGCTCACCTATGACGTGACCCACTCGGATGGCTACGCCCTCATCAGCCCGGCAGGGCGCGAGCGGTTTGTCAACAACGCCGCCCCCGACTTCCACGGCAAGCTGCCGGCCAAGCTCCGGCACTTCCTCTCCGACCAGGGGGTGCAGCACCTGAAGCACCCACCTCAGCCCGATTGGACCCCCCGTGATGCCCTGACCGCGCTGGCGTGGGTGGTGGGCAAGCCGCTTCCTGGCGCGGCCTAGGAACGCCAGCAGTCGAAGCCACCTGCGGGTCGGGCCCTGCCCGGCACGGCATCATGTCGCCGGCATCGGCCGATCCCGCACCGGCCGATCCCGCACCGGCCGATCCCATAGAGTGCAGGCCGCGTGCTCATCAGCTCCGCCCTCCCGCCGTTCGGTCTCGGACAGTTGGGGACCCTCTCGATCGAGCCGGTTCCCACGGTGGCCATCGCAGTTGTCGTCGTCCTCTACCTCCTCGGAGCGCACCGGACCAGGCAGTCGGGCCACGATCAGTGGTCGGCGAAGCGGACGGCTGCCTTCCTGGCCGGCATGGTGGTCGTCCTGGTGGCCGTAGACAGCGTCGTCGGCCTCTACGACGACGTCCTGTTCGCCGACCACATGGGTCAGCACCTGCTGTTGGTCATGGTGGCTGCACCGCTCCTGGCCATGGGCGCCCCCGTCGAACTGGCTCGCCGGGCAACGCGAGGTGCGGCCGGCCGGCTCGTGAGCAAGGCACTGAGCTCCCGACCCGCCGAGGTGGTGGGACACCCCATCGTTGGTTTCGCCCTCTACGCCGTGCTCATCCCCGTGGCCCATCTGACCCCGCTCTACAACCTGACCCTGACCAACCAGACGGTCCATCATCTGGAGCACCTGGCTTTCCTGGTCATCGGGTATCTGTTCTGGCGGCCGGTGGTCGGAATCGAGCCCTCCCGCCATCCTCTGCCTCCCGGGCTCCGCTTCTTGTACCTCGTCCTGGCTCTGCCCATCGATACCTTCACCGGTCTCGCCCTGGCCTCGTCCACCCACGAGCTGTTCCCCGCCTACTTCTCGGTGGCCCGGTCGTGGGGACCGTCCCTCCTCGGCGACCTGCACGACGGAGGCAGGCTGATGTACATCGGCGGTGACCTGCTGATGATGGTGGCCATGGTGCCGGTTGCTGTCCAGTGGGCCCGGCCCGGCCAGCACGATCGCTCGGCTTCGACCCCGCTCGTCGCGAGGACACCGGAGGGGCCACCAGATCACCAGACATACTGATTGATGTCCGGAATCGCCCGTGCTCTTGGGTTCGGGCCGAAGGACGGGAATTCCCGAATAGAACGCAATGTTCGGGTCGGTGGCCGGTTACCCATCTATCCGAGCAGGAGACCTCGGACATCTAGCAACGTACGAGGCTTGTTGCGAAACAGAAGGGCCCCGGCTGAAGGCCGGGGCCCTTCTGGTGCGCGTTGCCTGCCCGGCCCGGCGGTGCCTGGCGTTGGCGTCCGGCTCTTCGCTCCGGCTCCGGCCGGGTCAGTAGCCTGTACGGCAATGGAACCAGCGGAGATCGAGGTCCCCGACGGGGACACGACCTGGCGCTTCGACGCTGCATTCCTCACCTCGAATTGGACCTGCATCTGGGGTCGTGGCTGCCTCGGGATCCTGCCCGAAGGTGCGCCCGAGCTCGGCCATGGCTGCTGCTCCGTCGGGGCCGAGCTGGACGGCATCGAAGAGGCGAGACGGATCAGCGCGCTGGCCGACACATTGGAGCCCGCCCGCTTCGAGCACTACGGCGTGGCGGCCGAAGGCGGGGTGTTCAGCGACTCGTCCCGAAGCAGCACCCGGGTGGTCGACGGGGCCTGCATCTTTCTCAACCGGCCCGGGTTCGTCGGGGGTGCCGGGTGCGCGCTGCACCTGTCGGCTCTCGATGCGGGCGAGTCGCCCATCGACTTCAAGCCATCGGTCTGCTGGCAGCTCCCGATCAAGGTGGAGTGCGAGGCCAACGAGGATGGAACCGAAGTGGCCACCGTCCGAGGCTGGGCGAGACGTGACTGGGGCACAGAGGGGGACACCATGGCCTGGTGCTGCACGGAGGGCCCCGAGGCCTACGTGGGCGACGGGCCGGTCATCGAGTCGATGGCCGAGGAGCTCGACGCCATCGTGGGCACGCGGGTGTTCGTCGAGCTCCGGCGCCGGCTCGGCACCTGACGCCGGAGCTTCCCGGACACCGGACCGGGCGGCCCCCGCCTCCCGAGGCCCTGCCCGGCCCAGGGTGAGTACAGTGAAATCAACGACTCCCAGGAGGAACGCCATGAGCCTGACCGAATCCGCCACCGTGTCCCTGAGCTCGCCCGACCGGTTCTTCGTGGGCGGCACCTGGGTGAGGCCGTCCACCCCGGCGATGATCGACGTCATCAACGCCAGTACCGAGGACGTCATGTTCAAGGTGGCAGAGGCCAAGGAAGCCGACATGGCCTGTGCCGTGGGCGCGGCCCGCGACGCCTTCGACCACGGCCCCTGGCCCCACCTGACCCATGCCGAGCGGGCCGACTACCTGCGACGGATCGCATCGGCCCTGGACGAGCGCGGTGTCGAGGTCAGCGAGATCTGGTCCGGCCAGATGGGCGTCCTCCACTCGATGGCGCGAGCCGGTGCCCGCGGTTTCGGAAATCCGTTCCGGTACTACGCCGGCCTGGCCGACGAGTTCCCGTTCCAGGAGCGGCACACACCGACGGCCGGTGGGAACGTCGGGCTGCTGGTCAGGGAACCGGTTGGGGTGGTCGGGGCCATCATCCCCTGGAACGGGCCGGTCGGGCTCATCGCCCACAAGGTGGCTCCGGCGCTGCTGGCCGGCTGTACGGTGGTCCTCAAGGCGTCCCCGGAAGCGCCGGGCGAGGCCTACGTGTTCGCCGAGATCGCCGAGGCCCTGGGCATCCCTGCGGGGGTCATCAACGTGGTCACCGCCGACCGGGAGGTCTCGGAGAAGTTGGTCACCGATCCCCGCGTGGACAAGATCACCTTCACCGGTTCCACCGCTGCCGGGCGCCGGATCGCGTCGCTGTGCGGCGAGCGCATTGCCCGGGTCACGCTCGAGCTTGGCGGCAAGTCGGCCGCGGTGGTGCTCGACGACTACGACATCGGCACGGCGGCGACGTCGATCACCGGGCGCGCTTGCATGATGACCGGCCAGGTGTGCTCGTCCCTGACCCGAATCGTCGTCACGCGAAGCCGTCACGACGAGCTGGTCGATGCCCTGAGCGACTCGTTCTCGCACGTCCGCATCGGCGACGCCTTCGATCCCGAGAGCGGCATGGGCCCCCTGGCCATGGAGCGTCAGCGCGACCGGGTCGAGGGCTACATCGCCAAGGGAGTCGAGGAGGGAGCGACGCTGGCCTCGGGCGGCGCCAGGCCGAGCAGCCTCAGCCGCGGCTGGTTCATCGAGCCCACCGTCTTCGGGAACGTCGACAACTCGTCCACCATCGCCCAAGAGGAGATCTTCGGGCCGGTGTTGAGCGTGATCCCCGCCGATGACGAGCAGGACGCGATCGACATCGCCAACGACACGATCTACGGCCTGAACAATTCGGTGTTCACCAACGATGCCGACAGGGCCTACGAGGTGGCCCGGCAGCTTCGATCGGGCACCGTCGGCCAGAACTCGTTCCGAACCGACTTCGGCATCGCCTTCGGCGGATTCAAGCAGTCGGGGATCGGGCGCGAAGGCGGTCGCGAAGGACTCCTGCCCTTCCTCGAGACGAAGACGATCATCCTCGACGAGGAGCCCGTTCGGGCCGAGTCACAGGGCGGCTGACCGCCTGCCGGTACCGTAGGCCCCATGGCTGGGGGCTCGAGGGCGGATGAGGGCTGACGCGTCGACCCACCAGCGGCCACGACGCTCCTGGCCGAGGAAGGGTGGGCGTGGACCGGGGCTCGCGCCGTGAGCAACGTGCTCTTCGCCGTCGGCCTGGTCGTGGTGGTCCTCACCGCGGCCAGCGTGCTGTTCACCATCGTGCTGCCCCGGGAGCCCAAGGGGTTCGAGCGCCTGTCCACCTTCGCCAATCGGGTCGTCCGGCTGGCCTTTCTCGGCTTGTCCCGCGCGGCCAGGACGTACGAAGGGAAAGATGCGCTCTTGGCCCCCACCGCACCGGTGGCACTCGTGGTCCAGTTGGCCTTCTGGGCCGGGTGCTTCATCGTCGGCTACGCGCTCATGCTCGAGGGGACCACCCACAGCCTGGTCTCGGCCCTGGCCCAGGCCACCGGAGCGGTCTTCACCGTCGGGGCCATCGACCTCAGCGGCCGCCCCAACTCGGCGGTGGACATCGCCGCCGGGGCCACCTGGGTGGTCATCGTCGCGCTGCAGATCGCCTACCTGCCCGCCCTCTATACGGCCTTCAACCGGCGAGAGAGCCTGGTGGCCATGCTCGAGAGCCGGGCCGGAACGCCGGCGTGGGGCCCCGAGGTGTTGGCCCGCCACCAGCTGGTGGGCATCATCGACACCCTCCCGGACTTCTACGCCTCGTGGGAGGAGTGGTCGGCCGACCTGGCCGAAAGCCACACCACGTACCCGGTCATGCTGCTCTTCCGGTCGCCCGATCCGTGGTACTCGTGGCTGGTCGGGCTCCTCGCCGTGCTCGACGGTGCCGCCATGCACCTCGCCCTGGCGCCGACCACGGCCTCGTCCCAGTCCCGGCTGTGCCTCCGCATGGGGTTCACCGCCCTCAATCGGATCGCCAAGGGGGTCTTGCGCTGGGAGGTGGATCCCGATCCCAATCCGGAAGGACCCATCGACCTGACCTTCGAGGAATTCGAGGAGGCGGTGACCATGCTCCAACAGGTCGGGTTCCCGATGGAGCGGAGCGCCGAGGAGGCCTGGCCCGACTTCCGCGGCTGGCGGGTCAACTACGAGACGGTGGCCTACCGCCTGTGTGACCGCCTCACCGCGCCGCCCGCCCCGTGGTCGGGCACCCGCCGCCACCTTCGCTCCGGTGCGGTCGCACCGCGCCGGCCGCCCCAACGGGCGCCGGGTGTCCTGGCCGAGCACCGGCCCGAGGTGGTCATCCCGTCCACCACGCGCCGCCGAGGAGCCCAGCGATGACGGTCACCGTGTCCGACGTCCTCCCCGACGCGGTGTCGGGTCCGGCGACAGAGCCGGGCACCATCGGTGGGCCCATGGGGCGACGGCGCTTTTCCGGGGCCCTGGCCGGCATCGTGGTCTTCGCCCTTGCCTTCCGGGTCGGGTACGTCCTGATCTTCGCCCAGTACCAGAACAGCAAGATCTACGACTCCTTTTGGTACGGGGTCACGGCAAACGAACTGAAGATGGGACAGTTCTTCCGCGGTCCGTTGGCCACGACGCCGAGCGCTGCCCATCCGCCGCTGACCTCGATCCTGGCCGGCACGGTCAACTTCATCATCGGCCTGCACGCCGGGACGACGTTCCAGCGACTGGTGATGGCGGTCCTGGGCGCGGGCGTGGTCCTCTGCGTCGGCCTCCTCGGCCGGGCGGTGGCCGGTCCCTGGGTCGGCCTGACGGCGGCAGGCCTGGCCGCGGTGGCACCGAATTTCTGGATGCCCAGCGGCATCGTCATGTCGGAGACGCCGGCCATGCTCTTCATGGCCCTGATCCTCCTCGCCGTCACCCGCCTCCTGCGGTCCCCGACCATGGTCATGGCCGCGCTGCTCGGTGCCGCCTGTGGCGCCGAAGCACTGGTCAGAGCCGAACTGCTCCTGTTCGTGCCCTTCCTGCTCGTGCCCGCCGTCCTCACTGCCCCCGGGACGACGCCCCGCCGCAAGTTGGGCCTGGCGGCCGTCGGGATCCTGGCCTCCGCTGTCGTCCTGGCCCCGTGGGTGGGACGGAACCTGGCCACGTTCACCGACGCCACCTACATCTCGACCGGCGACGGGTACGCCCTGCTCGGGGCCAACTGCGCCCAGACGTACCAGGGCCCGAACCTCGGGTCGTGGAGCCTCAGCTGCTCCATGTCGGCGCCGAGCCAGGGCGACGAGTCGGTGCAGTCAGCCCGGGCCCAGCACGTCGCCGTCCAGTACGCCGAGCACCACGCCGGCCGGCTTCCCATCGTCGTCCTGGCCCGAGTGGGCCGATTGTGGGACTTCTACGAGCCGATCCAGATGGCCAACGTGGACGCCAACGAGGGCCGGCCGGTGCCGGCGTCGCTCGCCGGCCTGGGGTTCTACTACGCCCTCTTGCCCCTGGGCATCGCCGGCATCGTCATCTACCGCCGCCGCCGGATCCGCCAGTGGTTCCTGCTCGTGCCGGCCGGGGTCGTGACCGTGGTGGCCGCACTGGTCTACGGGCTGGTCCGCTTCCGATCCCCCTTCGAGGTCTGCCTGGTCGTGTTGGCCGCCCCGCCCCTGGTCCTCTTGGGCCAGGGGCTCGGCCACCGGGTTGAGGCCCGTCGTGGCCGCGGCGGTCGCAAGCGGGGAGCCCACGCCTCCGGGGCCCATGCCGCTCAGGCCGCCCCGTGACGCCCGTGGTGCGGACGTTCGCCAGCGACAACTACGCCGGCATCCACCCCGACGTCCTGGCCGCCATCGCCGCGGCCAACGTCGGCCACGCCCCGTCCTACGGCGCCGACCCGGTGACGGCACGGGCCATCGAGCTCTTCCAGGAGCACTTCGGCCACGACGCCGAGGTGTGGTTCACCTTCAAC
This sequence comes from uncultured Acidimicrobiaceae bacterium, assembly GCA_963803065.1. Taxonomy (GTDB): domain Bacteria; phylum Actinomycetota; class Acidimicrobiia; order Acidimicrobiales; family RAAP-2; genus DASXMT01. The sequence goes on from CAWDKW010000010.1 coordinate 109,555, forward strand.
GGAACCGGCGCCAACGTGGTCGGGCTCCAGGCCCTCCTCCGCCCTTTCGAGGCCGTCATCTGCGCCGAGAGCGCCCACATCAACGTGGACGAGTGCGGGGCGCCGGAGCGGTTCCTCGGCAGCAAGCTGATCCCCGTGGCCACCCCGGACGGGAAGCTCACCCCCGAGCTCGTCGACGGGGCCGTCACCGGTACGGGCGACGAGCACCGGGTCCAGCCCCGGGTGGTGTCGATCACCCAGGCCACCGAGGTCGGCACGTCCTACCGCCTCGAGGAGGTCACGGCTCTGGGCCGGTGGGCACACGAGCGCGGGATGTGGCTGCATCTCGACGGCGCCCGGCTGTCCAACGCCGCCGCCCATCTCGGGGTCGGCCTCGGGGACTTCGGCTCCGGCGCCGGCGTCGACGTCCTCTCGTTCGGGGCGACCAAGAACGGGGCCATGGGGGCGGAGGCGGTGGTCTCGTTCGCCTCGCCCGGCCAGTCCTCACTGCGGTTCATCCGCAAGCAGTCGATGCAGCTCGCCTCGAAGATGCGGTTCGTGGCCGCCCAGTTCGTGGCGCTGCTGTCCGAGGACCTGTGGCGATCCAACGCCGACCATGCCAACAAGATGGCCGGCCGGCTGGCCGCCGGCGTGGCCGGGATCCCGGGGGTGACCATCGCCCACCCGGTCGAGGCCAACGGTGTCTTCGCCGCCCTCCCGGCCGGGGTGACCGAGCAGCTGCAGCGCCGGTACCCCTTCTACGTCTGGGACCCGCCGTCGGGGGTGGTGCGCTGGATGACCTCGTTCGACACGACCGAGGAGGACGTCGACCAGTTCGTCGGCCTGGTCGCCGCGCTGATGGTGGACCACCGGCGATGAGCCCGACCACCGGCCGGTCTCGGGCCCCACGCCCATCGCCCTTTCCTCCAGTACCGTTGGGGCGGCGTCGGCCAGACGCCGTCAGGCAGAGCATCGGTAGGGGTGAGGGCTGATGGTCGAGACGATCGTGCCGCAGCGGCGGGGGATGTCCCCCGTGAGACTGCTCGCCGGCATCGCCCTGCTCGTTGCCACGTCGCTGTCCCTGCTCGCCACACCGTCGCCCGGGCTGGCCGGCGTCGCCGCCGCAGCACCGGAACCGACCAGCACCATGCCGACATGGTCGCAGCTGTCGCCGGCCGCCAGCCCGGCACCACGCGATTCGCCTGCCGTCGCCTTCGACCTGGCCACCGATCAGCTGCTCCTCTTCGGCGGCCGAAGTGGAACCGGCAACGACGGGGATACCTGGACGTGGGACGGGTCCAACTGGATCCGTCTGTCGCCGGGCAACAGCCCATCCGCCCGCAACTACGCGGCTCTGGCCTACGACCAGTCGACCCGGCAGATGATCCTGTTCGGCGGATCGAGCGCCGATGGTCCGTTGGGGGACACCTGGGTGTGGACCGGGACCACCTGGACGCAGCTGTCGCCGGCCACGAGCCCGCCGGCGCGGGCATTCGCCTCGTTTGCCTACGACCAGGCGACGGGGCAGCTGATCCTTTTCGGAGGGACCGGAGCAGATGGTTCATCGCTCGGCGACACGTGGACGTGGACGGGGTCGACCTGGACGCAGCTGACGCCGGCCACGAGCCCGCCGGCGCGGTCGTTCGCCTCGTTGGCCTACGACCGCAGCCGAAGCAGTGCGGGGCTGATCCTCTTTGGCGGATCCACCGGCCCGGGCCCTACCTACCTGGGGGACACCTGGGCCTGGGACGGCACGAACTGGGTCGACCTCGCGCCGGCCACGAGCCCACCGGTCAGGGACTCGGCCGGGATGGCCGACGACCCCAGCACCGGCCAGCTGACCCTCTTCGGCGGCTCCGACGGCAGCAACCACCTCGGCGACACCTGGGAGTGGGACGGGTCCACCTGGGCCCAATTGCGCCCGGCCACGAGCCCCCCGGCCCGGTACTCGGCACCGCTCACCTACGACACCGGCACCGACCAACTGGTGCTCTTCGGGGGTGACGCCGCCACCGGCAAACTGGCCGACACGTGGGTGTGGGGAACCCGCGCCAGCCCGGCCCGCAGTGCGGTGGCCGGCGCCCGGCTGGCCGGTGCCCCGGACGGCATCGGCTACTGGATCGCCGGGCCCGGGGGATCGGTTGCGACATTCGGGGGAGCGGGCTCTCATGGCTCCCTCGAAGGACAGCCGCTCAACCAGCCGGTGGTGGGGATGGCGGCCACCCCCGACGGGCAGGGCTACTGGCTGGTGGCCGCCGACGGCGGGGTGTTCACCTTCGGCGACGCCCAGTTCTTCGGCTCCACGGGTGGGGCACCGCTCAACCAGCCGGTGGTGGGGATGGCGGCCACCCCCGACGGGCAGGGCTACTGGCTGGTGGCCGCCGACGGCGGGGTGTTCACCTTCGGCGACGCCCAGTTCTTCGGCTCCACGGGTGGGGCACCGCTCAACCAGCCGGTGGTGGGGATGGCGGCCACCCCCGACGGGCAGGGCTACTGGCTGGTGGCCGCCGACGGCGGGGTGTTCACCTTCGGCGACGCCCAGTTCTTCGGCTCCACGGGTGGGGCACCGCTCAACCAGCCGGTGGTGGGGATGGCGGCCACCCCCGACGGGCAGGGCTACTGGCTGGTGGCCGCCGACGGCGGGGTGTTCACCTTCGGCGACGCCCAGTTCTTCGGCTCGACGGGCAGCCGGCCCGGCGGCGTCTCGACCCTCGGCCTCATCTCCACACCCACCGGCGACGGCTACGGGCTCGTCGACGCCAACGGGGCCATCACCCGCTTCCCCGGGTGACCGGGCCCGTCCGGCCCGATTGCCCTCCCGGCTGATCCCGCGCTGCCCGGTCCCGGCCCCCTACTGCTCGGCCAGGATCGCCGCCAGCTCGGCCAGCGGGTCACGGACGACCGGCCCGGTGGTGTCGACGTAGGCCTCGGTGATGAGCCCGTTGAACGGGTACGGGGCGAGGTAGCCCGGTCCGACCGCCGGCCCCCATTCGTAGCCGCAGGTGAGGCCCACGCCCACCCCGTTGAAGCCGGACGGAGTGAACCGGGGGAGGGTCCCCTCGGCCACGGTCTGGCCGTCGCATCCGAGGACGGCGGTGCCGCCCAGGCCCTCGTCCTTCTCGAAGGCGAAGGTCACCGAGTGGTCACCCGATGGGAGCAGACCCTCGGCCTCGATGACCTGGTGCTCTTTGCCGTAGAGGTTGTGCACGTAGCGGAGGCGCCCCTCGAGCACGTGGAGGGACCATCCACCGAGGGCACACCCGAGGGCGACCAGCACGCCCTCGGGGACCACGCCGGTGGGGACCCGGACCTCGACGGTGATGGCGTGCGAGCGGTTGCGCACGTTGACCGCCACCTGCTCGGGCACGGGAGCGGCCCCGGGGAAGTAGCGGAACCGCGATCGTGGCCGGCGGTGGTCGGGCTTGGGATGGGCGAGGGTCCACAGCACCCGGTTGTCGAGCGGGAGGACCTGGTTCCGCCGGGCCTCGTCCCACCACAGGGCGACCAACTCGGCAACCCGCTCGGGGTGCTCCCCGGCCAGGTCGCGAGACTCCGACAGGTCGGCGGCCACGTGGTAGAGCTCCCAGACGTCGTCCTCGAAGGACGCGTTGGGATCGAGCCCGTCGTCGTAGAGCGGGCCCACTGGATGGAAGGTGACCGCCTTCCAGCCGCGGTGGTAGATGGCGCGGGACCCGAACATCTCGAAGTGCTGGGTGACGTGACGTTCGGGCGCGGAGGCCCCGTCGGGACCGAACAGGTAGGCGAAGCTCGTCCCGTCGATGGTCGATTGGTGGACCGACTCGATCTCGGCCGGGGCCTCGACCCCGGCCAGCTCGAGCACGGTGGGGAGCACGTCGATGGCGTGGGCGAATTGGTGGCGGATCCCACCGGCGGCACCGCCCAGCCTGGCCGGCCAGCTGACGATGCACGGATCGGCCACTCCTCCCTGGTGGACCTCCCGCTTCCAGCGTTTGAACGGCGTGTTGCCGGCCATGGTCCAACCCCAGGGGTAGTTGTTGTGGCTCAGCGCGGTGCCGATCTCCCCCATGCGCTCGTACATCTCGCCCGTGCCTGCCGGGTCGAGGTTCGAGAGGCGCACGTCGTTGATGGATCCGTCCGGGCCGCCCTCAGCGCTGGCGCCGTTGTCCGACACCACCAGGATCAGCGTGTCGTCGAGCTCGCCGAGCCGGTCGATGAATTCGACCACCCGGCCGATCTGGTGGTCGGTGTGGGACAAGAAGCCGGCAAAGCACTCCATGAACCGGGCGGCCACCGCCCGTTGCCGCTGGTCAAGGGTGTCCCAGGCCGGTACCCAGGAGGGCCGCGGGCTGAGGACGGTCCCGGGGGGCACGATCCCGAGCTCGAGCTGGCGGGCGATGGTGTGCTCGCGCCACGCGTCCCACCCGTCGTCGAAGGCGCCGGAGTAGCGCTCCCGCCACTCCGCCGGGGCATGGTGTGGCGAGTGGCAGGCGCCGGTGGCGAAGTAGAGGAAGAACGGTTGGTCGGCGTCCACTGCCCGGAGGTCGGACACGAACTCGATGGCCCGGTCGGCCAGGTCCTCGCTCAGGTGGTAGCCGTCCTCGATCGTCGTGGTCGGCCGGACCGAGTGGTTGTCGTGGTAGAGGGCAGGGGCGAACTGGTGGGTCTCGCCGCCGTGGAACCCGTACCAGCGATCGAAGCCGCGGCCCAGGGGCCAGGTCGAGCGGGGGGCGCCCATGTGGGTCTGGTCCTCGGGCGTGAGGTGCCACTTGCCCACCGCGTAGCTGGCGTAGCCCCGGGTGCGGAGGATCTCGCCCAGGAACCCGTTCTCCCTGGGTGGGCTGCCCCAGTAGCCGGGGAACCCGATGGCCAGGTCGGCCACCCGCCCCATCCCATTGCGATGGTGGTTGCGCCCGGTGAGGAGGCAGGCCCGGGTCGGCGAGCACAGGGCCGTGGTGTGGAAGTTGGCCAACCGGACGCCCCTGGCCGCCAGGCGGTCCACGACCGGTGTGGCGATCCCCGAGCCGTAGCAACCGAGCTGGGCGAAGCCGACGTCGTCCAGCACGACCAGGACCACGTTGGGAGCGCCCTCGGGCGCTTCGGGTACCGGTGGCCACCACGGCTCGGAGTCCCGCCAGTCGTTTCCGATCCGGCCGCCAAAGCCAGCATCACCGGGCATGGATGACTCCTTGGGTCAGGTGGGCATGTCAACCTCGGCCAGAACGTTCATGATGTAGGCCGAGATGACGGTACCGCGGCATGGGCGCGCGCGCCGGGTGCCACCGACGAAAGGCGTGACCGATGAGCAGTACGGGGCCAAGTCGCACCGGTTTGCAGGTCGCGCAGCTTGCTGCCATGGCCGAGCGGTACCCGGACGAGATCGCCTACCGCCTCGTCGATGGTGGGCACCTCACCTTCGCGGCGTGGGACGCCCAGTCCAACCGCCTCGCTCGCGGCCTGGTCGCGGCCGGGGTCGGCGGTGGCGACCGCGTCGGCCTCGAGCTGAGCGGGGTCAACGCCCTTCGCTGGGTCGTTGCCTATGCCGCCGTGCACAAGGCCGGCGCCGTCGCCGTGCCGCTCGACCCCCGCCTCGCTCCACCCGAGGTCGCCCACATGCTCGCCCACGCCGGCGCCGTGGCCGTGGTCGCCGAGGGCGATCGGGTGGGCGGTACGTTGTCGAGTGCGAACGGCGACCCCGGTGGGTTGGCGGCCCTGGTACTCGTCGTCGACGCATCGATGGCCTCGCGGCCCGAGGCCCGAATCACGCCGCCGGGCGGCGACGGGGGACCACGGGGCGGCGGGGGAGGGCCCCGCCGGGTCCCATGGGACGCCCTGTTCGACGACGACGACTCCGAGTACCAGGTGCCGGTGGATGACGACGACCTCTCGGAGATCTTGTTCACGTCGGGGACGACCGGCCATCCCAAAGGCGTCGCCGTGCGTCATGCCAATGCGTCGTCGGTGCCCAACGCCACCCCGTCGTGGACCGGGGCGCTCTGGCTGCACGCCAGTCCATTGGCCACCTTCGCCGGCGTGACCTTCGTCTACACCCCGATGAAGCTCGGGATGACCAGTACCTACATGCCCTCGTTCGACGCCGAGCGATGGCTCGCGTTCGTCGAGTCCGATCGCCCGTTGGCGGTGTTCCTGGTGCCGGCCATGGTCCAGTTGCTCCTGGCCCACCCCCGTTTCGATCTGGCCGACCTCTCCTCGATCCAGATGTGCTCGGTCGGCAGCGCACCCCTGGCGCCGGCGGCCATCGACCGCCTGCAGAACCGGATGCCCGACGCCACCGTCTCCAACAACTACGGCATGACCGAGGCCGGCTCGGTCTACTGCCTGATGCCCAAGGGCGAGGCGGTCCGCCGTCCGGGATCGGTGGGGAAGCCCCTCCCGCCCGCCGAGGTCCGCTGCGTCGACGGTGACGGCGCTCCGGTCCCGCCGGGCGAGTACGGCGAGGTGCGGCTGCGGATCCCCGGCCGCCAACGGGAGTACTACGACGACCCGGCGGCCACCGCCGAGGCCTGGGTCGGCGGATGGCTCCGGACCGGCGACATCGGTCGCCTCGATGACGACGGCTACCTCTACATCGGGGGCCGGGTCAAAGACGTGATCATCCGAGGCGGCAGCAACATCTACGCCGTCGACGTGGAGCACGTCATCGAGTCGCACCCGGCCGTGGCCGAGGCGGCCGTGGTCGGCATCCCCCACGAGGTGCTCGGCGAGGACGTGGCCGCCGTGGTGGCGGTTCGGCCCGGGGGGGACGTCGACGCCGAGGCGCTCCGGGAGCACTGCCTCGCCTCCCTGGCCGGCTACAAGGTGCCGAGGCGGTGGGAGTTCGTCGACGAACTGCCCCGCAACCCGGCCGGGAAGGTGTTGAAGGCCGACCTACGGGATCGTCTCGTCAATCCGTGATCCCGCGACCCTTGAAGCCGCGACCCCTCGGGCTCCGCGGACCTTCGACCGCCGCGGACCTTCGACCGCCGCGGACCTTCGACCGCCGCGGACCCTTGACCTCCGTGACCCTGACACGCGTATCATAGAACGGGCAGGCGAAAACGGGTATTGTGCGTCCTCAGCTACCCAGAGTGGCAAGCGATGGCGTCACACCCGCCGACCGCTCGACCTCGGAGGAGAGCAAGATGTACCGGCCGGGCACCCTCGGGTGCGCAGAGGTTTGGGGGGACAGGGGGACCATGCGACCACGGAGCAGAACAACGACACGGTTGTGGGGGACGGTCGCTGCGGTGTCGGTGGCCGCAGCCCTGCTGGTCAGTGTCTCGGGTGCCGCCCCGAGCGTGGCGGCCACCAGCTCGTCGACGTCGGCCATCCAGGTCGGCGCCATCTCCTCGCTGACCGGGCCGATCGCCTCGGACTTCGACGCCTTCGTCCCCGGGATGCAGGCCTACTTCGACATGGTGAACGCCAGCGGCGGCGTCAACGGCCACCAGCTCAAGCTGGCCGCCAACCTGGACGACGGGGGAAACCCCACCCAGTTCACCCAGTTGACCAACACACTGCTCAACCAGGACCACGTCGCCGCCGTCGGCATCTCGACCTTCTTCTTCAACCCGAGCCTCTACGCCCAGTCGGGTGTCCCGACCTACGGCTACAACGTGAGCGGCAACTGGAACGGACCAGACAACCTGTTCGCCGCCGGCGGCTCCATCCAGGACCTCCAGGCCGGGGTGGCCCCGATCGCCTGGATCATCAAGCAGACCCACTCCAAGTCGGTCGCCGTCGTGAGCTATGGGTCGGCCATCACCAGCTCCTACAACGCCTGCAACACCTTCGCCAACGGTCTGCGGGCGGGGGGTGTCACGGTGAGCTACACCGATCTCTCCGCGCAGTTGGGTGGCAACTACACCTCGGCCGTCCAGAAGATGCAACAGGCGGGGTCCGACTTCGTCCTGAGCTGCATGCAGTCCTCTGACAACATCACGCTGGCCCGGGCCATCGAGCAGTACGGCCTGCAGGTCCACCAGCTGTGGCTCAACGGCTACGACCAACCGCTCCTCAACCAGTACAGCCACCTCATGCAGGGGGTGTACCTGAACCTCAACGGGAACGTGCCCTTCCAGGCACCCAAGGCGTTCCCGGGCGCCTACCCGGGGATGCAGACGTACTTGTCGGCCATGAAGAAGTACGAGCCCAAGTTCGTCAACTCGGATCTGGCGGTGCAAGGATGGCAATCGGCCGCGCTCCTGGCCGCCGGCGTCGCCAAGGCAGGATCCAACGTGACCCCGCAGAACATCATCGCCCAGACCAACCTGATCACCAACTTCACCGCCGGGGGGATCTCGGCCGTCACCGACTGGACGAAGGTCCACACCACCCAGACCTTTCCCACCTGCAGCGCCTTCGTGAAGGTGAAGGGCTCCCAGTTCGTGCCGATCGCCATCACGGGCCACCAGGTCTTCGTCTGCTTCAACAAGAACGTGAAGGTCAAGAACCCGGTCCCCGTGGCGGCGCCAGCGGGCACCCCGGGCACATGAACCCGGTCGGAGGCGGAGGGCCCACCGTGTGCTCGGGGCTGAGCCCGGGGCCCACGCCGGCACGCACCGACGTCGCCGCCTAGGAGCGGTAGCTGGTGGAGCACTTCATCGGCTATGCCATTCCCGGCATTCCCTACGGGTGCACCTACGCCATCGTCGCCGTGGGCCTGGTGCTCACCTATCAGGCCACCGGCGTCTTCAACTTCGGGTTCGGCGCCCAGGCCTACACCTCGGCCTTCGTCTACACCAAGTTGGTCCAGAACGAGCAGTTCCCCATCTGGCTGGCCTTTCTGCTCTCGGTCGTGGTGCTGGCGCCGCTGCTGGGTCTGATCTTCGACCGGTACCTGTTCCGCAAGATCCCCAACACCAACACCACGGCCAAGCTGGTCACCGGGATCAGTCTCTTCGTCGGCATCCCGGCGTTGCTGTCGGTGCTCTTCGGGTCGGCCAACCAGTACAACTCCCCGAGCATCCTGTTCGACCCCAACACCGTGTACTTCCGGGTGGCGAGCACGCCGATCAACGGGATCTACCTCAGCTCGGTGGTGGTCACCGCCGCCGTCCTCGTCGCCCTGGTCGTGCTCATGCGGTTCACCAACCTCGGCCTGCAGATGCGGGGAGCGGTCGAGAGCCGCCGCCTGGTCCAACTGGACGGGGTGAACTCGGGCCGGGTGATCGCCACGGCGTGGGCGGTGTCGAGCTTCATGGCCGGGCTGGCCGGCGTCCTGCTGGCCCCCATCTACGGGCAGCTGCAGTCGCAGGACTACGCCACCTTGCTGGTGGCCGCCTTCGCCGCCGCGGCATGGGCGGCCCTGCGATCCCTGCCCATCGCCGCCCTGGTCGGGGTGCTCATGGGCGTGGCCGATACCGTCCTCGAGGGCTACCTGCCCGCCTCGAGCCCCTGGTCGGCCGCCGTCCTCCCCTCGCTGCCCTTCATCGTCCTCGTCGCCGCCCTGTTGTTGGTGCGGGGCATGCGCCAGCTGCACGACGACGAGGACCCGCTGGCCTCGGTCGATCCCCCCCCGCCGCCGACCATCGCGGCCATACGGGCTCCGCAGCTCAGCCGCGTGATCAGGGTCCTGTGGTACCTGCTGCTGGCCGGCTTCATCGTCTCGATGCTGTCGTGGATGCCGCAGAACTGGGAGAGCGTGTTCAACTCGGGACTGGCCTTCTCGACCATCTTCTTGTCCATCACGCTGATCACCGGGATGGGCGGTCAGCTCTCGCTGGCCCAGGCCACCCTGGCCGGGGTGGGGGCGTTCACCGCCGCCCAGCTGGCCAACCACATCGGCCTGAACTACCTCCTCGGCGCCATCGTGGGCGCCGCCCTGGCCGCACTGGTGGCCGTGGTCCTGGCCCTGGCCTCGCTCCGGCTCAAGGGGCTGGGACTGGTGCTCATGACCATCGCCGCCGCGCTGTTCTTCGACACGTCGGTGTTCAGCCAGATCGGGCAGGCCCACGGCCATGCGCTCACCGTCCCGGCCAAATGGGTCGGCTTCGGCATCCTGAACGGCAACGGCCACGCCCTCTTCGTTCTGTCCATGATCGTGCTCGTCGTGTGCGTGGCCGGGGTGACGTTGGTGCGCAACGGCACCACCGGTCGATACCTCACCGCCATGAGGGGGAGCGAGACGGGGGCGGCCGGTATCGGCATCAACCTCACCTGGCAGCGGATCCTGATCTTCGCCCTCTCCGGGGTCGTGGCCGGGATCGGGGGGACCCTGCTCACCATTCAGCAACAGTCGGTCAACCCAGCGGAGTTCAGCTACGAGCTGTCGTTGGCCTTCGTGGTCACCGTGATCACCACCGGGGTGGGCACCATCGAGGGAGCCATCCAGGCCGGAATGGGCTTCGTGGTCATCCAGCAGGTCCTCACCTACCTCCCGTCCCGGTACGGGGGCACCGGCATCCTCTTCGTGCTCATTGCCTTCGGGTCGCTCACCTACGCCGCCCACCCCGAAGGGGTGCTCGAGTTCCAGAAGCGGCGATGGACCATGCGCTTCGAGCGCCTCCTCTTCTCCGGCGACTCCCCGCCGGCCCCGCCCGGTCCGCCGGGGAGGGCGGGCGGGCTCGTCGACGGGGCCCGGCAGCCCGTCGGCTCGGGCTCCCTCGATGGCGGCTACACGGGCGTCGGAGCGCCCGAGAGCGGGGTGAGCCATGAGGGGGCGTAAGCCGGCCGGGGGCTGGGCCACGACGAGCCAGGAGAGGGGAGCGGCTCCGGACCGACCCCACGACGGCGGTTCGCTGCTTTCGTGCGCCGGGGTGACCAAGTCCTTCGGCGGCATCGCTGCGGTCCGCGACGTGACCTTCACCGTCGAGCGCGGGGAGAGCGTGGGGCTGGTCGGTCCCAACGGGGCGGGCAAGACGACGCTGTTCAACTGCATCTGCGGGCAGCTCCGCCCCGACCAAGGGAGCATCACGTTGGGCGGGACGGTGCTCGGCGGCCTGCCCACCTATCGACGGGCCCGGCTCGGGATCGGTCGGACCTACCAACGGGTGGAGGTGTTCTCGGACATGACGGTGCGCGAGCATCTGCTGGTGGCCGAGCGCGCCCGCGGCGGCGACGGGCGACTGTGGCGGGACCTGTGCCACCGGAGCGGGCCCACCTCCTCGGAGCTGGCCCGGGTGGCCGAGGTGCTCGAGCTGGTGGACATCGCCGACCGGGCCGACATCCCCGTCTCCGCCCTCGGCCTCGGCTCCTGCCGGCTGGTGGAGCTGGCCCGTGCCCTGGTGGCCGACCCGGTCGTGCTCCTGGCCGACGAGCCCTCCTCGGGGCTCGACGTCACCGAGACCCAGGAGCTGGCGCACGTGCTGCGCACCCTCCAGCGCGAACGGGGGATGACGGTGCTGCTGGTCGAGCACGACCTGCAGATGGTGGCCGATGTCGTCGATCGGGCCATCGTGATGGACCTGGGCGAGGTGATCGCCCGCGGAACCTTCGACGAGGTGATGGCCGACCCCGACGTGCGCCATGCCTACCTGGGGGTCAGCGGGTGACCGCCGGGCCGAGCACCAACGGGTCCACCACGCCCACCGGCGCCACCGGCGCGGAGACCCCGGCCCTGGAAGTCGAGGGCGTCTGCGCCGCCTACGGGCCCTACCGGGCCCTCTTCGACGTCACCTTCACCATCCCGGCCGGAAGCATCACCGCGCTGCTCGGCTCCAACGGGGCCGGGAAGTCCACGGTGGCCCGGGTGGTCAGCGGGCTGGTCCCGACCACCCAGGGGACGATCAGGCTGAGCGGTCAGGACATGACCGGCCAACCGGCCTACAAGATCGCCCGGGCCGGCATGGCCCACGTACCCGAGGGGCGGGGGATCTTCGGCAACCTGACGGTCGAGGAGAACCTGGTGATGGCGTTCCGACAACGCGCCGGCCGGCGGCGGGTGCCCGAGTCGCTCGAGCGTGCCTACCAGGCCTTCCCGGTGCTCGGCCAGCGCCGCACGCAGGCCGGCGGCACCCTCTCGGGAGGCCAGCAGCGCCTCTTGTCCCTGGCCAAGGTGCTGGTGGTGCCACCGCGGGTCCTGGTGGCCGACGAGCTCTCGCTCGGCCTGGCCCCGGTGGTGATCGAGGCCGTCTACAACGGGCTGCGGGAGATCAACCGGGCCGGGACCGCGCTCCTCGTCGTCGAGCAGCAGGTCGACCGGGCCCTGGACCTGGCCACCGAGGCCGTCATCCTCGAGCACGGGGGCGTCGTCTTCGCCGGGCCGTCGGGGCAGGCCCTGGCGGCCATGGAGCGGGTGCTGGCCGGCCGAGGTGCCCGAACCCAGCCCTGAACCATGCCGCCCGTGGCCCCCACCCCAAGAGACGGCGGCGTCGGACCGGCGTCGAGCGCCCGCACACCGGGCCCGGGCGAGCCGGGCCACCCGCCGCCGGGCCACGCCGATCCGGTGGCCGGCCTGCCCGCCAGCAAACGGGCGCTGCGCAGCCAGGGGCGCAGGACCATGCGCAAGCTGCTCGACTCGGCCATGGAGGTGCTGGACGAACGGGGCTACCACGGCACGCGGGTGCGGGACGTGGTCGATCTCTCCAACACGTCGCACGGGACGTTCTACCTGTACTTCTCCAACAAGGAGGACCTGGTTCGGGCCCTGACCGTCGAAGCGGCCTCCGAGGCCTCGAACCTCTCGACCGAGCCCATGGCCGAGGCAGGAGGCGCGCTCGACGGGGAGAGCTGGGCCCATCTGCGCGCCTGGATCGGCGACTACTCGTCCCTCTGGTTGCGCTACGCGCCGTTGTTCCGGTCCTGGACCGACCTGGCCGCCGTCGATCAGGGGGTCGGCGATCAGATCAGGCGGATGATCACCGCACTGTGCGAGGCCATGGCCTCGCAGATCGCCGCGGCCGGCCCCGCCGGTGACCTCGACCCCGAGGTGACGAGCATGGCCGTCCTGGCCATGCTCGACCGTTTCCATTACATGCGCGAGCTGGTGGGCCGACCGGTGGACGAGGCGGCCCTCGACATCCTCACCACCATGGTGCACCGGGCGCTGTTCATCCATCCGGAGGCGACGGCCACGGGGTGAGCCCGGTGGGTCACGGTGGGCTGGGGTCGGGCTGCCCCACGGCGGCCTGGTCGTGGCGGGCCTGGTACCGCGGCGTGAGCAGGTCGCTCGACTCGCTTTCGCCCAGGACCAACGTCACCGCCGAGGAGTTCGAGAGGGAGAACCCGCCCACGATGAGCAAGAGGAGGGAGAAGGCCTCGAGCGGCCCCCGGATCCCGGCCGTCTGCATGTTGTCGCCGAACAGGGCGATGCCGATGCCGATGCTGACCAGCGGGTCGACCAGCACCAGGGCGGCCTGGGAGGCGCCGATGGGCCCGGCCCGAAAGGCGTTCTGGGTGAGGAAGACGGAGAGGACCCCGAAGACGACCAGTCCGTAGGTCTCCCAATGGAGGAAGATCGTCCCGACGTCCTGGGCGGCGTAGTGGGTGACCACCTTGGTCAACGAGGCGGTGAACGCGTAGCCGACGGCGGCCGAGGTCCCGAACATGGCGGCGCGCCACCACCGCGGGCCGCGGAGGGCGGCGAGGACGCAGACGACCATCGCCGTCGCGCACGACCCACCGACGACCACCCAACCGAGGTCACCGGGGAGCCGGTTGCCGCCCACCGGCGCGGCGAAGACCAAGAACCCGGCCAGGCCGGCCGAGCACAGGCCAACGCTGAGCCATTCGCGCAGCCCTGACCGGTAGCCGAACCAGGTGGACAGGATGAAGACGAGGAACAAGAGCTCGGTGACCAGGATGGGCTGCACCTGGCTGAGCCGGCCAAAGTGGAGGGCCGCGGCCTGCAAGAGAAACGAGCCGATCATGAAGGCGAAGCCGGCCAGCCAGACACCACGGCGCAACGCATGGGCGAGGAGGCTGAGCCGGAGCGTGTCCTCCTCGCTGGCGTCCTCCACGCCCATGCGCTGGAGCACGCTGATGAGTGCGTTCGAACACGCAGCCCCGAGCGCAAGGATGTAGACCATGGCAGTCCGCTCAGTGTACGGGCCCGGTTCGCGGGCGCGCTGCTGGGCCGCTCAGTGGCAGTGGCTCGGCGACGGAGGGAGGTCGAGGGCGGGGTTGGCGTCGAAGAATCCCACCGGAACGAGCTGGAACCCGCAGTACTCGACCGGCATGACCGGCCAGTCCTCGGGACGGGGGACATGGGTGACCCCGAAGGTGTGCCAGGCGACGATGTCGGTGTCGGTGAGCGACCGATCGGCCGCCGTCCACAAGGGCAGGCCGTCGCCACCGGTGTGCTGATTGGGGTAGTCGCCCGCACCCCGTCGCTCCTCGGGATCGAAGGGGGTCACCCAGAGGTTGTGGCGGGCGAACCCGGCCCGTCGCCCGACGCTGGACTCGGGGTGGGCGAGGAGGGTGGGCGTCGGCCCGGGCACGAGCTTGTAGGCGACCGGCTCGCCCAGGCGGTTCACGACCTTGGGGTTGACGAACTTCCAGTAGCGGCTCGAGCCGGCGTCGATGTTCCGGCGGGCCCCGAGCTCGGAGTCGAGCCTGGTGACCCGGGAGACGAAGGCGTTGGACCACGGATTGATCTCGCCGACGGGCAGGGCCTCGCACGAGACCTCATGGACCTCGTTGCCGGACCCCCCGACCTCGACGTCGAGGCGGGCACAGAAGAGGTGCTGGTGCACCGGAGCGGCCAGACCGGGGGCAACCAGGGTGGCGTAGGGGGACCGCTCACCCGGGGCCAGGGCCTGGGTCGACATGATCCCGGTCAGCTTCACCTCGAGCTGCATGGATCCGTCGAGATAGAAGTACCAGTAGAAGCCGTACTCGTAGTTGCCGACGGTGGAGATGGACGAGATGACCAGCCGCCGGGAGCGCCGCACCTCGGTCCGTCCGGCCAGGAGGTCCTGATGCTTCCACAGGATCCCGTAGTCCTCCTCGTGGATGCACACCGCGTTGGGTAGCACGTAGGGATCGCCCTGCTCGCTGGCCAGGGTGGCATCCAGGTAGACGATCTCGCCCAGACAGTCGCAACCCAGGGTGAGGGAGTTGGCCATCCGGCCGAGGCCCCACTCGCCCACGTCGAAGGCGTTCTTCCAGCCGTGCATGGGGCCGGGGTCGCCGTAGGGGACCACCATCTCGGTGATCGACGCCCGGTGGAGGATGGGTCGGACCTGGCCGCCGTCCTCGTAGCCGATGGTGTGCAGCACCAGCCCGTCGTGAGGGTCCATGGACACGCGCAGCGACCAGCGCTGCCACCGGACCAGGTTGGCCTCCACGGTGAAGCTCGGCCCCTCGGGCTGGACGATCTCGAGCGGTCGCAGGTCGGTGCGCAGCGGCTCGTGGTCTTCGGGGTAGTAGCTGCCTGTCTCCTCGGGAAGGGGGACGATGCCGTAGTCGAGCATCTCGATGACCTCGCCGCGGGCGGCGTCCACGGTGGCGATCACCCCCTCGATGGGACGGGCGTACCCGTTGTCGGTCGTGTGCTCCCGGTAGTAGGAGAGGCAGCGGGCGATGCGCCGGTTCTCCTCCTCGGGTCGGCCGAAGTTGCCGGTGGGCCACGGATCGACCTGCACCTTGTCGAAGTCGGTGATGTGGCGGCGCCGCATCGCCGCCCGCCAGTCGGGGTCGGCCTTCAATGCGTTGATGGCCCGCATCGACTCCTCGAACAACAGCGCCGGGCGCACATCGGACCGCTCGACCCACGAGACGATCGTCGCACCGGGCCCGGCGTCGGCAGGCTCGGTCGGGGCCGGACCAGGCGCGGCGTCGACGGCCACGACGGCCTCGATGACCGTGCTCTCGGGGCCGGGCACGATCACCAGGTGCACCCGTCGCTCGACGGGGTCGCCCGGCCGGAAGGCCGACAGCACCGCTTTGGGCGGCTCGTCGAGGGTGATGGTGGCGAAGCGTGCCCCCGGGCCGACCCGGCCGTCGGACCGCACCGCCCGCACCGCCGTCCGGATCTCCTCGGCGGTGAGGGGCGCGAGCGGGTGCAGCGCGGTGCCGACCGGTGGCGCCGTTTCAACCACGGCGGCTCTTGGTGGCCGTGGTCGGGGTCAGCTCGGTGGCCCGGCCGCCGGTCCCGAGGGACTCGACCAGGTGGTCGATGGCGGCCAGGGTGGCGGTGCGCTCGCCCGTGGTCAGCACGTACAGCGTGGCCTCGGTGAGGGCGCCGAACAGGACGCGGGCCAGTGCATCGGGGTCGAGGGGGACGATCTCGCCCCGGGTCATGCCCCCGACCAGCACCCCGCGCAGCAGCCCGAGGGCGTCCTGCCCGTCGGCGATGGTGACCACGTCGAGCTCGGGGATCGTCCAGGCGTCACGCAGGAAGAACTGCGCCTCCCCGAGGTTGTCGAGGGTGTCGAGAAACACCTCGAGCGCCCGGCGGATGCTGGTCACCGTGTCGGCATCTGGCTCGAGGGCGGCCAGGCCGTCACGGGCCAGGCGCTCGTACAGATCGTGTTGGAGGTCGCGCCCGATGTCGTCCTTGTCGGTGAACCAGTAGTAGACGGCACCCTTGGTCACGCCGGCGGCGCTGGCTATGTCCTCGATGCTCACCGCGTGGTAGCCCCGGGCGGCGAACTGGCTGAGGGCAACGGCCAGAATGCGCTCACGCGTCTCTTGGCCTCGGGGTTGGCGACGGCTCATCAGGCGCCCGTCCTCGTCATCTGAAACCCCATGCCCCGTCCTTCCCCTGGATGCCCGATCGTACGCCACGTACGCGTCGCCTACGACCCATCTGCCCGAGCGTTGCTCCACCGTCAGGCGAAGTCAGGCTATCGGCCGTCACCGGACCGGCGTCCCGGCCGGCCCGGGGCATGGGGCCGGAAGAACCTGAACATACCCTGAGTTTATGTCCACGTACTTGTAGAATGGATTACATACGGGTAGAATGTTCTGTGCCCCACCCAGGGTGGCTGTACCTCCCCGGTCGGCCCGGCCCACAGGAAGGACCACGATGAGCATTGTGCTCGACGAGAAGGTCGATGAACGGGTCGGCGGACCGTTCGACCCGTTCGAACTGCAGGACACGGTCACCGGCGACATCCGCGACCCCTACCCCCGCCTGGCCGAGCTGCGACGGCAGGGACCCGTGCACGTCGGGGAGATCAACTTCACCGGATTGGAGCCGACGGCCCCATTGGTCGACACCGGCCGGCCCCCGCCCGTGTCGGTCCTCGGTCACGACGAGGTGGTCACCGCCCTCCGGGACAACAAGACGTACTCGTCGACCGTCTACGAGGGGATCATGGGTGCCGTCATGGGGCGCACCATCCTCCAGATGGACGCGCCGGACCACAAGCTGCAGCGGGCGCTCGTCTCGCCGGCCTTCCGGTCGAAGGTGCTCGAGCGCTGGGAGACCGGTCTGGTCCGGTCGGTGGTGGACGACCTCATCGACCAGTTCGCCGGGCGGGGGCACGCCGACCTGGTTCGCGAGCTGACCTTCGGGTTCCCGGTCCGGGTCATCGCCCGCATCCTGGGCCTGCCGATGAGCGACTACGCCCAGTTCCAGCAGTGGACGATCGAGCTGATCAGCGTGGCCATGAACTGGGAGCGGGGGATCGCCGCCTCGGAGGCCCTCCGGTCCTACCTGACGGCCGTCATCGACCAGCGACGGGTCCGCCCGGCCGACGACCTCATCAGCGACCTGGTCGCCTCCGAGAGCGAGGGTGAGAAGCTCGGCGACGAGGACATCCTCTCGTTCCTGCGCCTGTTGCTCCCGGCCGGCGTGGAGACCACCTACCGGGCCACCGGCAACGTGCTCTTCGGGTTGTTGCAGCATCCGGACCAGCTCGCCGCGGTGCAACAGGACCGTGCGCTCTTTCCTCAGGCGTTCGAGGAGTCGCTGCGATGGGAGTCGCCGGTCATGATGATCCTACGCACTGCGGTGAAGGACACCGAGCTCGGCGGGGTGGCCATCCCGGCCGGTAGCGACGTCGGCCTGTTCCTGGGCGGAGCCAATCGGGACGACCGCCGGTACACCGACCCCGACACCTTCGATCTCTTCCGGCAGGCCCAACAGCATGTCGGCTTCGGCTTCGGTGTCCACATGTGCCTCGGGATGCACCTGGCCCGCATGGAGTCGCGCGTGGCCGTCAACGCCCTCTTCGACCGGGTCGAGGACCTGCGGCTCGACCCGGGTCTGGGCGACGACCCCCATGTGCACGGTTTCGCCTTCCGGTCGCCGACGTCGTTGCCGGTCTCCTTCTCGGCCCGCTGACCGGCGCCGACCGACCGGACGTCCGGACCGGGTTCCTCCCCGATCCGGACCGCCGGTGACGGTGCAGGGCAGGCGTCCAGGTGACAGGCTTGGCGCCTTGACCACTCGGATCGAGATGAACCGGCGGCCGATGGTCCGCCCCTCGGACAAGGACCGACCGTGCCCATAGCCATCTCCGAGGAGCACCAGGCCCTGGCCCGGACGGTCCGCCGCTGGCTCGACACCCACTGCGAACCGAAGGTCGCCCGGGCGCTGCTGGACGCCGAGGTCGAGGAGCTGCAACCGGTCTGGCGCGACCTGGCCGGACAGGGCTGGCTCGGGATCCATGTCCCCGAGCGGTGGGGTGGCGGCGGCTACGGCCTCCTCGAGCTGGCCGTGGTCCTCGAGGAGACGGGATCGTCACTCGTCCCCGGACCGCTCCTCCCCACCGTGGTCGCCTCGGCGGCCATTGCCGAATCGGGGACCGACTCCCAGGGCGGCGACCTGGTCCCCGGGTTGGTCGACGGCAGCCGGACCGCCGCCGTGTACCTGGGTCCCTCCCATCTCGACATCGTCGGTCGCGGGGCCGACGGGACGATCACCCTCTCGGGCGAGCTCCGCCCGGTGCTCGGCGCAGGGACGGCTTCGATGGTGCTGGCCCCGGCCCGCGGTGGCAACGGCCCGGCGATCTGGTGCCTGCTCGACGTGGACCAGCTGGGGGTCCGACAGCTGGCCAGCCTGGACCCCACCCGGCGGGTCGGCGTGGTGGAGGCCGATCGGGCCCTGGTCCGGACCGACCGGCAGTTTCCCACCCTGACCATGCCCCGGCTCCGGGAGGTGGCCGTCTCCCTGGCCGCGGCCGAGGAGGCCGGCGGGGCCCGGTGGTGCCTGCAGACGGCCTCGGAGTACGCCACGGTCCGCCGGCAGTTCGGCCGGCCGATCGGTCAGTTCCAAGCGGTGAAGCACAAGCTGGCCAACATGTTGGTCACGGTGGAGGAGATCACCGCGGTGGCGTGGGATGCCGCCCACGCGGTCACGGCCGGCCCCTCCGACGAGTCGGCCCTGGCCGCCGCGGTGGCCGGGGCGGTGGTGTTCGACGGGTACGCGCAGAACGCCAAGGACTGCGTGCAGCTCCTGGGCGGGATCGGGTTCACCTGGGAGCACGATGCCCATCTCCATCTGAAGCGCGCCGTCGCCACCCGCCAGCTGTTCGGGGAGCCCGACGAGTACCAGAGCGCGGTGGTCGCCCTCGCCCGTCGCGGCGTCCGACGGACGCTGGTCACCGACCTCCCCGCCGAGGCCGAGCGGGTACGCACCGAGTTGGCCCCGACGCTCGCCGAGCTGAAGGCGCGCAAAGGACCGGATCGCCGCCGGGCGCTGGTGGACGCCGGCCTGGCCGTGCCCCACTGGCCTCGACCCTGGGGGCGGGATGCCTCGGCCGTGGAGCAACTGGTCATCGACGGGGAGATGGCCGCCGCCGGCATCAGCCGTCCGCACCTGGCCGTCGGGGCGTGGGCCCTACCGGCCATCATCACCCACGGGTCGGACCAGCAGTGCGAGCGATGGGTGCGGCCCACCTTGATGGGCGAGGCGAGCTGGTGCCAGCTGTTCTCGGAACCGGGGGCCGGGTCCGACCTGGCCAGCCTGACCACCCGGGCGGAACGGACGGACGGGGGCTGGCTCCTGACCGGGCAGAAGGTGTGGACGTCGCTGGCCGGCCAGTCGCAATGGGGCATCTGCCTGGCCCGGACCAACCCCACGGCCCCCAAGCACCAGGGCATCACCTACTTCATTGTCGACATGCACTCGGCCGGATTGGACGTCCGGCCCCTCCGGGAGCTCACCGGCGAGGCCATGTTCAACGAGGTGTTCCTCGACTCGGTCTTCGTCCCCGATGACTGCGTGATCGGGGAGGTGGACGGCGGGTGGGCCATCGCCCGGCTGACCCTGGCCAACGAGCGGGTGTCGATGTCGTCCGGGGCGACATTCGGGAACGGGGTCGAGGCCCTCTTGCAACTGGCCGACGAGCGGGACCAGCCCCTGACCCCTGGCCTGGGCCTGCGGCTCGGATCGCTGCTGGCCGAGGCGCAGGCCATCAGGCTGATGGGTCACCGCTCCACGCTCCGCTCGCTGGCCGGGGCCGATCCAGGCACGGGCACCAGCGTGCAGAAGCTCCTCGGCGCCGAGCACGAGCAGAGGGCCCAGGAACTGGGCCTGGCCATGCTGGGGCCCGAGGGTGCGACGACCGAGGGGGAGGCCAAACGGTGGACCTACGGGTTCCTGGTCACCCGGTGCCTGACCATCGCCGGGGGCACCAGCGAGATCCAGCGCAACGTCATCGCCGAGCGACTGCTCGGACTGCCCCGTGATCCCGAACCTGGCTCTTGAGCAGGAGGGGCCGGTGCCGATCTGGCTGACCGACGATGAGTACCGGACGGCATTGCCCGTCTGCGAGCACCTCATTCCCGCCGGCCAGAACCCCGGGGCGACCGACGCCGGGGTGGGCGACGACGTCGACGGGCTCGGGGCGACTCGATAGCGTGTCTGCCGTGAAGGACGACGGCCGCGTCGCGTTGGTCACCGGGGCATCCTCGGGGATCGGTGCGGCCACCGCCCGGGTGCTGGCCGCCAGGGGGTACACCGTCGGCATCGTGGCCCGGAGGGCCGACCGCCTCGCCGGGGTGCTCGAGGCGTGCCGGGCCGACGCCCCCGGTTCCCGCTCGTGGACGGCCGACCTCTCCGACCCGGTGGGCGCCGCCGCCCTGGCCGAGGAGGTCTGGGACGCGTTCGGCCGCCTCGATGTGCTCGTCAACAACGCGGGCATCCCCATGCGCCGGCCGGTGACCCGGCTGTCGGTCGAGGACGCCGAGCGGGTGATGCGGGTGAACTACCTGTCGCCCGTGGCCATGGCCCTCGCCGTCCTGCCGCGGATGATCGAGGCGGGATCGGGGACCATCGTCAACGTGTCCAGCCTCGGGGGCCGGTTGGGGATCGCCACCGAGGCGGCCTATTCGGCGTCCAAGTTCGCCCTCTGCGGCTTCAGCGAGGTGATGGCCGCCGACCTGGCCGGCACCGGGGTCGCCGTGCGCCTCATCCTCCCCGGTGCCATCGACACCGAGATCTGGGACCAACCCGACAACGACCCCGCCTTCTACTCAGGCCCGCTGGCCCCGGCCGAGGAGGTGGCCGACGGCATCGCCGAGGCCATCGACAGCCCCCGTTTCGAGCACTACCTCCCGGACATGAAGGCCATCGTGGAACTGAAGACGGCGGACATCGATTCGTTCATGACCGGCATGCTGGCCATGGCCGACCCGGCGCCGGAACCCTCCGGCCCGTGACTGGAAAGGCTGGACCGAGTTGATGAAGGCACTGGTATTCGGGCTGCCTGCCGACCGGCACGGCGACGGCGACGAGGAGGGCGACGAGCTCGATGCTCGCCTGGCGTCGCTGCCCTTCGGGCTCCGCCAGGTCGACGACGCCCGGCTGGTCCGGCCGGACTGGGTCATCACCCGGCCCCTCCTCTCGGGCGTGTGCGGGTCCGAGACCAAGTTGGTGCTCGGGGAGTTCGAGACAGGGGACATCGACAACCCCATGGCCGCCTTCTCGTCGATCCCGCACGTCCCCGGGCATGAGGTGGTGGCCGAGGTGGTGTCCCTGGGCCCGGAGGCCACCGGGCTGGAAGTCGGCCAGCGGGTGCTGCTCAACCCCTGGCTGACCTGTGGGCCCCGGGGGATCACGCCGCCGTGCCCGGCATGTGAGAGCGGGGACCTCAACTTGTGCTGGAGCTTCACCACCGGGGCCCTCGGGCCGGGGGTCCACGTCGGGGTGACCACCGACGCCCCCGGGGGCTGGGCCGACCTCATGGCCGCACACGACTCCATGCTCATCCCCGTACCCGACTCGGTGACCACCGAGGAGGCCGTGCTGGCCGACCCCTTCGCCGTCTCCCTGCACGCCATCGTCCGCCACCCGCCCCCGCCCACCGGTCGGGCCCTCGTCTACGGGGCCGGCGCCCTCGGGGTGACCAGCGTGGCCGTCCTGCGGGCCCTCTACCCCGAGGTCGACATCGCGGTGGTCGCCCGTTTCCCGGCCCAGGCCGACCTGGCCACCAAGTTCGGCGCCAGCGTGGTCCTTCCCCACGAGCCCCGGCTCGGCCTGGTCGAGGCCCTGGCCGACTGGTCGGGCGGCGTGCTCCACACCGCCTACGCCGGGCTGCCCATGGCCCACCCCGGCGGCATCGACGTGGTCTACGACACGGTGGCCAGACCGGAGACCCTCGAAGTCGGGGTACGCGTGCTGGCTGAGCGGGGCACCCTGGTCCAGACGGGTGTCCACACCCCCGGCCGCTGGGAGTACACGCCGATCTACTTCAAGGAGCTGTCGCTCGTGGGCTCCAACGCCTTCGGGATCGAAGAGGTGGAAGGGGTTCGCCAACACGCCATTCGCCACTACCTCGACATGGTGGCCGCCGGCCGGGTCGACCTGACCGGCATGCTGACCCACCGGTTCCCCCTCGACCACTGGCACGACGCCCTCCGCGCCCTGGCCACCCAGGGGGAAAGCGGCGCGGTCAAGGTGGCCTTCGAGCCCGCCGTCCCGAGCTAGCAGTGGGCCGTGAGCCCGACCGGTGGACGGGTCGGGCTCAACGACCGGAGCCGAGGGTCACGAAGCGCCGGTAGCGGCGCTCGGCTGCCTCCTGCCACTGCGGATCGGGGAGGACGCGCCGGCCGGGGCGGGCCCAGCTCCTCGAACCGTCGAGGGAGGGCTCCAAGCCGGCGGCCATGCGGGCCAGGAAGGCCGCGCCCAGGGCCGCTCCTTCGGGGACGGCCACGGTGTCGACGGGCAGTCCGGTGGCATCGGCCACCCCGGACATCCAGGCGGCCAGCTGGGTCCCCCCGCCGCTGGCCACCACCCGTCGCCCGGTGACGCCCGAGCGCTCGAGGATGCTCCGCACCACGAACCCGCTCGCCTCGTAGGCGGCCCGGGACATGCCGGCGGGACCATCGGTGATGTCGAGATCGAAGAGGGCGGCCCGCAGCGTGGTGTCGTGGAAGGGGACCCGCTCACCCCGGACATAGGGGAGCCACACCGGCACCCGCTGCGGATCCCCGGTCCGGCCGTCGCCGGCCGGATCCGCTCGTCGGCCGGTCCGGAACAGCGACCGGGCCCAGTCCACGAAGAGGGCACCGGCGTTGCTCGGGCCCCCGACCAGCACCCGCCCGGGCACGGTGTGGGGGACGGTCCACAGCCCGGGCACCTCCACCCAGTCGTCGGTGACCACCCACACGACCATGGTGGCGCCGAAGAGGACAATGACGTCGCCCACGTCGTTGGCCCCGGCCACGATCTGGTCGCAGAAGGCGTCGATGGTGCCGCCGGCGACCACCGTCTCGGGATAGTCGGATCCCCCCGCCGAGAACGGCGCCGGTTCGGCACCCTTGCGGATGCGACGGGGACGGAGGGTGCCAGCCGGCTGTCCGGTCAGCACGACCTCGGGCAACTGGGCCGAGTAGACCTGGCAGCGGTTCAGGATCTCGGCGTTCCACTGGCCCGATCGGTGGAGGTCGCCCAGCGTCGAGGCCACCGCAGTGTCGATGCTGGCCGTGCCGGTGAGGGCGTGGTTGGCTACGGCCTGCGCAGGCCAGTACCCGAAGGCGTCGGGCATCTGTCGCGCCGTCCACTCGAGGAACCCCTCGGCGTCGGGCATGGTGCCGGTCGGGCCGTCGGGGGACAGGGAGGTCCCCGACGTACCCCTCCCTCGGGCGTCGCCGTAGAGGAGGCCCGGCGTACGGGGGATGCCCCGGCGGTCCACCGCCGTGAGCGAGGGCACCATCCCGGCCACGCAGATCCCGGCGATGTAGGCCGGAACCGGTGCGCCCGACGGCGAGGCCAGGGAGGCGGACAGGGCGTCGCGGACGAGCGAGAAGGCCCGGACCGGCCCGCGGCGCCACGCGGCCAGGGCGCTGTGCTCCATGTGGTCGGCCGACGTGTGGATGACCCGGTGCGGGACCCGGGTCCGCGCCAGCACCTCGCCGGCCTCGGACACGGCCACGGCCTTGACCGACGTGGTGCCGATGTCGATGCCCACGGTCACGGGCACGTGGCCGGTATCAGGTGTCATGATGTCGGCGCAGGAGTCATGAGTGGACAGTAATAGACGGCGAAAGTGGCGAAGGGAAGGTTGATGGACGACGGACGCCCCCGGGCTCTGATTACCGCACCGGTGCGCGGCCCGGGGTTGGACAAGCTGCAGGAGCTGGCCGACCTCGTCATCGATCCGTGGATCGATCATCAGCCGCTACGGATCTACAACGCAGAGCAGCTGGCCGAACGGGCGGCGGCCGAGTCGGCCACCATCCTGATCGTGGAGACGGACCGGTGCGCCGGGCCGGTGTTCGACCAGCCCCTCCTGGCCGTGGCCAGTTGCCGGGGCGACCCGACCAACGTCGACGTCCCCGCGGCCACCGCGGCGGGCATCCCGGTGCTGCGGGCGCCGGCCCGCAACGCCGACGCGGTGGCCGAGCTGGCCGTCGGCTTGCTCTTCGCCGCCACCCGGGGCCTGGTGGCCGCCGATCAGGACGTGCGACGCGGCGAGGTCTACAAGGACGGCCTCATTCCCTACCAGCGCTACCGGGCCTGGCAGCTGGCCGGAAAGACGGCCGGCCTGGTGGGCCTGGGCGCGGTCGGCCGTGCCCTGCGGTGGCGGCTCGAAGGGCTGGGCATGCAGGTGCTGGCGTACGACCCCTACGCCGAGGACGCCGGGTCCTCGCTCGAGGAGCTCTTGGCCCAGTCGGACGTCGTGTCGATGCACGCCCCGGTCAACCAGGAGACGGCGGGGATGATCGGCGCCGACCAGTTCGCCTCCATGCGTGACGGCGCCGTGTACATCAACACGGCCCGGGCCCAACTCCACGACACCGATGCGCTGGTGGCCGCGCTGGGAACCGGGAAGGTCGGGGCCGCGGGCCTCGACCACTTCGTCGGCGAGAATCTGGCCGTCGACCACCCGCTCACCCAATTCCCACAGGTCGTGCTCACCCCGCACATCGGTGGAGCGACCTACGACACGGAGGCCAATCACACCCTGACGGTGGCCGACGACCTCGAGCGGCTGCTCCGCGGGGAGACCCCGCTGCACATCGTGAACCCTGAGGTGCTGATGGTCGACGAGGCGGGCTGACCCGGGAACGGGGGAATCGGGCCCGAGCGTCGAGTTCCTCCTCACGAAGGGCCCGACCGCGGCGTCTACCAGTCACGTACTGATTGGAGGACACCATGTCTGATCCAAGTTCCATGTCTGATCTCACCCACACCATGCGCATCCACACCGTGCGCACCCACACCGTGCGCACCCACACCGTGATCGACTCGCCCGTCGGCCCCCTCACCCTGGTGAATACCGACGGCGTCCTCAGTGGGTTGTACATGGAGCGACAGCAACATCGGCCCGACCCGGCCCGGTTCGGCCCTCTGACCCCGTTCGGGTTCGATCAGGCGGCAGAAGCAGCTGGCCGAGTACTTCTCGGGGGACCGGCATGCCTTCTCCCTGCCCCTCAGCCCGGCGGGGAGCGCATTCCACCGGGCCGTGTGGCGCCTCCTCACCGAGATTCCCTACGGCGACACCCGCACCTACGGTCAGCTCGCCCGGGACCTGGGCGGGGACGATGCCGACTGGACCCTGGCCCGAACCGTGGGCACGGCCATCGGGCGGAACCCCATCGGAGTCGTGATTCCCTGCCATCGGGTCATCGGCGCCGACGGATCCCTGACCGGGTACGCCGGCGGTCTGGAGCGCAAGGCGTTCCTGCTCGCCCTCGAGAACCCCCCGGCCGCCGCCGAACAGACCCTGTTCTAGGTGGCCCGAGGCGAACCTGGCGGGGGGCGCTCGCGCCGGCCGTCCACGGGGCACCGGTCGGGTACGGGCCTGAGGCCCTTCGAGGAGATCATCACCGAGCACGGGCCGACCGTCCTCCGGGTCTGTCGGGCCCTGCTCGGCTACCACGAGGCCGAGGACGCCTGGGCCGAGACCTTCCTGGCCGCCTTGCGCGCCTACCCCGACCTCGACCCCGGGGCCAACATCGAGGCGTGGCTGGTGACCATCGCCAAGCGCAAGGCCGTCGACCAGCACCGGGCGGCCGGGCGGCATCCCCGGCCGGTGGCCGACGTCCCCGACGACCCCGGTCGGGACGGCTTGGCCATCGAGGACGTCGACGAGCTGTGGTCGGCCCTCGAGTCCCTGTCGGCCCGCCGAGCGCGAGGCGGTGGCGTACCACCACCTGGCCGGCCTGCCCTACGCCGAAGTGGCGTCGATCCTCGGCGGCACCGAGGCCGCTGCCCGCCGGGCGGCTGCCGACGGCCTCAAGAAACTACGAGCACGCTACGAGGGAGCACCCCGATGATCATCACCGAGAACGCAGCACCCGACAGCCACGGCCGCGGCGGCGGGGGAGCAGGCGACCTGTTCGCATCGCTGCTCCAAGTCGACCAGGCCGCCAACCGCCGGCTGCACGCCGTCCTCACGTCCCGGGCCCAGGCCGACGGCCTGCTGGACGTGGCCTACCGCACCATCGACACCCCGGTCGGCCTCCTCCTCCTGGCCGGCACCGATCGGGGACTGGTCCGCGTCGCCTTCGCCCGTGAGGGCCACGATCGGGTCCTGGCCGGCCTGGCCGATGCGATCAGCCCGCGGATCCTGTCCGCCCCGGCCCGGCTCGATGCGGTGGTCCGGGAGCTCGACGAGTATTTCGACGGAAACCGGATGAGGTTCGACCTGCCCCTCGACAACCGGCTGTCGACCGGGTTCCGACGGGAGGTGCTGGCCCACCTTCCCGACATCGCCTACGGGACGACCTCCACGTACGCCGCCGTCGCCCGAGAGGCGGGCAACCCCAGGGCCGTGCGGGCCGTCGGCAGCGCCTGTGCCACCAACCCGCTCCCCATCGTCGTGCCCTGCCACCGCGTCGTTCGCTCCGACGGGACCCCCGGCGGCTATGCGGGCGGGCCGGCGGCCAAGATCGCCCTGCTCGCCCTGGAATCGTCATGACGGCCGGGGCCGGGGCGGCTGGGACAGGGGCGGCTGGGACAGGGCCGACCGGGATGGCGGGCCTGGCCGAGCGGATCGCGGCGGTGGCCGAACAGGACTGGGGCTCGGTTTCGAGCCGGATGGCCGAGGACGGGTGCGCCACCACTGGCGCACTGATGACCGCGCACGAGTGCGCCCGGACCGCCGACCTCTACGACCAGCCGGGATTGTTCCGGAGCACCGTCGACATGGAGCGCTACCGGTTCGGCCGGGGGGAGTACCGGTACTTCGACCACCCGCTGCCCGACATCGTCGAGCAGCTGCGCCACGCCCTCTACCCCCACCTGGTCCCCATCGCCCGCCGCTGGGCCCACCAGCTGGGCACCGACGCACCGTGGCCGGACACCCTGGAGGCATGGCTGGCCATGTGCCACGCCGCCGGGCAGACCAAGCCGACACCCATCCTGCTCCGCTACCAGGCGGGTGACTGGAATGCCCTCCATCGCGACCTCTACGGCGACCTGGTCTTCCCCCTCCAGGTGGTCATCGGGCTGGACGAGCCGGGACGGGACTTCTCCGGCGGCGAGTTCCTTCTGGTCGAACAGCGGCCTCGGGCCCAGTCCCGCGGCATCGTGCGCATCCTGGAACAGGGCCACGGGCTGGTGTTCACGACCCGCGAGCGGCCCCTGCCCACCCGACGGGGTTGGGCTCGCGCACCCATGCGCCACGGCGTGAGCGAGGTCCGCAGCGGTATCCGGCGCACGCTCGGCCTGGTCTTCCACGACGCCTCATGACGAGGCCGGCCGGGCCAGCGGCCCCGGCCGGGCCACCGAGTTCGGGGCCCACGCCGGTGGTTCCCGCTCGAGCGACGCCCGGTCCCACCTGCCGCGGTCGGCGGCCGCCCCGTAGGCGCTGTCGAGAAAGGCCAAGAGGTCGCCTCTCGGGTCCGAGGCGGTACGAACGGCCGCATACGGCAGCAGGAACTCGCCGAGATCCCCGTCGTAGTAGGCCCCGGACGGCGCCACCGGGGCCTCCCGGTACCCCTCGGGCTCGGGGTAGGCATAGGAGTAGAAGAAGCCCTCCTCGGTGCCCCCGGGCCAGTAGCCGAAGCTGCTCACCTCTTGGGAGTAGGCCTCCTCCATGACGTGGGGCCCGCAATGAGGGGCGCCACCGGCGTGGGGCGGGGCGCTGCGGCCCGAGAACCTGGTCGTGGCCAGGTCGAGGCCGCCCCAGAACAGATGGACGGGACTGGCCTTGCCCACGAACTTGGTCCGGAACTCGTTGAACACCTGGGTGGTTCGAACGAGCAGCTGCCAGAACCGCTCGATGTAGGCACGATCGTAGGAACGGTGCTCGACATCCTCGTCGAAGGGGATGGCCCCCTCGATCTCCACCGGCATGGTCCAGATCTCCGCTGCGATGCCGAGCTGTCCGAGCCGGTCCACCAGCTCTGCGTAGAAATCGGCCACGGTGCGGGGGGTCAGGGCGACCGTTCGCCTCCTCCCGTCGGACACCGTGATGTCGAGCTGATGGGAGACGAAGTCGAAGGCGATCTCGAACCCGCGCCCGTCACTCGACCACATCAACGACGTGGTCAGGCCGCGTCCGGTCACGTAGAGCGGGACGTTCCACCAGTGGTTCAACAGCGGGGAATGGGCCAGGCGCACCTTGCCCACGACCTGGGTCCACAGCTGCAGGGTGTCGCGGCTCGCCGACCAGGCGGAAAGGGGCAACGACGGCCACGGGGCCGGGCCGGCCCGTTCCGGATCACGTTCCACGGCACCCTCCCTCGGTTCATACCGACGAAGACCCACGGTAGTCCCGCCCGCCCCGACGACCCTCCCGCTGCGCCCGTCATCGGACCAGCGGCGGTCTCCAGTCCCCGAGGACCCCGCCGCGCCCACGCCCGACGCGCCGGCCGGGCTACTTCTCCTTGCCCAGTTTCCAGAACTGGAGGGGGGAGGTACTCAGCGCCTGGGGCGACGACGTGTACGCAGCCACCACCCAGTGGTCCCCGTGGTTGGGGGCGCTGGTGTAGACCGGCGGGTACAGCGTGACCGTGGCCGAGGCGTGGGGGGCCAGGACCACCGGGCCCCCGCCGGGACGGGCCCAGTAGCCGCTGGGGTGGCCGCTGCCGATGACGACCATGAAATGGGGGGTGACCGTCTCGTCGGTCCGGTTGCCGACGGTGACGGTCACCGCGTTGAGGGTGATCGCCATGTTGGACGTCCTCACTCCCCGGACGGCCAGCTGCAGCGGTGGCGACCCGAAGGCGAGCCCGGCGACCACGACGCAGGCCACGGCCGCAGCCACCGTGGTGGCCACGAGGGCCATCCGGACCCGCGCCGCGGTGATGATCCTCGGCCGTGCCCCGACGGCACCGACGGTGATGGCGGCCACCATGGCGGCGGGGAAGAAGTCGATCAGGTAGCTGGTCAGGCTGCGGGCGGCTACGAAGAAGACCACGGGGAGGACGAAGAGCCAGATCCGCTTCATGACCGGGAACCAGATCACCATGGCGAGCAGGAGGGCGGCGTAGGCCAACACGCTGGCGATCGTGAGCGTGGAGAGAGTGACGCCACCGGTGATGCCGTGGAGGGCCAGGGTGACGAGGCCCTGACCGTCGGCCACCAGGGGCTGCCGGAAGGGGATGAGGTTGCCGTCCACCCACGCCGAGGGCTGCCAGATGATGAACGGAAGGTTCACGGCGGCAAAGACCAGGACCACGACGCCCAGGTACGTGCCGGCCAGGCGCAACTGGGGCCGGCCGGTCCGGCGGGCCTCGAGCACGACGCCCAGGACCAGGAAGGGCACGCAGAACCACGGGGTCTGCTTGATGGTGCAGGCGATACCGAGGGCGACGGGGCCGATCCACCGGCCCGTGCCCGCCCAGCTGGGGAATCGGGCCACGCCCGCCGGGCGGCCGGCGGCGAAACGGTCCCACTGCCAGACGGCCAGGACCAGGAAGGGCACGAAGAGGGCGTCTGTCCCTCCCGAGCTGAACACGCCAACGAAGATCGGGGTCACGGCGATCAGCGCGGCCAACCACCGCAACGAGGCCGGGAGGATGACGAACAGCAGTATCCCGGTGGCGATCCAGGCGTAGAGGTCCATCCAGTCCGAGACCAGGTGGTGGAACCCGAACCAGAGGCCGGGGACCTCGAAGAGGAACGACCCGGCCGGATAGGACACGTGGGTGATGTGGGTGCCGTCGACCGTATAGGTCCAGAACAGCTGTGGTGTCTTGAGCAGCTGCGCCGCCGACGCCATCGACGCCGAGTAGGGGTTGTGCCCGCCCGCCAGCACCCGGGCCGCTACCTGGTTGAAGGCACCGGAGTCCGTGCTGTAGTACTGGCGGATGTGGATGCCGATGGCTTGGGGAATGGCCATCGAGCCGAGGATGGAGCCCATGGCCACGAGCTGGTAGGCGAGCGATCGGGGCCGGGCGATGAGCCAGGTGGCGGCGAGGCCGACGATCCCGCCCAGGACGAGCGCCGGGCCCACCACCGAGGCCGGCGTCCATGACGGCCACCATCCCCAGAGGTTGATCCCGCCGGTGAGCACGGCCAGCCACACCAGGCTCCAGGCGCCGCGCTCGACAACCCCACTGGGACCAGCGGGGTCCTCCTCGCCCAGAGAGGGGGCGGGGTCGGGAGCGAGAGCGAGCCGATCAGGTGACCGACGCATCCCAGTCCGACCTTCCCAACTCTGGCGCGCTGGCGTCCATCATCCCCTTCCAGGGGTTTCCGAGGTCACCCTGCCCTTGACCGTCACCGTTGATGGCCACGCGATTGTGGCCGGGGCCGTCCAGCGGCGTCCACTCGGGAAGGGACCGCCTGCCTGACGGCCGGGCCGGCGCCTGGCGCGCCCGGGCTACGGGAACACGGCGAATCGGGCTACGGGAACACGGCGAATGAAGACACCGTGTAGATGGTGAGGGTGACGAGCAGTGCGGTGGACGCGAAGAGGACCACCCGGTAGGCCCGACCGCGGAGCCGGGTGCCGACGGCGAGCACCAACGGGAAGGCCAACAGGATGAACCGGGGCCGCAGGCCGACCGGGGCGGTCACCGCGGCGATGCCGACGGCGATCAGGCCGTAGAGGAGGATGGGCACGGGCATGCGGTCGCGGACGGCCACGACGGCGCAGATGACCGCCACCACGATCCCGGCCACGAGGATGTCGTTGGTCTTGGTGATGGCGACGGGGTCGGCCAGGAACGAGATGACCAGGTGGAACGGGTACCAGATCGAGGCGTAGCTGTGCCATCCGTACCGCTCGGTCTGGGTCCACACCGAGATCCCGCCCGAGTGGACGGCCAAGAAGGCCAGATACCCGACGAACCCGAGCGGGGCCAGCACCGGAGCGACGAGGGCCCGCCAATTGTGGTTCCGCCTGATCTCGCGGTAGGCGCACCACGCACAGCTCACGGCGAAGGCCACAGCGACCGGCGAGGTGGCCGTGGCCGCCAACCCGAGGAGGCCGGCCAACAGCCAGCGCCGCCGCAGCAGGGCCAGGAGGCCGAGGGCGACGAAGGTGATGGTCAGGCCCTCCGAATAGACCATGCTGAACACGAAGGCCCCGGGGAACAGGGCGAGCAGCAGCGTGGCCCGGTCGGCGCCGCGGGTCCCGGCATAGTGACGAACCAGCGCCCAGACGGCGATCATCGCCGTGAGGCCGGTGACGCTCGAGACGAGGGCGCCGGCGGTGAGCAGCGACAGCCCGGTGAGGTCGGCCAACCCGCGGAACGACAGGGGGAACAGCGGGAAGAAGGCGATGGTGTTGGCGGCGATGTGCCCGTGGAAAACGGGAGGATGGCTGGGCCACCCGTGCTGCGCAGCCCGGATGAACCAGCGACTGTCCCACAGGTCGATCTCGCCCGACACGCTCTTGTGCGAGATCGCGGTGGCGATGGCCATGGCCCCGAAGGTGACGACACGGGACACCAGGTAGATGACGACGGGCCGGACGACCCACCGGGGCCACCGGTCGGATCGGCGCCCGATCGGGGCCCGGGGCGTCTCCGCCGATCCCGCCCGGTCGGTGCCCGGTGGTGCCGGCTCGACGACCGCGGGCCCCCCCGCCAGGTCGACGGCGGTCATCTCGTTGACGGCGCCGGCCGCCGTCAGCTCAGGAGGCATGGCCCGAGGCCACCCGGTACCAATGCCGATGTCGCGCCAGCCACACGCATGCGCCCAGCGTAGCCAGGGCGACGACCACGTAGGCGTTGCCCGTCAGGAGCGGATGGCCGCTCGGCCCGACCACCAGCATGGCCAGCGCGGCCACGGCGGCCAACACCCTGGACCGCTGGGCCGAGGTGGCGGCCAGCAGGGCCAGGCCCCACATCAGGTACCACGGCCACACGGTCGGACCGCCGACCACGATGAGCATGAGGGCGATGCCGAGCACCCGGACGACGTCGAGCTTGTGCGCGTTGATCAGGAGCCAGAGCGAGCAGATCACGGCGGCGGCGGCGCAGATCACCTGCGTCACGGTGATCATGGTGGCCTGGCGCACCGGGATGCCGATCACGTGGAGCAGGTGGGCGAAGAGCACGCCCAGCGAGACCGCCGGGGTCGACAGCACCTTCAGCTCGGTGGGGACGTGCAACGCGCTCGGCCCCAACCACGACCACCCCAGCCCGACGGCCAGCGTGACGGCGGCCAGGACGACCACGGGGACCACCACGACCTCGGCCAGCACCCGCCAGCGCCGGGTGCCCCGGGCCGCCTGGAACTGGTCGACGCCCAGGAAGACGATGGCCGCGGCCGCCGGCAGCTTGATCGTGGCCGCCAGCGCGCACAGGGCCACACCCCAGGCCAGGCGGCCCTCCACGGCCAGGGTCACGCCGGCCACGAGCAGCCCCATCATCAACGCGTCGTTGTGCCCCGAGGCGATGAAGCTGAACATGGCCAGGGGGCTGAGGGCGCCGAGCCACAGCGCCATGCCGGGGTCGGTCCCCAGGTGGCGGGCCAGCCGCGGCAGCGAGACCATGATCAGGACCACGCCGATCAGCTCCAGGGCCCGGAAGGCCAGGACCTGGGCCACCAGCGAGTGCCCGGCGACGCCGGCCACCACGTTGGCGGCGCCGACGAAGAGGGGGCCATAAGGGGAGGCGGTGTGTCGCCACACGCTGGCGATCGAAGAGAGCAGGGGCCCGTGCCCGAGGGCCGACGGCGGCACGGAGTACGGATTGAGGCCGTGGTGGGCCAAGAGCCCCTGGCCGATGTAGCTGTAGAGGTCACGGCTGAACAGGGGTGGCCCGAGGAAGAGGGGCAGGCCCCACACGAGCAGGATCACCCACGACCACCGGGTGGTCAGCCGGCCCTGGCGGGCCTGGTTGCCGATCCCGAGCCACCCGGCGAGCAGGAGGGCGACCGAGAGGTAGAAGGCCGCGGTGACCAGCTGCGAGGCTCCGTTGGGGATCGAGAACCACCACAGGGCGTGGTCGGGCTCGATCACCGACCCCACACTGGTCCCGGTGACGGCCAGTCCGAGCGAGCCGCAAAAGCCGAGGGCGATCCAGGGGGTCAGGGAGTGAACGGCACGCCGTGCAGGGATTGGCTCTGATCCATGCACGGCGATGGGCGATCCCACGTAGCTCCTCCAAGGCGACCCGCCCGGTGACGGGTCCCGGCGAACGAGTTCGCCCGAAACGATACCCCGACCAGGCCTTGTTCTATCGGCACCTCGCACTCAGCCGTGCCTCAGGTCGCGGAGGTCAACAGCCCCCTCGCCACGGTGGTTCTGGCTCGACCAGCTCGTACTGGTGAGTCCTCTCGCCTCGGGGCCGTGCCACCACGGGACGAGATGGCCGTGAGGGGCCGGATGCGTGGCGCCGGCCCTCCGCCTCCCTGGTCTCCGCCTCCCTGGCCTGGCCCTGACCTGGGCCCGGGCCGTCGCCCGTCGACAACCGGCCCTGGTCAGAGCGGTCCTTGCCGCAAAGACGCGCTCCAAACAGCCGTTGGCGATACTCGTGGCGCTATGGTTCACCTGACTCGGAGAGGTCGATCCTGTCGGCGGGGAGACGGAATCTCGCGGGAGCGGGCGTACCTCACGTTGGGAGATCAATTTCGTTCATGGTTGGAGACAGAACCGCACAGAGCCGCCAGCCGCCGGACCCGCTCTCGTCCGGCGACCTCCTGACCTCTTACCGCTCGGCCGTGTCCCAACTGGTCGACGAGGCCGACCTGGCCAGCGGGCCCGATGATGCCGACCGACCCGCGGCTGAGAAAGCCCTGGACGCCGGCCTTCCCACGCCCGAGCTCGAGACCGTGCTCACCCGCGTCCCCGGTGGGATGGACGCCGCGGCCGATCGCCTCTTCCGGCACGTGCACGAATACCGGCCCAACCCGGCCAGCAGCGCGGATGGCCTCTCCGCCCTGATCCGCATCTACCTGCTGTCCCAGATCGACGCGGCCTGGTGGGGGAGTACCCCGACCTTCGACACCGACGCCGACGTGCTGGCCTCGGATGACCTGGTCGACCTGGACCCGCTCCGGGCTCGGCGCCAGCTCGGCTTCCGGTACCGATGCCAACCCCGGGGCCTCCCGGGCCGGGCCCGTGACTGGGGCGTACGGCGGACCTTTCCGGGCCTGCGGCCGCATACTTCAGGGCTCCTCTTCACCCGGGCGCGTCCCGAGTCCGTGGTCCTGCTCAACCAGCTGGCCCGCGACTTCTCGGCCAAGGCGCCTCCCAGCACGCCCGACCTCTGGGTGACCAGCCTGGTGCGCAGCGTGCAGCACCAGCACCGGCTTCGAGCGTTGGGCTATGCCGCGGTGATCCCGAGCGCCCACTGCGCCGGCTACGCAATGGATGTCGAGATGCGCTGGTTCCGACGCTTCGATGCCGACGAGATCCTGGCTGCGGCCCTCCTGCAACGACAGGACGAGGGCGACGTCAACGTGATCGACGAGGGCCAGGCGTGGCACGTGTGCGTGAGCCCGGTGGCCTGCGACCAGCTCAAGCAGGACTACAGCGCCGCATTCGGCGGCTGACGGCGATGTGCGGCATCGCTCTCATCCTTGGCGACGGCGCCGATCGTGCCCTCTTCGAGCAGATGCTGGCGGCTATCGCCCCCCGGGGCGACATCGAGGAGACCCTGTCCGACCAGGCCATGCTCCTCGGCACCCAGCGCCTGCAGATCGTGGACCGGGAGCGGGCCGTACAACCTTGGACCTCGGCCGACGGGGCATGGGCCCTCTGCTACAACGGCGAGGTCTTCAACTACCGGGAGCTGCGCACCGAGCTCCAAGGCCTGGGCCACCAGCTGCGCAGCTCGAGCGACACCGAGGTGGTGTTGGAGTCGTTCCTGGAATGGGGCGAGGAGGCCGTCCACCACTTCCGGGGCGAGTTCGCCTTCGCCGCGGTCGAACGGTCGACCGGGCGGGTGTACCTGGCCCGTGACCCCGTCGGGGTCAAGCCCCTCTACTGGTCTGAGCAGGGGGGTCGGCTCCACATCGCCTCGGAGGTCAAGTCGCTGGTGCCGGTGGGCGCAGCGGTGACCGAGGTCCCGCCCGGGCATCACGGTTGGGGCGCTCCGGGCTCGGCCCCCCGATTGGCGCCCTATGTCGACCTCATGCGGCT
Organism: uncultured Acidimicrobiaceae bacterium; assembly: GCA_963803065.1. Taxonomy (GTDB): domain Bacteria; phylum Actinomycetota; class Acidimicrobiia; order Acidimicrobiales; family RAAP-2; genus DASXMT01. The sequence continues at coordinate 145,275 of CAWDKW010000010.1, forward strand.
GGGGGAGGACGAGGACCCGATCGAGGATCCCGACGAGGCCATGAAGCTGGTCCGTGCCGCGCTGGAGGACAGTATCCGGGTACGGGTCGACACCGACCTCACAGTGGGCGTGATCCTCTCGGGCGGCGTCGACAGCGCGCTGACCCTGATCCACGTCCAGGCCATGCACCCCGACTGTGTCGCCTTCACCGTGGGCACCGCCGACAGCGATGACCTCCGCTATGCCCGGCGGCTGACCTCCGAGCTGGGCGTGCAGCACGAGGTCATCGAGCTCCGGCCCAACGGGCTCCGCTTCGACGACGTCCGGACGGCCATCGGCATGTCGGAGCTGACCGAGTACGGCGACATCATCAACGCGCTGGTGTCCAGGCCGCTGTTCGAGCGGGTCCATCGCTGCGGCGTGAAGGTGGTGCTCTCCGGGGACGGCTCCGACGAGCTCTTCGGCGGGTACGACATGTACCGTCAGGTCGGGGACGACCTGCGCCAGCGACTGTTCCAGCACAAGATCCGCAACCTGAGCCGCACCGAGCTGCAGCGGGTCGACCGGACCAGCATGGGGAACGGCGTCGAGACCCGCGTGCCGTTCTTGGACCTCGCCCTAGTCCGACTGGCCATGCGCCTGCCCATCGGCCTCAAGGTGCGCGACGGCGTGGAGAAATGGGTGATCCGCCAGGCCTTCGCCGACCTCCTGCCCGACTACATCCGGCGTCGCCCCAAGAACCCGATGTCCCACTCCTCGGGGCTGCACGAATGGGTGCGCCTCTACAAGCCGCTCTTCGCCCGGACCTACCGCTCCTTCGGCTACGACCTGGCCGAGCCCATGCGCCGCGACTTCTCCATCGTCCTCGACCAGCACGACCTCGACCTCGACCGTGCGCTGGCCGCCGCCGCCGCCCGTCCCGACTACACCCGGTTGGAGCACGCCATCGACCTGGCCGGCGCGCTCCGTTGGAACGCGGCCGCCGCCGTTCGGCGGATGGGCAACGGCTCGAGGCGCTCGAAGGTCCCCGTGGAATAGCGGCTCCCAGCCGAACGGCCCGGTCATCGGGACGCCGACCGGCGGGGCGAGTTGACTGGCGCGAGCGGTCGGGCTTACCGTGCCCGGGTCGGCGTTTCGACCGGTGCCAGCGGCAACCGGCCGGCGACCCTGGGGGAGGAGGGCGATGCAATTCCATCAGGCCGTGGCCTTCCTCGAGACGGACCAGTACCTGCAGATGGCCCGGGCCTCGGAGGACCTGGGCTTCGCAGGGATGTACGTGTCCGACCATCTCTTCTACCCCAAGGAGCTCCGCTCCCGGTACACCTACTCGCCCTATGACGATGGCTCGCCCGTCTGGGCCCCCGAGACCGACTGGCCCGACTCGTGGTGCGTGATCTCGGCCATGGCCGCAGTGACCAGCACCCTCCAGTTCACCACCGGGGTCTACGTCGCCCCGGCGCGGGACCTGATGACCGTGGCCAAGCTGGTCGGCACGGCCGCCGTCCTCTCCGGCAACCGGGTGAACCTCGGCGTGGCGGCCGGGTGGTGCAAGGAGGAGTTCGACCTCACCGGACAGGAGTTCTCCGATCGGGGCCGACGGCTCGACGACATGATCCCGGCCTTGCGGGCCCTGTGGCGGAGCGGCTGGGTGGAGTACCACGGTTCCCACTACGACGTGCCGCTCATGCAGGTGAACCCGGCACCGACCCAGCCCGTCCCCGTCATCGTCGGCGGTGACTCGGGCCCCGCGCTCCGCCGGACCGCTGCGTTGGGCGACGGCTGGGTGGCGGCCCGCGTCCTGCCCCCCGACGCGGCCATGGACCAGATCGACAGCGTCAAGAGCGCGCTGGCGGCAGAGGGCCGCACGCTCGAGGGCTTCCGGATCTTCACCACCGTGGCCGCCCAACCCGAGCCCGGGCTCATCCATCGGTTCGAGGACGCCGGCGTGACCGACTGGATCTGCGCGCCGTGGATGGTGGCCGCTCAGGGCGACGACCGCGGCTACCGGTCGACGATCGAACGGAAGATCGAGCTGATGGAGCAGTTTGCCGATCAGGTCATCAGAAAGGCAGCGTGATGTCCGACCCAGTGTCCGCCCCATCGTTGCAGGAGCTCCACGACCGCTTCGAGATCGACGACCTCCTGACCAGGTACACCATGGCCGTCGACAACGGCGAGTGGGACCTCCTCGACACCGTGTTCACCCCCGATGCCCGCATCGACTACACATCGGCCGGCGGCATCGCCGGGGACCGGGCCGAGATCAAGCAGTGGCTGGCCGGCGCCCTGTCGATCTTCCCGGTGCGCCAGCACCTGCTGGGCAACAAGCGGGTCGCCATCGACGGCGACACCGCCGTGGTCCGCGCCTACTTCTTCAACCCGATGTACCTCCAGGGCCCCGACGGGTCCGAGCGCTACGCGCCGGGGGGCGGCTACTACAACCACACACTGGTCAGGACGAGCGAAGGGTGGCGGAGCCGGGAGCTCATCGAGGAAGAAGTGTGGCGCGAGGGCCTGTCGGACCAGGCTGTCCCCCAGCCCGGCGGCGGCTGATCCCTGCGCCCGGCGCCAGGTGATGACCCAGCCCGGCGGCGGCTGGTCGGCCTAGCGCGGGTCGGCCCGATCGAGGTTCCAGTGGCGCGAGACGTTGGCGATCCACTGGGTCCCGTTCTCCTTTGGTGTGAGACCGAAGCGGCTGATCGTCCGCTGACCGCCCTCGTAGTCGCCGTAGAGGAGGTCGATCGTCATGGCCCTGCGGTTCTTGGCCGACTCCAGGACCGCTGGACGCACCTCGTCGCTCGGGTCCCGCATGGCTCCCTGCCAGAAACCCTGATCCCCGTTGGGGATGTACAGGTCCCGCGTCAGGCGGCGGAAGGAGTCGGGATCGGGCCGGTCGGCGGCACCCACCAACCGTTCGGGTATCACCTCCCACCCGTGAAGGAGGGCCACGCCGTTGCCCACGTTGCGGACGGGCATCACGAAGTACACGACGTCGCCGTCCCACTCGACCGCGGCCCGGCCGCCGTCGACGGTGACGAAGCGGTCGTCCATGAACATGACCCGTTCGGGGCGGTCGTCGGGCCGGGTGGCGACGAGCAGAGGGCGGAGGCCCACCTGGAGGCTCTCCTCGGCGATCTTCGCCGTCCGGTTGGCCGACCGCACCGACGAGAAGGTGGCCGCGCCCAGAAAGAGGGTGCCCACGGCCGTACCCAGCGAGGCGATCGTCGACCAGTCGGTGGCCATGCGATGCCAGGCTAGTGAGCGACGGCCTCGACAGCCCGGGCGCCGCAAGCTCGTCCCCGGCCAGGCCGAACGGGCCAATGAGCGCTCAGCGCCTTTTCAGGGACCGACCTCGTGCCGCTGCTAGCGCCCGATATGGTCGTGGCCCATGGCTCGTCTGCGCATCGGCACCCTGGGCGCGGCCAAGATCACCCCGACCGCGCTGGTTCGCCCGGCCAGGGCGGTCCCCGACGTGGACGTGGTCAGCGTCGCCGCTCGCGATCCGCGGCGGGCCCGTGCCTTCGCCGACAAGCACGGCATCGGGCGGGTCATGCCCACCTATGCCGCATTGGTGGAGGACCCAGAGGTGGACGCCGTCTACAACCCACTGCCCAACGGCCTCCACGGTCGCTGGACCCTGGCCGCCCTGGCCGCGGGCAAGCACGTCCTGTGCGAGAAGCCGTTCACGGCAAATGCCGACGAGGCCCGCACGGTGGCCGCCGCAGGCGCCGCCGCCGGCGTCGTGGTCATGGAGGCCTTCCACTACCGCCATCACCCTCTGGCCGCCAGGATGCGGGAGGTGCTCGACCAGGGCCTCATCGGCGAGGTGCGCCACATCGACGCGTGGATGTGCTTCCCACTGCCCTTCCGCAGCGACATCCGGTACCGGCTGGATCTGGCCGGCGGGGCCACGATGGACGCCGGCTGCTACGCCCTCAACATGATCAGGTTCATGGCGGCGGCCGAGCCCGAGGTGGTCTCGGCCCGGGCCAAGTTGGCGTCGCCCGGGGTGGACCGGGCGATGGTGGCCGACCTCTCCTTCGCCGACGGTCGGACCGCCCGCATGCACACGTCGATGCTGTCGTCGACCGTGTTGCGGATCGGCATCCGGGTGACCGGCGACCGGGGCGAGCTGCGGGTCCTCAATCCGGTGGCCCCCCAGCACTATCACCGCCTGGTGGTGCGGACCCCGGCCGGGAAGCGGGTCGAGCACGTGGCCGGCCCCACCACCTACCAGTATCAGCTCGAGCACTTTGCCGCCGCCGTGCTCGACGGCGGGCCCGTGACCACCACGACCGCAGACGCGGTGGCCAACATGACGGTGGTCGACGCCGTCTATGCCGCGGCCGGGCTCCCGGCGCGTCAGCCATCGAGTTGAACGAAGGGTGACACCGGTGCACCAACGGACCAGCGAAACGGGCCACGCCGAGAACCGGCGCCCGTGGTGGCAGCCCCCTCCCGGGGTGACCGACAACGTCGGCTGGGTCCTCATTCCCCTCCGGCTCTTCTTGGGGGTCACCTTCTTGTTCGCCGGGCTGCAGAAGCTGGCCAATCCGCAATTCTTCAACGACGCCAGCCCCATCTCGATCCGTGCCCAGCTGCTCGCGGCCGAGCGGACCAGCCCCATCCATCGGGTGCTGGGCGAGCTCCTGCACGTGGCCCCCGCGGTCGGATTGGCCATCGCCATCGGGGAGGTGGCCGTCGGGATCGGCGTGCTGATCGGCCTGTGGACACGCATCGCCGCGCTGGCGGGCATGGCCATCTCCTTCGGCCTGTTCCTCACCATCAGCTTCCATTCCTCGCCCTATTTCACCGGGTCCGACATCGTCTTCTTCTTCGCCTGGACACCGCTGCTCATCGCCGGGGCCGGCGGGGCACCTGCCCTCGACACCCGCTTGGGTCGACTGCGGTCCACGACACCCGGGGGGGCGGTGATCGACCGTCGCTCCGTCTTGGCCCGCGGGGCGACGACGGGAGTGGTGGCCCTCGCCGTGCTGGCCACCGGCGGCCTGGTGGCCTGGATCGGGCGCCTGGCCGGAGGCACCAAGGGCACGACGCCCAATCAGGCCACCGGCACCATCTCCACCGGGCCCGCCGCCCACGGGCCGACAACGACGGCACCGGCATCGACCACCCCGACAACGGCGGGTCCCACTACCACCACGGCGCCGAAGCCGGCCGGACACCGACTCGGCCCGTCCGCGGACGTCCCCGTCGGGGGGGCGGCGCAGTTCACCGATCCGGCCAGCGGCGATCCGGGACTGGTCCTCCAGCCCACCGCGGGCAACTTCGTCGCCTTCAACGCCATCTGCCCCCACGCCGGCTGCACCGTCGGCTTTGCCCAGTCGAACGACATCATCGTCTGCCCCTGCCACGGGTCCGAGTTCAATGCCAGGACCGGTGCCGTCGAGGTCGGACCGGCGACCCGGGGCCTCACCCACATCCCGGTGACGGCGGCCGGGGGGGATCTCTACGCCGACGGCTGATGCCGGCAGGCAGATCGGGGCCTTGCCCGACCCTGCGTCCACGGTACGATGGGTCATGCCTCCCGGACCGAATGTTTCGGCCATGGCAGGTACCGGGTGCCGAGCTCCGATCCCCCCGAGGACGCCGTGACCGAACCGAGCACCGGCGACACCATGCTGGACGAGGGCGTGTCGGACCAGGGCGTGGTGGTGGTCGACCCGGTCGGCGGCGGCGCCCAGGGCACGGCCTGGCTGTCGGCAATCCCATTCCTGCTCGTCCACCTCGTCCCCTTCCTGGCCTTCTTCGTGACCGTCACCTGGCAGGACTGGGTCCTCTGTGCCGCCCTCTATGCGGGGCGCATGTTCCTCATCACCGCCGGCTACCACCGGTACTTCGCCCACCGCAGCTACAAGATGGGCCGGGTCCCGCAGTTCCTGGTGGCGCTGGGGGCCACCACGGCAGCGCAGAAGGGACCGCTGTGGTGGGCCGGCCATCACCGGATCCACCACCGGTTCACCGACACCGATCGTGACGTCCACTCACCCAGGGACGGGTTCTGGTGGAGCCATGTGGGCTGGATCCTCGCCCGGCGCTACAAGGCAACGGACGAAGGCGCCATCCGCGACTTCGCCGCCTATCCAGAGCTCCGGCTGGTCGACAAGTTCCACTGGGTCGGTCCCTGGGTCCTCGGGGTGCTGTGCTTCGTCATCGGGGGATGGGGGGGCCTCATCATCGGGTTCTTCTTGTCCACCGTCTTGTTGTGGCACGGGACCTTCATCGTCAACTCGCTGGCCCACGTCTTCGGGCGCCGCCGGTTCGCCACCCCCGACACCAGCCGGAACTCGATGTTCATCGCCCTGGTCACCGGGGGCGAGGGCTGGCACAACAACCACCATTACCTCCCCGCCTCGGCCCGCCAGGGGCTGATGTGGTGGGAGATCGACATGACCTGGTACGCGTTGCGGGCCCTGGCTGCGCTGCACATCATCCAGGACGTGAAGCTCCCCCCCGCCCGGCTGCTGACCCAGTCACGCCTGCGCGACGGCGCCTTCGATATCGGCATGTTCCGCTCCTATTGGGAGCGGGCAGCCCGGCTGGCCGGATCGGCCACCAACGGCGTGACCTCGCTCCGGACGCCAAACGCGGACCCGGGCACCGAAGGCAGTGGGAGCGAGGCCCGACCCGGAGGAATGGTGGGCGACTCACCGGCGGACTCCGAGTCGGTTGCCGGCCCGCGCCAGGCCCTGTCCGGATTGATACACCGTGCCATGGAATCGGCCGACGAACTGGCCTCGAGCACGCGGCGGGTGCGTACCGGCAGCGCGTTGACGCCGCGTGGCGCTCCGACTGGTGATTCACCCACCGGATGAGCGGGGAGAACCGAGACGTTCGTCTGGTGTCCGACGGGGCCACGTGGATCGTCGATCTCGACGGGGTGGTGTGGCTGGCCGGTGAGCCGATCGGAGCGGTGGCAGCGGCAGTCTCGGCGCTGCGGGGCCGGGGCGTCCGGGTCGTCTTCGCCACCAACAACTCCGCACCGACCACCGGTGAGCTCGTCGCCCGGTTGGCCCGTGCCGGGATCCCGGCCGTCGCCGAAGACCTGGTCAGCTCGGCCCAGGCCGCTGCGTCCCTGCTCGAACCGGGGAGCACCGCGCTGGTGCTGGCCGAAGCCGGGGTGCTCGAGGCGCTCGCGGCCCGCAGGGTGACGGTACGCGACAGCGGGCCGGTCGATGCCGTGGTCGTCGGGTGGACCCACCACTTCGACTTCGGATCGTTGACCCGGGTGTCCGGCGCCGTTAGGAACGGCGCCCGGCTGATCGGCACCAACGAGGACCCGACCTACCCGACCCCTTCGGGCCCCGTACCGGGCTCCGGGGCACTGTTGGCTGCGGTGGCCACGGCCGGGGGGGTCGAACCGGAGATCGCGGGCAAGCCCCACCCGGCAACCGTGGCCCTCCTGCGGTCGAGGTTCCAGCTGGAGGGTGCATCGGGCCCGGTGATCATGGTGGGGGACCGACCGATGACGGACGGCCATCTGGCGGTCGAGCTGGGGGTGCCGTTCGCCCTGGTCGACTCGGGCGTCACCTCGTCCACCGACGTGGTGACCGAGGTCCCGGTGGCGTACCGGGCCAAGGACTTCGCCGAGCTGGTCGAACAGTCCTCGGCGTGCCGCTGACCTCGGCCGACGGCCAAAAAAGTGCTTGCTGTCAGCTAGCACGCCGGGTTATCGTTGGTTCCATGGCGAACAACGATCCTTTCCGGCGCTACATCGACGCTGGGGCCGCATTGACCCAGCTCACCATGGCCCGTGCCGAAGAACTGGTGCAGGAGTTCATGAAGAACGGCGAGTTCCAGCGCAAGGAGGCCCAGGCCAAGGTGGAGGACCTGTTCGAGCGGAGCCGCAAGAGCACCGAGGCCCTCCTGTCGATCGTCCATGCCGAGGTCTCGGATCAGCTGTCGTCGTTGGGCATCGGCAGCCTGGAGGACCTGGCCCGCCAAGTCGCCTCGGTGATCGGGCGCGGCACCTCGACGACACCGGCGAAGAAGACCGCGGCGACGAAGGCTCCGGCGAAGAAGACGGCGGCGAAGAAGACAGCGGCGAAGAAGACAGCCAAGAAGTCAACGGCGAAGAAGTCAACGGCGAAGAAGGCTGCGGCCAAGAAGTCAACGGCGAAGAAGTCAACGGCCAAGAAGACTGCAACCAAGCAGTCCGCGGCCAAGAAGGCCCCGGCGAAGAAGTCGGCAGCCACGAAGGCCCCGGCCGTCCCTCCCGGCACTGGGTCGGCCGACTGACCAAGACCACGAGGCGGCGCCTCGACCAGGTCATGGTCGAACGGGGGCTCGTGACGAGCCGCCAACAGGCGGCGGAGCTCATCGATCGGGGGGGCGTGCGCGTCTCGGGTACCGTGGCCGTCAAGGCGTCGCGGCTGGTGGCACCCTCCGAGCCCGTCCACCTCACGGGACCTCCGGCCCGCTACGTCTCCCGGGGTGGCGAGAAACTGGCTGCGGCGCTGGAGCAGTTCAGGATCGACGTGACCGGCGCCCGGGCGCTCGATGCCGGGTCCTCCACCGGCGGGTTCACCGACTGCCTCCTGCAACACGGTGCCGTCTCGGTCACATCCCTCGACGTCGGCCGGGGGCAGCTGCACCATCGCCTGCGCCAGGACGGGCGCGTCGACGCTCGGGAGCGGACCGACATCCGCGGCTACACGCTCGAGGACGCCGGCGGCACCCCTTATGACGTGGTGACCGCCGACCTCTCGTTCATCTCGCTGACCCGCGCCGTGCCGGTGCTGGCCGGGGATCTGGCGCGTCCCGGCGCCGATCTGGTCGGGTTGGTGAAGCCCCAATTCGAAGCCGGCCGGTCCGAGGCGTCGAAAGGCAAAGGCGTCATCCGCGACGCCACCGTTCATCGTCGTACGCTGAGCGAGGTGTGCGACGCGCTGACCGCCCGAGGGGCACTGGTGATGGGGGCCATGCCGTCCCCCATCACCGGTCAGGCCGGGAACGTCGAGTTCCTGGTCCATGCGCGGGCCCACGCCGGCACCGGTCCGCCTGCCGGTGGCGGGATCGACGCGATGCTCGATGCCGCCGTGGCCGCCGCGCACGACCGCGCCTGGAGCCCGGCCCTCGACGAGGTTTCGCACCCCGTCGAACCCGACGAGCCATGATGGGTGCCTGATGGCGGTCATCGCGTTCTTCGCACATCCCCAACGACAGCACGCGGCCGAGCTGGCGGCGCGGGCATCATCGTGGTTGACGGCCAGAGGGCACGAGGCCCGGTCGGCCACCCGGCCCGATGGCTCGGTGTCGGCGGCTGGCGCCGACCTCCTGGTCAGCCTGGGCGGCGACGGGACGCTCATCCGGGCGGTGGAGACGGCCATGGCCGACGACGTGCCCGTGCTGGGTGTGAACATGGGCCGGCTCGGTTACCTGAGCCAGATCGAGCCCTCCGGGCTCGAGCAGGCGCTCAAGGCGTTCCTGGCCGGCGAGCACGAGGTCGAGGACCGCATGACCCTCCAGGTCACGCTGACCGACGCCGACGGGACCGATCGGGTCGAGCGACTGGCGTTGAACGAGGCATCGGTGGAGAAGGACCTCCCCGGACACACCGTTCGCATCGCAACGTCGATCAGGGGCCGACCCTTCATGACCTACGAGGCCGATGGGCTCCTGGTGGCCACCCCGACCGGCTCCACCGCCTATAACCTCTCGGCCCGAGGGCCGGTCCTGTCGCCGGGGATGCGCGCGCTGGTGCTGACACCGGTCTCCCCGCACATGCAGTTCGACCGTTCCCTGGTGCTCGACCCCTCCGAATGGGTCGCGCTCGACGTCCTGGAGCCCCGATCCGCGGTCTTGGTGGTCGACGGCTTCAACCTGGCCTCCCTGGAACCCGGGGCCCGGGTGACCTGCCGGGAGGGCGACCGGCCCGCCCGCCTGGTCATGTTCTCCGATCCGGACTTCCACGCCATCCTCCGGGCCAAGTTCCGCCTGGCCGACCGGTAGCGAGGACCGGGGGCGGACCGGCATGCTGTGGGAGCTGCGGGTGCAGAACCTCGGGGTGATCGACGACGTCACCGTGACCCTCGGGCCGGGGATGACCGCCCTGACCGGTGAGACGGGGGCCGGGAAGACGCTGCTGGTCGAGGCGCTCGCCCTTCTCCTCGGAGGCCGGGCCGACCCCACCTTGGTGCGATCGGGGGCCAGCGAGGCCGTGGTCGAGGGCCGCTTCGCCGAGGACGGTGGTGGCGAGGTGATCCTGGCGCGCGCCGTGGCTACCGCCGGGCGCAGCCGGGCGTGGGTCGACGGGCGGATGGCCTCGGTCGGGGGGCTGGGCGAGGTCGGGGCCCAGCTGGTGGAACTGCACGGCCAGCACCTGCACCAATCGCTGGTGCAGGGCGCGGCGCAACGGGCCGCCCTGGACGGGTTCGCCGACATCGACCTGACGGCCATGCAGTCGGCCCGGAACCGCCTGCGGGTGCTCGAGGCCGAGTCGGCCGGGCTCGGCGGTGACGCTCACCAGCGGGCACGCGATGCCGACCTGCTGGCCTACCAGGTGGCAGAGATCGAAGCTGCGGCGCTCGAGGACGAGGCCGAAGACGACCGCCTGTCGGCCGAAGAGGAGCGCCTGGCTGCTGCCTCGGCCCACCGGGAGGCAGCCGCTCGGGCCCTCCAGGCCCTCACCGGTACCGGCACCGGGACCGAGACCGAGAGCGCACGGGACCGGGTGGCCGAGGCCGCCGGGGCCCTGGCCGACCGGGCTCCCCTCGCCGAGTTGGAGCAGCGGAGCCGAGCCCTGGTAGCCGAGCTGGCCGATCTTGGCACCGAGCTCCGCCAGGTGGTGGAGACCTGGGACGACGACCCCGAGCGGCTCGATGCCGTCCGGGCCCGGCGCCAGCTGCTCCGCGAGCTCGGGCGCAAGTACGGCAGCACCCCGGGCGAGATCCTCGTCTTTGCCGATGAGGCCCGCGCCAAGCTGGCCGACCTCGCGTCGGCCGAGGCCCGCGCCGCCGCCCTCGACGGCGAGATCCGGCGGGCCAGGGCCGCGCTGGCCGACGCCGAGGCGGCGGTGGCCCGCCGGCGCCGCCAGGCCGCCCCCGTCCTGGCCGACCAGATCGAGTCGACCCTCCGGACACTGGCCATGCCCTCCGCCCGCTTCGAGGTGTCTGTGGCCGGCGAGGGGCCGGCGGACCAGGTCTCCTTCATGCTGGGAGCCAACCCGGGCGAGCCGGCGCTGCCCATGGCCAAGGTGGCCTCGGGCGGGGAGCTGGCCCGTACGATGCTGGCCGTCCGGCTCGCCCTCACCGGCTCTCCCGGCGTGATCGTGTTCGATGAGATCGACGCAGGGATCGGCGGCATGGCCGCCGTCTCGGTGGGCGCCGCCCTGGCCACGCTGGCCGAGCGCACCCAGGTCCTGGTGGTCACGCACCTGGCCCAGGTGGCGGCCCACGCCGACCGACAGGTGTCGGTACACAAGGGCGAGGTCGACGGCCGGACCGTGGCCGTGACCGCCGAGCTCGGCGCAGAGGAGCGGATCGTCGAGCTGAGCCGGATGCTGTCGGGGAGCCCCGACAGCGACACGGCCCGGCGCCACGCCCGGGAGCTGCTCGAGGGATCCCAGGCCCGACGGCGGGCCTCTCGCTGAGCCCCGTCGCGCCGGCAGCCCGCCCGGAGTTGCCCGCTGGTCCGCCCGGCGGTCCACCCGACGGCGCGGCCGGTTCCGGTAGTGTCGCAGGGTGCCCGACACGCCAACCCCGCCGAGTCCCGCCAGAGACCACGCAGGGAGCACACCGACCCCCACCGGTCGGCCAGCCGAGACGAAGTACATCTTCGTCACCGGTGGCGTGTCCTCCTCGCTGGGCAAGGGACTGACCGCCTCGTCGCTCGGTCGCCTGCTGAAGTGCCGAGGACTGCGGGTCACCATGTGCAAGCTCGATCCCTACATCAACGTGGACCCGGGGACAATGAACCCCTTCGAGCACGGCGAGGTCTTCGTCACCGAGGACGGGGGCGAGACGGACCTCGACCTCGGGCACTACGAGCGGTTCATCGACGAGAACCTGCACCAGGAGTCCAACACCACCACCGGGCGGATCTACTCGTCGGTGATCGCCAAGGAGCGCCGCGGTGACTACCTGGGCAAGACGGTCCAGGTCATCCCCCACGTCACCGACGAGATCAAGGGCCGGATCCGCAGGCTGGGCACCGAGGACATCGACGTGGTCATCGTCGAGATCGGCGGCACGGTGGGCGACATCGAGATCGTCCCCTTCATCGAGGCCATCCGGCAGTTCCGCCGGGACGTGGGACGCGACAACGTCTGTTACGTGCACCTCACCCTCGTCCCCTATCTGGGCACGTCGGGGGAGCAGAAGACCAAGCCCACCCAGCACTCGGTCACCGAGCTCCGCAGCCGTGGTATCCAGCCGGACGTGATCGTCTGCCGCTCGGACCGGCTCATCTCCGACGACTTGAAGCGGAAGATCTCCCTCCTGTGCGACGTGCCCATCGAGGGGGTGGTGTCGGCCATCGACGCCCGGAACATCTACGAGATCCCCCTGGTCGTCCACGAGGAGGGTCTCGACACGTACGTGCTGCGGCTGCTCCGCTACTCCGAGGACGAACACCCTCTCGACCTGTCCCACTGGGAGCGGCTGGTGGCCCAGGTGGAGTCGGCCACGCGGCCGGTGCGGGTCGGCATCATCGGCAAGTACATCGATCTGCCCGATGCGTACCTCTCGGTGGTGGAGGCGCTACGCCACGCCGGGTTCCACCACGGGGCCAAGGTGGAGATCGAGTGGATCCAGGCGGCCGAGGTGCCCGACCTGCTGGCCCATGACCGCCTCCGGGGGTTCGACGGGTTCGTGATCCCCGGTGGCTTCGGCGAGCGGGGCGTGAAGGGGATGATCGCCGCGGCCGGCTACGCCCGGGAGCACGAGATCCCGCTCCTCGGGCTGTGCCTGGGCCTCCAGGTCATGGTCATCGAGGCGTCCCGGAACCTGGCCGGCCTCGACGATGCCAACTCGCGCGAGTTCGACCCGACCACTCGGGCCCCGGTGATCGACCTGATGGACGACCAGAACGACGTGGTCAACATGGGCGGGACCATGCGGCTCGGCTCCTATGGCGCCCGGCTGGCCCCCGGATCCCAGGTGGCTGCGGCCTACGGCACCGAGGTGGTCGAGGAGCGCCACCGCCATCGCTATGAGGTCAACCCCCGGTTCCGGCACCGCCTGGAGGAGGCCGGACTGGTCTGCTCGGGGACCTCCCCCGATGGGCGGCTGGTCGAGTTCATCGAGCTCCCCGGCCATCCGTTCTGGGTGGGGACCCAGGCCCACCCGGAGTTCAAGAGCAGGCCCGACCGGCCCCATCCGCTCTTCCGCGAGCTCGTGGGTGCGGCCCTGGCCCGGGCCGAGGGTCGTGAGCCGCGGCTGATCGACGTTGGGCCCCTCCCCTGAGCGGGGGGGCCTGAGTCCCCGACCGGACCCGCCGGGCTTCCGCCACGTCGGTGACGTGACGATCCACCGGGGGTTCATCGTCGACACCGTCACGGCCTCGTTCATCGACCCGGATGGGAACCGGTTCGATCGGGACGTGATCCGCCACCCGGGGGCCGTGGCCATCGTCCCCCTGACCGAGGCGGACACGGTGCTGCTCGTGCACCAGTTCCGGCCCGCCGTGGACCGCTGGCTCCTCGAGGTCCCGGCGGGAACCCGGGACGTCCACGGGGAGCCCCCCGAGACGACCGCCCATCGGGAGCTGGCCGAGGAACTGGGCCGGAAGGCCGGGCGGCTCGACCTGTTGACCCACTGCCTCAACACGCCCGGCTTCTGCGACGAGGTGACAACCGTCTTCCTGGCCACCGACCTCCACCCGGTGCCCACCGACCGGCAGGGGCTCGAGGAGCGGTACATGAGCATCGAGGAGCTGTCCCTGTCCCGATTCGACGAGCTGGTCGACGACGGGACCATCGTCGACGCCGTCACCATCCTCGGGGTGGCCCTGGCCCGACGACGCCGGTCCGGTGCCGACCGGGTGGAGTGACCGGCCCGGCGATGAGCGTCCCCCTGTCGATCGGGGCCGAGGAGTACCTGTCCTGGCTGACCGTCGAGCGGGGGCGGGCCTCCAACACGATCAGCTCGTACCGGCGTGACCTGGTCGGCTGGGAGCAGTGGTTGCGCGACGCCGGCCTCGAGGTTGATGCCGTCCGTCCCGACCACCTCGAGCGGTACCTCGAGCACGCCCGCAGCCAGGGGAAGAGCGCGGCCACCATCAACCGGACGCTGGCCAGCCTGCGCGGCCTCTTCGGCTTCCTCTACGGCGAAGGGGCCATCGCCGTAGACCCGACCGCCGACCTGCAGTCGCCCCGGACGGCTAGGCGACTACCCAAGGCGCTCGACGAGGACCAGGTCCTCTCCCTTCTGTACGCGGTCGGCGGGACGGGACCACTCGACTTCCGGGATCGCGCGCTGCTCGAGGTGCTCTACGGCACGGGGGCCCGCATCTCCGAGGTGGTCGGATTGTCCCTCGGCGACCTCCAGTTCGACGACGGCCTGATCCGGGTCTTCGGCAAGGGTTCCAAGGAGCGCCTGGTCCCGCTGGGACGGCCGGCCCGAGAGGCGCTGTCGGCATGGCTCTCGCCGGTGGGTCGGTCGCTCGTCGAGCCGGACCGCTGGAGGCACCGCGGGGACGCAGAAGCGGTGTTCCTGAACACCCGCGGTGGTCGATTGAGCCGGCAGGGGGCATGGGCCGTGCTCAAGCGCCATGCCGAGCGCGTGGGACTCGAGGACCAAGTCAGCCCGCACGTGCTCCGCCACTCGTGCGCCAGCCACATGCTGGCCCACGGGGCTGACATCCGTGTGGTCCAAGAACTGCTCGGCCACGTCTCGATCGCCACCACCCAGCTGTACACCCGTCTGTCCTCCGAGCACCTCCGGAGCGCCTACGAAAGCGCCCACCCGCGCGCCCAACCCAACAGGGACAAGTAGGCTCTCAACCGTGACGAGCGATGCCCCGACCGTCGATTACCGGACCCTCCTCGAAGAAGAACGGGCCCAGCTGCGATCCCAGCTGGCCGAATTGGGCTTCGGGGATGGGGACGGACCGACCTACGACCCCAATTTCGCCGACCTCAGCCAGGTGACCGCTGAACGCGGTGAGGCCGAAGCGCTGGGCGGTCAGCTACAGGAGACCCTGGGCGATGTCGCCCATGCGCTGGCCAAGTTGGACGACGGCAGTTTCGGCACGTGTGAGGAGTGCGGCGAGCCGATCGACCCGGCGCGGCTCGAGGCCATGCCGGCCACCCGCTACTGCATCAGTCACGCCGCCCGGCACTAGGCGGGCGGCAGGCATGGGGTGGGGCGGAACCGGGGGCGCCCGCCGGACGTCGGGAAGGCAGCTACCCGGCACCCCGCTGATGTGGATCGCGGTGGCGGTTGCGGTGGTCATCATGGTCGTGCTGGTCCGCACGGGCAGGATCCAGACCAACCAGCTGATCTACTTCGTCGTCCTGATCCCCTCGATCATCCTTCACGAGATCTCCCACGGCGTGGTGGCCCTCGCCTTCGGCGACGACACCGCCAAGCGAGCCGGGCGGCTGAACCTCAATCCCGTCCGCCACATCGACCCGATCGGCACCCTGTTGGTCCCCGCCCTCCTCAGCTTGTCCGGCATCGGTGCCTATGGATGGGCCAAGCCGGTCCCCGTCAGCCCCAACCGGCTCCGCAGCCCCCGCAACCACGTGGTCATCGTCTCGCTGGTGGGCCCACTCACCAACTTCGCCCTGGCCGCGGTGTGCGGCGTCGTCTTCGCCCACACCCTGCCGGCTACCGGGGCGGTCCCGCTCTACTCGCGCTTCCTCTTCTACGGGGGCATCGCCAACATCGTGCTGGGCGTGTTCAACCTCATCCCGTGCCCCCCGTTGGACGGGGCGGCCGTCCTCGAGCGGCTGCTGCCCGCCCGGCTGCTGCCCAACTACTACCAGATGCAGCCGTTCTTGATGTTCCTGCCGTTCATTCTCATCCTGTTGTTCCGGAACCAATGGTCCGACCTCATCAACCACGTCATCAACTGGTGGTACGGGCTCGTCACATGAGGCGCCCCTGAGCGCCCATGCCTGACACCGATCCTCACGTCAGGGCCAGGGGGCGGGGCGGACGGAGGATCCGGGCATGGGTCCGCGGCCACGCCGGCCTGGTCATCCTCCTCGCCGCCCCGGTGGCCGTGTTCGGCATCCCGCTGTGCTTCGGGCAGATCTTCCTCGACGGGGACAACTTCATCCAGAACTTCCCTCTCCGGGTCCTCGTGGGACAGGACCTCGTCCACGGGCACCTACCTCTCCTCGATCCCTACATCTACAGCGGCGCGCCGCTGCTCGGCGGCTTCAACGCCGGGGGGGCGTACCCGTTCACGTGGCTCTTCGCCATCCTGCCGGCCGGGTTGGCCTGGACGCTGAACCTGATCGCCGCCTACGAGGTGGCGGTGGCCGGGACCTACCTCTTCCTGCGCCGCCAGCCGGTGTCGGTCACCGCGGCAACCTTCGGTGCCGCCGCCTTCTCCTTCGGCGGCTTCCTCAGCGGTCAGATCGTCCACATCGACCTGATCTCGGGAGCGGCCTGGCTCCCGTGGCTGCTGCTCGGCGTGCACGAGTTGACCGAACCGTGGTGGGAGACCCCGCCGGCAGCCCCCCCGGCGGCCGGGGCAAGGGGCCGGGCGCCCCGATGGTGGTGGGCGGTCGTCCTGGCCGGGGCTACGGCGATGACCATCCTCGCCGGAGCGGCCGAGTCGGTCCTCGACTCGGCCGTGGTCGTCCTCATCTACCTCGTCTGGCGGTACTGGGGGTACTGGCGGTCCTGGCGGTCGGGTCCGTCCGGGCGGTCGGGTCCGGCCGGGCGGTCGGGTCCGGCCGGTCATCCCGGCCATCCCGGCCGGCGACGGTTGGCCGCCCCCCTCGGATACCTGGCCCTCGGCCTCGGCGTGGGGCTGCTGGCCAGCGCGGCCCAGTGGCTCCCCGGCCTGGTGGTCACCGCCCACTCCCAGCGGGCCACCGCCACCTATGAGTTCTTCACCAGTGGGTCCCTGCCCTGGCGCCTCACCTTGCTCGTCTTCTCGCCCTTTCTCCTCGGGACCAACCAGAACGAGGTGGCCAGCTACTTCGGGTCCTACAACTTTCCCGAGGTCACCGGGTATGTCGGCATCCTGGCCCTCATCGCCATGTTCGCCCTGCTGACCCGCCGATGGCGACGGCGGCCCGAAGCATCGCGATGGTGGGTCTGGTACGTCGTCTTGGTCATCAGCCTGCTGGCCGCCTTGGGCGGCGGGACGCCGTTCGGCCACGTGCTCTATGCCATCCCTGGGATCAAGAGCCAACGGCTCCTGAACCGGAACCTGCTCGGGGTGGACTTCGCCCTCGCCGCCCTGTTGGCCTGGTGGGTGCAGATGGTGCTGACCAACCGGCGATCGTCGCGCCCGGACGGCGCAGCCCGGGACGGCCCCCGGGACGGCGTCACGCCCGAGGCGGCCAGCGCCCGAGGCGGCCGGTGGCGAGCCACCCGGCCGCTCCCGACGCGTGGAGGTGGTGGTGACCTGCGTGCCACTGGCTGTGGTCAGCGTGCTGTGCGTCGGCTCGTGGTTGTGGAGCTCGGGCCTCGAGCAGGCCATCGGCACCCAGCTCCCGTCGAGCTCGGACATGCGCACGGCCGTAGCCGCCGCCCTGACCGGGGGAGTGGTGATCGCCGCCGCGGCCACCTGGCTGGCGCTGTTCCCCGGCCGGTTCTCGCGGGCGTGGCTGCGGCGCGCCCTCGCCCTCATCATGGTCGTGGACCTGGTCTCTTTCACCGCCCTCTCATTGCACGGCCCGGTCACCCATGCCTCCGCCTACGTGCAGGACCCCCCGGCGGCCCAGTTGACCGCGGCCACCGGGAACGGACGGTTCATCATCTACGACCCCGACCGGTTCGAGAACGGCGAGCTCTACGCGCTGGGCCAGACCGACGTCAACTTGTTGACCCGGGTGCCCAGCGCCCAGGGCTATGCCGCCCTGGTCGACGGCGACTACTTCCAGGCCACCGGTGCACACATCCAAGAGGACCTGAACACGACCACGTTGTCTGGCACGATCTGGGACGAGCTCAACGTGACCGTCCTGCTGTCCCTGCCCAGCTACTTCGTCACGCCGGTGCCGACCACACCGGCCCCGCAGCTCGCCACTCCCTTCCCCGTCTACCCCAACCCGTTCGGCGTCCCACCCGTGAACAGCCCCATCGGGCTGGCCCCCGGCAGTAGCCACACCTGGTACTTCGGTGGCACCCTCACCGTGGGGTCGGGCGAGATCCCGGTCCATGGGGCATCTGCCGCGGCGACGGCCCGGATCGGGCTGGTGACGCCGTCGGGGGCGGTGCGCTGGCTGGGCCGTCCGGTCCGGACCTCGACCGGAGCAGCCGGGTCCGGAGCGACCTCGTTGCACTTTCGGCTGCCCGGGCCCACCTTGGCCGCCGGGATCGTGGTCCAGAACGGTCGTGGCGGGTCGGTGACCGCGCTCACCCCCGAGGTCACTACGGCCGAGGATGGCACCGTTGCCCTCAACGGCCGGCTGCAGAGCGAGGTGATCCCGCCGCACTGGACCTTCAGCGGGACCATCGGGTCCTTCGGCGTGTTCCGAAATGCCCACCCGCGTGGATGGGCCTGGACGACGGCCCAGATCCCCGGCGGTGCGTCCGGCCGTGTCCAACAACTGAGTGCCGGGATCGACGGGACCCAACGGTTCTTGGTTCGCGCCGCCGACCCGGTGTGGTTGTTCCGGAGCGAGGCGCCGATCCCGGGCTGGCACGCCACACTCCAACCGGTCGACGTCGAGGGGAACGGGCCGGTCTCGAGGCCACAGAGATCGCCGGTGGCGGCTCCGGTCGTCTCGTCGACCGTGACCCAGCGGGTCGCGGTGCCTGCCGGTGACTTCGTCGTCACCTTCCGCTATGCCCCGGCCAATGCGCTCGTCGGCTTGGCCCTCTCGGTCGTCGGTGGCTCGGCCTTGGTGGTGGGCGGAGTCCTCGTCGCCGTCGGGTGGCGCCGGCGCCGGCGAGCCCGGGAGGGGCTCAGGACGGGGTGATCAGGCCCATGGCCGCGGCGGCCGTGTCGTAGGTCGCTCCGGCCACCACGCGTGCCTTGGCGGCCCCCACGGCCAGCAGCTCGGCCACCGCTCCCGGGTCGGCGGCGAGAGCCTTGCGACGCTCGCGGACCGGGCGCAACAGCTCGATCAAGGCCTCGGCCAAGTCCCGCTTCAGGTCGCCGTAGCGCTCGTAGCCCGAGGCGACCTCGGCGGGGGAGCGGTCCGTAGCCGCGGCCAGCAGTTCCAACAGGTTGGACAGGCCCGGCTTCTCTTCGGGGTCGTAGCGGACCTCGCCGTCGGTGTCGGTCACGGCCCGCTTGATCTTGCGCTCCAACGCAGGCGGCTCGTCGAGGACCTGGATCGTCCCAAGGGGCGAGCTGACCGACTTGGACATCTTTCGCTCGGGATGCTGGAGATCCATGACCCGCGCCCCAAGGCGGGGAATGGCCGGCTCGGGCACGACGAAGACCTCCCCGTAACGGCGGTTGAACCGGAGGGCCAGCTCCCGAGTCAGCTCCAGGTGCTGGCGCTGGTCGTCGCCGACGGGGACCCGGTCGGCCTGGTAGAGAAGGATGTCCGACGCCATCAGCACCGGGTAGGTGAACAGCCCGGCCCTGACCGACTCCTGCCCCGACCCCTTCTCCTTGAACTGGGTCATACGGCGCAGCTCGCCCATGGTGGTGGTGCACTCGAGCAGCCAGGTCAGGCGGGCGTGCTCGGCCACCTGGCTCTGGACGAACAGCGTGCACGAATCGGGGTCGAGCCCCGAGGCCAGGAGGTCGATCGCCGCGTCCCAGGTCCGGGCGCGCAGCGTCTCGGGGTCGATGTCCAGGGTCAGGGCGTGCAGGTCGACGATGCAGTAGTAGGCCTCGTCGGTGTACTGGTCGGCCACCCAGTTCCGCACCGCCCCCAGATAGTTCCCAAGATGGAGCTCGCCGCTCGGTTGGATACCGGAAAGAACCCTGGACATGGGGGTAATCGTAGGGGGCGGGGGCCATGGCCGAGAACGCGTGGGGTGCGCGGCCGAGGCAGCGCGAGCCGGTATGGTCGAGGGCCGTGGCCGCCACCGTCTCGTCGCCCATCTTCGAGGGCCCGATCGAACTCCTGTTGCAGCTGGTCAACTCGCACCAGGTGGACATCTACGACATTCCGCTGTCGGAGATGGTCGATGGTTTCGTGGCCGAGATCGCCACCTGGCAGGACGTCGACCTGCCCACCCTTTCGGAGTTCTTAGTGGTGGCTGCCGTCCTGGTCGAGCTCAAGTCGAAGCGGCTGCTGCCGGGACCCGACGACGTCGAGAGCGACGAGGAGCTCTCCGGGTGGGAGGAACGCGACCTGCTCTTGGCCCGACTGCTCGAGTGCCAGGCCTACTCGGCCGCCGCCGATGCCTTTGCCCTCATGATGGAGCACGCCGGCCGGTCCGTGCCCCGCAACGCCGGCCTCGACGAGGGTTTCGTGGTCCATGCCCCCGACCTGCTCGACGGCGTCACCCCCGGGCATCTGATGGCCGCCTACCTCCGGGCCACGGCGGCCCGCCCGGTACCGGTCGTGGACCTGTACCACGTCACCGTGGACGCGGTGACGGTCTCCGAGGCCGTCTCCGAGCTCGAGGACCGACTGCCCAGAGTGGGGACGGCCACCTTCCGGAGGCTGACCCGCCACCTGACCTCCAGGATGGAGGTCATCGTTCGGTTCCTGGCCCTGCTCGAGCTGTGCAAGCAGGGCCGTGTCTCCCTTGACCAGGGCGACACCTTCGGCGAGATGGCCGTGTCGTGGGTGGCCGGCGCGCCGACCACCGTGTCGGTCGGCGCGGCCGACTACGAGTACGAGGGCTGAGCGATGCCGTTGTCCGACGAGGCCCGGGCCATCGAAGCCGTCCTGATCGTGGCCATGGAGCCCGTCCCCCCGGGGCTGTTGGCCGAGCTGCTCGAGCTTCCGGTCGACCAGGTCGAGCCCCTCTGCCAGGAACTGATCGAGTCGTGCCGGGCGGACAACCGTGGGTTCGCCGTGGTCCGCATCGCCGGTGGCTACCGGATCCAGACGCACCCCGACCTCGCCCCGTACGTAGAGCGCTTCGCCAACGTCGGCGTATCCACCCGGCTTTCGGCGGCGGCCCTGGAGACCCTGGCCATCGTGGCTTACAAGCAACCGGTGTCGCGAGCCCAGATCGCCGCACTCCGGGGCGTGAACGTCGACGGCGTGGTCCGCCTGTTGGAGCACCGGGGGTACATCGCCGGTGTCGGCCGGGCCCCCGGGCCCGGGCAACCCGTCCTCTACGGGACGACCGAGGCGTTCCTGGAGCGGATGGGGATCGACCGCGTCGAGCAGCTTCCCCCGGTGGAGGACCTGTTGCCGGGGCCAGATGCCGTGGCCGAGCTCGAGGAGCAGCTCCGAGCGGCAGGGGATGCCTGACCCGCTCGGCCCCGACCACGAGGGCGAGCGGTTGCAGAAGGTGCTGGCCCGGATCGGACTGGGCTCGCGCCGGGTCTGCGAGGAGCTGATCGTCGAGGGCCGGGTCACGGTAAACGGCGAGGTCCCGGTTCTCGGTCGGCGGGTGGACATTGCTGTCGACCGGGTGGAACTCGACGGCGTGCCCCTCCCGGTACTCCCCGGCCTGGTCCACTACCTGATGAACAAGCCGGGCGGTGTAGTGACCACGGCTGACGACCCCCAGGGGCGGCCCACCGTGATCGACCTGGTGCCGGCGGAACCGAGGGTGTTCTCCATCGGCCGGCTCGATATGGCGACCGAGGGCCTGTTGATCATGACCAACGACGGCGAGCTGGCCCACCGCCTGACCCATCCGTCCTTCGGCGTCCCGAAGGAGTACCTGGCCGAGGTGGAGGGCGAGCCGGCGCCCACCGACATCCGCCGTCTTCGGGAGGGCATCGAGCTCGAGGACGGGATGACTGCCCCGGCCCGCGTTGCGGTGGTCGCCCCTACGCTCCTCAGGATCGTCATCCACGAAGGGCGGAACCGGCAGATCAGGCGCATGTGCGAGGCCGTGGGCCATCCGGTTCGGCGCCTGGTCCGGACCAGGATCGGGCCCCTCGCCGATCCATCGCTCAGTCCGGGGTCCTGGCGACCGCTGACGCCGACCGAGGTCCGGAACTTGGCCGCGGCGGCCGTGCCGAGGGATGAGGACGGCCGGTTTACGTGACATCGCATCGCCGGGCCAGGTCGCATCCTCCGGCCAGGCGGTAACCCCCGGCCAGCGGTCGCAGTCCTCCGGCCATGTGGAAACCTCACGCCAGGTGGCAACCTCGTGCCAGCTGCCAGTCAATTCTCCGGCTCGGCCAATCCTCTGGCTCAGGGCACGCGTCGTAGGTTGTTTCTGGCTACTTACAGTACAAGTAAGTGATGTACATGTAATGTAAGTACGACAAACACTTACACCGGGAGCGACAGCCACTTTCCCCGGGAGCGTCCACCGGGAGCGACAGCCACGTGCACCCGGGAGCGGCAGCCAAGGGCGGGCAAGCGGTCGCTGAGTAACATGGCCGGCCGATGCCTGTTTCCGTGCGAGCCGTCCGGGGCGCGACCACTGTCGACGCCGACACCCCCGAAGCGATCCGCGAGCGCGTGGTGGCGCTCTTGGAACAGGTTCTGAAGCAGAACGGGCTCTCCGAGGACGACATCATTTCCATCCTGTTCACGGCCACCGAGGACATCGTGTCCACTTTCCCGGCCACTGCGGCCCGCTCGATGGGCCTCGGAGCGGTGCCGCTGATCTGTGCGCGCGAGCTGGCCATCACCGGCTCGGTGCCCCGGTGCATACGGGTGATGCTCCACGTGTCCACCGAGCTGTCGAGAAACGAAATTCACCACGTGTACCTCGAGGGCGCCAAGGGGCTCCGTGACGACCTCCCGGCCTGACGAGGGGCCCGGCCCGACCCCGACCACCAGCACCGACGACCCCGCTCCCGACCGTGGCCAGGCTGGGTCAGGCGATAGGGACGCAGGCTGTGCCGGGCGAGCGACGCATCGTCGGCACCGGCCTGATCGGAGCGTCGATCGGTATCGCTCTTCGGAGCCGAGGCTGGCGGGTGACCGGCACCGACCAGGCACCAGGGATCGCCGGGCGGGCTGTGGCCCTCGGCGCCCTCGACGCCGAAGGGATCGACGACGAGGCCGAGGTCGTGTTCGTGGCCACCCCGGTCCGTGCCGCAGAGGCGGTGATCCGGGACGTCCTCGGGCGCCCGGGGCGGCGTCCCGACGCCATCGTGACCGATGTCGGGAGCGTGAAGGGCCCCTTGGTCGCGGCGGTGGACCATCCCTCCTTCGTGGGGGGCCATCCCATGGCCGGCTCCGAACAGATCGGTGTGGACGGGGCCAACGGCGAGCTCTTCGTCGGAGCCACGTGGGTGCTGACCCCGACCTCGCTCACCGACCCGATGGCCTACACCCGGCTCCGGAGCCTGCTCGTGTCGTTGGGGGCCGACGTGGTCGCGCTGCCGCCGGCCCAGCACGACTCGCTGGTGGCAGTGGTGTCCCACGTGCCCCATCTCGCCGCGGCCACCCTCATGGACCTTGCCGCAGGGCTGGGCCAGGAGCACGCAGCCCTGCTGCAACTGGCAGCCGGTGGGTTCCGGGACATGACCCGCATCGCCGCCGGCCAACCCACCATCTGGCCCGACATCTGCGAGGACAACGCGGGCGCCATCGTGGAGACCCTGGACCTGCTCATCGACGCCCTGTCAAGGATGCGTGCCCACGTGGCCGACCACGACCATGCCGAGCTGCTCTCCGTCCTCACCCGGGCCGCCACCGCCCGTCGCGCCCTGGCCGCCCACGTGCCCCGCCCCGACGGCCTGGTCGAGGTCAGGGTCCCGGTGCCCGACCGGACCGGTGTGCTGGCCGAGATCACGACCCTCGCCGCCGAGCTGGGGGTCAACATCGTCGACCTCGAGATCGCTCACTCGGTCGAGGGGGATCGGGGTGTGCTGGTCATGACCGTGGACCGGCGCTCTGCCCGCACGTTAGTAGGCGCCCTGGGCGAGCGGGGCTTCCGGTCGTCGAGCGGCGAGCTGGGCGCAAGCTGATGAGCGCCGGGGCCGAGGACGCCATGCAGGTGCGTGGGGGCACCGCGCTGGTGGGTTCGGTCCGGGTTCCCGGCGACAAGTCCATCTCCCACCGGGCCCTGCTCCTGGCTGCGCTGGCCGACGGCGAGTCGACCATCACGGGGCTGTCCGACGGGGACGACGTCCGCCGCACTCTGCTGGCCGTCCGCGCCCTCGGCGCCGACGTGAGCGAGGAGGACGGCACCATCGGGGTGACGGGGGGGCGTGACCGGCTCCACGCCGCTTCCGCGCCCCTGGATCTCGGGAACTCGGGCACCGGCATGCGCCTCCTTGCCGGTGTGCTAGCCGGGATCGAGGGCACCAGCGTCCTGACCGGCGACGCCTCGTTGACCCTCCGTCCCATGGACAGAGTGGCCGAACCGCTCGAGCTGATGGGGGCGACGGTGACCGGGCGCGGCGAGCGACGACTGCCGCCCATCGAGATCACCGGAGGTCGCCTGCGATCCATCGACTACCGCCCACCGATGGCCAGCGCCCAGGTCAAGTCGGCTGTGCTCCTGGCCGGGATCGCTGCCGAGGGCGAGACGGTCGTCCGGGAGGCGGTGCCGACCCGGACCCACACCGAGGACATGTTGGCCGCGGCCGGAGCGACCGTGTCGGTCTCCGAGGAGGAAGGGGAACGGGTTGTCCGCGTGCGTCGCTCCGAGCTCCGACCCGGTCGGACGGCCGTCCCCGGTGATCCGTCGCAGGCCGCCTTCTGGGTGGTGGCCGGCCTGGTCGTCCCCGGGAGCGAGGTCACGGTCCCAGACGTCTACCTCGGCCCCCAACGGGCCGGGTTCCTCGATGTGCTCCGGCGTATGGGGGGCCGGGTCGAGGTCCTCGAGCGGACGGGCGAGATGGGCACGATCGTCAGCCGCAACACGGCGCTCGTCGGCACCGAGGTCCGGGGCGAGGAGATCCCCTCGCTCGACGAGGTGCCCATCCTTGCTGTCGCCGCCGCTGTGGCTGAGGGCCAGTCCCGGTTCCGGGACGTGGGCGAGCTCCGGGTGAAGGAGTCCGATCGGCTGGCGGGGACGGTTGCTATGCTCCGGGCCCTCGGCGCCGAGGCGGAGGTGGACGGAGACGACCTGGTGGTGGGGGGAGGCGCCCGCTTCCGCGCCGGCCGCGTCGAATCGGCCGGGGACCACCGCATGGCCATGGCCGCCGCCGTCGCCGGGCTGACCTGCCCGTCATCGTCCGACGTCACCACCATCGTCGGATGGGGCTCGGTCGGCACCAGCTACCCACGGTTCTCCATCGACCTCTCCACCCTGTCCCAGCCGAGAGCGGGCGGCGGGTGACAGTCGGCCCGATCATCGCCATCGACGGCCCGGCCGGGGCCGGGAAATCGACCGTCTCGAGGGCCGTGGCCCGGCACCTCGGCCTGGACCGGTTGGACACCGGGGCCATGTACCGGGCGGTGGCGTGGGCCGCGCTGGCTCGTCAGGTGGACCTCGATGACGACGCCGCGCTGGGCGACCTCGCCGAAGACCTGCGCATCGAGGTCGGGCCGCGCGTCCTGGCCGATGGCACCGACATCACCCAGGCCATCCGGGAGCCCGACGTCAACCGGGCGGTGTCGGTCGTGGCCGCCAGTGCCGCCGTCCGCGCCGTGCTCGTGGCCCGGCAGCGCCGGTGGGTGGCCGACCACGGCGGCGGGGTGGTGGAGGGCCGGGACATCGGGTCGGTGGTGTTCCCCCACGCCGACTTAAAGGTGTACCTCACTGCCAGCCCCAACGAGCGTGCCCGCCGACGATCGGAGGAAGGTCCCGACGGCGTGGCCCGGCGGGACCGGCTCGACAGCACCCGGTCCTCGTCCCCCCTCGAGGTCGCCGACGGAGCGCACGTGGTCGACACCACCGGCCGTTCAGTGGACGAGGTGGTCAAGGAGGTCCTGGAATGGCTCTGAACACGAGGCCGGACGCCGGTACCGGCAAGGGCGACTTCTCCCCCGCGGAGGTGGTCGTCGATACCGGCGTCTCGCCGGTCTACCGGGTCCTCCGAGTCCTGGTGCGGGGGATCAACCGACTCCTCTTCCGGGCCACCGTCGAGGAGGAGGGCGCCGTTCCCGCCGAAGGCCCGGTCATCATCGCCCCGATCCACCGCTCCTTCATCGACTTCTTCGTGGTGTCCGAGGTGACCAGGCGCAAGCTCCACTACATGGCCAAGGACAGCCTATGGAAGCGGCCGCGCTTCGGGCGCTTCCTGCTGTCGATCGGGGCCTTCCCCGTGCACCGTGAGTCGGCGGACCGGGAGGCCCTGCGGCGGGCCCAGGCCGTGCTCGAAGCGGGTGAGGTCCTCATCCTCTTCCCCGAGGGAGAACGACGTGCGGGGCCGCACGTCGGCGAGCTGCACGAGGGGGCTGCCTTCTTGGCCGCCCGGACCGGGGCCACCATCGTGCCCGTGGGCATCGGGGGGACCGTCTCGGTCATGCCCAAGGGGACCCGGTACCCGAAGCCCTCGAAGGTGCACATGATCGTGGGCCGCACACTGTCGGCTCCGGCCCGGTCAGCCGGCGGCCGGGTGCCTCGCAGCCAGGTGCACCAGATGACCGAGGACCTGGGCGCGTCCCTCCAGGACCTCTATAAGCGGGCCGTGGCCGAGACCGGCCATCCCTGAGCTCGGGCTCAGCGGCGACGGCCGAAGGAGACCCGGATCCAGCTGGTCAGGATCACCCGGGCGTACTGCACCCCGAAGAAGAGGTTGCCGCCCTTCTTGGAGTGGCCCGAGGCCCGGGGGTGCCAGACGATGGGCCGCTCGCCGATCCGCCAGCCCCGGGCGGCCGCAGTGATGACCACCTCGGCCGTCTGGTACTGGTCCTGACGGAGAAAGGGGAGGATGTCGGCGACGGTCTCGGCCCGGAACGCCCGGTAGCCGTTGGACGTATCAGTGAGGTGCTGGCGGGTGATGGCGTTGAGGAGCGAGGCGTACAGCCGGACGCCGGCCCGCCGGAACCGGTCGGTGGTCTGGTCCACCCCGAGGCGGCGGGATCCGATCACGAAATCCGCCTCGTCGTCGAGCAGGGGGGCGACGAGCGCCTCCATCTCGGTGGGGTCGTTCTGGCCGTCCGCATCGAGGGTCACGATGATGCGGCCCCCGTGGGCGAGGGCCAGCTCGTAGGCCAGGCGGAGGGCGGCGCCGTGTCCCAGGTTGACGGGGAGGATGCAGGTGGCCACCCCCGACTCCAGGGCCACCCGGTCGGTGGCGTCGTCGCCGCCGTCCACCACGACGAGGGTCGAGACGCCCAGGCCGCGCACCGACTCGGGCATCGACTTCAGCACATCGCCCAGGTTGGCCTCCTCCTCATAGGCGGCGATGACGGCCACCACCGGCTCGAACGTGAGGTCCGGATAGCGGTCGGCGAACTGGGCCCGGGCCAGGTTGAGGGCCATGTCCCACAGTGCGGCCCGACGACGCCCTTCCCGGTTGTTGGCGCGTGTGAACCAGCGGTGGCGCTGCGTAGCCATCAGGCGACGTGGGGACGGCCGAACACGGCCCGGACCCTGGGCGCGAAGTGCGCGAGGGACTGGGTCGGGTAGTCGGGATCGAAGCTGTTCTGGTCCCACTCGTCGGCGAAGCGCTCGGCGTCGGCGAACCATGGCTCGTCCCGGTACCGGTCTCGCTGGTTGGGGTCGAGCCCGAAGTGGTGGTAGTAGTGGCGGCCCTGGAAGTCCTGGTGGGCCGTGATGACCGCGGTGATGGCGGGGTCCACGTAGGGCCGGAGCATCTCGGCGGCGATCCGCGGGTGGTTGGGCACAGAGATGGCCTTGCCGATGTCGTGACAGAGCGAGGCCACCACCCATTCGTCGTTGGCACCGGCCTCCTCGGCCCGGGTGGCCGTCTGCAAGCAGTGTGTGAGCTGGTCGACGGCGAAGCCGTCGGTGACCTCGGCCAGCGACTCGAGCAGGCCGAGTATTCGTTCGGCCACCCGGTCCTGGTTCTTCATCGTCTCGGCCCCGATGACCGCCCACTGCTCGGCGGTGGACACGTCCATGCTGGGAAAACTCGGTGCAATCGACATGGCACCAGTTTCGCGCCAAGCGGGCGCCGGTGCCGTGCCCCTCAGAGGACCAGCTCGGCCAGGACGTCGGCGGCCGCCGTCGACCGGTCCTGGGCCAGGATCGGGTCGGTGTCGGAGGCGGGGGCCCCGGTGAGGAGGGACACGGCGGCAGCCAGGCCTTTGAGGAGGTCCCGCAGCTCGGGTGGGGGAGGGAAGTACTCCTCCTCCACGGTGACGGGGAACGCCTCGACCCCGGAGTGCGGGGCCAGTCGCTCCACCACCGCTTGAACAAGGGACTCGGGCGCCGAGGCTCCGGCGGTGACCCCCACCGTGCCGGTCAGGTCGGCGGGGACCTCCGAGGCGTCGTTCACCCGCACCACCCGGGGACAGCCGAAGGCCACGGCCACCTTCTCGAGAGCGACGGTGTTGGACGAGTTCGGCGACCCGATCACCACCACGGCGTCGGCCTTGCCGGCAATGGCCTTGAGCGCAGCCTGACGGTTGGTGGTGGCGAAGCACAGGTCGCTCCGGTTGGGCATCCATAGCTCTGGGAACCGTTCACGGGCCCGGTCGACGATCCCGGCCCAGTCGTCGTGGCTCAGCGTGGTCTGGGCCAGCAGCGCCATCGGCGGGGCGGTGTCCCCGGAGACCTCCAGGTCAGCCAGGGCATCGACGTCCTCGATCGCTTCCACCAGGCGCACCGACTCGGGAGCGACGGCCATTGTCCCCGCAGCCTCCTCGTGCCCGTGGTGCCCCACGTAGAGCACGGTGTAGCCCTTCCGGGCCCTGACCTTCAGCTCGTGATGGACCTTCGTCACCAGCGGGCAGACCGCATCGACCACCACCCGGCCCTGGTCTCGAGCGGCGATGACCACCTCGGGGGCGGAACCGTGGGCCGAGAGCATCAACGGCGCACCCGCGGGGACCTCGCCGACATCGTCGACGAAGACCACGCCGAGGGCCCGGAACTCGTCCACCACGTGCCGGTTGTGGACGATCTCGTGATAGCAGTACACCGGGGGCTCAAAGATCCGGACCATCCAGCCGAGGGCCTTGATGGCCTTCTCCACGCCGGCACAGAAGCCCCGCGGCTCGGCCAGGAGTACTCGATCGACGGGCACGCCCAACAGGTTACCGTCGAGTCGGTCGGCGCTCGGCCGGGCCTGCGCCGAGGCCAGGCGGGCCGTCCGAGCGGGTAACCTGGTGCAATGTCGGTGCCTCGGGTCACCACGGCACCCCGCGTGGTCGCCGTGTCGGAGGCGTCGCCGGCCGACCGGTCCGGGCTCCTGCCCGGGGACGAGCTCCTCTCCCTCAACGGGCGGTCGCCCCGCGACGTCATCGAGTACAGCCTTCTCGTCGACGAGGCCGATCTGGACCTCGTCGTGAAGCGTCGCGGGGTGGGGGCGCCCTTCACCGTGCCCGTGCGCAAGCAGCACGGCCAACCACTGGGCGCCGAGGTCTCCTCCGCGGTGTTCGACCGGGTCCGCACCTGTGACAACCACTGCGAATTCTGCTTCATCCACCAGCTGCCCAAGGGGATGCGACGGAGCCTCTCGCTGAAGGACGACGACTACCGGCTGTCGTTCCTCTACGGGAATTTCACCACCCTGACCCGGTTCACCGAGATGGACCTGGAGCGGGTCCTGACCGAGCGGCTCAGCCCCCTCTTCGTCTCCATCCACGCCACCGACCCCGACATCCGGGCCGACCTGTTGCGGAACCGACGCGGGGCCACCAGCCTCCGGTGGCTGGGGGCGCTGCTCGACGGGGGGATCGAGGTGCACGGTCAGATCGTCGTGTGCCCGGACCGCAACAACGGTGCCATCCTGGCCGACACGTTGGCCGGCGTCTTGGACCGGTACCCGACCATGGCCACGGTGGCCTGCGTGCCCCTCGGCGTCTCCCGTTTCTCCACCGAGGACGCCATGCGCCCCCATTCCCGGGACGAGGCGGCCGAGGTCTGCGAGATCGTGGACGAGTGGCAACAGACCTTCCTGGCCGCGATCGGCCGACGGATGGTCTTCGCCGCCGACGAGTACTACGTGATGGCCGGACGTCCGTTCCCTGCCGCCGAGACCTACGAGGGATTTCCCCAGCATGAGAACGGGCTGGGCATGGCCCGGGCCTTCGAGGCCGCCTTCCGGGGTGACGAGTCCTCGGCCCTCGGGGTCAGGCCGGGCTTCTTCGCCTGGGTCGACGGCGCGCCCCCGCTCGGCTACCGGGCCCTTCGGGCCTCTGGCGACTCGGAGCCGGGGCCGGAGCGGGCCCCGGTCGCCATCTTGACCGGGGAGTACGGCGCCGAGGTCCTGGCCCCCCTCGTAGCCGAGCTGGACCGGGACGACATCAGGCTCATCCCGGTGGCCAACCGGTACTTCGGGGGCAACATCGGCGTCTCCGGCCTCCTGACCGGGACCGACCTGCGTCGGGCTCTCGAGGACGAGCCCGCCGGCCACCGTTACCTATTGCCCGACGCCTGCCTGTCCCAAGGTCGGTTCCTCGACGATCTGACCATCGACGACCTCCCGCGTCCGGTCGAGGTGGTGGCCACAGACGGGCTGTCGCTCCGGCGCGCCCTCGAGGGGACGGCCAGCACAGCCCTTCGGGCGGAACGCCCCGTCGGGGTCCCGGTGAGCCTCGGAGCATCCCGGTGACGACGCCGGTGACGCTGGTCCCGGCGCGCGAGCGCCCCCTGGTGGTGATCGCCGGGCGCCCCAACGTGGGCAAGTCGACGCTGGTCAACCGGATCGTCGGCCGCCGGGCCGCCGTCGTCGAGGAGCGCTCGGGGGTTACCCGGGACCGCAAGGAGCTCGACGCCGAGTGGTGCGGCCACCGTTTCACCGTGGTGGACACCGGCGGTTGGCTCTCCTCCGCCGACCCGCTCGACGCCCAGGTCAGTGCGCAGGCGGAGCGGGCCATCGCCGAGGCCGACGTCGTGCTCCTGGTGGTCGACGTGACCGTGGGACTGACCGACGAGGACCTGGCCGTGGCCCGCTTCCTCCGTCGGTCCGGACGGCCCATCCGGGTTGTGGCGAACAAGGTCGACTCCTCGCAGCGGGAGACCGACGCCTGGGAGGCGGTCTCGCTCGGGCTGGGCGACCCGTGGCCGGTGAGCGCGCTGCATGGGAGGGGGACCGGCGACCTGCTCGACGACGTGGTGGGCCTGCTACCCCCTCCGAAGGGGGCGGTCGGCCCCGACGATGGGCGGGTGAGCGACCCTGACGACGGCGGGGGCGCCGGTGAGGGCGGGGACGAGGGCCACACCCCCATGCCGCGGGTGGCCATCGTCGGCCGGCCCAACGTGGGCAAGTCGACGCTCTTCAACCGCCTGGTGGGCGACGAGCGCTCGGTCACCCACGATGCGCCGGGCACGACCCGGGACGCAGTTGACACGGTGGTCGAGACGCCCGAGGGCACGGTGTGCTTCATCGATACCGCCGGCATGCGCCGGAAGTCCCGTACCGAACGGGGCACCGAGTATTTCTCGGTCCTCCGGGCCCTGGAGGCCCTCGACCGGGCCGACATCGCCCTGCTGGTCATCGACGCCACCGCGGGGGTCACCCATCAGGACCAGCGGTTGGCCGAGCGGGTCGGTGCCGCCGGGTGCCCGACCGTAGTGGTCTTGAACAAGTGGGAGCTGGTGCCGACCGAGGACCGCGATGACATCCTGACCGACATCGGTGACCGGCTGGCCTTCCTGGGCGACGCACCGGTGCTGAAGATGAGCGCGCTGAGCGGCCTGGGCGTGCACCGCATCCTCCCGGCGGTGGCCGCGGCCGAAGAGGCGTACCACTCCCGGATCCCCACGGGCGAGCTCAACCGGGCCATGAAGTCGATCCAGGCCGCCCAGCCTCCGGTGGGGGCCAAGATCCAGTACGCCGTGCAGGGGGCGAACGACCCGCCGACGTTCACCCTGTTCACCAACGGCCGGCTGCAGCCGACCTACCTGCGCTACGTGGAGCGGGGACTGCGGGAGCGGTTCGAACTGGGCCCGACACCCATCAAGCTCCGGGTGCGAGCCAAGGGGGCCAACGGAGGTGGGGGGCGTCGGCGTTGAGCTCGGCGGTCAGACGAGAGTGAGCGTGGTTCGTGCCCTGGTGTGAAGCGTGCGACCGACACGTGGAAGACGACGAAGTGAACGAGGACGGTGAGTGCGCCACCTGCGGCAATTCCGTTGCCCAGCATCGGAGGATCCCCTGGCAGTTCAAGATCATGATCTACATCACGATCATCTACCTCGGCTACCGGGCCTACCAGGGGGTGACCTGGGTCGTCCACCACATCTGACAGTGACACCGATGGTGCGTCGGAGCCCCGATGGCCAGGAGCCGGTCGCGTGGAGCGGACGGTTCAGAGACCGGCGTGGTCCGTGGCACCTCGTGGACGGCTGCGAGGGGCATGTCGGCTGTGAGCTGGTCGGGTTGAAACGACGACGGGGGTCGTCCTGGCGCCTGTGATAGCGCACGACGGCATCGAACTTATAGCCACAAACATTAAAAGTCTGTGAAATTGCCTCAGTGTTTGCTACCGTCAAGCTGACAACGGACCAAGGAGGCAGCGTGGCGACCAATCTTGAGGACAGAGGAGTTGGATGGAGGATGTTTGCCGGCGTGGTGTTCACGCTGGTCGGCATCTTCAACTTCATCGACGGCATCGTGGCGGTTGCGAACGCCCGATACCTGAACAACCATCTCGTTTTCGGCGATCTCAAGTCCTGGGGCTGGACCATGTTGATCTTCGGAATCATCATATTTCTCGTGGGCATCGCCATCATCGCTGGCCAGGCGTGGGCAGCAGTTGTCGGCATCATCCTGGCGGTGCTCGACGCGATCGGTCAGCTTCTGTTCTTGCCGTCGTACCCGGTGTGGTCGATCATCATGGTCGCCATCGACGTGTTCGTGATCTACGGACTGGCGATGTACGGCTTCATGCCGTCCTCAAGTCGTCCATAACTCCGGCGCGGGAGGCCGGAACTCCCGGCGAGACGTTCGACGGCGGGGGAGAGGGTCTTCGGGGTCTACTACGATGCTCCGGCTACCCCAAAACAATTTCGGCGTGGTTACGTGAGTGTCCACCGAATTTGGGGGAGTTGAGTACAGGTTGCCGGTGCATGCACCTCTGACCTGGTTGTGAGTAGTAGCGGGCTGTGGCGCAGCTTGGTTAGCGCGCTTGACTGGGGGTGCCATGCCGCATGACCCTAGAGCGTGCGGGGTAGTGCAGGATGGAACCTAGAAATACCTGTTCAGAGTGGGTTTCCCTCCGAAAGAGGCCCCGACCAGGGGGTTGCCCGCGCTCAAGAATCCGCTCAGCGTTGCTACTGCGGTAGCTACTTTGCTAACAGAGTGCTCACTATGGCTAGCAAACACAGCATCCATGGCCCGGTTGCTACTGCCCGTTGCTACTTTGCTAACAGGGCTGCTAGCTGCCAGCGAGCACGGCGTCCATAGCTGCGACGTGTCCCCCTACGACAGCGTTGGTGGAGTGCCGATAGGCCTTGACGAGCATGCTCATATCGGCGTGGCCCAACAGGTCTGACACCACGCCGAGCGGGACTCCGGCATCGACCAGTTGCGACGCGGCGGTGTGGCGCAGGGTGTGACTGGACACGTCGGGAATCTTGGCCTTCTCGAAAACGGCGACCAAGTGGCGCCGGTAGGTCTCGGGGCGCGTCGGTGCGCCCAGAGCGTCGGTGAACATCAGGTTCATCGGGTTTCGGTAGATCCCCTCGGATGCTTCCTCGTCGTTAACTCGCCGTTCGGTTCGTTGCTCCCAAAGGGCGTCGGCCACCGCCTTCGGCATGATGACGTCCGTTGTGATGATTCCGTTTTCATATCGCCCCGGGGGATTAGTGTCCCGCCTTCGCGCCGCTGCGAGTGGCGAACGTGCAACTTGTCCCCGTCCACGTCGTCCTCAGTCAACGCCAGTACCTCGCCCAGTCTCAGCCCGAGAGCCAACTGGACGAGGAACGTGGCTTCGTATCGGGTTCCCTTCGCCGCGGCGAGGAAGCGCTTGATCTCGGGCGCCGTCAGGGAGCGCGTCTCCGCGGTAGGGGGCGTCTGGGATCTTCGCATCCCGGGCGACATTCACCGTGACCGAACCTCTCGGATCAGCGTGCTCCAGGCCCATGGCGAGAACCTTCTTAGCAAGCTTGATGCTGTTCTTCGACGCTCCGTCAGTCGCCATCTTGCGCAGCCACTGGTTCACTCGGGCCGTAGACAGCTCTGACAATGGAATATCTCCCAGGGCCGGAACGATGTGCCGGTTCACTTGGGTTCGGTAGTTCTCTCTCGTGCTCGCGGCGATGTCGTGGAGGTAGAGCACGCTCCAGTCGTCCATGAGTGTGGCAACAGTGGCCTCGGGCGCCTCTGGCTCCGGTAGCTTCCGGTCCGGGTATTTCGCCAATAAAACCTTCAGGGCGTCGTTCTTCCGGCCCACCTCACCGGAACCACCCTTGACCGTCTTTGTCTTTCGTATTGCCTTCCCGCGGCGTCCCGGACGGTGATCTCCACCCGGAGGTTGCCGTTTGGCAGACGGAACCACGTGCCCTGCCCGTTGCCGGCCTTCGGGCGCCTCTGTGTTTCGGTGTCTGCCATGGGGGTCAGTTTCCCACGATCTCAGCTGGCCGCGGCGGAACCATCCGCCGATGGCCTACCCCGGGCCCCGTAGGGTTAGTCAGTTGGGCCAAGAACGGGAGTACAAGCGTGACTAAGTGGAAGATCACCTACAAGGACAACACGCCGGACGAGGTAGTCGCGGCGGGGGACTACAAGATTGAAGACACCTGGACCAAATTTTCCGATGGATCTGGCGCAGTGGTATCTATCCGGACCGGCAACATTCAACGGATAGACCGAGTTAAGGACTAAGCGGACCACACGCTCGGTAGGGGTTTGTGAGGCGCGGAATTGTGACGCTCTGACCAGGGACGATGGCTTAGAACGCACTACAGGGCGTCTCAGGGGCACGCTCGGCGCCCCCACACTAAATCTGGCCCTGACCTGGGGTTATGCGTTAAGCCAGGCACCACCATACCCAATCTCGTTTTCAAAAAGGCTCTAACGTCGCCCCCTGGCCGTCTGAACAGGCCCTGAATGACGCTACGGCCCCAACCCTGTTCATCCTCACAATAAATTGGGCTATGTTCCCATACATATGTTCATATTGGCGATTGGCTTGGGGGGAATATCTGCGCAGAGAAGTTTGCGCGGCAAATACCGGTTGCCACACGTCAGCCTCTGTCATCACTCCAGAGCCGTCCAGGGCGACGTAGGCCAGCGAATCATCCCCCAGCACCATCCGGGGCGCCTACGGGGTCTCTACGTGCTCCAGGTGGCGATAGACCGTGGCAACGCTGACGTTGAGCATTCGGCGATGTCGGCCACGGTGTGCTGGCGGGGTCGTAAAGCTTTCGGGCCTTTCGACCTTTTGGCGTCCATGACAGTGGACCCCCCGCCCACACGACCACGAGCCCGAGCAGCGGCGAGCCCAGCGTGGGTGTGCACAGGATTAGATCACGCTCGAACTCGGCCAGCGCTCCCATGATCGAAAAGAAAGTCGACCGTTGGCGGTGGTGGTGTCGATGGACTCGGACAGGCTCCGAAAGCCCACGTCCATGTCGGCCATGCGCTTCGCCAACTCAATGAGGTTGGTGAGGGACCGGCCCAGACGATCCAGCCGCCAGACCACCACCACGTCACCGGCTCGGAGCTGGTCGATCATCCGGTCGAGCTCGGGCCTACTGGCGTTGCTCCCCCTGGCATGGTCCGTGAACGTCCAAGACCCCGCCTTCTTAGGGCGTCCTCTTGGAGCGACGCGTCCTGGTCGTCGGTCGAAACCCTTGCATAGCCAATCAGGTGGTCTGTCATGCGCTCAGCCTATCACAACTCAACGTCGGGTGCTTATTTTGATAGATTGTTTCTGAGATAAGT
>CAWDKW010000011.1:0-38536 GCA_963803065.1 uncultured Acidimicrobiaceae bacterium
TAGGCATTCTCCGGTATTGCTACCGGATAAACCTCGTTCGACTTGCATGTGTTAGGCACGCCGCCAGCGTTCGTCCTGAGCCAGGATCAAACTCTCCATTGAGACTTCGATCCAACCCGAAGGCAGGACCAAAATCGAAGAGCCGGCTTACGAGACACTGATCTCGGTCCACCAACTTAATACTGGCAAAGAACAGACATTGTCCGTTCAGTGCATTGACTTAGCGACCGCGTCAAGACGCGATCGCCCGCACTGGCTTTTGGCTATCACTATTCCGTTTTCAAGGAGCGACCGAGCACACGCCCGAAAGCGTCGGTGCTGGAGTCCCAACAGGTCGGACCGAAGCCCTCTCTGTGGCGCCTGGCGACGCCCTTACGGGCGTTCACCGGGACTGACTACTCTACATGGTCCTGCCAGGAGTGTCAATCGGCGTGCTCGAACCTCCGGGCCGAATTCCATGCCCGCGGGACACGTTGGCATCGCCAGTCACCCACCACCGCCACGAGACCTCCGTGGCCGACGTGATGCCGACCCGGGCCCCCGTCGCCGGCCGGGCGGGCGGTGGCACCCCGTCGTCGCAGAGCAGGATAGCGCTCCCTCCCAGCAGGTCCGATCCGTTGTCGTCTCCAGTGATCCCGAGCGCCTGGCAAAGCTTGGCCGGTCCGCTGCACAGGTCCCGGTCGCGCCGTGCCGCCGGTCGAGCCGCCCGCATCCCGTCCACCCCGGCCACGGGTGCGAGGGCCCGCAACAGGACGGCCTGGGCCGAGCCGTCGGCGGCACAGACCACGTTGGCGCACCAGTGCATCCCGTAGGTGAAGTAGACGTAGAGCCGACCCGGCGGCCCGAACATGACGGCGTTGCGCTTGGTCTGTCCCCGATAGGCGTGGGACGCCGGGTCCTCGGCCCCCCGATAGGCCTCGACCTCGACGATCCTGCCCACCCGTCCGTCCCGGACCAGCAATTTGTTGAGCAACCAGGGGGCGACGTCGAGTGAGTCCGCCTCGAGCGCCTTGCGATCGACGGGGACCCCGTGGCCGCCGGCGACGGGCTCGACCAGCGTGCCATGGGCGCCGGCCACGGGCTCGACCGGGACCCCGTGGGCACCGGTCACGATGTCCACCAGCGTGCCGGGCACACCGGCCGCGGGCTCCACCGGGGATGGCTCCGGTTGACGGTCAGGGCGTCCCGATCCGGTTCCGGTCCGATTCCACCCGGTGGACGAAGCGCTCGAGCTGGATCTGGACCGGTATGGGCCCGGCCGCGCCGGGTGTGGTCCGGCGGGTGACGGCGACGCCGGGCTCGAGCAGGGCGACCGCCTCGGTCCCCAGTGCCGGGTGGGCGTCGACCAGCTCGGCCAGCGGCACGTGCCGCTCGACCGAGTCCCGGACCAGGCCGCCGACGATGGCGTGCGCCTGGCGGAAGGGCGTTCCCTGCTCCACCAGCCACTCGGCCAGATCGACGGCGGCGGCGGCGGGCCCGTCGGCGGCGGCCTGCATCCGCCCGTCATCGAACGCCACGGTGGCCAGGAGCCCGGCCAGGGCGGCCAGTGCCAGCTGCGCAGTGTCGACCGAATCGAATAGCGGTTCCTTGTCCTCTTGGAGGTCACGGTTGTAGGACAGGGGCAGGCCCTTCAGCGTGACCAGCAACCCGGTCAGGTTCCCGACCAGTCGGCCCGCCTTGCCCCGGGCCAGCTCGGCTACGTCGGGGTTCTTCTTCTGGGGCAGCATCGAGCTGCCGGTGGCATAGGCATCGTCGAGGATGGCGAAGCCGAACTCCTCGGTGGACCACAGCACGAGCTCCTCGCCGATGCGCGAGAGGTGGATCCCGAGCATGGCCAGGTCGAAGAGAGCCTCGGCCACAAAGTCCCGATCGGACACGGCGTCGAGCGAGTTCTCGAACCTTCCGGTGAAGCCCAGGTCGTCAGCCACGCCATCGGGGTCCAGAGGAAGGGATGATCCAGCGAGGGCCCCCGCCCCCAACGGGGACACGTCCAGCCGGACGATGGTGGCCGCCAGGCGGTCCACGTCGCGGGCCAAAGCCCACCCGTGGGCCAAGAGGTGGTGGGACAGGAGCACCGGCTGGGCCCGCTGGAGGTGGGTGTAGCCGGGCAGGTAGGTGTCACCGGCCTCCTTCGCCCTCGCCAACAGGACCTCCTGGAGGGCGATGACCCCGGTGGCCACCTCGCGCAGGGCGCGCTTGGTGTAGAGGCGCAGGTCGGTGGCGACCTGGTCGTTGCGGCTCCGCCCGGTGTGCAGCTTGGCGCCGACGTCGCCGGCGATCTCCGTGACCCGCCGCTCGATGGCGGTGTGGATGTCCTCGTCGTCGGGGGCGAAGGCCATCGTGCCCCCGCTCAGCTCTTCTTCCACCTTGTCGAGGGCGGCGAGCAGGGTGGCGACCTCGTCCGGGTCGAGGATGCCCCCCCGGCCAAGGGCGCGCACGTGCGCCCGGGAGCCGTTTAGGTCGTCGGCGGCCAGCTGCTGGTCGTAGTGCAGGCTGACCGAAAAGGCCATGGCCTCGTCCGCCGTGCCCCCGCCAAGACGCCCGTGCCACAGGGTCATGAGGAAGCGGTGCCCTCGCCGATGCCGCTGCCCGGCGCAACCAGGCTTGGTTCCGGGACCGCAGTCGACCCTGAGGCCACCGTGCCCGGTGCCGGGGCAGTCGACCCGGGAGCCGTGCCCGGTGCCGGTTCCGTCGGGCCTGAGGCTGTGCCCGGTGCCGGGGCAGTCGACCCGGGAGCCGTGCCCGGTGCCGGGGCCGTCGACCCTGGAGCTGCCGTGCCTGGGGAGGCAGAGGGCACCTGCTGGCGGGCCGACCAGGTGGCCACCCCCTGGCCCCACAGCCGGACGAAGCCGGCAGCGTCCTCGTGATGGAAGGTGTCGGCGGCGTCGTAGGTGGCCAACCCGTAGTCGTACAGGCTCACGGGGCTCCGGCGCCCGACCACGAAGCATTTCCCCGGTTCGCAGCGCAGCCGGACCTCGCCGGTCACATAGGTCTGCGACTCGATGAAGAAGGCGTCGAGCGCCTGCTTCAGCGGTGAGTACCACAGCCCGTCGTAGACCAGCTCGGACCAGCGAGGTTCGAGGCGGGCCTTCTCGTGATGGAGGTCCCGCTCCAACGTGAGGTCCTCGAGGTCGGCGTGGGCCATCAACAAGGCCAGCGCCCCGGGACATTCGTAGGTCTCCCGGCTCTTGATCCCGACCCGGCGGTTCTCGACCATGTCGAGCCGCCCGAACCCGTAGGACCCGGTGACCTGGTTGAGCTCGGCGATGAGCACGTCGGCATCGAGTAGCCGGCCGTCGAGCGACACGGGCACCCCGGCCTCGAACCCCACCACGACCTCGACCGGCTCGGTGGCCGTCTGCCTCGTCATCGTGTACACGTCCTCGGGCGGCTGGTTCCAGGGATCCTCGATGATCCCGCACTCGATGGCCTTGCCCCACAGGTTCTCGTCGATCGAGTACGGCTTCTCCTTGGTGACCGACAGCGGGATGCCCCAGGTGGCTGCGTACTCGATGCAGTCGGCCCGGGTCAGGCCCCACACCCGGGCCGGGGCCAGGACCTCTAGGTCGGGGGCGAGGGCACGGGTACCGACCTCGAACCGGACCTGGTCGTTCCCCTTGCCCGTGCAGCCGTGGGCCACGGCCCGGGCGTCATGGCGCCTGGCCTCGGCCACCAGGTGACGGACGATCACCGGTCGGGACAGGGCCGACACCAGCGGGTACTTGCCCTCATACTTGGCATTGGCCATGAGGGAGGGGACGCAGAAGTCCTGGGCCATCTCCCGGCGGGCGTCGACCACCGTGGCCTCGACCGCTCCAGCAGCCAGGGCCCGTTCGCGGATGGCGTCCCAGTCCGCCTCGTCGGCGTCGGCGTTCTGGCCGACGTCGACGGCGACGGCGATGACCTCCGCACCCTCGTTCTCGATGAGCCAGCGGACGGCAACCGACGTGTCGAGCCCACCGCTGTACGCCAGGACCACTCGTTTTGCCACGATCACCCTCGTTTCTTCGAACTGTTGGCTCCGCCAGCTTCGGTTGCCGCGCTTTTGGATGCATCGGTTGCCGGGCCTTTGGTGCCGGTCACTGCGTCGGTTGCCGGCCTTTTGGTGCCGGTCACTGCGTCGGTTGCCGGCCTTTTGGTGCCGGTCATTGCGTCGGTTGCCGGCCTTTTGGTGCCGGTCACTGCGTCGGGCGGGACAACCGCCGCCGGCAGCGGAACGGCGCCGTTGTCCGGGAGTATCGCACCCGCACCGGTACCCGCACCCGCACCCGACGTGCCCGACAGCGCCTCCAATCCGGATACCGCGGCCAGGCGGCCTGCGACGCCTGCTCCCCCGGCTGCCTCGGCCGCCACCACTAGCACCGTGTCGTCACCGGCGACGGTGCCGATGACCCCGGGGAACCCGCTGCGGTCGAGAGCCGATCCTACGACATGGGCGGAGCCCGGCGGAGTGCGCAGGACCACCAGGTTGCCCGAGAACGCCGCTTCCACCACCCACTCGCCCAGGATCCTCCGAAGATGGTCCTCGGGGGCCACCTGATGAGAGGGCAGCTCGGGGAGGGCATAAGCCGTGTCGCCCCCGGGCAGGCGAACCTTCAGGGCTCCGAGCTCCTCGAGGTCCCGCGACACCGTGGTCTGGGTGGCGTCTATCCCCTCGCCCGCCAACAGCTCGACCAAATGGGTCTGGCTGCCCACCGCCCTCGTCTCCAAGAGCTTGGTGATGCGATGCTGGCGCTGGTGCTTGGTCACCTTCATGCCGGGCCCCCGGCCTGCAAGTGACTGGACTGACTGGACTGACTGGACTGGCTGGACTGGCTGGACTGCACAGCCACACCGGGCTGGCTGCCGTGGCCGCCGTGGCCGGCGTGGCTCAACCAGGCGAGGAGGCCCCGCATGGCGTGCATGCGATTGGCCGCCTGGGGCCAGATCCTGCTCTGAGGGCCGTCCACGACCCCGGCGGTAATCTCTTCACCACGATGGGCGGGCAGGCAGTGCAACACGATGGCGTGGGGCGCGGCCCTCCTCATAAGCGCCTCGTCCACTGTGAACGGGGCAAAGGCCTCGAGTCGGGCCACCGACTCTTTCTCCTGCCCCATCGACGTCCAGACGTCGGTGTAGACGGCGTCGGCTCCGGCCACGGCTTCGGCTGGATCCTCGGTCACCAGCCCGGACCCGCCCAGTGCCTTCACGCGGTCGAGATCGTCCTCACTCGGCCCGTAGCGGTTGGGTGCGGCCAGGTTGACGGTGACCCCCATCATGGCCCCGGCCAGAGCGAGCGACAGCCAGACATTGTTGGCGTCGCCGACGTAGGCCACCGTGCGGCCTTCGAGCGAGTCCCCGAACT
The DNA here is from genome assembly GCA_963803065.1 of uncultured Acidimicrobiaceae bacterium. GTDB lineage: Bacteria > Actinomycetota > Acidimicrobiia > Acidimicrobiales > RAAP-2 > DASXMT01. The sequence continues at coordinate 5,345 of CAWDKW010000011.1, forward strand.
CCTGGCGGAGGGTCAACAGGTCGGCCAAGGCCTGACAGGGATGAGCCAGGTCGGAGAGCAGGTTGACCACGGGCACCGGTGTGCCGGCGGCGTCGAGCGCCGCGGCCATCCGGGTGATCGAGCCGTGGTCCATGACCCGGGCGCAGAGGACCGAGTGGTAGCAGGCGAGCGTGCGGGCCACGTCCTCGGCTGTCTCCCGAACGTCGAGGCCGACTTCTGCGCCTTGGATGTAGACCGGGTGTCCCCCGAGGGAGACGACGGCCATCTCCGTGCTGTTGCGCGTGCGCGCCGAGGGCTTCTCGAAGAGGAGGGCCACCCCCTGGCCGGCCAGCGCTGGGGCGAGGGTTGACGGGTCGACTTCGGCCAGACTGAGGACGACCTCAAGCTCTGCAGGGGCGAGGCTGTCGACGTCGAAGATGTGCCGAGCCCCGGTCATGGTCGCACGCCCTCCGCGTCCGGCATCGAAGCGAGCACCCGGCCGAGGAGAGCCAGCCCTTCGTCGATCTCGCCCTCACTGACCAGCAGTGATGGGGCAAACCGGAGGGTGTCGGGCCGGGGGGCGTTGACGACGAGGCCGGCATCGAGCGCGGCGTGGCAGGCCGCGGGTGCCACCTCCCCGGTCAGCTCGGCGGCAAGTAGTAGCCCCTCGCCCCGCACCCCCTGCACCCTGGGGAGTGCAGCGAGCCCCCGACCGAGCCTCTCCCCGGCCCGCCTCGCCCGTTCGGGCACTTCCTCTGCTTCCATCACAGCCAGCGTGGCCCGGGCCGCCGACATCGCCAGGGGCTGCCCGCCGAACGTGCTGCCGTGGTCGCCGGGCACGAACGCCGCGGCCACTTCCGCCCGGGCCCAGCAGGCGCCGACGGGGACGCCGTTGCCGAGCGACTTGGCCATGGTCACGATGTCGGGCTCGATCCCCAGATGCTGGAAGCCGAACCACTGCCCGGTCCGGCCCAGCCCGGTCTGGATCTCGTCCATGATCAACAGGATGTTCCGGTCGGTGCACAGCTGCCGTACCCCGGCGAGGTAGTCCGAGGACGGCACCATCACCCCGGCCTCTCCCAGGATCGGTTCGAGGATCACCGCTCCGACCCGGTCGGGATCGCACGCCTCGTCCATCGCCTCGAGGTCGTCGAAGGCCACGTGGTCGAAGCCCTCGGGAAGGGGCAGGAACGCAGTCTGCTTGTCCGGTTGGCCGGTGGCCGCCAACGTGGCCAGGGTCCGACCGTGGAAAGCGTCCCAGGTGCTGACCACCCCGAACCGCCCGGGTCCTGCCCACCGCCGGGCGAGCTTCAAGGCGCACTCGTTGGCCTCGGCTCCCGAGTTGCCGAAGAAGACCTGGCCACCAGCCCGATCGGTGCCACCGCCGATCAGGCGATCGATGGTGACGGCCACCTCCGGCCCGATGGTGTTCCCGAACAGGTTGGACACATGCACCAGGGTGCGGGCCTGCTCGGCTACGGCCTCGGCCACTATGGGATGGGCATGCCCGAGCGAGGTCACGGCCAGACCCGAGAGGAAGTCCAGGTAGCGGCGCCCCTCCGCGTCGAATAGGTACGAGCCTTCACCCCGGACAAAGGTGACCGGTGGCTCGGCGTAGTTGTGCATGAGCGCGCTGCGATCGACGCCGGGCGCCTTCGCGCTGGTGGCGCTCATGCGCCCACCATGGTCCCCACGCCCTGGTCGGTGAACACCTCGAGCAAAAGGGCGTGCGGGGTACGGCCATCGAGGATGTGGGCGTGCCCGACGCCGGCTCGAACCGCCTGGGCACAGGCCTGTGCCTTGGGGATCATCCCGCCGGTGGCGGCCCCCGAAGCAACCAGCGCGTCGAGCTCGTCGGCGGTCACGTCGCTGATCAGCGTGGACGGATCGTCAGGCACGGAGCGCAACCCGGCCACGTCGGTCAGGAAGACCAGCTTCTCGGCCGCGATGGCCATGGCCAAGTGGCCGGCGACGGTGTCGGAGTTGATGTTGAACGCCTGACCCGTCTCATCGCTCCCAATGGTGGCCACCACCGGGATCAGCCCCTGCGCCAGCAGCTGATGGACGATCACCGGGTCCACGTCCACGACATCACCCACGAAGCCCAGGTGCTCCGACTTGGCCTCGGCGGTGATCAAGTTGGCGTCCTCGCCGGACAAGCCCACAGCCAGGGCACCGTGGACGTTCACGGCACTCACGATGTCGCGGTTGACCTTGCCCACCAGCACCATGCGGACGATGTCGAGGGTGTCGGCATCGGTGACCCGAAATCCGCCGCGGAACTCGGTGGCCATGCCCAACCGGCCGAGCAACTCGCCGATCTGGGGCCCACCCCCGTGAACGACCACAGGCAGCATCCCCACCGACCGCATCATCACGATGTCCTCGGCAAACGAGGCCAGCGCAGTCGCCTCGTCAACGGCCGGCTCGCCGGGCTTCGCCTGGAGGACATTGCCGCCGTACTTGACCACGACCACCTTCCCCCAGAAGCGGCGGATGTACGGAAGGGCCTCCACCAGGACGCTCGCCTTGTCGGCTGGTGCCCACGGGGTGTCCGGCACGGCCCGGGGAGCCGGCGCGGACTGGGCTGGATGGGGAGCCGCTGGATGGGGAGCCGGCGCGGACTGGGGAGCCGGCGCGGACTGGGGAGCCGGGGCGGACTGGGGAGCCGGCACGGACTGAGGATCGGTGCTCACGACGTCTTCCGGTTCTCGTCGATGTACCCGTATCCCAGGTCGACGGTCATGGCCACGCCGACCCCGTCGCCCATCCCCAACCGGCATTGGATGTCCACGAGCTTGCCGGCCATGTGCGCGGCCACGGCACTCTCGTCGTAGGGCACGGCCACACCATCCCGGCAGACGTCCTCCCCGCCGTAGGCGATTGCCACCTTGTCGATGTCGAACTCGACCCCGGCAGAGCCGAGATCACTGACCACCCGGCCCCAATAGGGGTCCGCCCCGTTGAGGGAGCATTTCACCAACAGCGAGTCGGCCACCTTGCGGGCGGCCTGGTGGGCCTGACCGTCCGAGGCAGCCCCGGTCACCCGCACGTGGGCGATCCGCGACGCCCCTTCAGCATCCTCGGCCATCTGGCGGGCGAGAGCAGCGCACGCCTCGGTGGCCGCTTCGACGAGCACACCCGAGGGGACGGGCCCGGCTCGGCCGCTGGCCATCAGGGTGACCGTGTCGTTGGTCGAGGTGCAGCCGTCGACGGTCAGCGTGTTGAACGAGTCGCGGACGGCAATCCGCAACAGATCGGCCAGGGCCGCCGGTTCCACTGCGGCGTCGGTGGTGAGGAAGGCCAGCATGGTGGCCATATCCGGTGCCAGCATGCCGGCACCCTTGGCCATCCCGGCCATGGTGAAGCCGGCCCCCTCGATAAGGACCTCCTTGCGGCCGCCGTCGGTGGTGAGGATGGCCGTCGCCGCGTCCTCGGCCGCCTGGACCGCTGACGAGCGGGCAGCCACCAGGGCGGCGATGCCGGGTTCGATGGGTTCCATGGGCAGGGGAATGCCGATCAGCCCGGTGGAGCAGACCAACAGGTCGGTGGCTCCCACGCCCAGGCACTCGGCAGCAAGCGCGCACATTCGCTCGGCATCGGCACGTCCCCGTGCCCCGGTTGCGGCGTTGGCGTTACCGCTGCTCACGAGCACGGCGGCGGCCCGGCCGCCGTTTGCCCGGAGATGGTCCCGACTGACCTGAACCGGTGCTGCCGCGGCCAGGTTTCTGGTGAAGGTGGCCGCCGCAGGAACCGGCGCCCCGTCTTCGGTGGCCACCAGGGCGAGGTCGAGCGCACCGGACGCCTTGATGCCCGACGCATGGCCGGCAGCCACGAAGCCCGGGGGTGTGGTGATGCTCACGGGTACGCCCCCACCAGCGGGAGCCCTGTTGCTTCGGGAAGACCCAGGGCTAGGTTGGCGCACTGGATCGCCTGGCCCGACGCCCCTTTGACCAGGTTGTCGAGCGCACACAGCACCACCACCCATCCGGTCCTCGGATCAACCCGTGCGGTGACGTGTGCGCAATTGGAACCGGTTGTGAACTTGGTCGACGGCGACGCCGGAGTCACCACCACGAATGGATCCTCCCGGTAGGCCTCGTGGAGCAGCTCGAGGGCGCTCGCCGTGGTCAGTCCCCCGTCCGGGTGGGCCGGGCGCGCATAACAGGTCGCCAGGATGCCCCGCACCATCGGTGCAAGGTGGGGAGTGAAGAGGACCTGGGCGCCGAGATTCTGCTCGATCTCCGGGGTATGGCGGTGGTCGAGGAGCCCGTATGCCACAAAGTCCTCGTCCACGGCGCCGAAGTGGAGGTTCGCCTTGGCGGCCCGCCCGGCTCCCGAGACGCCGCTTGCTGCGTCGATCACGATGTCGCTAGTGGCGACCACGTCCGCACGCACCAATGGGGCAAGGGCAAGCGTGGCCGCGGTCGGGTAACACCCCGCCGCGGCGATAAGGCGGGCACCGTGGAGATCATCGCGGAACAGCTCGGGAAGGCCGTAGCGGAATCTGGCCAACAGTTCGGTGGCGGTGTGCTCGTGCCCGTACCAGATCGGGTACAGCGAGGGGTCCTGTAATCGGAAGTCGGCGGCCAGATCCACAACCACGCCGACGTGCGACTCGATCTCGGGCAGAAGGTGCTGGGATTCTCCGTGGGGTAGCGCCAGGAACACGAGGTCGAGTCCGTCGAGGTCGGCCGGCTCGGTCGGCCCGAAGGTCAGCGACGGGTAGGCCGCAGCCAACGAAGGGGTGTGATCGGCCACCGACCGGCCCGCAGCCGTCCCCGCCCCGGCCACAACCACTTGGAGGTCAGCGTGGGACGCGCAGAGGCGCAGCAGCTCGATTCCGGCATACCCGGAGGCTCCGACCACACCCACCTTCATGGCGCGCCAAGTTTTGGGTCTCGCCCGGTTTGATGTCCAGCTGGATGCCGGGCCCGGTGGACCGCCGGTTGGGCGTCCGGGCTGCTGTTGGCTCCTGGGTACATCCTGTAAGTATATGCGCATGTCCGCATAAACATGCAAACGGGCCTGCCGAGCGAGCTCACCCCAATGCCAGCGCGGCGGCCTTTCACCATCACCCGCGTGAGTCAAGTGCTCATATCACTTGAAGCCTCAGGCACGGGCCAGCTGGTCACGCGGACCTCTTGACCAGGGCCGGGACGTCTCGTTACCGTTCGAACCATCCCATATCGCCGGGCACAGGGACCCTGAACGGCACGGCCTCACCATCCGTACGGAAGGAACCCTGCCATGTCCCACGCCCCAACACCTGACGCCGAGAGACCCCGAGCCCCCCGACCAGAAGACCCGGCGCCCCGCCCCGGCGCTCACCGTTCGGCCGCGACCGAGCGGGCCGGCGTTCCACCTGATTTTCCCGACGACCCGTCTGTCGGTGCCCTCCTCCACCAGGTTCCCGAGTTCCTGCCCGTCTACCTCGAACTGATCAGCACGTTCGACGATGCCCCGGGTGAAGCGGTGGTCTTCACGGAATTGGCCGACTTCGTGGCCGGCCGGCTGTCCGCGTTGGAGGCGGAGCGCCTGGTCCTCGAGCGAGCGCTGGGCGCCATCGAGATGGCAGCCGACACCGAGGCCGGCGAGTCGGCCGAATTGGTCGGGTACGCCTTCCTCGACAGCCTGTCCCCACTCGACCGCGAACGGATCCGGCCATGGCTGGGTCCTCGGACCCGATCTCTACTCGACGAGATCGATGGCGGATCGGGCCCCGAGGGCCTGCTCTCCGATGGCCCGAGACCATCCTGCTGAAGCGAGACCCAGGGATGTGGCCCGAGACCATCCCGCTGAAACGAGACCTGGGATGCGGCCCGCGAGCTTCGGCTGCGCATGGGATCTCGCGAGCCTCAGCTGCGCATGGGATCCCGCTGGCCTCAGCTGCGCATAGGGGATCGAGCCGCAGCCGTCCAACTGGTTCTGCGACCGACTGCCTTTTCTGTCTCATCGGTACTTCACCACTGAAAGTGACCGATCGCGGCAGGCGACGGACACCGGCAGGCGGTCCGCCGCTACGTCCAAACGGCAGCAGGTAGATACTTGCTACGTCCGCGTTTCGGCGAATTGGCACACGCTCTACTTGCCATACCGAAGCAATTCGCCCAAACGCGGACGGAAAACAATCGACGGCGGATGGCAAATCGCCAACACTTCCAGCCTCAGATCGGCAGTCGCAACGACGAGCCGGCCGTTATCGTGCCGCAGATCCTCACGAAGAGTGGCACTTTGAAGGTGCCAGGGCCGCAGTCTCATCCCGGCGGTCAGGGGTGAGCGGTGAACGGTTCTCGCCTGTTCGCGCACAGCGGTCAAGTCCCAGCTGTTTGCCCAGCGCTCAGCCCTCTAGGTCTCCAGTCAGCGCAGCGTGGCCCCGAACGCCGACTCCACTGCCTCGATGCAGCGCGCCCGCTCCGCTCCCACCTCGTCGTCGGTGAGCGTCCGATCGAGGGCGGAGAACCGGAGGTGGTAGGCGAGACTACGTGTACCGGGCGGCACCGAGTCCCCCCGGTACACGTCGAAGAGGGTGACCGACTCCAGCAGCTCGCCGCCGGCCGCCGCGAGGGTCGACTGCACCGTCCCGGCTGGGACCTCGTCGGGCACCACGAAGGCCAGGTCGATGTCAGCCGACGGGAACCGGCTGACTGGTCGGGCATCCTCGGAGCGCCGCAACACGACAGAGGGGTCGAGCAGTTGGTCCAGGTCTACGTCGAGCCATCCGATCCGAGGCACCGTTCCGTCCTTGCCGGTGAGCCCGAAATGGCTCACGATGCTCGGATCGACCTCGCCCAGCTCGCCGATCGTCGACAAGGCGTCCCCGATCGACCGGGTGGACCCGGTGGATGAGGTGGTTGGCGTGGAACGAGACGTGCCGGGGTCATGCGGTGCGCCCCCCACGTTCAGGTTCTCGATGGTCAACCGGCGGGTGGGGTGGGCGGCGCTTCGTTGTAGCGCAGGCTCCGGCCGCAGCTCCACCTGCTCGATCCTCAGGGCATCTGCCAGTGCGTGCCAGGCGGCCACCGCCGTCCGGGCGTCGTCACCCTCGCCGGCGAACACCACCGACAAGCGCTCGGTCTCGAGTGCGTACGGCCCCTCTTCGGGGTCGTCGGGCTCCGTCTCCGAAGGCTCGAAGACCGTTCCCACCTCGAACAGCCGGAGTTCGCCCTGGCGTCGGTCGGCGTTGTAGGCGAGGGCACGAAGCAGTCCCGGCACCATGGAGGCCCGCAGGAAGCGCTCATCGGACACGAGCGGGTTGGTGATGGTGATCCAGCGGCCGGCCATCCCGCTGAACGCGTTGTCCGCCTCCGTCACGATGCTGGCCGTCCATGCCTCGTGGGCGCCCAAGCCACACATCACGTCTTTGACCAACCGCCGCTCGCGTTGACGCCGGGTCAGGCCTCCCGGCTGCGGCCAAGCCGGCTGGCGGCGGGGCAGCCGCGAGTACCCGTAGGTGCGGGCCACTTCCTCGGCAATGTCGGCCTGGCCCAATGGGTCCGGGCGGATATCGGGACGGAACGTGGGGACAATGACGCGCAGGGATCCGGGTTCGGGACCCGGCGCCGTGACCATGCCCAGTGGGGCCAGCCGTTCCGCCACGTCTTGCGCGTCGAACGTCGTACCCAACAGGGCGTTGATCCGCTCGGCCCTCACCGTCAACCCAATGGGGTCGGGTACACCCACCCGGACGTCGAGCGAACCGGGCGCAACGGTCGTGTCGGGGCCCGACGAGCCCGCCAGCAGCTCGCAGAATCGGTCCATGGCGCGGTCGATGCCATGGGGGTCGACGCCCCGTTCGAACCGGGCCGAGGCCTCAGTCCGAATGTTGAGCCGCTTGGCCGTCCGGGCGATGGCGATGGGGACGAAATAGGCCGCCTCGAGCAGTACCCTGGTCGTCGAACCGGATATCTCCGACGACTCACCGCCCATGACCCCGGCGATACCGACGGGGTCGCCGTTGGCGTCGCAGATCAGGCAGTCCTGGCCGGTGTCCTCCAGTCCCGGCCCCGGCGTGCCCAGCTGTCGCTCGACCCCGTCGAGGGTGGTGAGCATCTCGCCCGGACGGGCTCGCCGGACCACGATCCCGGCACCGGCCAGCCGATCCAGGTCATAGGGATGAGTCGGTTGCCCGAGCTCGAGCATGACGTAGTTGGACGCGTCGACCACGTTGTTGATCGGCCGCATGCCGGCGAGGGTCAGGCGGTGAGCCAGCCAGTCGGGCGACGGGCCCACGGTGACACCCGTTATGACCCGCGCGGCAAAGCGCGGGCACAGCTCGCTGTCGTCCAACTGGACCGAGGCCAAGGTGTCAACCGACGGGCCCCGGCGCGGCGGCGGGACCGGTTCGGGAATGGCGAACGCGAGCCCGAGGCGGGCAGCCAGATCGCGCGCCACCCCGGCCATGCTCCAGGCATCGGGCCGGTTGGCCTCGACGGCCAGATCGAAGACGACGTCGTGTTCGATCCCCAGGGCCTCGGCCAAGGGTCGCCCGGGGACGGCGCCCTCGATGTCGTCCAGGACCATGATGCCCTCGTGGTCCTCGGACAGGCCGAGCTCGCGGCCCGAACACAACATCCCGTTGGAGACGACGCCTTTCATCTTGCGCCGACCGATGGCGAACCCGCCGGGCAGGACCGCGCCGACCGGGGCCAACGCGACCAGATCCCCCACATCGAAGTTCCAGGCCCCACAGACCACCTCGACCGGGCCGTTGCCGGCGTCGACCACGACGCGGCGGATCCGGTCCGCGCCATCAATGGCGGTAATCTCCCCGACCCGGGCCACCACGACGTCGTCGAGGCCCTCCCCCACCAGCTCGGTCCCCTCGACCACCAGGCCGAGGTCGTCCAGGGTGGCGGCCAGCTCGGCCGGCTCGCCCTCGAACGGGGCGAAGTCTCGAAGCCAGGAAAGGGGTACTCGCACGTCGGGTCCTCTCAGAACTGGCGCAGAAACCGGATGTCGTTCTCGATCAGTGCCCGCATGTCGGCGATGCCGTGCCGCATCTGGGCGCAGCGATCGATGCCGAAGCCGAAGGCAAATCCCGTCCACATATCCGGGTCGATACCCACGGCGTCGAACACGGCCGGGTCGACCATGCCGCAGCCCCCGAGCTCGATCCAGCCGGTCTGCGAACAGGTTCGACAGCCCGCACCATGGCAGATGGTGCAGGTGACTTCGAACTCGGCCGACGGCTCGGTGAAGGGGAAATAGGCCGGGCGGAGCCGGGAATGAATGTCGGGGCCGAAGTAGGCGGTGGTGAAGGTCTCGATGGTCCCGGCCAGATCGGCGAAGGTTATGCCCTGGTCGACCACCAGCCCCTCGATCTGGTGGAACACGGGGAGATGGCGGGCGTCGGGCGTATCCCGCCTGAAGCAGCGCCCGGGGATGACGGCGTGGATGGGCAGATCACCGTTGCGCACCGCCTCATCCATGAGGTGGACCTGGACCGGCGAGGTATGCGTGCGCAGCAACACCGTCTCTGGGGGGCCGAGGTCGAGGTAGAAGGTGTCCCACATGCCCCGGGCCGGATGGGCCGGGGGGATGTTCAACGCCCCAAAGTTGTACCAGTCGGTTTCGATCTCCGGCCCTTCGGCCACGTCGAAGCCCATGCCCACGAACACGTCCTCGAGCGCGTCCCGGGTCTGGCTGACCAGGTGCAGGTGGCCTCGAGCGGTCGGGGACCGAACCTCAGAGACGATGACCTCGGTGAGATCGAGCCGATCCGTCTCCAGGGCCACAGCCATCTCGTCGCGTACGAGGGACGCTCGACGTTCAGTGAGCTGCAGCTCTACTGCCTGCCTGGCCTCTTGGAGTTGTCTGCCTCGTTCCTTCCTGGCCTCGGGGTCCAGGCCGCCCAGCGCCCGTTGGGCCTCGGCCAGCGCCGACTTCTTCCCGAGCAGGACCGTGCGGACCTCGTCCAGTTCAACCGACGAGGCCACCGTCCTGATCGCCGTCTCGGCCTGGCTGACGAGGTCCGCGATGTCGTTCATGACGACTTTCCGCCATCTGCCGTGTCCCCCGGCGCTCCCGTTTCCATCTCGGGCATCGTAGAGCCAGCGGCGTCGAGACCGGTCCGCCCGCCGCCACGTTGGTCCTGCTGGCCCTCCCGACCCTGCCGCCGCTGCCGGAGGACCTCGAAGCACAGCACGGCGGCCGTGACGCTCACGTTCAGCGATTCGGCCCGACCCGCCATGGGTATGGTCACCGGCACATCGAGCGCGGCCAGGACGTCGGGAGCCAGTCCCGAGGCCTCGTTCCCGAAGAGCAGCGCCACCCGGTCGGTGAGGTCGACGTTGGCATAGTCCACGCCATCGCGCACCACCGTTCCCAGGGCACGGAGGCCCGACCTCCGGAGCGTGCCGATGGCGGTTACCGCTTCGCCTCCGGCCACGATCGGTAGATGGAACACCGACCCGGCCGAGGCACGCACGGTCTTGGGGTTGTAGGGGTCGACCGTGCCCTCGCAGCAGACCACGCCCCCGGCCCCGGCTGCGTCGGCGGTTCGAATCAGGGTTCCGGCATTGCCCGGATCCCGGACGTCTACGCATACCACCACCATGTCGGCTTCGCACACCGAAGCCAGATCGGGCGGCTCGAAGCCGACGACGGCCAGCACCGGCTGAGGCGTGACCGTGTCGGCCACCCGCTCCAGCACCCCCGCACCCAGGTCGAAGACCCGTGACCCGACCTCGAACGCCCGGGCTGCCGCCGCAGCCACGGCCGGGTTGTCGCCCGCTTTGGGCGCCAGGTACACCGACTCGACCGGCGCACCGGCGTCGAGGGCGACCGACAAGAGCTCCGCGCCCTCGACCACCATCGACCGCTCGCTCCACCGGAGGCTTCGCTTGCGGAGGAGCTGCCGGAGGCGACGAACCCGCTGGTGCGAGTAGGCCAGGGGCTGGCTCAGGAAGCAGCCTCGGCGGTGGACTTCTCGGCAGCCAACGCCTCGGTCGCCACTTTGACCAGCGAGGCGAATGCCTGCGGCTCGTGCACGGCCAGGTCGGCAAGGACCTTCCGGTCCACGGTCACGTCGGCCACTCGGAGCCCGGCGATGAACCGGCTGTAGCTGGTTCCGTTGAGGCGGGCCGCGGCGTTAATCCGCTGGATCCACAACTGCCTGAAATCGCCTTTCCGGGCACGACGGTCACGGTAGGCGTACTGCAGGGAGTGCATCACCTGCTCGTTGGCGGCTCGGAACGAACGGCTCTTGTTTCCGTAATAGCCCTGCGCCTGCTCGAGAACGGCGCGATGGTGCTTCTTGGCGTGTACTGCGCGCTTCACTCTGGCCATGGGAGCTCCTTTCGAAGGGGGGAATCGATGGTGGGAACGTGGGTCCGGCCGGCTCGCCGGATCGCGGTTCGTTGAACGGGCCCGAGGCGGGGGTATCCCAGGCCCCGCAGGCCGGCCGGCTACCGACCGAGCAGCCGCCGCGTCTGCTTGAGGTCGCCGGGGGCGATGTCGGTCTCCCGCCCCAGGCGCCGGGTCCGAACGCTCGACTTCTTCTCGAGGAGGTGGGAGCGGAAAGCCTTTCGACGACGAAGCCGTCCCGTTCCGGTCACCTTGATGCGCTTGGCTGCACCACTGTCGGTCTTCATCTTCGGCATGTCCGCTATCTCGCTTCTTCAGTTGGTGTCTCGGTCGGCGCTGGAGCAGGCCCGCTCGACTCCTGTACCGGCTGTGATCCTGTGGGGCGCCTGGTTGATGCCGGTGCCGCTGCTGCTGCTGCCGGTGCCGCCGGTGCCGCTGGTGCTGGTGCCGCTGGCCCTGTGCTGGTGCCGGCTGTGCTGGCGCCGTCATCCCCTGGTTCGGCCCCGTGTTGTTCGTCGCCGGCGTGTCGCTGTTCGTCGCTCGGCGTGTCGCTGTTCGTCGCTGGCCGTTCGGTCGCCGACCTGGGACCCCGAGAAGCAGCCGATTGCTTCGCCCGCTTGTCTGGCGCCAGAACCATGACCATGTTCCGGCCATCAAGCCGGGGCACCGACTCGGGCTTTCCGATCCCATCCATCTGATCGGCGATGCGGTCGAGGATCTTCTTTCCCAGCTCGGGATGGAATACCTCTCGGCCACGGAACATGATGGTGATCTTGACCTTGTGACCCTCCTCGAGGAACTTGGCCACTTGGCGGGTCTTGGTGTCGAAGTCGCCAGGACCGATCTTCGGCCGGTACTTCATCTCTTTGATCCCGACGTGGACCGCCTTGCGTCGCGATTCCTTGGCTCGTTGCGCCGCATCGAACTTGAACTTTCCGTAGTCCATGATTCGGGCCACGGGCGGATTCGCCATCGGGGCTACCTCGACCAGGTCGAGATCGAGCTGACGAGCGATGTTCAACGCCTCCGGGAGCAGCTTGATACCGAGCTGCTCCCCATCGGGGTCGACCAAACGCACTTCGCGAGCGCGGATACGATCGTTGATCCGGGGCTCATTGGTGGTGACGGTGGCTGCTATTCGACTTCACTCCCTGTCTGGGGTCACGGATTCCCGTAACCAATAAAAAGGGAGCGGAACCACCGCTGGGCCTTCGCCGACGGCATGTCGGCAACCGGATCCATTGACCCTGCTCACGCACGAAACCGCCGTGGCCGGGTGGGAGTCATCGACTGCGCGACTCCGCTTCCTCGTCTGTCAGTGACTTAGGCTACCAGCCGTGAGCTCACTTTGGACACCCGGAGGGGAACGGCCCGTCGGCCGGCCCGACCCACAGGCACCTGGTCAACCCCCTGCCGGAGCCCCACCGGGCGCCAGCGGCCCCGGCTCGCCCGGCGCTGGCGGCCCCGGCTCGCCCGGCCCAAGCGACGAGGTCGACGCCCGACAACTCGAGGAGATGCAGCGGCAGTTGGCGGCCACCCCGGCCGACGTCGTGATCGCCAATCACTGCTACGGGCTCTTCGAATTGGCGGCTGTGTACCTCTCCCAGACCCCTCCGATGCTGCCCAAGGCCCGATTGGCCATCGACGCAATGGCCGCGGTGGTGAACGGGCTCGAGGGACGGCTGGGGGAGCAGGAGCCCCAGCTCATCGAGGGCCTGAGCCAGCTGCGGTTGGCCTACGTGCAGATCGACGGGGCGCAACGAGCCGCCGGTGAGGCTGCCGGTACCGCACCGCCCAACGGCGGTCCGGCCGGTACCGCACCGCCCAACGGCGGTCCGGCCGGTACCGCACCCGAGCCCGGGACGGGCACTGACGCACCCGACGGCGCCGGAGACGGATCCGCCGAGTGATAGCAGCACGTGGGATGGGCGCCGCCGATGGTCCGGGTGTGCCCGATCTCCCCAGGCCCGGCGGCTCGAGCCGCGGGCCCGGCACCCACCAGGCCTCACCGATCCAACCCGGCTCAGCGGGGAACCAGGCCTCACCGGGCGACGCGAGCAACCCGAGCGACCCAGGCGGCGCTGACACCGCCGACCGGGGCCCCATGGGGGGGATCGACGGCAAGCGCGTCCGCAGCTTCATCGGCCTCTCGGTCGGGCTGGTCGGCCCGCGGGCCAACCTGGCGGTGTCCGGCGTGCTCATCACCCTGTACGTCCAGCAGCGGTCGTCGGGGGCCCTGGCGGTCACCTTCGCCCTGACCGCCAACCGCCTCCTCAGCTGGATGACCTATCCCATAGCCGGCCGCCTCAGCGACCGCACCCGTAGCCGGATCGGGCGCCGTACGCCCTACATGGCCCTGAGCCTCATGGTCATGGGCGCCGCCACCTGGATGTTCACCGTGGTCCAGGGGTACTGGCTCCTGGTGCTGTTCATCGTGATCGCCCGGCAGGCCGCCTCCGTGTTCACACTGACCAACGTGGCCGTGGTGCCCGAGGTGTTCGGACGGAGCCGCTGGCTGAAGGCGCTCGTCCTCACCACCGTCCTGGGCACCCTGGCCAGCTTGGTGATCAAGGCGACGGTGATCACCACGTGGAAGCAGAGCATGCCCGAGACCTGGAACCTCCCGTTCCAGGTGGCCGCGGTGATCATGGGTGCCGTCGGCCTGGCCGTTCTGGTCCTGGTCCGGGAGTCGAAGGCGGCGTCCTTCGGGGCTGCGGCCGATCGCAAGGCGCGGGCGCGGCCGGCCCGGGCCGAGATCCGGGAGATCATGCAAGCCCCGAACGCCAAGGTGCTGCTGACCGGCTCACTCCTCTTCTGGGCCGGCTTGGGGTCGACGGCGTACGTGGCCATCCTGTTCTTCCAGCGTGTGGTGCACGCCGGTGCCAGCGCCCAGACCGTCGCCGGCCTGGTCACCGGGGTCCCCACCTTCCTCATCGGCATCCTGCTCGGGATCCCGCTCAGCCGCGCCCTGTCCCGTCGCCAGCTGGCCATCGGCGCCCCGCTCATCGGGGCCCTGTTGGCCGGCGTCCAGTACTTCGACACCCATATCTGGCAGGCCGTGGCGCTCGCTTTCATCGGCGCGCCCTTCGTCGGGGCCTACATCATCGTGTTGGCTCCGTACCTGTTGCAGCTGCTCCCCCGGTCCGGTGGTCTCGGCGAACGGCTGGGCCTCGTGCTGTCGCCCTTCAACCTCGTGGGGGTGGTGCTCGCCTACGTGGCCGCCACCGTGGTCGACGTCACCGGCAACTACCGCCTGATCTGGGTCTTCCCCGCCGCCACCGGCATCGCCCATGCCCTGGTCAACACCCGGCTGCGCTTCCCGGCCCGACGACCGAAGACGGACATGGTGACCAAGCTCTGGCAGTGGAGCATCGTCCAGACCGAGTCGATGGCCGAGACCGGGATCGTGGCCGGCCTGCTTGCTGCGCCCCTTCTTGGGGAAGTGACGAAGGAGGACGCAGACAGTGCCGTCGTCGTCGACTTGGCCCGCGACATCCTGGGGGACCCCTACGAGGACGAGCGGGCTTCCGGCGAAACCGAGGGCGACGTCGATCGGCCCACCGGCGAGCCGGGAGAGCCGGACGAGCCCGGCGATCCGGGAGCGGCCGCGCCCAGTGGCCGGACCGACAACGCCTGAAGGCGCCCCAGGTGCCCGGCCCCGACGGTGAACGCAACCGGCGCTCCCTCGTCGATCCGACGCGAGCCGTCGGTGATGGCCGTGCAGTGGAAGCCGAAGGTCCGGTCGCCCGACGACACCACGCCGATGCCCCGTGGATCGTCGAAGGCGGCTACATGGCCGAGGAGTGGAACGCCGCCGACCGGCGGCAGGTCGACCGTGTGGTCGTCCGCAGCTGGGCCGGGCTTGTTCGGCCCGACCGGTGACTCGCTGGTCGTCACCCACGCCTCACAGGACGGAGGGTCAATGCACGATCTTGGACAGCGACAGCTCGATGATGTCCGTCGCCCCGCGGTCCTTCAGCTCCGGGATCAACACGTTGATCTTCGACTTCGGCACCACGGTCTCCACCGCGAACCCACCGCCGCCGTAGAGCTCGGACACGGTGGGCGAGCGGAGCGAGGGCAGCAAGTCGATGACCGCTTGAAGCTGGACCGCCGAGACGTTCAGCTTCACCAGCACTTTTCCCCTGGCCTCGAGCGCCCCCTGGAGCAGGGTGAGGAGCTGCTCCATGGCATGACGCTTCTCGGGGTCGGCGGCGGCCGCCGGGTTTGCGATCAGCTCCGTGTGGGAGGTGAACAGCGTCTCGACGATCTTCAGCCCCGCAGCCCGGAGGGCCCGGCCCGTCTCGGTGATCTCCACCACGCAGTCGGCGATATCGGGGACCTTGGCCTCGGTCGCCCCGTAGGACAGGCTGACCTCGGAGCGCACGCCGTGCTTCTCCAGGTAGCGCCGGGTCAGCTCGGGGTACTCGGTCGACACCCGGAGGGCTCCGCCTGCGCCGGTTCCCGACGCGGCCAGATCGGCCACCGAGCTGGCCGACGAGTCCTTGGACACGGCCAGGACGACCCGGATGGGGTTGGACGTGGCTTTGGAGTAGGCCAGGATGCCGAGGGTGGTGACGTCGCTGCCCCTCTCCTCGACCCAGTCCCGGCCGGTGATGCCGACATCGAACATGCCGTCGGCCACATACAGCGGGATCTCCTGGGGCCGTAGGATTCGGACGTCGTCCACCCGAGGGTCGTCGATGGAAGCGCGGTAGTCGACCTCCGACGAGCGGGTCACGGCCAGGTCGGCCGAGGCGAACAGCTCCAGGGTGGCCTTCTCCAACGATCCCTTGGGGAGCACGATCCGCAGCACGGTCAATCCCCCGGTTCCGAGAGGGCAGCAACCACGGTCAATCCCCCGGTTCCGAGAGGGCAGACGGCTGCAGGGCGGCAATCACGCTGGCCATCTCGATCGCCGCCACCGCCGCCTCCCAGCCCTTGTTGGTGTCGTCGGGCTCGGACCGAACCAGCGCCTGCTCGACCGTGTCAGTGGTGAGGACACCGAAGATCACCGGGGTCCCGGTGTCGAGCTGGACGCGCTGGATGCCCGCCGCGCACTCGCCGGCTACGAAGTCGTAGTGACCGGTGTCGCCGCGGATGACGGCGCCCAGGCAGACCACGGCGTCCACGGACGGGGTCAGCGAACGGGCCACCAACGGCAGCTCGAAGGCACCCGGCGCCCAGGCCACAGTCACGGCACCGAGGTCGCCGCCGTTCTTTGCCACCGCCTCCAACGCCCCGGTCACCAGCCGCTCGGTGATCCGGCCGTTGAACCGGGCACAGGCCAGCCCCACCCGGACACCGGCGGCACGATGGCCGCCCACGACGGAGCGTCCCACCTGGGCGCCGACGCGGGCGATGGTGCCTTGGGGCAGCTCGGTCTGGTCAGAGGACGTCATCGAGCCCCTCGAGCAGGTGGCCCATACGCTCCCGCTTCGTCCGCAGGTACTGGATGTTCTCCGGCGTGGGGGAGGACTCGATGGGGACCCGCTCCACGATGTCGAGCCCGAAGCCCTCGAGCCCGCCGTACTTGGACGGGTTGTTGGTCATGAGCCGCATGGTGCTCACGCCCAGGTCGACCAGGATCTGGGCCCCGATGCCGTACTCGCGGCTGTCGGCCGGGAGCCCGAGCTCCAGGTTGGCGTCGACCGTGTCGTAGCCGCCCTCTTGGAGGTTGTAGGCACGGAGCTTGTGGCCGAGCCCGATGCCGCGGCCCTCGTGGCCCCGGAGGTAGACGACGACGCCACTGCCGTGGGCGTCGATGGCCTGCATGGCCCCTCGGAGCTGGGGGCCGCAGTCACAACGCAGGGAGCCGAACACATCACCGGTGAGGCACTCGCTGTGCACCCGGACCAAGACGTCGGGCTTGCCGTCGATATCGCCCTTGACGAGGGCCACGTGCTGCTCGCCGTCGAGCAGGGACTCGTAGGCATGGGCGGTGAACTCCCCGAAGTCGGTGGGGATCTTGGCCGCGGCGATGTGGCGGACCAGCTTGTCCATGCGCCGGCGATAGCGGATCAACTCGGCGATGGAGATGAGGTGCAGGCCGTGCTTCTCGGCGAACACCTCCAGCTCGGGGAGGCGGGCCATCCCGGTCTTGTCCTCGCTCACCACCTCGCAGAGCACGCCGGCCGGCGCCCGCCCGGCCGCCCGGGCCAGGTCCACGGCCGCCTCGGTGTGGCCGGCCCGCTTGAGCACCCCGCCTCGCCGGTACCGCAGCGGCAGGATGTGCCCGGGCCGGTTGAGGTCGGTGGGGCGGGTGTGGGGATCGGCCAGCGCGGCGATGGTGGCCGCACGGTCCGAGGCCGAGATGCCGGTGGTCGTGCCGTGCCGGTAGTCGACGGTGACGGTGAAGGCGGTGCGCTGGACCTCGGTGTTGTTGGAGACCATCAACGGCAGATCCAGCTGCTCGACCCGCTCGGGGGTGAGCGGCACACAGATCAGCCCCGAGGTGTGGGCGATGAAAAAGGCGATCTTGTCAGGTGTCACGGCGTCGGCCGCCATGATCAGGTCGCCCTCGTTCTCCCGGTCCTGGTCGTCGACAACCACGACGATCTCGCCCCGGCCTATCGCCGCTACTGCATCTTCGACCGTCGAGAACGGCATCGATCCTGCTCCTCTATTCCCCTTGTCCGGGGTGTTGGCCGGTGGGCTGCCCGGGGTGTTGCCGGGCAGACAATTCCACCCGTAGATCACCATCCAGGGTAGTCACCGACTGCACCGACCCCCGCCACAGCGCCGACAACGTGGGTGCTCCGGGCCCGGCAAACAGGGGGAGGGCGTCGTCCCCCCCGAAGAGGGCAGGGGCCAGGTAGATCACGTACCGGTCGACCAGTCCGGCAGCGTGGAAGGCGTGGGCCACCGACGGCCCCCCTTCCACCAGCAGCTGGATGACCCCGCGTCGGCCCAGCTCGTCGAGTGCCTCGCCCAGGTCGCCCTCGAGCTCCAGGGCTGGACGGACCTTCGCCTCGCTCGGCACCCGTCCCAGCACCACCCGCAGCGGTTGCTCCCCGGCGGTGAGAGCGTCGGGGTCGTCGGGGGGAAGGCGGACCGTGAGTGCCGGGTCGTCGGTCCGAACCGTCCCCGCACCGACCAGCACTGCGTCCGACCGCGATCGCAACCGGTGGGCGTCCCTCCGGGCCGCCTCGCCGGTCAACCACTGGCTCGTGCCGTCCGGTGCCGCAGTACGCCCATCGAGCGTGGCGGCCAGCTTGAGGACGACCCAGGGACGACCGGTCAGCCGGTGGCAGGCGTAGGGAGCGAGCTGGTCGGTGACGGCATCGGCGCCCACCCCGACCACGACCTCGAGTCCGGCCCCGGTCAACGCAGCGATGCCCGCCCCGGTCACCTGCCGGTCGGGGTCCTCCATCCCGACCACGACCCGTCGGACACCGGCCGCCACGATCGCTTCGGTGCACGGTGGGGTGCGGCCGTGGTGGGCGCACGGCTCGAGGGTCACATACAAGGTGGCCCCGGCCGCCCGGTCGCCGGCAGCGGTGATGGCGGCGATCTCGGCGTGGGGCCCTCCAGGGGGAGCCGTCGCTCCGGTGAAGGATGCCTGGCCGTCGGCGGGGACGAGGACAGCGCCGACCCAGGGGTTGGGTGAGGTCCGCCCACGGACCCGCTCGCCGGCATCGATGGCGAGGCCCATCCAGCCCTCGTCGTCGGCGTATCCCTCCGCGCCCGACGGTTCCCCATCAGGCCGACCACGTCAGGCCGGGCCACACCAGCCCGATCCACGTCAGGCCAGACCCACACTGGCCCGATCCACGTCAGGTCGGGCACACCAGCCCGATCCACGTCAGGCCGATCCCCATCAGGCCGAGCCACATCAGGCCGATCCCCACCAGGCCGAGCCACACCAGCCCGATCCACGTCAGGCCGAGCCACGTCAGCCCGATCCAGGGCCCGAGCACCGGCCAGCCTGTCGGCCCGCTCGCGCAGCGCCTTGGCTCGATCGCTCAGCTCGCGAGGCAGCTCGTCAGATGCCTTGGCTCGCTCGCTCGGCTCGCCAGGCGGCTCGTCAGATGACGCCCCGCCATCGACGCTCATGACCGAGCGCCGGAATCGGAGAGCGCCCCCAGCGCCGAGGCGCGGATCGACGCGGCCGCATCGACCGGCCGCTCCCGACTGAACACCGCAGATCCGGCCACGAAGACATTGGCCCCGGCTCGGGCCGCCTCGACCACGGTCGACTCGTCGATGCCTCCGTCGACTTCGACGTCGGTCACGAGACCCCGCGCGGTCAGCGCATCACGGACCAGGCGGACCTTCGGCATCACCTCCGGCATGAAGGACTGCCCGCCGAATCCGGGAAAGACCGTCATGCACAGGACGAGATCGACCAGACCCAGGTACGGCTCCACCGCGTCGAACGGCGTGTCCGGGTTGAGGGCCAGCCCGGCCCGGATGCCGAGCCCGCGCATCTGGGCGATCAGCTGCTCGGTCTCGCCCACCTCGACGTGCACCGTGCACCCGTCGGCGCCGGCGTCCCGAAAGGCCTCGAGGTACCGGGCGGGGTCGGTGATCATCAGGTGGGTGTCGAAGAACAGGTCCGAGTGCTTGCGGAGCGAGGCCACCACCGGTGGACCGATGGTCAGGTTGGGCACGAAGTGGCCGTCCATCACGTCGACGTGCAGCCAGTCGGCGCTCGGGGCCACCTCGCTGACCGCCACGGACAGGCTGCCGAAGTCGGCCGAGAGGATCGAGGGGGCGACCCTCATCACCGGGTCAAAACGGGTCGTCGCCATCGGTGACAATCCTACCGGCGGTGCCCACCCAGCTGTCTCCCATCAGTCGCCCAGCCGCTCGGTCGGCTCCGGGCACGCCCCGCGCAGCCAGTCGGCCGCCGCCATGGGCTGCTTGCCCTCCGGCTGCACCCGGATGAGGCGGAGTCGGGTTCCCTCCCCGGCGGTTACGACCTCGCCGTCCAGTGCGCCCGGGCTGACGCCCTCTGTCGCCGCACGTTGGGGTTGGCGTGGCTCCACCGCCGTGGCCAGCACCCGCAGCCGACGGCCCCGGAACGTGGTCCAGGCCTTGCCCAGGCGCACCACCCTCGACAGGTAGGTGGCGTCGCGCTCCCACCGCAGCTCGAGCTCCTCGGGACGGATCTTCTCGGCGTAGCTCGGATCGCCCTCTTGCTCGTGGGGGATGGGCAGCCCGGCCACGCCGCCCGACAGGTTGTCGACCAACAGGCGACACCCGATGTCGACCAGCCGGGCCCGGAGCTCCTCGACCGACTCGTGCTCGTCGATGGAGGTGTCACCCACGGCGTAGATCGGGCCGGTGTCGAGCCCCTTCTCCACCGCCATGAGGCAGACGCCCGTCTCCGCGTCGCCCTCCAGGATGGCGCGCTCGACCGGTGCCGCCCCTCGCCAACGGGGCAGGAGCGAGAAGTGGAGGTTGACCATGGGGACGGCGTCGAGAACATGGCTCGGGATGATCCGCCCGTAGGCCACCACCACCCCCAGCTCGGCGCCACTCGATGCCACCCCGTCCA
Source organism: uncultured Acidimicrobiaceae bacterium (assembly GCA_963803065.1). Lineage (GTDB taxonomy): Bacteria > Actinomycetota > Acidimicrobiia > Acidimicrobiales > RAAP-2 > DASXMT01. Next base: position 26,133 of record CAWDKW010000011.1, read on the forward strand.
AGGAGTCGGTGACGGGCAGGCCCATCTCGATGGCTGCCGCCTTGACCGGACTGGGCAGGAGGTCACCGCCCCGGCCGCGGCGCTTGTCGGCTCGGCTGACCACCAGCTCCACGTCGTGGCCGGCATCGACCAGCGCCCGGAGGGGGGGCACCGCGGCCGCCGGAGTGCCCAGGAAGACGAGTCGGGCCATGGCCGGGGCGCTATCGGACCGGCGAAATCAGACGACTTGATCGCTTCCGGCGGAGACGAGCTTCTCCTCCAAGGAGGTGGTGTCGAGCCCGAGAGCACGGTCCCGGAGGACCTTGAGGGCGATCTTGCGCTGATCGGCCTCGAGGCGCTCCACCATCAGTACGCCGTCGAGGTGGTCCACCTCGTGCTGGAAGACCCGTCCCAGGAACTCGTCCGCCTCGATGGACACGTCCTCCCCGTCGAGATCGACGCCGATCAGGTGGACCCGATCTGGTCTGGTGATTCCGAGCCGCAGCCCAGGAATCGAGAGGCAGCCCTCGTCGTGGTACCACTCCCCCTCGGTCTCGACAATGGTGGGATTGATGACCACTTCGGGACCGTCGCCGACGTCGTAGACGAAGAGCCGCTTCTGCACACCGATCTGTGGGGCGGCGAGCCCGGCGCCCACCGCGTCGTACATGGTCTCCACCATGTCGTCGACCAGGCGCGCCAAGTTGCCGTCGATCTGGTCGATCTGGCGAGCCGGCTGCTTCAGCACCGGGTCGCCGTAGAGCCGGACGGAATACGAAGCCATGACCACAATCCTACCGTCAGGGACCTCCGAGGCAGCTCAGCGCGGCCCTTGATGCGCCATCGATCGAGCGTCAAGGCCCAGACCCAGCCCGCCCAGCCACCGGCCCGCCCAGCCACCGGGCCGCCCAGCCGCCCAGCCGCCCAGCCGCCGCCCAGCCATTCAGCCCGCCACAGCCGCACAGCCGTACAGCCGCACAGCCGCACAGCCGCACAGTCGACCGTTCAGGCTCACACGTCGGTGGGATCGACCTCCACCCGTAGCCGACCGGCCGGTCGGGGTACGGCAGCCAGCCCATCGCACAGCGTGCGGTGATCGCGCGCCCTGACCAGCCACCGGTCCTCTGAAACCGACGACACCTCGAGCCCCTCGACCGCACGCAGGCGGCTGACCATCTCCGCGGCCGCTTGCCCGCTCACCGTGGCCAACGCAGAGAAAGGCGGGAGGCCCAACCCGACTCGGAGCTCGCGCTCGCCGTCGGTGAGCCGGGACGGGTCGGCATGGATCGCGGCGACCAGGGCGGGGTGATCGGGCAGCCGGGACTGGACGAGGATGCGGCCTACGGTCCCCTTGCCGGCCGCCGCATCGTCGGTCCCGGCCGCGGCACCGATGGCCCCACTCGCGAGGCGAACAGGGGCAACTCCCGCTCGGGTCCGGCCTCCGACCACCCGAGCAGCGCGGGCCAACATGGCCAAGGCTTCCTCCCCGGCAGCGAACCGGGCGGCCAACAGATGTTGATCGAAGTCAAGGAACGCGACCACATCGGCCCGGCCCACCCGGTGGAGGGCCGCCTCGGTCCCCACGATCAACTGGTCGCCCGCGTCGAGCGAACCGACTCCCAGCGGGGATGTCGCGCTGACCTCGACCGCGTCGATGCCCATCAGGGCCGAGAGCTCCTCTCGGGCTCTGCTCACGCCCATCCGGAGCAACTTCATCCGGGTCGAGTCACAAACTGCACACACCACCGGGCGTTCGAGGCCGCAGCGCCGGCAACGCAGCACGCCGGCGGCATCCAGCTGCTCAAGGGCACCTCCACAACGCGTGCAGCTGGCCAGAGACCCGCATGCGGCACAGGCCAACAACCGGGCCCGGCCGGTGCGGTTGAGGATGCAGACGGCGCGGCCACCCGGCAGGACAGCGTGGAGCAGCCGGCTGAGTCGCTCGGAGAACAGGCCGGTTCGGGGATCGTCACCCCGCCGGTCCACCACCTCGACCGGCGGCCACCCGCGTCGCTCGACGGCACGCGACGTGTTCACCAGCGTCGCCTCCTCGAGGAGCGACACGGTGGGGCACGGGGTGACGAGCACGCACGGAGCGCCGTCCCGCCTGGCTCGCTCGATGACGACGTCCACAGCCGACCAGGTCGGAGCCCGCTCCTCCCGGTACGCCTCGTCCTGTGCATCGAGCACGAGCACCCCACCCAAGGTGTTGACCGGTGCCCAGGCCGCGATGCGCGTGCCCACCACCACGGGGGCTCCGGAGGCGGCGGCCGCCCAGCCGTCGGGTAGGACGGCCACGGCGATGCCGGATCGACCGAGCCGGGCGGCGATCTGGTCGACCCGCTGATGCGAGGGCGCCAGCACGAGGACGCGATCCAGCCGGCGAATGATCGCCTCGACCAACAGGACGGCATCGAGCGCGGGGGCCAGCCGCACGACCGCGTGCCCGGCGCCGAGCGCCTGGTCGATCATGGTGTCCGACTCCCCGCTGCCGGCCTTGGTCTCACGGCCGCTTCTTTCCCCCGGTCCGCTGCCGCTGGGTGCCCTCGGCCCACTACCGCTGGGTGCCCCCGGCCCGCTGCCGCTGGGTGCCCCCGGTCCACTGCCGCTCGGTGCCCTCGGCCCACTACCGCTGGGTGCCCTCGGCCCACTGCCGCTGCCTACCTCCAATGCACGGCCGCTGCCTGCCCCCTTCACCGCCGACCAGGCGCTCGCATCTGGGAGGGACCTGACGTTCCGGTCCGGGGATGCCGTTCCCAGGAAGGACGACATGGGCCCCGCCCACCTCCACGAGGCCCACTCGGCCAGGGACACGACAGATGCCGGAGGCCCGAATCCGCTGGAGGCAGCGATCGGCTGCAGGACGACGCCCTCGGGCGGAACGACATCGACCTCGACTACCCAGGCCGCCACCCGGCGACCGTGCAGACTGACCCGGACCCGGCTTCCGACCCTGATCTCCCCCGACATCGCCTCGGGTACCAGGTAGTCGAACCGCCGATGGATGGCCGGGACGTCGGGTACCACCCGTACGACACGGCCCTGGCCAGTCGGGACCGAGCTCGAAGTGCGGCCCTCGGCCGCCGGCGGATGGCTCGGAGTGCGGCCCTCGGCCGCCGGCGGGTGGCTCGGAGTGCGGCCCTCGGCCGCCGGCTGGTGGCTCAGAGCCCGAGCGCCTGCTTCAGATCATCGACCCGCGAGGTGTCCTCCCATGTGAACTCCTTGTCCGACCGACCGAAGTGACCGTACGCGGCCGTCTTCCGGTAGATCGGGCGCTTCAGCTGGAGATCGCGCACGATGGCCGCCGGGCGCAGATCGAAGATCTCGTCGACGGCTGCGGCGATCTCGCTCGGGTCGACCTTCTCGCTGCCGAAGGTCTCGACCAGCAACGAGACAGGGCGGGCCACGCCGATGGCATAGGCCACCTGGACCTCGCACCGGCTGGCTGCACCGGCGGCAACGACGTGCTTGGCCACCCACCGGGCTGCGTAGGCGGCGGACCGGTCGACCTTGGACGGGTCCTTTCCCGAAAAGGCCCCACCGCCGTGGCGAGCCATGCCGCCATAGGTGTCGACGATGATCTTCCGGCCGGTGAGCCCGGTATCGGCGTGCGGGCCACCGAGCTCGAAGACGCCGGTCGGGTTGGCCAGGATCCGCAAGCCGTCGGTGTCGAGATCAGTAGGCAGGAGGGGATGGATCACATTGTCCCGAAGATCAGGCAGGAGCAGGGTCTCGATGTCGATCCCCGGGTCGTGCTGGGTGGAGATGAGGACGGTCTCAAGCGCCACAGGACGACCGTTGTCGTAGGTCACGCTGACCTGTGTCTTGCCATCTGGGCGGAGGTAGGGCAGCACGCCGACCCGGCGCACCTGGGCCAGCCGTTGGGCCAACCGGTGGGCCAGCCAGATGGGCAGGGGCATCAGGTCGGGCGTCTCGTCGCAGGCGTAGCCGAACATCATCCCCTGGTCACCGGCGCCCTGAGCGTTCAGCTGGTCCTCGCCGCCGGTGCCGGCCCGAACCTCGAAGGCGTTGTCGACGCCCTGGCCGATATTGGGCGACTGCTCGTCGAGCGCCACCAGGACCCCACAGGTCTTGCCGTTGATACCGTAGGCGTCGTTGTCGTAGCCGATGTCCATCACCACCTGGCGCACCAGGGTCGGGATATCCACGTAGGTCGCGGTGGTGATCTCGCCCGCCACCAGCACCAGGCCCGTGGTCAGCAGGGTTTCGCATGCCACCCGGCTGTTGGGGTCCTCGGCCAGGAGGGCGTCGAGGACCGAGTCGGAGATCTGGTCCGCCATCTTGTCGGGGTGGCCCTCAGTGACCGATTCGGACGTGAAGGTGTATCGGCTGCTCACAGATCGTTCCGTTCTCTCGGGTGTATCGGGTTCGTCAACGTCCGGCTTGCTTTTCTGCCATGTCCAGCCCACTGCGCCGGGCACTCGGGCTGCTTGCGCCGCGTGCTCGAGCCGATTGCGCTGGGGTGCTCGGGCTCATTGCGCCGGGCCCGATGGGCCAGGAGGGCCCGACGGGCCTCGCTGAGCCGCCAATAAGGCGACAACCCTATCGAAGACCGCGCCGGCAATGGCGTGTTTCCCCGCCAGCGACACCTCGGTGACGATGCCATCAGCCCCGAGGATGGTTACCGCGTTCGTGTCGTGGTCGAACCCGACCCCGGGGGCCGAGACATCGTTGGCCACCATCAGGTCGACGCCCTTGGCGGCGAGCTTTCCCGCGGCTCGCTCGGCCACCGCATCGGTTTCGGCTGCGAACCCGACCAGCACCTGGCCGCGCTCGCCCTCTCCCAGCTCGCCCGCGCCCCGCCGCTCGCCCTCTCCCAGCTCGCCCGTCGCCCTGCTCGCCCGTGCCCTGCTCGCCCGTGCCCTGCTCGCCCGCGCCCAGCTCGGCTGATCCCAGCTCGCCCGCGCCCTGCTCTGCTGATCCCAGCTCCTTCCGGCGCCGGCCGAGCTCGGCCAGGATGTCATTCGTCGGCTCGAGCACCAGTTCGGGTAGCCCGTCGGCCTTGTGCAGTTTCGTGTGGGCTACTTCTTTCGGGCGGAAGTCGGCCACCGCGGCAGCCATCACCACGACGTCGGCTCCTGCGGCCCGGGCCAACACGGCCCGTTCCATCTCGGCGGCCGTTTCCACCCGCTCGATGACGATCCCAGGTGCAGCACCGAGCTTCGTGGTGGTGATGAGGACGACTTCTGCACCGCGCCGCTGAGCCACTTCGGCCAACGCGTGACCCTGCTTGCCCGAAGAACGGTTGGTGACGAAGCGCACGGGGTCGATCGGCTCCCTGGTCCCCCCGGCGGTCACCACCACACGGAGCCCGGCGAGGTCTCGGTCGGCCACATTGGACCTACCAGCCACAGCGGCCCCACCAGCCCCAACAGCCCCGCCAGCCCCGCCAGCCCCATCGACCACATCAGCCTCGACCTCACCGACCAACCCGTCCTGGCCAGCATCACCCGCCACGCCGACTTCGAGCCCGCCCAGCGTCCGGAGCACCGTCTCGACGATCACAGACGGGTCGGCCAACCGCCCGGTGCCCGAGTCCCCACCGGCCAGGCGGCCCTCTCCGGGCGGCACCACGATGACGCCACGACCCCGGAGCGTTTCCAGGTTCTGCTGGACCGCCGGGTGCTCCCACATCTCGGTATGCATTGCCGGGCACAGCACCACTGGGGCCCGGGTGGCAATGAGGGTGGTGGTCAACAGGTCGTCGGCCAGTCCGTTGGCGTAACGGGCGACGAGATCGGCGGTTGCGGGAGCCACCACGATCAGATCGGCCCGCTGACCCAACTTGGTGTGCGGGATCGGCGACGCCTCGTCCCACAGGCTCGATTGGGCGGGCTCAGAGGCCAGCGCGTCGAACGTCGTTCGCCCGACGAAGTGGCTGACCCCTTCGGTGAGAACGGGTGCCACATGGACGCCGGCGTCGACCAACTGACGACAGACCTCGACCGCCTTGTAGGCGGCGATACCGGCGGACACGCCGAGGACGACGTAGGGCTGGGTGGGTCGATCCGTCACGGTGGGTCGATCCGTCACGATGCCCGATCCGTCACGATGCCCGCTCCTGATGACCGATCGCCTGGACGGCTACTCGGCCGGAGCATCTCCCGAGCCCGGGCCCGACTCAGAGCCAGGCGCAGACCCCGACTCAGAGCCAGACTCAGAACCGGCGTCGGAATCGGAATCCGGACCAGAGCCTTCGACCGCAACGTCGACGACCCCGACCGGAGCGCCGGCCCCCTCGGCCTCGGATTCGCCTGCTTCTTCGAGGGCTGCCAACGCAGCCGCCTCGGCCAGGGCGGCTTCCTCTTCGGGATCAGGTCGGACGAACGTCGCCTTGCCCGCAGCGACCTCCTCGAAGGCGATCGAGAGCGGCTTCCCCGACACCGACGCAACCTGCGGGGGGACGACGACGCCGATCCCCTCGCCCAGCGAGTTGTAGTAGCTGTTGACCTGGCGGGCCCGACGGGAGGCCAGGGCCACCAGCGTGAACTTGGAGTCGACCTTGTCCAGGAGGTCCTCGACCGGGGGGTTCATCAGGGTGCTCGTTTGCTGGGCCATTACGATCCTTTGGGAGGGTTTGCCAGCCGGATGGCCTCGCAGTCACGCCAGCCTTGCAGCCGGCGCAGTCGGACGGCCCTAGCGGGCGACAGAACGGTAACGGTCCACTATACCGGCCACTTCGGCCGTGGCTCGAACCAGGTCGTCGTTGACCACCACGGCATCGGCGATCATGCGCCCCTCGCGCTCCTCCTCGGCGCCCTCGGCCAGGCGCCGTTGCACGTGGGCCTCGTCGTCGCCACGGGCGCGTAGCCGGGCCGCCTGCACCTCAGCCGAGGGCAGGGTGAGCAAGATGAGCACCGCATCCCCCTGCTTCTCCCGCACCTGCCGGGCACCCTGGAGGTCGATCTCGAGCAGGACATCGCATCCGGGAGGGGGGTCGGGGGTCGGCGTGCCGTACAGATTGCCCAGGAATTCGGCCCATTCGAAGAAACCGCCCTCGGCAATCCGGGCTTCGAAGGTGGCGCGGTCGACGAAGACGTACGCATCGTCAGGCTCGCCCGGACGTCGCCGACGGGTCGTCCACGAACGGCTCAGCCACAAGAGGGGATCGGACGCCACCACGCGTGCGGCGATGGTCCCCTTCCCGGCCCCCCCGGGCCCGAAGAGGACGAATATCAGCGGATCGGCTCAGCTCGACAGCTCAGCAGGCGACAAGACAGGGCGCTCAGCGAGCCGTCTCGCGAAGCAGCGACTCACGCTGGTTGCTGCCCAGGCCCTGCAGGCGGCGGCTCTCGCTGATACCAACAGTCTCCATCAGGCGCCGGGCCTTGACCTTGCCCAAGCCGGGCAGTGACTCGAGCACGGAGAGGACCTTCATCTTCCCCACCGTCTCGTTGGAGTCGGCGGTCTTCAGTAGCTCGGAGAGGCTGAGAGAGCCGATCTTCAGCTTCTCTTTGACCTCAGCCCGCTCACGGCGGACCTTGGCGGCCTTGGCCAGGGCGGCTTGGCGCTGTTCGGGCGTAAGTGCAGGCGGTTGCGGCATGGGCGCGACGATAGCGCCTCCAGAGGCGCCCGGCATGCTAAATCTGGTCTGTGGCATGGATCGATCTCGACGCCGACCTGGGAGAAGCCGACAACCTCGCCCCCTCAGACGTCGCCGAGCTCGATTCGGTCACGAGCGTCAACATCGCCTGTGGCTTCCACGAGGGAAGCATGGAGGTCATGCGGGCGACTTCCGTGACCGCACCAGCACGCCGCGTGACCATCCCCAGCTCGGTAGTGGCATCGCCGTAGGTCACGGAGTCAGCTAGTTACGACGGCGAGCCGTACCCTCCGCCACCCGGAGTGAGGATGCACACCGCGTCGCCGGTGTCCAACGCAACCGTCAACTTGTCCCCGAGCCGACGGCGCTCCGACTCGTCACCCCCGGGCCACAGCCAGTTCTCTCCCACCGCCCCCGGTCCACCTCCGGCTAGGCCCCACGGCGCGCTCATTCGTCGCTCGGTGATCAACGAGAGCGTCGCAGGCTCCAAGACCTGGATCACCCGCTCGATGCCCTCGCCCCCCGCGGCAGCGCCTGTACCACCGCTGCCTTGCCGCAATCGGTACCTCAAGACACGAACCGGATAGGCACGTTCGAGCGCCTCAGTGGGCGTGTCCCTGGTATTGGTCATCGCCGTGTGTACTCCGCTCATACCGGCCCGATCCACTTGGAGACCTTCGGGCCCGGCTGGGCCTGGGCGACCTCCCTGTCCGCCGCCGATGGTCTCGTAGTAAACCCAACCAGACCGTCCCCCTAGGATGAGGTTGTTCATGGTCCCCTGCCCTGCAGCACCGACCCGGCCCGGTACCGCTTGCGCCAGGGCGAGCAGGCAGACGTCGGCGACCCGCTGGCTGACCTCGACGTTGCCGGCGCCGACGGCGGCTGGTGTCCGGGCCGCAACGACTGTCCCCTCGGGTGCGACGACCGTGACCGGGCGCCAGGTGCCGCCGTTGGCCGGAATGGTCGGGTCGGTCACCGACCGCAACGCCCAGGCGACCGCGCTGGCCGTCACTGCTGCCACGGCGTTGGTATTACCAGGCTGCTGCTCCTCTGTGCCGGTGAAATCGAAGGTGGCCTCGGAGTCGTGGATGCGCAGCGACAAACTGATCCGGGCCGGTTTCTGGCCGGGCCCGGTCGAGTCGAGGACATCCTCAACGTTCCATTCGCCGTCGGGCAGATCGTGCAATGCGGCTCGCATCCGGCGTTCGCCGTACGCCACTACTTCGTCGAGGGGCCGATCGGCCAGAGCCCCCAACCTCGCCACACCGACCCGGTTGGCCCCGACCTGGGCGTCGAGGTCACCACGCCGCTCTGTCGGTGTGCGGGAATTGGCAACGAGGAGCGCTACCACTTCGGGGGTCAGCTTCACCGGCGGGATCCGCAGTCCCTCCTGGTAGATCTCCGTGGCGGACGGCGGGATCGACCCAGGCACCATGCCGCCCACGTCTGCATGATGGGCCCGATTGGCAACCCAACCAACAAGCCGGTCGGCAGACCAGCAGGGCGCGACCAAGGTGATGTCGTTGAGGTGGGTGCCGCCGGCGAACGGATCGTTCAGGATGATCTGCTCGCCGGGTCCGAGCTCAATCCGGCTGGCGATGGCGGCAGCCACCGACGCAGGCATGCTCCCGAGGTGGACCGGGATGTGCTCGGCTTGGACCAGCAGCTCGCCGCCGGCAGTGAAGAGTGCGGCCGAGCAGTCGGCTCGTTCTTTGATGTTGGGGGAAAACGCCGACCGCCGCAGGGCGTCGCCCATTTCTGTGGCCACACCCGTGAGCTGCGCGATGAGCACGGCCAGCTCGGCTGGATTCATCGCGTCAAAACCCACGATCCGGATGGGTGCACATCCGCACGCCAACCCGCAGCCACCCAGATCGTGCAGTCATCCTCGGCGATCACCGCCGGCCCCAGCACCGGGCCGCGCCGGTCCGGCACCGGAAGGGAACCGATGTCGATCGGAGAGGGGCGACGGGCGGAGGCCCGCAAAGCGATGACTTCAATGGGGGCGTCGAGAGTGAAGCCATTGCGCCGGTCGTGTTCGGCCGGGAAGTCGCCAAGGGCGGTGACGGTCAGCTCGTGGCTTTGGCCCGCGTAACGGCAATCGAGCGCTGTGGTGACCGTGGCACCCTCGCCGAGTGGCCGGGACGCCCCAGCGGCCAACTCCGCCAAAGCGAGGTCAAGCCCCTCGCGATCGCCCGGCGCCGACCACGAGCGAACCAGGTCGACCTGGCGGGGACCACCGAGCATCCCAACAGCGGACAGAACCCCGGCTCGCGGCGGCACGAGTACCGCCGGCATCCCGAGGGCATCGGCAAGCGCACAGGCGTGCAACGGCCCGGCACCTCCGAAGGCCACCAGCGCCAACCTGGCCGGATCCACCCCGCGGTTCACGGTGACCGACCGGAGGGCCTGGACCATTGCCGCGTCGACCACCGCGATCACCCCCTCGGCGTCTACGCCGGACCGGTCCAGAGCGCAGCGCGCCGCGTCGAGATCGAGGCGGCCCAGCCCGGGCAACCCCTCGAGGGCGATGCGTCCGGCCACCAGGTCGGCGTCGGTCACGGTGGCCTGGGTACCCCCACGGCCGTAGCAGGCCGGTCCCGGTTCAGCCCCGGCGCTCTGCGGTCCCACCGCCAGCGCCCCGCCCGAATCGATCCGGGCCAGGGATCCACCACCGGCGCCGATGGTGTGCACATCGAGCGCAGGCATACGGATGGGTAAGCCCGCTACCCGGCGCTCGGCTGCCGGCTCGGGCCGACCATCTCGGATCAGGCACACGTCGGTGCTCGTGCCACCCATATCCACGGTCACGCAATCGGCAAACCCTGCCGCCGTGGCGGCGGCCGAGGCCGCCAATACACCGCCAGCTGGTCCCGACAGCAGTATCGCAGCCGGTCGGACTGCCGCCTCGGTGACCGGGATCAGCCCCCCGGCCGACGTCATGACCAGCACATCGGAGGCCACTGCCTCGAGGGCACGCAGGTAGGGAGCACAGGGGCGGCGGAGGTAGGCGTCGGCCACGGTCGTGATCGTGCGCTCGTACTCGCGGTGTTCGGGCGAGACGTCGATGGAGCAGACGATGTCGACGCCATCGGCCAGCGCAGCCGCCAGCTGCCGCTCGTGGTCCGGGTTGCGGTCGGAATGGAGGAGGCAGACGGCCACCGCGTCCACGTCAGCGGGCACCGCCGGAACCGAGCCGAGCGGGGCCACCTCGCTGCCCGAAGCGTCGAGCCTGCCGGCGATCTCGAAACGCAGCTCCCGGGGCACCAGGGGCTCCGGCCGGTCCGCCCAGATGTCGTACAGCGACGGCCGGGCTTGCCGGGCGATCTCGATGACGTCGCGCTGGCCTTCGGTGACGATGAGGGCAACCCGGCCGCCCCGTCGCTCGAGGAGGGCATTGGTGGCGACGGTCGTGCCGTGGGCCAGGATGTCTGCTCCCCCCGCCGCTCGGACACCGGCCGTCACGGCGCGGGCCGGGTCGGTTGGGGTGGAGGGCAGTTTCACGATCCGCCCGTCCGCGGCCACTACGTCCGTGAAGGTGCCGCCAGTGTCTACGCCCACCCGACTGCTGATCAAGGCTCCAGGATCCAGATCTGCTTCTCACCGAGGCCGTCGTGCAGGAAGGGCACGACCCGAGACACTGGGGCGGCACCACCATCGGTGTCCACGGTCGCTTCGGTCGCGTGGGCCAGCCAAGCGCGACACCGGCCCAGCGCTGGGCCGGCGGTCTCGGTGAAGGTGTCGGTGTGGGTCTCTGTTGGCATGCCGGCTCCAGCTTGCCAGGCCCTCCCGTGACCAGCCGAGCCATCGTCCAACCGGACCCGCCGAGGAGGCGGCCCTGATCACGCCCAGCGCTATCGGAAACGTCCCGCTCGACGCGTCGAGTCACCTACAAGCGACCCGAGAGCGGATCAGAACCTGGCCTACCTCAACCCATCAGCAGCAGGTCCGCCTCGCCGCGGACCGTGACGGGCTTCATATTGATGCTCCAGTCCACGCGCTGGTCATGGTCCTCCCTGGCCATCGCCGGGTCAGTCGAGACCAGCGTGCATCGCCGGTCATCCCGATAGCCGACGGCGACAGGCCCATCGGCGTCCAGAGCCTCAGCAACGATGCGGCCGGCGAGCACCACCGGGTCGTCGGAGCAATCGACATCCACGGCTCGGACGTTCGCTCCGGGAAGTGCCTCGGCGAGGGCGCCGAACAGAGCGGTTGTGCCGGTACCGTCCGCTGCAGACTCGGGTAGGGACTGACCGTGCATGCCGCCAAGGCCGGTCACCGCCAACACCGTGGTGGCACCAGCCATCGCCACGGGATAGACATCCTTTAAGAGGTCGCTTGCGACCTGTGCGGCGGCATGAAGCTGCCCCAAATGGATGATGCCGTCGGACGCGTCGGGGATCTCGTCAGCCTCGACCACTCGGGCTCGTGCCCCATGCGACTTCAGCAAGGCTGCTACCAGTGGCGCAACTCGCTGTCCGTCGTCGACCACGGTGATGGCGGCGCCGCAGAGCAGGGCGGGATCACCCGGTCCGATGGGGGCCGGAACCTCACGGACCACAGGGCCCCCGGCTTGGCCGGAGTGACCTTGTTCCCGAGGCTCTGGGGGCGCCACGGGACCGCCCGCAGGTGCTACCTCGGCGTCGACCAGCTTGATTCCCGGCATACGACCACCACCATTCGAGCTCGACTGCGAAAGAGAACGGGCTCATGGGGGGAATATCACGGCGCGTACTTGCCCCAATTTGGAGACGGCGAAACCTCCCACTCCGCGTGTCAGTCTCGGCCCCACTGTCCGCCGTCTTCGGGGCGCTCCGACCCGATTAAGCGCCGGACGATCTATCGACGCGTCGACTGCTTA
>CAWDKW010000012.1:0-137199 GCA_963803065.1 uncultured Acidimicrobiaceae bacterium
GGACCCATTGGGCCAGGCCGACATTGCCGAGGAGGTGGCCCGCACCTACGGGTACTCGCGCCTGCCCCGCCGCCAGCCGGCTTGGCCGCAGCCGGGAGGCCTGACCCGGCGTCAACGCGAGCGGCGGTTGGTCAAAGACGTGATGTGTGGCTTGGGCGCCCACGAGGCATGGACGGCCAGCATCGTGACGGAGGCGGACAACGCGTTCAGCGGGATGGACGGCCGCTGGATCACCATCACCAACCCGCTCGTGTCCGATGAGCGCTTCCTGCGGGCCTCCATGGTGCCGGGACTGCTTCGTGCCCTCGCCTACAACGCCGACCGACGCCAGGGCGAACTCCGGCTGTTCGAGGTGGGAACGGTCTTCGAGCCTTCGGAGACGGAGCCCGACGACCCCGAAGAGGGGCCGTACGCGCTCGAGACCGAGCGCTTGTCGGTGGTGTTCGCCGGCGAGGGTGACGACGCCCGGTCGGCGGTGGCCGCCTGGCACGCACTGGCAGATGCCCTGAGGATCGAGCAGGTGGAGCTGCGGCCGGAGCCTGCGCTACAACGAAGCGCCGCCCACCCCACCCGCCGGTTGACCATCGAGAACCTGAACGTGGGGGGCGCACCGCATGACCCCGGCACGTCTCGTTCCACGCCAACCACCTCATCCACCGAGTCCACCCGGTCCATCGGGGACGCCTTGTCGACGATCGGCGAGCTGGGCGAGGTCGATCCGAGCATCGTGAGCCATTTCGGGCTCACCGGCAAGGACGGAACGGTGCCTCGGATCGGATGGCTCGACGTAGACCTGGACCAACTGCTCGACCCCTCTGTCGTGTTGCGGCGCTCCGAGGATGCCCGACCAGTCAGCCGGTTCCCGTCGGCTGACATCGACCTGGCCTTCGTGGTGCCCGACGAGGTCCCAGCCGGGACGGTGCAGTCGACCCTCGCGGCGGCCGGCGGCGAGCTGCTGGAGTCGGTCACCCTCTTCGACGTGTACCGGGGGGACTCGGTGCCGCCCGGTACCCGTAGTCTCGCCTACCACCTCCGGTTCTCCGCCCTCGATCGGACCCTCACCGACGACGAGGTGGGAGCGGAGCGGGCGCGCTGCATCGAGGCAGTGGAGTCGGCGTTCGGGGCCACGCTGCGCTGACTGGAGACCTAGAGGGATGAGCGCTGGGCAAACAGCTAGGACTTGACCGCTGTGCGCGAACGGCGAGAACCGCTCACCGCTCACCCCTGACCGCCGGGATGAGACTGCGGCCCTGGCACCTTCAAAGTACCACTCTTCGTGAGGATCTGCGACACGATAACGGCCCGCTCGTCGTTCGACTGCCGATCTGAGGCTGGAAGTGTTGGCGATTTGCCATCCGCCATCGATTGTTTTCCGTCCGCGTTTCGGCGAATTGCTTCGGTATGGCAAGTAGAGCGTGTGCCAATTCGCCGAAACGCGGACGTAACAAGTATCTACTGTGGTTTGGACGTAGCGGCGGACCGCCTGCCGGTGTCTGTCGCCTGCCGCGATCGGTCACTTTCAGTGGTGAAGTACCGATGAGGCAGAAAAGGCAGTCGGTCGCAGAACCAGTTGGACGGCTGCGGCTCGATCCCCTATGCGCAGCTGAGGCCAGCGGGATCCATGCGCAGCTGAGGCGGAGATCTCATGCGCAGCCGAGGCTCGCGGGCCGCATCCCAGGTCTCGTTTCAGCGGGATGGTCTCGGGCCACATCCCTGGGTCTCGCTTCAGCAGGATGGTCTCGGGCCATCGGAGAGCAGGCCCTCGGGGCCCGATCCGCCATCGATCTCGTCGAGTAGAGACCGGGTCCGAGGACCCAGCCATGGCCGGATCCGTTCGCGGTCGAGTGGGGACAGGCTGTCGAGGAAGGCGTACCCGACCAATTCGGCCGACTCGCCGGCCTCGGTGTCGGCTGCCATCTCGATGGCGCCCAGCGCTCGCTCGAGGACCGGGCGCTCCGCTTCCAACGCGGACAGCCGGCCGGCCACGAAGTCGGCCAATTCCGTGAAGACCACCGCTTCACCCGGGGCATCGTCGAACGTGCTGATCAGTTCGAGGTAGACGGGCAGGAACTCGGGAACCTGGTGGAGCAGGGCACCGACAGATGGGTCGTCGGGAAAATCAGGTGGAACGCCGGCCCGCTCGGTCGCGGCCGAACGGTGAGCGCCGGGACGGGGCGCCGGGTCTTCTGGTCGGGGGGCTCGGGGTCTCTCGGCGTCAGGTGTTGGGGCGTGGGACATGGCAGGGTTCCTTCCGTACGGATGGTGAGGCCGTGCCGTTCAGGGTCCCTGTGCCCGGCGATATGGGATGGTTCGAACGGTAACGAGACGTCCCGGCCCTGGTCAAGAGGGCCGCGTGACCAGCTGGCCCGTGCCTGACGCTTCAAGTGATATGAGCACTTGACTCACGCGGGTGACGGTGAAGGGCCGCCGCGCTGGCATTGGGGTGAGCTCGCCCGGCAGGCCCGTTTGCATGTTTATGCGGAGATGTGCATATACTTACAGGATGTACCCAGGAGCCAACAGCAGTCCGGACGCCCAACCGGCGGTCCACCGGGCCCGGCATCCAGCTGGACATCAAACCGCCCGAGACCCAAAACTTGGCGCGCCATGAAGGTGGGTGTGGTCGGAGCCTCGGGGTATGCCGGAATCGAGCTGCTGCGCCTCTGCGCGTCCCACGCTGACCTCCAGGTGGTTGTGGCCGGGGCGGCGACGGCTGCGGGCCGGTCGGTGGCCGATCACACCCCTTCGTTGGCTGCGGCCTACCCGTCGCTGACCTTCGGGCCGACCGAGCCGGCCGACCTCGACGGACTCGACCTCGTGTTCCTGGCGCTACCCCACGGAGAATCCCAGCACCTTCTCCCCGAGATCGAGTCGCACGTCGGTGTGGTTGTGGATCTGGCCGCCGACTTTCGATTACAGGACCCCTCGCTGTACCCGATCTGGTACGGGCACGAGCACACCGCCACCGAACTGTTGGCCAGATTCCGCTACGGCCTTCCCGAGCTGTTCCGCGATGATCTCCACGGTGCCCGCCTTATCGCCGCGGCGGGGTGTTACCCGACCGCGGCCACGCTTGCCCTTGCCCCATTGGTGCGTGCGGACGTGGTCGCCACTAGCGACATCGTGATCGACGCAGCAAGCGGCGTCTCGGGAGCCGGGCGGGCCGCCAAGGCGAACCTCCACTTCGGCGCCGTGGACGAGGACTTTGTGGCATACGGGCTCCTCGACCACCGCCATACCCCGGAGATCGAGCAGAATCTCGGCGCCCAGGTCCTCTTCACTCCCCACCTTGCACCGATGGTGCGGGGCATCCTGGCGACCTGTTATGCGCGCCCGGCCCACCCGGACGGGGGACTGACCACGGCGAGCGCCCTCGAGCTGCTCCACGAGGCCTACCGGGAGGATCCATTCGTGGTGGTGACTCCGGCGTCGCCGTCGACCAAGTTCACAACCGGTTCCAATTGCGCACACGTCACCGCACGGGTTGATCCGAGGACCGGATGGGTGGTGGTGCTGTGTGCGCTCGACAACCTGGTCAAAGGGGCGTCGGGCCAGGCGATCCAGTGCGCCAACCTAGCCCTGGGTCTTCCCGAAGCGACAGGGCTCCCGCTGGTGGGGGCGTACCCGTGAGCATCACCACACCCCCGGGCTTCGTGGCTGCTGGCCATGCGTCGGGCATCAAGGCGTCCGGTGCGCTCGACCTCGCCCTGGTGGCCACCGAAGACGGGGCGCCGGTTCCTGCGGCGGCCACCTTCACCAGAAACCTGGCCGCGGCAGCACCGGTTCAGGTCAGTCGGGACCATCTCCGGGCAAACGGCGGCCGGGCCGCCGCCGTGCTCGTGAGCAGCGGTAACGCCAACGCCGCAACCGGGGCACGGGGACGTGCCGATGCCGAGCGAATGTGCGCGCTTGCTGCCGAGTGCCTGGGCGTGGGAGCCACCGACCTGTTGGTCTGCTCCACCGGGCTGATCGGCATTCCCCTGCCCATGGAACCCATCGAACCCGGCATCGCCGCCCTGGTGGCTGCTCGCTCGTCAGCGGTCCAGGCGGCCGAGGACGCGGCGACGGCCATCCTCACCACCGACGGCGGCCGCAAGGAGGTCCTTGTCGAGGGGGCCGGCTTCACCATGGCCGGGATGGCCAAGGGTGCCGGCATGCTGGCACCGGATATGGCCACCATGCTGGCCTTCCTCACCACCGACGCCGCAGTGGAACCGGCGGCCCTGGCCGATCTGTTGCGGATTGCCGTCCGCGACTCGTTCAACACGCTGACCGTCGACGGCTGCACCTCGACCAACGACACGGTCACCCTGATGGCGAGCGGCCGAGCCGGGCCCGTCCCCTCGGGTGTGCTCGTCGAAGCGGCCACCGAGGCGTGCGCTGCTCTTGCGCGCCAGATGGCCGAGGATGCTGAAGGGGCGTCGCGGATCGCCCACGTGCGGGTGACCGGGGCTGCCTCGGACGGTCAGGCCCACCAGGCCGCCCGCAAGGTGGCCGACTCGCTGTTGGTGAAATGCTCCCTCAACGGGGCGGACCCCTATTGGGGCCGGGTGGTCAGTGATCTCGGCTCTGCCGGGGTCGAGTTCGACATCGACAAGGTGGCAATCGCCTACGGCGGGGAGGACGTCTGCCGGGATGGTGTGGCCGTGCCCTACGACGAGAGTGCCGTGGCCGCGCACATGGCCGGCAAGCTCGTGGACATCCAATGCCGGTTAGGGATGGGCGACGGGGTGGGCGTGGCCATGACCGTCGACCTGGGATACGGGTACATCGACGAGAACCGGAAGACGTCGTGAGCACCGATCCTCAGTCCGTGCCGGCTCCCCAGTCCGTGCCGGCTCCGCAGTCCGTGCCGGCTCCCCAGTCCGCGCCGGCTCCCCATCCAGCGGCTCCCAAGCCCAGTCCGCGCCGGCTCCTCGGGCCGTGCCGGACACCCCGTGGGCACCAGCCGACAAGGCGAGCGTCCTGGTGGAGGCCCTTCCGTACATCCGCCGCTTCTGGGGGAAGGTGGTCGTGGTCAAGTACGGCGGCAATGTCCTCCAGGCGAAGCCCGGCGAGCCGGCCGTTGACGAGGCGACTGCGCTGGCCTCGTTTGCCGAGGACATCGTGATGATGCGGTCGGTGGGGATGCTGCCTGTGGTCGTTCACGGGGGTGGGCCCCAGATCGGCGAGTTGCTCGGCCGGTTGGGCATGGCCACCGAGTTCCGCGGCGGATTTCGGGTCACCGATGCCGACACCCTCGACATCGTCCGCATGGTGCTGGTGGGCAAGGTCAACCGCGACATCGTGAGTGCCGTGAACGTCCACGGTGCCCTGGCTGTGGGGTTGTCCGGCGAGGACGCCAACTTGATCACCGCCGAGGCCAAGTCGGAGCACCTGGGCTTCGTGGGCGATGTCGTGGACGTGGACCCGGTGATCGTCCATCAGCTGCTGGCGCAGGGGCTGATCCCGGTGGTGGCCACCATTGGGAGCGATGAGACGGGTCAGGCGTTCAACATCAACTCCGACACGGTCGCCGGCCACTTGGCCATGGCCATCGCGGCCGAGAAGCTGGTCTTCCTGACCGACGTGGCCGGGTTGCGCTCCGTGCCTGACGATCCGTCCACGCTGATCAGCGACGTGACCGCCGACGAGCTCGACGCGCTGGTTGCTTCGGGGGCCGCCACCGGCGGGATGATCCCCAAGGCACAGGCCTGTGCCCAGGCGGTTCGAGCCGGCGTCGGGCACGCCCACATCCTCGATGGCCGTACCCCGCACGCCCTCTTGCTCGAGGTGTTCACCGACCAGGGCGTGGGGACCATGGTGGGCGCATGAGCGAGCGTCGGGAGAGTGGGACCGCATGAGTGCGACCACGAGCGGGAGAGTGGACCCGACGACCGAAGGCGCCCGGCGTCGATCGGAGCGCGCTCATGCACAACTACGCCGAGCCACCGGTCACCTTTGTCCGGGGTGAAGGCTCGTACCTATTCGACGCGGAGGGGCGCCGCTACCTGGACTTCCTCTCGGGTCTGGCCGTGACCTCGCTCGGGCATGCCCATCCCATAGTGGCCGAGGCCGTAGCCGAGCAGGCCCGCACCCTGGTGCATGTGTCCAACCTGTTCGGGAACACCATCGGGCCGGAGGTGGCCGTCACCATCGATCGCCTGATCGGCGGTGGCACCGATCGGGCTGGTGGCCAGGTCTTCTTCGGCAACTCGGGAGCCGAGGCCAACGAGTGCGCCTTGAAGCTCGCCCGGCGGTGGGCAGGACCCGGGCGGTTCGGGGTGGTCAGCACGTGGGACGCTTTCCACGGTCGGACCCTGGCCACGTTGGCGGCCACCGGCCAACCGGACAAGCAGACTGCCTTCCTGCCCCTTCCCGAGGGCTTCGACCACGTGGCCTTCGACGACCTCGAGGCGATGGACGAGGCGTGCGATCCCGACCGGGTCGGAGCGGTGATCCTCGAACCAATCCTGGGAGAGGCCGGGGTGATGGTGCCGTCCTCGGACTACCTCGCCGGGGTACGGCAGCTGTGCACCGACCGGAACATCCTGTTGATCATGGACGAGATCCAGACCGGGCTGGGCCGGACCGGGCAGTGGTTCGGCTTCCAGCATCTGGGGATCGAGCCCGACATCGTGACCATGGCCAAGTCGCTCGGCAACGGCGTCCCCGTCGGCGCCTGCTGGGCCCGGGCGGAAGTGGCCGCGGCGTTCGTGCCCGGCGACCACGGCAGCACGTTCGGCGGGCAGCCCCTGGCGATGTCGGCGGCCCGGGCCACGCTGGCTGTGATGGAAGCAGAGGAAGTGCCCGAACGGGCGAGGCGGGCCGGGGAGAGCCTCGGTCGGGGGCTCGCCGCACTCCCCACGGTGCAGGGGGTGCGGGGCGAGGGGCTACTACTTGCCGCCGAGCTGACCGGGGAGGTGGCACCCGCGGCCTGCCACGCCGCGCTCGATGCCGGCCTCGTCGTCAACGCCCCCCGGCCCGACACCCTCCGGTTTGCCCCATCACTGCTGGTCAGTGAGGGCGAGATCGACGAAGGGCTGGCTCTCCTCGGCCGGGTGCTCGCTTCGATGCCGGACGCGGAGGGCGTGCGACCATGACCGGGGCTCGGCACATCTTCGACGTCGACAGCCTCGCCCCTGCAGAGCTTGAGGTCGTCCTCAGTCTGGCCGAAGTCGACCCGTCAACCCTCGCCCCGGCGCTGGCCGGCCAGGGGGTGGCCCTTCTCTTCGAGAAGCCCTCGGCGCGCACGCGCAACAGCACGGAGATGGCCGTCGTCTCCCTCGGGGGACACCCGGTCTACATCCAAGGCGCAGAAGTCGGCCTCGACGTTCGGGAGACGGCCGAGGACGTGGCCCGCACGCTGGCCTGCTACCACTCGGTCCTCTGCGCCCGGGTCATGGACCACGGCTCGCTCACCCGGATGGCCGCGGCGCTCGACGCCGCCGGCACACCGGTGCCCGTGGTCAACCTGCTCTCCGACCTGGCTCATCCCTGTCAGGCCTTGGCCGACCTGTTGACCCTCCGCCAGGAGTTCGGGGACTCGCTCGAAGGCCGCACGGTGGCCTACGTCGGCGACGCCAACAATGTCTGGCTGTCGCTGGCCCTGGCCGGGGCCATGATGGGGGTCACCGTCAACCTGGCCGCACCCAACCGCTACGGGCCGAGTGAGGACGATCTCGACCGCGTGAAGGCACTGGGCGGGTCCGGG
Organism: uncultured Acidimicrobiaceae bacterium; assembly: GCA_963803065.1. GTDB lineage: Bacteria > Actinomycetota > Acidimicrobiia > Acidimicrobiales > RAAP-2 > DASXMT01. The sequence goes on from CAWDKW010000012.1 coordinate 7,694, forward strand.
CTGGTGACCGAGGATCCAGCCGAAGCCGTGGCCGGAGCCGACGCCGTCTACACCGACGTCTGGACGTCGATGGGGCAGGAGAAAGAGTCGGTGGCCCGACTCGAGGCCTTTGCCCCGTTCACAGTGGACGAGGCGCTTATGAGGAGGGCCGCGCCCCACGCCATCGTGTTGCACTGCCTGCCCGCCCATCGTGGTGAAGAGATCACCGCCGGGGTCGTGGACGGCCCTCAGAGCAGGATCTGGCCTCAGGCGGCCAATCGCATGCACGCCATGCGGGGCCTCCTCGCCTGGTTGAGCCACGGCGGCCACGGCGGCCACGGCGGCCAGGCCGGCGGCCACGGCGGCCAGCCCGGTGTGGCTGCGCAGTCCAGCCAGTCCAGCCGGTCCAGCCACCCGCAGGCCGGGGGCCCGGCATGAAGGTGACCAAGCACCAGCGCCAGCATCGCATCACCAAGCTCTTGGAGACGAGGGCGGTGGGCAGCCAGACCCATTTGGTCGAGCTGTTGGCGGGCGAGGGGATCGACGCCACCCAGACCACGGTGTCGCGGGACCTCGAGGAGCTCGGAGCCCTGAAGGTTCGCCTGCCCGGGGGCGACACGGCGTATGCCCTCCCCGAGCTGCCCTCTCATCAGGTGGCCCCCGAGGACCATCTTCGGAGGATCCTGGGCGAGTGGGTGGTGGAAGCGGCGTTCTCGGGCAACCTGGTGGTCCTGCGCACTCCGCCGGGCTCCGCCCATGTCGTAGGATCGGCTCTCGACCGCAGCGGGTTCCCCGGGGTCATCGGCACCGTCGCCGGTGACGACACGGTGCTAGTGGTGGCGGCCGAGGCAGCCGGGGGAGCAGGCGTCGCAGGCCGCCTGGCCGCGGTATCCGGATTGGACGCGCTGTCGGGCACGTCGGGTGCGGGTGCGGGTACCGCTGCGGGTGCGATACTCCCGGACAACGGCGCCGTTCCGCTGCCGGCGGTGGTTGTCCCGCCCGACGCAGTGACCGGCACCAAAAGGCCGGCAACCGACGCAATGACCGGCACCAAAAGGCCGGCAACCGACGCAGTGACGGACAAAAGGCCGGAACCGACGCAGTGACCGGCACCAAAGGCCCGGCAACCGATGCATCCAAAAGCGCGGCAACCGAAGCTGGCGGAGCCAACAGTTCGAAGAAACGAGGGTGATCGTGGCAAAGCGAGTGGTCCTGGCGTACAGCGGTGGGCTCGACACGTCGGTTGCCGTCCGCTGGCTCATCGAGAACGAGGGTGCGGAGGTCATCGCCGTCGCCGTCGACGTCGGCCAGAACGCCGACGCCGACGAGGCGGACTGGGACGCCATCCGCGAACGGGCCCTGGCTGCTGGAGCGGTCGAGGCCACGGTGGTCGACGCCCGCCGGGAGATGGCCCAGGACTTCTGCGTCCCCTCCCTCATGGCCAATGCCAAGTATGAGGGCAAGTACCCGCTGGTGTCGGCCCTGTCCCGACCGGTGATCGTCCGTCACCTGGTGGCGGAGGCCAGGCGCCATGACGCCCGGGCCGTGGCCCACGGCTGCACGGGCAAGGGGAACGACCAGGTCCGGTTCGAGGTCGGTACCCGTGCCCTCGCCCCCGACCTGGAGGTCCTGGCCCCGGCCCGGGTGTGGGGCCTGACCCGGGCCGACTGCATCGAGTACGCAGCCACCTGGGGCATCCCGCTGTCGGTCACCAAGGAGAAGCCGTACTCGATCGACGAGAACCTGTGGGGCAAGGCCATCGAGTGCGGGATCATCGAGGATCCCTGGAACCAGCCGCCCGAGGACGTGTACACGATGACCAGGCAGACGGCCACCGAGCCGGTCGAGGTCGTGGTGGGGTTCGAGGCCGGGGTGCCCGTGTCGCTCGACGGCCGGCTACTCGATGCCGACGTGCTCATCGCCGAGCTCAACCAGGTCACCGGGTCCTACGGGTTCGGGCGGCTCGACATGGTCGAGAACCGCCGGGTCGGGATCAAGAGCCGGGAGACCTACGAATGTCCGGGGGCGCTGGCCTTGTTGATGGCCCACGCCGACCTCGAGGACCTCACGTTGGAGCGGGACCTCCATCACGAGAAGGCCCGCCTCGAACCTCGCTGGTCCGAGCTGGTCTACGACGGGCTGTGGTACTCACCGCTGAAGCAGGCGCTCGACGCCTTCTTCATCGAGTCGCAGACCTATGTGACCGGCGAGGTCCGGCTGCGCTGCGAACCGGGGAAATGCTTCGTGGTCGGGCGCCGGAGCCCCGTGAGCCTGTACGACTATGGGTTGGCCACCTACGACGCCGCCGACACCTTCCATCACGAGGACGCTGCCGGCTTCGTCCGGCTGTGGGGCCAGGGGGTGGCCACCTGGTCGGCCCGCCAGCAGGTGCCCTCTGCCTCCCCAGGCACGGCAGCTCCAGGGTCGACGGCCCCGGAACCGGGCCCGGCCTCAGGCTCGACGGAACCGGCACCGGGCACGGCTCCAGGCTCGACTGCCCCGGCACCGGGCAGAGCCTCAGGGTCGACCGCCGCCCCGGAACCGAGCACGGTGGCCTCAGGGTCGACCGCCGCCCCGGAACCAAGCCTGGTTGCGCCGGGCAGCGGCATCGGCGAGGGCACCGCTTCCTCATGACCCTGTGGCACGGGCGTCTTGGCGGGGGCACGGCGGACGAGGCCATGGCCTTTTCGGTCAGCCTGCACTACGACCAGCAGCTGGCCGCCGACGACCTGAACGGCTCCCGGGCGCACGTGCGCGCCCTTGGCCGGGGGGGCATCCTCGACCCGGACGAGGTCGCCACCCTGCTCGCCGCCCTCGACAAGGTGGAAGAAGAGCTGAGCGGGGGCACGATGGCCTTCGCCCCCGACGACGAGGACATCCACACCGCCATCGAGCGGCGGGTCACGGAGATCGCCGGCGACGTCGGCGCCAAGCTGCATACCGGGCGGAGCCGCAACGACCAGGTCGCCACCGACCTGCGCCTGTACACCAAGCGCGCCCTGCGCGAGGTGGCCACCGGGGTCATCGCCCTCCAGGAGGTCCTGTTGGCGAGGGCGAAGGAGGCCGGTGACACCTACCTGCCCGGCTACACCCACCTCCAGCGGGCCCAGCCGGTGCTCCTGTCCCACCACCTCTTGGCCCACGGGTGGGCATTGGCCCGCGACGTGGACCGCCTGGTGGCCACCATCGTCCGGCTGGACGTGTCCCCGTTGGGGGCGGGGGCCCTCGCTGGATCATCCCTTCCTCTGGACCCCGATGGCGTGGCTGACGACCTGGGCTTCACCGGAAGGTTCGAGAACTCGCTCGACGCCGTGTCCGATCGGGACTTTGTGGCCGAGGCTCTGTTCGACCTGGCCATGCTCGGGATCCACCTCTCGCGCATCGGCGAGGAGCTCGTGCTGTGGTCCACCGAGGAGTTCGGCTTCGCCATCCTCGACGATGCCTATGCCACCGGCAGCTCGATGCTGCCCCAGAAGAAGAACCCCGACGTAGCCGAGCTGGCCCGGGGCAAGGCGGGCCGACTGGTCGGGAACCTGACCGGGTTGCTGGTCACGCTGAAGGGCCTGCCCCTGTCCTACAACCGTGACCTCCAAGAGGACAAGGAACCGCTCTTCGATTCGGTCGACACTGCGCAGCTGGCACTGGCCGCCCTGGCCGGGCTGCTGGCCACCGTGGCGTTCGATGACGGGCGGATGCAGGCCGCCGCCGACGGGCCCGCCGCCGCCGCCGTCGATCTGGCCGAGTGGCTGGTGGAGCAGGGAACGCCCTTCCGCCAGGCGCACGCCATCGTCGGCGGCCTGGTCCGGGACTCGGTCGAGCGGCACGTGCCGCTGGCCGAGCTGGTCGACGCCCACCCGGCACTGGGGACCGAGGCGGTCGCCCTGCTCGAGCCCGGCGTCGCCGTCACCCGCCGGACCACACCCGGCGCGGCCGGGCCCATACCGGTCCAGATCCAGCTCGAGCGCTTCGTCCACCGGGTGGAATCGGACCGGAACCGGATCGGGACGCCCTGACCGTCAACCGGAGCCATCCCCGGTGGAGCCCGCGGCCGGTGTGCCCGGCACGCTGGTGGACATCGTGACCGGTGCCCCCGGTGTCCCGGTCGAGCCCGTGGCCGGCGCCCATGGCACGCTGGTCGAGCCCGTCGCCGGCGGCCACGGGGTCCCCGTCGATCGCAAGGCGCTCGAGGCGGACTCACTCGACGTCGCCCCCTGGTTGCTCAACAAATTGCTGGTCCGGGACGGGCGGGTGGGCAGGATCGTCGAGGTCGAGGCCTATCGGGGGGCCGAGGACCCGGCGTCCCACGCCTATCGGGGACAGACCAAGCGCAACGCCGTCATGTTCGGGCCGCCGGGTCGGCTCTACGTCTACTTCACCTACGGGATGCACTGGTGCGCCAACGTGGTCTGTGCCGCCGACGGCTCGGCCCAGGCCGTCCTGTTGCGGGCCCTCGCTCCCGTGGCCGGGGTGGACGGGATGCGGGCGGCTCGACCGGCGGCACGGCGCGACCGGGACCTGTGCAGCGGACCGGCCAAGCTTTGCCAGGCGCTCGGGATCACTGGAGACGACAACGGATCGGACCTGCTGGGAGGGAGCGCTATCCTGCTCTGCGACGACGGGGTGCCACCGCCGGCCCGGCCGGCGACGGGGGCCCGGGTCGGCATCACGTCGGCCACGGAGGTCTCGTGGCGGTGGTGGGTGACTGGCGATGCCAACGTGTCCCGCGGGCATGGAATTCGGCCCGGAGGTTCGAGCACGCCGATTGACACTCCTGGCAGGACCATGTAGAGTAGTCAGTCCCGGTGAACGCCCGTAAGGGCGTCGCCAGGCGCCACAGAGAGGGCTTCGGTCCGACCTGTTGGGACTCCAGCACCGACGCTTTCGGGCGTGTGCTCGGTCGCTCCTTGAAAACGGAATAGTGATAGCCAAAAGCCAGTGCGGGCGATCGCGTCTTGACGCGGTCGCTAAGTCAATGCACTGAACGGACAATGTCTGTTCTTTGCCAGTATTAAGTTGGTGGACCGAGATCAGTGTCTCGTAAGCCGGCTCTTCGATTTTGGTCCTGCCTTCGGGTTGGATCGAAGTCTCAATGGAGAGTTTGATCCTGGCTCAGGACGAACGCTGGCGGCGTGCCTAACACATGCAAGTCGAACGAGGTTTATCCGGTAGCAATACCGGAGAATGCCTAGTGGCGAACGGGTGAGTAGCACGTGAGCAACCTGCCCCGAAGACTGGGATAACACCGGGAAACCGGTGCTAATACCGGATACCCCCACCGGATCGCATGATCTGGCGAGGAAAGGATTCTGCTTCGGGAGGGGCTCGCGGCCTATCAGCTAGTTGGTGAGGTAACGGCTCACCAAGGCTTCGACGGGTAGCTGGTCTGAGAGGACGATCAGCCACACTGGGACTGAGACACGGCCCAGACTCCTACGGGAGGCAGCAGTGGGGAATCTTGCACAATGGGCGGAAGCCTGATGCAGCAACGCCGCGTGAGGGACGAAGGCTTTCTGAGTTGTAAACCTCTTTCAGCAGGGACGATTGTGACGGTACCTGCAGAAGAAGCCCCGGCCAACTACGTGCCAGCAGCCGCGGTAATACGTAGGGGGCAAGCGTTGTCCGGATTTATTGGGCGTAAAGAGCTCGTAGGCGGCTTGGCAAGTCGGATGTGAAACCTCCAGGCTCAACCTGGAGTCGCCATTCGATACTGCTATGGCTTGAGTTTGGTAGGGGACCACGGAATTCCTGGTGTAGCGGTGAAATGCGCAGATATCAGGAGGAACACCAGCGGCGAAGGCGGTGGTCTGGGCCAATACTGACGCTGAGGAGCGAAAGCGTGGGGAGCGAACAGGATTAGATACCCTGGTAGTCCACGCCGTAAACGTTGGGCACTAGGTGTGGGGACCTATCGACGGTTTCTGTGCCGCAGCTAACGCATTAAGTGCCCCGCCTGGGGAGTACGGCCGCAAGGCTAAAACTCAAAGGAATTGACGGGGGCCCGCACAAGCGGCGGAGCATGTGGCTTAATTCGATGCAACGCGAAGAACCTTACCTGGGTTTGACATGTAGGGAAAAGCCGTAGAGATACGGTGTCCTTCGGGGTCCTACACAGGTGGTGCATGGCTGTCGTCAGCTCGTGTCGTGAGATGTTGGGTTAAGTCCCGCAACGAGCGCAACCCTTATTCTATGTTGCCAGCGCGTAATGGCGGGGACTCGTAGGAGACTGCCGGGGTCAACTCGGAGGAAGGTGGGGACGACGTCAAGTCATCATGCCCCTTACGTCCAGGGCTGCACACATGCTACAATGGCTGGTACAACGGGTTGCTAATCCGCGAGGAGGAGCTAATCCCCAAAACCAGTCTCAGTTCGGATCGCAGTCTGCAACTCGACTGCGTGAAGTCGGAGTCGCTAGTAATCCCGGATCAGCAACGCCGGGGTGAATACGTTCCCGGGCCTTGTACACACCGCCCGTCACACCACGAAAGTCGGCAACACCCGAAGCCAGTGGCCCAACCCTATGGGAGGGAGCTGTCGAAGGTGGGGTCGGTGATTGGGGTGAAGTCGTAAGTAAAGTTGCGACCTTTCGTCGGTAACGACGAACGACAAAACTCGGCTATATGCTGGAAACCCCGTAGTATCCAGTGGTACTCGTTCACTGTCACATCCTTTTGGGAACCTGTGATGGTGTTCAGTGACAATCCATCTGGTGCGGACAATCAGCAGGGAAGTCCATCTCGTCGACCAAATGGCGAGCATGTGACCCCTCAGAGACTACACGCCGAGCTCCTGGCTGCTGGCGCAACAGGATTGGAAGCCTACGTCACCGGAGCAATGTGCGACGGTACGTATAGCCTAGAGTATCGAGATCGTGAAAGAAATCCTCGAGAGCAACTCGATCTTCTGTGGCCGGGTCCATAACCCGAGCAACACGGTAGATCCAAGCTACTGGAGAGTATTTATCTCAGCGGTTTCCCACCAGCGCTTTATGCGACTGGTTGGCTCATGGCATCCAAGGAAGCGCCAACAGATCGAACGTCGATTGGAGTCGACTGTCGATCAAACAGGATGAAGATATAGTCCACGCCTCATAGCGATATGGGGAACCACGTGAACAAGGTAGCCGTACCGGAAGGTGCGGCTGGATCACCTCCTTTCTAAGGAGTCACTGTCTGGCCCATTCAGGGCCGGATACTCCTAGTCGATCACTGGTTAATCGCTGTCACCCGTATCTCGCCCCTGGACGACCGCACACTTTCGGGTGTCCCGTCCCCAGGCAGCAGAGCTCTATGGATGGCGGCGGGCATCACTATTCCGTTTTGAGGGAGTGACCCTCGGATCCTGCCTTTCCGGCAGTCCGGGGCGATTCCGTCCCTCCACGCGACGCCGCTCCGCTGTTGCAAGCGAATGCGGCCGCTCGCCCGCGCTGTTCCCGCACCGTCGTCGGTCTGTTTTATGGCTTCGGATGCCTTTGGGCAGTGCGCTGTGCGCCCCTTGAGAATTCCATAGCGAGCACGAGCATCTATGTTCTCCAAGTTATAAAGAGTCAACGGCGGATGCCTTGGCGCCTGAAGCCGAAGAAGGACGCGGGAGGCTGCGATAAGCCACGGGGAGCTGCCTACCAAGCTTCGATCCGTGGATGTCCGAATGGGGAAACCCGGCACCCGTCATGGGGTGTCACTCTGGTCTGAACGCATAGGACCACGAGAGGGAACCGGGGGAATTGAAACATCTCAGTACCCCGAGGAAAGAAAAACAACAGTGACTCCCTGAGTAGCGGCGAGCGAAACGGGATGAGCCTAAACCGAGCTGGTGGTAAAGCCTGATGGCGTTGCCAGTTCGGGGTCGTGGGAGCCGATAGAAGGAGCATCAGATCCTTCACGGAGTTACAAATCCAATTGTTTAGTGGAAGCATCCAGGAAAGATGCGCCACAGAGGGTAACAGCCCCGTACACGAAAAGCATTGGACTCCGATCGGTTTCCCGAGTAGCGCCGGATCCGGGAAAGCCGGCGTGAATCTGCGAGGACCACCTCGTAAGGCTAAGTACTAACAGGCGACCGATAGTGAACTAGTACCGTGAGGGAAAGGTGAAAAGTACCCCGGGAGGGGAGTGAAATAGTACCTGAAACCGTTGACTTACAATCAGTCAGAGCGTCGTCGGCAAACTTGATTTGCCGGCCGTGATGGCGTGCCTTTTGAAGAATGAGCCAACGAGTTACGGTGTGTGGCGAGGTTAACCCGCGAGGGGGAGCCGAAGCGAAAGCGAGTCTGAATAGGGCGAATGAGTCGCATGCTGTAGACCCGAAGCCGAGTGAGCTAGCCATGGGCAGGCTGAAGCGGGGGTAAGACCCCGTGGAGGGCCGAACCCACCCTGGTTGAAAACAGGGGGGATGACCTGTGGTTAGGGGTGAAAGGCCAATCAAACTCGGTGATAGCTGGTTCTCCCCGAAATGCATTTAGGTGCAGCGTTAGGCGTTCAGCATCGGAGGTAGAGCACTGAATGGGCTAGGGGGCCTACAAGCTTACTGACCCCAATCAAACTCCGAATGCCGATGCTCAAGAGCCTGGCAGTGAGACCACGAGGGATGAGCTTCGTTGGTCGAAAGGGAAACAGCCCAGACCGTCAGCTAAGGCCCCTAATTATTGACTAAGTGGAAAACGATGTGGGAACGCGAAGACAGCCAGGAGGTTGGCTCAGAAGCAGCCATCCTTAAAAGAGTGCGTAATAGCTCACTGGTCGAGTGGTCCTGCGCGGACAATGTAACGGGGCTCAAGTCAATAGCCGAAGCTACGGATTTCCATTCTGCTCAAGTGGCGATATCGCAAGATGTCGCAATGCGCTTGGGAGTCACAGAGTGGGAGTGGTAGGGGAGCGTCGATCTTGCTGAGAAGCGGGGGTGTGAACCCTCGTGGAGCGTGGTCGAGTGAGAATGTTGGTATGAGTAGCGAGAGAGGGGTGAGAAACCCCTCCGCCGTAAGCCCAAGGGTTCCTGGGGAAGGCTAATCCTCCCAGGGTAAGTCGGGAGCTAAGGCGAGGCCGAGAGGCGTAGTCGATGCACAACTGGTTGATATTCCAGTACCACCGTGTCCGCGCCAATTCCAATACGGGTGTCCTAAGGGGCTGTCTTTCGAGGCGAACCGACCGACCCCGTGGCGGAAAGCGAAGGAGGGACGCAGGAGGGTAGGTGAACCCAGGCGTTGGTTGTCCTGGGGTAAGCGTGTAGGAGGAGGTCTAGGCAAATCCGGACCTCATCAACTCTGAGACGCGATGCCGAGCCGTAACAGGCGAAGTCACTGATCCCATGCTGCCGAGAAAAGCTTCTAGCGAGCTGGCACGGTGCCCGTACCCCAAACCGACACAGGTGGGCGGGTAGAGAATACCAAGGCGATCGGGAGAACTGTGGTTAAGGAACTCGGCAAAATACCTCCGTAACTTCGGGAGAAGGAGGGCCTCAATAGGATGACGGACTTCGCGTCCCGAGTCCGAAGGGGTCGCAGAGAATAGGGGAAAGCGACTGTTTACTAAAAACACAGGAGCGTGCGAAGTCGTAAGACGATGTATACGCTCTGACGCCTGCCCGGTGCCGGAAGGTTACGGGGAAGGGTTAGCCCTCGGGCGAAGCTCTGAACCTAAGCCCCGGTAAACGGCGGCCGTAACTATAACGGTTGGTACTTTAACCTGGCCGTTAAAAAACCTCGCTATATGCTGGAACATCCGAGTATCCGGTGGTACTCGTTCGTGTCATACCTTCTTTATAGGGTCTTTGCATGAGCAGTGAAAATCCATCCGGTGCGGACAATCAGCAGGAAACTGCCGGTCCATGCAAGAAATATTGAGCAAGTACTGGCAGGATCCTCAGAGACTGCACGCGAGGCTCCTCGATCGACACCACTTCAGTTCCCACTGAGGAGGCCGAACGAGGATGAAGATACAGTCCGACCCCCATGGCGACATGGGGAGCTAGGCAGAAATGATCTAGCCGCTTATTAATGTGCACTCAGAGACTTGAGTTCCAACAATAAGTAGTAACAAAAGTGCCTAAGGTAGCGAAATTCCTTGTCGGGTAAGTTCCGACCTGCACGAATGGCGTAACGACTTTCCTACTGTCTCAACCACAGACCCGGCGAAATTGAAGTACGAGTAAAGATGCTCGTTAGCTGCATCAGGACGGAAAGACCCCGTGGACCTTTACTACAGCTTGATGTTGAGTTTTAGTACATATTGTGTAGGATAGGTGGGAGACTTTGAAGCATTGGCGCTAGCCAGTGTGGAGTCAACCTTGAAATACCACCCTTTATGTGCCGGAACCCTAACTTCGGTCCGTTATCCGGATCAGGGACAGCGTCAGGTGGGTAGTTTGACTGGGGCGGTCGCCTCCTAAAACGTAACGGAGGCGCCCAAAGGTTCCCTCAGGCTGGTTGGCAATCAGCCGTCGAGTGCAATGGCACAAGGGAGCTTGACTGCGAGACCTACGAGTCGAGCAGGTGCGAAAGCAGGGCATAGTGATCCAGCGGTTGCTTGTGGAAGCGCCGTTGCTCAACGGATAAAAGGTACCCCGGGGATAACAGGCTCATCTTCCCCAAGAGTCCATATCGACGGGAAGGTTTGGCACCTCGATGTCGGCTCGTCGCATCCTGGGGCTGAAGCCGGTCCCAAGGGTTGGGCTGTTCGCCCATTAAAGCGGTACGCGAGCTGGGTTTAGAACGTAGAATGCTGCGTCCCCAGGGAGTAATCCCTGGGTGCTCTCTGGCTCATATCGGTGAAACCCTGACTGTTACAACCGAACGTTACGGTCAGGGCAATACCGAGGGAAGGCCAACACAATGAAAGCGTTTGACGCGTCCTATGTTGCAGGATTCCTGGACGGTGATGGAAGTATCCATTTCCAACTCGTCCGGCAGAAGGAATATCGGTTCGGGTTTTACATCCGATCAAGTGTCTCGTTTTCGCAGAGCACTTCGGCTCGAGCAGGTCTGGAGCACATCCAGTCGCTGATCGGGTCCGGTTATCTGCGAGATCGTGGCACGGGTATGAGCGACTTGGTCGTAACGAGTCGTCCAGACCTGTTCAATCTGCTCACGGAAGTACGACCGTACGTGGTCTTCAAAAGCGAACACGTACGACGTGCGTTGCTCCTCCTCGACCGACTTGATCGGATCAGGGATCCGGAGTTGTTCCTGCAACTAGCACGTGAAGTTGATGCTTTTGCAACCCTAAACTATTCGAAAACGAAGCGGATTTTCGCCGTAGATGTTGAGCGACATCTACGTAGCATGGGCGTGTTGTGCCCCTGTAACGACTTCCTCGCCCGCCACAGCGAGGAGATGGCTTCTTCAGGTTGATTGTAAACCCGTGGACCCCCATGGAAGCCATAACACGCCAGCCCCTAGAAATAGGGTGGAGGTATAGTCTGTGCCCGTAGTAATACGGGAATAACACGCGTGAGACAGTGAACTAACCGCGCTGTCTATAAACTTGGCTATATGCTGGAAACACCGTAAGAATCCTGCGCTACTCGCTCTCAAAAGGTCGTGATACACCCGCTACGTATGCGGCGGGCACGGACGTTGGGAGAAGTGAAAATGCGACAGGTGCGGTCAATCAGCAGGAAAGGCTGGACGCATACAATGCGGGATTGAAAGAATCCTGTTGGTGAGTGCGAGAATCAAGGCCTCACAGTCCAGAATCCTCAGAGACCATATGCCAGGCACCCCCTGTGCTGCAGGGGCGTGAAGATATGGTCCGATCTGCATGGCGACATGCAGAGCCAGGCAGAAATGCCCTGGCCCTCGACGCGAAAGCGCCGGTGGTAACAAGAATGTCGGTCCCTATCCGATGCAGCCGTAGGAGATTTGAGGAAGGCTGTCCCTAGTACGAGAGGACCGGGACGGACGAAGCTCTCGTGTGTCAGTTGTCCTGCCAAGGGCACTGCTGATTTGCGACCTTCGGGTGGGATAAGCGCTGAAAGCATCTAAGCGCGAAGCTCGTTCCTAGATGAGATCTCCCACAGGGTAAACCTGGTAAGGCCCGTGGCCAGACGACCACGTTGATAGGCCGGAAGTGTACGTGCGGCAACGCATTCAGCTGACCGGTACTAATCGGCCGAGGGCTTGGAAACTTGCTCGTGCTCGCTATGGAACGCTCAGGGGTGACCGATGTCGGTCACACCGGGCTCGCAATGGATCCGTTCGGGTTCATTGCTGGAGCCCCGAGAGCGCACGATTTCCGGTGGCCATGGCGGCGGAGAGACACCCGTTCCCATTCCGAACACGGCAGTTAAGCCCGTCAGCGCCGATGGTACTTGGGGGGTAGCCCCCTGGGAGAGTAGGACGCCGCCGGGATTTCTCCGTACAAAGCCCCTCGCTCACGCGGGGGGCTTTGTCGTATCCAGGCTTCGCAGTCGTATCCAGGCTTCGTCGTCATGTCCAGGGCCCGTCTTCGGGGCTGCCAAGAGCCACGAATGCCGGCCGGCCCCCACTGACCCGATGACTACACTTCCGTGTCATGGCCCCTCGAACACCGTCTGGTTCCCCGCGCCCGCGAGGCACCGGGGGTTCGGGCAGTCGCGGGCAGGGTCCGAGCGGGCAGGGTCCAAGGCAGGGCGGCGCTCCTGGCAGCGGCCAAGGTGGAGCTCCCGGCGGGAGCGGCGGCAGCGGCCGGGGTGGAGCTCGCCGTGGGAGCGGCGGGGCAGGTCAGGGCGCCCGAGACCGCCCGGGCGGCCAGCGAGGCAGCACAGGTCGAAATGCCGGTCGAGGTCGAGCAGCGGGGCAGCGCGGCCAGTCCGGCGCACAACGTTCGGATGCAAGCGAGCGATCAGGACGTCCAGCCAGCGGTTCTGGAAGACCAGCCGGGGGATCCGGTCGACCGGCCGCCAGGCCGCAGCGTGGCGGCGGAGCAGGATCAGGCCGCCCACCAGCACGATCAGCGCGCCCAGCAGCGAGGCCGCTGAGAAGCGACAGCTCCGGATCGAGCCGACCGGCCGCTTCCCCGAAGCGGCAAGGCACCGCGCCATCGGGTCGAACGACCGGAGGATCTCGTCGAACCGCTCGCCCGGATGGGGATCAGGCCCGGGCTGGCCGCCCTGGGGCGGGCATTCGAGGGGGATCGGTCAGCCAGGGTCAACGGGGTCAGCAGGGTCGACCGGGCCGCCCGAGCCGGGACAGCCTGAGCCGGGACAGCCCGCGCCGGGACAGCCCGAGCCGGGACAGCCGGAACAGAGACAGCCCGCGCCGGGACAGCCCGCGCCGGGACAGCCCGAGCCGGGACAGCCGAGCCGGGAGAGCCGGAACAGGGACACCCGGAACAGCGGCGTCCCCACCAGGGGCGGCGCGGCTGGCCGTGACCGGGAGCACCGTCCCTACGAGGAGCGGCCGTCGGTGGTCCGGAAAGGCTGGGGGAGTGTCGCTCGACGCGGCGCAAGCACGGTGCGCGACGGCACAGACGGCCACGGCGCGGGTGCAGGCGCCGATGAAGACACGCCCGAAGGACGTAGGCAGCGCCGGACGCGCATGGACGCCTTCGAGCCCGAGCGGTGGGTGGAGGCAGATCGCCGCCCTGCCCGCCGAACGAGCGGGCCGCGGTCACCGTCGCGCCGTCCTGTTCCCGCCGCCGTTCCGGCCGAGCTTCCAGCCGATATCGCCAACGAGCTGGCCTCTGCCGCCGGCTCCGACTGGAGCACCCTCCGGCCCCGCATCAGCGAGCGGATGGCCGCCGGGATCGGGGCCTACGAGCGGGAGCGGTACCGGGATGCCTCCCGGATCCTGAAGACGGTCGTCGACGCGGTTCCCAACGCACCCTCGGTGCGGGAGCTGGTGGCGCTCAGCCAGTACCAGCTGGGCTTCTGGAAGGCCGCCCTTCCCAACCTGGAGGCCTTCGCCGCCCTGACCGGATCGGTCGACATGCACCCGGTGCGCATGGACTGCCACCGGGCTCTCGGCCGGCCCAAGAAGGTAGAGGCGCTGTGGGACGAGCTACGCCGAGGGTCACCCGACCCCGAGGTCCTGACCGAGGGCCGCCTCGTCCTGGCCGGCACGCGGGCCGACAACGGGGACCTGACCGGGGCCATCGACCTCCTGGTCGAGGCGGGAGCAGGCCGCCTGGTCCGGAACCCGGCCGAACGCCACCTCCGCCAGTGGTACGTGCTGGCCGATCTCACCGAGCGCTCGGGAGACCTCCCCCGGGCCCGGGAGCTCTTCTTGCGGATCGCCGCCGTCGATCCCGACGCCTACGACGTCTCCGACCGCCTCGAGTCCCTTGGACCGCCGACGCGGTCCCGTCGCAGGCCGAATGGGCCTCGTCGCGCCCGTTAGGCTCGGCGCTCATGGACCTCGAAAAACTTCTCGGCGACGAAGCCGACTCGCTGCTGAACCACAAGGCCACCGCGTTCCCGGCCGAGAGCCTGATCCACCCGGGACCCGACCACCTCGACCGCGTGTTCGGCGAGTCCGACCGCTCGACCACGGTCGTCCGCAACCTGGCCACGATGTACGGCACCGGGCGCCTGGCCGGCACCGGCTACCTGTCGATCCTCCCGGTCGATCAGGGCATCGAGCACTCGGCCGCGGCCAGCTTCGCCAAGAACCCTGCGTACTTCGACCCGGCCAAGCTGGTCGACCTGGCCATTGCCGCCGACTGCAGCGCCATCGCCACAACCCTCGGTGGGTTGGGCATCGTCTCGCGCCGCTACGCCGAGCGGATGCCCTTCATCGTCAAGCTCAACCACAACGATTTCCTCAACTACCCCAACACCTACGACCAGACCATGTTCGGCTCGGCCCGACAGGCCGCCGACCTCGGGGCGGTCGGGGTGGGCGCCACCATCTACTTCGGGTCCGAGCATGCCGACCGGCAGATCGGCGAGGTGTCCAAGATGTTCGCCGAGGCCCACCGGCTGGGCATGTTCACCGTCTTGTGGTGCTACCTGCGCAACGCGGCGTTCAAGAAGGACGGCGTCGACTACCACCTGTCGGCCGACCTGACCGGGCAGGCCAACCACATCGGGGTGACCATCGAGGCCGACATCATCAAGCAGAAGCAGCCCGAGAACAACGGGGGCTACAACGCCCTCTCCTTCGGCAAGACCGACCCGCTCGTGTACTCGAAGCTGACGACCGATCACCCGATCGACCTGACCCGCTGGCAGGTGGCCAACTGCTACGCCGGGCGCATCGGCCTCATCAACTCGGGCGGCGAATCGAAGGGCGAGGACGACCTGGCTCAGGCGGTGCGGACAGCGGTGATCAACAAGCGGGCCGGGGGGGCGGGGCTCATCGTGGGCCGGAAGTCGTTCCAGCGACCGACCGACGAGGGGGCTGCCCTCATCCACGCCATCCAGGACGTCTACCTGGACGAATCGATCACCATCGCCTGAGTGGCGACGGCCGGTCGCCGACCGTCGCTGGCCGGGAATCAGGGCGGCGGTAGAGTGGCCTGGTGAGCGTGGAACCGGGGTAGACAGAATTTCACAGCCGAAATCCACGGACCGACAGCGCCGAGCGTCAGACCGGCGACTGCTCGCGGCAGAACAACCAGAGGAGCACGGGTGTCCGACACCACGATCAACGAGCCATCCCCCCAACTACTTGACCGCGTAGTCATTCGCTTCGCCGGCGACTCGGGGGACGGCATGCAGCTGGCCGGAGACCGGTTCACGACATCCTCGGCCATATTCGGGAACGACCTGGCCACCTTCCCGGACTTCCCGGCCGAGATCCGGGCCCCGGCCGGCACCCTGGCCGGCGTCTCGGCCTTCCAGGTCCACATCTCCGACCACGACATCCTGACCCCTGGTGACGCCCCCAACGTGCTGGTGGCCATGAATCCGGCGGCGCTGAAGGCGAACACCGCCACATTGCCGCCCGGGGCGACCCTCATCGTCAACGTCGACGCCTTCGACGAGCGGAACCTGACCAAGGCGGGCTACGCCGCCAATCCGCTGGGCGACGGTTCCCTGTCCGCCTACACCGTGTACGAGGTGCCCATGACCTCGATCACCACCGAGGTGTGCAAGGACGCCGGCGTGAAGCCGCGGGATGCCGAGCGGTCCAAGAACTTCTTCGCCCTCGGGCTCATCAGCTGGCTCTACACCCGTCCGACCGACCCCACCGAGGAATGGATAGAGAAGCGCTTCGCATCCAAGCCCCTGGTGAAAGAGGCCAACCTGCGCGCCTTCAAGGCCGGCTTCCACTTCGGCGAGACCGCCGAGCTCTTCGAGTCCTCCTACGAGGTCCGCCCGGCCGAGCTCGATCCGGGGGAGTACGTGAACATCACCGGGAACACCGCCGCGGCCTGGGGCCTCATCGCCGCCTCCACCCAGAGCGGGTTGCCCCTCTTCCTCGGCACCTACCCGATCACCCCCGCCTCGGACATCCTCCACGAGCTGTCGAAGCACAAGCAGTTCGGAGTCCGGACCTTTCAGGCCGAGGACGAGATCGCCGGGGTCGGTGCCGCCCTCGGTGCCGCCTTCGGTGGCGCCCTCGGCGTGACCACCACCTCGGGTCCAGGCGTCGACCTCAAGGCCGAGACGGTCGGACTGGCCATCAGCCTGGAGCTGCCGCTCGTGATCATCGACATCCAGCGCGGGGGCCCCTCCACCGGGCTGCCCACCAAGACCGAGCAGGCCGACTTGTTGCACGCCATGTACGGGCGCCACGGCGAGGCGCCGTTGCCCATCGTGGCCGCCATGACGCCCGCCCACTGCTTCGAGGCCACCATCGAGGCGGTGCGGTTGGCCGTGAAGTACCGCACGCCGGTGATGCTGCTGTCCGACGGGTACCTGGCCAACGGCACCGAGCCCTGGCGCCTGCCCGACCTGGAGGACCTCCCCGAGATCGATCCCGGCTTCGCCACCGCTCCGAACCACACCGGCCCCGCCGGTGAGGAGGTGTTCTGGCCCTACATCCGGGACGAGGAGACCCTGGCCCGGCCGTGGGCGCCCCCCGGTGTCCCCGGGCTCGAGCACCGGATCGGTGGCCTGGAAAAGGCCGACGGAAGCGGCAACGTGGCCTACGACGGCGCCAACCACGAGCGGATGAGCCGTCTGCGGGCGGCGCGCATCGCCGGCATCGCCAGCGACATCCCCCTGCTCGAGGTGGACGACGCCGATGCCGACGCCAGGGTGTTGGTGGTCGGCTGGGGCTCGACCTACGGGGCCATTGCCGCCGGGGTCAGGCGGATCCGGGCCCGGGGCCAGAAGGTGGCCCACGCCCACCTCGTCCATCTCAACCCGTTCCCGTCGAACCTGGAGGCGGTGCTCGCCGCCTACGACAAGGTCCTCGTGCCCGAGGTCAACCTCGGCCAGCTGAGCAAGCTGCTGCGCGCCGAGTTCCTGGTCGACGCGGTGTCGTTCACCAAGCTGCAGGGCTTGCCGTTCCGGGCCGCCGAGATCGAGGCGGCCATCCTGCAGCAGATCGGCGACATCGCCGACGGAGTCGAGCCGCCGGACCAGGTGGCGGTCGGTGCGGAGCGGGCCGGAAATGGAAAGGTGAGCGACTGATGACCGATCTAGCCGATACCGTCGCCGTACCCGAGACCACGCGGAAGGACTGGTCGTCGGACCAGGAGGTCCGCTGGTGCCCGGGCTGCGGGGACTACTCGATCCTGGCCGCCGTCCAGATGTTGCTCCCCGACCTGGGCGTGCGCCGCGAGAGCACCGTGTTCCTGTCGGGGATCGGCTGTGCCGCCCGCTTCCCGTACTACATGAACACGTATGGCATGCACTCGATCCACGGCCGGGCGCCGGCCATCGCCACCGGCCTGGCCACCACCCGCCCCGATCTCGATGTGTGGGTGGTCACCGGCGACGGGGACTCGCTCTCCATCGGCGGCAACCACCTGATCCACGCCCTGCGCCGGAACGTCAACCTGACCATCCTGCTGTTCAACAACCAGATCTACGGCCTGACCAAGGGTCAGTACTCGCCCACCTCGGAAGTGGCCAAGGTGACCAAGTCGACACCGTTCGGATCGCTCGAGCAGCCCTTCAACCCGCTCAGCTTGGCCCTGGGGGCCGAGGCCACCTTCGTGGCCCGTACCCATGACATGGACCGCAAGCACATGATGGAGACGTTCCGTCGTGCGCACCAGCACAAGGGCGCCTCCTTCGTCGAGATCTACCAGAACTGCAACGTCTTCAACGACGGCGCCTTCGCCCAGATCACCGGCAAGGACAACCGGGCCGACATGTTGATCCCGCTGAGCCACGGTGAGCCCATCCGCTTCGGGGCCGAGGGAGAGCACGGAGTCATCCTCCACCCCGACGGCTCGCTCGAGGTGGTCTCGGTGGCTGATGTCGGCGAGTCGGCCCTCCTGGTCCACGACGAGCATCAGGACAGCCCGGGCCTGGCCTTCCAGCTGAGCCGCCTGTCCCGGGGCCCGTACGAGCCCACGCCGATCGGTGTCTTCCGGGATGTGGACCGCCCCGACTACGGCTCGTCGATGAGCCAGCAGCTCGACGACGCGATGGAGCGAAAGGGGGCAGGGGACCTGGCGGCCCTGCTCCGTTCCGGCTCCACTTGGACGGTGTCGTAGCCACCACCGGGAGACTGGCTGCGCCCTACTCCGCGCTCAGCCCGCGCCGCCCTCAGCCCGGCCCCGCACCCGAGCCCCTAGCCCGGGGCGGCGAGCGTCCGGTAGACCATGCCGGTGCGGGGTTTGGGATGGAAGTAGGTGCTCTTGGGCGGCATCCGCCGGCCGGCACGGGCCCAGTCGGCGATCTGTTCGACGGTCACCGGGCGCAGGAGGACGGCAGCCTGGGCCTGCTCGTCGTCGACCACGGCCACGGCGTCCCGCCACGAGTAGCGGAATCCGAGCTCGTGCTCGGGCAACTCGGCGAGGACCAGCGCCACCATCGACGAGTCGAGGTCGGAGCCGGCCGCCTCGGCCGTCCCGTCCTTGGGCGAGAGCAGCCAGACCCCTGACGGCAACACCAGGGCGAGGGCGGCGGACTCGCCGAGCGCGGTGGTGGTCCGCGGCGTGAACTCTCCCGCTCGCATCACGTCGAACCAGGAGGAGAAGGCGTCCACCAGATCGAAGCCGTCGGGCAGGCCAGACAGGACCCGGTGGACGGGGCCTACGGCCAACTCCTCGTCGGA
The DNA here is from genome assembly GCA_963803065.1 of uncultured Acidimicrobiaceae bacterium. Classification (GTDB taxonomy): domain Bacteria; phylum Actinomycetota; class Acidimicrobiia; order Acidimicrobiales; family RAAP-2; genus DASXMT01. The sequence continues at coordinate 26,763 of CAWDKW010000012.1, forward strand.
CAGCTCGACTACGAAGGCCATGACCAGATCGACGTCGTCGCCGCCGTCGGGGCCGGGGTGGGCGTCGCCCCGCGCCTTCCGACGCTCGCGCTGGAAGGCCAGCGACGTCTCGTAGCGGTGGTGGCCGTCCGCGATGACGACGGGCGAGTCGCCAACCGCCGCTGTGACCGCGCCGATGGTCGCCTCGTCGTCGATCACCCAGAGCTCGTGGCGGACCCCCTCGTCGTCCGTGGCGACCACGGCGGGCTGGGAGTCGATGTCGTAGGTCTTCGACAGGCCGGGTGTGAGCGAGAGGCCCCAGATGGGGGACAGGTTCGCGTTGGTCGCCCGGAGCAGTTCGAGGCGGTCGCTCTTGGGCTTGGGAAGCGTCTCTTCGTGAGGGAGGACATCGCCCGACCCGTCGGTGTCCATGGCCAGGGCCCCGATGATGCCGGTGGTCTGGACGCCGCCGCCGGGAGGAGTCATCCGGTAGGCGTAGAACGACGGGTTCGGGTCACGTCGTAGCTTGCCGTCCTCCTGCCACTCGTCCAACAGGTGGGCGGCGTTCTGGTATCGGTCGAGGCGGGCCCGGGTGTCCTGTTCGGGCAGTTCGACCCGCACGGCGTTGGCACTGTGACGTCGGGCCAGGATGGCCCTCTCCGGTGGCTCGATGACGTCGTAGGGCGGGGCGATGACCGCGTTCGGGTCAACTCGACCGGTGTCGTACCGCAGTCCAGGGAACGGTTCGAATCGAGGCATGGACCTTGCGTAGCACATCCCCACGACGATCTTCCGGGCCTTTTGCCGGGTGTGCCGAGGGGCGACCAACACCCGGGATTGCCAAGGCCCCGCGGCCGGATTGCGAGAGGGGATGTGGCCCCCGTCGTTGGGCAACGCTGACCTTTTGCGCAACAGCCAGCGCCACGAGCCAGAGTGGTCCGGCTAGGCCGCGCCTCGGCGGTACTGTGATTGCGAACGGTGTCGTGCAAACGGGGGCCACCGTCAGTGAACCGGGCCGGCAACGCCCGGTGGCAGTGCCTCCCGGTGGACCGGTCGCCGGTGAGGAGAAGCGTGTGAACCACTGTGCCAACAGCCCCATCACCGAGATCGGTGTCCTTCTGTCCACTCGGGTCGGCGCGTGACGCAGAGGGCAGGGTCCGGAAAGGCCGACGCCGCAAGCCGAAAGGCAGCCGAGCAGCCGCCGACGCCGGTGACCCTCCGGATCGGGGAGGCGGCCGAGCGAGCCGGCGTGTCCAGTCGAACGTTGCGCTGGTACGAGGAGCGGGGGCTACTGGTTCCCACCGGGTACTCGGTGGGGGGCGCCCGACGGTACAGCGAGGAAGATGTGGCCCGGTTGGTGCACATCCGTGAGCTCCAGTCCCTGCTCGGCTTCGATCTCGACGAGATCCGGGACGTCTTGCGGGGCGAGGACGACCTGTCCGGCTTGCGCAGCGAGTACAGGTCGGGAGCTGACGACGCCCGGCGCCGCGAGATCCTGTTGGAGGCGACCGAGATCAACAAGAAGCTCCGGGCGGTGGTACGTGCGAAACAGGAACGCCTTGCCGGCATGATGGGGGAGCTCGAAGCCAAGGCCGCGTCGTACAAGAAGCTCCTGAAGGAGATGGACACGCCCCGACCGTCCCGATCGCCGTGACCGACCGTCCCGATCGTCTGACGACCGTCCCGATCGCCGTCCGGATCCGGAGCCATTGCGGTGACCGATGCCCGTCTGGGCAGCCGGTCCGGGATGCCCGTCAGCCAGCCGCGGCGGGGCTAACCCAGCGGGGGGATCCCCCGCCCGTAGACTCAATCGTGTGGATGGCATGGACAGGGCCGAAGCGCTGGGGGCAGAACGTGTGCCACTGAGGGCGGACATCGTGCCCCTACCGGCTTCAGAACCCGTGCCGCGGTCGGCCTCAGAACCCGTGCCGCAGTCGGCCTCAGAGCCCAGTGCCGCAGTCGGCCGGAGGCGCGGTGCCGCTGTCGGCCGGTGCGGCGCCGGCGAGCGAGGATGAGCACCTCGACCGGGTCTTTACCGTTCCCAACCTGATCACGATGGTCAGGTTGGCCTGCATCCCCCTCTTCTTGTGGCTGCTCTTCGGAGCCCACCGCCAGACGTTGGCCGCCGTACTGCTCGGGGTCCTCGGGGCGACCGACTGGGTCGACGGCCACGTGGCCCGTCGGTTCCACCAGGTGTCGACGCTGGGCAAGGTGCTCGACCCGGTGGCGGACCGGGTCCTGGTCGGCACCTCGGTCATCTCCATCATCGTCTACGGCGCCGTCCCGGTCTGGTTCGGGGTCGCGACCATTGCCCGCGAAGTGGTCGTCTCCGTTGCCGTCTTGGCCTTGGCCTCGTTGGGCGCCAAGCGCATAGACGTGCTGTGGGTGGGAAAGGCGGGTACCTTCGCTCTCATGTTCTCGTACCCGGCCTTCCTGCTGAGCGACGGCTCGGCCCAGTGGCAGGCACCGTTCCACGTCTTTGCCTGGGTCAGCGGGATCATCGGTCTGGTCCTCGCCTGGATCGCAGCCGGCTCGTATATCCCCGTGGCCCGGCAGGCCCTGGCCGACGGCCGTCGGGCCCGCGCCACCGCCACCCCGGCCGGCTCCGAGGCCACCCGATGAAGGCGGTCATCATGGCCGGGGGCGAAGGCACCCGTCTGCGCCCGCTCACCTCGAACCAGCCCAAGCCCATGCTGCCCATGGCCAACGTGCCCATGATGGAGCACGTGGTGAACCTGCTCCGGACCCACGGGTTCGAGGACATCGTGGTCACCGTGGCGTTCATGGCCAACGCCATCCGGACCTACTTCGGGGACGGCTCGGAGTTCGGCGTGCGCATGGTCTACGCCACCGAGGAGACGCCGCTCGGTACGGCCGGTTCCGTGCGCAACGCACGGGACGAGCTCGACGAGCGGTTCCTCGTCATCTCCGGCGACGTGCTCACCGACATCGACCTGTCCGAGGTGGTGGGCTTCCACCAGAAGCGCGGCGCTCTGGCCACGCTGGCCCTCAAGGCGGTCGACAACCCGCTCGAGTTCGGCATCGTCATCACCCGAGAGGACGGCTCGGTTGAGCGGTTCCTGGAGAAGCCGACCTGGGGCCAGGTGTTCAGCGACACCATCAACACCGGGATCTTCGTGCTCGAGCCCGAGATCTTCGACTTCATCCCCGACGGCCGTCCGGTGGACTTCTCGGGCGAGACCTTCCCGGCCGTCCTCGAGGCCGAGAAGCCGCTCTACGGGTACGTGGCCGACGGCTACTGGGAGGACGTGGGCACGCTGTCTGCCTATCTCCGGTCCCACCAGGACATCCTGGACGAGCGGGTCCAGGTGCAGATCGAGGGGTTCCCCCTCCGGCCCGGTGTGTGGTTGGGCAAGGGCACGGAGGTCGACCCGTCCGTGTCCATCGCCGGCCCTGCGGTCATCGGCGACAACTGCTTCATCGGCCCCGGGACACGACTGGGCGAGTACTGCACCCTGGGCTCGAACATTCGGTTGGGGGACAATTCGTCGCTGCAGCGATCGGTCGTCCACGACAACGCCTACCTGGGCGCCGGGGTCCGCATCGAGGGCAGCGTGCTGGGCAGGAGCACCGACCTCCGACAAGGGGTGCGGTGCGAGGAGGGCGTCGTGCTGGGCGACGAGTGCTTCGTCGGTGCGCACGCCGAGCTCCGGCCGGGCGTCAAGGTCTACCCGTTCAAGACGGTCGAGGCCGGGGCCATCGTCAACTCATCGATCATCTGGGAGTCGCGCGGCGCTCGGACGCTCTTCGGCCGGGACGGGGTCCAGGGACTGGCCAACGTGGACATCAGCCCCGAGCTGGCCGTACGGCTGTCGATGGCCTGGGCCAGCACCATCGAGAAGGGGGCCACCATCTCGGCCTCCCGCGACACCAGCCGGGCCGCCCGGGTGCTCAAGCGGGCCATCATGGTCGGCTGCAACACGGTGGGTGTGAACGTGGACGACCTGGAGGCGGCCACGGTGCCGCTCACCAGGTTCCAGGTGCAGTCGTCGAGCAGCGTGGGAGGCCTCACCGTGCGGCTCGTCCCCGACGACCCCGAGTCGGTCGTGATCCGTTTCTTCGACAAGGACGGCATCGACCTCGACGAGGTGACCGAACGCAAGATCGAACGCCTGTACCACCGTGAGGAATTCCGCCGGGTCCTGGCCCGGGAGATCGGTGATATCGGCTTCCCGCCTCGTGCCCTCGAGTACTACACCGCGGCGTTGATCGACTCGGTCGACCTCTCGAGCACCAAGTCCGCCGATGTCAAGCTGGTGCTCGACTACTCGTTCGGCACCTCGAGTTTCGTCATGCCCAGCCTCTTGGCCAAGGTGGAGGCCGAGGTCCTGGTGGTCAACCCGTACGCCAACACCAAAGGCGTCGTGTCCTTCGATCGACAGGCCAGCGGCACCCGGGTGGCCGACCTGGTCCGGGCGTCGGGCGCCCATCTCGGGGCGGTGATCGACCCCGGGGGCGAGCACGTGATGGTGGTCGATGACAAGGGGCACGCGCTGACCGACGACGAGGCCCTGCTGGTCCTGCTGCAGTTGGTCACCCAGACCCACCCGAGCGCCCGGGTGGCCCTGCCGGTGGCCGTGAGCCGGGCGGCCGAGACCATCTGCGCGGAGGCCGGGGCCGAGATCATCTGGACCAAGCTCTCCGCCGCGAGTCTCATGGAGGTGGCGGCAAGCGAGCACGTGACCTTCGCGGCCAGCCAGACCGGCGGGTTCATCTTCCCCCATTTCCTCCCCGCCTACGATGCCGCCGCCACCCTGGTCAACCTGGTGGCCATGCTGACCCAGACCGGCCAACGGCTGTCGGCCATGGTGGCCGCCCTGCCCCGGGTCCACATCGCCCACCACTCGGTGCACACCCCGTGGGAGCAGAAGGGCATGCTCATGCGGACCCTGGTCGAGCGCTCGTCCGGGCGCGACCTCGTCCTGGTGGACGGGGTGAAGGTGCTCGAGGAGGACGGCTGGGCGCTGATCCTGCCCGACCCCGAGGAGCCGGTGACCCACGTCTGGGCCGAGGGCCCGAGCGATGCCGCGGCCGAATCCAGGGCCCAGGAGTACTCGGTGCGGATCCGGCAGCTCCTTCGCTGATTGGGCTGGTGACGGCTCCTTTGGCGCCGGAGGCACCAGGCGGTCGGGTCGGGTAGGGTCCGCAGGCATGAATGTGCCCGACGAACTCCGATATTCCTCCGACCACGAGTGGGCGCGCTCCGAAGGCGGGCGCGTCCGGGTCGGCATCACCGACTACGCCCAGGACGCCCTGGGCGATGTCGTCTTCGTCGACCTGCCGGCCGTGGGCACCTCGGTGGATGCAGGAGGGACGTTGGGCGAGGTCGAGTCGACCAAGTCGGTGTCCGAGGTCTATGCGCCGATCGCCGGCGAGATCGTGACAGTGAACGAGGAATTGGCGGGGGCACCGGAGCGCCTGAACGAGGATCCCTACGGCGCGGGGTGGATCTGCGAGATCGCGCCTGCCGACGCGGCCGCCGTCGATGCGCTCCTGGACGCCGGGGCCTACCGGGCTCTGACCACCGACTGACGTGCCCCGACCGGCCCAGGCCGGGAAAGACCAGGAGGATCGAAACGACTACCGTGGATCATGTGTTCTGCCACAACTGCGGCCATCGGAATCCGCTCGGGGTGAATTTCTGCTCGTCGTGTGGTGCGGTCCTGGTCGAGGCCACGTCGGATACGACGGTCACCATCCAGCCCGTCGAGGAGCTGGCCGACCCGAACGACGACGATGCAGCGGTCACCCTGCTCGAGCTGCCTCGTGGCGTCGGCATGTTGGTCGTCAAGCGAGGGCCGAACACCGGCAGCCGGTACATACTGGACTCCGAATTGACAAGAGCGGGTCGACACCCAGAAAGCGATATCTTTCTCGACGACATCACGGTGTCCCGGCGTCACGCCGAGTTCACCACCGGCGAGGAGGGGACGACGGTGCGGGACGTAGGCTCGTTGAACGGTACATATGTCAATCGGGAACGGATCGACGAGGCTCTGCTGGCCAGTGGAGACGAAGTCCAAATTGGCAAGTTCAAGCTGTTGTATCTGTTGGCCGCGGGCGAATGAGTACGGGCGCCATCGGGGTTCCCGCTGAGGTGAGGTGCGAGTGAGCTCACGCTCCTACCTGTCCATCGGCGATGTGCTGACCCTGTTACGCCAGGAGTTCCCCGACATCACCATCTCCAAGATCCGGTTCCTCGAGAGCCAGGGTCTGGTCAATCCCGAGCGGACCCCGTCGGGCTATCGGAAGTTCTACGAGCACGACGTGGAACGTCTGCGATGGGTCCTCCGCCAGCAGCGGGAGCATTTCTTGCCGCTGAAGGTGATCAAGGACCGTCTCGACGACGGATCCGAGGAGGCCAACGGATCCGAGGAGGCCAACGGGTCCGGCGGTACGAAGGACACTGAGGTCGGGGCACCCGTCGAGGAAGCCACCGTCCCGACGCCGGCGGCTGGAGTGTCGAGAGCGGCCATCGAGGCCCGGGTGCATGCCGCCGACCGTGGCACACCCGGTACCGACCGGGCCGAGCCCGGCCCGGCGGGTGGCGCCGGTGAGCCGCCGGCAACGACCGGAACGGGGCAGCCCCCCGACGGTACGGCGTCGCCCGACGCGGCAGACCGCCGACAGGCCGATCCGGTGCTGGTCGGGCAGGCCGCGGCCAGGCGGGCACCGGGCCGACCGGGTGCACCCGGTCCATCGGGCCAATCGGCGTCCGAGAGGCCAACGGCCGGGGGTGGCGGTCCGGGGCTGCCCGGTATCGAGGCCAACCCCGCACGGGCGGCGTCGGGCTCGGCCCGCTCGGCCTCATCCCGGGGCGGCCGGGCCGAAGCGCAAAGCCGGTCGTCGGCCTCCCGATCGAGCCGTTCGGGGGGCCCATCGACCGAGGCCCCCCATCCGGCCCCGGCGGCCACCTCCCAACCCGAGCCGGCATCGGATGCACCCCCTGGGGCCTCTCCAGAGCCGCCAGCGCCCTCGAGCTCGACCGCAGGATCCCCGCCGTCGCCGGCTCGGAGTGGAGCGGCCAGCGAGGGACGCCCGCCCGACCTGACCGGCGCCAGCCTGACCTTGGCCGAGCTGGCCGCGGCCAGTGGTCTGGGCGAGGACGTGCTCGAGCAGCTCCGCGAGTACGGGTTGCTCGCCGCCACCCAGGTCGGCGGGGCCGAGTACTTCGACGAGGACTGTCTGGCTATCGCCAACCTGGCTGCCGGGTTCGCTCGCTACGGTGTGGAGCCGCGCCACCTCCGTCTGTACAAAAACACGGCCGACCGCGAGGCAGGATTCATCGAGCAGATCGTTTTGCCCCTGGTCAGACAGCGAAATCCCGAGGCTCGCCAGCGGGCCGGACGCACCGCGGACGAGCTGATGGAGCTCGGCCAGGGACTCCGCAGCACGTTGTTGCGAGGTGCGATCCGCGACCTGCTCGGTGGGTGACCGCATGGCCCACCTCTCGCTCGACCGGGCCAAGGCCTCCGTCTTCCTCGTTGCCTCGACGCGCGGCGCCGACGCGCCGAACCTGACCGCGGAAATCGCGCCCGGCGAGTAAGTTGCAACGCATGGTCGAAGTGCGACTTCGGGCGGTGCGGGTGGATCTGCAGTCGAACACGCCCGTGCTCCTTTTGCAGGAGTCTGAGGTGCTCGGGCGGACATTGCCCATCTTCATCGGCGCCCCGGAGGCGACGGCAATCGCCTTCGCCCTCCAGGGCATGGACACGCCCCGTCCCATGACCCACGACCTCATCCGGGACCTGCTCGACGCGCTGGGTGCCGATGTGGTCCGCGTCGTCATCACCGAGTTGCGCACGTCGACTTACTATGCCGAGATCGTGCTGCGCCACGGTGGCACCGAGGTCCCTGTCTCGGCCCGACCGTCCGACGCCGTAGCTGTCGCCGTGCGGACGGGGACCCCCCTCTACGTCGCCGACGAGCTCATGGATGCCGAGGGCATCATGTTGCCGGCCGAAGACGAGGAGGACGAGGACGAGGCAGCCGAGTACGACGAGGACGGTGAGCAGGAGAACCCCGAAGAGGTGGTGGGCGAGTTCCGGAACTTCCTCGACACCATCCGCCCCGAGGACTTCTCCCCGTAGCCCGGTCGAGAGCGGCCGGAGGCCGAGGCCGTGGGGGACCGCTAGGTCCGAGGACGGGACGCTACCGCCTCCGTGGCCGGCGAGCGCGATCCAACAGCCATCGTGCACCCGGCGACCGGTTGCGCGACTGGTGACATTCCAGCCATGACCGGCTCCGAACCCGTCCGCACTGCCGCGCCCAGTGGATCGTGGCCCTCGCCGTTCTCGGCCGCGGCAGTGGCTGCCGGCAAGGTGTCCCGCAGCGGGCTGCAGGTCGACGGCCGGTGGGCCTACTGGCTCGAGAGCCGCCCCGACGAGGGAGGTCGCCAGGTCCTGGTCCGGGCCAGTGCAACCGAGGGGCCAACCGACGTCTCCCCGCCGGGTCGGAGCATCCGCTCGCGCGTCCACGAGTACGGCGGTGGGTCGGCCACGGTCGAGGACGGAACGCTGTTCTACGTCGACCAAGCGGACCAGCGCCTGTACCGCTGGGAGATCGCTTCGACCGCGCTCCCGACCGGCACCCCGACGACTTCGGCGACAGCTCACACGGCCGGCACACCGACAGCCCTGAGCGCCCCGACCGGACTGAGCGCACCGACCGCCATTGACACGCTGACCGTGCTGACCACCGAGCTCGCCCCGGTCGCCCTGACCACCGCCTCTTCGGGTGACCGATCCGTTCGCTACGCCGACGGCCGGCTCTCGGCGGACGGCGGGTGGTTCATCTGCGTCGAGGAGCGCCACGGCCCCGAAGGCGTGGGCCATGGGATCGTCGCCGTGGATGCCCGGGGCTCATTGGTTGTCGTCCCTGTGCTCGACGGACGAGATTTCTATGCCGCTCCTCGGCCGTCGCCCGACGGCGCCGAACTGGCCTGGTTGAGCTGGGACCATCCACAGATGCCCTGGGACGGCTGTGAGCTCTGGGTGGGTCGGTGGCTCGATGACGACGGCGGCCCGAGGGTCGCCGAGGCTCGATGCGTCGCCGGGGGCACCGACGTGTCGATCGGCCAACCGACCTGGTGCCGGGACGGGTCGCTCGTCTACGCCTCCGACCAGGCTGGATGGTGGCAGCCCCATCGGGTCGAGCGCGTCGGCGACGAGGGCCGGGAGTGGGCGGCCCCCTCGGCCCTGGTGTCCGACCGGGCCGAATTCCACGGCCCCGACTGGGTGCTCGGGCAATGCACCATGAGCGAGCTGCCCGATGGCGCATTGGCTTGCCGGAGGCATGCGGAGGGGTTCGATCAGCTGGTCAGGATCCCACCGCCCTCCGACTCCCCGGCCGCCGAGCTCGAGGTCTTGCCCCAACCGTGCGTCGCCATCTCCGGTGTCTCGACCACCGACGAGGGCGACGTGCTGGTCCTCGGGGCCACGGCCACCGCCGGACCCTCGGTCTATGCCGTCAGGGCCGCTCCAGCCGACGCGCACCCCCACGCCGGCGCCCACGCCTCTGCCGTGGGCGCCGCTCCAGCCGACGCCAATCCCCGTTCCGACGCCGAGGAAGACGCCCCCAGCCCGACGGCCAACCGATCCGATCCTGACCGATCCGATCCTGACCGATCCGATCAATACAGCCCCCCGCTCGCCTCCGAGCAGGCACGACTGCTGAGCGCCGCCCCCACGCTGGCCGTAGCGGCCGCTGACGTCGCCGTGGCCGAACCCGTGGAGGCCACCAGCCCCGACGGTCCCGTCCACAGCCTCTTCTACGCCCCAACCAGCTCTGGGCGCCAGACCCCATCCGGTTCGGCGCCCCCGCTGGTGGTCATGTGCCACGGCGGCCCCACGGCCGCGGCCGATCCCGGGTTCGACCCCCTGGTCCAGTACTTCACGAGCCGCGGCCTGGCCGTGCTCGCCGTCAACTACCGGGGGAGCGCCGGCTACGGGCGCGCCTACCGGCAGCGGCTGCGAGGGCTGTGGGGGATCGCCGACATCGACGACTGCGTGGCCGCCGCAGTCTCGCTGGCCGAGGCCGGCAGGGTGGACGGCGACCGGATGGTCGTCCGGGGCACCAGCGCCGGGGGTCTCACCGCGCTGGGCGCCCTCGTCCGCTCGGATCGATTCGCCGGCGCCGCGGCCTGGTACGGCGTCACCGACCTCGAGGCTCTGGCCGCCGAGACCCACGACTTCGAGTCGAGCTACGTCGACAGCCTGGTGGGGCCGCTGCCGCAGGCATTGGCGACCTATCGCGAGCGTTCACCTATCCACCACGCCGACCGCGTCACCGGCGCCGTCCTCCTCCTCCAGGGACTGGATGACCCCGTCGTCCCCGCCGCCCAGGCGGAGCGTTTTGCCGCCGCCCTGCGGGCCCACGGCGTCGATTGCCGGTACCGGGCCTTTCCCGGCGAGTCGCACGGGTTCCGGAGGGCCGAGACCCTGCGTGCCGCGCTCACCGCCGAGCTCGCCTTTTACGCTGCCATCCTGGGGTTCGAGCCGCCCGAGGATCGGGGTGGTACCGGTGAGGTGCCGGAGGATGCCTGAGAGGCCGACGAGGACCCGATGAGAACCCGATGAGGGAAGAGCGGCCGATCGGGTCCCGATGGGAGGCTGGGACGGGATCGGAGGCTGGGACGGGATCGGAGGCTGGGACGGGATCGGAGGCAGTGTCCCGATCGGAAGCAGTGTCCCGATCGGAGGCAGTGTCCGACGCGGGGGCAGTGTCCGAAGCGGGCCCAACGTCCCCAGTGTCCGAAGCGGGGCCAACGTCCCCAGTGTCCGAAGCGGGGCCAGCGTCCCCAGTGTCCGAAGCGGGCCCAACGTCCCCAGTGTCCGAAGCGAAGGCAGTGTCCGAAGCGGGGCCAGCGTCCAACCCGGCGGCTCGGATGTCGATGGAGTCCCAGGGCCCGGGTGTACGATCGGCCGTGGCGACCGACTCGGATCGCATGGCCGTCGAGCCGCCGGGTCACCGCTCGAGGACCGTTACGATCGTCCCCGGCCTCGCCCGCACGCTCGACGCCGTCCGCGGTTGGTCGCCCGAGTGGCGCGACGCCGCCCTCTACGGAATCTCCGGCATTTTCGCCCTCTGCACGGGGTTGATGGCCGGGATAGGCCTCTACCGGCAGTGGGGGTGGATGGCCTTCGGCCCCTACCTGGCCGGCGGGGCGTTCATGGCTGTGGTTGCCTGGCGCCGCGGCCCGGGCCGGGGCCGACGTCCGGCGGAGTCGATGTCCACCGCTCGGCGCTACCGCATCGCCCGCGTCGGCGCCTGCGTCCTGGTCTTTGCCGGCGCCACGGTCGTCCCGTTGACGATGGAGGTCATCTGGCGCTCGGAGGGCCACGCCGCCGACCACGTGCAGCCCGAGGTGATCGTGGTGGAGCGGGCCGGCGTGGCCGCGGTCAACGGCCACGACCCCTACCGGGTGATCGACCGGAACGGGCACATCCTCATCCACCAACAGGCGGTGCCCGTCTACGAGCTCTACTACCCCTACCTGCCCGGGATGGTGCTGTTCGGCTTCTCGAGCGGGAGCAAGGTCGAGGCCCGCCTGGCCGACGCCCGCATCCAATTCCTCGTCTTCACCGTGCTGGTCGGCGGCTTCGCCCTCAGCCGCCTCCGGGGCAGCCGGGACGTCAGGGCCCGTGCCCTCCAGGTGCTGACCGTCTTGCCCACTGCGGCCCTCCCCCTGGCCACCGGGGGCGACGACATGCCGGTGGTCGCCATGATGCTGCTGGGGCTGGTCGCCCTCCAGCGCCGAAGACCCCTGCTCGCCGGCCTTGCCCTGGGCGCGGCCTCGTCGTTGAAGTTCACCGCCTGGCCGCTGGCCTTCTTGGCCCTGTGGGCGGCCCGGGACCTCTATCGCAGCCGGGCCGTGGGCCGCTACCTGATCGGCTTCGTGCTCGTCGCCGGCCCGGTGGTGGCGCCATTTGCCCTATCCAACCCGTCGGCGTTCGTGGACAACGTCATCCGGTTCCCCCTGGGCCTGGCCGGCGTCGCCTCGCCGGCCGCCAGCCCGCTTCCCGGGCACATGCTGGTCAGCGCCCTGCCGGGAATCCACAAGCCATATGTGGTGGCGGCGATCGTGGTCGGTGCCGCCCTCCTGTTCTGGCGGCTCAGGGTGAGACCGCCCAAGGACGCGGCCGACGTCTCGCTGCTCACCGGATGGGTGATGCTGATCGCCCTCATCCTCGCCCCGGCCACCAGGGTGGGATACCTGCTCTACCCCGCGAACCTGTTCGTGTGGGCCTACGTCCTCCGCCGCGTCGAGGCGCCGTCCGATCTGGCACCGCACCCGTCCGGCGGTCACCCGTTCCCGGTTCTGGGCCGCCTCTTCCGTCAGGTGGTGGGGTCGGGCACCTCGAACACCCGGAGGGTGAACGGGGTCACGCCGGCCCCGGTCGTGGGCGACACGACCACGCCGGCCTCCCAGTAGTAGCCGTCGCTACTCCCCTTCTTGGCCAGGACCTCACTGCTGCCCGTCTGGTAGGTGTCGGAGCCGTTGGAGACGACCTTCCAGCCGAGCCGGCTGAAGAGGACCCGATAGAAGTCCTGGACCTGATAGGCGTTCATGGTCGAGGTGAAGTTGACGGTGCGGTCGTACTGGGTGGTGTTCTGGTCGGTGTTGAGCGACCCGGTGGTCGTCGTGCCCTTCGGCACGGCCAGGGCGGCCAGGATGTCCGACGGGGGATTGCCCTCCTGCTCGATGGGCCTGAGGGCGTCGGCCGCCGGCTCGAGGTGGACCACGGTCCCGTCGGCCAGGCGCACCGACGTGAGCGAGAGTGTGGCCGGACCACCGCCGGCTAAGGCCGATGCCGTGATGCCGCCGATCAGGATCACGAGGGCGATGGCCACCACGATGAGTGCCGGTGACTTGAGCGACATCCGGCCGACGGGCTCATAGGCCGGCTCGGACCCCCCGTCGTGGGTGTTCGCCGGGGACGGTTCCCCGTGTTCCACTTGAGCGACCATGACCGGCGACCAGCCTACCAACGCCCCTGGCTACCCCAGGGGCGGCCCTGCACATCCCGCCCCGGGGTGGCCGCTTCAGGTCTGCTCGCCCGCGGACGGGCCGGGCATCCGACCCCGCCCCCGATCTGCTCGCCCGCGGACGGGCCGGACATCCGACCCCGCCGCCGACTGCTCGCCCGCGGACGGGCCGGACATCAGCGGACGCCCCCGATCTATTCCCCGGGAGCCGGACGATCGAGCCCAGTGGGACGATCGAGCCCAGTGGGACGATCGAGCCCAGTGGGACGATCGAGCCCAGTGGGACGATCGAGCCCAGTGGCTATTCGGATCGAGGCGACGGCTGCGCCGGCCGAGGCGCCCAGCACTGCCCACCGGGTCCGGCGCGGCAGCGCCGCGAACGCCACCACTGTGGCCACGGTATCCACAGCATCGGCGATGCCGGACAGGGCCACCCAGGGGCGGCCCTCGTCGTCGGATCGGGAGAGGGCCCGGAGCGTGCCCACCCCGAGGGCCAGGTCCCGCCCACCGAGCGTCCTGGCCAGGAGCTTGATCGATGTCCGATCGGCGGAGTCGCCGACCCAGACCCGGGCCACGGCAAGGGGCGCCACCAGCGCGGTGCCGCCGAGGGCCACCCGTCCCCAGGCGATGGCCTGCGCCATCGTCTTCCCTCGGATCGCACCCATTGCGCTCACGCTATCCGGACGGCTCCGAGATACCCGATTCCGGACACAGGGCCACCCCCCCGGACCGTTGCCTGACATCCGGCGAGGGCCGGCCCCGCACTCGACGCGGTCGCCCGACCCGGCACAGAACGGAAGGGCAGGGATTCGAGCGTGAAATCGGCCCGCGGCCTATGGAAAACCCCGCAAATTGGGGCCATCGGGCGGAACCGTGGGGCCCAAAACCAAAGATGCCCTGTTCACGGGATCTTTACATTTAGGTGACGATCGACAAAACTGACCGACAGCAACGACGCTGCTTCTCATAGCGTCCGCAGGAGGGGGCACCCGGGTAAAACCGGGTGTAGGTTCCTGTTACAGGGTGGGGAAGCGGCCGGGTCGTTGCGACCCGGCCGCTGTCATGTCCGGGAGGACCATCCGAGATGGTCGAGCGGGCCGTGCCCGCCGCCCAGGCGCCAGCCGGCACCGCCCTCGATCGCCCCGGTCACGTATGCCTTGGCATCCCGCACGGCCGTGGGCACGTCGCACCCGTGCGCCAGCCGAGCGGCGATGGCGGCGGACAGCGAGCAGCCGCTCCCGTGGACGTTCCCGGTGGGCACGTGCCGACCCGACAGCTCGGTGACTTCGTGCCCGTCGAAGAGGATGTCGGGCACGGTCGATGGCGATCGGCCGGGCTCTCCGGGTGCGCCCACGCCGGGCAGGTGGCCGCCTTTCACCAGCACCCAGCGGGCTCCTGCTGCGTGCAGGTGCCGGGCCACCCGGGCCATGGCCTCGGTATCGGTCACCGTGTCGGGATCGAGACCGGCGAGCAGGGCCGCCTCCCACAGGTTGGGGGTGACCACCAGCGCATGGCTAAGCAGGTGGCGACGGTAGGCGTCGACCCCTTCCTGCTCGAGCAGGGGGCGCCCGGTGGAGGCCACCATGACCGGGTCCACCACCAGATTGGGCAGGTCACCGGCTGCGGCCCGCTTGGACACCACTTCGATGGTGTCGACCGAGGCGAGCATGCCCGTCTTCACCGCCGCCACCGGGAGGTCGGCCAACACGGCGGCGATCTGCTCGTCGACCACGGTGGCGGGCACTCTGTGGACGGCGGCCACCGTCATCGTGTTCTGCGCGGTGACCGCGGTGACGGCGGTGGTGGCGAACACGCCGAGGGCAGCCATGGCCTTGAGGTCGGCCTGGATCCCGGCCCCGGCACCCGAGTCCGACCCGGCGATGGTGAGGGCTACGGGCGGCCCGGTGCCCACGAGGGAGTTGCCCGCGCCGGGCGAGCTCACGAGGGGCTGCCCGGATCGGCCTCGATCATGCCGGCAAAGGGGCTTGACGCCTCGGCGTGCCGGCGCCGGGGGATGCGACCAGCGCCTCGTGCCGCCCGGCCGGCGACGACGGCGTCCCGGATGGCCGCGGCCATCAACGACGGGTGCTGGGCCCGGGTCACGGCCGAGGCCACCAGGACGCCGTCGCAGCCCAACTCCATGGCCAGGCAGGCATCGGAGGCCGTCCCGATGCCGGCGTCCAGGATGACCGGGACCGTTGCGTCCTCGACGATGAGGGCGATGTTGTGCGGGTTGGCGATGCCCATCCCGCTCCCGATCGGCGAGCCGAGGGGCATGACGGCGGCACACCCCACCTGCTGGAGTCGCCGGGCCAGGATCGGGTCGTCGTTGGTGTAGGGGAACACGACGAACCCGGCTTCGGCCAGCTCCTCGGCTGCGGCGACCAGCTCGATGGGGTCGGGGAGGAGGGTGCGGTCGTCCCCGATCACCTCGAGCTTCACCCAGTCGGTCTCGAACGCCTCCCGGGCCAGCTTGGCCGTGAGCACCGCCTCGGGGGCCGTGTAGCAGCCGGCCGTGTTGGGCAGGACGCGCACCCCGGCGTCGCGCAACAGGTCGAGGAGGGACCCCCGAGCCGTCGGGTCCACGCGCCGCACGGCCACGGTGGCCATGTCCGAGGCCGATGCAACCAGGGCGGACTGCAGCGACTCCAGGCTCGACATCCCCCCGGTGCCCAAGATGAGCCGGGAGTGCATCGTGACGCCGTCGACGACCCACGGATCCGGAGCGATCCCAGCACCGGGGCCCCCGTTCGGGGTCAGGACGGATGAGTGCCGGACCGGGTCCCCGACGGCAGGGCCTGCGACACCGGCTGACTCGCCGCGGCCCGGGGCACCGGCTGACTCGCCATCGATGGAATTGGACACCCTCATCGGTCCCACCGTACCGCCGGTGAGGGTCCGGTCAGCCTCCGGCGACTGCCGAGACGATCTCGATACGGTCGCCCGCGATGACCTCGGTGCCCTCCCACTGGCTCTTCGAGACCACGTCCCCGTTCCTGGCCACGGCGACCCCCTTGGGCGAGGGGCACCAGTCGGCCACGATGTCGGCCACCGTGGTGCCGGCCGGGCCCTCCCATCGGTCGCCGTTGACAGACAGGTGCACGGTGGCGCCGGGGCTCGGCGGGCTCCCGCCCACGGCCCCCGCCCCGCCCACGGCCCCCGCCCCGCTCACGCCGCCCCGCTCTGCGCCGAATTGAACCGCTGGGGCCCGAACGGCGCCACGACGGCGTCGCTGTCCCCGCCGGCCAGCAGGGCGGCGATGGCGTCGGCGGTGACCGGAGCCAGGAGGATCCCGTTGCGGTAGTGACCAGTGGCGACCAAGAGGCCAGGGACAGCCGTGCGACCGATGGCCGGGGCGTTGTCGGGCGACCCTGGTCGGAGCCCGACGGCGGTCTCGGTTAGCTCGTACTCGTCGAGCCCGGGAACGACGGTCCGGGCGTCGCGCAGCAGCTCGTAGAGGGCACGGGCCTGGACGGTGCGGTCGAACCCCTTCTCCTCCACGGTGGCCCCGACCACCACCGATCCATCCTCCCGGGGCACCACATAACAGCTCTCGCCGTGGACCAGCCCTCGAAGGGTCCGTCGGAGGCGGGGAACGTGGGCGGGAGCGGCCAGCCGGAGGGTCATCCCCTTGACCGGCCGCACCGGCGGCAGCGTCCCCGGCGGCAGGCCGCCGAGTTGGTTGGAGTGGCAACCGGCGGTGACGACCACGGACTCGGCCGTCACGGCCGTGCCGCCATCGAGTTCCACGCCCGTGGCCCGCGGCCCGGCCGGGGGCGAGCTGGCCCCGTCTCGTGGGGGCGGCGGAGAGCGAGACCGCCGCAGCGCGATCGCCGACCAGGGTGACCCCGGCTTCCCGGCAGGCGGCCAGCAAGGCCGCCACCAGCTGGCGGTTGTCCACCTGGTGGTCCCCGGGGACGTCCGCGCCTCCCCGCAGGCCGGGAGCGAGCAATGGCTCGAGGGCCCGGCACTCCCGGGCCGACAAGCGGGTGGCGCCGAGGCCCAGCGACTGCTGGAAGGCGAGCACTTCGTCGATCGCCAGCCGGTCCGAAGCGTCGGCCGCGACCACGACGGTGCCGTGCTGGAGATACCCGATCGGCATCCCCGAAGCCGCTTCGAGATCACGGGCGAACCTGGGCCACTCGCCGGCGGCCGTGACATTGAGCCGGACCAGGGCCTCCTCGCCGTAGTGCGCCTCGGTGACCGGCGCCAGCATGCCGGCCGCCGCCCAGGTGGCTCCGTGGCCGGGCCGGGGGTCCACGAGGGCCACGGCCAGGCCGGCCTGGGCCGATCGCCAGGCGCCGGCCAGGCCGATCACGCCGCCACCGACGAAGACGGCATCGAAGTGGCTCGGTCCAGGCACGAGGCTCATCCTACGAGCGCCAGGGGCGGGCAGAAACGCCCAGGAGGACCCGGGGTCACCACCCGCACGCGGGTCCTTCGGGGGATGAGCCACGGGCCCGGACCGAGGGCGTAAAAGCGGTGGGTACCCGGGCGAACCGTGTAGAGTTGACGGACCGCAGGGCCAGCGTCGTCCCGGGCGGAAGAGCCACCATCCCCCGACGGAGTGACCCTCCCTCGTCCACCGATGGAGAGACCCGATGACGACACGTACCGGCCTTTCCGCCGACCCTGAGCCCGGCGGCACCACGACACCCGTGGCGCTGACCCGCGCCCCGGGCACGGGTCTGTACGCCCCGGGGTTCGAGCACGACGCCTGCGGGATCGCCCTGGTCGCCGACCTGCACGGCCGCCCGAGCCACGGGCTGGTGCGCCAGGGGATCGTCGCCCTCGAGCATCTGGCCCACCGGGGGGCGACGGGCAGCGAGGAGGACAGCGGCGACGGTGCCGGCATCCTCATCCAGGTCCCCCACGAGTTTCTGGCCGCGGTGGCCGGTTTCGACCTGCCCGGGCCCGGCGGGTACGCGGTGGGCATCGCCTTCCTGCCCCAGGACGCAGCGGAGGCGGAGAAGGCGCAGCTGGCCGTCGAACGACTGGCCGACGAGGAAGGGCTGTCCGTCCTGGGCTGGCGCGACGTGCCCTTCGACGACTCCATGCTCGGTTCGGTGGCCCGGGCGGTCATGCCCCGCATGCGCCAGGTCTTCGTGGCCCCCGCCCCGGGGGCCAGCGTGATCGGTGACGACCCGGTCCTGGCCATCGACCGGCTGGCGTTCGTCCTCCGGAAGCGGGCCGAGCACGAGATCGAGGGGATCTACCTGTCCTCCCTCTCGGCCAGGACCATCACCTACAAGGGGATGCTCACGTCCCATCAGCTGGCCGAGTTCTACCCCGACCTCTCCGACGAGCGGCTGGTGAGCGGGCTGGCCCTGGTCCACTCGCGCTTTTCCACCAACACCTTCCCCTCGTGGCCACTCGCCCACCCCTATCGGTACCTGGCCCACAACGGCGAGATCAACACGCTGGCCGGCAACCGAAACTGGATGCGGGCCCGCGAGGCGCTTCTCGCCTCCGACCTTATCCCGGGCCTGGAGCGGGCGTTCCCCGTCGTCACCCCCGGGGCGAGCGACTCGGCCTCGTTCGACGAAGTGCTGGAGCTCCTGCACCTGGGCGGGCGCCCGCTGCACCACGCCGTGTTGATGATGATCCCCGAGGCGTGGGAGAACCACCGGACGATGGACCCGGCCAGGCGGGCCTTCTACCGTTTTCACGCCGCCCTGATGGAGCCGTGGGACGGCCCGGCGGCAGTGGCGTTCACCGACGGCTCGATCATCGGCGCCGTCC
Source organism: uncultured Acidimicrobiaceae bacterium (assembly GCA_963803065.1). Taxonomy (GTDB): domain Bacteria; phylum Actinomycetota; class Acidimicrobiia; order Acidimicrobiales; family RAAP-2; genus DASXMT01. The sequence continues at coordinate 45,492 of CAWDKW010000012.1, forward strand.
TCGACCGCAACGGCCTGCGGCCGGCCCGGTACTGGGTGACCGACGACGGGTTGGTCGTGCTGGCCAGCGAAGTCGGTGTGCTCGACGTCGATCCGGCCAAGGTGGTGCGCAAAGGCCGGCTCCAACCGGGCCGGATGTTCCTGGTCGACACCAAGGCGGGGCGGATCCTCGATGACGACGAGATCAAGTCGTCGCTGGCCGCCCAGCACCCCTACGGCCAGTGGCTCGAGGAGGGCCAGATCGATCTGGACGATCTGCCCCCCCGGAACATGCTGACCCCGCAGCACGCCTCGGTCATCGGCCGCCAGCGCCTCTTCGGCTACACCACCGAGGAGTTGCGCATCCTGTTGGCCCCCATGGCCAAGACCGGTGTCGAGCCCCGCGGCTCCATGGGCTCGGACACGGCCATCGCCGTGCTGTCCGACCGACCCCGTCTCCTCTACGACTACTTCACCCAGCTCTTCGCCCAGGTCACCAACCCACCGTTGGATGCCATCCGTGAGGAGCTGGTTACCTCGTTGGCGTCGACGCTCGGGCCCGAGGCCAACCTGCTCGAGCCGACGGCCGAGTCGTGCCGGCAGATCGTGCTGCCGATGCCGGTGATCGACAACGACGACCTGGCCAAGCTGCTCTACGTCAACGAGGACGGCCAGACGCCGGGATTCAGCGCCTTCGCCATCGACGGGCTGTTCGAAGTGGCCGGCGGCGGGGAGGCGCTCCGTCAGGGCATCGAGGAGGTGCGGGCCAGGGTCAGCGCGGCCATCGCCGACGGCGCCGACATCATCGTGTTGTCGGACCGGAACTCGACGGCCGAGTGGGCTCCCATCCCCTCGCTGTTGTTGGTCTCCGCCGTCCACCACCATCTGGTCCGCGAGAAGACCCGCACCCGGGTGGGCCTGGTGGTTGAGGCCGGCGACGCACGCGAGGTCCACCACATGGCCTTGCTGAAGAGCTTCGGCGCGGCGGCCATCAACCCGTACCTGGCCTTCGAGACGATCGACGACATGATCGCCTCGGGCATGCTCGCCGGGGTCACTCCCCGCCAGGCCCAGAAGAACTACATCAAAGCGGCGAGCAAGGGCGTCTTGAAGGTGATGTCCAAGATGGGCATCTCGACGGTGGCGTCCTATACCGGGGCCCAGGTCTTCGAGGCGGTCGGCCTGGCCCCCGACGTGATCGACGAGTACTTCAGCGGGACGACCAGCCGTATCGGCGGGGTGGGCCTCGACGTCCTGGCCGAGGAGGTCATGACCCGGCACCACCTGGCCAACCTGGACCGGCCCACCGAGCTGGCCCACCGGGAGCGGGAGACCGGTGGCGAGTACCAGTGGCGCCGGGACGGCGAGGTGCACCTGTTCAACCCGAAGACGGTCTTCAAGCTGCAGCACGCCACCCGCTCGAAGCGCTACGAGATCTTCAAGGAGTACACCCGAGCGGTCGACGAGCAGGCGACCCAGCTGGCCACCTTGCGCGGCCTGTTCCGGTTGAAGACGGGGGAGCGGCCGCCCATTCCCATCGACGAGGTGGAGCCGATCGAGGACATCGTCTCCCGGTTCTCCACCGGCGCCATGTCCTACGGGTCGATCTCAGCCGAGTCCCACGAGACGCTGGCCATCGCCATGAACCGCCTGGGGGGCCGGTCGAACACCGGGGAGGGCGGCGAGGATGCCGACCGGTTCACGGCCGACGCCAACGGCGACCTGCGCCGGAGCGCCATCAAGCAGGTGGCGTCGGGCCGCTTCGGGGTGACCAGCGAGTACCTGGTCAACTCGGACGACATCCAGATCAAGATCGCCCAGGGGGCCAAGCCGGGTGAAGGGGGCGAGCTGGCCGGCTCCAAGGTCTACCCGTGGATCGCCAAGACCCGGTCCACCACCCCGGGGGTCGGCCTCATCTCGCCCCCACCCCACCACGACATCTATTCCATCGAGGACATCGCCCAGCTCATCCACGACCTGAAGTCGGCCAACCCCGGCGCCCGGATCCACGTGAAGCTGGTGGCCGAGGTGGGTGTGGGCACAGTGGCCGCCGGGGTGGCCAAGGCCCATTCCGACGTGGTGCTCATCTCCGGTCACGATGGCGGCACCGGCGCCGCGCCGATGACGTCGCTGAAGCACGCCGGCATCCCCTGGGAGCTGGGCCTGGCCGAGACGCAGCAGACCCTGATGGCCAACGGCCTGAGGGACCGGATCGTCGTCCAGGTCGACGGCCAGATGAAGACGGGTTGGGACGTGCTGGTCGGCGCCCTGTTGGGCGGGGAGGAGTTCGGCTTCGCCACCGCCCCCCTGGTCGTGTCGGGCTGCATCATGATGCGGGTCTGCCACCTCGACACCTGCCCGGTGGGCATCGCCACCCAGAACCCCGAGCTGCGGAAGCGCTTCACGGGCAAGCCCGAGTTCGTCGAGACCTTCTTCGAGTACGTCGCCGAGGAGGTCCGGGAGTACCTGGCCCAGTTGGGCCTGCATTCGCTCGAGGAGGCGATCGGACGGGTGGAGCTGCTCGAGACGGCAACGGCCATCGACCACTGGAAAGCGGCCGGCCTCGATCTGGCGCCGATCCTGGCCGTCCCCGAGGCTCCCGAGGGCGCCGTCCGGTTCCAGGTGAACGAGCAGGACCACGGTCTCGAGCGCGCCCTCGACCACCAGTTCCTGGACGCCTGCCGTCCGGCGATCGAAGGCGAGCGGTCGGTGACCGCCGAGCTGGCCGTCACCAACGTCGACCGGACCGTGGGCACCCTGCTCGGGCACGAGATCACCAAGCGCCACGGCGCGCACGGCCTGCCCGAGGGATCGGTCGACCTGACCTTCCGGGGCTCGGCCGGCCAGAGCTTCGGCGCCTTCGTGCCCCGGGGAGTCACCATGCGGCTCTTCGGGGACACCAACGACTATCTGGCCAAGGGGCTGTCCGGCGGTCGGATCATCGTCCAGCCCCCCGAGGAGTCGCCCTTCGTGGCCGAGGACAACATCGTGGCCGGCAACGTGATCCTCTACGGCGCCACGTCGGGCGAGGTGTTCATCCGCGGCCAGGTGGGTGAGCGCTTCTGCGTCCGGAATTCCGGAGCCATCGCCGTTGTCGAGGGTGTCGGCGACCACGGGTGCGAGTACATGACCGGGGGGAGGGTGGTGGTTCTCGGGCCCACCGGGCGGAACTTCGGTGCCGGCATGTCCGGCGGGGTGGCCTTCGTCTACGACCGGGAGGACCACTTCAACGGCCTCTACAACCCGGAGATGGTCGATCTCGAGCCCCTGTCGGCCGACGACCGCATCTGGCTGAAGGACCGCATCATCTTGCACCGGGACGAGACCGGTTCGGCAGTGGCCGGCCAGATCCTCCTGGACTGGTCCACGACGTGGGAGTCGTTCGTGAAGGTGATGCCACGGGACTACCGCCGTGTGCTCGAGGCCACCGAGCTGGCCGTGGCCGAGGGCCGGTCGGTGGACGAGGCGGTCATGGCCGCACCGCACGGTTGAGGTTCGCCGATCATGGGTGACATCAAGGGGTTCCTCAAGTACGGGCGGGAGCTGCCGCCCCGTCGTCCCGTTCCGGTCCGCCTACGCGACTGGAAAGAGGTCTACGAACCGTTCCCGGTCGAATCGGCCCGCGAACAGGGGGCACGCTGCATGGACTGCGGCATCCCGTTCTGCCACGAGGGATGTCCCCTGGGCAACCTGATCCCCGAGTGGAACGACCTGGTCTACCGGGACGACTGGTCCGAGGCCATGGACCGGCTGCACGCCACCAACAACTTCCCCGACTTCACCGGACGGCTGTGCCCGGCCCCGTGCGAGGGGGCGTGCGTGCTCGGTATCAATTCGGACCCGGTGACCATCGAGCGGATCGAGTACGAGATCGTCGAGCGCGCCTGGAACGAGGGATGGGTTGAACCGGTCAAGCCGGTGACCCTCACCGGCAAGCGGGTTGCCGTCGTCGGCTCGGGCCCGGCGGGCCTGGCCGCCTCCCAACAGCTGGCCCGGGCCGGTCACGAGGTGGTCGTCTTCGAGCGGGCCGAGAAGCCCGGCGGTCTGCTCCGCTACGGCATACCCGAGTTCAAGATGGAAAAGGCCGTCCTGGATCGGCGGCTGGGACAGCTGTCCGCCGAGGGTGTGGAGTTCCGCTGCGGCGTGTCGGTGGGAGCGCCGGCGCCCGAGGTACCCGGGGCGGCGGCCACGGGCGCCACGGTGGTCGACGCCGGGTCGCTGCGGGGGGAGTTCGATGCGATCGTGCTGGCCGGGGGCGCCACCGTGCCTCGCGACCTGCCGGTCACGGGACGGGAGCTCAAGGGCATCCACCCGGCCATGGACTACCTGAAGCCGTCGAACCGGGTGCAAGAAGGAGCGCTGGCCGAGTCGCCGATCGAGGCCCGGGGCAAGCACGTGGTCATCATCGGGGGTGGCGACACCGGGGCCGATTGCCTGGGCACCGCCCATCGCCAGGGTGCCCTCTCGGTCCACCAGCTCGAGATCATGCCCGAGCCGCCGAGAGACCGGCTGGGGGAGAACCCGTGGCCGACCTGGCCGCTCATCCTCCGTACGTCGGCCGCGCACGAGGAGGGCGGCGAGCGGGTGTTCGGGGTGACCACGGTGGAGTTCGTGAACGACGGATCGGGGGCGGTCGGCGGCCTTCGTGGCGAAGAGGTGGAGGTGGCCATCGGCGACGATGGACGGCCCCGCTTCACCCCGATCGCCAACACGGCCTTCGAGCTGCATTGCGATCTGGTCCTGCTGGCCTTGGGCTTCGTCGGGGCGGAGCCGAACGGCGTGGTGGCCGAGCTGGGCGTCGAGCTCGACAGCCGGTCCAACGTGGGGGCTGACTCGGACTGGTCGACCAACGTCGAGGGCGTCTTCGTGTGCGGCGACATGACCCGCGGCCAGAGCCTGATCGTCTGGGCCATCGCCGAGGGCCGCTCAGCTGCGGCCGCGGTCGACCGCTACCTCATGGGCACGACCGAGCTGCCCGCACCCATCGTGCCGGGGCAGCTCGCCCTGCGCTGAACCGGTCCGAGCCTGCGTGGGCTCGGCCAGAGCTGCGTCACGAAGTCCGGATCGTGCAATCGATGCTGGACAAGACCGACCATGCCGTCTACGTTGGCGACTGGTCGATTCCAACGTCGACCTCAAGATCAGGTCCCGGCCCCTCGGGGGATCGAGGCCGCAGGGGGACGCCCAACCGGGCCAAGGGGGAGGAACGACCATGAGGTCTCGATTGACGCGGATTGCGGTTGCGTCGGCCATGGCCACCACGCTGAGCTTCGCCGGCGCCGTCGGGCTGGCCACGGATTCGGCGAGCGCGGCGACGCCCATCACCATCGCCTTGGTCTGTACCTGCTCTGGGGCCGGAGCGCCCACGTACCAAGGGGTACAGGGGGCCTTTCGCGCCCGCATCGACTACCAGAACGCGCACGGCGGGGTCTACGGTCACAAGATCTCAACGCTCGTCCTCGACGACCAGACCAGCCCCACGCAGGCTTCCACGGCCGTCCAGGACGCGGTGTCCCAAAAGGTTCTCGGCATCGTATCGGTGAGTGCCCTCTTCTTCGAGGGGGCAAAGTACGCCCAACAGGCCGGTATCCCGGTAACCGGCAGCTTCCAGGATGGTCCGGAGTGGGGCCAGCAGCCCTACACCAACATGTTCGCCTCGGACAACGGAAGCCTCAACCCGAAATACCCGGTCAATACCGGGATCGGGAAGTTCCTCGTCTCCCACGGGGGCAACGTCGTCGGGTCCTACGGGTACGGCATCTCGCCGTCGTCCACCCGCTCGGCCATCGGCACCGTCCAGTCGGTGATCCACGCCGGCGGCAAGCAAGGCGTCCTCGACACCTCGGTTCCCTTCGGCGGCACGGACTTCACCACGGCCGCCCTGGTGGCGAAATCGAAGGGCGTGAACGGGATCTACGCGGCAATGGACGACAACTCGAACTTCGCTCTGGCCACATCGATGAAGCAGGCCGGGGTGAAGTTGAAGGCGGTCGTCTTTCCCACCGGCTACGAGCCAGCCGCTATCACGTCGCCGGCGTGGACGGACCTACAAGGTGACTACTTCTCCTCCGTGTTCCGGCCGTTCCAGCTGCCCAACGCCGGGACTGCGCAGATGCAGGCCGCGCTCCAAAAGTACGACGGCTTCACCAAGTCCCAGTTCCCCACGTTCGAACAATATGAAGCCTGGGTGGGGGCAGACCTGATGATCAAGGGCATGCAGCTGTCGGGAAAGAATCCGACATCAGCTGGCGTCATCACGGCCCTTCGCCATGTCAAGTCCTACAACGCCAACGGTCTCTTGGCCACCCCCATCAACTATTCGACCATCTTCGGGCATGATCCTGCCAAGACCTGCACCTGGTACCTGCAGGCCAAGTCCAGCGGGTTCGTTCCCGTCTCGAGCCAGCCCTATTGCGGGACAGACATCCCGGGCACGGCGACTGCTTCCTCCAGCTGACGCGACGGGCAGCGTCGTGGGCAGCACCGGGTCGGTGCCCTGAGAGGTGATGGGCGTCGTGCCGTGCCAGCTCCGGCACCCGGCGGTGAGCGCCCGAGCACACCCGATCCCTTCGGAGTACGGTCGGTGGCGGAGGACGATTGGGGGCATCATGTCGAAATACATGATTGAAGTGAAGTACACCTTGGACGGCGTCAAGGGCCTGCAGGCCGAGGGTGGATCGGCTCGTGTCGCTGCCGCCACCGCACTCATCGAGAGCGTGGGCGGGACGGTCGATGCCTTCCATTTTGCGTTTGGCGAGACTGACGCCTACGTCATCGTGGACATGCCAGACGCCATCTCCGCGGCGGCGGCGGCATTGGCGGTGAGTGCCGGTGGCGGGGCCACGACGCAAACGGTGGCGCTTCTCACCGCCGGCGAAGCTGACGCAGCTGCAGCCAAGAAGACGCTCTACCGGCCGCCTGGGCACTGAGCCATCAAAACGCTCACGAGGTCCTGATCCGCCTTCGGAAGCCGGCGACGGTCATCTCGACAACTCGGTCGTGCCCCCACTGCAGGATCGGACGGCCCATTCGGCTGGCCAGTCGCATGGCCGGCTGGCGCATCTCGACCGTCCACGCCACTTCGGCCCAGGTTCCCCGACGTTCCGGACGGAGCCGGAGCCGAGCATCGCCGGTGAGGTCCCCGGCGATCGTCGCGTTGATGGCCTGCGGCCGCTCGCACTGGACCAGCTCGACCTGAAGCCGCATGCGGTACGGGAGCGGAGGGGTCACCATGCCGTGAAGGATGGAGCCGGCCGACAGGCCGTTGCCCTCGACCCGGAAGTCACTGAGCCAGGGCCACCAGCGCTCGAACTGGTCGATCTCCTCGATCCGATCCCACAGCCGCTCAGGGGTCAGGTCGAAGGCGTAGCCATGGCGGTAGGTCAGCACGGGCGCGGACACACCTCCCAGGGTACGGGCACGTCGCTCGGTGCCACCGTCGGTCGTCTGTCGCTCTGGTTCCGCCCCGGGGGCGGAGGCGAAACGGGCACGGCCCGGTGTCACCCGGCCGGCCGGGTGACACCGACGAGACCCGACCAGTCGGCGTTGTCGAAGCGGACGTTGGCGCCGGTGTGCGGGGCGTCGATCATCTCGCCGCCGCCCACGTAGAGGCCGACATGATCGACACCGTTGGGCCCGTCGCCGAAGAAGACCAGGTCTCCCGGCTCGACCGACTGCGCCGCCGTGACCGGTGGGCCGGCGTCGTATTGGTCCTGGGCCACACGGGGGAGGGAGATCCCCCCCGCCTGGTAGGCCGCCTGGGTGAGACCGGAGCAGTCGAACCCGCCATTGCCGGTCCCGCCCCACACGTAGGGGGTGTTGAGCTTCTCGGCCGCGAACCGGAGGGCGCCGACCACCGTACCGTCGACGCTCGGCCGGTCGGCCAGGGCGATGGACAGGGTGAGCACGGTGTTCACGTAGGTGTCGGAGTGGTTGTAGTCGTAGACGGCGCCTTCGAGGCCGGACGCGCTGCCGGCACCGTTGGAGCAGAGCAGTTTGGCCGCGGTGTAGATGGCATCGATGGGGTCGTAGGGGGAGGGGGGTTGGGCGCCGCCGGGCCCGACCACTGCCTCGGTGGCGAAGGTGGCCGGCTCGAACTGCATCGGCCCCTCGGCCCCGGCCGAGTTGGACCCGGACCACACCCCGGGGGCGGTGGACTGCCCGTTGTCGGTCTCCACTGTTCCGATGGCGGCCAGTACCGACCAGGACAGACCCGGACAGGTGGCCGCGGCGAGGCGGTACTGGGCCACCCAGGCCGGGGGGACAGCTGCGGCGGCGTCGGCCCCTCCCGAGCCCGGCTGGCCGCCCCCCGAACCGCTTGGCCCCGGCGACGTGCCCGGGATCGCACCCGAACCACCGGTCCCGGCGCTGGACACGGTGACGACGGTCAACAACAGTGCGACCACGATCCCGGCGCACGCAACTCCTGCTCCCACGACCAACTTGGTCAACCCGCTCACCTCACGATCCCAGGGGAATGCAGTGAGCGGCCGACTCAGAGCCCTTCGTCGCCCAAGTCGGCGACCGGGGTCCCGCCCCCGCCGGTTACGAAACGGCGGGTGACGGTGGCGCCCCCCCAGTACACCACCGCCGTGCCCGTCCGACAAGGCCCGCCACAGGCGCCTTCTCGAGGGCCCGGCCCGACCGGCGTCGATAAGCTCGTCCCACCAGGATCTGGAGGTTCGCCATGCTCAGCACCATGCAAGATGGTCCACTACTCGTCAGTGGCATCCTCCGCCACGGGCGGACCGTCTACGGGGAGAGCCAGGTGCTGACGGTCACCGGGCCTGCTGGCGAACACACCTCGGCCACGTTCGCCGAGGTCGGCGACCGGAGCGACCAGCTGGCTGCGGCCCTCCGGAAGCTCGGCGTCACCGGCGACGACCGTGTCGGGACCTTCTTGTGGAACAACCAGACCCACCTGGAGGCATACCTGGCCGTGCCGTCCATGGGGGCGGTGCTCCACACCCTCAACGTCCGGCTCTTCCCCGACCAGCTGGCCTTCGTGATCAACCACGCCGAGGACAAGGTGATCATCGTCGACAACATGCTGGTTCCCCTGCTGGCCCGGGTACGCGACCAGCTCACCACGGTGAAGCACATCATCGTGGCCGGCGGTGATGCCGGCGCCGAGTCGCCGTTGGGCGAGACGCTCGACTACGACGAGCTGCTCGACGCCGAGGCGCCCGGTTTTGCCTGGCCCGAGCTGGACGAACGCGAGGCCGCCGCCATGTGCTACACGTCGGGGACCACCGGGAACCCCAAGGGCGTCGTGTACAGCCACCGGTCGACCTTCCTGCACTCGATGGCGGTCACCTCGGCATCGTCGATGGGCATCCGGGAGACGGACCGGGTGCTGACCATCGTGCCCATGTTCCACGCCAACGCCTGGGGCACCCCCTATGCCGCCTTCCTGGTCGGCGCGGACCTGGTGATGCCCCAGCAGTTCCTGCAGGCCGAGCCGCTGGCCGCCATCAACGCCGCCCTGCACCCGACCCTGACCGCAGGGGTGCCCACCATCTGGAACGACCTGCTCCGCTATTCGGACACCCATGAGGTCGACATGTCGTCGGTCCGGATGATCGTGGGCGGGGGCGCCGCCGTGCCCAGGCAGATGATCGAGCAGTTCAGGCAGCGCTTCGGGATCGAGATGGTCCAGGGCTGGGGCATGACCGAGACCAGCCCGCTGTGCGCCCTCTCCATCCCGCCCCGCAGCGCGACCCCCGAGGACGAGCTCGACTGGCTGTCCAAGGCCGGCCGGGTGGTGCCCGGCGTGGAGATCCGGATCTGCGACGACGACGGCACCGTCCTTCCCAACGACGGCGAGGCCGTCGGCGAGTTCGAGGTGCGCGGCCCGTGGGTGACCGGCTCGTACTACCGAGATCCAAGCGGTGACCGGTTCCACGACGGCTGGCTGCGCACGGGCGACGTGGGCACGCTCGACGCCAAGGGCTTCATGCAGATCAGCGACCGGACCAAGGACGTCATCAAGACCGGCGGCGAGTGGATCTCCTCGGTGGAGCTCGAGAACGAGGTCATGGCCCACCCCGACGTGTTCGAAGCGGCCGTCATCGGCGTTCCCGATCCGAAGTGGAGCGAACGACCACTGGTCGCCGTGGTGCGGGGCGAAGGGGCCGATCCCAGTGCCGACGAGCTGGTCGAATTCCTGTCCGACCGGGTGGCCCGGTTGTGGCTCCCCGAACGGTGGGCCTTCGTCGACGAGATCCCGAAGACCAGCGTGGGCAAGTTCGACAAGAAGGTCCTCCGCAAGGAGCACGCCGACGGCGACCTCGAGGTGGTCGAGGTCACGGTCCCGTCCACGAGGTGACCGACGAGGTGGCTGCGGAGCTGTCCGAGTTGTCCGAGCGGCTGTCGGCCATCTCCGAATCGCTGGCCGACCTGGCCATCGACCGGCTCCGGCAGGCCTCGGACTCACTACGGGCCAGCGGTGAGCCCGACCCCGAGCTGGTGGCCGAGGAGAAGCGGATCACCAGGGCCCGACGCGCCGTGGACAAGGCGGCCATGCTGCTCGCCGGGAGCGGTGGTGCCGGCGGGTCGGCATCCGGGCTCGCCTTCGACGACGGCCCCTGAGCGGCGAGGGAAACGGCCCCCTGAGCGACGAGGGAAACCGGCCCCGGAGCACGAGAGCGCCAGCCCGGCTCAGTCGGTGTCGCCGTCGTTCCCGAGGATGAACCGCTCGACGGCGAGGGCGAATCCCTCCTCCTCGTTGGACGTCGTCACCCGGTCGGCCGACGCCTGCACCTCGCTCGAAGCATTGCCCATGGCGATGCTCAGCCCCGAGTCGGCGAACATGAGCATGTCGTTCGGCATGTCCCCGATCGTGGCGATCTGGTCCGTCGAGAGGCCGAACTGGCGGGCCAGGAACCTCACCACGCCGCCCTTGTTGGCCTCGGGATGGGTGATGTCCAGGTAGTAGGGCTGGGACCCGGCTGCGGAGACCCGGTCCCCGAACTGTTTGCGGGCCGCAGCCTGGCCGCCGGTGACGGCGTCGGGGTCGTCGCTGACGCCGACGATCTTGGCCACATCGGTGGTGAGGTTCTCGTAGCTGTCGACCACGGTGGGGGCGAACTCCACCGTCTTCGCCTCCCGGTCGACATGGGGACCGTTGGGGTCCCGGACGTACCAGTCGGCGCCCCGGTAGATCCAGGCGTCGAGCCGGAAGGAGTCCAACAGGTCGAGGATCGGCTTCACCACGGCAGGGTCGATCACCTTTTGCTCGATGACCGACAGGTCCGGGTTGACGATGACGCCGCCGTTGAAGGCCGCTATCGGTGTGGACAGGCGGAGAGGCTCGATGAGCATGGACATGCCGCGGGGCGGGCGACCGCTGGTTATGGCGAAGAGGATGCCCGCGTCGTACACCCGGTGCACGGCAGCGATGGCGCGCTCGGTGAGCTCCTTGGCCTGGGTCACCAGGGTTCCGTCGACGTCGGCCAACAGGAGCCGGATGTCGCGATCCTTCATCGGGGATCTCCCTTGCGTCGCGGTTGTCGGGCGAGGGCCGGGTCGCACGTATCCAGCTGCCCCAGGCCCAGCTGGCGCAGCCGGCCGTTCATGCCTGATCGCCGGTGCACCGGTTGAGGGCGTCGATCAGCTGGCGGAGCCGACCGTAGTGGTACTTGTCGAAGCGCAGGGCGATCCGGGGCTGGTCGAGGTGGTCGTTCCCGGCTCGCTCGGGCGGGAGCGGCTTCGTGTAGCGGATGACCCCGCCGGCCAGCACGTCGCCGAACTCACGGTTGATCTCGGCCAGCTCGGACGGGCCCGGTGCGACCAGCAGGCGGAGGACCAAGAGGTCACCGACCCACCGGGACGACTGGTAATTCCGGTAGAAGCCGGTCAGCTCCTCGGTGGCCACGCCGATGTCGTCGGTGATGGTGAACAGCGAGCGGTCCGCTCCCGAGATGAGGCCCCGGGTCTCCACCGCCCGCTCCACGAATTGGTCCCACTCGGTCCAGTAGTTGCCCCCCGGGACGTCGAGCAGCACCACCGGGGCGGGGGTGGCCTTGCCCGTCTGCAGCAGGGTCAGGAGCTCGAAGGCCTCGTCCAGGGTGCCGAAGCCGCCCGGAAGCACGGCGTAGCCGTCGGATTCCTTGATCAACATGAGCTTCCGGGTGAAGAAGTAGCGCATCTCGACCAACTTGGGGTCCTGGGCGATGAAGGTGTTGGCCCCTCCCTCGAAGGGGAGCCGGATGTTCACCCCGATCGAGCGATCCGTCCCCGCCCCCTCCATCCCCGCGGCCATGATCCCCGGGCCCGCCCCGGTCACCACCATCCAACCCGCCCCGGCCATCGACCGGGCCAGCTCCCGGGTGTGGGCGTAGGCCAGGTCGTCGGGGGCGGTCCGGGCCGAACCGAAGACGGTCATCTTCTTGACCGCCCGGAAGGGCCGAAAGACGCGGAAGGCCTCGGACATCTCGGCCAGGGCGGCGTCGGCGACCTTCAGGTCGATGACGTCGGTGTTCTCATGGGCCAGCTCCCTCACGGTGGAGAGCATCGAACGATAGAGGTTGCCCTGGGCCCTCGACACCGCTCCGGCGGACAGCTCCTCGGCCAGCCGCTCGAAGGCGTCCCCGATCGCCGGGCCGTCAGGACGGGGGGCCCCGGAGACGGTCACCTCACCGCGTGGCGGCGATGGGCCGAGCGACGCCCGCGCCCCACCCGCTGTGCCCGGGGGGAGTGGGGACCCGGCCGTAGAGGGTGGTGCGCTGCACGAGCTCTCGCCCGAGCGGCTCGAGCAGGGCGCGGAAGCCGTCGACGTCCATCATCTGCCCGTGGCTGGCCCCGGCGGCCCGGGAGATGTTCTCGTCCATCAGCGTGCCGCCCAGGTCGTTCACGCCGGCACCGAGCAGTTGGCGGACCCCGTCCGCCCCCATCTTCACCCAGCTGACCTGGACGTTGTCGATGGCTCCCCGGTAGGCGATCCGGCCCACCGCATGCATGAGCACGGTCTCGCGGAACGTCGGCCCCCGTCGCGCCCGCTTCTGCAGGTAGATCGGGGTGGCCATGTGCACGAAGGGCAGAGGCACGAACTCGGTGAAGCCCCCCGTCTCCCGCTGGAGGGCCCGGGTCCTCGTTATGTGGCGCGCCCACGACCGGGGATGCTCCACCGCTCCGAACATGATGGTCACGTTCGACCGGAGCCCGACGCCGTGGGCGGTCCGGTGGGCATGCAGCCATTCCTCGGTGTTGATCTTGTCCGGGCACAAGACGGCGCGGACCTCGTCGTCCAGGATCTCGGCCGCCGTGCCGGGAAGGGTCTTCAGTCCGGCGTCCCGCAACAAGGTGAGGTACTCGGCCAGCGAGACCTCGGACCGCCGCGCCCCCTCGGTCACCTCCAGTGCGGTGAAGCCATGGATGTGGATGGTGTCCGAGGCCTCCCGTACCGCCCGGATCACCTCCAGGTAGTAGTCGCCGTCGAAGTTGGGGTGTATGCCCCCCTGCAGGCAGACCTCGGTCGCCCCCCGCTCCTCGGCCTCGGCCACCCGCTCGGTGATGTCGCCCAGCTCCAAGAGGTAGGGCTTGCCCCGCAGGTTGAGCGAGAGCGGGCCCTTGGAGAAGGCACAGAACCGGCACTTGAAGGTGCAGACGTTGGTGTAGTTGATGTTGCGGTTGGCCACGAAGGTGACCTCGTCGCCCACGATCTCCCGGCGCAGGGAGTCGGCCACGGCGGCGACCGCCCGTACCTCGGGTCCCCGGGCGGCGAACAGGGCGACGATCTCGTCCTCGTCCACCTCGTGCCCGAGGGCCACGCCGGCCAGCACGTCGCCCACGGCCCCGCCGGAGCTGGGCGTGGTGGCCACCGGCGGGGAGGGCATGCCGGGCTGCGACAGCAACCGAGGCGGTGGGAGCTCACCCCCCGAGCACCAGGGATGGTCGCGGCCCAGCCCCTCGGCGTCGGACGCGTCGAGGACCGGGAACCGCATGGGCTCGGCCAGCCACCGCTCGGCATCGGTGGCGAACTCGGGGTAGAGGGTGAGGCGGGGGGCAAGCGTGAAGCCGGCCGCCTCGGTGGCAGCCCGCAGGATCTCCAGGGCCGGCCAGGCCCGCTCGGGATTGACGTGGTCGGCCGTCACCGGCGAGACACCGCCCCAGTCGTCGATCCCCGAGTCGAGCAGGGGGCCGAGCTCGTCCGACAGGTTCGGTGGGGCCTGGAGGTGGATATCGTCGGGCAGCACCAGCCGGGCGGCGGCGATGGTCCACAGGAACTCGTCGGTGGGGCACGGGGGGAAGGCGTGCATCGAGGTCCCCGGCTTGGGCAGGAAGTTCTGGACGATCACCTCCTGCACGTGCCCATGGCGGGCGTGGCTGGCGGCGATGGCGGCGAGCGTCGCCAGCCGGTCGCCCCGGCTCTCGCCGATCCCGACCAGGAGGCCGGTGGTGAAGGGGATGGCAGCCACGCCGGCCGCTTCCAGGGTGGCCAGCCGGCGCTCGGGCGTCTTGTCGGGCGCCGACCGGTGGGCGGCCAGGTCCGGGTTGAGGGACTCGAGCATCATCCCCTGGCTGGCCGAGACCGCTCGGAGGGCGCCGAGCTCGGCTCCGTCGAGGGCGCCGGCGTTGGCGTGGGGCAGCAGCCCGGTCTCCTCGACCACCAGGCGGCACGCATGGGTCAGGTAGTCGACCGTCGACGTGTAGCCGTGCTCGGCCAGCCAGGCCCGAGCCGCCGGGTACCGGTCCTCGGGGCCCTCGCCCAGGGTGAACAGGGCTTCGTGGCACCCGGCGTCGCGCCCGGCGCGGGCGATGGCCACGACGTCGTCGAGGGGCAGGTAGGGGGACTGCAGCCGGGCGGGAGCCTTGGCGAACGTGCAGTAGCCGCAGCGGTCCCGGCACAGCATGGTGAGGGGGATGAACACCTTGGGCGAGAAGGTGACCCGGGAGCCGCGGGCGTCGCATCGCCGCCGCCCGGCCTCGGCCTGCAGGTCGGCGAGCCCGGCGTCGAGGAGTGCCCCGGTATCGAGCGACTCGGTGGTTCCGTGGGTCGGACGGGTCGCTGAGCTGGTCGTCTCTGGCATCGGCGCCACCTTATCGGAGGCACCCCGAGCGCCGACCCTTGTCATCGGCGCCGATGAAGCGAATGAGTAGGAATCACGCCCCCTCCGGGTCGCCGGCGGCGTCCCGGTCGACCAGCCACAGCACCTCGCCCGCCCGGACGCGGCCGGCCGGGAGATCTTCGCCCTTTCGCACCCGCTCGAAGGCCTCCCGCTTGGACGGGCCGGCCACCGTGAACACGACCAGGCGGGCCCGGGCGATGGCCGGAAGGGTCAGGGTGATCCGCTCGAGGGGGTTGTTGTCGTTGGGATCGACGCTGGCCACAACGAGGACGTCGTCGGGGGCGTCGAGGGCAGGCGATCCCGGGAAGAGGGAGGCACAGTGGCCGTCGGGGCCCATGCCCAAGTGGACCAGGTCGAATCGGTCCAGGCCGGCCAGCTCCTTCTGGTAGGCCGCGGCGGCTTCGGCCGGGTCGCCGCCTGTGTACATGGGGTGGATGGAGCGGAGGGGCCCCACCCGATCGAGAAGGGCCTCCCGGCAGAGGCGCTGGTTGGCGTCCTTGTCGTCGGGGGGTACGCAACGCTCGTCCCCCCAGTAGACATCTACCCGGCTCCAGTCCACCGGGGGCCCGGCGGCCACCTCGGCCAGGCGCTCGTAGGCCTTCCTGGCCGTCGGGCCGCCCGAGAGGAACAAGGAGAAGCCCCCGCCCGGCCCGGGCTCGCTTTCCGTGCCCCGGGCCAGCGCGTCGCCGACGACCTCGGCAAAGCGATCGGCGACCGAATCGACCACCTCTATCGTCCCGAACATCGACCCCTCCCGTTCACGCCGGCGCTCCCGGCGCATCGTGCTCGTCCCGCTCGTCCGGCTCGGCCAGGCGTCCACCGGAGAGGTCGAGGTCGAGCTGAGGGTTCCGCCAGTGGTCGCCGTGCCGCTCGACCAGGAGGTCGGCCATGTGCGGTCCCCATGTCCCGGCGGGGTAGGGGTAGAGCGGGGCGCCCTCCGACCAGGCCTGCAGGTACGGGTCAACGATGCGCCATGCCTGTTGCACCTCGTCGGACCGGATGAACAACGTGGCGTCGCCCATCAAGGCGTCGTGGATGAGGCGCTCGTAGCCGTCGGCCGTCTCCTCGCCGGCAAAGGTCTCGGCGTAGGAGAAGTCCATGGCCACCGATCGGACCCGGAACGCCTCGCCGGGGACCTTGGCCCCGAACTCCAAGGTGATGCCTTCGTCGGGCTGGATCCGGAGGATGAGCACGTTGGGCCGGAGCTCCCGGCTGCCCCGCCGATCGAAGAGGAGATGGGGAACGTCGTGGAACTGGAGGGCCACCTCGGTCACGCGGGCGGGGAGCCGCTTGCCCGTGCGGACGTAGATGGGCACGCCCTCCCAGCGCCAGTTGTCCACGTAGAGCCGCAGGGCCAGGTAGGTCTCGGTGGTCGAGTCGGGGGCCACATCGGGCTCGGCCCGGTAGGCCAGCACCTTCTCCCCGTCGATCCATCCCTCGCCGTACTGGCCCCGGACCGACTTGTCGATGGCCTCGTCGGGCGTGGGGATGGCGATGGCCTGGAGGAGCTTCACCTTCTCGTCCCGGATCCGGTCGGCGTCCATGCTGGTGGGCGACTCCATCAAGGTGAGGGCCAGCACCTGCATCACGTGGTTCTGGACGATGTCCCGCAGGGCCCCGGCCGTCTCGTAGAAGCCGCCGCGGTGCTCCACGCCGAGGCTTTCGGCCACGGTGATCTGGACCTGCTCGATGTAGCGACGGTTCCAGGTCGGCTCGAAGATGGCGTTGGCGAACCGGAGGGCCAGGAGGTTCTGGACGGTTTCCTTGCCCATGTAGTGGTCGATGCGGAAGACCTGGCTCTCGTCGAAGGCGGCGTGCACCTGTTCGTCGAGCTCGATGGCGCTGGCCAGGTCGCGCCCGAAGGGCTTCTCCACCACCAGGCGGGCGAAGGTGCCGTCCTGGCCCGGACCGGAGCAGCCGTGGTCGGCCAGAGCCTTGGCCACCAGCCCGAAGACGGCAGGGATGGTGGCCAGGTAGTAGAGGCGGTTGCCGCCGGTGCCGTCCTCCCGGTCGGCCACGTCCAGCATCGCCTTGAGGGCGGCGAAGGTGTCGGGGGAGCCGTACTCGCCGCTGACGTAGTGGAAACGCCGGACATAGGCCCTCCACTTGTCGCCGCCCATGGGCGTGGCCTCGAGGACGTGCTCACGGAACTCCTCGTCCGACCACGCCGTCCGGGCCGCGCCGATGACCACGAAGCCGTTGTCGAGCGCGCCGCGCTCGGCCAAACGGGCCAGGGCGGGGAAGATCTTGCGAGCGGCGAGGTCGCCCGATGCCCCGAAGATGACCATGGCCACCGGCGGCGCCTTGGTGAAGGCATCGGGGAGGGACCCGGCGATGGTCGACCCGGCGGGCGACGCGGTCTGGGTCGTCACAACGGGGGAGCGGTCACGAAGGGCTCGACAGCTGGTTGGCCTTTTCGGTCAGGCGCTGCATGAGCTCGTCGAAGGACTTGGCGAACGAGGCGACCCCCTCATCCTCCAGGGTGGCCGAGACGGCCGCCATGTCGATCCCTGCCTCGGCCAGCGCTGCGACCGTCGCGTCCGCCTCGTCCAGGTGGGTGTCGACGGTGCGGGCCACGGTCCCATGGTCCTGGAAGTCGGCGATCGTGCCCTCGGGCATGGTGTTGACCGTGTCCGGGCCGATGAGGGTGTCCACGTAGGCCAGGTCGGGGTAGTCGGGGTTCTTGGTCGAGGTCGAGGCCCACAGGGGGCGCTGCACCCGGGCCCCTCTGGCCGCGAGCGCCTCCCACCGGGCACCGGAGAACTTCTCTCGGAAGAGACGGTAGGCCTGGCGTCCCTGGGCCACGGCGGCCCGTCCCCGGAGGGCCAGCACCTTCTCGTCGCCGTGGGCGGCGGCCTCGATGCGCCGGTCGACCTCGGTGTCGACCCGACTGATGAAGAACGAGGCCACGCTGGACACGACGGAGAGGTCGGTGGCGCCCGATGCCGCATAGGCCTCGAGCCCGGACTGGTAGGCCTCGATGACCTCGGCGTAGCGGTCGAGGCTGAAGATCAAGGTGACGTTGATGCTCCGGCCCTCGCTGATCATCTGCTTGATGGCCGGCACCCCTTCCGCCGTGGCCGGGATCTTGACCAGGACGTTGGGCTCGTCGATCCGCAGGTGCAGGTCCCGGGCCGCGGCGATGGTCCCGGCGGTGTCCCTGGCCAACGAGGGTGCGACCTCGACCGAGACGAATCCGTCGGTGCCGCCCGACGAGTCGAAGAGGGGACGCAGGATGCCCAGGGCGGCGTCGATGTCGTCGATGACCAGGTCCCAGTAGGCGTCTTCCACCGGCTTCGTTCCGATGAGCGAGCGGAACTGGTCGTCGTAGGTGTCCTGTCCCTCGATCGCCTTGGCGAAGATGGTCGGATTCGAGGTGACCCCCCGGATCCCGTCGGACACCAACGAGGCGAGGGTGCCGCCTTGGATCCAGTCGCGACGCAGGTTGTCCAACCAGGGACTCTGACCCTGCTGGTCGAACAGATCGTTGAGCCTTGTCATGGTCGTCCTTTCCGGGACCGGACCCGGGCCGGCTGGACGTGCGCCGGGACCGGGGGCCGGCCGTCGTCAATCATCTCGGTGGTCGATCAGTGGACCTCGCTCCGAGCAGCCGCTCGGCCCGGGCGGTGACGTTGTCGGGGGTGAACCCGAACTCGGCCATGTTCCGGTCGCCGGCGGCCGAGGCCCCGAAATGGTCGATGCTGACCGAGTCGTCGGCGTAGCGCTCCCAACCGAACGAGGTGGCTGCCTCGACCGCCAACCGGGGCACTCCGGGTGGGAACACCTCGGCCTGGTACGCCTCGTCTTGGAGGGCGAACAGCTCCCACGACGGAAACGACACCACCCTGGCCCTGATACCCCGATCGGCCAGTTGGCTAACCGCCTCCAGGCAGACGTGGACCTCGCTGCCTGTCCCGATGAGCACGATGTCGGCCGGCCCGTCACCGGTCTCGCGCTCGAGGACGTAGGCGCCCCGGGGGACGCCCGGTCCGGCACCCTCGACCGTCTGGGCCAGCACCGGGATCTTCTGCCGGGTGAGGATCAGCGCCGTGGGCCCGCCCGAGTCCACCGCGATCCGCCAGGCCTGGGCCGTCTCGTTGGCGTCGGCCGGCCGGATGACCCGAAGCCCGGGCATGGCCCGGACTGCGGCCAGCTGCTCGATGGGCTGGTGGGTGGGACCGTCCTCGCCCAGGCCCACCGAGTCGTGGGTCCACGAGTAGATGACGTGGGCCTCCGACAGGGCGGCGACGCGCACGGCTCCCCGCATGTAATCGCTGAAGACGAAGAACGTCCCGCCGACCGGGACCACCCCGCCGTGGGCGGCCATCCCCGTCATCACCCCGCCCATGCCGTGCTCCCGGATGCCGTAATGGATGGAATTCCCCTCGGGGTGCTCCTTCGATTGTGGCGTCGAGCCGTCGAGGGCGACGCCGGTGTTCCCGGTGAGGTCGGCGCTGCCCGGGATCACGGCTGGGATCTTCGCGGCCGTGGCATTGAGGGCGGCTTGCATCGCCTGCCGGGTGGCAATGGGGTCGCCGTCGGGATCGAAGGTCGGCAGGCCCGACTCCCATCCAGGGAGCCCCCGGCCGGCCAGTCCCACCTCCCAGGCTTCCTTGTCGCCGTCCCAGTCGGCGAAGCGCTTCTCCCACGTCGAACGGAAGGCCTGGCCCCTCGGGATGCAGCTGCGGTACATGTCGAGGACGGCGTCGGGAACCCAGAAGCTCTCCTCGGGGGGGAGACCGAGGATCTCCTTCGTCAGGCGGACCTCCTCCTCGCCCAGGGGCGAGCCGTGGGCCTTGGCCGAATCGGTGAGGTGCGGCGACGGGTAGCCGATGTGGCTGCGGAGGATGATCAGGGTCGGCTTGTCCTCCACGCTCTTGCCTCGAAGCAGGGCCGACTCCAGCACGTCGAGGTCGTTGGCCGCCTCGCCCAGGTTGTCGACGTCCCAGCCGTAGGCGTCGAACCGCTCGGCCACGTCGTCGGTGTAGGCGAGCTCGGTCGGTCCGTCGATGCTGATGTGGTTGTCGTCGTAGACGTAGACCAGCCGGCCCAATCCCTGGTGGCCGGCGAGCGAGGCGGCCTCGTGGGAGATCCCCTCTTCCAGGTCGCCGTCGCTGGCGAAGACGAAGGTGTAGTGATCGCAGACCTCGGGGGAGTAGCGGGAGCGGAGGAACCGCTCGGCGATGCCCATGCCGACGCCGTTGGCGAAGCCCTGGCCCAGGGGGCCGGTGGTGACCTCCACGCCCTCGGTGTGGTGGTACTCGGGGTGGCCGGGGGTCTTCGAGCCCCACTGCCGGAACCCGCGGAGGTCGTCGAGCGTCAGGCCATAGCCGGTGAGGTAGAGCATGGCGTACAACAGGATCGAGGCGTGACCGTTGGAGAGCACGAACCGGTCCCGGTCGGGCCAGTGGGGATCCGAGGGATCATGGTGCAGGACCCGCGTGAAGAGGACGTGGGCCAGCGGGGCGAGGGCCATGGCCGTACCGGGATGGCCGGCGTTGGCATGCTGGGGTGCGTCCATCGACAGGCCCCGGATCACGTTGACGCCGAGCTGCTCCAGCGCCGCGTCGCGGGTCACTTCCGGTGGGGTTGGCTGGGTTCCGGTCATTGCTGGTCACCCTATCGGTCTGGGCAAGTTGTGGGAAGCAGGTCCCAGGTCACGCGGCTGTCACGTTCGGTTCACCGCGCCGAGGTGACGCGATCGCACCGGCGTGTTCACCGGTCCGAGAACAAGGCGATCGCGGCGGTGAAGCCGTGCACGAAATTCGACCCTCCGATGGGCCCGAATTCGCCGGCGGCGAAGAAGCCGGCGGTGGGCACCGGCCCCACCAGTTCGGAGACGACGGCGGCGTCGTGGTCGGGCTCGTCGAACAGACGCTCGCCCCGCCCGTTGCAGGTGAAGACGAGCGCACCGTCGCCCTGGCCGGTGGCCAGGAGGGCTCGGAGGTCTTCGTCGGCCGTCCCGGCATCGCGCACGTGGAACTGGACGGTCGTCCCCACCGGGACCTCGTCGTTGACGGCCACGGCGCCGGTGGTCCGGTCCACACCGACCACGTTGCGCACCAAGAAGTCGCCCGGGCCGAACTCCGCCCGATGCTCGTCGATGACCCGCCCGAGATGGAGGCCCCCCGACTCGAGGTTGGACAGGTCGGCCAACGACAGGCCGTGCTTGATCTGGTCGACCATCCGCTCCATGGTCGGCCTGCCGGCCAACTCGTAGATGACGTTGCGTTCGGCTCGGGTCACGGTGAGTGGGCTGCCGTAGGGCCGGCAGCCTTGGGAGACGACCGTCGTCATGTCGACGCCCCCTCCGATGAGCACCCCGGCCGCCCCGCCGCTGACCGTCCGTGCGCCGTAGACGATGCGATTGCCACCGGGGCCCCGGGCTGCCGAGGCGTTCCCGCCCACGATGGGGAGGCCGGGGGCGTGTTCGCTCATCCAGGAGAGGAACTCCTCGGTGGGGAAGGTGAAGGGATCGGCGATGAGCAAGAGGGCCTGGGCCTCGAAGGGGAGGTCCTCGGGCCAGCCGGTGAAGTCCCGATCGCCGGCCGCGCCCGCGACGGCCTGCAAGGAGACGGGCAGGAGCGGTCCCAGCCGAGCCGCCCACAGGCTGATGGCCGCTGACTCCTCCACCTCCCTGCCCGTCCCGAGCACCGATTCGGCCGCACAGCCGATCATGGCCAACGGATGGAGGACGGCGTCGATGGCGGCGACGATGTCCTCGAGCGCGCCGCGGTGGGGCGGCGTGACGCACACGAGGACCAGGTCGGGACGGTCCCCGAGCGCCTCGAGCACGGCCCCGGCCACCTCGCCCGTGGCCTGGGTGGCGACCGGGTGCTCCGAGAGGGCGCTGGCAAAGGGCATCGACATCGAGCGTACCGGTGCCGGGCCCGGGAACCGACCCCAGGCGACGGCCCCGGCGATGCCGGACAGGGCCGCGGCGGGACAGGCCGCGGCGGGACAGGCCGCGGCGGGGCCGCGGACGGTAGCGTCATCCAATGGCCGACCCCCGGATCCAGGTCCCATCCAACAGCGAGCTGACCCTGGGCATGGTCTGCATCGACAAGTCCCAGCCCGGGCGCACGGTCTGGAAGATGTTGGCCGACGAGCGATTCGCCAACCCGGCCGGCATCGTCCAGGGTGGGTTCCTGGCCGCCTTCGCCGATTCGGCCATGGGCTCGGCCACCGTGACGTTCGCCAAGGCACGCCAGACCCGCGTGTTCTCGGCCAACGTGGAGATGAAGACCAGCTTCATGGCGCCGGCCCGCATCGGCGAGATGCTTCAGTGTGCCGCCGAGGTCGTCTCCGGAGGCACGCGGGTGGCCTTCGTCGAGGCCGAGGTGACCGACAGCACCGGACGGCTGGTGTCGAGATCGAGCTCCACCTATCTGTTGACGCCGCGGGAGGCGGGGCCGTCCTGACGGGCGGTCGGATCCGTCGATGACCGACCTGGTCAGGCCCGGTGCGTATAGTTGGGCGGGCATAGGGGAAGGACCCTGGGGCCGAGCGGCCGTCGAGTCCGTGCGCCCATACCGACCCGAGGAGGACTGTGGCGAAAGGTCACACTGACAACGAGAGGTCTTCCGGTCTCCGGTCCAAGGGGACCGACGTCTTCGAGTTGATCATCGACTACGTCAAGCAAGAGACGCTCGAGCCGCTGAAGGGCCTGGGCCGCTTCATCGTCTTCGGCGTGGCCGGATCGGTGGCCCTGGCCGCCGGATTCGTCGTCTTGGCCGTGGCCCTGCTCCGGGTGCTCCAGGGCGAGACCGGGACCACCTTCGAGGGCAATCTGTCATGGGTGCCCTATGTGATCTGCGCCGCCGTCTCCATCGGCGTCGCCGCCGTTGCCATCGTGGCCATCGGGAAGGGTCAAGCGCGACGTTCGTTGGAACGCGACAAGGAGACAGCATGAGCACCGATGGGGCCCCTATCACCCGCGACGACATCGAGGCGCGCTTTCGCGAGTTGAACGGTGAGGTCGGGTACGAGATCGAGGAGGCCAGGCCTCAGGTCCTGACGGTGGCGGCGGTCGTCGCCGTGACCGTCATCGCCATCGCCTTCCTGGCCGGCCGGCGTCGGGGGCGCAAGCGATCGGCGGTCGTCGAAGTCCGACGGATCTGAGGTGGACCGTCTCCTTCGCCTCGCCATCTCCAACGGACTCCGGCGAGGGATGCGCGGCGGGAGCCCGGTGTGGTTCGTCCTCGGCATCTCGGCCTGGGCCCTCAGCCGGTCCCGGAGAAAGCGCGATGAGGTCGTCTACCGGACGGTGCTGCAGCCGGGCGAGGGCATGATCCTCACCACCCGGCCGCCAGCCGACAAGAAGTCCGGCACCTGAGGCGCGTGGGCAACGCGTCTGCCCCGCACGACCGATCGAGGCTTGTCGACGGGGAACGGGTGCTGCTGGTCGATGCCAAGGAGCGTCGCTACCTGATCACGCTGCGGGCCGGGACCCAGTTCCACACCCACGTGGGCATCGTGTCCCACGACGACCTCATCGGGGCGGCTGAGGGGTCGACCGTGCTCGGCAGCACCGGGCGACGGTTCCTGGTCGTTCGGCCCACGCTGTCCGATGTCGTCTTGAAGATGCCGCGCGGTGCCCAGGTGATCTACCCCAAGGACCTGGCCGCCATCCTGGTGCAGGCCGACATCGCCCCGGGCATGCGCGTGCTCGAGGCCGGCGTCGGGTCTGGCGCGCTGTCCATGGCCCTCCTGCGGGCCGGCGCCGATGTCGTCGGCTACGAGCTGCGCGAGGACTTCGCCAACCGGGCCCGATCCAACGTGGCCGCCTCGGCGGGCGAGGACGCCCCCTACCGGGTAGAGCTGCGCGACGTCTATCAGGGCATCGACGAGACGGGTCTCGACCGGGTCGTGCTCGACCTCCCCGAGCCTTGGCGGGTGCTCGACCACGTCACCGCGGCCATGCGCCCGGGTGGGATCATCTGTGCCTATCTGCCCACCATCAACCAGACGGCACAATTCAGGACGGCACTGGAGGAGGGCCCGTTCGGGATGGCCGAGACCCTCGAGGTCCTCCACCGCACCTGGCACATCGAGGCCCGCTCGGTGAGGCCCGACCACCGCATGGTGGGCCACACCGGGTTCGTGACCACCGCCCGGCTGCTCGTCCCCGACCGTGGGGACGATCCCGTCGGACCATCGCCGGCGGTCAGCCCGGCTCGTTGAGGGCCGCCTCGTCGACCGGCCGGCGCCGGTCAGCCCGGCTTGTTGCGGGTCAGCCCTGCTCGATGAAGATGCACTCGCCCGGGCACTCCTCCGCCGCCTCGACCACCGCGTCCTCGAGATCGTCAGGGACAGCAGCCATGCCCGCCGAGCCCCCGGGCTCGCTCTTCACGTCTGCGTCCTCTTTGACATAGGCCAGGCCGTCGTCGAGCAGAGTGAAGACTGCGGGGGCGATCTCCTCGCAGAGACCGTCGCCGGTACAGAGATCCTGGTCGATCCAGACCTTCATGAGTGTCAATTCTCCTACCTACGTGCTCTCGGCCTGTTCTCGTGCCGGGAGGGCGGTCAAGTGGGCCGCACGTTCCAAAAGGACGCGATCGGCCCTGGTGGGGACCGGCGACCCGCAAGAAACGATGCTACCGCTCCCCGGGGCACTGGTGGTCCACCCTGGTCACGGGGCCCTCCAGCGCACCTCGGCGCGGGCGAAGCGGTGCATGCTCGTCGTGCACCCCGGTGTATGGTCGCTGACAGGGACCGAGCACCGAGCGAGGTGATACCGACGGCCGACATCGACGAACCAGCGAACAACCGCCATGTGGGTGACCGGGGAGACCTCGACACCCTGTTGGCCCGCGCCCGGGAAGCCGAAGAAGAGGTCACCGTCCTCCGGCGGCGCCTGCAGGAGAGCCCGAGGCGGGTGCAGACGCTCGAGGAGAAGCTGCTCGAGACCAAGGGCCAGCTGGCCCAGGCCATCTCCCAGAACGAGAAGCTGACCTTCACCCTCCAGACGGCGAAGGAGCACATCGCCAACCTCCGCGAGGAGGTGGAGAAGCTCACCCAGCCGCCGGCCGCCTATGGCACCTACCTCGGCGCCAACGACGACGGCACCGTCGACGTCTTCTCCGGCGGCCGGAAGATGCGGGTGTCGCTGCACCCCGACATCGAGACGGGCGAGCTTCGTCGGGGCAACGAGGTCGTCCTCAACGAGTCCTTGAACGTGGTCCTGGCCCGTGAGGGCGAGGGCTCCGGCGAGGTGGTCGTCCTGAAGGAGGTCCTGGAGGACAAGCGACGGGCGCTGGTCTTCGGCCGGGCCGACGAGGAGCGCGTGGCCGAGCTGGCCGACGACCTGGTGGGCGTGAGGCTCCGGGCCGGCGACACGGTGCTCATGGAGAGCCGGACCGGCCTCCTCATCGAGAAGCTGCCCCGTCCCGAGGTCGAAGAGCTGATCCTCGAAGAGGTCCCCGACGTCACCTACGGCGACGTCGGCGGCCTGGACACCCAGATCGAGGCCATCACCGACGCCGTCGAGCTCCCGTACCTCCACCGCGAGCTCTACGCCGAGCACAAGCTGCCCGCCCCCAAGGGGATCCTGCTCTACGGCCCACCGGGGTGCGGCAAGACGCTCATCGCCAAGGCGGTGGCCAATTCCTTGGCCAAGAAGGTGGCCCAGGTGAGCGGGAACACCAACATCCGGAGCTATTTCTTGAACATCAAGGGCCCCGAGCTGTTGAACAAGTACGTGGGCGAGACCGAGCGGCAGATCCGGCTCGTCTTCCAACGGGCCCGTGAGAAGTCGGAGGAGGGCGTCCCGGTGATCGTCTTCTTCGACGAGATGGACTCCCTGTTCCGGACCCGGGGGACCGGCATCAGCTCCGACATGGAGTCGACCATCGTGCCCCAGCTCCTGGCCGAGATCGACGGGGTCGAGACCCTGCGGGACGTGATCGTGATCGGGGCCTCCAACCGCGAGGACCTCATCGACCCGGCCATCTTGCGCCCGGGGCGGCTGGACGTGAAGATCCGGATCGAGCGGCCCAACGAGACGGCCGCGGCCCAGATCTTCTCCCGGTACCTCACCGCCGACCTCCCTCTCGATCCGGGCGAGGTGCAGAGCCTGGGTGGGGGCGACCCGGCCAAGGCCACCCAGTCGATCATCGAGACCACGGTGACCGAGATGTACCGCAGCGACGACGAGAACCGCTTCCTCGAGGTCACCTATCAGAACGGCGACAAGGAGATCCTCTACTACCGGGACTTCGCCTCGGGGGCCATGATCGAGAACATCGTGCGCCGTGCCAAGAAGTTGGCCATCAAGCGGACGATCGCCGGGGAGGGCCGGGGCATCCGGACCAACGACCTGTTGGAGTCGATCCGACAGGAGTACAAGGAGAACGAGGACCTCCCCAACACCACCAACCCGGACGACTGGGCCAAGATCTCCGGGAAGAAGGGTGAGCGGATCGTCTACATCCGTACCCTGATCAGCGAAGATCGGGAGACGACAGGGGGACGCTCCATCGAACGGGTCGGCACCGGTCAGTACCTCTGACCGTTGCGGCGGGGCCTATCCGCCCGGGGCGTGGCTGAGGGGGTCTGTTTGATGACGCCGGCGCCGGGATAGGGTCACCTTCGTGGCCATACCCAAGGTCTGCGGAATCGAGACGGAATACGGCATTCACGTCTCGAACGGCGACCCCAATCCCATCGCGGCATCGTCGGTGCTCATCAACGCCTACGCCCAGGAGGTGGCGCGCCAGCAGATCCGTTGGGACTTCGAGGACGAGTCGCCCGGCAACGACGCGCGCGGCCAGGCCCGTGAGGGGTCGATGCCGCCCCAGATCGAGACCCATCTGGTCAACACCGTCCTGACCAACGGCGCCCGCTTCTACGTCGACCACGCCCATCCCGAGTTCTCCACCCCCGAATGCGCCGACGCCCTCGAGTGCGTGCTCTACGACCGGGCCGGCGAGCTCATCATCCAGCGCTCCATGGAGGCCGCCGACCGCACCGTGCAGGACGGTCGCCATCTGGTCGTGTACAAGAACAACTCCGACGGCAAAGGCAACTCCTACGGCTGCCACGAGAACTACCTCATGGACCGGGCGACGCCGTTCGCCCGCATCGTGAAGTCGGTCATTCCCCATTTCGTGACCCGCCAGCTCTACTGCGGCGCGGGCAAGGTGGGGGCGGAGACGCCGACGCACGACGGCCGCACCGTGGACTTCCAGATCTCCCAGCGGGCCGAGTTCTTCGAGGAGCAGGTGGGTCTGGAGACCACGTTGAAGCGACCGCTGGTGAACACCAGGGACGAGCCCCACGCCGACCCCCACCGGTACCGGCGCCTGCATGTGATCGTGGGCGACGCCAACCTGGCCGAGGTGGCGACGCTGCTGAAAGTGGGTACAACCTCGCTGGTGCTGGCCATGATCGAAGACGACATCCCCTGGAGCCGCGAGCTGACCCCGGTGGACCCGGTGCGAGCCATCCACGCCGTCTCATTGGACCGAACCTTCACCCAGCCCATCGAGATGGTCGACGGGTCGACGGCGACGGCCCTCGCCGTCCAGTGGGAGCTGTTCTCGCTGGCGCGCAAGTATGCCGACGACCGTGGCCTCGAGTGCATGGTCGACCCCGAGGTGGGCGAGGAGGTCCTGCGGCGGTGGGAGATGGTGCTCCAAGGCCTGGAAGCCGACCCCATGTCGCTCCATCGTCAGGTGGACTGGGTGGCCAAGCTGAAGCTGCTCCAGGCCTACCAGGAGCGCCACGGGTGCTCCTGGTCCGACCACCGGATGGCGGCGATGGACCTGCAATACCACGACCTGCGCCCGGAGCGCTCGCTGTTCGCCCGGCTGGACACCGAGCGGCTGGTTTCCGAGGCCGAGGTGGCCCGGGCCGTCACCCAGCCCCCACGGCGCACCCGAGCCTGGTTCCGTGGGCAGTGCCTGACCCGCTTCCCGAGCGCCGTGGTCACGGCCAACTGGGACTCGCTGGTATTCGATCTCGGCACGGACCCGCTGCGACGCGTCCCTATGATGGACCCTCTGCGCGGCACCGCCGAACACGTGGAGGAGCTGCTAGAGGGAAGTACGAGCGCATCCGACCTGTTGGACCGGTTGAGCCGTTGAGAGAGGTAGTGCCATGGCTGAACGTGAATTGAAGAAGAAGAAGTCGACCACCACCGAGCGGACCGGGGACGACGTCGAAGAGGTGCCGGCCACGTCGGCCACGGGCGAGAAGCTCAAGGCGGAGCTGGACGACCTGCTGGACGAGATCGACGAGGTGTTGGAGGACAACGCCGAGGAGTTCGTCCGCAACTACGTCCAGAAGGGTGGCGAGTAGACCAGGTGGCCTTGCCCTTCTTTCCCCCGTCCGACGATCCGGGCCCCGACTTCGCCGGGCTGGTTCGTCGCATGCAGGTCGCCGACCGCCCCTCGGGAGGGACGGTCGCGCCGCCCGCCCCCGGCTCCGGGCCGCCGTTCGCTGGCCCCGGCCTGGGAGACGTCCGCCACGGCACCACCGTGGCTGCGTTGCGCTTCGCCGACGGCGTCGTGATGGCCGGCGACCGCCGCGCCACCGAGGGGCACTCCATCGCCCACCGGACCATGGAGAAGGTCTTCCCCGCCGACCGGTTCTCCGCCGTGGCCATCGCCGGGGCCGCCGGCCCGGCGGTGGAGATGGTCCGGCTGTTCCAGACCCAGCTCGAGCACTACGAGAAGGTCGAAGGCGTCGTCTTGAGCCTGGAGGGCAAGGCCAACCAGCTCGGGCAGATGGTGCGGGAGAACCTGCCCATGGCCATCCAGGGCCTGGCCGTCGTCCCCCTGTTCGCCGGCTACGACCTGGCGAGGGGAACGGGCCGCATCTTCACCTACGACGTTACCGGTGGCCACTACGAGGAGACCGAGCACAACGCCACCGGGTCGGGCGGCCGCGACGCCCGGACCACCATCAAGCTCGGGTACCGGGTGGGCCTGAGCCGTGACGCCGCCGTGGAGCTGGCCATCGAGGCCCTCTACGAGGCGGCCGACGAGGACTCGGCCACGGGCGGCCCCGACGTCGTGCGGGGCATCTACCCGCTGGTGGCCACCGTCACCGCCGACGGGTTCCAGGGCGTGGCCGAGACCGAGGTGGCCGAGCGGTTCGCCACGCTGATCGAGCGCCGTCAAGCGGAGGGACGCCAGCCATGACGATGCCCTACTACGTGGCACCCGAACAGGTCATGAAGGACCGCGCCGAGTACGCCCAAAAGGGGATCGCCCGGGGTCGCTCGCTCGTGGCCACCACCTACGACGAGGGCATCCTGATGGTGGCCGAGAACCCGTCCCGGTCGCTGCACAAGATCAGCGAGATCTACGACCGCATCGCCTTCGCCGGGGTGGGGAAGTACAACGAGTTCGACCAGCTCCGGGTATCCGGGATCCGCCACGCCGACACGAAGGGGTACGCCTACAGCCGGGAGGACGTCGACGCCCGCTCGCTGGCCAACCTGTACGCCCAGTACCTGGGCCAGGTGTTCACCCATGAGATGAAGCCGCTCGAGGTGGAGATCCTGGTGGCCGAGCTCGGTACCGGGCTCCGGCCCAATCAGCTGTACCACATCGCCTACGAGGGGACCATCACCGACGAGGACCGCTACGCGGTGCTCGGGGGCGAGACGGAGACCATCGCCGAGCGGGTCGAGGCGGCCTGGCGGCCCGACTGGTCCCTGAGCGAGGCGCTGGCCGCCACCGTCGGCGCTCTGGCCGGCCCCGAGCGGACGCTGGGCGGGAACGACCTCGAGGCGGCCATGCTCACCGGCGGCAACGGGCGCCGGGCCTTCGTGCGGCTGACCGAGGGCGAGCTCGACGCGCTGTTGGCCGATCGGGCGACCCCCAGCTCGACGTGAGCCACCGGGTCCTCGGCGCCTGCTCCGGCCGGCGGTCTTACCATGCCAGGGGCCCTTTTGGTAACCGTTACCGGGCTGCGCTCGGACCGGTGGTGGGGCCATCGCGGGACCTCCTGGAGTGCTGCTGAGAGACCATGCGGTGGCTGGGGGGCAACCTGACGTTACGGTGAGGGTCATGGAGCGTCGCATCTTCGGTCTGGAGAACGAGTACGGCGTCACGTGCACGCTCCGGGGCCAGCGCCGGTTGAGTCCCGACGAGGTGGCCCGGTACCTGTTCCGGCGGGTGGTGAGCTGGGGGCGGTCGTCCAACGTCTTCTTGGAGAACGGTGCCCGCCTCTACCTCGACGTGGGCAGCCACCCCGAGTACGCCACCCCCGAGTGCGACGACATCGCCGAGCTGGTCGTCCACGACAAGGCGGGGGAATGGATCCTGTCCCAGCTGGTCGAGGGGGCGGAGACCCGGCTGCGCGAGGAGGGGATCCGGGGCGACATCTACCTGTTCAAGAACAACACCGACTCGGCCGGGAACTCCTACGGGTGCCACGAGAACTACCTGACCAGCCGACGAGACGACTTCTCGCACTACACCGAGGTGCTGATCCCCTTCTTGGTCAGCCGCCAGATCTACTCCGGCGCCGGCAAGGTCCTCCAGACCGCCCGTGGGGCGGCCTTCTGCCTGAGCCAGCGAGCCGAGCACATCTGGGAGGGTGTGTCCTCCGCCACGACCAGGAGCCGCCCGATCATCAACACCCGGGACGAGCCCCACGCCGATGCCGAGAAGTACCGTCGCCTGCACGTCATCGTGGGCGACTCCAACATGAGCGAGTACGCCACCTACCTGAAGGTGGGCGCGACCAGCATCCTGTTGCGGATGCTCGAGGACCCCCAGACCGTGCTCCGCGACCTCACCCTCGAGAACCCGATCCGGGCCATCCGGGAGATCAGCCACGACATCACCTGCCGACGGCCGGTGCGGTTGGCCAACGGGCGGGAGATGAGCGCACTCGACATCCAGTCCGAGTACCTGCAGCGGGCCATCAAGTTCCGGGACCGCCAGGGACTCTCCCCTCAAGAGGACCGCGCCCTCGACATGTGGGAGCACTGCCTGAAGGGGCTGGAGTCCGACCCGCTCAGCCTGCACCGGGAGTGCGACTGGGTGGCGAAGTACCGGCTGATCGACCAGTACCGGACGCGACACGAGCTGGGCCTGGCCAGCCCCAGGGTGTCGCTCCTCGACCTGCAGTACCACGACGTGGACCGCAGGCGCGGCCTCTACTACCGCCTGCAGCGGCACGACCAGCTCGATCGGATCTGTGACGACGCCGACATCGTCACCGCCATCTCGACGCCCCCCCAGACCACCAGGGCCCGGCTCCGCGGCGAGTTCGTCCGACGGGCCAAGGAGCGCCGCCGCGACTTCACCGTCGACTGGGTGCACCTGAAGCTCAACGACCAGGCCCAGCGGACGGTGCTGCTCAAGGACCCGTTCAAGGCCAAGGACGACCGGGTGGAGAAGCTCATCGAAGGGCTCTAGCCGAGGGCGGGCCCGGGCCCCGGTCCCGACCACCGGCCACCCCGGTTGCCGGGGCGGCGGGTGCCTGCACTAGCCTCGGTGAGCCATGGCCCCTGGAACAGCAGACTCGTCGGGCGGGGACGCGCCGCTGCTCGTTCCAGGGGAGCGCGCACAGCCTGTCGCCGCCGGGACCGAGACGCAGGACCCGCCGGCTGACACCGGCGAAGCCGAGGGGGCACCGCCGGGAGGCACGCCCAAGCGGCGCCGACGGGGCCGGTCGTGGTTGACCGAACTGGTCGTGATCGTGGTGGTCGTGCTCGGCGCCTCGTTCCTGGTCCGCACGTTCGTGGTGCAGACCTTCTACATCCCGTCGGGGTCGATGATCCCGACGCTGCAGGTGGGCGACCGGATCCTGGTCGACAAGCTCAGCTACCACCTGCACGGCGTGGGCCGGGGTGACATCGTCGTGTTCTCCAAGCCCCCCCTGGAGCAGCAGAACATCAACGACTTGGTGAAGCGGGTGATCGGGCTCCCGGGCGAGACGATCTCCTCGGTGGACGGCGAGATCTACATCAACGGGAAGCGCCTGGCCGAACCGTGGCTCCAGCCCGGGGTCAAGTCCCTGCCCGGCCCGAACCCGGTCCCGTTCAACCTGGACAAACCGTACAAGATCCCCGCCGGGGAGTACTACGTCATGGGCGACAACCGGACCGACTCGGAGGACTCGCGATGGTTCGGGCCCATCCCCAGGTCGATCATCGTGGGGAGGGCGTTCATACGCATCTGGCCCCTGTCCCACATCGGGGGGCTCTAACCCGGGCGGGGATGCGCCGGTACACTTGAGCACCGTGCCCTTCCTTAGCCCGGCAAAGCTGCTGGTCATCCTCGTCGTGGCGCTGATCGTGCTCGGACCGGACAAGCTCCCTCGCGTGGCCAAGCAGATCGGGGGCCTGTGGGGCGACTTCCGCAAATTCCGCGAGCGGCTCGAGGCCGACGTGCGGGGCTCGTTCCCCGACCTACCCTCCTCGGACAAGATCGCCCAGGCCGTGCGGTCGCCCCTCACCTTCCTCGACGAGCTGGCCTCGACCGACTCGACGGAGAACCAGGCCATCGGGACGGCTTCGGTGACCATCGACGGCGCCGATGCACGTGAGGAGACCGACGGCGAGACCCAGTCCCCGCCGGGCTCGAACCGACCTGCGGGGGTGGTGCAGGCCTCTACGCCGGCCGTCTCGATCTCAGTACCTGGTGGGGTCAGCCACGAGGTCCGTGCCGCCGGCCCGGGGGTCGCCGACGACCCCGGCATGAACTGACCCGTCGCCACCGCGGACGGGACGAGGACCCTCGGTCATGGCCATCACACTGAAACGGCGGAACGAGGCCGGGCACCCGGCTGACTCGATGACGCTCGTCGAGCACCTGGGCGAGCTCCGACGACGCGTCGTCATCTGCGCGGTGGCCTTCGTCGTGGCCGCCACCGTGGCCTTCTTGCTCTACAACTACATCCTGTCCTTCCTCAAGCACCCCTACTGCCAGGTCAATGCCGATCACTGCAGCCTGTACGTGACCAGCCCCCTGGACGGGCTCTCGCTCCGGATCAAGATCTCCGCCTACGGGGGGTTGTTCCTGGCCTCTCCGATCATCTTGTGGGAGCTCTGGCGGTTCATCACACCGGGGCTACACCCCAAGGAGAAGAAGTACGCCATCCCGTTCATCGTCTCCTCGATCCTCCTGTTCGCCCTGGGCTGCCTGGTGGCCTACTACACCTTCCCCCACGCCCTCCAGTTCCTCGATCACATCGGCGGCCCCAGCCTCCAGCAGATCTACAACCCCAACAGCTACCTCAGCCTCATCCTCTTGCTCATGACGATCTTCGGGCTGACCTTCGAGTTCCCCGTCCTGTTGATCTCGCTCGAGATCGCCGGGGTGCTCAGCCCCCAGACGCTCGGCAAGTGGCGACGATGGGCCATCATCGCCATCGTGGTCGTCGCGGGGGTGGTCACACCCAGCTCCGATCCGTTCTCCATGCTGGCCATGGCCGTGCCCCTGTACTTCTTCTACGAACTGTCGATCCTCGTCGGGAAGCTGTTCGTCCGGCGATCGACCGGTGAGCCGGTCAGCGAGATCGAGACGCCGACGGGGAGCCGGTAACGGACATCGGACCCGCAGTCCGGGACACCTTCCTCCACGAGCTCGGGTTCCCGCCCGACGCCTACCAACTCGAGGCGATGGATGCCGTCGACGCCGGCCGCTCGGTGCTCGTCTCCGCCCCCACCGGTTCAGGGAAGACGGTGGTGGCCGAGTACGCGGTGGCCCGGGCCGTCGCTCAGGGTGGGAAGGCCTTCTACACCACCCCGCTCAAGGCCCTCTCCAACCAGAAGTTCGGCGACCTCGCCGCCCGCTACGGGAAGGAGCGGGTCGGCCTCCTGACCGGCGACGTCTCCCACCAGCCCCACGCGCCGGTGGTGGTCATGACCACCGAGGTGCTGCGGAACATGCTCTTCGCCCGGGCCAGGGTCCTCGACGGCCTGGCCGTGGTCGTGCTGGACGAGGTCCACTACCTCCAGGACCCCTACCGGGGCTCGGTGTGGGAGGAGGTGCTCGTGCTGACGCCGCGCACGGTGACCTTCGTCTGCCTCTCGGCCACGGTGGCCAACGCCGAGGACTTCGGTGCCTGGCTGACGTCGGTGCGGGGCCCGACCCGGGTGGTGGTGGAGACCCACCGACCCGTCACGCTGCAGCACCACTACGCGCTGGCCGAACGGGGACGCGACGGCCTCACCGTCCTCCCCCTGTTGACCGACGGTCGGCCCAACCGGGAGGGGATGGCGCTCGACGAGCGCCGGCGCCGCAACCCCCGCAATCGCCTCCGGGCCCCGCGGCGGACCGAGGTGGCCGAGTACCTGGCGGCCCACGGCATGCTGCCTGCCATCACCTTCATCTTCAGCCGGGCCGCCTGTGACGACGCCACCCAACAGTGCCTGCGCGACGGGCTCCGGCTGACCTCGTCCGAGGAGCGCGGCCGGATCCGGGAGCTGACCGAGGCGGCCGTGGAGGGGCTGTCCGACGACGACCTCCGCACCCTCGGCTATGGGCCGTGGTCGGCCGCCCTGGAGGCGGGCATCGCCCCTCACCACGCCGGCCTGGTGCCGGCCTTCCGCCAGGCCGTCGAGTCGTGCTTCTCGGCCGGCCTGTTGAGGGTGGTGTTCGCCACCGAGACGCTGGCACTGGGGATCAACATGCCGGCCCGCACGGTGGTGGTCGAGCGCTTCGCCAAGTTCCGGGGCTCGGAGACCTCGCCGCTGACGTCGGGCGAGTACCAGCAGCTGACCGGCCGGGCCGGCCGGCGGGGGATCGACACCGTCGGCCATGCCATGATCCTCTACTCGGCCGCGACCACCTTCACCACCGTGGCCCGCATCGCCGCCGCCCGCCCGCCCGATCTCCGCTCGTCCTTCCACCCCACCTACAACCTGGCCGTCAACCTGGTGCGGCGCTGGTCCGAGGAGGAGGCCCACGACCTGCTGCGCTCCTCCTACGGGCAGTGGCAGGCCTCCTCGGGATCGGTCTCCCTCCCGGCCCAGCTCGACCGGCGGCTGGCCGTCCTCGGCTCGCGTGGCTATGTCGACGGCTGGCGGTTGACCGACACCGGTGCCGCCCTGGCCGCCATCTACCACGAGTGCGACCTCTTGGTGGCCGAGGGTCTGGGGCAGGGCCTCTTCGACGGCCTGTCGCCCGCCCGCCTGGCCGGGGTGGTCTCCGGCCTCACCTTCGAGGCCCGGCGGCGCGAGGACGAACCGCCCCTCCCGAGGGACCGGATCAGCGCCGAGCGGCTTGCCGCCCTGGCCGAGCTGGCCCAGGGGCTGCGGGCCGAGGAGCGCCGCCACGGCCTGCCCCGGACCCGCCGGCCCGACCCGGGGCTGGCCCGGTCGGTCACCCGGTGGGCGGAGGGCGGGCTGCTCTCCTCGGTGCTGGCCGACTGCGAGGTGGCCCCGGGCGACTTCGTCCGCAACGTCCGCCAGCTGATCGACCTGCTCCGCCAGTTGGCCCAGGTGGCGCCCTCGCCGCCGACAGCCGAGGCGGCCGAGCTGGCCGTCGCCCTGCTCCGCCGGGGGGTGGTGGCGGCCAACGACCCCGCACTCTGGGGATCCGCCACTGACCCGGTCCCCCGGCCGTAGTGTGATCCGGGCATGTTTCCCTACGCCGTCGAGACGTTCACCTCCGCAGAGGAGGACATCCTCCGGCGGTACTGCACAAACCTCCACCTCCCCGTCTTCGCCTTGGTCAACCTGCCCGAGGTGGTCAAAGGGGCCCTCTTCGCCCGCTACTCGCGCTCGCCCAAGAGCCTCCGCCGGCTGTTCCTCGACGAGTTCGTGGGCGAGCTGGACATCACCGGCGATGCCACCGTGGACGCCACCGTCGGCCTCAAGCGGGCCGAGGACCTCTACGAGAGGGTGTTCCTCGAGTACGGCGATGATTCGGTGGCCCAGCTGGGTGGCGTCCACCTGGCCTGCGAGCAGGCCTCCAACGTCCTGACCAAGGTGCTCGAGCGGGGCCGGCTCATGGCCTATCTCGAGCAGTCCACCCGCTACATCGCCTATGACAGCCGTCTGAGCACCGGTCACTACCGCTACTGCCGGGACCCGGGGCTGCTCGAGTCCCCGCTCGGGGCCAGGTACGTAGGCGAGATGGACCGCATGTTCGACACCTACGGCGAGCTCCTGACCGAGGTACAGGCCTGGCTGACCCAGCGCCATCCCCGTCAGGCCGGCGATTCCGACTTCGTCCACCGCCGGGCCGTGCGGGCCAAGGCGCTCGATGCCCTGCGCGGCCTGCTGCCGGCCGGGTCGCTGTCCAACGTGGGCATCTACGGGACCGGTCAGTCCTACGAGATGTTGCTCCTGCGCATGCGCTCGCACCCGCTCCCCGAGGCCCGCAGCTATGCGGCCATGATGCTCGACGAGCTGCGCAAGGTCATCCCGTCGTTTCTCCAGCGGGTCGACCGGCCCGAACGGGGCGGGGAGTGGTCGAGGTACCTCGAACAGGTACGGGACGAGACGGCCCGCACCGTGGAGCGCCTCTTCCCCGACCTGGTCGAGCCGGCGACCCCCGCCGGTGGCCCGTCCGGTGCGCCGTCGGTCGACCTGGTCGACTTCGATCCCGACGGCGAGGAGAAGGTGATCGCTGCCATCTGCTATCCGAATGCCTCCGCGTCGGAGGCGGAGATCCTGCGCCGGGTACGCAGGCTCGGCGCCGACGAACGGCGGTCGCTGGTTCTCGGCTACGTGGGGGAACGGTCCAACCGTCGCCACCGACCGGGGCGGGCCTTCGAGCGCACGTCTTACCGATTCGACGTGGTGACCGACTATGGCGCCTTCCGGGACCTGCAGCGCCACCGGATGCTGACCATCGAGTGGCAGCCGCTCGGTCCGTCCCTCGGTTACGACGTGCCCGACGTGGTCGAGGAGGCGGGCGTGGCCGAGCGGTACACGGCCTCTCTGGAGCGCTCCCGCGAGCTCCACGAGGCGCTGGCCCCCGTGTTCGCTGTGGAGTCGGCCTATGCCGTGGCCCTGGCCTACCGCATCCGCTACTCGATGGACATGAACGCGCGCTCGGCCATGCACGTGGTGGAGCTGCGCTCGAGCCCCCAGGGCCACCCTGCCTACCGGTGGGTGGCCCAGGAGATGCACCGCCTGATCGCAGAGCGGGCCGGTCACCGTCTGCTGGCCGAGGCCATGTCGCACGTCGACTACGGGGAGCCCGAGCTCGAGCGGTTGGAGTCGGAGCGCCGCGCCGAGACCCGACGGGCGGCGGGCAGAATTCCTTCACCACCCTGACCAGGGGGACCGGGGGGCGCCGCTGGTCAGGGTCGAGAAAACTCGCTTGACGACGACCCCGGGCCATGGCCTATCGTTCGCCTCAGTCCCAGTTACCCTACGGAAGCATCGTGCGAGCCTGCATCGCCGAGACGACCCGCGGGGGGATGCTGTGAGAGGCGGAGGGAGGCCTTGGGGTTCGAGTAGAGAACGCTTCTTCGGCCGGCGGCGTGTGCCACTGGAGCGGGGAAATGGTGCCAAAGAACCCCGGGCCCTGCCGCCTGGACGAGGTAGCTCGACCGATCGTCATCTGGCCGTTGCGGGTCGCCACGCCGGTCGCGCCGGCACCCGTTGGACCGTTGCCGAATCCCTTTCCGCCATGCCCCTGTCAGGCACGGCTCGACCTGTACGAACGCTGCTCCGGACCGTCTATGCTCCCGCCCAACTCACCATTGAAGGGCCGATATGCCGCAAGAACTGGACGACGTGGAAGAACCAAACGGGCTGGCCGAGGACGACCTCGACGAGTTGGAGGACGATGACGACCTGATCGAGGACGAGGACGTCGCGCTGGTCGACGAAGACGACGACGACGTGGTGGTGAAGGACGAGCCCGACGCCGACGCGGAGGATGTGGCCGTCCCGGTTGTTGCGCCGTCCCCGGCCGACGACGAGGAGAGCGACGAGGAGGAGGAACCCGAGGACGAGGATGTCGAGGCCAGCTTGGACATGATCCTCAAAGAGCGCTTGGTCGTCGAGGAGGAGCCCGAGGACGAAGAGGCGGTCGAGACGGACGAGAAGGCGGACGGCGTCGAGCGGGTGCTGCCCAAGCAGCCCGACGAGTTCGTGTGCCGGTCGTGTTTTCTGGTGAAGCACCCCAGCCAGCTGGCAGACGCGGACAAGATGCTCTGCCGAGACTGCGTCTGAGAGGGGAAGTCCCCATGGAGCCGGAGGCGCACGAGCCCACGACAGTGAGCCAACGCCTCATGGACATCTTCGTCTTCGCACCGGCGGGCCTCGTGGTGACCGCGGTCGAGGAATTCCCGCGGCTGGTCGAGCGGGGCCGCGAGCGCGTCACCGGGCGGGTCACGTCCGCTCGGACCGTCGGGTCCTTCGCCGTCTCCGCCGGGCGCCACCGGCTGCGCCAGCGGGCCGACGATCTCCGCCATGACCGGGAGAGTGCCGGCGCCCCGGTCCCCGACGAGCCCGACAGTCCGGCCACGGCTGTACCTACCGAGGGCCCAACCGCGGCGACACTCCCCGATGGCCCGGTGGTACGGGCCGCGTCGACCCCGAGCCGGTCGGCCAGTCCGGAGAACGCGGACGACGGGATGGCGCCGTCGGTGGACAGCGCTCCGGCGGTCGACGGCGCTCCGGCGCCGTTGGCCATTCCCGGGTTTGACACCTTGTCGGCGTCCCAGGTGGTGCAGCGACTCGATGGCCTCACTCCCGATGAACTAGCCGCGGTCCGGGCTCACGAGTCGGCCCATCGAGGTCGCCGGACTATCCTCAACCGCGTCGAGCAGCTATTGGACGAGCGCTCGTAGCCCAACGGGAGCCACGACCGCGGCGGGTCGGGTCACCGTTGCCGAGGAGGACCGGTGGAAGCAGTACGGAAGGCCGAACCGGGCGACGCACCCGAGCTCGCCGCCCTGTCGGCGGCGTGCGCCGATGCCCTGGCCCACCAGCGGGGCGGCTCTCTGCTGCTGGCCGATCAGCGACCATCGCCGGTCGGAGCCTTCGAGCCCGAGGCCTTTGCCTCGCTGCTGGGCGATGCAACTCGTCTGACCCTGGTCGGGACGATCGACGACGTGGTCGTTGGCATGGCGATCGGCCGGATCGAGACGCTGAGGGACGGTAACCGGCTCGGCCGGATGGATGGCTGCTATGTCGATCCCGGTGCCCGGTCCATCGGTCTCGGCCATCTGCTCATCGACTCGCTCATGGCCTGGTTCGAAGCGGAGCACTGTGTCGGAGCGGACGGCATCGCCCTCCCAGGCGACCGGGACGGGAAGAACTTCTTCGAGTCGGCCGGCTTCAAGGCTCGCCTGCTGGTCATGCACCGCGTCATCGAGCCGGGCTGACCACTCGGCGGCGTGGGCACGTCCGGACCGGACCCCGCCGTGCGCGGGGTGGGGGCGGTCGCCGTCGTCGACGGCGCTGTCCTCCTGATCAGGCGGGGCCGGGCCCCACAGGCCGGTCGATGGTCGGTGCCCGGCGGCCACGTCGAGCCGGGCGAACGACCCGAGGAGGCCGTGGTCCGGGAATTGGCCGAGGAGACCGGGCTCGTCGGGGTCTGCGGCCCGGTCGTGCTCGATGCCACCGTGGACATCGACGGGACGCGGTACTGGATCACCGACTATGCCGTCACCGTCGTCGACCGCCGCGACCCGGTGCCCTCCGACGACGCCGAGGCGGCCGCCTGGGTGCCGTTGGACAAGATCGACCGGCTCGATCTGGTCGACGGGCTCGACGTGCTCATCGCCGCTCTGGGGCGTTGAGCTGAGCGGTCAGGCCGAACGCCGGCCCGGTGACGATCGGGCCGGAACCGGGCGCCGCGGCCCCGGCGGTGGTGGGATGGGGATCCCGAGCAGGCGGGCCAGCTCGGGCACCATCCCCGACGCCTGGCGTGCGGCGGCCAGCAGCGACTCGTCGGCGTCCCGCGGGATCCCGGCCGGCTTGACCGTTCGGCGCACCGGCGACTCGA
This sequence comes from uncultured Acidimicrobiaceae bacterium, assembly GCA_963803065.1. Lineage (GTDB taxonomy): Bacteria > Actinomycetota > Acidimicrobiia > Acidimicrobiales > RAAP-2 > DASXMT01. The sequence goes on from CAWDKW010000012.1 coordinate 85,416, forward strand.
CGACGACCTCGAGCACGGCCAGCCACTCGGCCGCCGGCGTCTCAGCCGACATGGCCTGACCGGCCAGTTCGGAGAGGCGCACGGCCAGCTCAGCCGACAGGCGGGCAGCCGGTTCCGGCGGTCGGGCCGAGATGCGCAGGGCGTCGGCGACCCGGCCCTCGTCGAGGGCGGCGGTCATGCGGGCCACCCAGGCGTCGCGAAGGGCCGTGACCCGCTGGTCGAGCGAGGTGCGCAACGATGCGGCGAACTCCCGGCCTTCGTCGTCCAGGCTGACCGTGGAGGCCGAGGCGACGATGGACCGGAGCTCGCGCAGGGCCACATCCTTGCCGGCGCTCCTGGCCGCCGAGGCACGGTCCTTCCAGTTGGCCAGGTTGACCGTGGGCAACAGCTCCTCGGCCATGGCCAGCAGTGGCCCCGGTGTCACCTCGGCCCGCCCGTCGGCTCGGGCGCGCTCGTTCTGCTCGTTGATCGCCTGGCGAACAGCCGGGATGCCACCGCGCAGCAACTGCTCGGCAACCGGCAGTTGCTCGGGCCGCATGCCGGCCAACGCCGCATTGCGGTAGGTGGTGGAGGGTTGCGGGCGGCTCTGATTGTCCCGGCCTCCCGCTCGCCGGCCGCCCTCCCGCCCGCCCGGCCGGGCGGGACGGTCGCGTCGCCGCTCCTCCGACGGCCCGCCGGTGCGGGCCCGGCTGTCGCCCCGTGGCGCAGATGACGCCGCCGCCGACTCGCTCCGGCCCCGCCCGCCCGACGGCCGCCGCGACCCGTCGGACCGATCGCGCCCGGCGCGGTCCCGGTCGCGACGGTCCCGGTCCGGGCGGTCCCGGTCGCGACGGTCCCGGTCGCCGTCCCGGCGCCGCCCCCTGGACTTGGAGGCGAGGACCACCGACACGTCGGGTCCCGATCGGGGCGTGCCGATGATCTCGATCCGCTCGACGGGCTTGGGGGTTTCCTTGCCCTTGGGGGGAAGCAGCGCGATGACGTTCATGCCATCGAGGGTCGACTCCACCTCGGCGCGCAGGACAGTCCCGACAGCAGTCCCTTCGGGTACGAGCTCGCCGGAGACGGTACCCCGAGGTTGCTTGGCGCCGGCGGCGCGCCACGTCCAGGTGCCATCCCCACTTCCACTGGTCAGCTCGATCTCGATCTTGTGCGACATACCGGCCGACACGCTACTGCCGCAGGAGAGGGTCACAGAAACCCTGCGCATAAGGGATGGCTAAGAAGGGAGTAAGAAGCGGGTGAATGAAAGCATTGTAAGGGGGTTCCGGCCGTACTATCGAACTGACGTAGCGACGCCGAGGGATCGTGGCTGAGCAGGGGGTACGAGTCGAGGAGGAGCGGGATGGACGAGCGGGAGCCGACGGGCGGCAAGCGCGAGGGCCAACCCGCGGTCCCCGCCTCGGACGAGCAGACGGCCGAGACCCCGCTTTCCAGCCCCGACGCCGCACCCACGAACGAGATCCCGCTTTCCAGTCCCGACGCCGCACCCACGGCCGAGCTCCCTGTCGGCGGCGCACCCCTGCAGCCGACCGACCCGGGATGGCAGCGCCCTCCGGGCCCTCCCGGTCCGGTTCCCGAGGCACTCCTTGGGGTCCCGGGTGCCGGTGCTGCCGCGGCCGGCGCTGCCGCGGCCGGTGCTGCCGGGGCCGGTGCATTCCAGGGCGCTCCTCCTGCTACCCCAGGGCCCGGCCCTGCCGGCGTCCTGCCGACCGGACACGGTGGGGGTGAAGGACAGGGTGGGAGTGCACCGGCAACGCCGGGCACCCGGGGACCCGCTGGGACTTGGCGCTGGGCGGTTGTGGCTCTCGTGGCTGCGCTGATCGGTGCAGGGGTCGGCGGCGGCATCGTTGCGGCGATCGTGGGGAACGGCAACACGACGACCACTGTCAAGGAGATCTCGGCCGGGCCGGCACTGTTGAACGGGACCGCCAACATCGAAACGGTGATCGCCAAGGTCCTCCCGGCCGTCGTGGCCATCGACGCCAAGTCCACGCCCACCAGCAACGGCGCGTTCAACTTCCCCGGAGGCCAAGCGCAGCAGCAGGACAATCAGGGTTCGGGCATGATCATCAGCTCGACCGGCGAAGTGGTCACCAACAACCATGTCATCACGGGGGCGACCGACATCACGGTCACCCTCTATGGGCAGACCAAGTCCCGCGCCGCCACCCTGGTCGACGCCGACCCCACCAACGACGTCGCCCTGCTGCAGATCACCGGGGGAGCGAACCTACCCACGGTGAACTACGCCGACTCGGACAACGTGCAAGTGGGGGATGGCGTGGTGGCCATCGGCAACGCGTTAGGCCTCTCGCTCGGTACCCCGACGGTGACCCAGGGAATCATCTCGGCCAAGGGCCGCACGGTCACCGCCGGCGATGCTGGCAGCTCCAGCACCGAGACCCTCACCGACCTGTTTCAAACGGACGCGGCCATCAACCCCGGCAACTCGGGCGGCCCCCTGGTCGATAGCTCGGGCAAGGTGGTCGCGATGAACACCGCGGTGGCCGCCAGCAGCAGCGGGACCAGCCAAGCGCAGAACATCGGTTTTGCCATTCCCGCCAACAAGATCCAACAACTGCTTCCCGGACTACGGAAACATTCGATCGGCAGCGGGTCCAAGGCTGGTATTGGGTATCTCGGCGTCTCGCTCGAGACGGTGACACCACAGCTCCGGAGCCAATATGGGTTCGTCCCAACGCAGGGAGCGGCGGTGATGCAGGTGACATCCGGCTCTCCCGCCGACACGGCCGGGATCCAGAACGGCGATGTCATCGTCAAGCTCGACGGCAAGACGGTGACCAGCGCCGACCAGCTGCAGGTGGCCATCCAGGCCGACAAGCCGGGCCAGACCGTGCAGATCGGCCTCTACCGGGGCCAGAAGCAGCTCACGGTTTCGGCCACGCTGGGGTCCAATCCGTCCTCATCTGGTTGACCGGCGGCGCTCATGGAACCGGCGGCCCTCGGGGGCCCGTCGGCCCGCACAGGCGTTTCGCGCCCGGATGGGAACAACCCGGCCTCTCGGACGGTTGGTCTATGTGAGGTACACCTACTAATCAGAATTAGGCATTGCGACACGGATTCGAAGAGACCGTGTGCCAAGGAGGACAGCACCATGCTCACCGTCGGGAACCGATTTCCGGACTTCGATCTGCCCGCAGTGGACGGCGTCGAGACGCCTTCACTTACCCGTACCGCCCTCGCCGATCACGCCGGCCGGTGGCTGGTGGCCTTCTTCTGGCCCAAGGACTTCACCTTCGTGTGTCCGACCGAGATCGCAGCATTCGGAGACCGCCAACCCGACTTCGCCGAGGCCGGCGCGGACCTGGTCGGGGTCAGCATCGACAGCGAGTACGTCCATCTGGCCTGGCGATCCAATCACCCCGACCTCAGGCACTTGCCCTTCCCGATGGCTGCCGACGTGAAGCGCGAGCTCACCGGTGCATTGGGGATCCTCGACCCTGACGAAGGAGTCGCCCAGCGGGCCACGTTCATCGTCGACCCCGAAGGCGTCATCCGGTTCGTGTCGGTGAACGACCTCGACACAGGTCGGAACGTCGACGAGGTGCTCCGATCCTTGCAGGCCATTCAGGCGGGCGGCCTGACCAGCTGTGGGTGGCGAGCGGGTGACGCCACCCTGGATGCGGCCTGATTGGGGGCCCTTGGCCCCGCTTGGCGCGCCGCTAAACCGCCCCTACCAGGATCCCCAGCGAGCCAGGGGGGCGCCGTAGCCGGCGTCGGCCGCGCAACGACCACAGAGGTCCATGCGCCGGGACCCGGGCCGATCTGACGCGGCGACCCGACGCCAGCCGTAGCGCCGGGCCTCTTCCAAGCTGGCCGACTCCGACCATTGGGGTGAGGTCCGGGTGCCGCAACGACCGCAGGTGCGGATGAACACCTCGTCCTCGTCGTAGAAGGCCTCCTCGCCGAAGAAGGCTGGATCGTCAGGATCGAAATCGAATTCCATGGTCGATCTCCTGATCGCTCTGTTCGCAGTTCCATCCCATTCTGGACGATCGGGCGGGGTGCCGGGAACCGGGGTCGACCCGGGCCGGATCGGCCGGGAGGCCCGGCCCGTCGGAAGCCATTAGCCTCGCTCCGGCATGGGCAATCCCGACTGGCTCGACCACATCGGGCTCGGCGACCGGCGAGGCGGACCGGTCAACGGTCACGGACCGGGGGTGTCGATGGCGCCTTCCCCACCGGTCACGCACGGCACCGATGTGTCGGTCGGACACTGAACGGGTATTTCGGATCGGTGGCACCAGCTGCTCAGCGGGGTAGGGGGATCAAGAAGTCCGCAGGGGCAACAAAGACGGCCGCCGGCAAGAAGTCCGTCGCAAAGCGGGCGGCCGGCAAGAAGTCCGTCGCAAAGCGGGCCGCAGGCAAGAAGTCCGTCGCAAAGCGGCCCGCCGGCAAGACAGCAGGCAAGAAGGCGGTGGCACAGAAGTCCGTCGCAAAGCGGGCCGCCGGCAAGGCAGCCACCACCACGGATCCCGCCCTGGCTGCATACCGGAAGAAGCGTGACCCGGCCAAGACCCCCGAGCCCATGGGCGCGACCGCAAAGGGCAAGACGGCGAAGGGCAAGCGGTCCAAGCGGGCGGGTCCGGTCTTCGTCGTCCAGGAGCACCATGCCACCGCGTTGCACTGGGACTTCCGGCTCGAGCGGGACGGGGTTCTCGTCTCGTGGGCCATCCCCAAGGGCATCCCGCTCAACCCGGGCAACAACCGGCTGGCCGTTCACACCGAGGACCATCCGCTCGACTACGGCACCTTCGAGGGCGACATCCCCAAAGGCGAGTACGGAGGGGGCACCGTCATCCTCTGGGATCGGGGCCACTACGAGTGCGAGAAATGGAACGAGCGCGAGGTCATCGTCCAGCTCCACGGCTCGCGCATCAGCGGTCGGTACGTTCTGTTCAAGACGGGGGACCGCAACTGGATGATCCATCGCATGGATCCGGCTCCGGCGGGGTGGGAGCCGATGCCCGAGGAGATCCGGCCAATGCTGGCCATGCCCGGCACGTTGCCGGCCAGCGACCGCGGCTGGGCCTACGAGTTCAAGTGGGACGGGATACGGGCGGTGACCTACATCGAGGGTGGACGGGTGCGGGCCCTGACCCGCAACGGCAACGACGTGTCCGACGCATATCCGGAACTTCGCGGCGTGGGCGAGCAGCTGGGGGCGACCTCGGCCATCCTCGACGGCGAGCTCGTGGCCATGGACGACGACGGGCGCCCCTCATTCTCGAAGCTGCAGAACCGCATGCAGGTGCGGGGTGCGGCCCAGGTCCGGCGGGCGGCGGCCACCACCCCGGTGAGCTACCTCATCTTCGACGTGCTCTATCTGGACGGCAGGCAACTCGTCGACGACACCTACGATGAGCGACGCTCCGTGCTCGAGTCCCTGGCCCTCGATGGCCCGGACTGGGCGACGACCGACTCGTTCACCGACGTGCCGGGCCACAAGGTGCTCGACGTCGCCCGGTCCGGAGGCCTCGAAGGCGTGGTGGCCAAGCGGCGGAACGGCCGTTACCTGCCCGGGCGGCGGAGCGACACCTGGATCAAGGTCAAGCTGACCCGGACCCAGGAAGTGGTGATCGGCGGGTGGGCGCCGGGAAAGGGCAGCCGGGAAGATACCTTCGGGGCGCTCCTGCTCGGCGTCCCGGGGAAGAAGGGCCTCGACTACGTGGGCAAGGTCGGCACCGGCTTCACCGCCGGGCAACAGCGGGAGCTGCTGGGCCGGCTGCGCCCCCTCACGCGGGCGAGCAGCCCGTTCGCCGCTGCTGTCCCCACGGCCCACCGAGCCGGGGTCACGTGGGTGGAGCCCAGCCTGGTCGGTGAGGTGCGGTTCACCGAATGGACCAGGGACGGTCAGATCCGGCACCCGGCGTGGCGCGGCCTCCGTCCCGACAAGGACCCGACAGAGGTGGTTCGTGAGTAAGCCCTCCTCGGTCGAGGTGGAGGTCGAGGGACGTCGGCTCACGCTGTCCAATCTGGACAAGCCGCTGTACCCGGGCGGGTTCACGAAGGGCCAGATGATCGATTACTACGTCCGCATCGCGCCGGTGATGCTCGCCCACGTTCGCGACCGCCCCCTGACCCTGCACCGGTTCCCCAACGGGGTCGAGGCCTCGTCCTTCTTCGAGAAGCACGTCCCCTCGCACGCACCCCCCTGGGTGCGGACGGTCGAGGTGCCTTCGACGGCCAGCGGATCACGCGGTCGGTCCAAGACCGGCAGCGTCGAGTACGCCGTCGTCTGCGACCTCCCGACCATCGCCTGGGCGGCCAACCTCGCCACCATCGAGTTCCACGTCCCGTTGTGGAGGATCGGCCGGCGCCGGACCTTGCCCGGGCCACCCGACCACATGGTCTTCGACCTGGACCCGGGCGAGGGGAGCACCATGGTCGACTGTTGCCGGGTGGCCCGGCTGATCGATGATGCCCTCGCCGGCAGGGCCTCCCACCCGAAGACCAGCGGGTCCAAGGGCCTGCAGCTCTACCACCGGCTGGGGGGGCGTCCCACCTGGGACCGGGTCCGCGAGGAGGCCCACGACCTGGCCCGGACGCTCGAGGCCGAACATCCCGACCTGGTCGTCTCCAACATGCGCAAGGAGCTCCGCCACGGAAAGGTGCTGATCGACTGGAGCCAGAACCATCCGGCCAAGACGACGGTCGCCGTCTACTCGCTCCGGGCCCGCCAGGAGCCCACGGTGTCCACGCCGGTGTCGTGGGACGAGGTCGACCGATGCGTGGCCGCCGAGGATCCCGGGCTCCTCCGCTTCACCGCCGACCAGGTGTTGGAGCGGGTGGAGGCGAACGGCGACCTGTTCGAGGCGCTGGCCCGCTGACGCCGTGATGCGGGCCGGATCCGGTCGCCCGACCGGACGGTCCGGGAGTCCGGGACCTGGTCCCGGTCCCGCCTCGAACGGTCCGTGCATTGCCAAGGGCGACCGATCCGTGTGACGATTGCCTGGTTGCCACTAAGGGGGTCGAGGCGTGCATGAACTGGTCATTCGCGGAGGATCGGTAGTCGACGGGACCGGGAGCCCGGCCCGGAGGGCGGACGTCGCCGTGGACGGCGGAGTGGTGACCGCGGTCGGACGGCTCAGCGACCCCTCGGCGTCTCGGACCATCGAGGCCGATGGTCTCTTGGTCACTCCGGGCTGGGTGGACATCCACACTCACTACGACGGCCAGGCCACCTGGGACGACACCATCGCCCCGAGCAGCTGGCACGGCGTGACCTCCATCGTCATGGGGAACTGCGGCGTCGGCTTCGCGCCGGCCATGCCCGACCAGCATGGTTGGCTCATCGGCCTGATGGAGGGGGTCGAGGACATTCCCGGTACGGCCCTGGCCGAAGGGATGACCTGGGGGTGGGAAAGCTTCCCCGAATACCTCGACGCGTTGGGCGACCGGCGCTGGACGGTTGACGTCGGTACGCAGATCGCCCACGGTGCGGTTCGGGCCTACGTGATGGGGGAGCGGGGGGCTCGCAACGAGCCGGCCACGCCCGAGGACATCGCGGCCATGAAGCAATTGGTCAAAGAGGCGGTTGCCGCCGGCGCACTCGGGTTCTCCACGTCGCGGACCATCGCCCACCGGGCCATCGACGGCGAGCCGGTCCCGGGGACGTACGCGGCCGAGGACGAGCTGTTCGGGATCGGAGCCGCCCTCGGCGAGCTCGGCACCGGCGTCTTCGAGCTGGCGCCCGAGGGTGCGGCCGGCGAGGACACCATCGCTCCGCACCGCGAGGTCGACTGGATGCGCCGGCTGTCCTCGACCATCGGGCGGCCGGTCACCTTCGCACTGCTCCAAGTCGAGAGCGCCCCCGACCTGTGGCGGGAGCTGATGGACGCCTCGCTCGAGGCGGTCGACGACGGCGCCGACCTTCGACCCCAGGTCGCGGGGCGGGCGACCGGCCTGCTCTCCGGTCACTTCACCTCGTACTGCTTGTTCGACTCCATCCCCGCCTACCAGGAGCTCAAGTCCCGGGGCCTCTCCCAAGCGGAGCTGGTCGACGCCCTCTTGGACCCAGCCGTTCGTCGTTCGATCGAGGAGTGGGAGCCCGAGGGATCCGACATCGGGAAGATGAAGCAGGCCTACGAGTCCACCTACTCCCTCGGGGTGCCGCCCGACTACGAGCCCGGCACCGAGCGCTCACTGGCCGGGGTGGCCGCCGCCTCGGGACGGTCGCCGATCGCGGTGGCCTATGACGCCATGCTCCAGGACCAGGGCCACGGCCTGCTGTACCTGCCTATTCTCAACTACGCCAGCGGCGACCTGGAGCCGGCACGCCAGATGCTGCTCCATCCGCTGGCCGCCGCCGGCCTCGGGGACGGCGGAGCCCACTGCGGGGTCATCTGCGATGCGTCGCAGCCGACCTTCATGCTGACTCACTGGGTCCGGGATCGGACTCGGGGCGAACGACTCCCGCTCGAGTGGATGGTGAAGAAGCAGACCCAGGACACCGCCCTGCTCTACGGGCTCGGCGACCGCGGCACGCTCGAGCCGGGCAAGCTGGCCGACATCAACGTCATCGACTTCGAGCGACTGCAGCTCGGCAATCCCCGCGTCCACGACGATCTGCCCGCGGGCGGGCGCCGCCTGCTCCAGGACGCCACCGGCTACGTTGCGACCATCAAGTCGGGGACGACCACCTTCGAGAACGGTGAGGACACCGGGGAGCGCCCCGGGGTGCTGATCCGAGGCGCCCGTTGACCCCTGGCTCGGTGCGCCGTCACCGGTCGGCGGCCCGGGGGTCAGGCCCGACCGGGCTGACGAGAGAGGGATCGACCGGTGCCGAGTGAGGTCAAAGGCGTCCTCGCCAGGGCCCGGGGAGAGCCCGTCTCGCTCGAGACCATCGTCGTGCCCGACCCCGGCCCGGGTGAGGCAACCGTCGTGGTCCAGGCCTGCGGCGTGTGCCACACCGATCTGCACTACCGCGAGGGCGGGATCAACGATGACTTCCCCTTCCTCCTCGGCCACGAGGCCGCCGGCGTCGTCGAGGCCGTCGGCCACGACGTGACCTCGGTGTCCCCCGGCGACTTCGTCGTCCTCAACTGGCGGGCTGTCTGCGGCCAGTGCCGGGCCTGTCGGCGCGGGCGGCCGTGGTACTGCTTCAACACCCACAACGCCACCCAGGCCATGACCCTGGCCGACGGAACCCCGCTGGCGCCAGCCCTCGGCATCGGCGCCTTTGCCGACAAGACGCTGGTGGCCGCGGGGCAGTGCACCAAGGTCGACCCGGCCGCCCGTCCCGAGGCGGTCGGGCTGCTCGGGTGCGGGGTCATGGCCGGACTGGGCTCGGCCCTGTTCACCGGCGAGGTCACCCTCGGCGATTCCGTGGCCGTCTTCGGGTGTGGGGGAGTGGGATGCGCGGCAGTGGCCGGCGCCAACCTGGCCGGCGCCTCCACGATCATCGCCGTCGACCTGGACGCGAGCAAGCTCGACCAGGCCCGCCACTTCGGGGCCACGCACACGGTCGATGCCTCCATGGAGAACCCGGTCGAGGCCATCCGCGGGCTCACCGGCGGCAACGGGGCCGACGTCTGCATCGAGGCGGTGGGCAACCCCACGGTCATGGAGCAGGCGTTCTACGCCCGAGACCTGGCCGGGACCCTGGTGCAGGTGGGCGTGCCCACCCCGGACATGCAGATCGAGCTGCCCATGATCGATTTCTTCGGCCGGGGCGGGCGCCTGAAGCCCAGCTGGTACGGGGACTGCCTACCCGAACGGGACTTCCCGGTGCTGGTCGACCTCTACCTCCAGGGCCGGTTGGACCTCGACCGCTTCGTGTCCGAGACCATCCCCCTCGACGGGGTGGAGGAGGCCTTCGACCGAATGCAGCGGGGCGAGGTCCTCCGCTCCGTCGTGACCTTCGACCGATGATCGAGCTGGTGACCACGGCGGGCACCTTCTCGCTCGACGGCCAGGACTTCGACGTGGAGAACAACATCTGGTTGGTGGGGGACGATCGCCGGGTCATCGTCGTCGACGCCGCTCACGACCATCGCCCCATCCTCGAGGCCATCGGCGACCGGCACACGGTGGCCATCGTGGCCACCCACGGCCACAACGATCACATCAATGCGGCCGGCGACCTCTCTGAGGTGCTCGACGCGCCGATCTGGCTGCACCCCGACGACCTGATGCTCTGGCACCAGGTCTACCCCGATCGGGAGCCCGACCGGCCGCTGGCCGACGGCCAGGTGCTCGAGGCGGGCAACGTCAGGCTCCGGGCCATGCACACGCCGGGTCATTCACCGGGGGGAGTCTCGCTCTACGACGCAGCCGGCGGCGTCGTCTTCTCGGGCGACACCTTGTTCAAGGGTGGACCGGGGGCAACGGGCCGCTCGTTCTCTGACTTCCCCACGATCATCGAGTCGATCCGGGAGCGACTACTGACGCTGCCCGACAACACCAGGGTGCTGCCCGGCCACGGGCAGGAGACGACCATCGGGGCCGAGGCACCGGGCCTTCCCGACTGGTTGGCACGGGGTCACTGAGCCAAAAGGGGGACAGCAGAATGGGAATCGACGGATTCGTCCTGGTGCACGGTGGCTACCACGGCGCCTGGTGCTGGGACCAGGTGCGCCCGAAGTTGGGACTTCCCTCGGTGGCCGTCGACCTGCCCGGCCGGGGGACAAGGCCCCGCACCGACGTACCGGTGACCATCGACCAATGCGTGGAGGCCGTCATCGAGGACGCCGACGAGGCCGGACTGTCCCAGGTGGTGTTGGTCGGTCACTCCATGGGCGGGATCACCATCACCGAGGTGGCCAACCGCCATCCCGGCCGCGTCGCCCACCTGGTGTACCTGGCCGCCCTGGCCCTGCCGGTCGGCGAGACGGTCTTCGACCTCTACAGCCTCGACGACGCCGCCGCCGCCGACCCGGCCGGGGTCATGCCCCTGCTCGACGAGGCGACCGCCCGCCAGATGTTCGCCGGGGACCTCAGCCCCGAGGACTTCGCCGTGGCCCACGCCCAGTGTGTCCCCGAGCCGGTCGGACTGTTCGCGGCCACCGTTTCGGGCTACGGCTCCGGGGTCCCGACCACCTACGTGCGCTGCACCCGCGACGGGGCCGTCACCGCCGAGGCCACGGAGACGATGATGGCGACCCTCCAGCCGGGGACGGTCATCGAGCTCGATGCCGACCACGACGTCATGTTGTCCCAACCTGACGTGGTGGCCGACCTGTGCAACGGCGTGGTCACCGCATCGCAGACCGGATAGCCGACAGCGGGTCATCACGGCCATGTATGGCGGGGACCGGCTAGAATTGTCACTGTGACGAAATCGAGCGATCCGCCGCGGTGCGCCTGGTGTCGCCGCCCGCTGGCCCGCGCCGACGGCCCCGGACGACCGCGGCGCTTCTGTAGCCGGTCGCACCGCCAGCGGGCCTACGAGGCCCGGCGGCGCGCCCAGTCCCTCGACCTTCCCGAGGGCCAGGTGGTGGTGACCGAGGGTGAGCTGCAGCGGTTGCACGACCGCCTCTACCGGCTCGAGGCGGCGATAGAGGATGTCGACGCCGACCTGTCCGGTCGCCCGGGTGCCGGCGCCTACCGCCGGGCCTTCGAGCACCTCTACGAGGCGGCGAGGGACGTGGCCGGTCTGGTGGTCGAGCCGGCCACGGCATGACCCCGGCCCGGCGGCGGCCAGTCGCCGACCCGCCGGCGTCTACGCCGACAGCGACCGCGTCCGGTTGCCGGCCGCGCTCATGATCTCGGAAAGCTCGAGTCGGGCGCCGGCGGGGATGTCGAGGGGCGCCGGCGCCATGATCACCGGGAGCGACGTGAGCCTGACCGTGCGCTCCCGCACCCGCCCGGAGAACAGCCGGAAGAAGTGACCCCGCCGGCGTGAGCCGAGCACGATGGCATCGGCGGCGAACTCGTCTGCCGCCGATGCGATGCGCTGGGGAACCTGTCGGTACGGCGCCCGGCGCGAGCTCCCGGTCACCCGGATCCCCTCGGCCCGCAATTGCTGGGCTGCCCGGGTGAGCAGGGCGATCGCCTCCTCGTTGGTGTGGAGAGGCATGCCACCGGTCCCGACGGCGAACTCGTTGACGTAGAGGAGATGAACCACGGCACCGCTCAGCTTGGCCACAGCGGTGGCGAAACTCAGGGTGGTGTCAGACCTCTCGGTGTCGTCGATGGCTACGAGCAGTCGTTGGAACATGGAGCCTCACGATGTGACGAGCGGTTCGCGGTGAACATTGGCCTCTTTGTTTCGAGTATGTTAACGCAGCCGTCTTGCTGGAGCACGGCTTGTGTCGCCCCAAAGTGCGACCACCAGCCCTCGTTCATGGGGTGCTCCCGGCGCCTCCCTGCGCTTCCCGGCGCTGCTCGGACGCCGGCCGGCCGGCGTCATGGAGTGCGCGGGTCCGAAGGCCCACGTAGCGTGGCATCAGAAGGACCCTTCATGGAGCCGTCAGGTTGGGGGAGGAGAATTCAGAGGCATGCGCCAGGCCCGCTCTATCGCCGGCCCGCCGGCGACCGTGCCCGCTTCACCGATCGCGCTGTCCCGTCTGAGCCGGTCCCTGCCCGGAGGCCAGCTCCTGGGTGACGCGGTGGTGCAGGGCCTGTGCCTGCACGGCGGCCGGGTCGATCCGGGCGACCTGTTCGTGGCCATCCGAGGCCAGCGGGTCGACGGCCATGACCACGCCGCCGAGGCGCTGCGGCGAGGAGCGGCCGCACTGGTCGTGGACCACGTTCTTCCCCTCAGCGTGCCGCAGCTCGTGGTCTCCTCCACCCGGGCGGCGGTCGGGCCGCTCGCGGCCGCCTTCTACGGCGACCCGGCCAGCAAGCTCTCGGTGGTGGGCGTGACCGGCACCAACGGCAAGACCACCACCTGTGAGCTGGTCCGAGCCTGCCTGGATACCACCGGCGCACCGGGCGGTCAGATCTCCTCGACGGGCTTGCACCTCGGTCCGACGTTCCGGCCTCCCTCGGAGCTCACGACCCCAGAGGCACCCGACCTCCAGGCCAGCCTGGCCGCTCTGGTCGAGGCCGGTAGTGAGGGGGTGTCGGTCGAGGTCTCCTCGCACAGCCTGGAGTTCCACCGGGTCGATGGCATCGGATTCGACGTGGGGGTGTTCCTGGGTCTCACCCCCGAGCACCTCGACTATCACCGGACCATGGAGGCCTACTTCGCGGCGAAAGCCCGCCTCTTTTCTCCCCAGCGCTGCCGGCGGGCCATCATCTGCACCGACGACGAGTGGGGTCGGCGCCTGGCCTCCAGCTGCCCGGTCCCTGCAACCACCTACGGCCGAGGGCCCGGGTCGGACGTCGTCTACCGGGTCGAGTCCCATGGTCTGAAGGGGGTGACCGTCATCCTCGAGGACCGAAGCGGCACGACGACCATTCGCTCGCGGCTCATCGGGACGGTGAACGCCCCGAACATCGTCGGCGCCTACCTCGCCGCGCGAGCCGTGGGCGTCCCCGGGCCCCGGGCCCAGGCCGCCATTGCCGCCTGCAGGGCACCTCCGGGACGCTTCGAGATCGTGACCACCGACGAGCCCTTCCACGTCGTGGTCGACTACGCCCACACCCCTGATGCCCTCGGCGCCATCATCGCCACCGCCCGGCAGCTGGCGGCCGGCCGGGTTCACCTCGTGCTCGGGGCCCGAGGCGAGCGCTACGTTCAAAAGCGAGCCGACATGGGCCGCATCGCCGCTCGGGCCGATCGGGTGATGTTCGCCACCGACAGCCCCGGTGACGAAGAGCCCCGGAGGATTCTCGAGGAGCTTCTGGCCGGGGTACCGGCCGAGCGCCGCCACATGGCGTCGATCGAGCTCGACCGCAAGACCGCTATTCGGTGCGCGGTCGAGAGCCTGGAGGACGGCGACATCCTGCTTCTCACCGGGCGAGGCCATGAAGTGACCCAGCGCTTTGCCGATCGGCGCGTGCCTCTGGACGATCGGGTGGTAGCCCGCTTCGCCCTCGGGGCACGTCGGGCGGCCGAGACGGCGCAGCTCGCCCGGCCCAACAGGCGAGATGCGAGTGTGAGCGTCGTCATCCCCGTGCACAATGCCGAAGGCACGCTTGAACGGGCGTTGAGCTCCGTGTTCGCCCAGACCGTACCTCCCGAGGAGGTCATCGTGGTCGACGACGGGTCGACCGACGGATCCGTCGAAGTCGCGCGCGGCTTCGGGCCCACGGTGAGCATCGTGCAGCAGGGCCACCTCGGTCCGTCTGCCGCCCGCAACGCCGGCATGGCCCTGAGCCGAACCCAGTGGGTGGCCCTCCTCGACCCCGACGACGAATGGAGCCGCTTCAAGCTGGAACGACAACTACGAGCAGTGGGCTCGGACGACTCCATCGTGTGCTGTGCCGCCGACTGGACCCGGTCCCGCGGGGGAAGTCCTCCGGCCCCAAAGGCCGCTCGGGTGCGTCGCATCACCACCAAGGACCTGCTTGTCCTCAACCCTCTGCCGACCTCGAGTGTGCTGGTGCGGCGAGACGTCGTCTGCCGGGTGGCAGGCTTCGAGCCGTCCCTGGACGGGGCCGAGGACTGGGACTGCTGGCTGCGAGTCTCGAAGCTCGGTGGGATCCTCAAGCTGGATGCCCCTCTTGTCTTCCATCACGACATGGCCGCCGGGCGCAGCCGGGACCTCCGCCGGGACCACGCCGCCACCCTGGCCATGCTCGGCCGGGAGGCCCAGCATTCCGGCTCGGTCTCGCGCCAAGTGCTCGCCTGGCATCACCTCCGCTTCGCCCTCGCCTTCCATCGTCTGGGGGATACCGAAGCACGGGCGACGAGTCTGGCGACCCTCGGACGGGATCGCCTGCTCGCACCCGCCGTTCCCGCCACCCTTCGCTTCCTGGTCCCGTTCCTCCTTCACCGGAACGCTCGCCACCGCGCGACCGGGCCGTAGTCGGATCTGGCCAGCCGATTGGTCAGCCGCCATTACGTCACCGTGACGGAATACCGGGACCGAGGTGGTTCAGGGGCGGTCGGTGAGCGGCCATGCGACGAGGCCCGGACAGGGCGCGGCCGAGGCCACGAAGCCCCGACCACTCTGATCCGAACAGCTGCCCCAGGGATGACCGTCCGGGCCTTGTGCGGCGGTGGCGATGACTGCCGGCGGCGAACGGGGATGTCGGGAACGGCCAATCGGAGCGGGAGCGGATCGGGGCGATACCGGTGCCCGGCAGACAGGACTGACGGTGAACCGCCGATAATGTACATTATGTCAAGTAGTTCGGATAGAGGCGGACGGTTGGCCCGATCAGCCGCCTCGCCGCCCCTTCCCCGCTCTGACCAGGTCCGTTGTGCCCGACCAGGCAACCCGGCGGGACGGCCTTCGACCCTTACACTGAAGAGACAACGTGTGTTCCTGGCGGCCGTCATGACGGGACGCAGGACCGGTGAGGAGAACGCCATGGCCGAAATACTCCAGCTCCCCAAGTCGATGAAATTCGATTCGCTCGACGAGGAGCGGCTCTACCGCAAGCAGCGCCTGGCCGCAGGGTTCCGCCTGTTCTCGAAGTTCGGGTTCGACGAGGGGATCGCCGGCCACATCACCGCCCGGGACCCCGAGCGACTCGACCATTTCTGGGTCAACCCCTTCGGCACCCATTTCGGGCACATCCGGGTCTCCGACCTCCTCTTGGTCAACGACAAGGGCGACGTGGTGGTCGGCGACAAGTCGGTGAACACGGCGGCCTTCGCCATCCACAGCCAGGTCCACGCCGCCCGCCCCGACGTCATCTCCGCCGGTCATGCCCACTCGATCTACGGCAAGTCCTGGTCGGCGTTGGGGCGCCTGCTCGACCCGATCACCCAGGATGCCTGCGCCTTCTACGGGGACCATGGCCTCTTCGACGACTACACCGGTGTGGTGGTCGATGTCGAGGAGGGCAAGCGCATCGCTCACGCCCTGGGCGACTACAAGGCGGTCATCCTCCGCAATCACGGTCTCCTCACCGTGGGTCAGTCGGTCGACGAGGCCGTGTGGTGGTTCATCACCATGGAGCGTTCGTGCCAGGCCCAGATCCTGGCTTCATCGGTCGGCACGCCGGTCAACATCGACCCGGAGATGGCACGGCTCACCGCCAGCCAGGTCGGATCGAACATGGCCGGGTACTTCAGCTTCCAGCCCCTCTTCGATCGGATCGTGCGGGAGCAACCCGACCTGCTCGACTGAGCTCGTCGTTCGGACCAGGCTGACCGGCCGAATCGGCCTGCCGAACCGAGCTGCCCGTCCTGACAGGCGCCGACCGGCTGCCTATCCTCTCGGGCGTGTTGTCGCGCCGCAGCCCGTTTCGAGCCGGAAAACGGACGGCGGGGTGGATGGCGTGCCTGATGGCCGGCATCGCCGTCGTGGCCTGTTCGTCGAGCGCTGCGGCACCGCCGGCGCCCGCCCCCTCGTTGGGGATCGTCCAGAACCGGATGGTCCCCTCCGTGCCGATGGTGAACGAACAGGGCCAACCGACCACGCTCGCCGACTTCCGGGGCAAGACCGTGCTCCTGGCCACGATGCTCTCCTTGTGCCAGGAGATGTGCCCGTTGACGACGGAGAACCTCCTCCTGGTCCAGAGGGCCATCACCGCCGCCGGACTGGGAAACAAGGTGGAGATCGTGGAGTACTCGGTTGATCCGGCACGGGACACCCCGGCCAGGCTCAGGGCGTATAAGCACCTCACCGGCGCCTCGTGGCCCATCCTGACCGGCACCCAGGCCAGCGTGGACACCCTGAACCAGTTCTTCCACTTCTACGCCCAGCGAGTCCCCGAGGGCTCTCCCCCCCAGCTCGACTGGTGGACCCACCAGCCGCTGACCTACGACGTCAACCACTCCGACGGCTACGTCCTCATCGACCCGCAGGGCCACGAGCGGTTCGTGACGGTGGCGGCCCCCGCCGTCACCAGCCACACGCTGCCCAAGGCGCTCCTGAAGTTGCTCGACGACCAGGGCAAGCGCAACCTGAACGACCCCACCGGCCAGACCTGGACGGTCCCCCAGGCCCTGTCGACCCTCGGCTGGCTGGTGAAGCAACCCATCCCGGCCGCCACCTGATCAGTCGCAGCTTCCGCGTTCGGCGCACCCGGCGCCAATGGGCCTATCCTCAGCTGGGGGTGGCCATGGGCACGTTCTCTCGGAGACAGCGAGACCAAGAAGAGGCGCCCCCGCCCCTGCCGCTACGTGCGGGGCCAATCTCGAACGGTGAGTTCGTTCCCTTCTCCGAAAGTGCTCATGACCGGGCGGTCAACCAACTGATCCGATCTTCGATCGACGACTCGGCGCGTCGATCCGGCATGGGCCGGCGCCGCTTCTTGCAGGGAGCGGGAGCCGTAGCTGCGGCCCTCGCCGCGTTCGAGCTCGGCGGATGCTCGGCGCCGTCGGCGTTGAATCGATCATCGAAGGTCCACCCCGGCGGTACGTTCAACGCACCGTCGTCGACGGACGCGGCGGCCTGCCAACAAGCCCTCGGGAGTACCGGCGAGTTCATCGTCGACGCCCACACCCACCACGTCATTCCCAGCGGTTCCTGGGTCCAGAACTCCCCGGAGACGGTCGGACTCGTCCTTGGCATGCTCCCGCCCGGGTGCACGGACAATCCACAACTCGATTGTGTCGATCGGGCGACCTACTTGCACGATCTGTTCCTGGCCAGCGACACGACCGTCGCGGTCCTGACCGATGTCCCCAACTCCGGTCCGTCCAACGCGCCGATACCCTTCCCGGAGGCACTGAGTACCCAGCAGATCACGGACGGGCTCGTCCATGGTGGCGCCAGCCGTCTCCTGGTTGAGAACATCATCGCCCCCAATGTCGGACCGCTGCAGGCCACCCTCGATGAGATGTCGAGCGCAGTGCAAGGCGGCCCCCCATGCGCGTTCAAGGTCTACACCGCCTGGAGCCCCAGCGGCGGCGGGTTCTCGTTGGAAGACCCGTCCGTCGGCCTTCCCACCGTCCAGCACGCCCACGATCTCGGCGTCAAGGTCTTCGTGGCCCACAAGGGACTACCGCTCGTGAACTTCGACCCCTCGTTCAACCATCCCGAGGACATGGTGGCAGTCTCACGCCAATTCCCGGACATGGACTTTGTCGTGTACCACGCGGCTTGGGACCCGTCTCACGTCGAAGGTCCCTTCGACCCGACCGCCACGATCGGGATAGACACCTTGCTCAGCGCCCTCGATCGTCACAACGTGCCGCCAAACGACAACGTATGGGTCGACGTGGCCACCCTGTGGCGCCAGTTGCTGACCCAACCCGATCAGGCCGCTCATGCCCTCGGAAAGCTGCTCAGTCGAGTGGGCCAGCACCGGGTCATGTGGGGAACCGATTCCATTTGGTACGGCAGTCCCCAACCGCAGATCATGGCCATGCGGGCCTTCCAGATCACCGCCCAGTTCCAGGAGACCTTCCACTACCCCGAGTTGACCGACGAGGTGAAGGCGGGGCTCTTCGGCCTCAACGCCGCCAAGCTCTTCGGCATCGACCCAACGGCCACTCGTTGCGGCCTCACCACGGATCCCTTGACCGCGAACATCCAAGAGTCGGCCCAGCTTCGCAACGACGGTGCGTTACCGTCGGCCTGGAGCCCCCACGGCCCAACGACCCGCCGGCAGATGCTCCAGTGGTTGGCCTCGTCCTCCACGAGGTGGACACCCACGTAGATGATCGATGATCAGGGCCTGGCGTCGAAGGTGGGGATGAGCGTGCGGGCGGCCCGGGCCTCGTCGACCCGGCGCACGGGTGTGGGCCGCGGGGCCTCGGACATGGAGGCGCCGGCCTCCGACGTGGCCTCCGAGGCGATCAGCTCGAGGGCCTCGGCCAGCGCCAGCAGCGTCTGCGGGCTCTCGGTCTCGGTCGGCTCGATCATGAGCGCCTCGTCGACGATGAGGGGGAAATAGACGGTGGGCGAATGGAACCCCTCCTCGAGGAGACGCTTGGCCACGTCCAGGGCCCGGACGCCGTGGGGCTGTTTCAGGTTGCGGGTCGAGAGCACCGTCTCGTGCATGCAGGGCCGGTCGAAGGGGACGTCGTAGCTGCCGGCGAGGCGCTGGCGGATCCAGTTGGCGTTGAGCACGGCGACCTCAGCGATGCGGCGGAGGCCGTTGCCCCCGTTGGCTTGGATGTAGGCCAACGCCCGGGCCAGGACCAGGGCGTTGCCGTGCCACGTGTGCATGCGGCCGATCGATCGCTCGGGCACCGTCCACCCGAAGCCGTCGTCACCGTCAGCCCCCAGCCTGGTCGGTCGAGGACCGGGGAGGAACGGGACCAGGCGTTCGGCAACGGCGACCGGGCCGGCACCAGGGCCGCCGCCCCCGTGCGGGGTGGCAAAGGTCTTGTGCAGGTTCATGTGCACGATGTCGAAGCCCATGTCCCCGGGCCGGACCACGCCGAGGATGGCGTTGAGGTTGGCGCCGTCGTAGTAGAGCAGGCCCCCCACCTCGTGCACGGCCGCGGCGATCTCGGCGATGTCCTCCTCGAAGAGCCCGAGGGTGTTGGGGTTGGTGAGCATGATCCCGGCCACGTCCTCGTCGAGCACCGTCGCCAGCGAGGCCATGTCCACGCACCCCCGCTCGTCGCTCGGGACGGTCACGACGTCGTAGCCACCGAGGGTCACCGATGCGGGATTGGTCCCATGAGCCGAGTCGGGGATGATCACCTTGTGCCGGGTCGAGCCCTGGGCATCGTGCCATGCCCGCATGAGGAGCAGGCCGGTCAGCTCCCCCGCCGCACCGGCTGCCGGCTGCAGCGTGGCCGCCGCCATCCCGGTGATCTCGCACAGATCCTCTTCCAACTCGACCAGGAGCTCGAGCCATCCCTGGGTCAGTGAGGCGGGGGCGGCAGGGTGCACGCCGGCCAGTCCGGGAAGGCCGGCGACGGTGTCGCACACCTTGGGGTTGTACTTCATCGTGCACGACCCCAGCGGGTAGGCGCCGAGGTCCACCGAGAACTGCCGGTGGGAGAGCCGGGTGAAATGGGCCACCAGGTCGCGCTCGGAGACCTCGGCCAGCGGGACCGGTGAGGGGCGCCGGAACTCGGCCGGGATGAGCTCCTCGAGGGGTGTCTCGGGCAACCCGGTCGTCCGGAAGGACCAGGCCGACCGTCCGGGATGGGACAACTCGAACAAGGTCGGCTCGGCCTCGCGCCCCAACAGCGGCGCAGCGGTGGCCCTTCCCCCGGCCGCAGTCTGGACGACGGCATCACGCCCCGCGGCGTCACCGGTCGCGGCATCCCGGCCGGCGGCATCACGACCCTCGGTCGGCGCGATCTCCGGCATCAGGCCACCGCCTTGGCGAACGCAGCGGCATAGCCGTCGATCTCGGAACGGGTTCGTCGCTCGGTCACCGCCACCAAGAGCCCGTGCCCAGCATCGGCATAACCGTGACCGACGTCGGTCTCGCCCCCGTCGAGAGCGATGCCGGCCAGGAAGCCCTCGTCGGCCAAGCGCTCGATGACCACGGCGGCCGGCACCGGCGTCCGGACGGCGAACTCGCGGACCACCGGCGCCGTGGCGTACGGGGTGACGCCCTCCACGGCCAGCAACGCGTCACGGCAATAGCGGGTGGCCCGTGCGCACCGGAGGCCGAGCTCGGCGAGGCCCGACGTGCCCAGCCAGCCCAGCTGCACGGCTGCGGTCACCGCCATCAGTGTCTGGTTGGTGCACACGTTCGACGTGGCCTTCTCCCGGCGGATGTCCTGCTCGCGGGCGCGGAGGGTGGTGACGTAGGCGCGCCGTCCATCGGCGTCCACCGTCTCGCCCACCAGCCGCCCGGGAAGCCGACGGACATGGGACTGGGCGCAGGCGAACAAGCCCAGGTATGGCCCGCCGAACCCGAGCGTGGTGCCGAAGACCTGACCCTCGCCGACCACGACGTCGGCCCCCCACCGCCCAGGCGAACGGAGGACACCGGCGGCCACCGGATCGGCCGCAACGACCAGGACCGCCCCGGTCCGATCGCACACCTCCCGTGCCGCACCGACGTCCTCCAGGCACCCGAGGAAGTTGGGGTAGCCGACCAGGAGCACGCCGGGAAGGTCATCGCCAGCCAGCCCGGTGTCGTCGGGCCACGCGGTGCGCCCGTCGACGAGGTCGACGATGGACAGACGATGGCCGGTCCCGGCCGCGCAGGTCGCCAGCATCTGTCGCCAGTGAGGATGGATGCCCTGTGACACCCACACCCGCTGGCGTCCCGATGCGGCAACCCCGAGGTTCACCGCCTCGACGGCGGCGCTGGCCCCGTCGTAGAGCGAGGCGTTGGCCACCGGGAGGCCCGACAGTCGGGAGACCATGGTCTGGAACTCGAACACCGCTTGGAGGACCCCTTGGGCCACTTCGGGTTGGTAGGGCGTGTAGGAGGTGACGAACTCCGAACGCCCGGCGAGCGCCGCCGTGACCGACGGGATCTCATGGTCGTAGGCACCACCGCCGGCAAAGCAGACCAGTCGGTCGCTCCTGGCCCGGTTGCGCCCTCCCAGCTCCTCGAAGCGGGCCAGGACGTCGGGCTCGCCGACGCTGTCAGCCAACTCCAGGCCTCGCTGGAGGCGCAGCGCCTCGGGGACGACCTCGAACAGCTCGTCGACCGAGCCCAGGCCGAGGAAGGACAGCATGGCGGCTACTTCATCATCGGTGTGCGGGATGTAGGTGCCCACGGGCCGTGCCCTCCTCGGTGGTCGATCAGCGGGTGCCGGCCCACTGGCCGGCATGGACGAAGGGGGTGGTGACGACCGTCCCGTCCAGCGAGCGGCCGCGCAGGGCGATGGACAGCGAGGCGCCGGGCTGGGTGTCGACGGTCGCGTCCACCAGGGCCAGGGCGATGCCGTGCCCGAGCATGGGCGAGAAGTTGCCGCTCGTCACCGTGCCCACCGTGCTGCCGCCGGCCTCGACGTCCGAGCCCTGCCGCGGTGGCTGCCGGCCCGGTGTGGTCAGTCCGACCAAGTGGCGCCGGACACCGACTGCCCGCTCGGCCACGAGGGCGTCGAGCCCACGGAAGGCGTCCTTGTCCCAACCCACCACCCACCCCAGTCCGGCCTGGAGCGGGGTGATGCCGGGCCCGAGCTCGTGGCCGTGGAGCGGGAGGGCCGCCTCGAGCCGGAGCGTGTCCCTCGCCCCGAGCCCGGCCGGGACGACGCCGGCCTCGAGCAGGGCGTCCCAGAAGCGCTCGGCGATCCCGGCCGGGACGGCGCACTCCACGCCGTCCTCGCCCGTGTAACCGGTACCGGCCGCCCGGCAGGAGACGCCGGCCCAGTCGAAGGTGCCCACCCGGAACCGGGGAATGGCGGCGGCGTCGGGGGCGACGGTGGCCAGGCGCCGGCGGGCGTCAGGGCCCTGGACGGCGACGATGGCTCGGCGCTCGGTGGTGTCCGTCCCCCCGATGGCCGACACCACCCGTTCGGTGTTGGACGCGTTGGGCATCACGTCGAAGACCTCGTCGTCCACCCACCAGACGATGATGTCGTCCACCACCGAGGCGTCGTCCTCGTCGAGAAGGTGGGTGTACTGGGCCCGCCCGGGTCCGATGCGCCGGAGGTCGTTGGACAGCGAGACCTGGAGCCGATCGAACGCGTCCGCACCCTCGACCCGCACCGTGCCCAGATGGCTCACGTCGAAGGCCACCGCCCCTGTCCGACAGGCCCGGTGCTCGGACAGCGTCCCGTCCGGATAGGCCAACGGCATCTCCCACCCGCCGAACTCGACCAACTTGGCTCCGAGACGGCGGTGGGCAGCGACCAGGGGCGTCTGGTGCAGGCTCCGTGCGCCGCGGTGAGGGCCCGCGGCCGTGCTGCTCGGGGGTGCGGCGGTCACGCCGCCACACTAAACGGTGTCGACCCGATGAGCGATCAGGCCGGGCGGGCGACGGCGCCGGAGCCCGCCTGCGCCCAGGCCGTCGCCCACCAGCCCGTACTTGGCCAGCAACGCAAGGGTGTCGCGCTGATACAGCACCTTCACCCGGATCTCCGGGTAGAGCTCCCGGAGCCGACGCACCTTGGCGTTCTTCTTGGTGACCAGTGGCTGGTTCATGGTGGTCAGCTCGACGAAGAGGCGCCGGGCCGGGAGCCAGAAGTCGGGCCGGAACCCGGACATAGGCCTTCCCTGGTCGTCCCATCGGAGGGCGAACTCGACCGGCTCGTACTCCCACGACACGCCGTAGAAGTCGAGGATCCGGGCGAACCGTCGTTCCGAGTCGTGGGCGAACCGGGTCGCCTCGGTCATCGACGACGAGGCCCGCCGAGGGATTGGTGTCGGTTCGCGCACTCCCCGGCTCAATGCTCGGCTGCCTCGGGGGTAGCCAGGTACCGGGCGGCGGGATGTCTCTCGGGAATGCGCGTGCGAGTGCTCGGCTCGCTGATCTTCACGATGGCCGCCTCGAGCTCTTTGACCACGCCGGAGAGGGGCAGCACGTTGAAGACCCCTTGGCCGCCGGCCAAGAGATCGACCACCTCGCCGTTGGAGTGGGCCAGGACCGAGCGGGACCCGGCCAGCACCAACTGGGCCGAGGCCAGGTCGGCGCCGAGGTCATCGCGGAGACACTGGATGGCCTGACGGGCCTGCTTCAGCTTGAGGCCGGCATCGAGCAGTTGCTTGATGACCTTCAGCTCCAAGACGTCGTTGTACGAATAGCGCCGTTGGCTCCCGCTGCCTTGCGCGTCGGCTATCGACGGCCGAAGGAGCCCGGTCCGGGCCCAGTAGTCCAACTGGCGATACGTGATCCCGACGATCGAGCACACTTGCGGCCCCCGGAAACCGTCCTCGGGGACGTCGCTGCTGGTACGTGCGATCATCAACCCTCCTCCTCCACCTCGACGGGAGGTTGACCATCACCCGAAGGTAGAGCGTCAACCTGACAACCCCACGGTATCACACGCCCGTAATTACCCGGGTGTGACCCGATGCCGGCCCGCTCGGGGGGGCAGGGGCTGATTTGGACGGGCGCACCGGCGCGGCAATGATTCGTTCCATGACCGTGATCAAGATCAATGCCATTACCGTCCCCTCCGAGTCTGGAGACGAGTTGGCCCGTCGCTTCGCCAACCGTGCCGGGGCCGTGGACGGCGCCGACGGCTTCGAGGGCTTCGAGCTGATGCGTCCCGTGGACGATCGTGAGACGTGGTTGGTGGTGACGCGATGGCGCGACGACGCAGCGTTCGAAGCTTGGGTGGCGTCGCCCGCGTTCGGGCATGGTCACCGGGGTTCCTCGGAGGGTTCGGGCGCACACGGTTCGGCTGGCGCGCACGGCGCGCACGGCGCGCACGGCGGGCACGGCGGCGACAGTGACGCCGCTCCGCCGGTGTCGATGAGCAGCGAGCTGTGGGCCTACGAGGTCGTCGACCTGTCCTCTCCCGAATGAGCGTCTCACCGCCGACGACATCGACAGCTTCGGAGCAACCGTCGCAGTCGGCGCTGCCGGAGCACCGGCGGTCCATCGAGTAGGTAGCCTTCGACGCTGGCGACTCGCTCGTCGTCATCGGAACGCTCCGGGACTGTCGTTCGTGGGCCGAGGGTCCTGTCGTGGACGCGTCCACGACATGGAGCTGCGGGTGACGGTCCGACTCCCCGACTCCTCGTGCACTTCCGGGAGCGCGTGGCCAGGGGCGGCCGAGCCCCGGAGCCCTCGGCCCCTGCACTCGGCGACCGGGTCGGCCATGATGTTCACATGTCCAATGGCAATGGGACGTCAAGGCTGTCCGTCCGATCGAGCGGCTCGTTGCTCTCGATCAACTCGAAGGGGTCGATCCTGTCGATCAACTCGATCGGATCGGTCCTGTCCATCGGATCCATCGGATCGGCCGGCTCGGTGCTGTCGGTGGGCAGCTTCTTGGGGATCGGCTCGGTCCTCTCGGCGGCATCCGTCCTCTCGGTCCTGTCTTGGCGATCGTGGGGTGGCGTGCTCGGGGCGGGTCGGCGCCGTGGGGCCCGGGAGCCGCACGGCGCCTGATCGCCCCGATTCGGCCTGAACCGACGGTCGGCGCGCAGAGCCCGGGCCTTCCCGAGCGGCCCGCCGGCGATCACGGTCGAGCCCCGGTCGTCGTCGCCTACGGCGTGGTCGTCGTGGTGGTGGGCGGGACTGTCGTGGTGGTGGGCGGGACTGTCGTCGTCGTCGGTGGGACCGTCGTGGTGGTGGTCGGCGGCGCCGTCGTGGTCGTGTGCGGGACCGTCGTCGTGGGCGAGACCGTGGTCGTGGTGTGTGGCGTGGTGGTCGAGCTGCTCGTCGTCGTCGTGGTCGGGTTGTTCGAGTTCGACCCGGTGGTGAGCAAGACGATGATCAAAACGATCACGATGATGGCCAGAACGGCGATGACCCACGGCCACCAGTTCCGCCGCTCGCCCCCGTCGTCGCCGCCACCGGGTGGCTGCTGTCCCGGGGGTCGATAGGCGCCGGATGCTGCAGCCGTCGGGACGACGGCGGTGGGATCACCGGTCGGGCCGGTGACCGCTCTGGTCGGCTCGTCGGCCGGCGATGGGCCCTCGCTGCCGGCGGGCGGCACGGCCTGGGTCCGACCGTAGGGATCGGGCGGCGGCGGAGCATGGCCGGCGGGCGGCGGGGGCAGGCTCTCGTAGTCGGGGTGCTGCTCGGGCGGGTACCACTTGTGGTCCGATGCCTGCCACCAGCCCTTGCCCTGGGAGTAATCGCTCATTGGTCCAACACCCACAGTCCCCGATCGCACGTATGGCGTGAGGCTGGATCATACGCACATCACCCCGGGCGTCGGCGGATGGCCCCGTCGCCCTTTGGCCGATGTGCCGCCCAGAGGACGGGCAGCGATTACCGTGATGCGGCATGAGCATGAACATGGGCGGGCCGCGATGATCGACGTTGACCTGGCCAAGGTGACCAAGGTCCTGTTCGGGAACGAGTGGTGGGACGTGCATCCCGGCACGCTCGTCATCGACCATGTGACCCTGGCCACCGACGACGACCCTCCGCCGGGTGACAGGGCCTCCCAGATGGCGTTCCGCTTCGTGGGCTCCTCGCTCGGCGAGTCGCGGGTCAAAGGACAAGTCACCGCGGTCCTGTCGGCCCTGCAGGCGGTGATCGAATAGCGGTGGCCGATTGAGCGAGGGCCGGCTAGCGAGCGGCGACGACCGCAGGCGCGGGCCGAGGTTTCACCTCAGCTGCCGATGCGCCCCGTGCCGCCCATCGAGTAGGCGCTCTCTGCATGCTGGGACAGATCGAGCCCTTGGAACTCCTCCTCGGGCGAGACCCGGAGCCCGATGGTGAGGTCCACCGCCTTGGCGATCGCCCAGGTGGCACCGAAGGAGAACACGACGGTCACGACCGCGGCCAGGAGCTCCACCCCGAAGAAGTGGAGCCCGCCCCCCATGAACAGCCCGTTGGCACCGGCCGGATTGACGGCATTGGTGGCGAAGCACCCCAGGAGCACCATGCCGATCAAACCGCCGACACCGTGGACCCCGAGCACGTCGAGGGAGTCGTCGTAGCGGAGCCGGAACTTCAGGCGGACGGCCAGGGCGCAGATGCACCCTGCGGCCGCGCCGATCAGCAGTGCCGGCATCGGTCCGACGAAACCGGCACAGGGCGTGATGGCCACCATGCCGGCCACCGCCCCCGATGCGGCACCGAGGGTCGTCGGGAACTTCTCCGTCGTCCGTTCGAAGATGATCCAAGCCAAAAGGCCGGCGGCCGCTGCCAGCTGGGTATTGACGAACGCGTGGACGGCCACCCCGTTGGCGGCCAGAGCCGACCCGCCGTTGAACCCGAACCAGCCGAACCAGAGGATCCCCGCTCCGAGGAGGCTGATGGGAACGGAATGGGGAGCCATGCTCTCGCTGGGCCATCCCCGTCGGCGGCCGAGCACGAGCACGATGGCCAGCGTTGAGAAACCCGAGTTGATCTCCACCACCGTCCCGCCGGCAAAGTCGAGCACTCCCCGGCGGGCCAACCATCCCTCCGGGCTGAACACCCAGTGGGCCAGGGGCACGTAGACGAGCACCACCCACAGGGCGATGAAGGCCACGAATCCGACGAACCGGACCCGGTCGACCACTCCCCCGCTGATCAAGGCGGCGGTGATGACGGCGAACATCATCTGGAAGATCATGATGGCCGACGGGGAGACGTCGACGCGGCCCAGCCCGGGAAGAGTACTGCCCAGGTGCTCGAGCCCGGCGAGGTGCAGGTCCCCGAGCAGACCGCCGCCGATGTCGTTGCCGAAGGCCAGGCTGAAACCAAACACGGCCCAGATCACACTGACGACGCCGATGCAGATGAAGCTCAGCATCATCACGGCCAGTACGTTCTTGGACCGGACCATGCCCCCATAGAAGAGGGCGAGACCCGGGGTCATGAAGAGGACGAGTGCGGCACTGACCAGGACCCAGGCGGTGTCGGCTGCGTGCATGTGTCCTCCCAGACGGGCGTGAGTGGCGGGGTGGCGTCGGGTCTCGCCGATGGCTGCTCCTTCACGCCGCCGGGAAACAATCGGCCCGCACGATAGCCCCAGGATCCTGGGCGCACGGGGACGGGCCAGTAGCGACTCGAGGGGCGCGGCCCATCAAACTACACATATGTGGTTCCCGCTCGCTCCACTACCATCCGGTCCTTGTGTTCCCAGTTGAAGCAACAGACAGGATCGCTGTCGTTTCCGGGTCCAGGGCGAATCGAGCGCATCCATGAGCGCCGCAATGGGCGGCGTCCCGGACGTCACGCCCACCGAACGATCGGGCCTGATCCGGAACGCGCCCTTGTACCTGGTCGTCTTCGTCGGCTTTCTCGGCTACAGCCTCATGATCACCGTGTTCACGCCGATGATCCTCCACAACGACAACGGGATGCTGGCGGCATCATCGAGCACAGCCGAGCGGACGATCGTCCTCGGTGTCCTGTTGTCGCTCTACCCATTGGGGCAATTCTTCGGTGCGCCAGTACTCGGTGCCCTCTCCGACCGGCTCGGTCGCCGCCCGGTGCTCCTGGCCTCGCTCGGGGCAGGATGCGTCGGCTACGCCCTCATCGCTATTGCCGTCGGTCAGAAGAGCCTCTGGCTGCTCTTCGTGGCGTCGTTCTTCGGCGGCCTGACCGAGGCCAACATCTCGATCGCCCAAAGCTCCATCGCCGACACGGCCTCCCCGGCCGAGCGCAACCGCCTGTTCGGCTACGTGTACCTCAGCGCCAGCATGGCCTACGTGATCGGCCCGTTGGTCGGGGGGCAGCTAGCCAACACCAACCTCGTCAGCTGGTTCCACTATCAGACGCCCTTCATCGCTGCCGGGATTCTGGTCTTCGTCACCCTCGTGGGCATGTTCCTCTGGTTTCCCGAGTCGCGCCGGAGCGGCGTGGCCGGTCCTGGCTACCTGAAGAGCTTCACCAACCTGGTCGGCGTGTTCACCGACAGGCGCATCCGCTCGCTGTACTTCGTGAACTTCTTGCTGTACCTGGCCATCTTCGGATTCTTCCGGGCCTATCCCATGTACCTGGTGGATGCCTTCCACCTCCAGGTGTCAAAGGAGTCGGCCTTCGTCGCCTTCGTCGCGGTGCCCATCGTGGTGGCCAACCTGTGGTTGGTCGGCGCCCTGTCCCGGCACTTCTCGGCCGTGACCATGACGATGGTGTCGGGTGCGTTGACCGGGCTGTTCATGATCGTCGTCCCGCTGCCCGGAATCCTCAACCTGTTGTGGGTGACCCTGGGCCTCACCGCGTTCGGGCTCTCGGTGTGCATGCCCAGCTGCGCCACCATGATCTCGCTCGCCGTCGGAGACGAGGAGCAGGGGCGGGTCATGGGCAACAACCAGTCGCTGCAGACCGGCGCCGAGGCCCTCTCGGGCCTGGCCGGCGGGTTGTTCGCCGCCGTTTTGATCCAGCTCCCACTGCTCGTGTTCGCGACCATGGCGCTCGCCGGTGCGGGCCGGCTGTGGTTCGTGCGGCGGGCAAGGCCGGAGCTCGCCCCCAGCTGACGCACCGGCTCGTCGGAACCGTCCGCCGGCTAGCGGGAGCGGATGGGCTCGGCACTGGTGTGGGCAAGTATTGTCGCAGTCGACCGCCGCCACTGCGTGACGTGAGCGAATAGGAGAGTCACATCGAGCCGACCGAACTCCTTGCCCGAGTACCAAGGGAAACGACCACCATGGTGGCGGCCGCCCGTTCGGCCGGACTGGATGCTCCAGTTGGGTCCTGCCCCGGCTGGGACGTGACCGCCCTCCTCCGGCACATCGGGAAGATCCATCGCTGGGTCGCTTTGGTGATCGCCACCGGCGACATGAACACGCCGCGCCCCGAGGGCACCGCGCCCCGAGGACCCGACCTCTTCGAGTGGATCGAGGCAGGGGCAGACAAGCTTTACGCTGCCGGCATGGAGAAGGGGCCCGCCGCCCCGGCATCCAATTGGGCCGGCGTCACACCCACCACGGCCTTCTGGTTCCGGCGGATGGCCAACGAGACCGCAGTCCACTCCTGGGACGCCCGGTCCGCTGCAGGAGACCCCGCACCCATCGAGGCCGAGCTGGCCGCCGATGCCATCGACGAGTGGCTCACGGTGATGGGGCCGCTGCGTCCTCCGGAAGGTCTGTCGGGGACCGTGCACATTCATTGCACCGACGTGGCCGGCGATTGGACGCTCGACTTGGCGACATTCGCAGCCGAGCGCCAGAGCGCCGATACCGACGCCCAGTTGCGCGGGCCGGCGTCAGGGATCCTGCTTCGTCTGCTCAACCGCTCCGACGAGGGGGAGATCCTCGGCGACGCTTCCATCTTTGCCGACTGGGATGACAAGGTTCACTTCTGACGCCCGCTAGCTGGCGGCGTGGGCGAACAGGGACCACAGCACCAGGTAGTAGCACGCCGTGGCCACCACCACCATGGTGTGCCACACCTCGTGGTAGCCGAAGACATCCGGGTACGGATCGGGGCGGCGGACGACCAGAACGAGCGCCCCGACCGTGTAGAGCGCCCCTTGGACGAAGAGGAGCGCGAGCTGCTCGGCGTCCAGTCGGTGCACGATCGCCGGAAGGATGGCCATGGCCAACCAACCCAACAGGATGTAGAGGGTTCCGCCCAGCACCCGGGTCCGTTCGAGGTTCACCAGCTTGATGGTGACGCCCACCGCGGCGCCGATCCAGGCCACGGCCACGAGCACCTTCCCGTTGGTCCCGGGCGCCACCAGCAGGCACATGGGGGTGAAGGCGCCGGCGATGAAGAGGTAGATCACGGCGTGGTCCATCCGGCGCATCCAGTAACGAGCGCCGGGGCGCAGGCGAAGGAGGTGGTAGGCCGCACTGACCCCGTAAAGGGCGATCAGTGAGACGGCATAGAGCACGATGTCGCCCTGCTCCCCCGATCGCACCACCAACACCACGCCGGCCGGGACGGCGATGACGAAGGCGGCGAGGTGGAGCCATCCTCGGAGGCTGGGTGACGTGTCGACGCCGCTGAGCCGGAGGGGCGGTGCCACCCGTTTCGGCCGGGATACCGCGTGGCCGAGAACAGCCGACGCTCGCCAGCCGGGCAGCGGCGAGGTCACGGACGCTTCAGCCCATCGGGAGTGAGGATCGTGCCGATGCCCCAAGGGTAGAGGGTCGCAGCTTCTGAGATGAGGACCGAGTGGAAGGCCCGAACGACCGGGAACCGCTCAGGAGCCTGATGGCCCGCTTCGCCACGCGTCGGCACCAGCCGATGCGGCGGTGCGGAGCTGCTGGAGCTTCAGTCTCGCCGTCTGGCTCGGAGGCGTCTCCTGCTGGCGAGCCCACTCGCGGGCGGCGGCGATCAGCGCCGCCCCCCCGAGGGCCATGCCGACGGCGATGAGGAGCGAACCGAAGAGGGCGAGGACGGCACCGGTGCCGATAAGGGTGGTGTTGACTCGAACTCCCTGCGTGTCATCAGACGCCACCGGACACCTCTTCCGTGTTCGTACCACTGCCCTCGCATTTCCCACTGCCCTCGTTACGTCGCAGCCACCAAGGAGCATATCGCCACCGAAAATGGCCGCGCTGCGGGTCCGACCGAATGGAACTGGTGGGCATCCGGAGGCAGCTCTGGCCGAAGGCCGCCGGAGTGTCCCCACCCTGGGCACGTCCCGATGGAATGCTGTCCGGATGGACGTCCGGTCGTCGTACCGACCTGTATGAGCCCGGTCCCGGGTTTTGGCCGCGTGGAGCAGTTGGCTCAGGCGGTCGCCGAGCGCGTCGTGAGCATCGTGATGGATGCCATCGACCTCGACGCGCTCCTAGAGCGGATCGATATCGATGCCGTGGTCTCCAGGGTGGACGTGGACGGCGCGGTCGACCGGGTGGACGTGGACAAGATCATCGACCGGGTGGACGTGGACAAGATCATCGACCGGGTGGACGTGGACAAGATCATCGACCGGGTGGACGTGGACAAGATCATCGACCGGGTGGACGTGGACAAGATCATCGACCGGGTCGGACGTGGACAAGATCATCGACCGGGTGGACGTGGACAAGATCATCGACCGGGTGGACGTGGACAAGATCATCGACCGGGTGGACGTGGACAAGATCATCGACCGGGTGGATGTCGAGAAGGTCATCGGCCGGGTGGACGTCGACTCGCTGATGGAGAGGACCGAGCTGGGCACCATCATCGCCCGCTCCACCACCGGCGTGGCCTCCCAGGTCCTCGATGTCGTCCGGGCCCAGGGGGTCGGACTGGACGACTTCTTCGCCCGCTGGGCGAACCGGATCCTCCGTCGGTCACCGGCCGACCTCCCGCTCGGACCGCCGACCCTCGTCGAGACGGCGCCGGGACCGGCCGACGTGCCGTCAGAGGCGGCGTGATGGCCACCGCCGTGGCCGAGCCGGTCGAGGGTCGCCAGGGCCACTACGCCGGCCTCATCAGCAGGCTGCTCGCCTTCGGGGCCGACGTCGGTGCCTCGTGGGGCCTGTTCACCTTGGGTGCTGCGGCCCTGGCCTTCACCATCCAGCTGGCCTCGGGCAGGAAGTTCTCGCTCACCAATCACCAGCTCGTCTCGCTGATCGTCGCCGTGATCTGGGAGTTCCTCTACTTCGCCTACCAGTGGAGCCTCAGCGGGAAGACCATCGGGATGGCCGTGTTCGGCATCCGGGTGGTCGCGGCCGATGGGTCGCCCGTCAAGGCCCGCCAGGCAGTCATCCGGACCCTGACCCTGCCGCTCAGCATCATTGTTCTCGGCCTTGGGTTCCTGGGCATCCTGACCAACCGACGACGGTACGCCTGGCACGATCGGTTCGCCAAGACGGCGGTGGTGTACTCCTGGGACGCCCGGGCGGCCCGCCTGCGCTGGCTGGCCCGCAAGGATCCGGCCACTCCAACTTGAGCGGTCCTTCGCGGACGGATTCGGCGGTCAGGTTCAACGTGTTCGGTGTCCACGGCTCACATGGGACGGGTATGTGGAGCCTTGTGAGTATCGTCATCGGTGGACCGTGACTGGCGCTTGGATGGCTGACCATCGGGGAGCGGTCCCGTCATCGTGACGTAAGCCGTGCGCCTGGGTGGTCCGTTTGCTGGTGAGGAGGATCCCTGTGCCCGAGCCCTTGTCGACCGTCAACATCACCAACCAGGCGTCGAAGGCGTGGAGCGCGGCGCTGGATGTCATCGCCGGTTCGGAGCCTTCCGTCGCCGCCGCCATTCGTTCCGAGCTCGCCGACCAGCGGGCGTCGCTGAAGCTGATCGCGAGCGAGAACTATGCCTCCCCGGCGGTCTTGCTGGCCATGGGGAACTGGCTGAGCGACAAGTACGCCGAGGGGACGATCGGTCGCCGCATGTACGCGGGCTGCGCCAACGTCGACGCTGTGGAACAGCTGGCTGCTGACCACGCTCGGGAGTTGTTCGGTGCCGAGCATGCCTATGTGCAGCCCCATTCGGGGATCGATGCCAACCTGGTCGCCTTCTGGGCAGTCCTGGCCCACCGCATCGAGGCACCCACCCTGGTCGGCGCCGGGGCAGCCTCAGTCGACGACCTGAGCGACGACGAGTGGGCGTCACTTCGACATCGCTTGGGCAATCAGCGGATGATCGGTATGTCCCTCGACGCTGGTGGCCATCTGACCCACGGCTTCCGCCGCAACATCTCCGGGAAGATGTTCGACCAGCGGAGCTATGGCACCGACCCCGTCACCGGCCTGCTCGACTACGCCTCGGTCCGAGCCCTGGCCCGTGAGTTCCGGCCCCTGCTCATCGTCGCCGGCTACTCGGCCTACCCCCGTCTGGTGAATTTCGCCGTCATGCGGGAGATCGCCGATGAGGTCGGTGCCACCCTCATGGTCGATATGGCCCACTTTGCCGGGCTGGTCGCCGGGGGCGTCCTCACCGGCGATTTCGATCCTGTACCCCACGCCGACATCATCACCTCCACCACCCACAAGTCTCTGCGCGGACCGCGCGGTGGGCTGGTTCTCTGTGCCGCCGCCCTGGCCGAGCAGGTCGATCGAGGTTGCCCGATGGTGCTCGGAGGACCGCTCCCCCACGTGATGGCGGCCAAAGCAGTGGCTCTGGCCGAGGCCCGGCGCCCCACGTTTGCCGGCTATGCCCAACGGATCGTCACCAACGCGGCGAGCCTGGCCGACGGCCTGCTTCGCCGCGGGGCCATCCTCGTCACCGGTGGAACCGACAACCACCTGGTGCTGGTCGATTCCAGCCCCTTCGGCCTCACCGGCCGTCAAGCAGAGTCTGCCCTGCTCGACGCGGGGATCGTCACCAACCGCAACAGCATCCCAGCCGACCCCAATGGATCCTGGTACACCACCGGCCTTCGCCTTGGCACCCCGGCACTCACCACCCTCGGCATGGGCCCGGAGGAGATGGACGAGATCGCCGACATGATCGTCGCCATTCTGGGTGCTACCACGCCCGAGGGCACGACGACCGGACGCACCTCGCGCGCGCGTTATGCCCTCGATCCAGGGGTGGCCAGCGCCGTGAGACGACGAGCCGGCGAGCTCCTCGACACCTACCCGCTCTATCCGGAAGTGAACCTCGGCTAGGTGCCTCGGCCCCAGACCGCGGGAGGAGTTCTCCCCCGGAGTTGCCCAAGCACCGAAGCGGGACCGGAAAAGCAAAGGCGACACCCGCGGACGGCCGTTGACCTGTATTTCGCAATTGACCAGGCTGCGAACAAACCATTCGCCGTCGTCACTGGCAGGCCTCCAGGATTACCGGGTTCTTCTCGCCTACCAGCACGAGGTTGATCGCTTGGCGCATCTGGTCAGGCTGGGCATGCACACCGACGCCATATGGCTGATCGAGCATTGCCAAGACTCCGACGACAACGGTCATGAGCACGGTCACCGTGGCAAGCGCGGAGATCCGGCCGGCTGGGCGCGTAGCGTAGTGACCGACGAGCAGAAGGAACACGAGAAAGGCACCGACGTAGATCATCACCCACAAAACGGTTGGGATCCGCGGCACGGTGAAGAACAGCAGTCGTTGCCGGGATGCGCTGGCGTCGCTGACGAGCGAGGCGGCGCGCCCATAGGCCGATCCCTGTGCCGGATTGCTGGCCGGAAGGGTGCGAAGGTCTTCACGAACCTGGTCACCGAACTGGAGCGTGCGCGGCGCCTCGAGCGGGCTCCCTCGCTCCATCGACGGCCACTCGTCCTGGACGATCGAACGCATGTAGCAAACAAGGTCGTGCCGAACGTGATCGCTCGTCTGGGGCGGGTAGGCGCCCACTGTGTCGTAGAGGGAGACAAGCGAACTCGCCTCCTGCTGAGACACGCTCTGGACATCGTTGTAATGGCCGACGGCGAAGACCACCAACAGACCCAACAACAGGCCATACGACGCCCCGACAAAGGTCAATGCAGATTGGTATTCCGGCGCATCGTCGGGCGTTCGTCCCCTGTGCAACACCACCGCCAGCGCGGTGCCAGCGCCGATCACCCCCCAGAGGATCAGCACATGGACGATCACAGATGAACCTGATGCCGCACGGCGTTCACCCTATCTGCAGTGTGTTCGCCACCGGCAGATGCTCTAGGAGACTGTGCCCTCGACCACGGCCCCCACAGACTTGCGCCGGCTGGCTCCATGGGTGGGCACGCTCGACGTTCTACCGACGACTTTGCTTGCGCTCAATGACACCCTGTCGGCACGTGAAGCAAAGTTCACAGCGCCTCGTCAGCGTTCTCGTTGCGGCCGCAGCCCTACTCGTGGGAACGGCCTTCGTCGGCGTATCAGTGATGCGGTCTGCCGGCGCGGTGGGCTTCGAGGTCGATCGGACCCTCGAACTCGGCTCGGCGGCGAGTACGCCTCTGGATACCGACAGCTGAGTCGGGAATGCCAGCGCCCGCTTCAGGTTCACCTGTGGCGATGTTCCGAGAGTGTCGGGAGCTTCCGGAATCGCGGACCGGAACTGAAGGCGCCCTCAGCCGATGCAGCCGAGGACGCTGTTGGGTGGGGCGCAGTTGTTCGGGCTATTGCCCAACACCAAGCCGGGGATCAGGAGCACCGAGCCTGAGCTGTTGAAGATGCCCCCGCCGTCCGGTGTGCCGCCGGTGGCCACATTGCCGGTGACGGTGGTGGCGCGCAGCGTCGAGATGCCCCCGGTGTTGAAGAGCCCCCCACCCTGGGCAGACCCACCGGGAGCGTTGACCGTGTTGTTCCTCACCTGACTGGAAATGAGATTGAGCGTGGCAAGGGGGTAGTTTTCGAGGCCTCCGCCCGAGGTCGGAAATGTACTCGGTTGGCTTCGAGCGGCGGTATTGCCGTTGACCTGGGTCGAGCTGGCGGTGAGGGATCCTGTGTTGAAAATCCCACCACCTGCTACTCCGCCGGCCCCCGGCGTCCCGGTGATCGTGTTGTTGTCCACCTGGCTCGTGGACAGGGTGGCCAAGCCCTTGTTGTACAGGCCACCGCCGACGCGGGCGTTCGTGTTGTTGTTCAGATGGCTGACGCTCACCCGTAACGTGCCGGAGTTGGCGTTGAAGACGCCCCCGCCGAAGTCTGCGGTGTTGTTGACGACCTGGCTGTTGTTCAAGGTGAGCCCGGCGGTGTTGTAGATGCCGCCGCCGTCGTTCAGGCCGCCCGGATTACCCCCTGTGACGGTCAGGAGGTTGAGGGTGAGGTTGCCCGGAGCGTCCACCTCGAAGATGCGGAAGCTGGCCGTGCCCGGGGCCTGGCTCCGGGCGATGGTGGAGCCGCTGCCGGTGATGGTGATGGTGCTGGTGACAACGGGCAGGCCGTTGGGATAATTGTTCTGCGTCGTGAGGGTGTAGGTGCAACCCCCGGCCAGATTGATGGTCCCGCCGCCACCGGCATTGGCGGCGTTGATGGCGGCAACCAGGCCTGCGGGACCGTAGACGTCCCCGCAGGCGACATAGGTGGTGGTGGTGGTGGCGCCAGCCGGGGCGGAGAAGGCCACGGTGGCCGCCATCGCGCCACCGGAGAGACCGGCCACGGCACCGACGACGGCCAACCGTCGCCCGAGGGCGGCCCCGTGACGAGCCTGCCCGATCCGGTTGCCCGGACTCCGTCGTCTCAGCATGGACGATCCTCCCCTATTTGTCGTATCCACATGGATCCCGCCGCCGCTTCGGGGAGAGTCGATGATGCGCCCCACCAGTGCCGGTCGCCCACTCGCAGGATACAGAGGTTCACTCTTCGCGTCCACCGCTGATCGGTCCGAGCCAGCCATAAGAGCGCGCGCCATTAGGCGACTGCCATCGAGTCCTACCGCTTCGACCACTTGACCAGCTTGACGGTGATGATCAAGGAAACGGCTAGGGCGAACTGGGCGAGGCGGTGAGCGCTGAACCGGTCGGTATTCCTCCTCAGTTGACCGAAGTTGCTCAGCCAGGAGTTGGTGCGCTCGACCGGCCAACGACCGGTGGACCTTCGTGCCTGGTCAGCAGTGGTCCACCCCCGCGGCACACCCTGCGGTGACAATGGCCCCGAGGAGGTGGTCATATGGCCAAGATCAGACGGAACGGACCCTGCCCGTGCGGAAGCGGCTCCAAGGCCAAGCGCTGCTGTTACGGGAACGACGAGGCCATAGAGATCCACCACCTCCCTGCGGAGCTCTGCGAGGAGGTGATCCCGGACCTGAAGCGCCTTGACAGGGACGAGTTCCGGGCTCTCTTCGACCAGCTGCTCTATCTGCCGGAGATCGACACGTCACTCCAGCAGCGCCTGGGGATCCTCACACCCGACATGGACCGTGCCATCGGCGCGCTTCAGGACGACGACGTCGAGGTCTTCGAGGAGGTGCTTTACAAGGTGGTGGCGGACATCGACTCGCCGGATCGTCGTCTCGAGCTGGCTCAAGCAGTCCTCACATTGCGAGACGAGGGACACATCCCCTGCGACCTCGCCGCAGCCGCCGTTCTCGAACTCGACGGCAAGAAATCGACGTTGTTTCTCTCCTCGGTGGCCGAATCGCTGGCCGTCCTTGCCGGCGATCGGCGTACGCCCGCCGGGATCCTCGTAGCCACCCGATAGTCGGCAAAAGTACTGCGGTCTCGGCGCCGGGCTCGTCTACCTATCGGCGTGCGCTCTTAGCTTGCAATTTAGAGTGGCGCCGAGTGAGGTGGAGACCTTTCGAGGATATGCAGGTACGCCCAGGCGGTCTTGCCGTCGAGTCGGAGGCCATCGAGGCCGACACGTTCCTATGGGCATTCTTCGCGGTCGGTACGCCGGACCGTCGTGATCGGTGCGTTTCAACCGCACGTGGTCGGGCTGCCGGGATTTGAACCCGGGACCTCTTGACCCCCAGTCTTCGCTTCTTATCCGAGCGGTTAAGTGGTGTCCGAGAAACGGCAGGTCAGGGGCTCACCGGTCGCCGATTGCCGTAGCACCCGGACCTCTCGGACACCCGTCGGGGGCGTCGGAGGGCAGAAGTTCGGGCAGAAGTTCTGCCGTCAGATCGCACACGATTTCCGGTGATCGACAAGGTGCTCCCATTCGCCGTCGCCGAGATAAACAAGCGTGGCGCCGCAGTTGACGCACTTGGCTCGTATCGGCTTGTGCCTGGTTTCGGTTCCTTCTTCTGGCCACGCCGGCATCACCGACTCCTCACTTGACCCTCCCCGTCTCTGCGGCCCACTTCTCGATCGCCTCTCGCTCCCAGATCCGGCCGCCCGATAGCTCCGCCTCCGGCTGAGGAAAGGTCGGGTCCTCCCGAGCGAGCTGGTTCACCCACTGACGGGTGACGCCGAGCATCTCGGCTATCTCGGTGGCCCCGACCAGGTGGTTGCTCATGCCCCATATCGTACTTGACAATCGAAAGTGTGGGCATTACCGTCAGCCCCGGGTTTCCAATCGGAAAGTCACAACCAGAGGAGATAACCATGACCATCACTCAGGACCGGTACGAACAGACGCCGGCTGATCAGATCTACAGCGACCTCATCGATGCGATCGGAAGCCTTGGCCCTGAAGCACAGAAGCTGGCGAACGAGCTCGACGCCAACGTTGGGCAGCGATTGGGCGAGTACCGGGACTCGGCGATCGCTTCGATGGTCGACGGTATGGTTGTGGACGGACACATCGAGCTTCCTGGGGCCCTCGATGGTTGGGGCGTCACGGTGAAGATCCCGCCGGCTCCGACTGCGGCGCCGGGCCCGTGTACCTGCTGGTATGACAAGGATCCCGAGACGCATGATCGACTGGTTGGACTGGAGTCGCTCCCTCCGGTCGAAGCTGCCGGTCTCGTTGCCGAGCTGATCCTCGACGAGACGCTGGGGCTTTTCACCGACCCATCGGACTGGATGCGATTTATCGCCCAGCACAACTGGCGAGATCCGGCAGCGATGGCGGACATGGCCGGCTATGCCGAGGGAGCAGCGAATCGGGCCCACCATTCGCATCGGGAGAGTTAGTCCCTCAACCGCAACTCTGTGCGATGGCCCCCGGTTTCGGCCGGGGGTCTGTCGCGCCAAATTGCGCACCGTTCCCGGTCGCGTATTATGGCGAAGCCCCGTCCTGTGAGTACCGCGCGTGTTTCCCCCAAAACCCCTACTCACAGGATGGGGCCTTCTATTGCGCCAGTTGCTCTGCAACAGGTTCTGTTCTAGCCCGATTTTTGCCCAGACACAAACATGATTCCGTTGTCACAAGTGGGTAGCGCAACGAGCCGAACACGCGAGACCAAAGTGCCTACTCCAGCGGCGTCAGCGTGAATCGCATCGCCGTCTGCCCCGTGCCCGGAAGCCAGATGGGTTTATCTGACCTTGCGGCGTATAGGGACCTGCGCGTCTCTCCAGTGCCACGCCCCTCGACTGAAGGTACGCCGGATTGAGAAGCGTGGGGGTGTTGAGCAGGGAGGTAAGGGTCATGCTTTGCTCCGATCTGTTTGGTGAAGCACTAGTTCCGAGCTGCTTGATAGGTCGGCATCAGATCTCCTCGAGGTCTGCCATCAGTGGTTCCCCGCCTGCTTCTTCGACTGGGCCTGGACGGGACTCATTGGGCCGGCCTGTTCGCTCCGAGGTACTGGTCGCTGCCGACGCTGCCGCCAACGGCGCCGATGTCAGGGGCGAAGGTGTCATAGCGCACGTCAGAGCCGGTGTCGTAGGCGTCGATCATCGTGGCCACGTTGGTCCCCGAGTCCCAACTCACGAACATGCCGACGTGGGTCGGGTTCCCGGGGGTCCCGAAGAACACGAGGTCGCCGGGCCGGAGGTTCTGGGCGCCGGCTGGGATCAGCGGGAACTCCGGCATCTGTGTGTACGTGGTGCGGGTGATCGGGACACCGGCCGCCTGGTATGCCGCCTGCATGAGCCCCGAGCAGTCGAAGCCGGTCTGCGGATTGTCGCCGCCCCACTGGTAGGGCACGCCGAGCTGGTTCTTGCAGTACTGCAGGGCCTGGAGGGCTTTGGATGAGCCTGTGGCGCTCTGCTGGTTCCCTGTCTGGGCGAAGCCTGGGCCCACGGCGGCCTGTGCTCCCCCGCTGCTCGGCTCCTTGAGGATGGGGTTCGGCTTCTGGAGCGTGACCGTCACGTCGGGGTGGAACAGGCTGGCGCGTTCGAGGGTGACCACGAGCCAGAGGCCCGACATCGGTCCCAGGCCGGCCACGTTCACGCAATCGCCAGGGACGGGAGCCCACGCGCCCGACGAGTCGTTGACCGTCAGCTCACCGAGGGGCTGCTTGCCGTCGTAGGTCCCGTCGATGGTGCCGACCCCGTTCTGACCCTCTACGAGAGTCACGGCGGGCGTTTGGGCCGTCAGCCAGGAGTCGGGGCCGAAGTAGACGGTGCCACCGAACTCGAAGCACCGCCAGCCGATCTCGGTGGCCAGGCGCTGCAGGCACGTCCAGGAGTCCTCGAGCGGCAGGTCTTTCGTGCCCCGGCTCAACTGCTCCAGCGTCGTGTGGTCATAGCCGAGGCCTTGCGCGTACAAGAAACTCTCGGATGCCTGGGCGAACTCGGCGCCTTGGACCTGGGCGACGAGGAGGGAGGCGAACTTGGTCCGGGTCATGATCCCCGGTGGTACGGTCACGGCGCCGGTGGCCGACTTCAGTGCGACCACAACCCAGGGCGAGAACGAGGCGGTGACCGTGCTCCCCTGCTTCTCCACCATCTGGAGTTGGAACATCAAGCTTCCGATGGTGAGCACGGACTGCTGGCCGAGAACAACACTGTTCAGGATCGGCCGCGGCATCGGGTCGTTCATCGTGAGCTCGAGGACCGATATTTGGGTCGCGTCCAGCGTGATCCCGACATTGACGAGCGCGCCGGACACGTCGACGTCGATCGGAGAGCCATTGATGATGAACTGGTCTGCGCTGATGTTCGAGGCCATCCCCGGAGCTGGGGGCAGAACGGGAGGGCCGATCTGCTCCGGGTTAAACGTGCCTGAGTTGACGCTGCCCGCGGCGTTGCTGCCCGGGAGCAACTGCACTCCGACGTCGGTGATGACCGGCACGTTCGTCGTCGGGAACGGGGTGACGGTGCCCCACTGCGTCGAGAACACCGCTGCTTGGAGGGCGAGACGGGACACGTTCCCGGCCAGCGCCTGCTGGATGGGGGCCATGTTCGGCTCGTTGATGAGCTGAGCGGTGTAGAACGCGGCACTGTTGAGGTCAGGGTACGATCCCTGACCGCTCCCGCCGCCGGATGGGCCCTGGCCACAGTTCAGCGGGTTGTTCCGGTCGAACCAGTTGGTTGGAGGCTCCTCGGCCGCCATCCACGCCATGACGTTCTGGACGTTGTTGTCGGTGGGCGAGAAGCCGCCATCGGTGAGGAGCAAGGTCGCCCACGACTGATTGGTGGCGACCTGCGAGTCGGCGATCTGGGTGAACTCGGCGGCGATGCCGGCGGAGGAAAAATCTATCGCCATCAGTGGTTCCCCGCCTGCTTCTTCGACTGGGCCTGGACGGCTTTGAACACTTCCTTGCCGTCGATGTAGACGTGGCTCTGGACGACGACGCGACTGTGATCCAGTCCGCTCGTGTACTGGCCGATCTTGCGCCTGTCGGCTGCGATGACGTCGGCCGGGTTCTGGCCGCCGGCCCCGACGTGGGTGAGCATCTGCTCCCAGAACCCGGGGTGCTCTTGGGCGGAGATGTCGGACCTCGAGCGCGGCGATCTGCTTCTTCCACTGCTTGTCCTGGGTGAGCACCTTCGGGCTGCCGTTGGCGTTGTAGCCGGAGAGGGTCGATCCGAGCGGGAGGCCGTCGGGCCCGTATTTCGTGGCGCCCGCGGCGTAGCTTGCCTGGTTCATCGCGTTGTACACGGGTCCGAAGAGTTTGCTGGCCTCGTAGCTGGCGCCGGCGGCTGCGGCCACAAACGGGATTGCCTTGAGCCACCCGGCTGCGCCACCGCTCCGGGCAGCGTCGTTGGCCACGATGTCTCCTGTATTGGTGGTCACCGCCTTATCGTTTGTCGCAAGGGCCCCGTCGTTGACCACGAGTGCGGCGTCCTCCGCATACAGGGAGGGGATGAGCTTGCGGAGGATGGCCTGCACGATGTTGCCGTAGCCCTTCACCACGGTGGAAATGGCGCCACCCATGTCGCTGAACTTCTTCACCAGGTAGACGCCGATGGCGGGTCCGAGGATCCCGGTGGTGACCGCGGCCAGGGCGATGCCAGCGGCCTGGTTCTGTGTGAAGAAGCTGGTGACGTCGGTGCCGATCGTGAGGAGCACCTTCAGGGCCGGGGTCAGATCCGACCCGACGGTGTCGGCCAGATTGGCCAGCGACTTCGTGAACTGGCCCGTCTTGCCCGACAGGGTGTCCATCTGGCGAGCCATCTCGTTGTTCAGCGCGTTCGGGTTGTTCCCCGATTTGTTGATGCGCCCGAGGATCTCGTTGTAGTTGGCGCTCTGGGTGACGAGCATGTCGAGCGGGATGCCCATCTTGGCGCCGCCGAACATCCTGGTCAGGATGAGGTATTCGAGGGACTTGCCCTGCGCCCCCATCTGACCGAGGCCGATGCTCTCCGCCTGTGCGATCTGGTCGGGATGGAAGCCGATCTTGGCGAGCGTCTGGCTGAGGCCCGGGCTGTTCGGGTCGGCATCGTTGCGGAGGGGAGCTTGGAGCGCCTTCCCGAGCTGCACGGCGGATGCACCGAGGCCCTTGTTCCGCATGGTCTGGGCGAGAGTGGTCGCACCGAGGCCCACGGCACCGAGCGCCTCTTGGGCCTGAGGGGTCGGCGCCGCCATGAGCTGGAAGCCGTGAGCGATCGCATGGCCCGACACCTGGCCGGACTGGAGGTTGGACCCGGCGAGAGCGAGGAAGGCCATCAACTGGGGGTACGAGGCGCCAACGAGTTTGGCGGAGGTCGTTGCGCCAGAGCCGAGGAAGTCGACGACGTCGGACATCCGGATGTCGCCGGATCCGACCGTAGCCGCGGCAATCGTGGCGATCTTCTTCGGGTCGTTGGTCCCCTTGACTCCCGAGGTCATCACGCCGCCCATGATCCGGGCCGTGGACTCGAGGTCGGTGGTCGGGCCGCCGATGGTCGACAGCATGGCCGAGTACCGGACCATGTTGAGGAGCTGGGCGTTCGTCGCCTTCAGCCCGGCGGGCGTCGAGGCGATGCGGTAGAGGGCGTTGGCAAGCGGGGTGAGGCCCTGGTTCACGGCCGGCGACATGGCCTTGATCCCAGCCGTCAGGGCCCCGAGGCGGCTCTGGCTGACCCCGGCCAGGTTGACCGACTGCAGCATCGCCGATTGGAACGATGCGTGGATCTTGAGGCCCTCGTAGACGAGGAGGGCGCCAGCGGCGGCGATGCCGATGGTTGCCTTCTTGCCCACCGCGGCTAGAGCAGCGTTGTTCTCAGCGGCAGTCGCGGCCGTCTTGTCCCGGTAGGCGGCCTGCGCCTCGGCCAGGGTGGCGTAACCCTTGACCTGGCTATCGACCGCTGCCTTGGAACTGGCAGCCATCTCCCGGTTGGACGCGGCGACGGCGGCGCTGACCTCTTTGACCCCGCCGAGGAATGCAGCCTTGCCGATGAGCGTGACGCGGGCGCCGATGTTCCCTTCTGCAGCAGCCATCAGGCGGCCTTACTCGAGGTTTGCCGGCGGCACGGGGGAAGGACCCGTTCCAAGGCGGGAGGAAAACCCGTGCCGCCGGCGGGGAGGAGCGCGGCCGGTCTCGGAGGAAGAAAGGTCGAAGACCTCCGAGCTCGTGCGCCGGCCGCGCCCCAGAACATGACGGTCAGCCCCACGCCGCGGCGAGGGCCTCGAGCTCTTGGGTCGTGACGGTGGTGATTGGTTTGGCCTCGGCGGCGTCCACCTGACGTTTGAGCTCGGTCGCGAGTTGAAGCTTGCGAAGGCCGCCCGACGACGAGGGCACCGTGCCGCTGAAATTCGGTGGTCTCCCCCGCCTCGCGGATCTCCTTGGCGGTCGACGTTCGAGCTGTCTCCCACGCAACGGCCACTCGAGCGACGTCGGCCTCTGCGATGTGACAGCTCTTCGCCAATGTCCGAAGAACGGGCGGCGAGATGCCGTGCGTCTTGAACACCCGGGTCATTGCTTCGACGACCCCGGTGGGCGCGGGCTGGATTGCAGATTCCATGAGAGTTGCCTCCTGTATCGATTCGAAAAAGAGACCGGCAGACGCCGCCTCGGTGAGCTCTGCCGACGTGATCTCCGCGCCGTCGACGCCTGGACTGTGGGTGAAGTCGATGCCCTTGAGGGAGAAGCCGTCGGCCGTCTCGGCTGGGGCACCATCGGGGGCCATGACCGTGCGGGGCGTGCCCTTCCACATGGCGGCGATCGACACGCCTTTGAGGTACGGCTTGGTGGGCGTCGTCAGGGCGGCCACGTCCCGGCCGGCCTGCGTATCCGCAATGTCGGCTTCGAAGGTGCCGTGGCCCTCGGGCGACAGTCCGACCTTGGTGACGTGGCCCGCTGTGCGAGTGACGTCACCAGACTTCGGGTCGCGGGCACCGTGGTGAGTGAGCATCGCCACGACCGGGGCATTGCCACTGGCGATGAGTTCCTGTGCTTCGGTGACGGCACCGGCGATGGCGGTCTTGGAATAAAACCGCCTGTTCTTGCTGACCCCTGGAACGGCGAACGTGCCTCGGATGGTCGCTATGCGCTGTTTGGTCGCGGTCATGGGTCCTCGCCTCAGGTGGTCGGGAGGGCTGGCGCGCCGGCGGCGAGCTCTCTGAGGCCCTCGACGAGGGCTCCGGGGGCGTCGAGGGCCTCCATGGCCGGAACGAGCGCTCGAGCC
Source organism: uncultured Acidimicrobiaceae bacterium (assembly GCA_963803065.1). Lineage (GTDB taxonomy): Bacteria > Actinomycetota > Acidimicrobiia > Acidimicrobiales > RAAP-2 > DASXMT01. The sequence goes on from CAWDKW010000012.1 coordinate 129,944, forward strand.
AACTGGCTGGCGCCTCGACACGATCCGAGGGGCATGCGGTCGACCGAGGGCGTCGAAAAGCGATCGATCTTGGCTCGCGGGTTCGACAGGGCCGTCGTGCGGATCCGGTGAACCGAATAGGCGGCGAAGTTGTCGTAGGCCGTGGCCGCTGCGATGAGCGGATCAAGGTCGTCGACCAGTCTTGCGAGCGCCTCGAGCACCCGAGTACCAAGGTCGGGCAGCGTCGACACGACCTGGTCGCATTCAGCGTCGGCCCTGGCGGCCTGGACGGCCTCGCCGAGCTGCGCCAGCGACCGGGCGGAGCCTTCGGCGACGAGGGCAGCGTGGTTGGCGTGGTCGTCGGCCTCGGCGAGCACGGAGGGGCCGATGTCAGTGGCCTCGCCGGTAGCGACCCGGTTCCGGAGGTCTGAAGCACGGGCCCGGGCGGCATTCGCTGCCGACAGCGCTTCGCCATGAGTGGTGCGAGCTGCCTCGTGCGCCTCTTCGGCTTCCTCGAGTGTGGACATCGAACTTCCTTTCGGGCTCAACCCGGCCACGCCTGGGTCGGATCGGGCGGAACGGTGACCGTGACGACGCGGGTGACGTCGCCGTACGCGAAAACCAGGTCGTAGTCTCCAGCGACAGCGAAGAACGAGAGATTGCCCAACGTGTCCGTGGTGACGGGGTTGGAGATCGTCGTCCCGCTGATCTTGTCGGCGTACAGGGCAGCCGGCGTCTTAGTTCCGGGTGAACAGACGAGCACCGACGAGCTCGGTGGGAATGCAGCCAGTGCCGAGAAACGGCCGGCGGCTACGGTCATGAGTTGCTCCCTTGGGTCAGGTGCCCGCACCTCCCGTTGCCCGCCGCACGAGCTCGGACGGATTCACCGCAGACCCGCCACGAACGGCCGACCTGCTCGCCATGGAGGGACCGGCGGGTCAGGAGCCCGGTCACGGCTCGGGATGAGACTTGGAGTACTTCGGCGGCGGAGGTCACTGTGGTCCACTCCACAGCATCGGAATCTGGCGAGTCGAGCGACGGAACATTTAGCGGAACATCCGGAAGGTTTTTCTTTGCCCAGGCGGCGCCAACGGTGTCGAGAAGTTGGATCGTGGCCACGACGTCCTCGTGCACCCGCTCCTGTCTCCGGTGTGCTGCCTTGAGCTCCCGGAGGAGCCCGTGGCGGATGGCGGCGGCCACGTCGGCCGACACAAACACGCCGGGGCCCTGGACGAAGACGGGCTTCGTCATACGAACGGGCTCGCCATCGTCTTGCCGTTCTCGCCCTGCTCAAAATCGAGGCCAGTGGTCGTGTCGCCGGCGATCGTCTGGCCGGGGATGACCGGGAGGAGCTTCGTCCCGTCGGGGGCATGGGTGCGGTCGGCTTCGTCGTAGAAGATGGGCCCGCTCATGGGCGCCGTCGTCGTGAGGGACAGGACGGCCAGCGCCATGGCGATCGCCCTGTCGTCGTGCCGGTCCGGGTCGTGGTCGAGGCGATAGACGTTCGGTGAGGTCTCTCGCAACCGCACGTTGACCAGCTCGTCGATCAGCTCGGGATCGTCGGGAATGGCGAGGCGGTGGTCCCGGATGGTCGTGTGCAGCGCCATGGCCAGCCGACCCACCGACTGCTGGCTGAAGGTGAATTCGTCGATCACGATGCCCTTGGAGCGGATCCGCTGGGTCATGGCCACGGCCTGGTAGGGGTCGATGACGACCTGGGCCCGGTACTGGCGGGCGGCCAGCTCGATCCACTCCTCGACAGCGGTCAAGTCGACCGGGTTGCCCTTGGTGGGCGTCCAGACCTCCATCCGATCCAGCACCACCCGCTGTACGACGTTGTGGTCATCCTCGACTCGTCGTTCAGCGTGCATGACGGTCACGACCGTTCGGTCGTTCTTGATGCCGAGGTCGACGCCGATGGCGTAGCGCTGGCCTGGTGCCGGCGCGAGCGGGCCTGAGAGGGTCACGCAGGCCTGGACGTCGTCGAGGTTGGTCAGCCGGTCCTCGGAGGCGCACCACTCGTTGAGGTGCAGGCGCCGGTAGACGCTCTCGGGCAGCATCGCCCGCTGTTCGGCCAGGAAGGTCTCCGAGGCCCACGGGAGCGGCCCCGGCGTCTCCTGGACGGTCCATGATGGCGATGCGAGCGCGGCCTCGTAGATCCGGTGCGTCCAGTGTCCAGGATCACCGCTCGTCGACGTGGCGAGGAGCTTGGCGTTCGGAACCTTGCCCATGGCGCTCAGCACCGCCGTCCAGACGCCCTTGGCGTTCACCGTGTTGGGCCACTGGCAGAACTCGTCGCAGATCACCAGCGCCGGCTTCAGCCCGTACGAGCTCGCAGCGTCGGCGGCCATGATCTCCAGCACCGTGCCTGCTCGGGTCGAGAGCTTGTAGTTGTCGACCGTGATGGCGCTCGAAAGAGCCGGTGACCGGGACACGAAGCCTGCTGCAGCGTCGGCGATGAGTCTGCCCTGGTCACGGTCCACGGCGATGGCGTACAAGCGTGAGCCAGGTGCCAGGACGGTCAGCATGGCGACCATGGAGATCCCGGCGATGTCGGTCGTCTTCGATCCGCCTCGAGGTCGGCTTTCCCACCGTGACGGCGATGCGTCGGGATCCAGCGCCCACTCGGCTAGCGCCCATTGCCAGGGCGTGGCAGCGTCGCCCCATCGGCGGCCGTCCTCCAGAACCAGACTGGCCATGAGGTCGAGAGCGGCGTCAGGCATCGCTGTCGCCTGTTCCCGCTGGCAGCTCGTCCGCCGAACGGTTCGCGAGCCTGATCTTCCGGCCCTCAGCCTGCATGTCGTCGAGCGACGCTTCGGCTACGCCAGCTCCAGCCGATAGAGCTCGGATGCGTGCGTGGCCGATCGGGTCGAGTCCGAGGTCGCTGCCGAGCCTGGCTGCCAAGCGTGCGGCCGCTGTGGCGTTCTCCCACATCCTGATTGGGACCGATCCAGCTCCCTTGCTGGCGCTCAGCTTCTCGATGTGGTTGTGCAGCAGTGCTTCCCGTGCCGCTGCCTGCAGGTACCGGTTGACGGCGGGCATGAACTTGTCATCGGCCAGGTACGGGGCGGCGGCGAGGAGCGCGCCGTGGACCTCGGCCGCCTTGGCTGCGATGGCACGCTCGCTGTAGGCGCCATGTCGGACGGCGACGGTGTTGCCCGCTTCGAAGTCGTCGTGGCGTGGCGGATGGCCCGGGCGGCAGGTCACAGCGAGGTTGTGCTGGTCACGAGCCGACCTCTTGATGCTGGATCAAACGCTGTCGCTCTGACCTGGGCATATGCGGACCCTGCTGCCCGACTTCTGCCGTGATGCGGGCGCTTCCGTTCGCGGGCGGGGGGTTTGGTGGAGCATGCAGTCGGCGGGCATGGTTACCGGCGGGCGCGGGCATCAGTTGTTCCTCGCTTGTCTGGCTCGCAACACGGGACACCAGTCGTCGTGGTGGACCGTGAGGTTGAAGACCCCCGGGATGCCAGGCATCGCCTCAAGAGTCCGGTACGCATCGCACTGGAAGCACCCACCCGGGATTGGCTCGTTCTCTGACTGCTGGAAGAGATCGTCGAGCGCGCTCACATTGCACCCCCGGTAGCTGTCAGCCCATTACTGCCATCCACCCCTCTTCTAGAGAGGGGGTGGATGTGGCAGTGTTTTGGAAGCTGCCATGGCAGTACGTGGCAGTAAGTTGGCAGTTGGCAGTAAGTCATGACTGCAATGCCTCTCGTCCCTGGTCAGTGAGGGTGTAGAGCTTTCGGGTTCCGTCGCCTTTACTGCCAACCAGATCGAGGTCGACCAGTTTCTTCTGCCACCTGTAGGCAGTCCTTACTGCCACGTCCGAAACGACCTGCCAGCGGGTGGCAGAAATGCCTTCGCCCTGGTCAACGGCTTGCAGCGCTTCGAGCATCTGACGGCCCGTCTCCGTGAGTGGCAGTAAGTTGGCAGTAAACGTCGGAGGCCCAACGACGCAGGAGTTTCCGACCTTGTGGAGAGCCAACCGGATGTCTTCGAATGGCGCTGCATCCTTCTGCTTCGTGCACCTGAGCAGGATGTTTCCGTCATCTCCTCGCATCTCGATGGCGGTATCGACGGCCCCCTCGAGCGAGCTGTGGCCCCGAAGGTTGTCGGCGTTGCGGGGCGTGTGATGGACGAGAAGCGCAGTCGTCCCGGTAGCGAAGCGCAAGGCGTCAGCGGCGGCGATGAGCGAGCCCATGTCTCTCGAGGCGTTCTCGTCCCCGCCTTGCATGGACCTGGCAACCGTGTCGATCACGGTGAGGTACGGGTTCACATCCGAAGCCAGCTCGACCAAGCCGGCGGCCCACTCAGGGTCGAGGAGATTCACCGCCCGGGGCAGCCAGAGGTCTCCCTCGACGTTGTGCACCCGCTCGTGGTCCATCCACGCTTGACGGCGCTGGGCCAGGCCGAAGGACCCTTCGGCCGCTACGTAGAGGATCGGGCCCTTGCGAACCTCACGGTCCTGCCACCATGACCCGGACGCGACGCACATCCCCATCCCCATCGCCACGAAGCTCTTGCCGATGCCAGAGGGCCCATATAACGCGGCCAGTGTGCTCCGGTACAGGACCCCGGCGATCAGGGGGTCGGGCGCCGGCAGTTCCTTGAGGCGATTGCCTGCGATTGCAGAAAGCCGAAGCGTGTCCGCATGCCGACTCGGGATCTCGGCGGAGCGCTCTTCGTCAGGAATCCACGGAGGGTCCGCCGTTGCTGTATTAGGCGACATGTCTCGACCACCACCCGTAGGTCGGGATCCGACCGCCAACGATCATGTCGGCCAGCTCTTCCGCACTCGCACGGTCGAGGGACCGTCGAGCCTGCGCCCGGGGCGATCGAGCCCTCTGGACTGCGGCCAGGTGCTGGAGCTGGTCGTACGTGAGGGTCTCGAGGATGAGCTCCCGGATCGAATCCGAGACGATGATGGGTCGACTCACTCCCCTACCCCCAGCATCTCCAGGAGGGGGGCCGTCGGGATGTAAATCGCCTTCCCAATATGGACGCTCGGGATCGATCCGCTCTTGATCGCGTCGTACACGGTGGAGGCCGGCATCCCGCTCAGCTCTGCCCACCGACGGGGCCGGATTACGGGCTTGTCCTTCAGCTCGTCCACCCAGGCGGCGGCAATCATGCGGGGTGGTCCAGAATGCTCAGGATGCGGCCATACCTAATCCCTGCCTCACCCATGGGCTTCCGGGCGCCGGACTCCCAGCGGAAAATCGTCGACTCGCTGACTTCGACCAGACCGGCCACCTCGGCGCGGGACAAGGCCCGGCTCTCTCGAGCCTTCTGGGCAGCGCCTGACTTGGCTTTGGTCCGGGCCTCACCGAGCAAGAGGGCTTCCGTCGTGTCCATAGCAAGTACCGTACCGCTTCCATGCCGACCTTACTAGCTTTCGGTATACCGTTACTTTGCGGTTTAGCTGCACACACCTTGCCATAACCGTGCCGATGGGCTAAGGTAAGTGCATGGACATGAAGCTAGATATGAGTCGAAGCGGATCATGGGTGGAAGCCAACGCTGGAGTAGTTGTGCTGAGCCCCTTCGTGGTCCTTTTCAGTGGTGAGGACGTTCCCGGTCAGGTTGAGCTGATCGGAGAGATTCGAGACGGCGTTGCCGAATGCTCGTCTCTGCTCCTCAGGCGCTCTGAAGACGGCCGCCCCGTCACTGCCGATTCACTCCGCGCTGTCCAGTTGCCGACGCTGATGCGGCTGGCGTCAATTTTGGCCACGCGGATCGACGAAGAGGACCGAGAATCCGGCATACCGCTCGAGAAGCAGGATGCAATCGCCGCGTCACTGCGACGTCGGAAGCACCGAATCACGACGGCGTTGCTCACCGAGGTGGCGGAGATCTACAAGAACGCAAGTGGCTGGCCGACGAAGGCGGTCGCCGATCAAAAACATGTCTCCAGGAGCACTGCTGCAACCTGGGTCGGCCTGGCTCGCAAAGAAATCGGCCCCGACGGGAACCCTCTCATCCCCGCAGTTGAGAACAAGAAGTCGACGACCGCCAAGGAGGGATCCCAGTCATGAACGGTCATGTGGCCAAGAAGGGCCAGAAGTACTACGTGGTGCTCGAGATGGGCAACGATCCGGTGACGGGCAAGCGCCGGCGCAAGTGGCACTCGGGCTACCGCCTCAAGAAGGAGGCCACCGATGCCCTCCACGAGCTCGTGACCGACGTCCGCAAAGGGTCCTACGTCGAGCCTTCCAAGGAGACGTTCGAGCAGTACCTGACCCGCTGGCTGCCGACCATCCGAGAGACGGTCAGGGCCAACACGTACGAGGGCTACCGCGGGGCTGTCGAGGTCCACCTGATCCCCCACCTCGGACAAATCAAGTTGCGGGAGCTCGACCGGTCAACGTTCTCCACTCTCTACAGCGAGCTGTCCCGGACGGGCCGCGCCGACGGCAAGGGTGGCCTCGGGCCCCGGTCCATCCGGGCGGTCCACGTGACTGCCCACAAGGCGCTCCACGATGCGGTGAAGGACAACCTGATCATCCGCAACCCGACCGACGATGCCGCTGTCCCATCGAAGGTGCGGAGCGCCACGCCCTCATGGTCAGCCGAGCAGGTCACCCAGTTCCTCGCCAGCGTGAGAGGGAACCGCCTCCACGCCGCGTTCTCGACGTTGGCCACGACGGGCCTCCGGCGGTCCGAGCTGCTCGGGCTCCGGTGGGCTGACGTTGACCTCGAGGCCGGGACGCTGGCCGTCAGGAAGGTCGTCAGCCTTGACAAGTACCGTCCCTTCCTGGCCGAGCCCAAGACGGCCCGAAGCCGGCGAGTCGTGGCACTGGATCCCGGGACAGTTGCAGTGCTGAAGGCCCACCGCAAGGCGCAGCTCGTCGAGCGCATGAAGGCCGGCCCGGCGTGGGAGCAGACCGACCTTGTCTTTGCTTCGGGGACTGGAGGCATCCTGCATCCGCAGACCCTGTCGGGCGCATTCGAGCGGGCGGTGACCGCTGCCAAGCTACCCCCGATCGGCATTCACGGCTTGCGCCACAGCCACGCCTCGCTCGGCCTGGCCGCCGGCCTCCCGCTCGTGATCATGTCGGAGCGGCTCGGTCACTCGTCGGTGGCCATTACCGGCGACACCTACTCGCACTCCTTGCCGAGCCAACACCAAGCCGCCGCGGATGCGATCGCCGGTCTCCTGTCGCCAGCGGCAGAAGTCTGAAGCTTCCGGCAGAAGAATGGCAGAAGTCGGCCCCCGTGAACCAGAAAGAGCGGGCTCTGACCTGCGCCTTACTGGTCGGGCTGCCGGGATTTGA
>CAWDKW010000013.1:0-229451 GCA_963803065.1 uncultured Acidimicrobiaceae bacterium
CGGATAGAAGGCGGCATCCTCCGCACTTAGGCCGGAGAATTGCACCCTCACATTTGTGCCGTCACCCGTCGGGGTGAGCGTGATCTCAATGAATGTAGGTGTCGGCGTCGCTGTGTCGGTTCCTTGACGGTCCCATCTAATCAGCATGCGGTGCGGGGGATCTACTTCGATGTAGCGGCCGGCGATCTGCCGTCCCGTCGAGGTCGAGGTGGAACGTCTCCCCCACGCGAGGAGCTGTCACGAAATTCCGTCCGTCTTGACGAGACCGGTCCACGTCCAAGAGGCACGGGCAGTCAGGGTCGGCTGAATGAGCTCACGGAAAGCCAGACCTGAGCAACCCACTGGGCGCGACGAGGTGTCCCGCATCACGAACGGCAGCGGGTCCGCAAGCGCATCGTGTGGATGCACGTGCATCATCCAAGAGCCGTGAGCCGACCTCGGCGATGGCTGTGAACGAACCCGGCTTGGGCTCATCTGCCGATGGCAAGGGCGAGGAGGGTATTGACCGCAGTCTCGAACGGGCGGGTACTCCGTTGCACCTGGGCGAGTAGAAGTCCTCCTTGGAGCGTGGCGAGCAGAGTAGTGGCGAGGTCGTCCGGGTCGATGTCGGACGGGAGTTTCCCGTCGGCATGAAGGGATCTGAGTCCATCGCCGATGGCGGCTGCCCACTGATCGAACCCTGCCGCGATGAGCGCTCGGGCCTCGGGGTCACTCTCGGCGAGTTGACCAACGAGCGAGCCAAGTTGGCAGCCCCCCTTTGCTTTGGTGCGCTTCGCTGCGGTGATCACCATGTTCCGCCAGGCTTCGACTCCGTTCGCGCTGCTGAGCGCGTGCCGCTGGCGATTGACGATGGTGTCGGCTTGGTAGTCGATGACCGCCTGCACGAGTTCGTTCTTGTCGGGGAAGTAGTGGTACATCTGAGAGCCGCTGACTTCCGCCGCCACCTTGACGTCTTCCAAGGTGGTGCCCGCCACCCCGCGCTCATGGATCAGGGCGGCGGCCTCCTCCACTATTCGTGCCCGGGTGCGTGCTCCCTTGGGGGTGAGCCTCGGCCGGTCACTCGTCTCGTTGACCATGCACCAATGTTAGCAGGATTTTGAGTTTGACAACCCAGTACCGAACTGTCAGAGTGAGTCGCACAACCCATTTTGGAGCGAGAGGACGACACATCGCATGACTGACCTAAAGGGCAAGACAGCTCTGGTAACGGGCTCGACGAGCGGGATCGGCAAGGCGACGGCCATCGCCTTGGCCGCCCGCGGCGCTCACGTACTGGTAGTCGGACGCAACGAACAACGAGCCAAAGACGTGGTCGCCGAGATCGAAGGCAGCGGCGGCAGCGCAACGTTCCGGCTCACTACGTTGAGCGACCTCGAATCGGCCCAGGAGCTGGTCGAGTGGGCCACTGAGGCAGGCGACGGTCACGTCGACATCCTCATCAACAACGCTGGCGTCGCCTTGCTCGGACCAAGCAACGCAGCCACCGAAGCAGAGTTCGACGAGACCTTTGCACTGAACGTCAAGGTTCCGTTCTTCCTCGTCGCGTCACTGGCGCCAGCCATGGCCGAACGCGGATGGGGTTCGATCGTCAACGTCTCCACGATGGTCGCGAGCTTTGGACAGGCCGGCATGGCTCTGTATGGCGCCAGCCGAGCGGCTCTCGAACTGTTGACGAAGGCCTGGGCCGCCGAATACGGCCCGCGTGGTGTTCGGGTCAACGCCGTTGCCCCCGGCCCGACGCGCACCCGGATGATGGAAGCAGTCCCCGACGAGATGGTGAATCAGCTCGCAGCACTAGCACCAGCAGGTCGCGTAGCTCAGCCCGAGGAACTTGCTGCGGCGATCGTCTTCCTCGCCAGTGATGATGCCAGCTTCGTCCACGGCGTCACTCTTGCGGTCGACGGGGGCCGAGTAGCGACGTAACGCCTGTCGGCGGTGACGTTTAAGAGTGAAGACCTAGAACACAGATCACAACTAACAACTGAGGAGTATCCACATGAGCGCATACGTAATTGTCGAATTCACGGTCAAGGACCCGGATGTTTATCGTGAGAAATACAGCCGCAACGCTGGGCAGACGGCCAAAGAGCACGGAGGCGAGGTTCTCGCCAACAGTAACTGGGAGATCCTGCACGGCGATGGCTCGCTCACTTCAGGGGCACTCATGCGGTTTCCGGACCATGAGACGGCCGTCAGTTGGTACAACTCGCCTGAATATCAGCAGCTGATCGATGTCCGAAGTGTCGCGATGGATGCCCGTTTCAGCTTGCTCGACGGCCTCCCTAGCTGATCGAGGTGGCTCCAGATCCCACCCGGTGCCCACGTGCTCGTCGACCCGCTACGGGTCTATAGCAACCCGGGAGCACCGGTGGACGCAACCCGGCAAGAGCTGTCCTGCCTGACTAGGCCCACAGAAAACAAGAGGAAATACCAATGAGCACACTCCCAGGAAAGACGGTACTCATCACGGGCGCCAACGCCGGGATCGGCAAGGATGTGGCCCGGCAACTGGCGTTACGTCCCGAGATCGCGCGGATCTACCTGGCGTGCCGGAACCGAGATCGGGCGACAACGGCAAAGGCCGAACTCGAAGCCGCGACCGGCCGGCGCATCTTCGACATCGTTCTCATGGACGTCGCCGATCTGGGTTCGGTCCGCGCCGGCCTTGCGGCCATCAACGGATCCGTCGACGCGCTGGTCATGAACGCTGGTGTCATTGGCCCGCAGTCGATGGACTTGACCGCTGACGGGGTCACCACCGTGTTCGCGACGAACGTCCTTGGCCACGTCGTCCTCCTCGAAGGGCTCCTGGCCGAGGATCGGCTTGGCGAGGTTGCGGTCTTCGCCGGAAGTGAAGCAGTCAGGGGGGTCCCGAAGTTGCGGATGAAGGGGCCATCGTTCGTCTCAACCTCAGCCGACGAGCTCGCCACTGTCATCGACGGCAGCTACTTCGCCAGCAGAAAACCTGACTTCAACCTAGCTTTCGGGCAGGCCAAGTACATTGGCGCCCTATGGATGGCCTACCTGGCCCGCCAACACCCCGACCGCCGCTTCATCACCGTGAGCCCCGGCAACACCACCGGCACCCAAGCAGCCAGTGACCTCCCATTGCCGATGCGTATAGCGGCCAAATACGTCATGCCCACCCTGGGTCTCGCCCACAAACTTGACGTGGGCGCGAAGCGACTGGTCGACGGCGTCACCGACCCGACCCTGTCGAGCGGCGTGTTCTACGCCAGCGCGGCCAACACGCTTAAAGGTCCCTTGGTCAACCAAGCAGACATCCTCCCCGACCTGGCCAACCCGTCGTTTCAGGACCACGCCAACGAGGCCATCCACCGCTTCATCACCAAACGTCGTTCTGAGCCTCGCCGATTGGAGTCCGATCGCTAAGCGGATCTCGCCTTCGTCATCCACAACGCTGAGCTCAGCGAGCCGAGCGTGGGTGAAGAGCCAGTTTCGTCGCTCGCATGGACTACCTGGACACTCGTCTTCCGGCGATCTCGGACACCAGGAGGGTATCCCCAAAGTGCCGTTCGGGGACACTGCAGACGTTGGTTGACACCGTACTAGCTGCGTAGTCCCGCTGTGCGGTGGGATCGGGACGGCCGCCCGATTCCACCTCGTGTGTGCCGCTCGGATCTCATTCTGCTCGGGCGCTGGTGTGATCGCCGCGGGAACGGGCTGGACGACCACGGACAAAGTGGCGGCCTTGACGTGTCAGGATGCGGGTGATGGTGCTGGTGTGCCATCGGACTTCCGCCCTGCGACGTTGGTAGACGCAGATTACTGAGGTGGCGAGCTATCGCAGTGGCAGTCCACCCGTCGTCGTGCAGGGTGAGGATGAGAAACAGCACCTCGTCCGAGATAGCCGAACGCCGACCGAGCTGCACTCCTCGTTGCCGGGCCGCGGCCAGTGCCTCCCTCGTCCGCACCGAGATCATCTGGCGTTCGAACTGGGCGAAACTGCTCAGGACGTTGGCCACGAACTCACCGTTCGGTGTCGTCGTGTCGACTCCGAGGGTGCTGACTGCGTCGGAACAACGGCTCCGGACGGCTCGGTGCAGCGGTGCGACGCCGCTCTTGTCCATGACGTCGGGACGTGCACCTGCTTCGATGAGGTAAACGATTACCTTACGCTGAGCGCCTCGGCTCTGGTAGCCCGCACTGGGACTCCTGTCCGCGGCGTAGTGCAGCGGTTCGGCACCCCTTCTATTACGAGCACGGACATCTGCGCCTCGCGCTACAAGAGACTCGGCGAGTTCTTGTTGATGCGCGGCGGCAGCAACATGCAGTGCTGGCCGCATACACGTAATGATGAATATCAACGAGGAAGTACGTGTCGGGATCTTGGCGGCTCGCTCCGATACGCAGTGACCGGGTTGCGAAATCGGGCGCTGCTTCGAGTCGCCGCATTGTCTCCCGGTGACCATGCGAAGCGACGGCACCGAAGAGGGCAAGTAGCGCGGCGTCGTTGGACTTGTCGGGCTGCCGACCTGTTTGCTCACCCGCAAAGCTTGCCTGATGTCGCTGGAGAAGGCAGGACAGAAATCGACGTCTCACCACTTTGGTCCGTCGAGTGGGGACAGATAGGCCAGCATCGCTCTCTTTCGTGGGCGTCTCGACGAGTCCGGCCGCCGGCAGTGACGTTCATCCGGCTCCGGTGGTTCGGGCAACACGGGAGAGACGCGGGCGCTCCTGCGGCCTACCGACGGCGTGACCGTGTCTGGGGTACAGTGCCTGGCCAGGCACCCGAGGTCCGCTGTCAGCTCGACATCAGTAGAGTGACCGGCGCAGCGGCCAAGGGGCCGTCAAGCAAGGGGGAGGAGCATGTCGTTGATCCGGCGGCGCGCCTTGTTCGTGTCCAAGGTCCAGACTGCGCTGGCGGCGCTCGTCGTCTTCTCTTTGACACTGGCCGTCGCGCCGACGGCCAGTGCTGCTGCTGTGACGTTCCACACGGCGGCCACCCTGACCGGGCCGATCACGACGGGACACATTGTCGAGCCCGAATCCGCCCATCCCCTCGAGCTCGCTGCTAGCGGCTACGAGGAACACGAGTACTTCGCGTCAGGAACGGCGACGGCGTTCAAGGCCGACTCCATGCCGAGCGACGGTAAGTGGACTGTCACGCCGACGACGACGGCCGCGTACAAGACCAGGATTTTGGTGCGCCGTCCCACGAACCCCGCCCACTTCAACGGCTCGGTGATCGTGGAGTGGATGAACGTGTCGGCGGGGGAGTCGGCTCCCGACTGGGACTTCCTCAACCCGATGCTCATGCGCGACGGCTACGCCTACGTCGCGGTCTCGGCCCAGGCTCTCGGCGTCGACGGCGGACAGTCCCTCCTCGGCACGCCCAACGCGGCGGGCGCAACGCCGGCGGGTGGTTTGGTCGCTGGGGAGCCTGACCGCTATGGCACACTGCACCACCCCGGCGACCAGTACGCGCTCGACATGTTCGCCCAGATCGGGCAGGCGCTCGACGCTCCGCAGCCGGGTGCGCTCGGCGGACTCAAGCCCAAGCACGTCCTGGCCATCGGCGAGTCGCAGTCCGCCTTCTACCTGACCACCTTCGCCGATGTCCTCCAACCGCGGACCAACGTCTTCGACGGCATCTTCATCCACAGTCGCGGCGGTTCGGGCGCGCCCTTGTCAGGCGGCTCCATCAAATCGAGCACCGGCCCGGACAACCTGCGCATCCGCACCGACCTCAAGGTCCCGGTCTTCATGTCCGAGACCCAGACCGACCTCATACAGCTGGGCTACGCACCAGCGCAGCAACCCAACACCAGCAAGATCCGCACCTGGGAGATCGCTGGTACGTCCCATGCCGATGCCTACTTCGTCGGCACGGCAGCCAGCGTCCTCGGTTGTACTACAGCCGTGAACAGTGGCCCCCAGCACAACGTGGTCCAGGCCGCGTTCACCGCCTTCGGCAAATGGGTGGACAACGGCACGCCCCCGCCCCGCCCGGCCCCCTTCAAGCTGTCCAGCACTGACCCGGCCGCGCTGGCGCTCGATGCGCACGGCAACGTGATCGGAGGCGTCCGCACGCCGGCGGTCGACGTCCCGGTCTCTACGCTCAGCGGCGCGCCGCACGCTGGCTCCACGCCGATCTGTGGTCTCTTCGGCTCCACGGTGGCCTTCACCCCTGCCCAGCTGGCCACCCTCTACGGGACCAAGGCCAATTACATGGCCGCTTACACCAAGAGCCTCGACAAAGCTGTCGCCTCGGGCTTCATCCTCACCGCGGACAAGGCGTCGTTGTTGGCCCAAGCCGAGCAGGTGCAGTTCCCGAGCTGACCCAGTTCGAGTCGATGAGGACAATGCCGAGAAATGGAGCGATCCAATATGCGCTAAAGAGCAGCACGGATTGGAAGCGTGCTGACGCGTTTCCTCCGTGCAGCCGAAGGATGACGCCAAAGGCGATCATCGCGCCAACTGCTGCACTCCCTGGACCGCAAGGGCAGTGTCACCTTTTAGCTAGCTTAGCTAAGCTAGGCATTCGCACGAGGCCAACGGACAGGAATGCGGATGGTCTGCACGCCGATCGAGGTAAACCACCTCATCGAAGCTCCTGGTGAACTTGGTGTCTCGGTCACGGATGAGGAAGCGGAATCCTGTGGGTGCCGAGAACTCCATCCGTCACCCTGACCAGCGGTTATTCAGCATTGATCGCACCAACAACTATGTGGGAAATCAGGATCAATAGCGCGGGAAATGGCCGCCCTGGCGTCAGGCTCTCCCCAGGTCAACCGAGTAATGTCGCAGGCCCACACACAGACACACACACCACACAAACAGGGGTCCCAGCCCACCAGACTTGACATAGGGTCTGTTCGTCGCCGGCTGCCGGAGGCCGGTCGCGAGGGGGTCGCCATGCGGGAGCGCACCAACGACGTCGAAGTCGAGCGGGACGTCAAGGTCAGGGTGTCGGATCGGACGGTGCTATTGGCCGACGTTCACCACCCCGTGGGCGTCGACGACGCCCCCACCATCTTGGAGCGCACGCCGTACGGCAGGGTCAACTTCGCCTCCGCCATGGGCCCGGAGTTCGCCGCCCGCGGCTACCGGTACGTCCTGCAGGCATGCCGGGGCACGGACGGGTCGGGTGGCACGCACAGCTACTTCGCCGAAGCGGGGGACGGGCGGGACACAGCGGACTGGATCGCTTCCCAGCCGTGGTTCAACGGCCGCATGGGCACGTTCGGCGGTAGCTATATGGGCTTCACCCAGTGGGCGCTAGCCTCCACCAAGCCGCCGCACCTCAAGGCCATGGCCATCGCCCTGTCGACCTCGGTGCGGGCCTACTCGTGGTATCCGGGAGGCTCGCTGGCCCTCGAGGTGATCATTCCCTGGGACGCCGGCGCCACCCAGTTCAACAAGAAGGCCGACGCCACCGACATCTCCCCCGAGGGCATCGAGCGGCGCATGACCGAGCTGAAGGCGGGCTTCGACCACCTGCCTCTTGGTGAGGTGATCCACCGGCTCACCGGCGTCGACCTGCAGCTCTATCGGGACCAGCTCGCTCACGGTGGCGCCGGGGATGCCTTTTGGGATCCGGTGAACTTCCGGCCCCTGCTGGCGGAATGGACGGTGCCGACCCTGCTCGTCGACGGCTGGCACGATTACCCGCTGCCCGGCGTGGTGGAGGACTACGCCGTCCTCCGCGACTCGCCCGCCCCCGTGCATCTGCGCATCGGCGCCGGCGGACACCTGGGCGGGGGCGGGGAGGGCGGCATGACGGACGCCCCACTGGAGTGGTTCGACACCTGGTTGCTCGCCCGGGAGGGACTGCTCGGCCCCACCCCGGTAAAGGTCCACGTGCAGGGTGAAGGCGGACACTGGCGCGACTTGCCGGACTGGCCCCCTCCCTCAGAGCCGACCCGCTGGTACCTCCATACCGGGGGCCACCTCGCGCCCATGCCGCCGGAGGCACCGCCTGGGCCCGACCGCTATCGCTACGACCCCGCCGACCCCACGCCGTCGGTGGGCGGCATCGGCATGCTTACCGGGGGCACCGTGGACAACCGGTCTCTCGAGGCCCGCCCGGACGTCCTCGTCTACACCTCCGATGAGCTGGGAGAGCCTCTCGAGCTCGTCGGTCCGGTGGAGGCGGAGCTGCACGTGGGCTCGAGCCTGGGCCACACGGACTTCTTCGTCCGGGTCTGCGACGTGTCGCCCGAGGGGCAGTCCGTCAACGTGTGCGACGGACTGCGGCGCTTCGACCCTGCGTCCATACGCCGGAACCCGGACGGGACGTTCAGAGCGGCGGTGACCCTGTGGCCCGTCGGTCACACCTTCGCCGCCGGTCACCGCCTTCGGGTCCAGGTCTCCAGTGGCGCCCACCCCGTCTACGCCCGCAATCTGGGCACCGGAGAGCCGCCGGCCACGGCCACCGCCCTGCGGGCCGCCGAACAGGCCGTGTACCACGAGCCGGGCCGGCCGTCCTGGGTGGCTCTCCCGCACTTCTCAGGCTGACGTCTCGGGCCTGCGGGTGCCCCGTCCGGACCATATGGCCAATTGGCCCGAGATGCGGCTCACTAGACTTCGCCCACCAAAAATGCGATGAGGGGGTAGTCGTGCGATTTGGTCTGTTCCTGATGCCAGAACCGTTTCCGTGGTCCAACTGGACGCTGTCGTATGACCTGAAGCTCGAGGAGATGGCGCTGGCCGATCGGCTCGGCTACGACGAGGTATGGGTGGGCGAGCACCACACCGGCGCCTACGAGAACGTCCCAGCCCCCGATATCTTCATCGCCAAGGCGTCGGCGGTGACCCATCGGATCGGCCTCGGTACGGGGACGATCAACCTGCCCTATCACGACCCCTTCATGGTCGCCGAGCGGCTCGCCTTCCTCGACCACCTGACTCACGGCCGGCTCATATACGGTTTCGGGGGCGGTGGCCTGGTCAGCGACAAACGCTTCTTCCACCTCGACCCAAGTGAGGGAACCCCCCGCCTCCGGGAAGCCCTGGACATCATCGAGGCCCTCTACGCATCCACTGACTACATCAACTTCGACGGCAAGTTCTGGAACCTCGACCACAAGCGCATCCAAGTGCGCCCCTACCAGGAGTTCCCGCAGTTCGCGGTCGCCGGTATGTCCGGAGTGCACAACTTCGACCTGTGCGGCAGCCGCGGGTACGGCGCGCTGAGCATCTATTTCACGCCCGTCCACATCGAGTCCAATCCGGGCATGCCCGACCTACGCAGCCAGGGGGCGGCGTTGGCCGAGGCGGCGGAGCGATCGGGGCGAGACCCGGAGCGGGCCCGCCGGGATTGGCGCATCTGTCGCGAGGTCTATGTCTCGGACTCCAAGGTCGCGGCGATGAGCGAGATCAGGGAGAGCTTGCGCCAGTCCTACGACTACCTGTTCAAGATCGGCCTTGCCCCCCTCATGAAGCGCGACGCGGACATGCCCGACGCCGATGTCACCTTCGACTGGATGGTCGAGAACATTCCCTGGATTATCGGCTCACCGGCGGAGTGCAGAGCCCAGATCCATGACATGCACGACGATCTCGGCGGCTTCGGGACGCTCCTCTTCAACTCCCGAGATTGGGTCACCAGCGACCGGTGGAACCGGTCCCTCGAGCTGTTTGCCCGTTATGTCGCCCCGCACTTCAGCCGCCGAGACGACCAGCGCTTCCGCACCGAGCTGGCCGAGGACGCCCTCGGCGGAGGGTGACTCGAACACGTCGACCCGCCGGCTGTGGACAGTGGGCCTCGAGTGCTCTCGTCTTGGTTGCCGTCGCACTCGTCGCCGGCGCCTGCACTCAGCAGTCCTCGACCCGGTCGCCGTCCCCCACTACGGGGACAACCGCCCCAACCACTCAGGTGACCGCGTCCACCAAGGCTGCACCACCACCGACCCCGGCACCGGCGACCACGACCGCCCCGGCTCCGCCTCCCACGACCGCCCCGGCTCCGCCGCCTCCCCCGGCCACGGTTCCGGGCCCCACCATCGGAATCCAGGTCGGTCCGGGCGCCCAAGCCACCTACGCCGTCCAGCCGCAGCCCGCCCCTGGATCGTGCCGCTACACGTACGTCGGGCCCGACCCGCTCCCAGATCCGCACTGCACTCCTGGCGCCGTCGATCCGCAGGTGACCCAGGCCAACATCGGCTCGACCATCTGTTCCAGTGGGTTCACCTCGACCATCCGCCCCCCCGGGCGTGTCACCGAGCCGGAGAAGGAGGCTTCGGCCGCCGCTTACGGCTACACCGGGTCGCTCCACGTCGCCGAGTACGACCACTTGATCTCACTGGAGCTAGGTGGCGACCCGAACGATCCAGCCAATCTGTGGGTGGAACCGCCCGACAACCCCAACGCCACCTCGTTCGCCAACACGAAGGACCAGCTCGAGAACAGGCTCAACAGCCTGGTCTGTTCGGGACAGCTCCCCCTGGCTGTGGCCCAGCAGGCCATCGCATCCAACTGGGTCACCGCTTATCAGACCTACGGCTGATGGCGAAAGAGGTGGAAGCGTCGACGATCCCAGGCCTGCGTGGGTTTGGTCCCGACGGCGCAGGGCCGCGTGCGACAAAAGGCGGATCCACGACGACCGGCCTCACCTTGGTGGCTCGGCTGCGCTCTCCCCAGGTCAGCCGAGTAATGTCGGAGGCCCACACAGACAGTGAACCACCACGAGGACCAAACCACCCACCCTCGGTCAATTTTGTAGGTAGCGTTCTCTGCCACTGCCCGAACCACTGGAAAGGCTCGAAGGGGACCGTTGACCCGATTCGTCGAAAGCACCATCACGTTCCCGTACAAGCGGTCCCTCGGACCTGTGGTCGGGGCGTTCATGACCGCCCTCACCGAAAAGCAGATCCTGGGCATCCGTTGCCAGGACGCGGTGCTGGTCCCACCCATGGAGTGGGACCCGGCGACCGGGGCTGAGCTTCCGCACGAGTTCGTGGAGGTGGGGCCGGCGGGCACGGTCGAGTCGTGGACATGGGTGGTGACCCCCTCAGAGCAGCATCCGCTCGACCATCCTTTTGCCTTTGCCCTGGTCCGCCTGGACGGTGCCACCACACCCCTGCTGCATGCGGTGGACGCCGGCACACCGGAGCGCATGTCCGAGGGCATGCGGGTTGCCCCCAGATGGCGGGGCAGCCGGGAGGGGCGTATCGGCGACATCATCTCCTTTGTCCCCGGCGAGACGGCCGAGATCGAGGGCGAGGACACCGGTGGAGCCGCCGAACCGGTGACCCGCATGGACTATCTGGCCTCGATCACCTATCGGAACCCGGTCCCCGAGGCCGCCGACCGGGCCACCGAGGCATCCCGGGAGCACCGACTGCTGGGCCTGCGGTGCCCGACGTGTGAACGGGTGTACGCCGGCGGACGCGGCTACTGCCCCATCGACGCCATCGAGCTCGGGCCGGAGTGCGAGGTGGACCTGCCCCACAAAGGCACCATCACCAACTTCGCCATCGTCACCCCGGTGCAGTATCCGGGCCAGACCGAGACCGAACCGTTCGTCCGGGCCTTCGTCCTCCTCGATGGAACCGACGTGATCATTCCCTACTCGGCGGTCATCGAGTTGCCCGCCGATCAGGTGCGGGTCGGCCAGCGGGTCGACGCGGTGTGGGCATCGCCCGCCGAGGAGGCCGAAGAGGGTGGCGGCATGGGCGGGACCTGGGGCTCCCTGCTCGGATGGATCCCCAACGGTGAGCCGGATCTCGACGATCCCGACCTCGTCAACCGCATCTTCTGATCATGAGCGCATCCTCGACCGATATCGCCGTCATCGGCTGGGCCCAGACCCCCATGGTCCGGCACACCGACAAGTCGGAGACCCAGCTCCTGATGGAGGCCATCACGGACGCCCTCACCCCGCTCGGCCTGAGCCGCGCCGACATCGACTTCACGTGCCTGGGCAGTTGCGACTACATCACCGGCCAGGCCTTCTCCTTCGTCTCCAACCTGGACGCCATCGGTGCCTGGCCCCCCAAGCGGGACTCCCACGTGGAGATGGACGGCGCCTGGGCCCTCTACGAAGCGTGGCTCCGCTTGCAGGAGGGCGACATCGAGATCGCCGTAGTCACGGGATCCGGTCGTTCCTCGACCGGCGATCCGGCCCTCATCTATCCCATGGAGATGGACCCGTACTTTCTGGCCCCGCTGGGCGCCGATCCGCTGACCTTCGCCGCCCTCCAGGCTCGGGCGGTCATCGCCGCCGGCATCGCCGACGAGCGCGCCATGGCCGAGGTGGCGGTGCGGGCCCGCGGCAAGGGTGACGCCGAGTCCCTGCTGGCCGAGGAGTTCGTCCGCCAGCCGCTCCGACGACACGATCTACCCCCGATCACGGACGGGGCCGCCGCCATGGTGCTGGCCACCGGCGATCGGGCCCGCCAGCTGGTGCAGCGACCGGCCTACGTCACCGGGTTCGACCACCGGACCGAGTGCCACAACCCGTCCTTTCGGGCCCTCGACGACTCGCCGTCCACCCGCATCGCCGCCGAGGCCGCTGGGCTGGGCGACGCCCCCGTCGAGGTGGCTGAGCTGCAGGCCGCCTTCACCCACGAAGAACTGCTCTTGCGGAGGGTGCTCGGCCTCGCGGACGACGTGGTCGTGAACCCTTCCGGAGGGGCGTTGCGAGACAATCCCATCATGGCCACCGGACTGTGCCGGGTGGGCTACGCCGCCGACCACATATTCGGGGGCGGGAACCGGGCCCTGGCCCATGCAACATCGGGACCGTGTCTGCAACAGAACCTCGTCTGCATCCTGGAGGGACGGTCGTGAGCTCACCCCCGGTCGCCGTGGTCGGTGTCGGCCAGACCCACCACAAGTCTCGACGGCTCGACGTGTCCTTCGGCGGTCTGGTGCGAGAGGCCGTCTTCCGGGCCCTCGACGACGCCCAGATGACACTGGCGGACATTGACGCCGTGGTGCTGGGCAAGGCCCCCGACCTCTTCGAGGGCGTGATGAAGCCGGAGCTCTACCTGTCCGACGCCCTCGGCGCGGTGGGCAAGCCCATGTTCCGGGTCCATACGGCCGGCTCGGTGGGAGGCACCACCGCTATCGTGGCCGCCTCGCACGTCCAAGCGGGCAAGCACAAGACAGTGCTGGCCGTCGCCTTCGAGAAGCAGTCCGAGGGCAACGCCCAGTTCGCCCTGGGCAGCGGGAGAGGTGCCTCCCTGGGTGCCGGTGGTGCCTTCGCCCCATTCATCCGGGCGTACATCCAACGGAGCGGGGCCCCCGAGCACATCGGGTGGAAGGTGGCGGTCAAGGACCGGCTCAACGCCTTGAAGAACCCCTACGCCCACCTCAAGATCGAGGACATCTCCATCGAAAAGGTCAAGGCCTCACCCATGATGTGGGAGCCCACCCGGTTCCTCGAGTCATGCCCGTCGTCCGACGGGGCCTGCGCTGTGGTCATCACCGACGAGGCCGGGGCCAACACCGCGGCGGCCGCCGGTCGGCCCCCGGCGTGGATCCTGGCTTCCTCGTCCCGGTCCGAGCCACCGAGCTTTCCCGGTCGGGACCCGGTGCGGCCCGCCGCCGCCCTCCAGTGCGCCGCCGACGTCTACACCGCAGCCGGGATCACCGACCCCCGCCGCCAGATCGACACCGCCGAGCTGTACGTCCCCTTCTCGTGGCTGGAGCCCATCTGGCTCGAGGCCTTCGGCCTGGCCGAGGAGGGCGAGGGTTGGAAGCTGGTCGACGACGGCACGACCGAGCTCGGGGGCTCACTGCCGGTCAACGCCTCCGGTGGCGTCCTGTCCAGCAATCCCATCGGGGCCTCGGGCCTGCTTCGGTTCGCCGAGGCGGCCAACCAGGTGCGGGGTGCGGCCGGGGAGCACCAGGTGGACGGGGCCAAGGTGGCCATCGGCATGGCCTACGGGGCCAACAACCAGTACTTCAGCACCTGGGCAGTCGGGAGTTCGCTGCACCCCTTCGGGTAGGCCGGTCGGTCGGCCGATCCTCGCCACCACCGATGCGGGGCCCGTCGCTGACAGATTCGGGCACGAGGAGGCCCGGCGGAGGGCGATCGTGACCTCGTTGATGCGGTCTCGTGGATGACGGTCTCGTGGATGACGGCTTCATCGATGACGGTTGCGTGGCGATCGCGTTGCGAGAACCGGAATCTTCCTCACGATTTCGGGGTCAGCTCGACTGCGTCGCTGGTTGAAGCCGTGACCGACGTCCAACGCTGCCGATGACCGAGTCCACCCCGAAGGAGTGCGAGGCCGCATGACGTTCCCCGACCACTACGGTGGACAAAGTGAGGGATGGGGCCCCACTTTCTGACCGACTGTCGGTCACGGTGCCGGCCGGCGACCAACGGCCACCCAGCCCACCGCCGGCACCCCAGCGCAAGTGGCGAGCTCCACGAGTGCTGGGTGGCGCTCTCGTCTTGGCCCTTGTCTTGGCCGTCGCCACTCTCTTCGTGCTGGATGTGCACCTCTCCCAGCGACCGGCGGTCAGCTCGAAGGACGTCAACAGCACCGTCAACCAGAAGGTGAAGGCAGCGATCTCCCGGCTGCAGTCGCAACCACCGGCGGCAGCCAAGGTGTACCGGGCCACCAGAGCTGGGTTGGTGGTCGTCGAGTCGCAGGGTGCGCCCGGCACCGAGGATCTTGGCACCGGCATCGTCGTCGATGCCCAAGGCGAGATCCTCACCGCGCTCCACGTCGTCCAGGGCGGCGCGAACATCGGGGTCACCTTCGCCGATGGGACCGCCTCGGCAGCCTCCATCACCTCCTCGGACCCGGCCCACGACATCGCGGTACTGACCCCGAGTCGGTTGCCGTCAGTGATCGTGCCCGAGGTGCTCGGCGGGAGCGCCCAGATCGGGGACGAGGCTTTGGTCGTCGCCAATCCGCTCGGCCTCGACGCCTCCCTATCCGAAGGGGTCGTCTCCGGGCTCGACCGATCGTTCCCGCTGGCCAACGGGAACACACTGTCGGGGATGATCCAGTTCGACGCGGCCGTCAACCCAGGGAGTTCCGGCGGTCCGTTGTTCAATGCGAAAGGGCAGGTGATGGGGATCGTGACTGGCCTCGCCAATCCTGCGAGCACCGACGACTTTGCCGGCATCGGCTTCGCCGTCCCCATAACCACCGCCAGCCGAGCCGCTGGTGCGCCTGCCAAATGAGCGCTCTGGAGCCCGACCGGACCGAGCGGTCACAAGCCTCGATCGAACAGGTGTTGTACCACGTCAAGCGTGTGATCGTCGGGCAGGACGCCCTGCTCGAGAGGATGGTCGTCGCCCTGGTGGCGGGGGGCCATCTGCTGGTTGAGGGCGTGCCCGGACTGGCCAAGACGCTTGCCGTTCGGACCTTTGCCGACGCGTTGGGCATCGAGTTCCAGCGCGTACAGTTCACGCCCGACCTGGTGCCGGCCGACATCGTCGGCACGAGGATCTACAACCAGAAGTTCGGCGAGTTCGAGGTTTCGCTCGGGCCGATCTTCGCCAACCTGATCCTGGCCGACGAGATCAACCGCGCGCCGGCCAAGGTACAGAGTGCCCTTCTCGAGGCAATGCAGGAGCGCCAGGTGACGATCGGCCGCGACACTCATCGCCTGCCCGACCCGTTTCTGGTCATGGCGACCCAGAATCCCATCGAGTCGGACGGGACCTACCCGCTCCCGGAGGCACAGGTCGACCGGTTCATGCTGAAGGTGCTCGTCGACTACCCGACGGCTACCGAGGAGTTCGTCATCGTCGAGCGCATGCTCGCCGGCCTCGACGAGGTGAGCAAGGTGATCGACGCTCAACAGCTCCGGATCCTCCAACGAGAGGTCCTCACGGTGTTCGTCGACCCCACTCTCATCGACTACGCAGTCCGGGTCTCGACGGCCACGAGGAACCTCTCATCGGTCGGACTGCCCGAGGTGGCCCGCTACGTGACCTACGGCGTGAGCCCCCGGGCCTCGATCAACTTGGTCGTCGCGGCCCGAGCGCTGGCGCTGGTCCGCGGCCGCCGGTACGTGCTGCCCGAGGACCTTCGCGCGCTTGCACCGGACGTCCTCCGGCACCGCCTCGTCTTGTCCTACGAGGCGCTGGGCGACGACGTGCGACCCGACGAGGTCGTCGATGCGGTTTTGGAGAGGGTTCCGGTCCCCGACGTCGTACTCCGGAACACCTGAGCGGGGCCCGGGCAATGGTGGATACCACCTCTCACTTGACGCCGGAACGGATTCTGCACCGCCTCGAGTGGCAGGTCATCCGGCGCCTCGATGGGCGCCTACAAGGCGACTACCACACTGTGTTGCGGGGGCAGGGTACGGACTTTCGGAACCTGCGCCACTACGAGTGGGGCGATGACGTCCGCTACGTCGACTGGAATGTGACGGCGCGGATGGACGAGCTGTTCGTGCGGGAGTTCATGGAGGACCGCGAGCTCACCGCCTGGCTGCTGCTCGACCGCACTCGGTCGATGACGTTCGGGAACGCTGAGCGAACCAAGGAGCGAGTGCTGGTTGAGTTCGCAGTCACGCTCTGCCAGCTGCTCATCCGGGGTGGCAGCTTTGTCGGCGCGATCGTCTACGACGGCGCCAACCTGTGGACAATCCCACCCCGTCAGGGCCGGAACCAGGTGCTCGTGCTGTTGCGCGAGCTCCTTGCTCCAATACAAGGGGGATCACCCACCGACCTCAGCCGGCTGCTCGATGCCGCAAACCGGCTGGTCCGCCGTCGATCCCTCGTGGTCCTGGTCTCGGACTTCATGAGCGAACCCGGTTGGGAGCGACCGTTGCTGCGCCTCGCCGCGCGCCACGAGGTGGCAGCCGTCCGCCTGGTGTATCCCGGCGAGTACGAGCTCCCCGATGCCGGTCTCTTATACGTACAAGACGCAGAGACCGGCGAGCAGCTACTCGTCGATTCAAGCCATCCCGAGCTCCGTCGCCGCCTGTTGGCCGCGGCACACGCGCACGACGATGCCGTCCGTCAAGCGACAGCACGGGCACGAGTCGACCTCAACACTGTGTCGACCGACGACGATCTCGTCACGGCTTTCGTCCGCATGGCCGGGGCAGCGAGAGGACGCGCCCGGTGACCGTTCAATGGCCGGCGATGCTGCTCTTTCTCTTCCTGATCCCCTGCGTGGTGGCTGCCTACGGGTTGTGGCAACGACGGCGGAGGCAACGAGCAGCGGGCCTCGCTGCCCAGGGGCTCGTCACGACAGATACCGGTCGCTCTCGGCACTGGCGCCGGCACCTGCAGTTCGCCCTCTTCACGATGGCTCTGGCGCTCCTGGTCGTCGCGATCGCGCGGCCGAGGACAACCATCCCCACGCTGCAGCGTCGAGCCACGGTGATCCTCGCCCTCGACGTGTCCAACAGTATGGCGGCCACCGACGTCAAGCCCTCTCGTATCGCCACCGCCAAGACTGCGGCCGACGCGTTCGTCCATCAGCAGCCGGCTGGGGTCCGGATGGGGGTGGTGGCATTCGGCGAACGCTCGGTGGTCGTGCAGCAACCCACATCGTCCCACGGAGAGGTCCTCCAGGCCATCGACCGTCTCTCGCTGGGCGGTGGAACGTCGTTGGCACAGGGCATCCTGACCTCGCTCGACGCCATCGCGGGCAAGACCCTGAAGGTCAACGAGATGGACACGGGCAGCGACAACACCCAGGTCCACATCGGCTACTACGGAGCGGCAACGATCGTGCTCTTCTCCGACGGGGAGAACACGGACCAGACCAATCCCGAGTCGATGGCGCGGTTGACATCGGTCGCCGGCGTCCGCATCCAGACGGTGGGCGTGGGCACCGCAGCCGGTACGACGGTGCAGATCCGAGGTTTCACGGTCGCCACCGCACTGAACAGCCAAACGCTCCGATCGGTGGCAAAGGTCACGAGCGGCTCGTACCACCAGGCCGGCAACGCCGCCGGGCTCCGGATGATCTCGGAGTCGATCGACCCGCATCTCACCGTCGTGCACTCGAACACCGAAATCACGGCCATATTCGCCGCCGCAGCCGCCGCGCTCCTGGCGGCCGCGGCCCTGATCTCGGTCCTGCGATTCGGACGAGTGCTGTGAGGTGAGCTTCACCTGGCCCTTCGCTCTGTTCTTCGGGCTGTCTGTCCCTCTGGTCCTGGGCGTCTATCTCCTGGCGATGCGCCGCCGCCGCCCACAAGCGCTCACCTACTCGAGCCTCGCCCTCCTGCGCAGCGCGGTCCCCCGCCGGTCGCGCTGGACTCGCCACCTACCTGTCGCCCTGCTGGTGGCCAGCCTGGCCCTTCTCACGGTGGCCTCGGCTCGGCCCCAGGTCACCTCAGCTGTCCCGCTGGGCGGGACGTCGATCATCCTTGCACTCGACGAGTCAGGTTCAATGTGCTCCACCGATGTCAAGCCGAACCGGTTGGGCGCCGCCCAGAGGGCGGCTCACCACTTCGTCGACGCCGAGCCTGGCGGGGTGCGCATTGGGGTGGTCGTCTTCTCGGGCTTCGCCGAGCTCGTCGTCGCCCCGACGAGCGATCACGAGACCCTGAACCGGGCCATCGACAACCTCAGCGCTGGCGGAGGCACCGCCATCGGCGCCGCGATCTTGAAGTCGCTCGATGCCATCGCTGAGGTCGATCCCAGCGTCCAACCGGTCGGGAACGTCCCGTCGAACGCCAACTCGGCCCCTCCTGCTACCGGCGGCCGGAGCGGTTCCGGGGGAGCTGGGGGTGGCGGTTCGGCGGCAGCCAGGCCGGGCGTCGGCGGCTACGTACCAGACGTCATCGTCTTGTTGACCGACGGCTCCAACACGCAGGGTATCTCGCCGCTCTCCGCCCTCCCCTACGCCGTGGCCCGGCGCGTCCGCATCTTCACGATCGGCCTGGGTACGTCCGAACCGGCACCACTGGTTTGCAACGCAGGCCAACGCGGCGGGAACACCGGCTTCGGGTTCGCCTACGGCGGGAGGGCCGGCCAGGGGTTGGGCGGTGCGCCTTCGCCTCTGATAGCCGATCTGCCCACACTCCAGGAGGTGGCCCAGCGTACCGGGGGTGCGAGCTTCACGGCCCAGGACTCGTCTGGGCTCGACAAGGTGTTCGCCACCCTGCCGCGGCACGTGGTCGTCCAGAAGGAACATCACGAGCTCACTGTGGTCTTCGCCGCCATCGGTGGGATCATGGCCCTTGCCGCCTTCGCGGCCTCGATCCGGTGGAGTCCCTACCCTTAGGTGTGCCCCGACGGTTCACTTCGGCCAGGGACGTGGGCCGTTGGTCGCAGTAGCCTTCGCTTATGACAGACGTCGAGGTGTTCATCGATCCCAGTTGCCCGTGGGCCTGGATCACCTCTCGTTGGGTACAGGAGGTGGCTCCGGCGCGCGACCTGGTCGTGTACTGGCGCTCCTACTGCCTGGAGATCCGGGACGACTACGGTGTGGCGCCAACCGTTCCGGACGAGTTCCGGCAAAGGGCGCTCGACGGCCATGCCATTTCCCACCGCATGCTCCGGATCTTCGAGGCGGCGCGGGCAGAGTCCGGAGAGGACGCCGTGGGCCGCCTCTATACCGAGTGGGGTCAGCGGGTCTTCGTCTCGCCGCGTCGCGAGGCCGGGAAGCTACTGGCCGAGTGCATCGCGGCTGCGGGTCTCGATGCCACATTGTTCGAGGCGGCGGACGACGAGAAGTGGGACGCTCCGATCCGCGACGCCATGGAGGTGGCCTACGCCTTCGGTGGACCGAAGACCCAGACACCAACCATTGTGGTCCGAGCCGAGCCACCGCACGGATTCAAGGGGCCGGTCATGGCCCCCGCTCCTCGAGGGGACAGCGCCGTGAGGTTGTGGGACGCCATCCAAGTGCTGTCGGAACACCCGGGGTTCTTCGAGATCACCCGACCCCGTGCCAACCCTCCCCGCGTAGACCGACCTACCTAGCGGACCTCACTGCTCGCCAGGTCTACCAGCGGTAGAACCGGTGTCTCCCCGATGTCTCACCCCGGCCGAGGGCCAGACCGATGAGCCAGGCCACGAAGAGCACGACCGCCACGATCCACAGAGCGTGCAGGGCGAAGCCCAGGCCAAAGAAGATCGCCACAAGTAGTAATGCAAGCAGAATCACCATCGAACTTCACCCTCCCCGTTCAGGGGACCCGGTTTGATCCCAGTTGAATCACTTCCCCACGGGCGTACAACTCAAACCGCGCCCATCTTGTTGTTCCGGGTGTTGTGCCCAGCTAGGTTCGCGAACACCCGACGAGGTATCTCACCCTGGGAGCTGTATGGCACTCGATCTAGGACGTCGCCTGATGCAGCGGACGCTCCGGCGCGCGGGCGCCCAGGCGCCGTCGGTCTCGATCGTCGGGGCCGGGCTGTCCGGCTTGGCCATGGCCATGCAGTTGCGGCGTTCGGGCGTCAGCGACATCACCGTCTACGAGCAGTCCGACGGCGTGGGCGGCACCTGGCGTGACAACACCTACCCGGGAAGCGGGTGCGACGTCCCCTCCCACCTGTACTCGTTCTCGTTTGCCCCGAAGACCGACTGGTCCCGGCGCTTCGCCGAGCAGCCGGAGATCCTCGGGTACGCCGAGGCGTGCGTGACCCGATATGACCTCGCTCGCTCCATCCGCTTCGCCACCACCGTGGACGAGGCCCGCTTCGACGAGGAGGGGGGCCAGTGGCACCTGTCGGTCACTCCTCGAGGAGAGCCGGCCCGCGAGGTCGTCAGCGACGTGGTGATCTTCGCCTGCGGGCAGCTCAACCGGCCGGCGACCCCCGACCTGGCCGGGGCCGAGACCTTCGAAGGGGCCAGCTTCCATTCGGCCCGATGGGACCACGGCTGTGAGCTCGACGGCCGGCGGGTGGCGGTGGTGGGCACCGGCGCCAGCGCCATTCAATTCGTACCCCCGCTGGCCGGCCAGGCCTCGGCGCTCACCATCTTCCAGCGCAGCACCAACTATGTCGGGCCAAAGCCGGACCGTGCCTACGGCGCCGTCGAGCGATGGTTCCTCGAGCACGTCCGACCCTACGAGCTGGCCTACCGCTGGAAGATCTACTGGTCCTTCGAGGCCCGCTGGTTGCTCTTCCGCCGCGACGGTCGACTCGGCCGTCGGTTGGCCGGCACCTTCGACGAGGGCATCCGGGCGGGAGTGGTCTCCGACCGGTTGCCGGAACCGGCGGTCGTCCCCGACTATCCCCTGGGTTGCAAACGCATTCTCATCTCCAACGACTGGTACCCGACCTTGCAACGGCCCAACGTTGAGGTCGTGACCGATCCCATCGACCACCTCGAGGCCGACGCCGTGGTCACCGCGGCCGGTCGTCGCTACCCGGCCGACATCCTGATCCACGCCACCGGTTTCCACACCACCGATTTCCTCTCCCACATCGTCATCACCGGGGTCGGGGGTCGGAAGCTGGCCGATGAGTGGCGGGACGGGGCTGCCGCCTACCTGGGCATCACCGTCCCCGGGTTCCCCAACTGCTTCATGCTCTATGGGCCCAACACCAACCTGGGCCACAACTCGATCCTGTTCATGGTCGAACGGCAGATCAGCTACATCCTTCAGCTGCTTGCTTTCACCACCGACACCGCCCGGTCCTCGTCGTCGCGCCCGTCGGTTGACGTCACCCCCGACGCGTTCCGTCGCGATGGCCGGCGGATCCAACGGCTCATGCGCACGACGGCATGGACGGGCAGCTGTCGCAGTTGGTACAAGACGGCGACCGGCCGGATCACCAACAACTGGCCGACCTGGTCCGTGCGCTACTGGCTCGACACCCTTCGGGTCCGCCGGGGAGATCTCGTCCTGCACCACACCGAAGCCCCATTGTCCGAGGGCGGTGGGTCTGAGGGCGATCGGCAGAGCGTCGCCGGGCGCGGGAGCCACAGGTAGCCCCGGCCGAGACCCCGAAGAGCCGGCGCCGTTCAGCCCCGGTCGTCTGCTATGCCCATTGGCACCGTGGGCTCCGACCTCGTGCATTCGCTCAGCCAGACCTGGCCGCCCTTCGTCCTCATCGCCGGCCTCCTCCTCATCGGTACGGTCGCGGCTTCCGACGGGTTGTTCGAAGCGGCCGGCGCAGCCATCGCCCGACTGCCCGGAGGGGGCCTGGTCCTCTTCTGCTCGATGATGACGCTGGTGGCCTCGGTCACCGTGGTGTTGAACCTCGACACGTCGGTCGTGTTCCTCACGCCGATCCTCCTCCACGCCGCCCGCCACCGGAGGATCGACGAGACCGCATTTCTCTACGGCGCCGTGTTCATGTCCAACTCGGCGTCGCTCCTCCTCCCTGGCTCCAACCTCACCAACCTCCTCGTCCTGGCCGACACCCACGTCAGCGGGGGCGCGTTTGCGGCCCACATGCTGCCGGCATGGATCGCCGCCGTGGTGGTCACCGCCCTGGTCGTCGTGGTCTGGCGCCACCGGGACTGGCGCGACCACGGCAGTCGGGACGGCATCGCCCCCGTGGTCTTCCGGCCGGGATTCGGTCTGGTCGGTTTGCTCGCCGCCCTGGTGCTCGTCCTGGTCGTGCCGAGCCCGGCCCTCCCCGTGGTCGCTGCCGGCGTGGTCGTGGCCGGCGGTCAGGTCCTCGTGGGCAGGCACTCCCTGCCCTCGACAGCCCGGGCGGTCAATCTGCCCCTTCTCACCGGCATGTTCGTGCTGGCCACGGTGCTCGGGACCGTCGCCCGGCTGTGGGACGGCCCGGGCCGGCTCATGGCGTCGCTCGGATCGTGGGCCACCGCCTGGATGGGGGTCGGCACGGCTTCGCTCATCAACAACCTCCCCGCCGCCGTCCTGCTCTCTGCCCGGCCACCAGCCCATCCTCGGGCCCTGCTCATCGGTCTCGACCTCGGCCCCAACCTGGTGATCACCGGATCACTCGCGGCCATCTTCTGGATGAGGGTGGCCCGGGCCGAGCGGGCCGGGCCGTCGGCCTTGACCTATTCGAAGGTCGGACTGGTCCTCGTGCCCCTCTCGGTCACTGCCTCACTCCTGGCTCTCAGCGCCTTTTCAGGGGGCTGAGACAGCCCACCGACTCCCGTGGAAGGATCGAAGCTGTGCACGAAGCGCTCCTGGTCATCTCGACCTTTTTGGCGTCCTCCGTGGAAATGGTGGAAGCACTCACCATCGTGCTGGCCGTCGGCCTCACCCGAGGTTGGCGTTCCGCCCTCATCGGATCGGGGGCCGCCCTCGTGGTCCTGGCCGGCGTCGTGGCGGTCCTCGGCCCGGCCGTCGGGCACATCCCGCTGGCGCCCCTGCGCCTGTTCGTCGGCGCCCTCTTGTTGGTGTTCGGTCTCCAATGGCTGCGAAAGGCCATCCTCCGTGCCGGCGGGCTGAAGGCCCTCCACGACGAGGAGGCCATCTACAAGGAGGCGGTCGCAGGGGCGCGCCGCACGGCCTCGGGCGGCAGGGAGATGGACTGGTACTCGTTCACCGTGGCCTTCAAGGGTGTTCTGCTCGAGGGCCTCGAAGTGGCCTTCATCGTGGTCACCTTCGGCGCCAGTGCCCACCAACTGGGCCCGGCCGCCGTGGGTGCGGCGGCGGCGGTGGTCATCGTCGGCACCGTCGGCGTGATCCTCCGCACTCCACTGGCCCGGGTGCCCGAGAACACCATGAAGTTCGTCGTCGGTGTCCTGCTCACCAGCTTCGGCACCTTCTGGGGAGCAGAGGGCGCCGGCATCCACTGGCCCGGGGGTGATGGCGCCATCCTCGGGATCGTGGCGCTGGTGGCCGCGTCCTCGATCGGCTTGGTCCTGTTGCTCCGGAGCCGAACTCTGTCCAGGGCGCGGTGAGCATGCGCTACCTCCGATCCTTCGCCCATTTCTGGTACGACTTCGTGATCGGCGACGACTGGCGGATGGCCGCAGCGGCGGTGCTCATCCTGGCCGCTACCTGGCTGGCCGCCCATCACGGGGTGAACCTGTGGTGGTTCGCCCCGCTGGCAGTGGTCGCAGTGGTGGCCGCCTCGGTCCTGCACGTCCTGCGCGGCTCCCGAGGATCGGGGTCCGACCGGTAGCGAACTCCGACCGGTAGCCCGCACCCGATCAGGACGGCGGCGCTGGTCACCTCATGGATGGTCGTGCGGGGCGGGTTGGTCGTAGTACCGCAGCTCCACGACGTTTCCGTCCGGGTCCCGGATGTACAGCGAGGTGCCCTCGCCTCGGGCGCCGTAGCGCCGATCGGGGCCGTCGACGACCTCGAACCGTCCGCTCGCCTTGATGGCGTCGAAGTCGAGCGGCTCCACCACGACGCAGATGTGGTCGGCGTTCTCCCCGGTACGGGGTGTACGGAGCAAGTCGATGATGGTGCCCGCGTTCAACCGGACTGAGGGGAAGGGCGCCTCGCGCCGGCGCCATTCGTCGACACGGTCTGGTTGGAGCCCGAGCTCGCCGCAATAGAAGGCCAGCGAGCGCTCCTCGTCGGCCACATTGAACACGACGTGATCCAACCCGATAACGGTGATGGTCTCGACCACAACTCCGATCGTCGCACACGCGGCGCACCAACGGGCCCTTCCCCGGCATCCAGCGCCGATTTCGCGCCGGCGGCGGCGACCGACGGACATGCTTACACAAATCAGCGGGGGTCGAGATGCCCCCTCACCAGGTCGTTCGCCCCCAATGCACAAGAAACGGAACGGAACGGTTGCGTTTCGATAGAAGCCGTCGTAAAGTGATCGAGACGGAACCGTTCCGTTTTAGACACCGTAGAATCTCCGAGACTCAGGACAGCTCGTGATCGCACCGCTCGCCCTCGACGGGGCCGAACAGGACCACCGACCGACCGGAGCCCGAGCCGAGGCCCGCGAGCAGGCGATCCTGGACGCAGCGCTCGAGCTGGTCTTGGAAGTGGGATACGACCGCCTGAGCATGGACGCCCTGGCTGAGCGGGCCCATGCCGGCAAGGCCACGATCTACCGGCATTGGTCGGGCAAGGCCGAGGTGGTGGCCGAAGCGGTCCGCCAACGCCAGTGCGACGAACTGCCGACGACCGACACGGGCTCGCTCCGGGGCGATCTCCTCGCCACCATCAAGAGCATCGATGCATCGGTGTCGTCCGAGGACGGCGCCCTGATCTCCGGCGTGCTCTGTGCCATGCGCACTGATCCCGTCCTGGCCAACCTGATGCGGACACAGGTTGTCGAGAGCAAGCGCACCAATTGTCTGCGAATCGTGGACCGGGCCATCGCCAGGGGGGAGCTGCCATCGAGCGCAGCAGGCGATGTCCTCTATGAGGTACTCCCCGCCATGGTCATCACCCGTTTGGTGATCAACGGCGAGGAATTGACCGAGGAGTTCGCCGCCCATCTGGTCGACGACATCCTCATCCCGCTACTGCAGCACTGAACCGACCCCCTACCCCCAAGGATCCCCGATGACATCTCTTCTTGACGCGCCGGCTTCCACCTCCGAGCTCGACGGGCCGGACCCGAAGCGGTGGCTGGCCCTTGGCATCGTGGCCGTCGCCCAGCTCATGGTGGTCCTCGACGCATCCATCGTGACCATCGCCCTCCCCTCGGCTCAGAATGCGCTGCACATCTCCACCGGCAACCGCCAGTGGATGATCACCGCATACACGTTGGCGTTCGGCGGGCTGTTGCTCCTCGGCGGCCGTATCGCCGACTACATCGGCCGGAAGCGGGCCTTCATCGTCGGGCTGCTCGGCTTCGCCGCCGCATCGGCCCTGGGCGGCGTAGCGGTCAGCTCGGGCATGTTGTTCGGGGCCCGGGCCCTGCAGGGAGCCTTCGCCGCCCTCCTGGCCCCCGCCGCCCTGTCGCTCATCACGGTGACCTTCACCGAGGTGAAGGAGCGGGCCACGGCATTCGGCGTCTATGGGGCCATCTCGGGGGGTGGTGCCGCCATCGGGTTGATCCTCGGTGGCGTGCTCACCGAGTTCGCCTCCTGGCGCTGGTGCCTCCTCGTCAACGTGCCCATCGCCATCGTGACCGCGCTGGCGGCCCTACCGGTGGTCCGGGAGAGCAGGGCCCACGGCAACACCAGCTATGACATTCCCGGCGCCCTGACCATCACTCTCGGGCTGGTCTCGTTGGTCTACGGCTTCAGCAAGGCCGAGCAGGACGGGTGGGCCTCGTCGACGACCGTGACCTTCCTGTTGATCGCCGTGGCCCTGTTGGTTGCCTTCGTGGTCATCGAGCTGAGGAGCAAGAACCCCCTCCTCCCCATGCGGATCATCCTGGAGCGCACGCGTGGCGGTTCCTACCTGGCGTCGTTCCTGACCGGGGCGGGCTTGATGGGGATGTTCCTGTTCCTCACCTATTACTTCCAAGGCAGCCTGCACTACTCGGCTCTCAAATCCGGGTTCGCATTCCTGCCCTTCTCGGCCGGCATCATCGTGGCTGCCGGCGTGGCCAGCAGGATCCTGCCCAAGGTGGGCCCGCGATGGATCATGACGGTCGGTCTCGGCGCGGCGTCGTTGGGGATGTTCTGGCTCACCCAGATCGGCGTGCACACCTCGTTCGCCGCTCACGTCCTGCCCGCGGAGCTCCTCATCAGCCTGGGCATGGGGCTGGCCTTTGTGGCCATGAGCAGTACGGCACTGCACGGGGTCGGCGATCACGATGCCGGCGTGGCCAGTGCCATGGTGAACACCACCCAGCAGGTGGGCGGGTCCCTCGGCACGGCGCTGTTGAACACCCTCGCCGCCTCGGCCACCCTGGCCTACGTGGGTTCCCACGTCCCAGGGGCGGCCACCGTTGCCGCCGGGCAGGTGCACGGCTACTCGGTTGGAGCCCTGGTCGGCGGGATCATTCTGGCTGTGGCCGCAGTGGCGGCCTTCTTCCTGGTCAAAGCGGGCCGCGAGGACGTCGCCGTCATCGAGACCGCGGCCGTTCCGGTGTAGCGGGTCTGGGCCGGGCGGCCTCGGCCGACGGCATGCTCATTGGATCCGTGGTGCCGGCAGTTCTCCAATGGGCGGGCCGGGGTCGATCAATTCGCCCCAGCACGAGCGGGGGCCATGAACAAACACCCGAGACGGCCCTCTTGACATGGCTAACAGCGTTAGCTACCATCTGAGTAGGTCCAGCTAACGCTGTTAGCCATCAGGAGGTAATCATGTCGTCAACCCCGTCGAGTCAGCAACCGTCCCCGCAGCCGGCGCCGCATTACCGTAAGCCCGGGTGGTTCACGCAGCATGTCTTCAATCAGGCGGTCGCCGCCCTCACCCGAGCCGGCATCAGTATCTGGGGCAGCCGCGTCCTCGAGGTGAAGGGGCGCACCACCGGCCAGCCCCATCGGACCCCCGTCAACCTGCTCGAGCTGGACGGCCGGCAGTACCTGGTCTCCGCCCGCGGCAACGGGCAGTGGGTGCGAAATGTCCGAGCCGCCGGCGGCCGCTTGGACCTCCTGGTCGGCCGGCATCGGCAGGCCTGGATCGCCACGGAGGTGCCCGATGATGCCAAGGTCGAAATCCTCCGGGCCTACCTGCGGCGCTGGAAGGCCGAGGTCGGGGTCTTCTTCGACGGCGTCGACGCCGACTCGAGCGACCAGGAGATCGCCGCCATCGCTCCCAAGCACCCGGTCTTCGTGCTTGCCCCCGCTGCATGAGCATTCCCACCCATCGGGCACCCCCTCTGGCGAGGCACTCCGCGCCGCCTGCAGCGACCGTGCGCTCGGCCCGTGCTCTCGAAGTCGTGGAGGCTGCCCGCAGGATCCTCGAGTCAGAGGGGCCCGACGCGCTGACCATGCGCCGGTTGGGCGATGCCCTCGGTATCCGGGCGCCCTCCATCTACAAGCACTTCCCCGGGAAGCCCGCCGTGGAGCTTGCCCTGATCGAGGACGCCATGGTCGAGCTGGGTCATGCGTTGCACAAGGCCGTCGCAGACGCGGAGGGCCTCGACGCCGTCGCCCCGCTCCTGGCCACCTACCGGGCTCACGCCGTGGCCCATCCCAACCTGTACCGGTTGGCTACCACCGCCGCGCTCTCGCGCCACGCCATGGCCGCCGGCCTCGAGGACTGGGCAGGCGAACCCTTCTACCTCGCCACCGGCGATCCCCAGGTGGCTCAGGCCTTGTGGGCGTTCGCCCACGGCATGGTCGTCCTGGAGCTCGACGACCGGTTCCTCCCCGGCAGCGATCTCGACCGGACCTGGGCAGCCGGAGCCGCCGCCTTCGTCACGGCATGTTCGGCGTGACCACTACGACACGGCCCAGCACCGGCCCGTGCGCCGGGCCGGGTCAGCCAACGGCGTGCTCGGGCGGCACGGTTCCGAGCCTTCCGTTCTGGTAGTCCTCGAAGGCCTGAGCCACCTCGTCCCTGGTGTTCATCACGAATGGCCCGTAGGCGTACACCGGCTCGCCGATCGGTCGACCGCCCAGGACCAACACGTCCATCTGCGGCGAACGGGACTCCTGGGTCTCGTCGGCGGTCACGGTGATCGTGCCGCCGTCGCCGAGGACGGCCAACTGGCCGGTGTGGACGGGCCGACGCTCTTCGCCCACCGTCCCCTGCCCGGCCAGGACGTAGACCAGAGCGTTGAAGTCCTCGCGCCACGGGAGGACCAGCCGCGATCCCGGCTCCACCGAGGCGTGGAGCATGGTCATGGGCGAATACGTCGTCCCGGGCCCGGCGTGGCCGCCGACGTCGCCGGCGATGAGGCGGACCAGCGAGGCGCCGTCGGCCGACGACAGCAGCGCGATGTTCCCGGATCCGATGTCCTGGTAGCGCGGATCGACCCACTTCTGCGCCCGGGGCAAGTTGACCCAGAGCTGTATCCCGTGGAAGAGGCCGCCGCTGACCACTAATTCCTCCGGCGGGGCCTCGATGTGG
This sequence comes from uncultured Acidimicrobiaceae bacterium, assembly GCA_963803065.1. Classification (GTDB taxonomy): domain Bacteria; phylum Actinomycetota; class Acidimicrobiia; order Acidimicrobiales; family RAAP-2; genus DASXMT01. The sequence continues at coordinate 28,681 of CAWDKW010000013.1, forward strand.
AGGATGCCCGATCCGGCCGTCATCCACTGGGTGTCGCCATTGGTGATCAAGCCGCCGCCACCGATCGAGTCGCGGTGTCGGAACGTGCCGTCGATCATGTAGGTGACCGTCTCGAAGCCCCGGTGCGGGTGCCACGGCGTGCCCTTGGGCTCACCAGGCGCGTAGTCCACCTCGCCCATCTGGTCCATGTGCACGAAGGGATCAAGGAAGCGGCCCTCCACTCCAGCGAAGGCCCTGCGCACGGGAAAGCCCTCCCCCTCGAAGCCCTCTGGCGCGGTCGTCACGGCCAAGACCGGTCGACCGGTTGTCGTCTGACCCTCGGGCACCACGATCTTGGGAAGCGAACGAACATCTGCAACGGTTACGGCCGGCATGGCGTGACTCTCCTCTGGCGGGACGGCTCACCGCCGTGGTGACACGGTCGCCCGACACCAATGGCAACGTTAGTTGCACGCGCAACATTCCCGGCCGACCGACCCTCCCCGGCTCGTTGACCCGGCCGCTCAGCAGGGTGGACATCCGCCGAACCGGGCGCTCCCCTTCGGCCTCCCGCCAATCCGCGCCGGCAGCGTCAAGCGTAGATTGTGATGGCACACCCACCATGACGAGATCCACGATGTGATGACAGGGGACCAATGAGCATCGCCGAGCGAGCAATCATCGAGGGGACGACAGCCCCGGGATTCGACCCGGTCAGGGAAGCGTTCACCGCCAATTTTGCCGAACGCGGCGACCAGGGTGCGGCCGTGTGCGTCTACCGTGACGGGGTCCCCGTGGTCGACCTCTGGGGTGGGGTGGCCGATCCCACCACCGACCAGCCCTACGCCGAGGACACACTGCAGCTGGTGTTCTCGACCACCAAGGGGGCTACGGCCGTCTGCGCCAACTTGTTGATCCAACGGGGCCTGCTCGATCCATCAGCACCGGTTGCCGAGTACTGGCCCGAGTTCGCGGCGGCGGGCAAGGAGGCCATCACCGTCGAGTGGTTGCTGACCCACAAGAGCGGTCTGGCCGCCATCGATGCCACGCTGACCCTGTCCGAAGCGCTCGCATGGGACCCGGTCGTCGAGGCGCTGGCCACCCAGCGACCGCTGTGGGAGCCGGGGACGGCCCATGGCTATCACGCCCTCACCTTCGGATGGCTCGTGGGCGAGCTGGTCCGCCGGGTGACCGGCACGAGCATCGGGTCGTTCTTCTCCCGCGAGGTGGCCAAGCCCCTCGCCTTGGACTTTTGGATCGGCCTCCCGCCGGCCGAGGAGCGCCGGGTGGCCCCCTTGGCCATGACCCTCGACTACATCGGCGACATGAGCCCCGAGGACCTTGCCACCATGGCGGCCAACTTCGGGCCCGACGGACTCGGGACGAGGGCGCTGTTCCTCAACGGGGCCTTCGGCGACCTCACCGGGGCGGGATCGCCGTTCAACCTGCCCGAGCTCCACGCCGCCGAGGTCCCTGCAGCCAACGGGATCACCACGGCCCGCTCCCTCGCTCGCTTCTACGCTGCGCTCATCGGCGCCGTCGACGGCGTGCGCATCTTGGATCCGGGCACCGTCGTCGAGATGTCCCGTTCGAGGACCACCGGGACCGACCTGGTGCTCGGGGGCGAGTCCGCCTTCGGCTTGGGCGTGATGTGCGACTCCCCCTTCACCCCGTTCCTCGGCCCCGGCGCATTCGGTCACTTCGGGGCGGGCGGCTCCCTCGGCTTCGCCCACCCCGGGTCGGGCATCAGCTTCGGCTACGTGATGAACCAGATGCGGCTGGCCGTCGCCGGCGACGATCGCACGGCCGTGCTCATCGACGCCATCCGCGCCTCCATCGGGTAGTGATGAGGGCGTGGAACGGCACGACGGCTCGGGGCAGCGGCCAGGACGGCACATCCTGTTAGTCACGCGCCGTACCGAGGAGCGCCGGGGGTCGACGGCGTGACGCGCCATCGAAGTGCCGGCGCCCCGGCCGACGGCGAGAACCACGACCAACCGCCGCCGCCACCCTCCCCTGCCGACATCGGGCGGGTGCTCCGGGAGAAGCGCGAGGCGATCGGGCTCGACCTGCTGTCCGTCCATGACCGGCTCGGCCGGCCCATCACCCAGCTCGAGGCGCTCGAGAACGGTGACCTGAGCCGGCTGCACAACCAGGCCTTCGCCCTTTCGACCCTCCGTCGCTACGCGCGCTTTCTGGCCCTCGACGGCGACGCGCTGGCCCTCCAGTTCATGCAGAGCGTGTCGGCGGGTCCTCCGGGTCCGCCGATCTCCCCTCCCGTCGGTCGACGGGGGCCGGCGTCCACTCCAACCGGAATGGTCCGGGCGGTCGACGCCGGTCCCGAGCACCTGCGGGCATTCACCCAGACCGGTCCCGTCCCCCGGGTGGGCGCCGCCAACAACGGGCTCACCGGGACAGGGTTCGGGACGGTCGGACCGCCGACGGGAACCATGTCGGTGATCCCCCGCGAGCAGATCAAAGCGACCCGGAGGGCCCAACGAAAGGCGCGGCGAACCCGGCAGGCCCCCGCGCTCCTCCGAGTGGCCACGTGGATCGTCTTCGCCGCGCTGTTGGTGGCGCTGGTCGGGGTGGGCCTCCGGCACTGGCGCCCCCAGCTGCTGGTCGAGTGGCACATCGCCCAGCCCAATGGGGCGCTCTACCTGGCCTCCCCGCCACCGTCCACCGCCCCGACCACACCGCAGCGCCCTCGAGACGCAACGGTCAAGCAGGTGAGCACGGACAACCAGACCGAGGCCACCTACACCGTCAGCGCCAGCCACTTCAAGGTCATCCTGAGCACGACGGCCCCCTGCTACGTCCAGATCAACAGCCCGGCATCGGTCAACGCCATCGTGGCGGACGTCCAGCCGCCCAACACCACCAAGTCGTATCCGGCCAGCGGGTCCCTGACCGTGCAGATCGGGGCGTCGGGGGTGTCGATCAGCGTGTCGGTGAACGGATCGAACGTGTTCACCACCGTGCCCAAGGTCGCCCCGTTCACCTACACCTTCAATTCGGCCGCCGGGCCATAGCCCGCGTCGGGCGTCGTGGCCGGGGTCGGGCCGCCGGCAGTAGGCCGAGACAGGCGGCCGGCGTCAGGCGATGGTCTTCGGCAGCCCCGAGGCCCGGATGGCCTCCGCCCACGGGTAGCGGAGTGGGTCGATGAGCACGAAGGGGGCATCGACCACGACGGTGGCCCGGGGGTGGTGGGGGGCGGCAGCGCGGAGGGCGACCGTGCGTTCGGCCACGTCGCCTTCCAGGAACACCAGGTCGAGCTCGTCCCCGTCGCCACCGGGCAACCGCAGGCTCATCACCCCGTGGACCCCGTCGATCCCGGCGACCCGGGTCGACCAGTCCTGGTGGTACCAGGCGGCGACCTCGTCGTTGCCCCGGCGGCGCACCATGAGCACACCGTTGTGCCCGACGAAGGGCACGTCGATGGGGGGCAGGGCCAGGTCGGGCGAGGACACGGCCGAGACCAGCTCGAAGGCCCCACCGTCGCGCACCACCTTCTTCTCGGCCGGAAACCGCATCCGCCCGGTGTCGTAGAGGACCTCCCGGAGCTCGGCCATCGACGCCACCACCTCGGCGGGCGGCTGGCACAGCGTATAGACGGTCACGAAGGTCCCCCGCCCCCCGGCCAGCGGTGAGGAGGCATCGGTGATCCTCAGCTCATGGAGCTCGGGCGGTGCGGCGTAGCGGCGGCCCGACATCACCCCGGCCAACGAGACGTTGGGGGGCACGTGCTCCAGGTCGTACCAACGGTTGAACGCCTCGATGCTGTCGGCGTCGCAGTCGAGCACCGCGCAGATCAGTCCGGTCGCGTGCATCGTCCCCCTGTCATGGTGCCGTCGTGTCGATGGTGGCCAGGCCGGTCATCGGGTGGCTGCCCGTCGGTACGGGCTGACCACGGCCTCGGACAGCCAGGCCAGCTCCTCCCGGCAGGCGGCCAGGGTCCGGCCCCTGCACCCGAGGGTCAGCCAGGTCACCCCGGCCTCCTCGTAGTCGGCCAGGCGCTCCCGGAACCGCTCGCCCTTCGGGTCCCCCTCGGGATCGGGGTGGTCGAACGAGGCGAAGGCGACGTCAAAGTTCCCGTCCAGACCGGCCTCGGACCGGAGGCGATGGACGTCGTCGATCCCCGCCCCCAGTTCGTCCAGCGAGGTGAGGGTCGGGCTGCCGGTGATGGCCGCCATGACCTCGGGTTGGGGAAACGGCATCCAGCCGTCGGCCAGAAGGGCGGCGCGCCGCCTGGCCGCCTGGGAGTTGCCGCCCACCCAGATGGGGGGCCGGGGCCGCTGGACGGGCACGGGCACCATGGAGTGGCCGTGGGCCGGGAAGAAGGTGCCGTCGCGGTCCACCGACTTCCCGCTCCACGCGGCCGACATGGCCTCGATGGCCTCGTCGAACCGCTTCCCCCGGGTTGCGAAGTCGGCTCCCAACACACCGAACTCCGACCGGAGGTAGCCGGCCCCCATCCCGACGATGACCCGGCCACGGGACAGGACGTCGAGGCTGGCGATCGAGCGGGCGGCCAGGTAGGGGTTGCGGTAGCCAGCCACCAACAGGTTGGTCCGCAACCCGATGGTCGAGGTCACGGCGGACATGGAGCTGAGGGCCACGAACGGGTCGAATGCGTGATGGCCCCCGTTGGCCAACCAGGCGTCTTCGGGGAACGGATGGTCGGTCACGTTGACCGCGTCGAGGCCCGCCTCCTCGGCGGCGACGGCGAACTCGTTCAGGTTCCCCTCCCCCACCCATGTCTCGAAGTGCTTGATGGCGCCGCTCGGGACGCCCACGTCGAACTTCATCACCACTTCCCTGCCCCCTTGCCCGGTGCTGCCGGGCGCTCGCTTGCCGGAGCCGTCGGACGCTCGCATGCCGGTGCTGACCGGGTTGCCCGCTCTGACTATCGCGCCGCCGGCCCGTGGTCGGCCACACGGGGACGGGTGGTCGGCAATGGGCGTGACGATGACCGGTCGGCCTACCATGCCCGCATGCCGCTCGACCCCGCCCTCGTCGACCCGTCCCACACCGCCATCGTGATGAACGAGATCCAACGCGGGACGGTGGGCGATCGGTCGACACTCCCCATGCTGGTCGAGGCAGCCGCCCCCGCGGTGGCCGGGGTGGCCCGCCTGGTGCGGGCCGGGCGCGCCGCCGGGGTGGAGATCGTGCACTGCGTGGTCGAGGCCCGGGTGGACATGAAGGGCTCGATGGGCAACTCGGTGTTCGGGGCCAAGGCGAAGAAGGCGGCGCTGGAGAACCCCCGGGACCCCGTCGAGCTGGCCGAGTTCGGCGAGGTCGTGCCCGAGATCGGCATCGAGCCTGGCGACCTGGTGATGAGCCGGCTCCACTCGATGGCCCCCATGACCGATACCGGGCTCGACATCGTGCTCCGGAACCTCGGGGTGACCACGGTGATCGCCACCGGCGTGTCGCTCAACCTGGGGGTCATGGGCCTGGTCATCGAGGCGGCCAGCCGGTCCTACAACGTGGTGGTCCCGAGGGACGCCACCGTCGGCGTGCCCCCTGAGTACGGCGAGATGGTGCTCAAGAACTCCCTCTCCATCCTGGCCCGCATCAGCAGCGTCCAGGAGCTGATCGACATCTGGGCCCGCCCGTGAAGATCACCGTGGCTCTGCCGGGCACCAGCCGCATGCCCGGCACGCCCGGGTGGGCCTCCCGGCTCGAGGCCCCCGACTACCAGCGCATCGCCCGGGTCATCGACGACCTGGGCTATGACGCCATCACCTCCTCGGAGCACTTCGCCATGCCCTACGAGGAGGTCCCACGCCTCGGGCCCTACTGGATGCAGGGCCTCTCGGTCATGGCCTTCCTGGCCGGGGCGACCTCCCGGGTCCGGGTGGACGCCACCGTCCTGGTCCTCCCTTACCACCACCCGCTCTCGCTGGCCAAGGCCGTCACCACGATGGACGCGCTCTCGGGTGGGCGGGTCAACCTCTCGGTCGGCGTGGGACACGCCGTGGCCGAGTTCGCGGCGCTCGGCGTGAGCTTCGCCGACCGGGGGGCCATCGCCGACGAGATGCTGGCGGCGATGGTCGAGCTGTGGACCGCGGACGAACCCGTCCACCACGGACGGTTCTTCGACATCGAAGGGTTGGCCTTCGAGCCCAAGCCGGTCCAATCGCCCCGGCCCCCCATCTTCGTCGGGGGCAACTCCAAGCCCGCCCTGCGTCGAGCCGCCCGCCACGACGGTTGGCAGCCAAACCCCATCGATTTCACCCTCGAGGACATGCCGCCCCTCCTGGAGTACCTGTTCGCCCAGCCCGACTACGCCGGCAAGGCGGCCACCTTCGACATCTGCTGGCTGGGCTCGCCCCCGATGTGGGAAGCGGAGGGGTTCGGCTCGGCGTCCCCGTCGGTCCTCGCGGCCTACCGTGACCGGGTGGTCGACTGGTGCGCCCGTCTTGGGGGACACCACGTGACCCGGACGTCGTTGCCGTTGCCGCCGACCCGCTCTGTCGAGGAGTACATCGAGCACCTCCAGTGGTTCGACCAGGAGGTCGGGCCGCGGCTGGGTCGCTGAGCCCGACGGGTCAGGCGACGGGTTGAGGGCCGGATCTCAGAGGGGGCACCACAGGGGCTCGGCGCGACCTCAGGGCTGGTGCACGGCGATGAGCACGAGGGGCACGTCGCGCCCCAGCTGCTCAGTTTGTTCCTGGTAGCGGCGCAGGTCGGGGTGCTGGTCGGCCACAACCTCGAAAACATCGTCTCGTTCGGGACCGGCACTCACGCGGGCGCGGGCTGGAACCTGGCGCCGGTTGATGCGAACCCAGCACCGAGGTTCGACTTCGAGGTTCCTGACCCAGTACGGATCGGTGGGTCCGCCCCCTTTGGTGCCGCAGACGACCAGCTCCTCGCCGAATCGGTAGAACGGCAGACACGAGGTCCGCAAGGCACCGGTCCGCCAGCCGATGGAGGTGAGGAGCAGATGGTCGCGGTGGTAGGGCCGGCCGGCCGCCTGGGCGAACTCGAAGGAGATGAGCGAGAACCCGGTCCAGCGAACGAGGGCGCGGTCGACGGCCTTGCCCCACCGGGTCGGCTTCATCACGATCATCCAGGGCCGGCCGTGAGAGGAGAAGGCGACCCGACCACCCAACGAGCCGGTGGACGGCGTCATCCCGGCCTCTGGGCCGCCCTCGTCCGACCCGGCCATCTTCTACCCCTTTCCGTTCGCCACCTGGCGTCTCCAGCCCTGAAATATAAACTGCGGCCATCGACGACCACCTTGCACAGGGCAGCGACCGGCATGCGCAGGACACGGGGCCCACCGCGCCCGAGACCCGCACCCCGCACCCGCACCCGCACCCGCACCCGCACCCGCTCCGAGCCGGCCGACCGGGTCGCCGTCCTCGGGTTCGCCCGGAGCCCGTTCGGGAAATTCGGCGGCTCGCTCCGGGATGCGACCCTCCCCGAGCTGGCGTCGGCCGTCGTCGTCGCCGCATTGAACCGGGCCGGGGTTGCGCCCGACCGGGTCGACGAGGTGGTGTTCGGGGTCAACTTCCCCGGCTCCGACCGGTCGATCGCCAGGCAGATCCTGCTCCGCTCGCAGATCCCCGTCGACCGCAACGCCTACACGGTGGACCGGGCCTGCTGCAGCTCCCTCACCGCTTTGGCCGCCGCGTCGCGGTCCATTCGGCTGAGCGAGGCGTCGGTGGCCGTGGCCGGGGGCGCCGAGAACCTGAGCCGGGTGCCCTACTTCCTCGAGGGGGTCCGGTGGGGCCATCGCCTGGGAAACCTGGAGATGAGCGACCAGCTGGTCATCTCCTGCCCCCATACCCACGAACCCCGGGCGCGACAGGCCGCACGGGAGGCGCTCGAGCACGGGATCGGGCGGGAGGCACAGGACGACTGGGCCCTCCGCAGCCAGGAGCGCTACGCCAAGGCGCTGGCGGCCGGGTGGCCGGCCGACGAGATCGTGCCGGTGGCCGGCACCGACGGGGCCGGCCGGGCCGTCGTCGTCGACGGCGACGAGGTTCCGAGGCCCACTACCACCGCGGCCGCCCTGGCCGCGCTGCCCACCATCTACGGGAGCGAGACGATCACACCGGGCAACGCACCCGACCTGTCCAGCGGGTCCGCCGCGCTGGTGATCACCGACCCTGGAGCGGCAGCCGAGCACGGGTATCGGGTGCAGGCCACGCTCCGGGCCTTCGCCGCCGTCTCGGGGGAGCCCCGGCGGATCGCCTCCATCCCCGCCACCGCCATCCGTGTCGCACTGGACCGAGCCGGGCTCGCCCTCGATCAGGTCGACCTCATCGAGGTCAACGAGGCCTTCGCCGCCGTCCCCCTGGTGACGACACTCGTCCTGGCCGGCGGCGACGAACGGGAAGCCGAGGCGCTGCGGGAGCGGACCAACGTCAACGGCGGGTCGGTGGCCCTCGGCCACCCGACCGGGGCCACCGCTGCCCGCATGGTGATGACGGCCATCTGCGAGCTCGGGCGCCGCGGTGGGGGCACGGCCGCCGTGGGCCTGTGCGGGGGCATCGGCGAGGGCGAGGCGGTCATCGTCGAGGTCGACCGGGAGGAGCCGGCGCCCCCCAGCGGTACCCGAGGCCGGCCATGACCCTGGACGCGCCATGACCTTCGACCAGGATGCCTACGACCGCTGGCTGGAGGAGAACGCCGACCGCCTGGCCCCGGGCGACAGCGGGGTCGGTGACCCACTCCGGGCTTCCGGTGCAGCCGGTCTACACCCCGCTCGACCTGGGCACCCCCGGTCCAGAGGAGCTGACCCGCTACGACCACACCCTGGGCCTCCCGGGACAGCCCCCGTTCACCCGGGGGATCCGACCGGGCATGTACCGCGAGGGCCACTGGGTCATGGGGATGTACTCGGGACAGGGCTCACCCACCGAGACCAACCAGCGCATCCGCTCGCTGCTGTCGGCCGGCCAGACCGGGTTCTCGGTGGCGCTCGACCTCCCGACCCAGTTGGGCCTCGACTCCGATCATCCCCTGGCCCACGGCGAGGTGGGACGGGTGGGCGTGCCCATCGACAGCCTGGCCGACATGGTCGAGCTGCTCGACGGCGTGGCCCTGGACAAGGTGGCCCAGATCCGGACCACGGCCAACTCCATCGGTCCGCTGGCCGTGGCCCTGTTCGTGGCCGGGGCCGAGGTCCACGGGTACTCGCCGGCCGACTTCAAGGTGATGCTGCAGAACGACGTCCTGAAGGAGTACGTCGCCCGCCACACCCATATCTTCCCCTACCGGGCCGGACGCGACTTCTCCGTCGACGTGATCGAGTACTGCGCCGCCACGCTGCCCCACTGGGAGCCGATCGAGTTCTGCGGCTACCACATCCGTGACTCCGGCTCGACCGCCGTCCAGGAGGTGGCCATCGCCGTCAGCAACGGCATCGAGTACATCCAGTGCGCCCTCGACCGCGGCCTGAGCCTCGAGTCGTTCGCCCACTCGGTGTACATGTTCCTGTCCTCGGGGCTGGACATCTTCGAGGAGGTGGCCAAGTTCCGGGCGGCCCGGCGGGTGTGGTCCGACGTCATGGTGCAGCGGTTCGGGGCCACCGCGGACGCCAGCCGGGCCCTCAACATCTTCTGCTACACGCTGGGCGGGTACCAGACGGCCAACGAGCCGCTCAACAACCTCATCCGGATCTCCTACCAGGCCCTGGCCGCGGTGCTGGGTGGGGTCCAGACCCTGGCCTCGTCCTCGTTCGACGAGGCCCTGGGACTTCCCAGCCAGGAGGCCGCCCACCTGGGACTGCGGACCCAGCAGATCCTGGCCCTGGAGACCGGGGTGACCCGGTCGGCCGACCCGCTCGGCGGCTCGTACCTGGTCGAGGCCCTGACCGACCAACTCGAGGAGGAGATCCGCGACTACATGGCCCGCATCGAGCGGGCCGGCGGGGCCATCGGCGCGCTCGAGTCCGGGTTCTTGGAGGCGGAGATCGACGAGCAGGCCTTCCGGCTGCAGAACCGCATCGACCGGGGGGAACACCCCGTGGTCAGCGTCAACCAGCACGTGGCCGCCGCCCCGCCCACCGCGCTGACCCGTGAGCCCACCCGCCGGGACCTGGCCGGCATCGAGCAGGCGCAGGTCGAGTCGCTGGCCCGCCTGCGCCGGGACCGTGACACCGGCGATGTGACCGAGGCCCTCGAGCAGGTGCGGGCCGCGGCCCGGTCCCGGGCCAACACGGTCCCTCCCATCCTGACCGCGGTCCGGGCCAACGCCACCGTGGGCGAGATCTGCCAGGCCCTGGCCGATGTGTGGGGGCGCTTCGATGCCCACCATCCCTGAGCTGGTCGAGCGGTCGGTCCGCGCCCATGGGCCCCGCACCGCCGTGGTGGACGGGGACCGCCGATTGACCTTCGCCGAGGTCGGTGAGCGGTCGGGGCGACTGGCCAACGTGCTGGCCGGGCTGACGGCCGAGCCGGGCGCCCGGGTGGCCATCTTGATGCGCAACCGGCTCGAGTACGTCGAGTGCGACTTCGCCATCGCCCGGGCCGGGATGGTGAAGGTCCCCGTCAACCCGCGGCTCAGCGACGACGAGCGCCGGTACCTGCTGGAGGACTCGGGGGCGGCCGTGCTCATCACCGATGCGGCCGAGCGGTCCAGGGTGGCCGACCTGGTGGCCGAACTGGACCGGCGTCCCACCATCGTCGACGTCGACGCCGATGCAGGCGCGGCCGGCGTCCTCGGTGGCCCCGGTGTGCTCGGTGGGTACGAGTCCCTGCTGGCCTCGGCCCGGCCGGTGCCGGTCCCTCAGGCTCCGGACCCCGAGCGGCTCAGCCAGCTGCTGTACACATCGGGGACGACGGGGCGCCCCAAAGGGGCAATGCTCGCCGACCGCTGCCGGGTCACGGCCACGCTCATGAGCACCTCGGAGGAGTTCTGCGCCGGCCCGGGCGACGGCATGATCCACGCCGGGCCACTGTCGCACGGCAGCGGGTCCAAGGTGCTCACCTTCTTCACCCGGGGGGCCCGAAGCATCCTGATGGCCAAGTTCGACCCGGCCGCCTTCTTCGCCTGCGTGTCCGAGCAGGGCGGCACCTCGACGTTCGTCGTCCCCACCATGGTCCAGATGCTGGTCGAGCACTGCCGCGGGCCCGGCGTGGCCGCCGGGCTCCGCAACATCACCTATGGAGGGGCGAGCATCAGCCGCACCACCTTGGACGCGGCCCTCGAGACGTTCGGCCCCATCCTCACCCAGGTGTTCGGCACGTCCGAGGTCCCCCATCCCATCACCGTGCTGCGCCACCGCGACGAGCTCGACCCACGGGTGGCCGGGGGACCGGCGGTGCCCACTGGACGGCTGGTGCCGGCGGCTTCCATGCGCCTGGTCGACGGGAACTCGCCCGGGGTGAGCTGGGCAGCGGCGGGCCTGGCGGGCAGGACTCAGGGGGAGCTCTGGGTCACCGGCCAGCAGGTGATGCTGGGCTACTGGAACAACCCGGATGCCACCACCGAGGCGATCATCGACGGATGGTACCGGACCGGCGACGTGGCCACGGTCGACGACACCGGGCTCATCACCATCGTCGATCGCATCAAGGACCTGATCATCTCGGGCGGCCTCAACGTCTACCCGGCCGAGGTGGAGCGGGTGCTCGCCGAGCACGAGGCGGTCCGGGACGTCTGTGTTGTCGGGGTGCCCGACGAGCGCTGGGGCGAGGTGGTGGCCGCCGCAGTCGTGACGAAGGCCGGCTCCGGACTCGACGGGCTCCGGCTCGGGGAGTGGTGCGGCGAGCGTCTGGCCGGCTACAAGAAGCCCCGGATCCTGGCCGTGGTGGACGACCTGCCCAAGGGGTCGACGGCCAAGGTGTCCAAGCGGGCGGTGCGCGAGCTGCTGGTGCAGCGGGCCGAAGACGCGACCTGGACCGCCTGAGCGGGTCCACCCGGCTGGCACCCTGGTGCGTGCCCGGTAAGAGTGTCAGACCGTGGAAGCCGATATCGACGTAGCAAAGAGCGGTCCGACCAACAGCGGTCCGGCCCCGAGTGGCCCGGGCACCGGCGAGCCGGCCATCGAGCCGGAGACGACTCCCTTCGGGACCCGGATCCACGAGCTGGCCCTGGCCTCGCCGGACGAGGTCGCCCTGATCTTCGCGGCCGAGGACAGGACCGAGCGCCACTTCACCTGGTCCGAGCTCGACGACCGGACGACCCAGGTGGCCCGGGCCCTGGCCCGGCGCGGCCTCGGCGTCGGCGATCTGTTCGCCATGCAGCTGAAGAACTCGCCCGAGCTGGTCTTCGCCACCTTCGCCGCCTGGAAGCTGGGGGCGGTCCCGGTCCCGGTGCGCTGGGACCTCCCCGAATGGGAGCTGGGTCGTCTCCGGGCCGTCATCAATGCCGCCCTGGTCGTCGACGGCACCAACGTCGAGCTGTTCGAGGAGAGCCTGTCCGAGTCGACCGAGCTGCTCCCCGAGGTCACCGCCCCCCACCACTCCGGCATCTGCAGCTCCGGCTCGACCGGGTCACCCAAGGTCATCTTGCGCAAGTCCCCTGCCGTGGTCATCGAAGGGGCCCCCGGGGCGCTCGGGATCATGGAGTCCTGGGGCCCCATCTCGGCCGACCAGCTGATCCTGACTCCGGGGCCGATCTACCACAACAACGGCTTCCTGACCATGTCCAACCTGCTCTCCGGCTACCGGGTGGTGTTGATGGAGCGGTTCCGGGCCGACCACATGGTGGACCTGATCGAGCGGCACCGGGTCACCGGGTTCACCGGAGCGACTCCGATGTTCCAACGGGTGGCCCAGCTCCCCGACATCGCCTCGCGCGACCTCTCGAGCATCGAGTGGACCATGCAGGGTGCCGCCGTCCTGCCCCAGTGGCTGGCCCGCTTCTGGTTCGACCTGATCGGGCCGGAGCGGTTCTACATGACCTACGGCTCGAGCGAGGGGGCCGGGGTCGTCGCCTGCCGGGGAGACGGCTGGCTCGAGCACCCGGGGACCCTGGGCCAGCCCTGGACCGAGACGGAGATCAAGATCCTGGGCCCGGAGGGCGACGAGCTCCCCGCCGGCGAGATCGGCGAGATCTACCTGCGCCAGGCCGACGGGATCACCCACGGGTACCTGGGGGACGTGCCGCCCGCCCCGGTGACGGGCGACAACTTCACCACCATCGGCGACCTGGGCTGGCTCGACGAGGACGGCTGGCTCTACATGGCCGACCGCCGCGTCGACATGATCGTCTCCGGCGGCGCCAACGTCTTCCCGGCCGAGGTCGAGGCGGCGCTGAGCGAGCATCCCGGCCTGGCCGACGTGGTGGTCATCGGACTGCCCGACGAGGAGTGGGGCCACCGGGTCCATGCCATCGCCCAGTCGTCGGGCTCGGGGCCGCCGATGACGGAGCAGGACGTCATCGAGTTCGCTCGCTCGCGTCTCAGCCCCTACAAGGTGCCCAAGTCGGTGGAGTTCGTGGATCGCATACCCCGGTCGGAGGCCACCAAGGTCAATCGCTCGGCCCTGGTCGCCGAGCGGACGCCTGGCGACTGACCCGGCTCTGCCACCGCCCTGCCCAGGATCGCTGCCCGAACCGGTCACCCCAGGTCCGCCCCGGCTCTGACCGGCTGACCTGGGTGCGGAGCGCGTTCCCGTGACCCTCACGCAACCACGGTTTGCGTTCGATCGCAGCCCCCGACTACCTTCCGTATGGCAGGTAACCGGCATCTGGTTTTCGTCAACGGAGCCCCGCCCTACGACGGTGCGGGCCCGCTCGGGGGGGTACGAATGACGCGTTCGCACGTTCGGTTCGGATCGGTTCGGGTGCTGGTGGTCGCGGCCCTCATCGCGGTGGGCACGACCGCCGGCACGGTTTCGGCGCTGGCGCCGAGCGCCAGCGCCAGCTCGGGCTACCCACCGATCCCGAGTGGCCCCATCACGTTCGAGCTCTCGGCCGACCTGAGCGGGGCGGCCGCCGCCTATGGGGCGACGACCAAGGCCGCCTTTGAGAACGTCACGCTCCAGGCCTTCGACGCGTCACACCCCCACGGCATCGACGGCCACAAGCTGATCATCAAGCTGCAGAACGACGCCAGCGACGTGACCGGCGCCGTCCAGGCCGCCAACCAGATGGTGGCGGACAAGGCGGCCGGTGTGGTCACCGTCTCCCAGAGCCCGGCGGCCCAGAGCCAGCAGCTGGCCGTGCTGACCAAGGCCAAGGTGCCGGTGGTGTCCACCCTGACCGGGTCGCAGTACGCCGACACCAGCAAGTACCCCTATGCCTTCAGTCCGGGCGGGTCCGTCCAGCAGGAGGGGGAGGTGGCGGCCAAGTGGATGGCCACCAAGGGGTTCACCCGGGTGGCGGTCCTGACCGACGGGCTGCCTCAGGACACCGACGCGGTGAACCAGGTGCTGGCGAACATGAAGCACTTCGCCCCCAAGGCCAAGGTGGTCCAGTCGGTGACCATCCCCTCTGGCTCGGTGGACGACTCGGCCGCCATCTCCAAGGTCAAGGCGGCCAACCCCGACCTGCTCGTCGTCTACCTGGGCGTGGGCTTCGGGCCGGTGTGGCAGGCGATGCAGGCAGCGAGCTGGTCCCCCACCATCCTGTCTGCCGCGGGAGCCTGGTACGACGGGTTCGACGCCATGGGCTCCCTCGTCTCCAAGGCCTACGCGGCCTACGTCGACTGCGCGGCCACGCCGGCGCAGACCTTCACACCCGAGCAGCAGGATCTCTTCGCCAAGTACAGCGCCGTGACCGGGGCGTCCAGCGTCAACTACCTGACCTACATCGCCTCGGACTCGGTCCCGGTCGAGATCATGGCCGCGGCCATCGAGAAGTACCACTCCACCGATCCGAACGCCATCAAGAAGGCCATCGAGAGCATGGGCCCCCGGACCTTCATCGGTATCCAGTACCACTACTCGCCCACCAACCACTTCGGCCTGACCGGCCAGTACGGGCCGGCCGTCTGCGCCATGGGGCCGCCCTACGCCGGCGGAGTGGGAAAGGTCCCGATCAAGCAACCCTGATGGCCGGCCGAGGGGCCAGATCACCCGGGGCCGCGCTCGACCGGTGCTCCGGGTCAACCGGTGGTGATCTGGCGGGAGGCCAGCTTCCAGCCCTGGGGCGTGCGCGCGAACCGGTCGTGGTAGTGGCCGATGCTCCGGAGGACCGGTGATCCCAAGGTGTCGCCCACGAAGAGCCAGTAGGACTCGGCCTCGGCCGTGTCGCTCCCGTCCACCCGCACGGCCAGAGTGGTGTTCACGTGCCGCGTGTTGGTGCCCGGCCCCTGGAACCCGTCGGCCCGGCGGGCCCGGCGGTCGGCGGCGATCTGGTCTCTGCCCTCGGTCCGACTGTGTCCGAGGTTCTCGCTGGCGCTGCCGGGAAACTCCCACACGGCGTCCTCGGTGAAGCACTCCAGGTAGTCGTCCAGATCGGGGTCCATGTCGGCCAGATGGGCCACTCGGGCCACCAGGTTGCGGATCTCCTGTTCATCCCGTACCAGCCGCACCATCGTGGTCACTGTTCCTATCGTCAGTGTGCACTGTTCCTCCTCTTCGGTGCTCTTCTCCCGGTCCCGTCGCTTCTCCCTGTCCCGTCGCTTCCGCTGTCTTGTCGCTCTCCATCTCCGGGTCAGCGTTGACGGCCGAAGCGACGAACAGCACGCACCGCAGAGAGGCCGCCTTTGGGCTCGGGGCCCGTGAGTCGTATACTGACAAACGAGTATCGTCGCCGCGCACACCGGCGGGCGCCGGAGCGAAACTGGGGGTTCAACGATGGGCAAGCTCGACGGGAAAGTGGCGTTCATCTCGGGTGCGGCCCGGGGACAGGGACGGTCTCACGCCGTGAGGCTGGCCGAGGAGGGCGCCGACATCATCGCCTTCGACATCTGCGAGGACATCCCCTCGATCGCCGCCCTGTACCCGCTGGCCACGCCGGAGGACCTCCAGGAGACGGCCCGCCTGGTCGAGGTGGCCGGGGGCAAGATCGTGGCCCGCAAGGCCGACGTCCGCGACTTCGCCGGCGTGAGCGCCGTCCTCAACGAGGGCATCGAGATGTTCGGACAGGTCGACATCGTGCTGGCCAACGCCGGGGTGATCAACCTGATGCAGTCGTGGGACTACCCCGAGCAGACCTGGCGGGACATCATCGACGTCAACCTCACCGGGGTGTGGAACACGGTGCGGGCGGCCATCCCACCCATGATCGAGCGCAACCAAGGTGGCTCGATCGTGATCACCAGCTCGACGGCGGGCCTCCGGGGCTTCTCCCATACCTCCCCCTACTCGGCGGCCAAGCACGGTGTGGTCGGGCTCATGCAGTCGCTGACCAACGAGCTGGCCCCCCATTGGATCCGGGTGAACACGATCCACCCGACCAGCGCCGACACCCCGATGCTGCAGAACGAGAACACCTACAAGCTCTTCATGCCCGACAAGGAGAATCCCGGGCGTGAGGACCTCGAGGAAAACATGTTCGGCCACAGCCCACTGCCCATCTCGTGGGTCGAGGCCAAGGACATCTCCGCCGCCATCGTCTTCCTCTGCTCCGACGAGGCCCGGTACATCACCGGGGTACAGCTGCCCGTCGACGGCGGCGCCTTCGTCAAGTAGACGATACGGCCAGCCCCGGTCCGGGCCGGACTGACGCGGGCGGACCCGGCTGACGTCGCCCGAACCGCTCAGCCCCTGACCAATGGGATCACCTCGGCGCCGAAAGCGGCGATCTGGTCGACCAATTCATCGGCGCTCCGGCACCGGAAGCGGATCTGGAGGTGGGTGACCCCGGGGAGGACCCACTCCCGGATGGTGGCCGCCAGCTCCTCGGGATCACCGGAGACGGCGGGGTCGCCGATGTCCCAGCTGGGGGTGCCGACGTAGAGGGGTGCGGCCGCACCGCCGATGTCGAACCGACCGCTACGGCCGGCCCGCTCCCGCTCCTCGGTGAGGATGTCGATGGCCCAGGCCATTCCCTCGGCGGGTGGCCCCTGGGGGAGCCAGCCGTCACCTCGGGCGGCGGCCCGCCGCAGCGCCGGCTTGGAGCTCCCTCCCACCCAGATGGGGAGGTGGGCCTGGACCGGGCGGGGGGCCTGGCCCACGTCGTGCACGGCGAAGTGCGGGGTGTCGATATCGGGCCACTCGTCGTCAAAGGCGGCCCGCAGCACATCGATGGACTCGTCGGTCAGCGAGCCCCGCTGCTCGAAGGGAACCCCCAGGACGTCGAACTCGCCCTGCGCGTGCCCGGCGCCCACGCCCAGGATGGCCCGTCCGCCCGACAGGTGGTCGAGGGTCATGAACGACTTGGCTGTGACCAGCGGGTGCCGGTAGGCGACGATGAACACGTGGGACAAGAGGCGGACCCCCGTGGTCAGCGCGGCCAGCCAGCCCAGGGTGGCCACCGTGTCGTACCAGGCGGTCTGCATCCGGTCCACCTGGTCGCGGGGAACGGCCACGTGGTCGCACACCCCGACATAGGAGAACCCGGCCACGTCACAGGCCTGGGCGATCTGGGCGAGCTCCTTGGCCCCGGCACTGTCCTCCCAGGGATCGCACTGCAGCCGGGACCGGGCTTGGATGGGCAGCTGCATGCCGAAGTCAACGTTCGAAGGCGGGGTGATCATGTGGCTCGACGCTACACAGTGGCGGTTCGCCAAACCTGACAGTAGCGTTCAAAGTACGACGCTGCGGGGTCACCGGGTGACCGCGCACCCAGAACTGGAGGTCCGTCATCCTCGACTACCTGATCAAGAATGGAACAGTGGTGGACGGCACCGGGGCAGCTCCCCGGAAGGCCGACGTGGGCATCCGCGGCGACCGGATCGTGGCCGTCGGGCAGGTGGACGAACCGGCCGCCCAGACGATCGACGCCACCGGCCAGATCGTGACTCCCGGCTTCGTCGACCCCCACACCCACTACGACGCCCAGCTGTACTGGGACGGCCATGCCACGCCGTCGAGCAACCACGGCGTGACCTCGGTCATCGGTGGCAACTGCGGGTTCACCCTGGCCCCCCTCAAGGCAGACGACGCCGACTTCACCCGCAGGATGATGGCCCAGGTCGAAGGCATGCCGCTGAAGGCCCTCGAGGAGGGCGTGGAGTGGGGATGGGAGAGCTTCGGCCAGTTCCTGGACGGGCTCGAGGGGCGCATCGGGGTGAACGCCGGCTTCTTGGTCGGCCATTGCGCGCTCCGTCGCTACGTGCTGGGCGGCGAGGCCGGTGAGCGGGAGGCCACCCCCGACGAGGTCGACACGCTGATCGCACTGCTCCGGGAGTCACTCGACGCCGGGGGTCTCGGCCTGTCCACCACCCGGTCGTCGACTCATATCGACGGCGATGCCAAGCAGGTTCCGAGCCGCGCCGCCTCCGAGGAGGAGTTGCTCGCCCTGTGCCGCGAGGTGAGCGAGCACCCCGGCACCACGCTGGAGGCCATCGTCGAGGGCTGCCTCAAGGGGTTCAGCGACGCCGAGACCGAACTGCTGGCCCAGATGAGCGCGCAGGCCAACCGTCCGCTCAACTGGAACGTCCTGACCGTCTCGGCCCGGTCGGCGGAGCGGACCGAGCACCAGCTGCTGCCGTCCAAGCGGGCCCGTGAGATCGGCGGACGGGTCGTAGCCCTGACCATGCCCATCTTCGCCGACCAGAACATGAGCCTGGCCACCTTCTGCGCCCTGTGGCTCATTCCCGGCTGGCACGAGATCCTGTCCCTGCCGCCCCAGGAGAAGGCAGCCAAGCTGTCCGATCCCGGGGTGCGCGAGGAGATGCAGCTGGCGGCCAAGGGAACCGCGTTCGAGCGGTTGGCCGACTTCTCGAACTACCGCATCGGCGACACCATCGCTCCGGAGAACAAGCAGTTCGAGGGGCGCCTGGTGACAGACATCGCCCGAGAGCAGGGGGCCGACCCGGCCGACGTCCTGGTGGCGATCGCCACCGCAGACGATTTCGCCACCGTGTTGTGGCCGCTGCCCGTGGGCGACACCGACGTCGACTGGGCCGCCCGCCGGGACCTGTGGGAGCTCGACGACGTGTTGCTCGGAGGGTCCGACGCCGGGGCCCACCTCGACCGGATGCTGGGGTCGCCGTACCCCACGCGCTTCCTGGCCGACACGATCCGGGGGCGGAGACTGGTGTCCCTCGAGCGTGCCGTCCAGCTCATCACCGACGTACCCGCCCGGCTGTTCGGGCTCCGGGACCGGGGGCAGCTCCGGGAGGGGGCCTACGCCGATGTGGTCATCTTCGACCCGGAGACGGTCAACAGCGGGCCAGCCCGGCGGGTCTATGACCTCCCCGGCGACAGCCTCCGGCTGATCTCGTCGTCATCGGGCGTCACCAGCGTGTTCGTGAACGGCACGCCGTCCATCGCCGACGGCGAGCCGACCGGGGCGCTCACCGGCACGGTGCTCCGCTCCGGCCGCAACACCGACACGGTGGCCACCCACTAGGGCGAGCGCCGCGGCGGCCAGGTGAGTCCTGGGCCAGTCCGCGCCCTGCGCTCTGACCGGGAAGGCTCAGGCGGGCAGCTTCGCCGCTGCCGCCTCGCGCATCCGGGTGGTGCGGTGCACCGGGTCGGTGTCGATCTTCGGGATGACGTGCTCTCCCATGAGCCGGACCATCTCCAGGGACTCTTCCTTGCTGGCCATCCCCAACCCGAAGGACAGCTGGTCCGCCCCGGCCGCCTCCCACCGCTTGCACTGCTCGAGGGCGTGATCGACGTCACCGATGATCGTGCCCGCCGCTTGCAGGTAGGGGATCTGCTCGGCGGTCACGTCGGGGATGAGCTCGGGCCACACCGGGACCTCGGGCGGGTGGGGGAAGGTGTCGTGGTAGCGGAACACGTTGCTCTGCAGATAGGTCATGTGCGAGTCGAGTACCGATTTCTCCGCCGCCTTGCCGTCCTCGGCCACGAAAGCAGCCGTGGTCACCATGACGTTGTCGTTGACGAAGGCGCCGATGGGGTCGGCGTTGCCGATGGTGGCCTTGTAGGCCTCCAGGACGGGCCCGAGCTCGTCGAACGACCCGACCGAGAACCCGAGCACCCCGAGGCCCTTCTGGGCGGCCATCGCGTAGCTCGAGGTGTTGCCGGCCGCGTACCACATGGCCGGGTGGAGCTTGCCGTAGGGCTTGGGCAGGATCTTGCGCGGCGGCAGTGACCAGAACTTCCCGTTGTAGCCCTCGTAGGTGTCCTGGAGCCACATCTTCGGAAACTCCCCGATGACGTCCTCCCAGATCTCCTTGGTGCCCGACAGGTCCTTCATGTCGGGCAGGAAGCCGAGGATCTCGTGGCTGCCCGCCCCCCGGCCGGTGCCGAACTCGAAGCGGCCCTCGGTCAGATGGTCGAGCATGGCCACCCGCTCGGCCACCTTGGCCGGGTGGTTCACCTGGGGCAGCGGGTTGAAGATGCCCGAGCCCAGGTGGATGCGGTCGGTGGCGTGGGCCAGGTAGCCGAGGATCACGTCGTTGGCCGACAGGTGGGAGTACTCGTCCAAGAAGTGGTGCTCGGTGACCCAGACGTACTTGAAGCCGGCCTTGTCGGCCGCCTCGACGACCTCCAGCTCGTTCATGAGGGCGTGGTGTTCCGCCTCGGGATCCGCCTCACGGCGAAAGTTGGGCGTGTACCCCTGAATGAATAGTCCGAACTCCATGTGGAATCCCCCAATGCGAGTAGGCCGGATGTACGTCGAGACGCTACATGACACTGGTGGCTCAGGCCCAGTCGGGGGACAGACCGGCCTGACCAGGGTCTTCGCGTCGATGCGCGGCGGAGCCAGGCACGACGGCCCATCGGTTGGCGACGCTCAGTGCGGTCGCGGCTGTCTCCCTCTGGGTGTGCGACGGGCGGCGCGACGGCAACGCAGCCAACCCTCGAGCGCCCTCTTCGTGCCGGAGCGGCCGGAGCCATCGGATCGTTCCGTCTCGGCTGGGGCGGGGTCGGATCGGATGCCGGAGCTGCGAGGATGGATCGATGAACGTGCTCGAAGAAGGAACCGTGGCTCGGATCGACTTCGAGAAGATCCGCCACGCGGCCCGCAGTGCCCAGGGACTCGTTCCTGTCGTCATCCAGGACGTCGACTCGCTCGAAGTCCTCTTCGTCGGTTCCGTGAACGACCTCGCTCTCGACATGGCACTTCGTTCGGGCCGGGCCGTCCTGTGGTCGGCATCTCGAGATGAGCTCTGGATCAAGGGAGCGACCTCGGGAGACGTCCTCGACCTCCACGATGTCCGAGTCAACTGCGAGCAGAATGCCCTCCTCTATCTCGTCCGCCCGCGCACGGGCGGTGCCTGCCACACCGTGACCGGAGACGGGGCGTCCCGAAGGACGTGCTTCTACCGCCGTCTCGCCGACGCCGCCACGCTCGAGTTCACCGACGGCTTCGATCCCGTCGGATAGCGCCTGGCCACCAGAAGCCGAGCGATGACCCCTCGCTGTGACCGTACGAGATGCAACGGAGGCCAACCTGGAGGCGATCGTGTCGATCTATTACCCAGGTCCTCGCGACGGCGATGTGGCGGGAGCAACCCACCTCGAGGGCCGAGCGCCGAGCGTGGCTATCGGCCTGGGCCACTCGGGGCGTTCAGGTGCTCGGAGTCGCTCCGGCCGCAGTGGTAGTGGTCGATGCCCCGGCCGCCGGGGCTGTGGTGGCCGGGAAGCCGCTACCGGCCAGGTCGGCGCCGATGACCACGACCACGTAGTAGCCGGTGACATTCGGCACCGGGACGGCCGAGGTGAGCGGCTTGACCGACGTCGCCGGCACCCCGAGCTCCGTCGCGATCTCCATCGCCGACTGCTGCCAGAACACGCCGTAGTAGACCGTCGTGGTGGCCGCCGGTGAGCTGCTGTTGGTCGGAGTTCCGGTGGTCCAACCCTGTTGTTGAAGTTGCTGGGTGAAGTGTGCGGCTGTGTTCGGCTGCTGCGTCCCGTTCGCCACCAGCACCTTCACGCTGGCATGGGCGAGCGTCGACGAGGTGGTCGAGTGGGTGCTCGTCGATGTCGTCGACGTGCTGGAGGTCGACGCCGACTTGAAGTGAGGGCCGAGGACCGATCCGACGTATCCCGCCGCGGCCAGAGCCACCAGGCACCCGAGGGCGATGGCGACACGACTCCCCCACGATCTCCGCTGATAGCCATGGAGCGCACTCATCTGGCGGATCTTAGGTGGCGCGAGATGCGAGTTACCTCGTCAGAGGCGAGCCCGATCGGCGGCACGCTCGCCCGCGACCCAGAGGATGACATCCCATGAGCCCAACTCGTGCCCGGTAGTCGCCCAAATTCGAACGTGGTCATGACCGGCCCGATGCGGGCCATCAACCCTTCGACGGGTTTGACGCACCAGTGCGTCGGTGCCATGTTGTCTCGACACCTCGCTGGGGCTTACCCCTGAACTGGGAATACTGCCGGCCAGACCGAAACGACGAGATCATGGCCGGACCCATCGCTCCACCGAGACAAGTTTCGATCAGTGCGCGGCTGTGGACCCGGTTCCAGGGTCGGACCCGGCGTCGGCGCTTGCGCTTGCTCGGCTCCCTCGCAGTCTGCGCCGCGGTCGGAACGCTCGTGATCCCGCTCTGCCAAGCCCTTTCAGCCTCGGCTGGCACACCCTCCGCCGACCGGACCGATCAGGCCCAGGCCATCGTGGCCATCGCCAAGAGGGCGATGGCGGCCGACGATCTCAACGCCGTCATCGTCAAGGTGACCGTCGACGGGAAGCCGCTCGTGACCTTTGCGCTCGGTCACTCCATGACCGGGGTACCGGCAACGACGGCGATGCACTTCCGCAACGGTGCCGTCGCCATTTCGTATGTGTCCACGTTGCTCCTCGAGTACGTGGACGAGCACAAGCTCAGCCTGGACGACCCGGTGGGCAGGTGGCTGCCGAACCTTCCCGATGCCAACCAGGTCACAGTGAAGATGCTGGCCAACATGACGTCGGGGTACGCCGACTACGTGACCGACCCGGCCTTCTCATCCGCCCTCGACTTGAACCCCTTCCGAAGCTGGACCGGATCCGAGCTCCTGTCTCTCGGGCTGTCTCAGCCGATGTCGTTCGCGCCCGGCACCAACTGGGGCTACTCGCACACCAACTACGTCATCCTCGGGGAAATCCTCCAAAAGGTGGGCGGCAGGCCGCTGGCCACGCTCCTCCGACAGAAGGTGCTCGGACCGCTGGGTCTGACCAACACGGTCGCCTCCCAGCGAGCCGCCCTACCGGCACCGGTACTTCACTCCTTCACGTCGCAGCGACGCGAGGCCCTCGGAATTCCCGCCACCACCCCGTTCTACGAGGAGTCGACCTACTGGAACCCGTCGTGGACGCTGGCGCCCGGGTCGGTCGAGACGACGGACATCAACGACATGGCCGCGACGGCCCAGGGCATCGGGAGCGGCGCGCTCCTCACCCCGGCCTCCTACGATGCCCAGACGGGCCCGAACCTGCTCGGGTTCGGGACCAGTCAGACCGGTTGCAGCTGTACCCCTCAGACCAACTTCTACAACTACGGGCTCGGCGTCGTGCGTTCGGGCTCCTGGCTGTTGCAGAACCCGCTGTTCGGCGGCTACGGGTCCACCGAGGCGTATCTCCCCTCCAAGAAGGTCGCCATCGCCGTGGCCGTCACCTACGGGCCGAAGTCGTTCGACGCCAGCGGCATCGTGGGCAACGACAGCGACCCGATCTTTCGGGCCATCGGCTCGTATCTGATTCCCAACGATGCGCCGCCCAGCCCCCCGGCGGGGCGGTGATGAGCCTCGTGCCATGCGTCACCTTCGCCTCCGTCGGTCTGATCGAACACCCGGCTCCGCACCCCTGGTGATGAGGTCCGGTAGTCGGCCGACGGGAAGAGAGGACCCACTTGGCCGGTAATCACGCGACGCCGCTCTGGTCGAGGGTAGAGTTCGACCCGCACGGGCAGCCTGTCTGGGCCGGGGAGGGGGCGTTCCACAATGCTGAGGGTCGGGCGTCTGCCGGTCATGTGTCACCGAATGATGCTGCGACGGACGCGGGGTGCCCTGGTTGTCGGTGTCCTCGGCCTTTCGTTGGTGCTCGCGGCCTGTAGCTCCAACGCCAGTACGTCTGGATCGACCACGACGACCGCGCCGACAGGCACGCAGGT
Source organism: uncultured Acidimicrobiaceae bacterium (assembly GCA_963803065.1). Taxonomy (GTDB): domain Bacteria; phylum Actinomycetota; class Acidimicrobiia; order Acidimicrobiales; family RAAP-2; genus DASXMT01. The sequence continues at coordinate 52,691 of CAWDKW010000013.1, forward strand.
CTCGGTGGTGTCGTCGCCCTTCGGCACCGTCCTGGTCAACAGCACCGGGCGGGCGCTCTACGCCTTCACCCAGGACAGCGCCACCACCAGCCGGTGCAACGGCTCCTGTACCACCACGTGGCCTCCCCTTACCACCAAGGGAAAGCCTCGCGCCGGGAAGGGGGTGGACAAGGCGCTGTTGGCCAGCCTGACCCGCACGGACGGGAGCACGCAGGTCGTCTACGGCGGCCATCCGCTGTACACCTTCTCGGGCGATACGGCCCCTGGTCAATTCACCGGGCAGGGCAGCAGTGGCCAGTGGTACCTCGTCGCGGCGTCGGGTCAGATCGTGACCGGCGGGGTCCCGTCGACGACCAGCACCCAACCGGCCACGACGACGACCACCCATCCACCGACCACGACAACGACCACCCGGCCGCCTCCGACGACGACGACCACGGTGGCTCCGACGACCACCACGACGACCGTCGTCCCGCCTCCGTCGACGACCACCACAACGACAACGCCCTAGGCGCGCCCTGTCGTCTGGTCGCCCGAGGCGCTGTGGTCGCGGCGGGAACCGGCCGCCAGCGAAGCCGCATCGAGAAGTGCCAGGATGGAGCGGGAGGGCGTGATGGCGCGGGAGGGCCTGATGGCACGGACTGAACCATGAGATATATCGAGGTCGCGGGGCTTGGTCGGGTGAGCCGGGTCGGGTTGGGGACGTGGCAGTTCGGCTCGCGCGAGTGGGGCTATGGGGCTGCCTACGCCACGGGCACGGCGCGCGACATCGTGCGCCGTGCGATCGAGCTCGGCGTGACCCTCTACGACACGGCCGAGGCCTATGGGTTCGGCAAGAGCGAGCGGATCCTGGGCGACGCTCTGGGCACCGACCGCACCGAGATGGTCGTGGCCACCAAGATCTTCCCGGTGGCTCCGTTCCCGGCCATCGTGCGGAACCGCGAACGCGGCAGCGCCCGCCGGTTGCAACTGAGTCGGATCCCGCTCTATCAGGTGCACCAGCCCAACCCGGTGATCCCTGACTCGGTGATCATGCCGGGTATGCGCACCCTCCTCGAGGAGGGGCGCATCGCTGCGGTCGGGGTCTCGAACTACACCCTCGAGCGGTGGCGGAAGGCCGACGACGCGCTCGGGTCGGCTGTGATCAGCAACCAGGTCGAGTTCTCCCTGGCCCAGCCCGGTCCGCTCGAGGAGATGGTGCCCTTCGCCGAGCGGGAGGGCCGGATGGTGATGGCCTACAGCCCCCTGGCCCAGGGCCTCCTCAGCGGCAAGTACACCGCCGCGAATCGGCCGGGCGGGGTGCGTCGGATGAACCCCTTCTTCGGCACCGAGAACCTGCGCCGGGTCGCCCCGCTGCTCGACGTCCTGCGCCAGGTGGCGACGGCCCATGATGCCGAGCCGGCGCAGGTGGCACTGGCCTGGTTGCTCAGCTTTCCACCGGTCGTCGTCATTCCCGGTGCGTCCTCGGTCGAGCAGCTCGAGTTCAACGTGGCCGCATCGGAGCTCAACCTCGATGCCGGCTCCCTGACCGCCCTGACCGACGCGGCCCGGGCATTCGTCCCCTTGTCGATGATGGCCACCCTGGTCAGCGAGCTGCGCGCCAAGATCGGCGCATAGCCGGCGACAGGGATCAGCCCGGCAGTGAGCCTCTAGGTGCGCAATCGCCGGTAGAAGGTGCGGACGTCGGGAACGAGGAGGTCAGGTACCTCGAGGGCGGCGAAGTGTCCGCCTCTGGGCATCTCGGTCCAGTGCCGGACGTCCCATGCCTGATCGGCCCAAGCCCTCGGTGACCGCACTGTCTCCTTGGGGAAGACGGCACAACCGGTGGGAACGTCGATCCGGGAGCCGATGGGCTGCATCTGCCCGGCCCGCATGGCCTCGAGGTAGATGCGAGCGGCAGAGTTCGCCGTCCCCGTCACCCAGTAGATCGAGATGTTGCCGAGGATCTCGTCCCTGCTGATCACCGACTCGAGGTTGCCACCGCAATCGCTCCATGCTCGCAGTTTCTCGACGATCCATCCGGCCAGCCCGGCAGGAGAGTCCGTAAGGCCGTACGCCAGCGTCTGGGGCCGGCTGGCTTGGATCTGCAGGTATCCCGACCCTTCGGCGAAGAAGGAGGCGTTGGCCGCCAACCATTCCTTCTCGGTGTCGCTCAGCTCCGAACCATCGGAACCGTCGGGTGGACCGGCGGCAACCATGGTGAGATACATGCCGTACAACCGGTGAGGATGGTCGAGGCCGATGTAGTTCGAGGTTGTCGCCCCCCAGTCGCCGGCCATGGTGGCGAAACGCCGATAGCCGAGACGTTCCATCAACTCCACCATGGCGGCGGCGATGCGACGGGGATGCCAGCCCCGTTCGTGAGTCGGCCCGGAGAAGCCGAATCCGGGTAGCGAGACGCAGACGACATGGAACGCGTCGGCCGCGTCGGCCCCGTCCATGGCGGGATTGCGGAGTGGCTCGATCACGCCGAGCATCTCGGCAATCGAACCGGGCCAGCCGTGCAGGACAAGGAGCGGAAGGGCATCGGGCGAATCGGAGCGAGCGTGGATGAAGTGAATGGTCTGACCGTCGATGCTGGTGACGCCCTGCGGCCAACCATTGATCCGAGTTTCGACGGCACGCCAGTCGAACTCGTCGGCCCAGTAGCCGCACAGATCCCGCAAGTAGTCCAGATCGGTGCCGTACTCCCAGGCGGTCCCTGACAACTGATCGGGCCATCGGGTGTTCCGTAGCCGGTCGGCAAGGTCGCGCAGCACGTCGTCAGCGACGGCCACGGTAAAGGGGTCGATCGCTGGCGTCATCCAACGCTCTCACATGTCAGTGGTAGGAATCGCCACGCACGAGCCCAGTTGGAGACGTACCGTCTCGGCTCGCCACGTATCTCGTACTCGGGCATGCGGGCGAGCAGCTCCTCGAATGCGACCCGGGATTCGAGCCGGGCCAGTGCCGCCCCCAAGCACACGTGGATGCCGTGTCCGAAACCGAGGTGCCTGGTGGGCCGGCGGTGAATGTCGAATAGGTCGGGATCGGCAAACTCCCGGTCATCCAGGTTCGCTGACCCCCATAACAGGATCACCCGTGACCCGGCCGGGATCGTGGTCCCATGGAGGTCGACGTCGCGCATCGCCGTGCGCGAGAGGGCCTGGGTGGGAGACTCGATCCGCACCATCTCCTCGACAGCGGCCGGGATGAGCGAGGGGTCGCCGGCGAGCTCGCCCCGTTGGTCCTGGTGTCGGGCCAGTAATTCGGCGCCGTTGCTGATCAGGGAGGTCGTCGTGTCGTTGCCGGCGACGAGAAGCAAGAAGCAGAAACCGAGCAGGTCATCGTCGGAGAGGTTCTCACCGTCCACCTGGGCGGCGAGGAGGGCGCTCATGAGGTCATCGGCAGGCGAGTGACGACGCTCGGCCAGAAGCGATCCGAACAGACCGTAGATGTTTGCGGCCCGACTGGCGATGTCCTCCGGACCGGTGACCTCCAAGAAGGCCTCGATCCAACCCTGGAAGGCCTTGCGGTGCTCGTCCGGCACTCCGATCAGGTCGCTCATGATCGTGCTGGGCAACGGGCTGGCAAACTCGTGAACCAAGTCGCAGGTTCCGGCCGCGGCCACCCGGGACAGGAGCTGGTCGGCCACCAGTCGCACCCGTGGCTCAAGGTCCGCTACCCGTTTGGGAGTGAAAGCCCGCGACACCAGCGCGCGCAAGGCGGTGTGGTCCGGCGGGTCCATGTAGATCATCTGCGGTCTCAGCTCAGCAGCCTCGGCCACGCCGGCAGACGAGAACGTTCCCCAATCGTGGACTGCGGTCCAGACGTCGTCGAAACGGGACAGGACGTAGGCGCCGTCGGGGGCGACGTAGACGGGATGCTCGTCACGCAAGGTTCGGTAGATGGCGTGCATCTCCCGCTGGAACTGCTCCGTCGCCGGGTCATAGACGAATGCTTGTTGCCCCATCGCCACCCCTCTCTGTTTCCGAATATTCGCAATCTGCATGCGATATATTCAGGTAATTACGATATAGCTCACTCGAAACCGACGTCAACGAGGAGGCACTGGGTGGCCCGTTCGTCTCCGCCAACAGAGCGGGTCGTGGGTGTCTTGAACCTGCTGGCCGGTGAGGACAGCGGACTCAGTGCGTCGGCCATTGCCCGACGCCTTGAAATGACGAGCTCGACCTGCGCCACACTGTTGTCCGCTCTCGACGGCGCCGATTACGTTGAACGCTCTCCCGACATGTCATACCGGCTCGGCTCCGGCTTGCTGCCGCTGGTCCAGGCTCTGAACGCCCGCTTCCCCCTTCTCGGGGTCGCACACGACGAGTTGGGCCGGTTGTGTTCCGAGCTCCGCTGTGGGGCAACGCTCACCCATATTGCCGAGGACCACCTCAGGGTCGTCGTCACCGTCGGCGCCGACGGACAAGACCCGCTCGGTGTCGCTCCGGGAGACCGGTTCCCCCTGAGCCCGCCGTATGGGGCAATCGCGATGGCGTGGCGCCCAGCTGCCGAGATCGATGAGTGGATCGAATCGGTCCCGACCGCCATGACCATTGCCGAGCGCGACCATGAGCGACAGATGATGGCGGACATCCGAGCACGAGGAGTAGGCATCTGGAGCCTCGAACCGTACTCCGCTCATCTCGTCGAGCGCATTCGGTCCCTTGTCGGAGACCTGGCCACCAGTCCAACCTCCCGTCGGTTGCACGACCAGCTGACGGAGCTCTTTGCCGTCTTTGGGCGCCACGGGTACACGGTCGACGAGCTGGCGACCCACTCGGCGCGCTCGGTCGGTTACGTCCTCGCCGCCATCTTCGGACCCGACGGCCAGCCCAGGTACCAGATCGATCTGCACCTGCTTCGAACGAAGATGGACCCTGCCGCCCTCAACGAGGTCCTCGAACAGGTCCTGGAAAGCGCGGCGGTTCTCACTCGGGCCATCGGGGGCGAACCTCCCGGCGAGGCACGCCGGGGAAAGCAGAGGGGCGGCGGAGCGAACCGGTCGGTCGGCTAACCGCCCTCCGCCAGGTCGTAGACACGGCGGGCCGTTCCCGCTCCGATCATGGCCGCGGTGGCAGCGACTTCGTCCTCGCTGCGGGCCTGTCGGGTCAGTAGTGGCTCCAACACCGATGTGAGCGCCTCCCGGAAGGTCGCGGCTCCGAGAAGGTGGAGCTCGGCCAGCCCAAAGGCATCGGAGGAGTAGACCATCTTGTGGAATGGAGCGGACTCGATGGCCTCGGCCAGCACGGCCGCCGCCCGGTGTCCGACGTAGTTGATCGCCAGTCCGACGTCGAAGTACACGTGCGGGTAGACCCCGGCGAGGTAGGCGGCCTCGCGGTGGTAGGGATAGCAGTGCAGCAACATGATCGGTGTGCCGAGTGGGGCTGCACGCCGGATCAGGCCGGTGAGCAGTGCCGGGTTCGACCGGTGGAGCTCCAAGTCGGTGTCGCCGTAGCCGGTGTGCAGCTGTAGGGGAACGCCGGCCCTGAGTCCGACCCAGATCAGGTGGCGTAAGAGCACTGGGTGGGACACCCGCAACTGGCCGACGTCCGCGGCCCCCTCGATCCACTCCGCTGCCGCTTCGCGCACCTCGCCCGGGCCCGGTTCGGCTGGGTCGACATCGAGCCCGTGTCGGTAGGCCAGCACGGACTTGCACCCCACGGCCGGGTCGGGGCCAGCGAGGTTGGCCGACAACCGCTCCTCGAACTTCTCGGCGAAACGCGACGGCCTGACACCGTCCGCCGCCACGGCCTCGGCAAGGTGCTCCAACCGGACGATCCGACGCACCCGGGTCGCGGCCAGTTCGGCCAGATGAGGCACATCGACGAGGTCATCCCCTCGGAACCCGTGGTCGACCAGCAACTCGACCACGCCGGCGCGGCGCAGGAGGCGCCGGTTGGCCTCCTCTCCGCCCAATTCCCTGCGCCGGGACAGGTAGTCGTCAGCGGTGGCGGCGGGAGAGAGGTCGAGTACCGGGGCGCAGGTACGCAACAGAGCAGCCCCAAGGAAGGAGTCGAAGTAGCTGCAGCCCGGGGCAGCTGGCCGGCCCGACTCGGTCAGGAAGCCTTCGAAGGTGATCCGATCACCGATATCCCTGACCACGCTGTGAGCGTGATGGTCGATAAGGGGAACGTCGTCCGAAAGCCCGGAGGCCGGGCCGGGGGCCGCCGGTCCGGACATCAGTGCCGCCAGCGTGACGCTGTCGCCACCTCGTCCGGCGTGGACTCGGCGAACAAAGCGACCTCTGCCCACCGGACGGCGGCGATCGTCTCGTAGAGAGCGTCACCGAGCGCCTCGGCCAACACGGTGCTCGTCGAGTAGCGCTCCAGGGCTTGGGGCAGGCTCTGCGGCAGCCGCGTGGCTTGGGCCTCCGTCAGTTCGGCTTGGGACAGGCTGGCCGGATCCACCGACACTTCCGGTGGCAGGCGCAGGCCCTCCTCGACACCGGCCAGCCCGGCTGCCAGCACCGCCCCAGCCACCAGATAGGGGTTGGCACTCAGGTCGAAGCACTTCACCTCGAGATTGGCGCTGCGAGCCTCGTATCCCGCAGTTCCCGTCACCAATCGCAGCGCCGCCTCCCGGTTTTCGAGCCCCCAGGTCTGGAACGGCCCAGCCCAGTGCCGGGGGACCAGGCGCAGGTAGCTGGCGACGCTCGGACACCCGATGACGAGAAGGGCGGGCAGCTCACGTAGGACTCCGGCGGCGAAGGCCTCACCTTCGGAGGTGATCCCATGGGGGCCGTCACCGCCGGCGAAGAGATTCTGCCCGTCACGCCATACGCTCAGGTGAACATGGCCGCCGTTGCCCACCTGCCCGGCCACCACACTGGGCGAAAAGCTGGTTCTCAGCCCGTGTTCCAGCCCCACCGCACGTATCGTCAGGCGCACCAGCACGCTGTCGTCGGCAGCGCCGACCGGGTCGTTCGGTGCCACCGACACCTCGAACTGGCCGGCGGCATACTCGGGGTGCACCTGTTCGACCGGGATCGCTTCCGCCGCCAGGGCGCCCAGGAGGTCGCGCAAATAGTCTGAGCGCTCGATGACTCGCGTCATTCCGTAGGCAGGGCCGAGGGCCGCCGGGCTGAACTCGTCGCCGGTGCTGGCGTCGAGGGCCCACTCGAGCTCGAAGCTCATCACCGCCGACATCCCCATATCGGCGGCCCGCGCCACCATGCGGGCGGCAAAACTGCGCTGGCACAAGGGGTGCACCTCGCCCGATTGGCTGCGCCGGTCGACCGGCGCCCAGGCCCAGCCCGGCTGAGCGGCCAGCGCCACCAGACGGCCCAGGTCCGGGTGGAGCCGCAGGTCGCCGACGGGACCCGTCGAGGTCCGGCTGGCGGTGATCGAATCATCGAGGACGAACACGTCGAACACCGGCGACATCCCGACCCCTGTGCGCCATCACGGCGGCCAGCCGAGCGGTGGGAATGGCCTTGACCCGGGTGATCCCGGAGTTGTCGACGTACGTCAGGGCGATGGCCTCCACGCCCCTCGCCGCCAGCTCCTCGACCAACACGGCCGGGTCGGGCGCCCCGAACCGGTCCCCGCCTCGCACCACACCCGCTGTTTCAGCCACGAACCGGCCCTCCCCACTCGTGCGCTGGCCGGGCCGATCAAGTGCCGGGCCTTCGGCGACTTGACGCGCAAACATAGCGTGCGGCCCCAGGGGGAACCGATCAGCGGGGCTGAATCACAACCCAGTCGGCTGTCGCTCGCCGCCGGACCTCGCGCTGCGCGGTGGAGCATCCAGAACTGCGCATCCGCCGTCTTAGGATGCTGGAAGGAGGACGTACGACATGGACAAATCCCTTGATGGTCGAGTGGCGGTGGTGACCGGTGGGGGTGTCGGCATCGGATCCGCCGTATCACTGGAGCTGGCCCGACAAGGGGCAGAGGTGGTGGTGGCCGACCCTGGCGTCGGCGTCCAGGGTGAACCGCTTGACGAGCCGACGGCGGCAGCCACTGCGGAGCGGATCAACGCCGCCGGCGGTTCGGCCAGCTCCTCGAAGGTGTCGGTGACCGATCCCGACGGACTCCGCGGCTTGTTCGAGGACACTCGGAGCCGCTACGGGTCGCTCGACGTCGTTGTGAACACGGCGGGAATCCTGCGCTATCCCAAGCTGCCGGACACGGCCGAAGACGACTGGTCTGCTGTCCTCGACGTCCACTTCAACGGTTACCGGAACGTACTCGATGCCGCTCTTCCCATGATGGTGGAGGAAGGGTACGGGCGAGTGCTCGGCTTCACGTCAGGCGTGGGACTGGCACGGAACGCGGGGGACGCAATGATCTATGGCACGGCCAAGCGCGCTGTGGCCGCGCTGACCTGGCAGTTGGGCCCCTTCCTTCCCGCCGGCATCACGGTCAACGCCCTGTCTCCGATCGCCGCAACCAGGATGGTTCGCGACACGCTCCGCGCCTCGGGAGCCAACGTGAGCGGCCTGGACCTCTCCGCCATGCCGCAGCCCGAGCACATGGCGCACGCAGCCGCCTACCTGGTCGGCGAACGGGCCGGTTGGTGCCGGGGGCAGGTGATCTTCTCCGCCGGGTCGGAACTGTCGGTCATCTCACCGCCCCGACTGCTCGAAGCGGCCCGCACCGAGGGTGTCGAGGACCTCGATCAGATGCTCGCCACGGTCATGCCCGTCGTGCTCGCTCCCGCCGAGGAAGAGCGGCGCAGCGGCGGTGGATCCAATCCCCGCTTCGGGGACGTGTTCTCCGGCTCTGCCCCGTCGGCAGTGACTCGGGAACAGCCGCGTCGCTGCCTGGTGGTCGCCGACGAACCGGCATTGGCCGCCTCGATCGCCGGAGCCCTGCCGACGTGGGGCATGAAACCGGTTGGGCCGGGTGGCGGCGACCCGGGGCACCGACTCGGGAACGAGCATGCCAGAAGGGTTCGATGCCGTCTCGGCCGGACTTCGGCTTGCCGCCGACCGGGCCGGACCATTGGATGCCGTGGTGGTGGTGTCGAGTACGCCCGCCCTGGACGGTTCCGTCGATCGGCCGGAATGGCTTCGCCTGCTCGACGCCCACGTGACGACCGTCGGCCACGTCGTGTCCCAGGCTGGGTGGCTGCGGGCGGCGGCCAGGTATGCGCTGGAGACCAACCGCCAGCTTCGGATCGTTCTCGTGACCAGGGTCGGCTCGGAGGGGGGACTTCCCGCTGCCCAGGCAGTGGCCCAACTGGCTCGCAGCGTCAGCGAGAGCACACTGCCGATTTCTCTCGATGCCTTCTCGCTCAGCGTCGAGTCGACACGACATTCCGACGCACTGGCAGCAAGCCACCTCGTGGCCCGACTATCGGGAGCAGACGATGCCCTCGCCCTCCGTGGCGCCGAGCTCGTCGTGGGCCAGGGATGGCTCGGGGTGCGCGGCCACCCGGAGCCGACCACGACGGTGTCGTTCGGCGGCGGCGCCGTCCCGGCCTTCGTCGACGAGGTCCTGCGACGGGCCATCGACCATCCGAGCGTGGCCTGACGGCTCGAATGGGGCCTGCAGCGAGATCCTGCTGGAGCGCGACTCGCAGCAGCCCATCATGATCGGCACGGGCGGCGAGGTCGCCGGCGTTTGGAATTGTCGCAGTGTGTATCTATACAGTCACATGCTGTGAAACATTCCTCGGCAACTGCACGGATCGTCTCCACGTGGATGGCATTGCTCATCGGGTTGGCTCTCTCGTGGACGGGCTTGTCGGTTGCCGACGCATCCCCGGCCGGGGCCGCGCCCACCGGAGCCTCGGCCCGCTGTTCGAGCAACCAGACCGCGGTGGCTGCGGACGTCTGCACGGCGAAGGGCGACGCACGCGGGCCTCAGACGCTGGCGCTGGTCCGCAAGCTCCAGGCGAAGTACTCGCTCAAATCGGTGATCTTCGGCGTGTGGGAGGGCGGCACCGAGGTGGTCTCCGGCGCTCTCGGCACCTCGTACCCACTCGTTCCTGCGAGTCGGGCGATGCACTTCAGGATCGGCAACGTCACCGAGACCTTCGAGACGACGTTACTGCTCCAGCTGGTGGATCGCGGAAAGATCCGCCTCGACGATCCGGTTGCGAAGTGGCTGCCGTCGTTGCCCAATGGCAACAAGGTCACGGTCGGGATGCTGGCGTCGAGCACGTCGGGGTACGCCAGCTTCTATACGACCCAGTGGACGAACGAGTTCGACGCTGATCCGTTCCGAGCGTGGACGCCGAACGAGCTGATCTCGATCAGCACCAGCCAACCGCTGGCCTTCGCGCCCGGCACCAGCTGGCAATTCAGCGACTCCAACTTCGTGATCCTGGGGCAGGTCCTTGCCAAGGCGGGCGGCCGGCCGGTAGCGCAGCAGATCCAAGAGCTCATCCTCGACCCACTCGGCCTGCACGACACCCACATGACGCCGACCTCGTACATCCCGTCCCCCGTGCTCCACGCATACGACAGCGAGCGGGGCGACTACCAGGACTCCACGTTCTGGTCGATCAGCTGGGCACCCAACAACGGCGACATGACCTCGGACCTGTTCGACCTGGGTCGCTGGGCCAAGGTCATGGGGACGGGCGCGCTGCTCTCTCAAAGCTCGGCCGCTCGTCAGTTCGCTCCCGACTCGGTCGGCCTGGGCCCGCTGACGTCGAAGTTCTACTACGGGCTCGGCGGGGCCGTCTCGAACGGATGGCGGTTGGCCGAGCCAGGCCTCATCGGCTACACCGGCCTCGTCAGCTACCTGCCCGCCAAAAAGATCTCCGTTGTCATCTTCACCACGGCCAATCCCGACGCGCCACCGGGCGGGCAATACGCCGCGGCCATGTTCAATCAGGTGGGTGCGCTGTTCGCTCCCTCGACGCCACCCGACATACCCAGCAAAGTCACCGATCTTCCCAGTTGAACGTCCGGATTGGGCTGGAAACGAGAAGGCGTAGGGGAACCGTCCGTTCAGTAGCCGGCGGCTGACCGTGATGAGAAGCCGGTCGCTCCTCACCGCATGAGCCTGCTCAGAGTTGCTTGGTCTTCACCGGGGTCGTGCTCGTCGACGGCGTCGCACCCGGTGGGGTGGCGATGCTCTGGATCAGGGCCAGGCACATCTCGTCGGACGACCCGTCACCCCACGTCACGAAGTGCGGCGGCAGATTGCGCAGCTCGGGCAGCTCCTGGCTGAGTTTCGGGTCGTAGGTGCAGGTGACCCCGATGTGATCACCCGCCTTGGTCACGACCGGTGGGCTCATGTTGTAGGGAGCCTGGTAGTCGAAGTTGTAGTTCGTCACGTTGAGCAAGGTCCTGGCCGTCGGGGTCCCCGGGTCGAGGACGATCTGCATGCCTCGACCGAGCAGGTGCATGTGCGCAGCTACGCGCACGATCTCGCGGCCGCCGGCGACCGGCCACGTACAGGAGGTGGTGTCGCCCGCCGGGGGATCGGCCGGGTTGCGGCCACAGACGGCCTCGAGGCCGTTGACGAAGTGCACCTGGCTCTGCCCCGTCCGTTGGGCGAGGTTGGCCAGGGATGCCTGGCGGTCGCACAGCGGGCCGGTCACGCCGGCGGGGCAAGGAACGTCGGGTGGAGCCGGCATCAGTTCGAGACCCAGCGGTTTCAGGTGGCTCGACCCGGCAGGAGTGGTCTTCAGTTGGAGCTTCACTCGGACCGGCTTGTCCCCGTTGAGCAGGTTGTAGTGCACCTGCATGATGACCAGGCTGCCCTTCGGGAACGCGACGCCAGTGCCGGCCGGCTCGGGGATGTAGGGCACACCCGGCGCCCATGCCGAGAGCCAGGGCGTGCCGTTGCCTCCCGACGGGCCGGTCGGGAACGTCCCGGGAAGCGCCGTCTCGCCGAAGCACGACCAGCCCTTGCCGCCCTGGTCGACAGCGCGGGCCTCGGCGGCGAACTGTGGCTCCACCAGGAACAGGATGGCGTGGTGCACCTCTTGGGTCTTGACCTCCGGGAAGAACTGCGACCCGACGATGTACTCGTTCTTCGTCAGATGGGGATCGGCGAGGGTGCAGTGATAGTCGTCGTGCCCACCCGGTGGTGCCTTCGGGGTGTAGGTCCTCCCCTGCAAGGTGACCGTGGTGGCCGTCGGCGTGTCGGCACCTGCCCCGCTGGGCGCGATGGCCGTGAGACCGAGGGCAGCGAGGACCAGGAGCAAGACGGCACTGACTCGGGCTTGCCCTTTGAGCATCGCCAGATGCTAGCGAAAGCCAATTCGCTCCGACGTCCCCCTTGATGCCAAGCGGGAGAAGGCGAAGGACGACGCGGGACCTGGGATCTGCGCGCTGATGGACGCGAGATGGAGGTCGAAAACGGCGGGGATCCGGTCGAGCAAGAACGCTCTGACCTGCGGGTTCGAGTGGGGCTAGCAAGAATCGAACTTGCGACCTCAGCATTATCAGTGCTGCGCTCTAACCGACTGAGCTATAGCCCCGCAGACCGGCCAATGAGGCTACACCACCGGTGATCGACCTTGGTCGGCCGACCGGGCACGGACCATGTCTGGTCGGCCGACCAGGGCACGGCCCACGCGGACAAACCGCTCAGGTCACGGCCAGCGTCTCGCCGCCCACCGGAGCGACGGCAGCCACGGCGTGGCCCTCGGGCACGCTCATGACCCGGACGCCGGTGGCATCCCGGCCCTGGGAGGCGATCTCGCGGACCGCGGTCCGGATGACCACGCCACCGGTCGACACCAGCAGGATCTCGTCGTCCAAGCCGGCCATGAAGGCGGCGACCACCCGGCCGCGCTTGGCCGTCAGCCGGATGCCCCGCACCCCCTGCCCACCACGGGTCTGGCGATTGAACCGCTCGAGCTTGGTGCGCTTTCCGTAGCCGGCGTCGGTGACCAACAAGATGTCGGCGTCGTCCCGGGCCACGTCGCACGACACCACTTCGTCGCCTGCCTTGAGCCGCACGCCCCGGACGCCGGCGGCATCCCGGCCCATGGGTCGGACGTCGTTCTCGGAGAACCGGATGGTCATGCCCGACTGGGTGACGATGAACACGTCGTCGTCCCCGGTGGTCTCGACCACCCGGACCAGCTCGTCCCCGTCCCGCAGGTTGATGGCGATGAAGCCCTCGCGCCGTGACTTGTCGTACTCGCTGAACGCCGTCTTCTTCACCTGGCCGTGCTTGGTGGCAAAGATCAGGTAGTGGTCGGCCGAGAAGTCGCGCGTGCCGATGATCGCCTGGATCTTCTCGGTCGGAGACAGGGGCAACAGGTTCACGGCCGCCGTGCCCCGGGCCGTCCGCTCCTTCATCGGTATCTCCAGGGCCCGGAGCCGGAACACCCGACCCCGGTTGGAGAACAGGAGCAGATGGGCGTGCGAGGAGGTGTGGACGACGTCGTCGATGAGGTCCTCCTCTTTGAGGCGCGCCCCCTGCACTCCCCGACCGCCCCGGCCCTGGGTGCGGAAGGCATCGGCCGACACCGCCTTGATGTAGCCGGCCCGCGTCATGGTCACGACGATCTCCTCGTCCTCGACCAGGTCCTCGACGCCCATGTCGCCCGGATCGTGGGTGATGACCGACCGCCGCTCGTTGGCGAACCTCTCGCGGATCTCGCCCAGCTCGTCTGCGATGACCCGGCGGAGCACGGCCGGGTCGCCCAGGATCGCCTCGAGCTCGGCGATCTTCTCGCGGAGCTCGGCCAGCTCGCTCTGGAGCTCGGTCCGGCCGAGGCGGGTCAACCGACCGAGGGTCATGTCCAGGATGTGGGTGGCCTGGACCTCGGTGAACGAGAAGGGCTCGGCCATCAAGGTGGCCCGCGCCTCGGGCCGGTCCTCGGACCCGCGGATGGCCGCGATCACCGCATCGAGCATGTCGATGGCCTTGAGCAGGCCCTCGACGATGTGAGCCCGGTCCTGGTACTTCTTGAGCAGGAACTCCGATCGCCGGGTGACCACGTCGACCTGGTGGGCCACGTAATAGGTGAGCATCTGGGCCAGATCGAGCGTGCGGGGCACGCCGTCCACCAGGGCCACGGTGTTCACGGCGAAGCTGGTCTGCAGCGGCGTCTGCTTGTACAGGTTGTTGAGCACGACGTTGGCATTGGCGTCACGCTTGAGGCGGATGATCAACCTGGTCTTGCCGCCCGACGAGTCGTCTTGGACCTCGGCGATCCCGTCGAGCTCGCTGGCTCGGACCAACTCCTCGATCCGCTTGGAGACCGAGGCGATCGAGGTCTGGTAGGGCATCTCCGAGACCACGATCCGGGTCTCGCCACTCTTGCCCTCCTCGATCTCGGCGACGGCCCGCAGCTTGATGGACCCCTTCCCCGTCCGGAAGGCGTCGAGGATCCCCTGGCGCCCGAGGATGAGAGCGCCGCTCGGGAAGTCTGGGCCCTTGACGAAGGCCATGAGATCGTCCGGGGTGGCGTCGGGATGCTCCAGCAGGTGCACGGTGGCGTCGATGACCTCGCCCAGGTTGTGGGGCGGGATGTTGGTGGCCATGCCCACGGCGATGCCCTGGGAGCCGTTGACCATCATGTTGGGGAACCGCGACGGCAGCACGGTCGGCTCTTCGGCCGTGGCGTCGTAGTTCGGGTCGAAGTCGACCGTTTCCTGATCGATGCCCGCCATCAGCTCGAGGGCCAGCGGCGCCAGCCGGCACTCGGTGTAGCGCATGGCCGCCGGGCCTTCGTCCGGGCCGGTGCCGCCGAAGTTCCCGTGCCCGTCGATGAGTGGGTGGCGCATGGAGAAGTCCTGGGCCATCCGGGCCAACGCCTCGTAGATGGAGGAGTCGCCATGGGGGTGGTAGGTACCCATGACGTCGCCCACCACCTTGGCGCACTTGCTGTGGGGCCGATCGGGGGTCAGGCGCTGGTCGAACATGGAGTACAGGATCCGCCGGTGGACCGGCTTCAGGCCGTCCCGCACGTCGGGGAGGGCGCGAGAGACGATGACCGACATCGAGTACTCGAGGAAGGATCGCTCCATCTCCTCTTGGATCTCGATGGGCTCGATGAACCCGGAGACCACGTCGTCGGTCGTGTCGCCGCCCGCCCCGTCGCTTGAATTTGGTCCTGCCATTCCCTGTCCTAACCCTGTGTTCTCGAACTCTGTGCCCTACACGGCTGCCCCGATCAGAAGTCGAGGAAGCGCACATCCTTGGCGTTGGTCTGGATGAACTGGCGCCGCAGCTCCACGTCCTCGCCCATGAGGACCGAGCACACCTCGTCGGCCAGCGCAGCCTGCTCCACCCCGATCTGGAGCAGGGACCGCCTCCCCGGGTCCATGGTGGTGTCGCGCAGCTCGTCGAAGTCCATCTCCCCGAGACCCTTCAGCCGCTGGAAGTCCGCCTTGTGGTTGGGGTTCTCGGCCAGATAGGCGTCCTTCGCCGCGTCGTCCTTGAGGTAGATCTTCTCCTTGCCGACCAGGGTCGAGTACAGCGGCGGCTGGGCCACGTACACGAAGCCGCCCTCGACCAAGGGCTTCATCTGCCGGAAGAAGAAGGTCAGGAGGAGCGTGCGGATGTGGGAGCCGTCGACGTCGGCGTCGGCCAGGATGATCACCTTGTGGTACCTGGTCTTGGCCAGGTCGAAGTCGTCGGCCAGCCCGGCGCCGATGGCCGAGATGAGCGCCTGGATCTCGGTGTTCTTCAGCATCTTGTCGATGCGGGCGCGCTCGACGTTCAGGATCTTCCCCCGGATGGGCAGGATGGCCTGGGTCCTCGGGTTGCGGGCATCCTTGGCCGAGCCGCCGGCCGAGTTTCCCTCCACGATGAACAGCTCGCTCTCGCGCGGGTCCCTGGACGAGCAGTCGACCAGCTTGCCCGGCAGGCCGGCTCCATCGAGGGCCGACTTCCGCCTGGTGAGGTCGCGGGCCTGCCGGGCGGCCATCCGGGCCCGGGCCGCCAGGGTGGCCTTCTGCAGGACCTGGTTGGCCTCTTTGGGATTCTCCTCGAACCATTCGGCCAGCTTCTCGTTGGTCGCCTTCTGCACGAGCGAGCGGACCGGGACGTTGCCCAGCTTCCCCTTGGTCTGCCCCTCGAACTGGGGGTCCTGGAGTCGCACCGAGATGATGGCGGTCAGGCCTTCCCTGATGTCCTCGCCCAGCAGGTTCTCGTCCTTTTCCTTCAACGAGCCCCGGGCCCGGGCGTACTTGTTGGCCACGCTGGTCAGGGCCGTCTTGAACCCTTCCTCGTGCATGCCGCCCTCGATGGTGGAGATGCCGTTGGCGAAGGAGTGGATGCTCTCGTAGAAGCCGGCGTTCCACTGGAGGGCGATCTCCACCTCCATGGTCTCCTCGATCTGCTCGAACGAGCTGACCTTGCGGAAGAGCGCCTCCTTGGAGGCATTCAGGTGTCGGACGTAGTCGATGATGCCGTCCTTGTACTTGAACGTCTGGGCCGGCTTGGCGTCCGGGCGCTTGTCGACGAAATTGATCTCGAGGCCCTTGTTGAGGAAGGCCATGATCTGCAGGCGCTCGACGACGGTCTGGGCCCGGAAGTCGACCTCCTCGAAGACGGCGGCGTCGGGCCAGAACGTGACCGAGGTCCCGGTCCGGTTGCGGGGGGCCGGGCCGGTGTCCTCGAGCTTCCCGGTCGGCTCACCCCCGTCGACGAACTCCATTCGATGGTGCCTGCCGTCGCGATCGATCTCGAGGACCAGGCGGGTGGACAGGGCATTGACCACCGAGACGCCGACGCCGTGGAGGCCGCCGGACACCTTGTAGCCGGATCCGCCGAACTTCCCCCCGGCGTGCAGCGTGGTCAGCACCAGCTCCGCTGCCGACTTGTCGGGGTACTGGGGGCTGGGACCGGTCGGGATGCCCCGGCCGTTGTCGACCACCCGCACCCCCCCGTCGGCCAGCAGCGTCACGTCGATCTGGGTGCAGTAGCCGGCCATGGCCTCATCGACCGCGTTGTCCACGACCTCCCAGACCAGGTGGTGCAGGCCCGACGGCCCGGTCGAACCGATGTACATGCCCGGCCGCTTCCTGACCGGGTCCAATCCCTCCAGAACGGTGATGTCGCTTGCGTCGTAGCTGGCCTCAGCCACGGATCGCTGGTCCTCTGTCTTCAGCGCCACAGGCGCGCCCTTTCCAACATCGATTTGATCACGGGGAACCGAAGTGATCGAGCCTTCGTTCGGGGCGATCGACGCTCCCGGCGCTGGTGCTCAATCCCCCCGGTACCGATACCCCAGTGTACCAAGGGGGACCCCCCCGACAGGCCGATGGTCGCCGTGCCTACGGGCGGACCTTGACTTCGAGATGGGTCGGTCGGGGGAGGTTCGTGGCCTCTGCCACCCGGTCGAGGAGATCGTCGCCCAGATGCCGGACCTGGGTGGCCCACGCCGGGTGGTCGACCGTCACCACCAGGACGTCCCGGTCGAGCCGCTGAGGTCGCACGTGGCCGGCGACGGCCGGCCCCACGATCTCCTCCCAACGGGCAAACAGCCTGGCCATACCCCGTGACTCGGCCAGGCCCAGCTGGCTCGACAAGACGTCGAGGGAGGCGTCGAGGGACTGCGGGCCGTCGTCGCGACGCGGCCGGCTCACCCCGCGTTCCCTATCAGTGCGGCTGACACCGAACCATTGTCCCCGACGACGAACGTCTTGGCCGCGTCCACTTCCGGCGGGGGCGCCATCGCCGTGGTCAACAGGGCCTGCCCGGGCGGGAGCCCGGCCAGGAGCGCCCGGGACCGGAAGGGGTCCAACTCGGAGAAGACGTCGTCGAGGAGGAGCACGGGGGCAGAGCCGAGGCGCTCGGTGGCCAGTTGGTGCGCAGCCAGGCGGAGGGCGAGCGCCAGCGACCGTTGCTCGCCCTGGGAGGCGTGCGTCCGAGTGGGGAGCCCCGACAGCAACAGGTCCAGCTCGTCGCGGTGAGGACCGACCAAGGTCACCCCCCGCCGGAGGTCGTCCGTCCGGGAGGCGGCCAGGGCCGGCTCGAGGTCCCCCTCCCACGATCGCCGGTAGGCCAGCGCCACCCGGCCTTCCTCGCCGGCCAGGCGGCCGTAGTGCTCGGTGGCGAGGGGCTGCAAGCGGTGGGTCAGCGCCTCCCGGGCATCGGCCAGGGCGGCGCCGGCGGCGCCGAGCCGGGCATCCCAGACGTCGAGGGTCGCCGCCACCTCCGGGCTCAGACGCCGGTTGGACTGGCGGAGGAGCGCCGCCCGCTGGCGGAGGATCCGATCGACGTCGTCACTCAGCGAAGAGGACCGCTGGTCGACCACGGCCAGCACGCCGTCGAGGAACCGGCGGCGGTCCGACGGCGGTCCCCGAACGACGGCGATGTCCTCGGGCGAGAAGACGGTCACCCGGAGGGCCTCGTGGAGGTCCTGGCGGCGCCGGACGGCCTGACGGTTGACCATGGCTCGGGACCGCCCGGCCAGCGACAGCTCGGCCTCGATGGTGAGCGGGCGCTCGCCCACGATCGTCTCGGCTCGGACGATGGCCTGTCCGGTCCCGGCCCGCACCATTGCCTCTCTGGGTGATCCCCGAAACGACTGGAGGGTGGCCAGGTAGGCAGTGGCTTCGAGCAGGCTGGTCTTGCCGGTGCCGTTCCGGCCGGTGATGACCGTCGTTCCCTCCGGGTCGGGGTCGAGGGCCGCCTCGGTGAAGCAGCGGAAGTCCTGGAGGCGTAGGGAGACGAGGTGCACGTGGTTTCTGATCGGTGCGGCCCGCCGCCCGGCTAGGACACCCGGACGGGCATCAGGAGATAGCGGAAGTCGACCTGTTCCGCGGCCCGCACCGTCGCCGGCTTGGTGGCGTCCACCGTCTCCAACAGGACCTCGTCGCCGGCCACGGCCTCGACGCCGTCGATCAGGTAGCTGGGATTGAAGGCGATGGTCAGGTCGATACCGTCGAAGTCGGCGTCGACGGTCTCGCTGGCGTCACCCACCTCCTGGGACACGACGGTGAGGTCCACCCCGCCCTGCCGCATCGACAGGCGCACGGGTGTCGTGTTGTCCCGAACGAGCAGGCGCACCCGGCGGAGGGCGTCGAGAAGGGAGTCCTTGCCCACGTGGAGCCGATTGGGGTACTCGGCCGGGATCAACTGCCGATAGTCGGGATAGCTTCCGTCCAGGAGACGCGTGCTGACCTGGACGGCCCCCACGGTGAAGGTCACGTCGTGCTCCCCCACCGACAGACCGACCTGGGCCGGCTGAGCCCCGGTCTCCTCCCCCGACGGCGGGGCCTCTTTGGCCAGGGAGCCGAGGGCGGAGAGTCGTTGCAGCTCGGCCAGGGCGCGGGCGGGAACGAGGATCTGAGCGGCGTCGAGCTTGGCGTCGTTCCCGGCCAGATCCCGCAGGGCCAGCCGGTAGGAGTCGGTGGCCACGAGGCGGATGCCTGTTCCCTCCGAGGCCACTAGGACACCGGTGAGCAGGGGTCGGGCGTCGTCATTGGAGGCGGCTCGGACCACCTGGCGGAGGGCGTCGACCAGGCCGGCGGCCGGCAACGAGGTAACCGGCGCCGGTGGTTCGGGCAAGATCGGGAAGTCGTCGACGGGGAAGGTGCGGAGGCTGAAGCGCGAGCGGGCCGCGGCGATCTCCACTTTGTCGTCGGCTGACTCGATGGTCACCGCACCCGGCTCGAGCGAGCGAACGATGTCCGCCAACAGCTTGGCCGGAGCGATACATACCCCATCAGCAATGCCGATCGCCTCGGTTGACACGTGCACGGTCAGGTCCAAGTCGGTGCCCACCACGGCCAGGCGATTCCCCTGGCTCTCCATGCGGACGCCGCCGAGGGCCATTGTCGTCGTCGAGCGGGAGCTGACTGCCCGCCCCGCCGTTGTCAGCACATCCACGAGGGAGTCGCGTTCGCAGCGAAACTTCACCACGGAGTCCTTTCTGGTTGCTCTTCTCTTCTATGTTCTTGAATTAACTAGTGACAGTAATAAGGGCTGTGGATTGTGGATGAAGATGAATCGGTGCAGCGTAGGAGAGGTTCGGCTGTCCCCGCTCTGTCCCCCGTTTCCTCGCCGAGGCACTCGCCAGGTGTGCAACAGGTGATGTGTTAGGGAAAAGTTCATCGAGGTCCACAGACTTGTCACAAGGGAGAGAGGCCTTGTCCACAAGAGACGCACAGCCTCTGGATAGACCATGCCGGAGCGGGTTCATCGAGCGGCGTTCTTGATGCGGAGGATCAGCTCGGTCACCTGGTTGTAGATCTGGTGACGCTCCTTCATCAGGTTGGTGATCTTCTCCACCGCATGCATGACCGTGGTGTGGTCGCGGCCCCCGAATTCCCGGGCGATGGCCGGGTAGCTGAAGTCGGTCAGGTCCCGGAAGACGTACATGCCGATCTGGCGGGCCGTGACCAGGGGGCGCCGCCGGTTCGGCCCCTTGATCTCGTCGATGGTGAACCCGAAGGTCTCGGCCGTGGCCTCCAGGATCATCTGGGGGGTGATGCTCCGGGGCTGGTCGGCTGAGACGATATCGGAGAGCACGTGTTCGGCCAGGTCACGGCTGAGCGGGTGGCGATTGAGGCTGGCATAGGCGGTCACCCGGATGAGGGCGCCCTCGAGCTCCCGGATGTTGTCGGTGACGTAGGTGGCGATGAACTCCAGGACCTCATAGGGGACGTCGACCTGTTCACGCTCGGCCTTCGACTGGAGGATGGCCAACCGGGTCTCGAGCTCAGGGGGCTGGACCTCGGTGATCAAGCCGGACAGGAAGCGGCTTCGGAGCCGGTCCTCGAGCGTGGCGATCGATTTCGGTGGGCGGTCCGAGGTCAACACGATCTGCTTGGAGGCTCCATAGAGTGAGTTGAAGGTGTGGAAGAACTCCTCTTGGAGGGATTCCTTGCCCTCCATGAACTGCACGTCATCGATCAACAGGACGTCACACTCGCGGTAGCGCCGTTTGAAGGCGGTGGTGGCGTTGGTCCGGATGGCGTCCACGAACTCGTTCATGAACGTCTCGGTGGAGACATAGCGGACGTGGCGGCTGCTGAAGTTCTCCATCACGTAGTTGCCGATGGCATGGAGCAGGTGGGTCTTCCCCAGACCGGCGTCTCCGTAGATGAAGAGGGGATTGTAGGAACGGGCCGGAGCCTCGGCCACCGACTGGGCCGCGGCATGGGCGAAGCGGTTGGAGGAGGCAATGACAAAGGTCTCGAATGTGTACCGGGTGTCCAGAACCGGCGACTCGTACCGACCAGTCCGGCTGACCTGGGCTCCCGAGCCCGAGTAGCTGGTGGAACTGGAGGAGTTGTTCCCGTGCCGGTCCCCGAAGCGTTCGTCGTCCTCCATGGCCGCTGACCGCTCGATGTGAAAGTCGATGTCGTCCTCGTCGGTGGTCGGGTCGTGGGCGATCGGGGCCACGACCTCGAGCCGGACGGCGAGGGACGTTCCCACCGTGCCCACCACGGTGTCCTGGATGAGGCCGAGGAAGCGAGACTCGACCCGATCCCGGATCAACGTGTTAGGGACACCGAGGACGAGTTGCTCGTTGTCGATCGACAACGGCGTGATCCCGGACAGGTAGGCCTGCCAGATGGAGTCGGAGACCTGTTCCCGCAGGGCTTCGGAGCATAAAATCCACAACCGCTCGGTGTCGTTCACATGGACCTCCACCTGTTGGCGCCCGGGTGCGTCCACAACGAAATCCACAGTTGTGGATTACGATGTCCCGGCTCTGTGTGACCCGCCATCATGGTGAGGAGTGCCTCGGGTTCTGTTCGTTCTGGGGTTGGTTGTGGCGACCGACGGATCCCGGGCCCTGTGACTCGTTGGTGCGCTTCACCGTGTTCGGAACGGTACACCGTGCCCATCGGGGACGCTGAGCCTGGCGGGACTAGAGGAATGGCCCTGATCGCGCCTAGCATGGTGGGCTGACTGCCTTGTCGTCACGACAAGGCCCCCCGCCGTTGTGAGCGGTGTCGCTCCCCGGTTCAGGGCGAGGAAGGATGTGAATTGTGAAACGAACGTACCAACCGAACGTGCGCAAGCGCGCCAAGACCCATGGTTTCCGGAAAAGGATGTCCACCCGGGCCGGGCGCGCCGTCATTCGGTCGCGCCGACTGAAGGGGCGTCATCGGCTCTCGGCGTGACCTGCCTGGACGCGTCGGCTCCGGAGGCGTCGGCCCGGATCGATCGGATTCGTTCGCGGGACACGTTCTCAGCGCTGCGACGGTCAGGCCGGCGAGGACGATCGGGGCCGGTGTCGGTGACGTTCCTGGATCAACCCTCCTGGTCAAGACCACAATTGGCCTTCGCCTTCAGCCGGAAGGTCGGGAACGCGGTGGTTCGGAACCGTCTTCGGCGTCAACTTCGTGCGTTGTTCACCGAAGGAGGAGGGCAGGCGCCAACAGGTGCCTATCTGGTGAGTGCGGGTCCCGGGGCTGCCGGGCTCCCGTTTGATGAATTGAGGAAGGCGATGACCCAAGCCCTGCGGACAGCGACCGGCTCCAAGAGCGTCGGCGCCGGTCACGGGAGACCTGGCGGCGAGGCGACGAGCCGCGCCCCGGCAAAAGCGGCGGCGAGGCAATGAGCCGGGCCCGAGAAGCGGCCGGCCAGGCGGACCCGGCCGTGTCGGGGAGCGAAGTGTCGGGAAGCGAAGGAGAGGGACGGGAACCAAGAACCGCTGCTCGGGCGGCCCTCGCGCTCATCGGCGTGTATCAGCAGTACCGTGTGGGGCGCCCTACCGGGTGTCGCTTCATTCCGACTTGTTCGGCCTATGCCGATGAGGCCATCAGGATTCACGGCGCTGGTCGGGGCACCCTCCTCGCGATCCGTCGCCTGATGCGATGCCACCCGTGGGGCGGTCATGGCGTCGATCCCGTTCCTGATCGGAGCGCAGTATGCAGTCACTGATCTTTAGCCTCGGAGTCCTGGACAGTCTGACCAAGCCAATTGGAAAGATCTTCCAGCCACTGTTGGATTTCGTGGCAGCAATTCTTTCCTTCTTCTATTCGATCATCCCGAACTACCCGATCTCGATCGCGCTGTTGACCATCGTGATCATGGCGGTATTGACGCCTCTGACGGTGAAGAGCACCAAGTCAATGGCGGCGATGCAGGCACTCGGTCCCGAGATGAAGAAACTGCAACAGAAATACAAGGGTGCGGAGAATCGCGCCCAGCTCAATGAAGAGATGATGAAGCTCTACAAAGAGCACAAGGTCAATCCCGCATCGGGTTGCCTGCCCATGTTGTTGCAGATGCCGGCGTTCCTGGTCCTTTACGACGTTATCAGGGGGATCACCAACACCGTGCAGGTAAATGGCCACACGGTCGCGCAGCCGCGATACATCTCCCACACGTCGAAGATGTACCACGATATCGTCGCCGGGCACGGTCAACTCTATTCGTTCGGTATGGACTGGGCCAAGAAGTTACTCCCCTTCTCGAGCCACAACCCCTTCGCCATGTTCATTCCGTATCTGCTCTTGGTGCTGGCCGCTATTGGGCTGCAATATCTGCAGATGAGCCGACTCAATGCCCGTAATCCAGCCGCATCGGCAAATCCGCAGGCGGCAATGCTGCAGAAGTATATGCCAATTGTGTTCGGGCTTATTTACCTTAATATTCCGGCGGCAGTTAACGTTTATTTCATCGTGTCTAGTGCGATCCGTATTGGAACTCAAGAGGTCTTGTTCCGGCGCGGCATTGTCGGTGGACCGCCGGCGCGGGCCCAGGAGAAGGAAAACCCGGCCCGGACGCCCAAGCCGGGAACAGCGAGACCGAAGCCGGGGACCGGCGCTCGCGAACGACCGACGAACCGGCCGCGATCAGGGATCAGGAAGTGGATCAGGGCAACGTCCCGGGACGGCGGGGACGGGAAACCGCCCAGCGAGCGGCCGACCGGCCGGCAGCAGACCGGCTGGCAGCAGACCGGCCGGCAGCAAGCCCCGTCCGAAGAGCGGCGCAGGCCCCACCAAGGATGGCGCGCCGCGTCAGCCGGGGCCCCGTCCGACCGGGTCCAAGGGGACAGGGAGTGAGTCCAAGGGGACGAGGGCCAAGCCGGGCGGGCCCCGGCCGACACCGGGCCGATCGAGGGGTGACTCCGGCGCTGGCGGAACCAGTGGTGGAGGAACGTCGAACGGATCGGGCACGCCCGACAGAACCGGCCGAGGTCGACCGGGTCGATTGGCCAGCCCGAGAGGCACGCAACGTCCCCCGGGCAACGGTTCGTCGGGCACCAACGGTGGCACCAGCAACGGAGGCGGCAGCAACGGTGATGCAACCGGGGCATCGAAGTCGCAGCCGCCGTCGAAATCGAAGCGCGACAGAAAGGCTCGGTAGCAAGTGGATTGGGTGGAAGCCAGCGGGAAATCACTGGGCGAGGCGAAAGAGGCGGTCCTTGATCTCCTGGGTGTCGCCGAGGACGACGCCGAATTCGTCGTGCTCAGCGAGCCGAAGGCCGGGTTGTTCGGGAGGGTCCGTGGTGAGGCCCGGGTTCAGGCCCGGGTCCGGCCGGTGGCTCCCCCGCCTAAGCGAGGTCGCAGACAGCGGCCTGAACGCCGGCGTGAAAGCAGCGATCGGTCCTCCAACGGCGACCGGGGTCGCCAGCAGGCCGGACGAATCAGTGGCGCCGAGTCAAATGGCCGGAAGACAGATATGGCGGAGCAGTCCACTCAGGGAGGCGGGGATGCCGGATCTGATCAACGCGGGTCCTCGCGCAGTTCGCGCGGCCGGCGCAACCAACGGGATCGAAACGGGGGCCAAGCTCCTTCTGAGGGCTCTCGGTCGGTGACGGCCGTCGACTCCGGCGACAAGGGCGGGGCCGACGGCCGGCGAGACAGGGATGGACGACAGCGACCCGGCCGTGGTGCCTCGTCGAATGGTGCTGGCCAGATGCCGGCTGAGAGGGAGGATGCCGTGGAAGAGACATTGACGTTGGAGCAACAGGGTGAGACCGCACGGGAGTTCATTACCGGTCTCATCCGTGAGTTCGGCCTCTCTGCTGAGGTTGGATTCCGACAGATCGACGACGAGACGGTCGAGGTGGCTGCGACCGGGAGCGACCTCGGGATCCTCGTCGGTCCTCGGGGAGCAACCCTGACCGCCCTTCAAGATCTGACCCGTACCTACGTGCAGCGCCAGTCGGTCAGCCGTACCGACCGGATCCTTGTCGATGTTGGGGGATACCGGGAGAAGCGCTCGGAGGCCTTGCGCCGGTTCACGCACGGCATCGTGAACGAGGTCAAGGAGTCAGGGGAGGAAAGGGCGCTCGAGCCAATGTCGGCGCCGGATCGCAAGGTCGTGCACGACGCAGTGAACGAGCTCGATGGCGTTGAGACGAGATCGGAAGGCGAAGAGCCGAGGCGATACATCGTCATTGCCCCCATCTAGGCGGCACGTCGCGGCGCCGGGAGAGGCCACCCATCGCCGCCGCATCCATCGTGTCGAAGCTGCGCTAGTTGAACGGCCGGGTTGGTCGTGATCGCCCATCTCCATTCCGGAGGCGACTCGGACGGGTTGCTGGCCCGGCTTCCTGCGCGGGTGCACGATCAGCTGCGACGGTCATCTGAGCACGGATTTCTTGGGACCATGCCGATTGACGACCAGATCGATCATGCCCTTGGGTTCGTGTGGACGATCGAAGCCGAGTCGAAGGGGTCACCGGCATCGGTAGTCGATCTTGGAACCGGGGGAGGGTTGCCCGGCCTCGTTCTGATTGCATGTTGGCCGGAGACCAGGTTCTTGCTCATCGACTCGAACCGACGTCGCGTCGAGTTCTTGACCGAGGAGATGGAGAGGACCGGCGAGACCGGCCGCGTTTTGGTCGTCGGGACGAGAGCCGAGGAGGCGGGCCGGAATGACGCGTTCCGGGAGCATGCGGACGTGCTCGTGGCCCGATCGTTCGGATCACCGGCAACGACCGCAGAGTGCGCCTCTCCCCTACTGACCGTGGGCGGCCGGGCGGTCGTCTCAGAGCCGCCAGGCGAGGAATCGGGCGAACGATGGTCACACGAAGGGCTTGCTCAACTGGGAATCGAGCGCGGCGGGCGGTATCGATTCGTGGACCGATTCAGCTACCAAGTGCTGGACAAGGTCGAGGCTTGTGACGAACGGTATCCCCGCAGGGTAGGCGTGCCGGCTAAACGTCCTCTCTTCTGATCCTGGCCGGGATCCTCCTGGGTGGGTGTGTCGGCGGACCAGGCCGAGCTCATCGCCGTCAGTGACGCCGACCCTCGATGTTTCACGTGAAACGGTCGAGAACGCCTACTCGACTCAGCGCGCCGAGATGGACAGGCCCAGCCTCCTCGAGGCGATCACTCGAACGAGCCACTGCTCAGCGTGCCCCATTTGGCTAGGAAGGCGGACCCTGGATTATTTTCGACCAGGCCGAGTACATGTATATAGAGTACAAGTAGATTAAAGGTGGCAGGCGGGGACGGGGCGCCTGGGATACCTCCCTTCGACTGCGCCGAGAGGATGACAGACTCCGCAGCTACGACCTCCCGACCGCGCTGGTGGCTCCGCTCGCTGAGCCAAAATCGGGTCGCACTCGGTCGTCGACCCGCCGAATCGTGAAGTTGGCGTCAGCCGGTCAGCGCAATTGCCGGGCCAGCTCCTGGGCAGGAGTCCTCCATCTTGATGCTTCCGAGGTCGCGTGTGCACGAGATCAATCAAGCGTCGAGCCGTTGGAGTTTGAACCTACCCCTTTGTCCTTTGGGGGAGATCTTCGGTAAGAAAGCATTTGGGTCTTGTTGGTGGCTGGTAGGCGAGGGTCGATCGGCTGGCCTTGCCCCCGGACGAGGCCTCTCTTCCGGCTGGCCTGATACCGCTCGCCGGGCCACCTTTGGCCGACCGTTCGGAGATCATCACCGGGTTCTGGAAGGTGTTCTCCCATGTCTCCCAGGATGGCGCTGGGGTGACGGATGGCCGCCACATGACCCACATGACTCCACCCGTCTACGAACGAGATGGATCTGCAGAGTCCCTCGGCCTGAACGCACGGTCACTGGAAGATGGTCTCGTGGCACAAAGATGGTCTCGTGGCACAAAGACATCTCTGAATTGTTCAGGGAACCGTCACGCAAGGATGTTCGAGAAAATCTGGCTAGGGGACGAAGCACGGACTGGCACGGGCAGCCCAGTGCGCCCACCTGGGCGCCGCGCTCACCGGCGGGCTCGCTCGTTTCCGCCAAGGGCGATTGTCCGCCGTCGCGTGGACTGGTAGAGGTCGCCCGTGTGTTTCACGTGAAACATTCGATCGGATACCCTTGACCTTCGAGCGGACGGAGGCGAGGATGGAGGCCTTGAACCTGAGGCCGAGGAGATCCATCATGCGCGGCCGTCGCCGAGATCGAGACAAGGCGTCTGACCAGGAGAAGCACGACTCTCCGGTAGAGGTTGAGCCACCGTCCTCCGATCAGAGCGCCGACGGAGAGCGCACCCAGGTGACGAACCTGGCAGACGTGGCTCCCGATGAACCCGACGGTCAGATCGGTCAGATCATCTCGGCGGCCGGGTCCGAGGGCGAAACGGTAGCCGCGGCTGGGTCCGAATCAGAGCCGTCGAAGGTGAGAGCAGCGCCGGTGTTCGAGCCTCCTGTCGCTGAGGCCAGAGAGACCGAGGCCGAGACCCGCTCCGACGGAGACTCCGCTCCCGCTGCTCGGGCAGAGAACCTGTCGGGCACCCGAGCTGAAACGACGACAAGCGGCCGCGCCGAAGCCACCACCTCGGCTACGTCCGTGACCACGATGCCGGCTCCGCCCGAGACCACGGCCCCGGCTGACACCACCGCCCCGCCCGCGCCCCGTGCGGCGACCGTGGACGCGGAGACGGACAGCGCAGCCGGCACGGAGAGCGGGGATCTCGTGGATGCGTCGCCCGAGAGCGCCTCAAGCGGGGGAGAGGAATCACAGACCGCTTCACACCTCCCGCTCCCCCGGATCATCGCTGTCGCCAACCAGAAGGGCGGCGTGGGCAAGACCACGACGGCAGTCAACCTGGGCGCCGCCCTGGCCGAGCTGGGCTTCCGGGTGCTGGTCATCGACCTTGATCCCCAGGGAAATGCGACCACCGGGCTGGGGGTGGACGCCAGGAACTTCGAACGGTCGATGTACGACGTCATCATGCGGGACGACCCCCTCGAGGACTGCATCGAGCCGACCAACATGAAGAACCTCTTCGTTGCTCCGGCCACCATCGATCTGGCCGGAGCCGAGATCGAATTGGTACCTGCCTTCAGCCGGGAGCTCAAGCTCAAGCGGGCTATCGCGACGGTGATCGACGACTTCGACTACGTGCTGATCGATTGCCCACCGTCCCTCGGGTTGATCACTGTCAACGGGCTGGCCGCGGCCGCCGAGGTGATGGTCCCGATCCAGTGCGAGTACTACGCCCTCGAGGGCCTCAGTCAGCTGCTGCGCAACGTTCACCTGGTCGCGTCCAACCTCAACGACGGGCTCGACGTGTCGACCATCGTGCTGACCATGTATGACGCCCGGACGAAGCTCTCCGACCAGGTGGCATCGGAGGTGCGCGAGCACTTCGGGGCGAAGGTGTGCCGGAACGTCATACCGAGGACCGTCCGCTTGTCGGAAGCCCCCTCGTTCGGGCAGCCGATCTCCGTGTTCGATCCCACCTCCCGAGGGGCCATTGCCTACCGGGAGCTAGCAAAGGAGGTCAGCGGTGGCGCGTCGTAGCGGACTGGGCAAGGGGCTGGGCGCGTTGATACCGACCGAGGTCGTGGGAGACAGATCGTCGGCTCTCCGAGAGGTCCCCATCGGCAGTATCAAGCCGAACCCACTGCAGCCCCGCTCGCACTTCGACGAGGAGACCATGGCCTCGCTGGCCTCTTCGATCAAGGAGCTCGGCGTGCTGCAACCCGTGTTGGTACGACAGAGCGGGGACGGCGGGGTGGAGGAGTTCGAGCTCATCGCCGGCGAGCGCAGGTGGAGGGCGGCTCGACGGGCCGGGCTCCAGACGATCCCCGTGCTGATCCAGGTCACCGACGGGGCGCACAGCCTGGAGCAGGCACTGGTGGAGAACCTCCATCGCCAGGACCTGAACGTCTTGGAGGAGGCGTCGGCCTATCAACAGTTCATCGAGGAGTTCGACTACACCCACGACGAGGTCGCCACCCGGGTCGGGAAGAGCCGGACCGCGGTCACCAATACCCTTCGGTTGCTGCAATTGCCCTCCGGTGTCCAGCGGCTCCTGGCCGAAGGCCAGATCAGTCCCGGACACGCCCGGGCTCTCCTGGGTACTCCCGATCGCGGGTATCAGGAGGCGCTGGCCAAGTCGATCGTGGCGGAGGGGCTGACGGTGCGAGCGGTCGAGGAGGCCGTCCGAGCCCGGTCGAAGCCCGACGAGCCCGAACCCGAGCCCGAACTGTCCGTGGTCGAGGACTACGACCACGCCGATTCGCCAGCTCCGACGACCGATGCTGTACCTCCGGCCCCCGCCCCGCCCCGCCGCCTCCCGCCGCCGGGCCTGCTGGAGCTGGAGGAGTTGCTGTCGAGCCACCTCAATACCCGAGTCAAGGTCGACATGAGCAGCAAACGGGGGAAGGTCGTGGTCGACTTCGCTACCCTCGAGGACCTCGAGCGAATCTATAAGTTGATGGTTGGTGAGCTCTTGTCGACGACCGAGTAGCAGAATAGCCGCGCTGCGTGGGGGCTCTTTACATAACTCGTGGATCATCCTGTTGGATGACCACGCCACGTAGTTCAGCATATCTAAAGCGTCACTAGAGCTTCTTCCACAACCTGTGCATGAGGTTGTGGATTTCGGGCGGAGGGCACATCTCTCGTGGAGATCGATACTCTAGCCCCCATGGCTCAGTCCCAGGCCGAATCGGCCCACCCGCTGAGTGCCGCCACCACGGCGCGAGCGAGATCGGCTGTCTGCTCGACGAGCACAGCCGCCGGGCCGATCTCACAGATCACCGCCGGCATCCGGGTTTCGCGCAGCAGGGGAACGGACATCCCCCGGCAACCGCCGTCAGCGATGTCCAGTTCGGAAGGCAGTCGATCCTGCAGGAGCTCGGCCAAGCGCCGCCCTCCGGGGGACTGGTAGCGAAACCCCGCGTAGTACGACGAGGAACACGACCGCTCGCCGGCTGCCAGCCGGAGCCCGAGGTAGACCTCGGCCCCCCCGGCGTTGGCCTCGGAGGCTTGCACCGAGCCGTCGGGGTGGTGATGGGTGCTCACGTGGGCCCCGTTCGACACCAACAGGCGCCTGAGCGCTCCCACCGCGGCGTCGAGGCCTCCCTCTTCGCCGACGGCGATCCGGCGACCGCTGAGGGTGCGCGGTGCTTGGCGTAGGCGCTCGCGATCCCGGACCTCGGTGACCAGTTCCTCTGACCCTAGATGCCGGGACCCGAAGCGAATGAGCTCACGGACGGTGGCCGCGCCCGCGATCCCGTCCACCGGCACCCCGGCGTTTCGCTGGAACTCGCCCAGCGCGGCAGAGGTCAGGTCCCCGAAGATCCCGTCGACCCGACCCGTGTCGAACCCCAGAGCACTGAGACGTTGCTGCAGCTCGGCGACATCGTCACCCCGCAACATCGGCGTCCGGCGGTAGAGGAAACGGTCGCCGATGCGCCGGCCGGCTTCGACCAGTGCCGACCAGGTCTGCACGCCGCAGACCCCGTCGATCCGCAGACCCCGTCGGTGCTGGAAGGCCTCCAGCGCGGCCCGGGTTCCGTCCCCGAACTTGCCCTCCGGGTCGATGGCACACGAGAAACCGAGGGTCGTCAACCGGAACTGGACATCGGCCACCGCCGCGCCTGAGTCGCCGCAGCGGAGGGGGAGCAAAGGAACATCGCTGCTCACCCCTGCCCTCCGCGCGCCGCCACCGGCGCCGAACGGCTTACAGGTGGGCGGAGAGCTCTTGGAGCAGCTGTCCCTTGCCCTTGGCGCCCACGATCCGGGCCGCCGGCTCCCCGTCCTTGAACAGGATGAGGGTGGGGATGCTCATGACGTCGAACCGCCTGGTCACGTCGAGATTGTCGTCGATGTTCAGCTTGGCCACCTGCAACTTGCCCGCCTGCTCGTTGGCGATTTCCTCCAAGACGGGGGCGATCATCTTGCACGGGCCACACCATTCGGCCCAGAAGTCCACGAGGACCGGAACGTCGGCGGCTTTGACATGCTCATCAAAGCTAGCGTCGCTCAACGTCGTGATTGTCTGGCTCATGATCTGAAGTCCTCCTGGCCCTGGTGGCCGTCTCGTGCGCCCAGCTCAGCGCAGGTATGTGTAACCGCTCTCCGACGGATGTCATTCCCGAAGGGCCTGGGCGGACCCGACGGGTCGGGTCGTCGGATCAGTGTGAGCCGGCCAGCCCGTCGAGCCAGCGCTCCACGTCGATAGCCGCCATGCACCCGGACCCGGCCGCGGTGATGGCTTGCCGGTACTCGTGGTCCTGGACGTCCCCGCAGGCGAACACCCCTTCGACGTTGGTCTGCGTGCCTCCGAAGGTGCGGATGTAGCCGTTCTCCTCGAGCTCGAGCTGTCCCTTGAACAGCGAGGTGTTGGGTTCGTGCCCGATGGCGACGAACAGTCCCGCTACCTCGAGGTTCGATTTCTCGTCCGTGTTGGTGTCACGAAGGACGAGGGACTGCACGGTGGAGTCGCCGATGACGTCGGTGACGACCGTGTTCCAGCGGAAGTTGATCTTCGGATTGGCGAAGGCGCGCTGTTGCATGACCTTCGAGGCCCGAAGTTCGCCCCGCCGATGGATCAGGGTCACGGCCTTGGCGAACCGGGTCAGAAAAAGCGCCTCTTCGAGGGCCGAGTCCCCTCCACCGACCACGGCGATGTCCCGCTCGCGGAAGAAGAACCCGTCGCAGGTGGCGCAGGTTGACACCCCGTAACCGATGAGACGCTCCTCGTTGGGCAGGTTGAGCATCAACGAACGTGCCCCGGTGGCCACGATCAGGGCCTGCGCCGTGTAGGCCGGTTCGGCGGCATCGGGATCGTCGGTCCAGAGGCCGAACGGGCGGGAGGAAAGGTCGACCTTGGACACTTTTGCCGTCACGTACTCGGCCCCGAAGCGAGCCGCCTGGTCCCGGAACGTCTGCATGAGCTCAGGCCCCATGATGCCGTTCACGAACCCGGGGAAGTTCTCCACCTCGGTGGTGAGCATCAACTGCCCACCAGGCTGGTCGCTGGTGGACGACGGCTCGCCCTCGATGACCAGGGGCGTGAGCTGGGCGCGGGCCGCGTAGATGGCCGCGGTCAGCCCGGCCGGGCCCGAGCCCACGATGATGACCTGCCGTGCTTCTGTCATTGTCGGGCGGCACCGGCTTTCGGCGCCCGGGTCGTCCGCTGCGTCCAGGCCACCACGCCGATGAGGACGAACACTCCCCCGACGAGAAGGTCGGCTGCCCACACCCGCCCGTCGAATGCATACACGGTCAGGAGCCGGATGAGAGCGATCGAGGCGAGGACCACCGTGACCAGGGCAGCGACGAACACGAGGATGCCGAAGACGATGACGCGGGCGACCAGGGACAATGGACGGACTGTCTTGTCCCGGAGTAGTGAGACCAAGGTGTCGACCGCATCGGTGGCGCGGGCCGGCCAGTCACCGGCACCCGGTGTCGTGGCGGCGGGGGGATGGGCTGACCCGTCGGGCTGGGTTTCCATGACCGTGAGGATAGTCGGAAGCCGTGCTCGACCTGCTTGGATGGACCGGTGGGGCCCGGCGGACCCGCTCGGTAGAACCGGCGGGTCAGGCCAGGGTCACGACACAGACGCCGATCGTGCCCGGGCCGGTGTGGGTCCCCACCACCGGCCCCAGGTTGACCACCTCGAGCGGGTACTTGGCATCCACCTCGGCCAGCAGCCCGAGGAGGTCGTCGAGGTCGGTGGCCGCCCCGTTGCAGAGGGCCACCCGTTCGACCCCTCCCATCCCGTGGACCTTGTCGGCCAGGTACTTGAGCTGGCGCGACCGGGTCCGCTGTTTCGACTCCTCCTCCACCACGCCGTCGACCACCTGCACGACCGGCTTGATGGAGAGCAGCGAACCCAGCAGGGCCCGAGCCCCACCGATCCGGCCGCCCTTCTCCAGGTGCTCGAGGGTGTCGATGGCCCCGAAGACCTGGGTGCGCTCGATCAGCCCCTGGACCACGGCCACCACCTCGTCGAGCGAGGCGCCCCCGGCGGCCGACTCGGCGGCGGCGAGGGCCATCAACCCCTGGCCCATGGTGACCGAGCGCGAGTCGATGACCCGCACCGGCACCTGGTCGGAGACGGCGTCGGCCGCCGCTTGGGCCGCCTGGTACGTGGCCGACAGAGCCCCGGACAAGTCGATGCACACGACGCCGTCGTAGCCGTCGCGGGCGGCGGCCGCGAAGGCCTCCTGGAAGGCGCCGGGGGAGGGCGCGGAGGTCTCAGGCAGCACGTCGCTCGACTTGCAACGGCGCCAGAACTCATCGGGGGAGAGCGTCGCCCCGTCCACGAACTCCTCCGACCCGAAACGGATCGACAGAGGCACGATGACGATTCCCCGTTCCTCGGCGAGTGCCGGTGTCAGATCACCGGCGCTATCGGTCACCACCCGAACCCGGGCCATTGGAATCCTCCTCCCCCGGCTCCGACGGGCGGACCGGCCGCAGCCGCCAGTTCGTCGGGACAACCGTCTCCTGGTCGAGTCTGCCATGGAACGTCGGCGTCGGCCGCGGCATACCACGACTCGACGACCGAGTCCCGACAACTGTCCTGGCCCGGCCCGGTGGTCTCGACGGGGCGACCCGGGTCCCTCCGTTGGGGACGCCGGCGCCGCCGGGGCGCGGGCCGCGCCGGTCGGGCCTGTGCCGGGCGGCCCGGGCGGCGAGGAAGGCCGCCGTCCCGGCGTAGGCGAGCAGTCCGACGGTGACGGCCAGCACGACCCGGAACAGCACGCCGAAGCCGGTCTGGGCGCTCGACACATTGACGGCCAACACGGTCACCACGGCCATGACGGCCGAGGCGCCGAGCACCCGCTTCAGCGGCTGGGTGACCTGGTCGCCCCCGAAGCCGCCCAGGCGGCCGCGCAGGACCCCGATGGCGAGCACGGCGGCGACGCTGTAGGCGATCGAGAGGGACAGGGCGAGGCCGCGGACGCCGAGCGGGCCGACCAAGGCCACGCCGACCACCACGTTGATCAGGTTCTCGACCGCGTAGAGGTAGAAGGCCGTCCGGGTGTCCTGCATCGATTGCAGCACCCGGGTCATGTACAAGAAGACGCAGAACCCCGGCAGGCCCAGCGAGAACATGGCCAAGGTGGAACCGATGGAGTCGGCCCCGGCGAGCGAGGTGGACCCGTGGGCGAAGATCAGGTCGGAGAGGACATGGGAGAGGATGAGCATTCCGACGGTGGCCGGGATGATGATGGCCAGCATGCCTCGCAACCCGGTCGACATGCGGCGCCGGAACCCGTTGGCGTCACCGAGCGCCCAGCGCTCGGCCAGGGACGGGGCCACTGCGCTCATGATCGAGACGGCCACGATGCCGTAGGGCAGCTGGAAGAAGGTGTAGGCGTACGTGTAGGCCGATACCGCCCCCGTGGCGGGGTCCCCGTCGGCCAGGGCCAGGATGATCGTGAGGGCGAGCTGGTTGGCCAGGACCAGTGCGAACGTCCAGCCGGCAAGCCGCGTGATGGTGCGCATGGCCTCGTGCCCGGGGTCCCAGACGAACTTGATGTGCAGGTCGGCGCGCGCAAGGGACGGAAGCAACAACAGGGCCTGGACGACCACGCCCAAGGTGGTGCCGAGACCCAGGATGGCCAGGAAGGTGGCGTGGCGGGCGATGGAGCTCATCGACAGGTTGCCCACCACGGCGTGGAACCACAGCAGTACCGCGATCACCACCAGGTTGTTGGCCACCGACACGAACATGGGCATGGCGAACTTGCGCCGAGCGTTGAGGAGCGCGGTGAACAGGCTGATCAGCCCGTAGAAGGCCAGTTGGGGAACGAACCACTTCAACAGGGTGGTCGCCTCGGCCCGCTGCTCGGGCGCTTGGGGCGTGTGGTTGCCGACCGTGTAGATGTGGATGATCGCGGGGACGGCGAACCAGAAGATCACGCTGGCCACGGCGAGCACGGCGATGGTCATCGTCGTCACGGCGGAGATGGCCCGCCAGGCTTCGGGGCCCTTCCGGGTGGACAAGCGGTCGACGAAGACGGGGACGAAGGTGGCCGACAGCACCCCGCCCAGCACGATGTCATGGATCATGTTGGGGGTGTTGTTGGCCAGGTTGTAGCCGTCGGCGAACCACTGGACGCCCACCACGTAGACCAGGACGATCAGCTTGATCACCCCGGTCAGGCGGGACAGGGTGGTGCCCACCGCCATGCCGGCTGTGGCCCCGATGAGGCTCGAGCCCCGCCGGCGCGATGGTCCCTCCGGCGGGCCGCCGGCCCCGAGGGGCTCGTCGCCCGGGGCTGCTCCCGGCGCGAAGTCGGTCATCGGGCCGGCATCCCGTCGGCCGGTTCGGCTCGACGTTGGGCCCGGCGGCGCACCGTCGTCCGCACCCACCAGGCGGCAAGCACGGCGACGGCACCGAGGGACAGGGCTATCCCGACCACCGAGGTGGCCGTGGAGCGGACGGTGACCGCACCTCTGGTCAGGACCAGGCCGCCGGTGGGCGAGGTGAGGATGATCCCCACCTTGAACTCGCCCGAGGCGCGGGCCTGCACGGGCACGTAGTAGTTGTTGGTGCTCTTGGCCAGGGACACCGGGAGCGAATGGTGGGCGGACCCCCCGGAGAAGGTCAGCTTGTCGCTGGTCAGCGTCAGGGTGCCCTGGACGGGGTATCCGGCGTTGGAGGCGATGGTGACGGGGATGCTCCCGTTCCGGGCGGTGAGGGTGAAGCTCTTGTCACCGGCCACGCTCAACTGGGCGAGCTGGGCCCCGATGGCCTGGCCTGTCCGTTGGACCACTTTGGCCTGTTGCCCGGGCCGGAGGCTCTCGGACTGGCCGGCGAGGAGGAGCTCGCTGATCTGGAAGCGGACCTGTTGGGCCGATGGGGCGGCGGTGCCGAAGTTGGTGAGGCGGGTGCGCTGGGTGCTGATGGCAGTCACCGGCAGGCCGGACCCTCCGGCCCGGGGCGATGGGCTCAGCTTGCAACCCGCGGCCCGGCAGGCGACCGGTCCGGGGAGGGACTGGAACAGGCCGGACACGGTGACCGCCTGGACCACCGGGCTTTGGGCCAGCCCGGCGAGCACGGTCCTGACGAAGGCCGGGTCGGCCACCCAGTTGTTCGGGGGTACGGCCACCACGCCCCGCACGGCCTCGGTGTTCCCGCCTTCGAAGTAGACCTGGGCCAGCTCGGCCAGGAGCTGGTGGGCGGCGAGCACGGGGTCGCCCGGGTCGGCCGAGAACCGCGAGGAGAGGTCCGAGTCCGAGGCCAACGCGGTGAAGGGGGCGCCGTTCGGGGCGGTGAGGGTGAACGGCTCGGCCGTGGAGCCGCCGGACGAGGGCGACGGCGTCGAGGTGAGGTCGGACGACGGCAGCACCACCTGGTTGTACCCCTGGGTCTGGAGTTGCCCCACGGTGGCGTCGTCGATGCCGTCGTTGGTCACCCAGGTCCCGGCCGATCCGGGCACGCTCGCGGTCGGTACCGGGCGCCTCGACTCGAGCTGGCTGGCGGTGGCGGACCACCCGGCCTGGAGCTGGAGGGTCAGCTCACCGGTCAGCCCGGTGT
The DNA here is from genome assembly GCA_963803065.1 of uncultured Acidimicrobiaceae bacterium. Taxonomy (GTDB): domain Bacteria; phylum Actinomycetota; class Acidimicrobiia; order Acidimicrobiales; family RAAP-2; genus DASXMT01. Next base: position 89,170 of record CAWDKW010000013.1, read on the forward strand.
CGACCAGCGCCGCCGCGTCGACGGGTACATAGGACGTCCACAGGAACTGGCGGCTGGCCTGGCCGCCCAGGTTGGCCGCCGCGGCCAGCGCCTTGACGGTGGATGGGTGGCCGAAGTTCTGCAGGGCCTGGAGGGTCTGGGGCGACGCAGCCAGTGTCACCGGGACCGTCGGGGCGCTGGCCACCGCGTCGACCACCGCGGCCAGGTTGTCGAGCGTCCCGGCCGACGGTCGAGCCAGCGCCTTGAGGGGATCGGTGGCCAGCACCGAGCTCGGGGGAGGGGTCGGCGTCGAGCCGAGCGGGGTCTGGATGGGCAGTTCCCAGGCGAAGTGGAGCCGCTTGGTGTCGGCTGGAGCGGTGGAGTACACCAGGTGGGTGGTGAGAGAGCCGATGACGGTCCCGCTCCTGGTGTCCACCAGCTGCAGTCGCACCGGGTAGACGCCGCCGTTGGCCACGTTGCAGTCGCGCAACGAGGCGACGAATCCCCCGAGGGGGGCGGCGGCCGACGACGACCCCGTCGACGTGCCGTCGGTCGTCACCGGGACGGGGACGTCCACGCCCCCGCCGAAGGCGGGGAGGAGCGAGTCCCAGGCCACCGGGTTGGACGTGGCGACCAGGGGTCTCCCGCTCGGGCCCGACCGGGTCAGCGTCTGGTCGAATCCCGACGGTGTCCCGAGGCACGGGTAGACGGCGATGTTCAGACCCAGGTGACTGGCTGCGGGCGTCCCGGGGCCGGCCGCGACCACGAGGTCGAAGGTGGGGTGGGCGGAGGTCACCCAACTGGTCTGGGACACCAGCCTCAGGGCGGGCTGGGCCGCGTCGGACGTCGCGCCCGCGGCTGCAGCTGCGGGCGCCGAGGCGGCACCGGCCGCGGGCGCCGAGGCGGCACCGGCCGCCACCGGGAGGCCCGACGCCGGACCGGCGACCGAGACCACCCCGACGATCGCAGCAGCGGCGCCGATGGCGGTGGCCATCAGGCGGAAGAGCGAGCGTCGGGCACGGCGGGCCAGCCGTGGGGACCGGGCCGGGCGGCGGCGGGCGGGCGGCGACGAACCGCCCTCACGGGCGGCGGCCCTGCGGGCACCACTCGTTGCCGCCCCGGGGAACGGGGCGGGGCCGTTCCCAGGCCCAGGGCCTCGGGGTTGGCTGCCGTGCGGCAAAAGGCTGCCTCGTTCCCAGTTCACCTCGCACGGCAGCCTACGCCAGCCGCACTACCCTCGGCGGCGTGCTACCCGCGCGATTGCAGCCGTTGGTCGAGGCCACCGCCGGGCTGTCCGAGCGGTTCCGGGCCGCTGGCCACACCCTCTACCTGGTCGGGGGCTCGGTCCGTGACGCGATCGTGGCCGGCGACCGGCCGGCCGGCGGGGCCGAGCCGACCGACACGCCGTCCGACCTCGACTTCACCACCGACGCCCGTCCTGACGACATCGAATCGGTGGTGGCCGGCTGGGCCGACGCCGTGTGGACTCAGGGCAAGCGCTTCGGGACCATCGGCTGCACCCACGGGGGCCGGGTCTACGAGATCACCACCCACCGGGCCGAGGCCTACCATCCCGACTCCCGGAAGCCGGCGGTGGCCTTCGGGGACCGGGTGGAAGACGACCTCTCCCGCCGGGACTTCACCATCAACGCCATGGCCCTCCGTCTGCCCGAGATGGAGCTCATCGACCCGTTCGAAGGCCTGGCCGATCTGGCCGCCCGCCGGTTGCGGACGCCGTTGGACCCAGAGGTCTCCTTTGGCGACGACCCGTTGAGGATGCTCAGGGCGGCCCGCTTCATCGCCCGGTTCGATCTGGAGCCGGACCGCGAACTGGTCGACGCGGTGAAGGCCGGTCATGGTCGGCTGTCGATCGTGTCGGCCGAGCGGATCCGGGACGAGCTGGACAAGATGGTGATGGTCCCCGTGCCCTCGGTGGCCCTGTGGTTCGTGGTCAGGACCGGGCTGGCGGCCGAGTTCCTTCCCGAGCTGCCGGGGCTGGCCCTCGAACAGGACCCGATCCACCGCCACAAGGACGTGCTGGCCCACACCCTGGCGGTGATGGACAAGACCAGCCCCGACCGGATGCTGCGGCTGGCTGCGCTCTTCCACGACGTGGGGAAGCCCAAGACCCGCGCCTTCGGGGACGGGGGGGTGACCTTTCACCACCATGAGGTGGTCGGCGCTCGGATGACGCGCGAGCGGATGACCGCCCTGCGCTACCCCAAGGAGGAGGTGGAGACGGTCACCGAGCTGGTGGAGCTGCACCTGCGCTTCCACACCTATCGGCTGGGGTGGACCGATCGGGCCGTCCGGCGTTACGTCCGGGACGCCGGTCCCTTGCTCGACCGATTGAACGAGCTGACCCGCTGCGACTGCACCACCCGCAACGCGGCCAAGGCCCGGGCCCTGGGCCGGCGCATGGACGAGCTCGAGGCGAGGATCGCCGCACTTCGGGAACAAGAGGAGCTCGACGCCATCCGCCCCGACCTCGACGGCACCCAGATCATGGAGCAGCTGGGGATCAAGCCGGGCCGCGACGTCGGGGCCGCTCTCTCGTTCCTCATGGACCTCCGACTGGAGGAGGGGCCCCTCGGGGAGGAGGAGGCCCGGCGCCGACTGCAGGCGTGGTGGGAGGGGCGCTCCCGGCTGGCCTGAGGAGCCGGGGCCCTCGGGCGGCCTCGGGGCTGCTCAGGCCTCGGGCCAGACCGGGTCGGTGGCGCCGGCGGCGAAGTCCTCGACCATGTCGTGGGCGACGTCGTCGTGGTACTGCACCGGCGGCGACTTCATGAAGTAGGCGGACGGCCCGAGCAGTGGGCCGCCGACGCCCCGGTCGAGGGCCAGCTTGGCGCACCGCACCGCGTCGATGATCACGCCGGCCGAATTGGGGGAGTCCCATACCTCGAGCTTCAGTTCGAGGTTGAGGGGCACGTCGCCGAAGTTCCGGCCCTCCATCCGGATGTAGGCCCACTTCCGGTCGTGGAGCCACGGGACATGGTCAGACGGTCCGATGTGCACGTCGTCGGAGGGCAGGGTCCCGTGCTCGATCTGGCTGGTCACCGCCTGGGTCTTCGACACCTTCTTCGACTCGAGGCGGTCGCGCTCGAGCATGTTCTTGAAGTCCATGTTCCCACCTACGTTCAGCTGGTAGGTGTGGTCGAGGGCCAGGCCGCGGTCCTCGAACAGGCGGGTGAGGATCCGGTGGACGATGGTGGAGCCGACCTGGCTCTTGATGTCGTCGCCCACGATGGGCAGCCCGGCGTCCCTGAACTTCCTGGCCCACTCGGGATCGGAGGCGATGAAGACGGGGATGGCATTGACGAAGCCGACACCGGCTTGGAGGCAGGCATCGGCGTAGAAGCGCTGTGCCTCCTCGGACCCGACCGGCAGGTAACTGACCAGGACGTCGGCCCGGCTGTCCCGGAGGGCAGCAACGACGTCGACGGGCTCCTCCGGCGACTCCTCGACGGTCTCCCGGTAGTACTTGCCGTAGCCGTCGAGGGTCGGGCCGCGCTGGACGGTCACACCCACGTCGCCCACGGTGGCGAACCGGATGGTGTTGTTCTGCCCGGCGAAGATGGCCTTGCCCAGATCCGTCCCCACCTTGGTGGCGTCGGCATCGAATGCGGCCACGAACTCGAGGTCGCGCACGTGGTAGCCACCGAGCACGACGTGCATCAGGCCGGGGACGGTCTCCGACGGGTCGGCGTCCCGGTAGTACTCGACACCTTGGATGAGCGAGCTGGCGCAGTTCCCGACACCGGCGATGGCCACTCGGATGTTGCCCATGAATCGATTCCCTTCGTTGTCCTCGAGCGACGATCCCGGTCCGGCCGGGTCGCCGCGACCCTCTCAGGTCGTTGGTGCTTCGGTTCGCTTCTCGGTCTCGATCAGCTGATCGAGCCAGGAGATGTCGTGCTGGGTCGCCTCGGTGCTGTGCTCGACCAGCGAGCGGGTGTAGCGGTCGAGGCCGGTCCCGGCGGCGGCGCGGGCCCGATCGGCGGCCAGGCGCTGGACGAGCTGCGCTCGCCTGCGCTCGAGGAGGCCGAGGCGGGCCTGAGGGGCGAGGTGCTTGGCGAAGGCCAGCCGCAACCCGAAGCTCCGGGCGTCGTCGGTCCCGGCGGACTCGCCGGCGGCCAGGAGCTCCTCGAACAGACGATGACCGATGTCGGTGATCCGGTAGACCTTGCGGGACCGCTTGGTGCCCCTCGTCGATCCGGACCGGCGGGAGCGCAGGGCAGCCCGCTCGCCTCCCAGCGAGCCGGTGAGCGGGATCGGTGATGTGGCCCGCGCCCCTCCCGACTCGGTGCCGATCACGGCGCCGGCCGCCTCCAGCTTGGCCAGTGCCGGATAGAGCGATCCGAAGGAGATGTTCGAGAAGAGGCCGAGCTCGTCGCGAAGTCGCTTCCTGATCTCGTAGCCGTGGAGCTCGTGTTCTTGGAGCAGGCCCAGAATGGCCAGGTCGAGCACGTCAGCGGACCCCGTTGGTCCGAGCGCGACGGTCGGGTCGACCCGCACCTGGATGGGAGTTCACGTGCTGCATACCCAAACGATATATCAGTCCGATATATCGACGCAACTGACCCGCTCGGGCGGGCAGGCGGCCGGTGGGTAGAGGGGCCGCACCCCCCCGATCCGGGATGGGCGGGGGAGAAGGCAGGACGACAATGTCGACGCGCATTAGCCTGGGGCCGGTGAGTTCCCGTCCCGGAGCCCTCGATGGTGTGCAGACGTCCCCGACCGGGGGACGGGTCGAGTACCGCCTTGCCCGCAATGCCGTCGTCAGCGAGTTCCGGAAGGGGCGGTTGTCCCGTCTGGACGTCTGCGACGCCCACCCCGAGCTCCTCCGCGCCGCTCGCAACGTGGGCAAACCGTCGGGCGAGCAGTGCCCCATCTGCGAGGAGGCGGACCTGGTCGACGTGACCTTCGTCTTCGGCTCGCGCCTGCCCTCGGGCGGCCGGTGCGTGAGCTCGGCCGCCGAGTTGAACCGCCTCTGGCGCCGCAAGGAGCCCGTGGTCTGCTACGTGATCGAGGTATGCGCGGCGTGCTCGTGGAACCACCTCACCCGGATGTACCCGGCCGGCGCCGGGGTCGAGGCGGTGGCGCGGACGCCGTTGCGGGACCGGGCCGGCGCGCGCCGCGGGGGTTGACGGCCGGGCCGGGCGCTCCCAAAGCGTCCCGGGTAACCTGAGCTCAGGCAGTACTTCACGACACCCTCGGGTGTCCCACACGCCGCCGGCAGCCTTCGCGCGCTGGACGGCCGACGAGGAGGAACACCCATGCCCGAAGCCCGGTCTGGGCCGGTTACCGTCCCGAACGTCGGCGCCCGGAAACGCAAAGCCGGCGCCGACCCCATCGTCATGGTGACCGCCTACGACACCCCGGGGGCGCGCATCGCCGACGCCGCCGGGGTCGACATCATCCTGGTCGGCGACTCGCTGGCCAACAACGTCCTCGGCTACGAGGACACGCTGCAGGTGACCATCGACGACATGGCCCACCACACGGCGGCGGTGGCCCGGGCCAGGCCCCAGGCGCTGGTGGTGGGCGACCTCCCCTGGCTCAGCTACCACCTGGACGCGGCCGACACCGTGCGCAACGGTGCCGCCCTGATCCGGGCCGGAGCCCACGCGGTCAAGCTCGAGGGTGGGGCCATCCGGGTGCCGATGATCGAGGCCCTGGTCGCAGCCCAAATCCCGGTCATGGGGCACCTGGGGCTCACGCCGCAGTCGGTCAACGCCATGGGGGGCTATCGCGTCCAGGGCCGGGGTGAGGCGGGCGACCGGCTCGCGGCGGACGCCCGTGCGCTGGCCGACGCCGGGTGCTTCGCCTTGGTCCTCGAGGGCATCCCGGCCACCCTGGGCGCGTCCATCTCCGATGCTCAGGACATCCCGACGATCGGCATCGGGGCCGGCGCCGGGTGCGACGGGCAGGTCCTCGTCTTCCACGACCTGTTGGGGCTGAACACCGGCAAGGCGCCAAAATTCGTGCGGCGCTATGCCGACCTGGCCGGCGAGGCCACGGCCGCCATCGCCGCCTACGCCGCAGACGTCCGGGCGGGGAGGTTTCCCGCCGAGGACGAGGGCTACGTCTGACCCAGCTACACTGGTACGTTGCTCCGGCCGCAGCGCGCCTGTCGGTCATCAGATCCAACCTGCTCCACAGAGGTGGGGCTCGGGCACGACCTGCCCGATCCGGAGGGAGGTACGCCGCCGATGCGGCCATACGAGACGATGGTGATATTCGACACCGCTGCCGACGAGGCAGCGGTGAACGGAGTCCTCGAACGGGCGCTGGGCGCGCTCAGGGCCAAGGGCGGGAACCCCGGACGCGTGGAACGGTGGGGCAAGCGCACCTTCGCCTACGAGCTCCACCACAAGCGCGAGGGCTACTACGTGGTCATCGAGTTGACGGCTGAGCCCGACGCCGTGGCCGACATGGAGCGCATCTTCGTGCTGGCCGACGAGGTCCTCCGTCACAAGGTCATGCGCATCCCCGACAAGGTCGCCGGTCGCCGGGCCGAGGTCGCTGCCACCGCGGCCGGTGCCGCCACTCGCTCAACGGAGGGCTGATCCATGGCCAACGGAAACACGGTGACACTGGTCGGCAACATCACCCGCGATCCCGAGCTCCGGTTCACCAACACCGGGCAGGCCACGGCCAGCTTCGGGCTGGCGGTCAACCGCCGGTGGCAGAACCGCCAGACCCAGGAGTGGGAGGAAGCCACGTCCTTCATCGACGTGGTGTGCTGGCGGGAGATGGCCGAGAACGCGGCCGAGAGCCTGACCCGCGGGGCCCGGGTGCTGGTGACGGGGCGTCTGGAGCAGCGCAGCTGGGAGACGCCCGACGGCGACAAGCGGTCCAAGATCGAGGTGGTGGCCGACGAGATCGGCCCGAGCATCCGCTGGGCCACCGCCCAGGTGACCAAGAACGAGCGCCGCGGCCCTGGTGACGGCGGCAGTCGAGGCGGCGGCGGCCAACAGGGCGGCGGGCAACAGGGCGGCGGCGGCCAACAGGGCGGCGGCGGACAGTCAGGCGGCGGGGACGGCGGCGGGTACGGATACAGCGAGGAGCCCTTCTAGTGGCACGCAACAACGATCGTGGAGGAAACACCAGCCGCCGGTCCCCGAAGGACGCCGGGCGCCGGATCAAGAAGAAGCCGTGCGCGTTGTGCAAGGACCGAGTGGAGTGGGTGGACTACAAGGAAGTCAACATGCTCCGCAAGTACATGAGCGACCGTGGGAAGATCCGGGCCCGCCGGGTGTCGGGAAACTGCACCCAGCACCAGCGGGACGTGGCCATCGCCATCAAGACGGCCCGGGAACTGGCGCTGTTGCCGTACACCCAGCGGACGACCACCGAACGACCCGGCGGCCGCGGTGGCCGGGGCCGGGACGGTGGCGGCTTCGGCGGCCGTCGTCGCGACTCGGACGAGGAGGGCGGCAACTCCTACCGCTCCGACCGACCCGCTCCCCGCCCGGGGGCCACCACCGGGGCCCCGCCCCGTCCGTCGTCGGGTGACACGGTCGACGCCGGTTCTGCCGGCGGGGCACCCCCGACCGAGGCTCCTGCGGCCCCGGTGACCGATGGCGGAGACAGCTGAGGTGAAGGTCCTCCTTCGCAGCGACATCACCGGGGTGGGCAAGCGCGGTGACATCATCGACGTCTCGGGTGGCTTCGCCCGCAACCACCTCCTTCCCGCCGGCAAGGCCATCGTCGCCTCGCCCGGAGTGGAGGACCAGGCCGCGGCCATGCGCCGGTCCCGGGATCTGAGGGACGCCCGGGACCGGGAGTCCTCCGAGACGGTGGCCCGGACCCTGGTCGGCACCACCATCACCGTTCGGGCCCGTGCCGGCGCCGCCGGCAAGCTGTTCGGCTCGGTGTCGGCCGCCGACATCGTCCGCGAGGTCGAGTCGCAGACCGGTGCGGTCGTGGACCGGAAGGACCTCGCCCTCGACGAGGCCATCAAGGAGACCGGCGTCCACAACATCAGGGTGGAGCTGAGCGGCGGGGTCATCTTCGAGCTGAACGTCGAGGTCGTCACGGCTGACTGATCCCGACCGAGGTCGGGGGCTGTTACACCCGTCGGGGATGCTGCCGGCATGAGTCAGCTTCTCCCCAGTTCGACGGCGGTTATGCACGGTCCGTCCACACGGGTACCCGGCCATTTCCCCAAGAAGTCGCTCTTACCCTCCACAGGCTTCGTGGGTGAGGGTTAGAGGACCATGGTCCAGGCCTTCGACGACTCGCGCGCTCGACGACCTTCCCCCACTCCCGGTGGTCCGGGGGGACGGATCCCGCCTCACAACCTCGAGGCGGAGGAATCGCTGCTCGGGGCGATGCTCCTGTCCCGGGACGCCATCGCCGCAGCCATGGAGATCTGCAACGCCGAGGACTTCTACAAGCAGTCACACGGCCATATCTTCACCGCCGTCACCTCGCTGTTCAGCCAGGGGGAGCCGGCCGACTGGGTGACCGTGACCGAGGAACTGCGCCGCCGGGGCCTCCTCGAGATGATCGGCGACCCGTCGGTGTTCGTGTCGCTGCAGGCCAACACGCCGTCGATCGGCAATGCCGAGTACTACGCCAAGATCATCGAGGAGCACGCCCTGCTCCGGCGTCTGGTGTCGGTGGCGGGCGAGATCACCGAGTTGGGCTACAGCCTCCCCGAGGATGTTTCCGAGGTGCTCGATCGGGCCGAGAGCCTGGTCTACGACGTCGCCCAGCGGAGGGTGGTGGACTCGATGACCCCCTTGCGGGAGCTCCTGGGGGAGAGCCTCGACCATCTCCAGCAACTCTTCGACCGGGGCGACACCATCACCGGGCTGGCTACCGGCTATGCCGACCTCGACGAGCAGCTGGCCGGCCTGCAACCGTCGAACCTGGTCGTGGTGGGGGCCCGCCCGGCCATGGGCAAGACCAGCTTCGCCCTCGGCATGGTCGCCCACGCCGGGATCGAGCTGAGCAAGCCGGTGCTGCTGTTCTCGTTGGAGATGAGCCACCTGGAGCTGACCCAGCGCCTGCTGTGCTCCGAGGCGCGGGTGGACGCCACCCGGATGCGCACGGGGAAGCTCCACGAGGCGGACTGGCCCAAGATCGGCAACGCCATCAGCCGGATGAGCGAGGCGCCGGTCTTCATCGACGACAACCCCAACCTCACCGTCATGGACATCCGGGCCCGGGCCCGCCGGCTGAAGAGCCGGGTCGGGCTGGGCCTGGTGGTGGTGGACTACCTCCAGCTGATGACCGGTCGCCACGGGGCCGAGAACCGCCAGGTCGAGGTGTCCGAGATCAGCCGGGGCCTGAAGATCCTCGCCCGCGAGCTCGAGGTTCCCGTGGTGGCCCTGTCACAGCTGTCCCGAGGACTGGAGATGCGCCAGGACAAGCGCCCGGTGCTCGCCGACCTCAGGGAGTCCGGTTCGATCGAGCAGGACGCCGACGTCGTCCTGTTCATCTATCGGGACGAGATCTACAACCAGGAGTCGAACGAGCGGGGGACGGCCGAGATCATCGTGGCCAAACATCGCAACGGGCCCACGGGCACCACCCGGCTGGCCTTCCTCGACCACCACACCCGGTTCGCCAACATGGCCCGGGTGTAATCGGCCCCCCGACTCGGTCGACACCCGGGCAGCGTCGCCCGGCGGTTCGGCCTACGCTCGTCACCCGAGGAAAGGGGCAGTGCATGCCAACCGTGTTGTCCGAACCGACGTACCGGCAGGAACCGACCCAGATCGCGCCCGACACCTACGTCATCCACGAGGTGCAGCACGCCCTTGGCCAACCCCTTTCGGTCTACATCAACTCCGCCGTCATCCTGGCCGAGGAACCGGTGCTGGTCGACACCGGCTCGCTGCGCAACCGGCGCCAGTGGTTCGAGGACGTCTTCGCCCTGGTCGATCCGGGCCAGGTCGCGTGGGTCTTCATCTCCCACGAGGACGGGGACCATGTGGGAAATCTGGAGGAGGTGATGGCCACGTGCCCCAACGCCACCCTGGTCTCGAGCTGGGCCCTGACCGAGCGCTACAGCAATGCCTTCGACTTTCCGCTGGCGCGCTGTCGCTGGATGGACGACGGAGCCACGTTCGAAGCCGGAGACCGCCAGATGAAGGTGGCCCGACCCCCGCTCTACGACTGCCCCACCACCCGGGGGCTCTTCGACACCAAGTCTGGCGTCTACTGGGCCGCCGACACCTTCGCCACACCGGTACCCGGCGGCGCCGGAGCTACATACCTGGCCCGTGACGTGGCCGAGCTCGATGACGAGTTCTGGAGCCATGGCATGACGATGTTCGCCTTCAATGCGCTGGCCCCCTGGCTGAGCCTGGTCGATCCCGACCGGTTCGGTGCCGAGGTGCAGCGCTTTGCCGATCTCGGGATCACGACCATCATCTCGGCCCACAGCCCTTCGATCACCGGCATCCACGTCGCCGCCGCCTTGGAGGCGATGCGAGAGCTCCCGGCGACGGAGTGCCCGCCGGCGCCCGACCAGTCCGTTCTCGACCTGATCGTGGCGGCGACCCAGGCTCCCGAGCCCGACGACCGAACCGGGTCGGCGACCCAGCCCGACGATCGGACAGGGTCGGCGACCCAGCCCGACGATCGGACAGGGTCGGCGACCTAGAGGCGAGGACACGGCAGGAGGAGGTTCACGGCAGCGATGGACGAGCCCGATCGGCGCATACGCCGAGTTGAACGTTCGGACGTCGGTTCCGTCGTCGGGCTGGTCCACGAGTTGGCTGCCTACGAGCGGGCCGCGAGCGACTGCACCTTGATCGAGCCCCAGCTCGAGGCAGCCCTGTTCGGCGAGGCCCCGTCCCTGTTCGGTCACGTCGCTGTCGTGGACCACCAGGTGGTGGGTTGCTCGTTGTGGTTCCTCAACTTCTCCACCTGGCGCGGTGTGCACGGCATCTACGTCGAGGACCTGTTCGTCCAGACCGCCTATCGGGGGAGAGGTCTCGGACGAGCGCTGCTGGTCGAGCTGGCCCGGGAGTGCCGCCTCCACGACTACGCCCGGTTGGAGTGGGCGGTGCTCGACTGGAACGAGCCGTCCATCGCCTTCTACCGGTCGCTGGGTGCGCAATCGCTGGACGAGTGGTTCACTTTCCGCCTCACCGGCAGACCACTGGCCAGCCTGGCCGACAGTTGACGGCCGGACGTGGCCGGCTGCTGCAGCTCCGGCCCAGTGTTCTCCTTCGGATCGTAATGGTGTAATCTAGTAACTATGAAATATGAATACCGAGAAGATGCTGGTTCGAGGGGCCGGGGCAGGGGCCGCGGACGAGGTCGGGGACGACATGGTTCCGGCACCGAGCGCACGACGGCCGCCGACCGGGCGAGGGTGGTGGCGTGGTTCACCGGCCGCCTCCCCCAGGACTGGTTGGCCAACCCCCCGGTCATCAGCGTCGACGATGACGAGATCCTGGTCGTGGTGTCCCTGGACCCCGTGGCCCTCGACGAGGACGTGAGCCCCGAGGACCGCGCCGTGGCCGAGTCGGCCCGGATCAGCGGGTTCCGCGAGGACACCCGCGAGCAGCGGATGCGGGTCGCCGACGAGGCGCAGTCCACGTTCGGGCGCTTCGTGTCCTGGGGCGCCTCGAGCGGCGAGACGACCGTCCTGTTCACGACGGTCAGCGCACCGGTCATGACCCGGCTCCGCATCGCCGAGCGCAAGATTCTCGACACCCTGATCGACGCCGGCGTGGCCCGGAGCCGCAGCGAGGCACTGGCCTGGTGCGTGCGTCTGGTCGGGCGCAACGAGGAGAACTGGATCAACGACATCCGCTCGGCGTTCGAGCAGGTCGAAGAGGTCCGGACCCGGGGGCCGCGCTCAACCGGCCCGGAGGCCTGACCCGGCGGCAGCCGACCCGGCGGCCTCAGAAATGGGTGGCTGCGCCGTAGACGTCGTCGTCGGGCAGGGGCTGGACGTACTTGGGAACATAGATGGCCGCGGCCACGGTGGCCAGCACCATGACCACCACGCTCACCAGCGCTGAGAGCCGCACCCCGCTGACGTAGGCCTGATTGGCTGCCGCGGTGGTGGCCCGGGCCAGGCCCGGGGGCAGCTTGCCGGCCGCTCCGATGGCCTCACCGATCTGGTTGCCGATGGCGGGCCGAGCAGCCGCGGGAACCCCCCGCAAGGGGCCCGAGAAGGCATGTTGGATCTCGTCCCGGTACCTGCTGGTGGCCAGGCTTCCGATGATGGCCACGCCGAACGAGCCACCGAGCAGCTGGACCGTGCTTCGAAGTCCGGACCCGGCTCCGACCTTGTCGGGGGACAAGGTGCCCATGATGGCGTTGGATGCGGGCGCGATGACCAGACCCATCCCGAGGCCGATGCAGGCGAAGGCCACGCCCACGATGGTGAACCCTGACTGCGTGGTCACCGACGCAAAGCAGGCCAGGCCGGCGGTGACCAGCACCATCCCTGCGAGCAGCACCCGCCGAAGCCCGAACGCAAGGGTGAGGCGGGCAGCGGTGTTGGAGGTGAGGAGGGTTCCGGCGGCGAGGGGAAGGAAGCGGAGCCCCACCCCGAATGCGCTGACCCCCTGGACGAACTGGATGTACTGGCTGAGGAGGTAGCTCACGCCGAACAAGGCGAAGAAGACCGCGGTCACCGCGCCCAACGCGGAGGAGAACGTGCGGTCGGCGAACAGGTGGATGTCGAGCAGCGGGTTCTCCCGCCGTCCGTCCCAGACCACGAAGGCCACCAACAAGATGGCGGCGATGGCAAAGGAACTCACTACGGTGGTCGAGCCCCAGTGCTTGGTCGGGGCCACGATCAGGCCGTAGGTCAGAGCGGTCAGCCCGGCCGAGGACAGGACCACGCCCACCGGGTCGAGGGAGGGCCTGTCCTGGGCCCGGCTCTCGACGGTGAAGAAGATCCCACCGGTGAAGGCCAGAATGGCGACGGGGACGTTGATCAGGAAGACCGAGCCCCACCAGAAGTGCTGGAGGAGCCAGCCTCCGAGCAGCGGGCCCGCCGCCGTCCCGATGCCGCCCACACCGGCCCAGATGCCGATGGCCCGGGCCCGCTCCTGACCGGTGAACATCGAGGCGATGATGGACAGAGTGGCGGGCATGAGGAAGGCAGCGCCCAGGCCCATCACGGCCCGGGCGGCGATGAGCGGCCCGGTGGAGTGGACCATGGCACAGGCCAGCGAGCCTCCACCGAAGATGACCACGCCGATCAGGAAGATGCGCCGCCGCCCGTACCGGTCGCCGAGTGCCCCGCCGAAGAGCAGCAGCACCGCGTTGGTCAGCGTGTAGGCGTCGGCGATCCACTGGAGCCCGCTGCTCGAGGGATGGAGGTCCTTCACCAACGTGGGCAGGGCGACGTTCAGGACGGTCTGGTCCAGGCTGATCAGCAGCACCGTGAACGACATGACGCCGAGCGCCAACCACCGCCGGCGATCGTGGCCGTCGAGGGGGGCGGTCGGCGATGGGGTCCTCAGTTGTGCTTGCTGCGGGGTCACGTCTCTCCAGCACTATGGGATCGGGTTGCGAGGGCCGTGCCGCCTCCCCCGATGGGCGGCACGACGCGTGGAACTAAGGGGTGAGCAGGGGTGTGGCCAGCTCGCCCAGGGCCCGGTAGACGAAGACGGCGATCCTGTCCTCGTCGTCCTGTTCGGCCCAGACCTGCAGCGCGGTGTTCATGGCCAGGATGATCGCCCCGGCGATCAGGAGGTTCCGGGTGCCCGACGGCTCGCCGTCGGTGCGGGCGGCGATCACCGCGGCCAGGAGGCTGCGGTTGCGGTCGCTCTCGCCCAACCAACGGGCTCGGAGCACCGGCGTCTCCTCGAGGAGGGCAAGGAAGGAACGGACCCGGGCGGTGTCCTCCCAGGACAGGGCCAGCGAGTTCTCGATGGCCCGTTGCACCGAGGTGAGCAGCGCCTCGCCGGCCGGCCGGGCGGCCAGGGCGTCGAGAAACGAGCCCATGCCGGTCTGGCCCAGGGCGACAACCAGGTCCTCCTTGGTCGGGAAGTAACGGAAGAACGTCCGGGGCGAGACGTCCACGGCAGCCACGATGTCGTCGATGGTGGTGGCGTCGTAGCCGCGCTGGTAGAAGAGCTGGGCGGCCGCCTCGGCCAGTTGATGACGGGTCCGCTCCTTCTTCCGGGCCGCGAGCCCGGTGGGCGGCTCGTCCTGCTGCTCGGCGGTGGGCCCGGTAGGCGGCTCCTCGGTGGGGATGAGCACGGTATCCACGGCGGTTGTTCCTTGTCAGGGGCCGGGGTCAGGGCCTGGGGGGTCGGGCGCTGGGGTCAGGCAGATGACAGATCGTGCCATCTGGCAGCAACTGTCATCCGGCAGAAACTGTCACTACCAGTGTATTGCCCGCCGGGCCTGTGCACCAAAGCCCTCGGCACTGCTCCCCGGGAGTCATGCTGGGTGGATGAGCGAGAACGTCTACACCCACGGGCATCACGAGAGCGTCCTGCGATCGCACACCTGGCGGACGGCCGAGAACTCGGCCGCCTACCTCCTCGGCCATGTCGTGGCGGGCATGGACCTCCTCGACGTGGGCTGCGGCCCCGGGACGATCACCGTCGACCTGGCCAAGCGCGTCGCCCCCGGCCACGTCGTCGGGGTCGACGCGGCCGGATCGGTCCTCGAACAGGCGGTCCACGCGGCCGAGGAGGCGTCGTGTGCCAACGTCACCTTCCAGGTGGGTGACATCACCCGGCTGGACTTCGAGGACGGCTCGTTCGACATCGTCCACGCCCACCAGGTCCTCCAGCACCTGAGTGATCCGGTCAGCGCCCTCGCCGAGATGCGCCGGGTGTGCCGGCCCGGAGGCATCGTGGCCGCCCGCGACGCCGACTTCGCCGCCATGACCTGGTTTCCGGAGGACCCCCTACTCACCCGGGCGATCGAGCTGTACTGCAAGACGGCGCGGGCCAACGGGGGGGAGCCCGACGCCGGGCGCCGGTTGCTGCGCTGGGCCGGCCAGGCCGGCTTCGACGACGTGATCCCGTCCGCGTCCGCCTGGTGCTACGCCACCCCGGCCGACCGCACCTGGTGGGGGAGCCTGTGGGCCGACCGGCTGACCCAGTCGGCGCTGGCCTCCCAGCTGGTCGAGTACGGCTTCGCCACTCCGACCGACCTCGAGGCATTCGGCGCCGCCTGGCGGCGATGGATGGAGGCACCCGACGGCTGGTACGGGGTGCTCCACGGGGAGGTCATCTGCCGGGCGTGAGCGACAGGCTTCCCACGTCTCGCCGCGCCAGCTGGGGTGCTCGGTCACCCCGCCGGTGATCAACCCAGCGCCCGGGCCACCGAGGCGGCGAAGCGCTCCGGGGCCTCGACCATCGGGTAGTGCCCGACGCCGTCCAGGATCTCCAGGCCGGCATCGGGACGAGCTTCGTGGAGCCGGGTGGCCATGGCCACCACGGCGATGGGGTCGTCCCGACCCCACAGGATCGACAGCGGCGACGGGTGCGACTCGATGGCGCCGGTGTAGCGCCTCTCGTGGGCCCGACGCTCCTCGATGTAGCGGATGAGGCGGGGGAGGAGGAGGTGGCCGTCCTGCCGGGCGATGGTGGCCGACATGGCTGCCAGCTCCTCGTCGGACACTGTGGACTCGGGGCTGAAGGTGGCGGCCAGCGAGGCCTCGAGGCCCCGCCGGTCCAGGGCGCCATCGGGCAGCCGACTGTCGGGCAGGCTCAACAGCACCTCCTGGCCAGCGCTCAGGTGGGCCATCTGGATGTAGATGCTGCCGTTGGTGACGAGCCGGCGGGTCACCTCGACCGGCCACCGACCCTCGAGCTGCCGGGCCAGCAGCTCGCCGCCGACGGTGTCCCCCATGTCGTGGGTGAGCAGGGCGAGCCGGTCGACGCCCGCTTCGGCGGTGTAGGCCGCCACCACGTCGGCCTGGAGATCGATGGAGTACACCTGGTCGGGCTTGGACGAGAAGCCGTAGCCCACCAGGTCGATCAGGAGGACTCGGCGGTGCTCGGTCATCGAGTCGAGCACCAGGTGGAAGTCCAACGACGAGGTGGGAAAGCCGTGCAGCACCACGAGGGGCTCTGCCCGCTCGTCGCCGCGGGCCGGCGCCTCGAGGGTGAAGACGTCGTGACCGGCCAGCCGCCGGTGCCCGCCGCGCCGTTCCCACTCGTCGGGGAGGGTCACGGCAACAACCGGTCGGCGAAGAAGGCGAGCACCGAGTCGACGGCGTCGGAGGTCGGGGTCCCGGGTCGGTCGTCGAGGTCGCCGGTGAGCACGGAGTGGGCCTTGTCCTTGTGCCCGTGGGGGTTGCCGGCCGAGGAGTCGAGCTCGATGGCGATGAACTGGCCGCCCAACGCCTCCCGGAGGTGGTCGAAGCGCTCGGGGGGGCTGAGCTTGTCGCCGGTGAAGCGAAGGCCGAGCACGCAGGTGCCCGCCGCCGCCCGTTCCTGGACCCGCCGCAGGTCGACGTCGGAGATGCCCAGGTCACGCTTCCTGGCCGCCGACACGGGCAGGGGCAGCGAGGGCTGGCTGATCACCGGGGCCACCACCGTGTCGTCGACCATCATGCCGAGGGCGAAGCCGCCGGTCAGGCACATGCCGACCACACCCACTCCGGGGCCACCGCACCGACGGTGCTCCTCACCGGCCAGCGCCCGCAACCACCCGATGACCGGGCTGGTCCGGCCCAGGGCCAGGATCGAGAACTCACGCGAGATGCACACCCGGGCAAACGAGTCGAAGGTGTAGCCGGCGGAGATCGGACGACCCGGGGTGCCGAAGAGGTGGGGGAGGACGGCGGTGCATCCGATGGCCGCGGCCTTTCGGCCGAAGGCGGCCACCTCGGGGGTGATGCCGGGCAGCTCGCTGATGACCAGCACCGCCGGGCCGGAGCCGGTCCGGTAGACGTCCTTGGTCCGGCCCTCGGCGGTGAAGCTGGCACGCGTGAACCCGTCGAGGTCGTTGGCCATCCCGACCACGGTAGTTGGCCGCTCCCACCACCGACGGCCCGACCGACCGCTCCGGGGCCGGTCAAGCGAGGGACAGGACCACCCGGACCGCCCGGTGGTCCGATCCGAGGTCGGGGGCGACGATCGCCTCGAGCGTGGTGACCGGAGGTGTCACCAGCACGTGGTCCAACTGGCTGTGGGGCCGGCCGGCCGGCCAGGTCCGGCCCCGCACGGTCCGGCGCCACCCGGGGAGAGAGGCCGAGACCGGAGGTCCCCACAGGTTCATGTCCCCGGCCAGCGCCGCGGCCTGGGTCGGCGGAGGGAGCACGTTGCGGAGCCGCCGGTACTGGAGCGGGGAGCCCTGGGTGAGATGGGACATGTGGGTCCCGATGACGGCCAGCGGGCTGCCCCCGACCTCGACGTCGCAGCGGATGGCCACCCGCCGGGCGTAGTCGCCGCGGAGCTTGCCCAGGGGCAGGATGGTCGTGGCCACCACCGGGAGGCGTGACAGCACGGCGACACCCCACCAGCCGGTGCGGTAGGGCCGGTCCCGGTGAGCCCGGCGCGCCCCACGGGTGTCCTCCCCCTCGAAGAGGAGCGGCCCGTAGACCCGGCCGAGCCTGGAGCCCACCCGTGGTGCCAGCTCGTCGATGGGGGCGTGGAGCTTGGAGCGGGCCATGGGCTGCTCGGTCAGCCGGTACCCGAGCCGGTCGGCCACCCGGGCCGCGGTGCTCTCGTCGTCACCGTCGGTGTGCCAGGACTCCTGGAGGACCAGCACGTCGGCGTCGAGCCAGGCGCAGGCCTCCACGACGTCGTAGGCGTGGCCCCGGGTGTCGACGCCCGAATGGACGTTGAAGCTGGCCAGGGACATCTCGGGCATCCTCGAGTATTGCAGGACGGACGACGGTCCCGGCGTCGCTCCTGTGTCCGGGTTCTCTACACTCCGGCGTGAGAAGGGAGCCGGGGCCCATGAAGATCGACACCATGCTGTCCGTACCGTCGGGGCCGACCGGCCTCGACGGGGTGGGCGACCAGGCCCGCCGGCTGGAGGAGCTGGGCGTCGACGGCGCCTTCACCTTCGAGGGCCCCCACGATGTGTTCACGCCGTTGGTCCTGGCGGCGACGGCCACCACGTCGCTCGAGCTGCTCACCAACGTGGCCATCGCCTTTCCCCGTAACCCCGTCCAGCTGGCCCATCAGGCCTACGACCTCCAGTCCCTCTCGAAGGGGCGGTTCACGCTGGGCCTCGGCACCCAGGTCCGGGCCCAGATCGAGCGGCGCTACGGCAGCCACTTCGAGCGGCCCGTCGCCCGGATGCGCGAGCTGGTGGGTGCCCTCCGGGCCATCTTCGACGCCTGGGAGACGGGCGAGCGGCTCGACGTCCGCGGGGAGTTCTACACCCACACCCTCATGCCCCCGACGTTCAACCCGGGTCCCAACCCGTTCGGGACACCGCCCATCTTCCTCGGCGGCCTCGGCCCCCAGATGGTCCGGCTGGCCGCCGAAGTCGCCGACGGCCTGTTGGTGATGCCCTTCAACAGCGAGCGGCACTTCCACCAGCGGACCCTCCCGGCGGTGGCCGAGGGCCTGCACCGCGCCGGTCGGGACCGGAGCCAGCTCACGGTGATGGCCGAGGTCATCGTGGCCTGCGGGGGCGACGAGGCGGAGCTGGCCGCGGCGATGGCCGGCGCCCGCGGACTGCTGGCCTTCTACGCGTCGACGCCCTCGTACCGGCCGGTCCTCGAAGCGGAGGGGTGGGAGGACATCCAGCCCGAGCTCAACGCCATGTCCAAGAGCGGGCGCTGGGCCGAGATGCCCGGCCTGCTCGACGACGCCATGGTGTCGACCTTGGCCGTCGTCGGCTCGCCGGCTGAGGTGGCCGCCCAGGTCCGGCGGCGGTACGGGAACCACGTGGAGCGGATCGGGTTCTACACGCCCTACGCCATCGTCCCCGAGACGATGGGCCACCTGGTTGCCGCCCTCCGGGCGGCACCGGCACCGGCACCGGGATGACATCGGCATAGGCGCCGCAGGACCTGGACACTTCACCAACGGGTCACCAAGTCGCCACAGGGTTCTTACCGATGGTTCACCGACGCATCAGCCTTGCGTAACTGAACGTCTACCTCTGATCGTTACCGTCCATGTGGGCTCATCGAGCCCATGCCAATGGAGCGGGCAGCGCACAGACGCGACCTGCATGACGAAAGGTGCGGCATCTATGAAGCTGAAGCGGACAGCGGTGGGCGCGGCTGCGCTCTGCGGAATCTCCTTCGTAGGTACGGGGGGCGTCAGTGCTGCGGCGTCCGGGACTCCCACGAAGGCCATTCCCCACTATCAGCACATCGTCGAGATCATGATGGAGAACACCAGCTACGCGACCATCATCGGGAATACCCTCGCCCCGCAGATCAACGTGTTGGCGAGCCAGTACGGCTTGGCCACCGACTACTTCGGGGTCACCCATCCGAGCGAACCGAACTACGTGGCCAACATCGGCGGTGACTACTTCGGGATACAGGACGACAACGCGTTCTACTGCACCCCAGCCCTGGCCACCACCGACCCGAACTGCGGCGGGACCACCGTCAACCACACGGTCAGCGCGCCGAACCTCGGGGACCAACTCACTGCCGCGGGCATGACGTGGAAGGGATACTTCCAGAGCCTTCCTCCGACTCCGGCGCCCGGGACCCTGGTCACAACCGGCCCCACTGCCAACGGGCCCTATACGTTCAAGTACCCGACCAGCAGCAACGCCCTGTACGCCTCCAAGCACAATCCGTTCCTGAACTTCACCGGCACCCAGGGCGCGGTCGCCAACATGGTCCCCGACACCCAGCTCGCCACCGATCTGGCCGACAACACGCTGCCCAACTTCAGCCTGGTCGTCCCGGACCAGTGCCACGACATGCACGGCACGGGTGGCTGCTCGGACACCAACTCGCTGATATCGGCCGGTGACACCTACGTGGGGAACACCGTGTCTGCGATCACCTCGTCGAAGGAGTGGGCGCGAGGCCGGAACGCGATCGTCGTGACCTGGGACGAGGACGACTTCTCCGACCAGGGTCTCACCGGCACCGGCTGCTGCGGCGCCGACCCGGGAGGCGGACATGTGGTGACCATCGTGATCACGAACAAGGGCACGTACCCGGTCACCGATGGCACCGCGTACAACCACTACTCCCTCCTCCGTTCCTATGAGGCGGCCTTCGGCTTGGCACCGCTGGCCCACGCCGGCGATGCCGTTGTGCCCGAGATGACACCGCTGTTCCATCCCTGAGCACAGCCTGAGCACAGCCGGCGACAGCCGGTCTGTCCTCCCGCCGAGACCTGCTCATCGCCGACCCACCGTCGTCACATCCCTGAGGCGACGCCGGTGTGGTCGGCGAGACAGGATGGGTGGATGAGCGAGAGCATCTACGAGTACGACGAGTTCGGGTTGTTTGCCGACAACGCGGCCGAGGCCGGTCTGGACTGGTCCGGTCCCCCCACCGTGGTCCGTCGGTCGGTCGAGGTCGAGCCGGGGCGTCAGGTGAGCGCCCTGGTGTGGGGGGAGGCCCCGGCCGACCTGGTCCTGGTCCACGGCGGCGGGCAGAACGCCCACACCTGGGACACGGTGGCGCTGGCCATGCAGCGGCCGCTGGTGGCCATCGACCTGCCCGGGCACGGCCACTCCGACTGGCCCGGCGACAACCGGGCCCTCGACCCAGCGGCCATGGCCGAGGACATCGCCCAGGTCATGGCGGTGCTGGCCCCCGAGTCCCGTCTGTTGGTGGGCATGTCCCTGGGCGGCATCACCGCCCTCGCCGCCGCCGCCCGGCATCCCGAGCTGGTGCCCCGGCTGGCGCTGGTCGACGTGACCCCGGGCGTCAACGAGAAGAAGGGATCGGACATCGCCGCCTTCTTGGCCGGACCGGAGAGCTTCGCCTCCTTCGACGAGATCCTGGAACGGACCATCGCCTTCAACCCGACCCGATCCGAGTCATCGCTGCGGCGGGGCGTCCTCCACAACGCGGTGCAGCGGGAGGACGGATCTTGGACGTGGCGCCATCAGCTGGGCCGCCCGTCGGGATCGGGCGGCCTGCACACCGACGCCGGCCTCGACTTCGGGGCGTTGTGGGAGGTCGTCTCGGCCTCGACCATGCCCCTCCTGCTCGTACGGGGAGGCCTCAGCCCGGTGGTGGACGACGACGACGTCGCCGAGCTTCTGCGGCGCCGCCCCGACGCCGAGGTCATCGTGGTGGACAACGCCGGCCACAGCATCCAAGGGGACCGCCCGGTGGAGCTGGCCAGGATCCTCACGGAGTTCCTGGCCAGCCCTTGAGCGGCTGGGCCGTTTGCCGGGTACCTGAGTGAGCTCAGGCGGCCACCGGCTGGGCTCCGTCGTCCGAGGCGGGGCCGGCTTCGGCGGCCGGCTCGGCGTCGCCGGCCAGGGCGACGTCCAGCACCTCGTTGATGTCGCTGGCCAGATGGAAGGTCATCTCGTCGCGGACGGACTCGGAGACGTCCTCCAGGTCCGGGCCGTTCCGGGCGGGCAGGACCACCGTGGTCAGTCCCGACCGGTGGGCGGCCAGCACCTTCTGGCGGACGCCACCGATGGGCAGGACCCGACCCTGCAGCGTGACCTCACCGGTCATGCCCACCACCGACCGGACCGGTCGGTCCCGCAACAGGCTGACCAACGCGGTCGTCATGGTGACGCCGGCGGAGGGACCGTCCTTGGGGATGGCCCCGGCCGGGACGTGCAGGTGGAACCGCTTGCCGGCGAAGCTCGCCGGGTCGATGCCCAGGGCCTCGGCGTGGGAGCGGACATAGGAGAGGGCGATCTCGGCCGACTCCTTCATCACGTCCCCGAGCTGACCGGTCAGGGTCAGGCCCTCGGGACCGTCCATCATCGACGCCTCGACGTAGAGGACGTCGCCACCGGCTCCGGTCACGGCCAGTCCGGTGGCCACACCGGGGACCGCGGTCCGATCGGCCGTCTCGAAGAAGAAGCGCGGGCGCCCCAACCACTCCCTGACGTCGCCCGAATCGACGACGACCGGAGCGGTGGCCGTGTCCGAGGCCAGCTTGGTGGCCACCTTGCGGAGCAGCCGGCCGAGCTCGCGCTCCAGCGAGCGCACCCCGGCCTCCCGGGTGTAGTCGGCCACCACGGCGCGCAGCGCCCCGTCGGTGATGGTGACCTCGTCGGGCCGGAGCGCGGCGCGCTCCAGCTGGCGACCGACCAGATGGTGCCGGGCGATGGCCACCTTCTCCTCTTCGGTGTAGCCGTCCAACCGGATGACCTCCATCCGGTCGAGCAGCGGGGCGGGGATGGTGTCGATCATGTTGGCCGTGGCGATGAACAGCACCCGCGACAGGTCCAGCTCCACTTCCAGGTAGTGGTCCCGGAAGGTGTGGTTCTGGGCCGGGTCGAGCACCTCGAGCAGCGCGGAGGACGGGTCGCCCCGGTAGTCGGCACCGAGCTTGTCCACCTCGTCGAGCACGATCACCGGGTTCATGGTCCCCGCCTCGCGCAGGGCCCGCACCAGGCGGCCGGGCTGAGCGCCCACGTAGGTGCGACGGTGGCCGCGGATCTCCGCTTCGTCGCGCACCCCGCCCAGGGCCACGCGGACGAAGGAGCGGTTGAGGGCGCGCGCCACCGACTCGCCCAGCGAGGTCTTGCCCACGCCCGGGGGACCGACCAGGGCCAGGATGGCCCCGTTCCCTCGGCCGCCCACGGGGGCCAGGCCCCGCTCCGCTTGCAGCTTGCGAACGGACAGGTGCTCCAGGATGCGCTCTTTCACGTCGCTCAGGCCGTCGTGGTCCTCGTCCAGGATCTGGGAGGCGGCGGCCACGTCCAGGCGGTCCTCGGAGAGCTTGCCCCAGGGGAGCTCCAGCACCGTGTCCAACCACGTGCGGATCCACCCCTGCTCGGGGCTCTGCTCATTGGTCCGCTCCAGCTTGGAGATCTCCCGCTCCACCGCCTTGCGCACGTCCTCGGGCAGGTCGCGGTCCTCGATGGCGGTGCGGTAGTCGTCGGGGGCATCCTCGTCCGACGGGTTGAGCTGACCGAGCTCCTTGCGGATGGACTCGAGCTGGCGCCGCAGCAGGAACTCCCGCTGGGTCTTCTCCATGCCCTCTTCCACGTCGGTCTTGATGCGCTCGCGCAGGGTCAGGTCGGCCAGCGTGTCCCGCGCCCAACCCAGGACCAGGCGGAGGCGCGCCTCCACGTCGACGGTCTCGAGGACCTGGACCTTCTGGGCCAGGTTCAGGTCTGGGGAGTAGCCGGCCACGTCGGCGATGCGGCCCGGCTCGGTGATCCCGGCCAGCTGCTCGGCGATCCGACCCGCGCCCCTGGAGTGCAGGATGTTCTCGAGCACGGCCCGGTACTCGCGGGCCAGCTCGGTCGCCTCGGGGGAGGCGGGTGGCTCCTTGATGGTGTCCACCTGGACCCAGAGGGCCTGCCCGGTGCCGGGCACGGCCGGCCCGATGGCGGCGCGATCGAGGCCGCGGACGACCACTGCCTGCATGCCGCCGGGCAGCTCGCCCGTCTCGACCACCTCGGCCAGCACCCCGACGTCGGAGTAGCGACCCTCGATGTGGGGGACGGTGATGAAGTGCCCGTCCGCCGACGCGGCGGCCTCGACGGCAGCCCTGGCCTCCTCGGACTCGAGGGCCATGGTGAACATCATCCCCGGGAGCACCACTCCCGAGGTCAAGGGTAACAGCGGCAAGTTCTGACTTAGCTCTGCCATGGGTCCTCCAATTGGTCCTGGCATAAATCGTTGCTTAGTCAACAACTTGACCGGTGTGGTATTCCTGGCGGACCCCTCGGAGGGGCCGGTATCGGCTTGAACTGGGCTGTTCTACCTGGCCGGCCGCGGTCTACCTGGCGGGCTCCGGCCTGCGGGTTTGGCTGATCCCGGCCTCTGGCTAGTCAGTGCCGCCCCTCGGAGAACCGCTGGGTACGGGACACGATGATCCGGGAGGCCACCAACAGGAGGAGGACGATGACCAAGAGGATGAGGGCGGCGTCGAAGGCCAGGTCGTTGGCCTCCTTGTTGGGCAGCTGGAAGAAGGCGAAGACCGGGTAGGTGAGGTAGGGGAACTGGGCGTGCGTCAGCGAATGCGGGACGGTGGGTGAGAACCCCGCCGTGTAGATGAGGGGAGCGGTCTCCCCGCCGGCGATGGCCAGGGCCAGTAGGAGGCCGGTGACGATGCCGGGAGCGGCCGATTTGAGGACCACCTTGCGGAGGCCGTAGCCCATGGACATGCCCAGAGCCTGGGCCCCCTCACGATAAGTGGTGGGGACCTGGCGCACGGCAGTCTCAGTCGATTTGGCGATGTAGGGGATCACCATCATCGACAGGATGAGCACGGCGGGGAGGTAGGAGAACCCCCAGTGCAGTCCGAGCACGAGGGCGACATAGCCCACGTAGCCAAGCACGATCGATGGGAATCCGGACAGCACCTCGCTGGCCGTCCGCAGGGTTGCGCTACCTGTCTTGCCGCTGGGCCGGGGCCGGGCCAACTCACCGAGATGGATGCCGGCCATGACGCCGATGGACCCGGCCACGACCAAGACGCCCAGCATGAGGAGGAGCGACCCGATGATCGGTCCCGACAGCCCGCCGCTGGTCTGGTGGAGGGGGGTGACGAGTACGCTCCACCGCCAGTGGGGGACGGCCCGAGACACGATCCCCACCACGATCCAGATGGCGGGCCCGAGGACCAGGACCAGGGCCACCAGGTTGGTCGCCCGGAAGAGGACCTCGTGGATGCGGCGCCTTCGCGTCCTCGGATAGGCGACGTTGGTCTCGCTCATGAGGCTCCTCTGCTCACGCCCCGACCGGGGCCATCAGCCGTCCGGTCCGGTTGACGATCATCCTGGCCACCAGGTTCACGGCCACGGAGATCACCGCCAGGACCAGTCCGGCCTCGGCCAGGGTGGCCACGGCGAAGCCGGTGCCGTCGGTGCCGGCCGAGTCGAGCTGCCCCAGGATGAGGGCGGCGATGGTACTCATCGGGCTGTAGATGTTGGGGGCGATGTGGAGGATGGACCCGGTGATCAGGAACACGGCGATGGTCTCGCCCAACGCCCGGCCGAGGCCGAGCACGGTGGCGCCGATGATCCCCGAGCGGACCCAGGGCAGCGTGACCCGGCGGGCCACCTCGGCATCGGTCATCCCCAGGGCCGAGGCTCCCTCCTTGGGCAGGGGGGGCACGCCCAAGAAGAGGTCCCGGGTGGTCGAGGCGATGATGGGCACGATCATCAGCGACAGCACGATCCCGGCGGTGAGGAGGCCCAGTCCATGACCGGTCGGGGCCCGGAAGTACCGGAGGATTGGGACGTCGGGCATGACGGCGGCAATGTGGGGGTAGACGTCTCGGGCCAGGATGGGGCCGAGGGTGAGGACGCCCCAGAGGCCGAGGAGCACGCTGGGCACGCCGGCCAGCAACTCGATGGCGAACCCCAGGGGACGCGAGACCCACTGGGGGAGGCGCTCGGTCAGGGCGAAGGCGGCCGCGACGGAGAGGGGGAGGGCGATGATCACGGCGATGGCCGAGGTCTGGATCGTGCCCACGATCATCGGCCACAGCCCGTAGCTGACGCCGACGGGATGGGCCACGCCGTGGGTGTGGGTGATCGCCGCGTAGGTGCTTCCTGGGTTCCACGACGTTCCGGTGAAGAACCCGGTGCCGTTGACGATGATGGCCGGCCACGCCTTGATGGCCAGGGTGGTGACGGCGAAGGCCAACGCGGCCAGGGGGATCAGTGACGCGATCCGTGCGCCCACCCGCCAGGCGTGCTCCTCACTGGCGCGGAGCGCGTCGACGATCCGCCGAGCCACTGGGGCTCGGCGGATCGTCTTGGCGCTGTGTGGTGTTGGTGCGGCTGACGGGAGCTGAGGGCTCCCCTCGTAGGCAGTCACCGACTATTGAATCTTGATGATCTGCTTCACCGACTGGGCGACGACCTTGGCCGGCAAGGCCTGGAAGGCCACCTGGCTGAGGTAGGTCGCGTTGTTGCCGAACTTCGGATTGATGGACCACTCGAGGACCGACCGGATGGCCTTGGCCTTGTTCGAATCGGACTGGTGGGAGTTCACGATGGCGTACTCGTAGTTGACGATCGGGTAGCCCGTAGCCGCCGGCCCGTAGATCAGCGAGATGGTGCCGTTGGGAGGGGTCTTCTTCACGAAGCCGGCCGCCTCAGCCGCAATGGCCTCCTGGGTGGGCAACTCGTAGGAGCCCTTGGCGTTCTGGAGCTGCGCGTAGCCCAGCGCGGCCTGGAGGGCCTGTGTCTGGTAGCTGATCCCGATGTAGGCGATGCAGCCCACCGTGGCCTTGCAGCCCGAGACCATGCCCGAGTTGCCGTTCTCACCGAGAGCTCCGGGTGCGTTCGGCCACTGCACGGTGGTGCCGTAGCTGATCGATGCGCCCCAACCCGACGCGTCCGCCTTGGACAGGAACTGGGTGAACAAGAAGGTGTCCCCGCTGCCGTCCGAGCGGTGCAGCGTCACGATCGGCGTGGCCGGGAGAGTGACCCCGGAGTTCAGAGCGGTGATGGCCGGATCGTTCCAGGTCGTGACCTTGCCCTGGTAGATCTGGGACAGCACCTTGCCGTTCAGCTTCAGGTGGGCCGTCACCCCGGGGATGTTGTAGGAGACCAGCTGAGCCGAGATGGCCAGCGGGATGTTCAACAAGGTCGGGCTGGCAGAGACCTGCGAGGGCGAGAGGTACGCATCCGACGAACCGATGTCGACCGTGCCGTTGGTGGCGTCGGTGATGCCGGTGCCCGAACCCGTGCCCGCCGTCGAGATGGTGACGTTCGGGTAGGTCTGGTTGTAGGCGGGGGCCCACAGGTTCCAGAGCGGGTAGAGCAGGGTGCTGCCCGTCTCGGAGAGGGACGCTGCCGGCGGCTTCTCGACCCCGTTGGCGGGGATCTTCACGGTCGCGGCCGAAGCGGTGACCGTGCCCATGAGGGCGATGGCTGTGGCCGCCACGACTGCTGGGACCACTCGTCTAGCTCGGAGCATCCGAGTCACTAGTTGTTCCTCCTTGTGTTTGTCGATTGAATTGGTCTGTTGCGATCGGTGAGTCTGTTGCGACCGGTGGGTGCCTGGTGCGATCGAACCCCGTGGATAGGTGACAGCTGCCATCGGTTTGTCGAGCAATGTGGGTGATGGGTGACGTCGACCGATCACCCACAGGCGTTGGGAGCGACCGGGCGGCTTACCCCATGCGCCCGCTGACGTAATGCTGGGTCCGCTCTTGCGTGGGTTGGTCGAACATGGACACGGTCCGTCCGTGCTCGACGAGCTCGCCGTCGTAGAAGAACATGGTGTTGTCCGAGACCCGCCGGGCCTGGGCCAGGTTGTGGGTCACGACGATCTGTGTGAGGGCCGGTGTCATCTCGCGCATGAGCGCCTCGATGTACTCCGTGGAAATCGGGTCGAGCGACGAAGTGGGCTCGTCGAGCAACAGCACCTCGGGGCCGACGGCCAGGGCCCTGGCCAGGCACAGCAGCTGCTGTTGACCGCCGGAGAGCCGGAACGGCGAGTCGCGCAGCCGGTCCTTCACCGCGTCCCACAAGCCGACCTCGCGCAGGCGTCGCTCTGCAATGACGTCGAGCTGCTTGCCTTTGGCGATGCGGTGAGCCTTCACGCCGGCCACCACGTTGTCCCGGATGGACATGGGAAACGGGTTGGGCCGCTGGAAGAGCATGCCGACCCGGCGACGCAGCGTGAGCAGGTCCTGCCGGGGAGCCCAGATGGACACGTCGTCCAGGGTCACGTCGCCATCGAAGGTGAACCCGGGCACCTTGTCGTTCATCCGGTTCAAGGTGCGGATGAACGTCGACTTCCCCGACCCGGTCGGGCCGATGAGCGCGGTGATGGTGCCCCGTTGGAAGGTCATGTTGATGTCGGAGAGGATCTGCTTGGGGCCGAACCGCAGAAACAGGCTCTGCGTGCGCATGATGTCGCTGGGCCGGGCATGGTCGGGGTCGAGGGCAGCCAGAACCGGGTCGAGCACTGGCTTTTGCTCAGTGGAGACCATGGGATCGGCCCGGAAACCTGTCCCCGATTCTGCCGGTGTCCTTGTCGGATCGTCGCTCATGCGGCTCTTCCTTCTCAACTCGTGACTGCAACGGAACCGTAACGATCGCAAATGAACCAGATAGGAACGACACGTGACGGCAAGGTGGAATTCAGGCAAACAGTTCGTTTCACTGCGGTCGGTCCTCGGCTGCGTCCCGTCTGGCCGGCGCGGGCCGGGCACCGTCGGGGTCGATACGGAACCCGACCCCACGGACGGTGACGATGAAACGGGGATTGGACGGGTCCGGCTCGAGCTTGGCCCGCAACCGGTGGACGTGGGTGTCGAGGGTCCGGCTGTCGGACAGCTCGCGATGGGGCCAGAGCAGGTCGATCAGCTCGTCGCGGGTGCGGACCTGGCCGGGCGGTGCCAGCAGCACGTCGAGGAGGTCGAACTCACGGCGGGAGAGGTGTATCTGCTCGTTGTTCCGGGTCACGCTGCGGCTGGCGAAGTCCACCACCATCGGCCCCAACCGTACGTCGGCCCTGGCCGTGCTCGCCGCCGCCTCTCGGGGTGCGGGTGGCGGGGCGGCGCTCGGCTCCGGTCCAGGTCCGGGCGGTGACACCCGGCGAAGCACCGCTTGGATCCGCGCGACCAGCTCCCGGAGGCGGAACGGCTTGGTCACATAGTCGGCCGCCCCGAGCTCGAGCCCGAGAACCACGTCGAGCTCGGTGTCGACGGCGCTCACCATGACGATGGGGACCGGGGCGATGGCCCGCATCCGCCGGCAGACCTCGATGCCGCTGATGCCCGGCAGGAGCACATCGAGGAGCACGATGTCCGGGAGGCGCTCGGCGAAGCGGGCCAGGCCCTCGGCTCCGTCGGCGGCCAGTTCGACGTGGTAGCCCTCGAGCTGGAGGCCAGAAGACATGGCCTCCCGATAGGACTCCTCGTCCTCGACGACGAGCACGCGGACCTGCTCGTCGTCGAGCGGCAAACCGGGGCCAGACATCACATTGATTCGACCTCCCGGCGGGATCGTAGGGAGACGAGGTGAACAAGACGCGCGAACTAAGCAACACGACGGTGATCGTTGTGTGAACACTTCGCGACATTCCCTGGTGGCGGGGGGTCTCGGGTGCGCCCATTTCGTCGGCCCGGCCGGTGGTCAGGAGGTGCGGGCGTTATCCTGGGACCCGTCGAGGCGATGGGGCTCGCCTATGGAACCGCCGCATGCCCGGCTGACGGTCCCTACCCGAAGTTCAAGGGAGGAACCCCGGGTGGGCGAGGACGAACCAGTGAGTGGACACGGGCCCTCGGAGCAGTGCCCCTCGGCCCGCCGTCTTCCCATCGACCCGGATCGACCCGGCTCCGCCGAATCAGCCGGAAGACTGGCCCGATCGAACCCGGCGTTGCCGCACACGCGTCCGGCGCCGCCCCGTCGGGCGTTCCTGCATCCGATGACACTGGCGGCGATCGCTCTCGGTGGGGCGGCCGGCACGCTTGGTCGGGTCGAGCTGACCCGCCTCATCCCGCCCACGGTCAACGGCTTCCCGTGGCCCACGTTCGCCGCCAACCTGATCGGGGCCTTCGTTCTCGGATTGGTCATCGTGCTCGTCCTCGACCTGCTGCCCCCCAGTCGCTATGTGCGGCCCCTCATCGGGACCGGCTTCTGTGGCGGCCTGACGACGTTCTCCACCCTGGTCGTCGAGATCGACCTGTTGGTGAAGGCCGGCCATCTGCCCCTGGCCATCGGGTACCTGGCCGCCACCCTGGTGGCCGGGATGGCGGCCGTCTGGGCGGGAATGGCCCTGGCCCGAGCGGCGGCCTCGGCGCGCGGTCCCAGACCGTGAGGCTCGCGCCCCCGGGCCGACCAGACGGAGCGGGTAGTGACACAGAGCAGGCAGTGACAAAGAGCAGGCAGTGACAACGAGCAGGCAGTGACAACGAGAGGATGACCACGATGGAACTCACCGGACCCGCCCAGCGAATGACCATCTTCATCGGCGAGCAGGACAGCCACGGTGGCCACTCACTGAGCCATGAGATCGTCCGCCGGGCCCACGCGTCGGCCATCGCCGGCGTCACGGTCTTCCGCGGCGTGGAGGGCTACGGAGCTTCGAGCCATCTCCACAGCGCACACATCCTGTCGCTCTCCGACGACCTGCCCATCTGTATCGTCATCGTCGACTCTGCTGCCGCCATCGAACGCTTCGGCGCGCAGCTCGACGACCTCATCGACGGGGGCCTGGTCGTCGTGGAGGACGTGACCGTGCTCCGCTACGTCGGTCACGACCGGGGCCACGCCCACTCATGAGCGCGTGGCTGTGGGTGGCGATCGCCGCTGCCGGCGCCGTCGGGGCTCCCCTTCGCTACGTGATCGACGGGGCGCTCAGCGGCCGGGTCAGGACCGTGTTCCCGTTCGGGACCTTGGCGGTGAACGTCACGGGCTCGTTCGTCCTCGGCCTCATCACCGGCCTGGTCCTCTACCACGCCTTCCCGGCCAACGGTCGCCTCATCATCGGGGTCGGACTGATCGGCGCCTACACCACCTTCTCCACCTTCACGTTCGAGACGGCCAGCCTGATCGAACGGGGCGAGATGCGCCTGGCCGCCTGGAACGTCGCCGGGAGCGTCGTCCTCGGGGCCGCCGCGGCTGCGGCCGGGTTGGCCCTGGGCTCGATCTGACCCGCCGGGCGAACGCCGGGATCCGAGCCGGGTTGATCGAGGGCGCAGCGGATTCCGAGCGGTGGTTCAGGGCGTAGGGGCCCGCCCGACCGCGATGTGCAGCCTGGGAGGGGAGGGAGGCCGTGTCCGCAGCGGACGAGCCCCTACGCCCTGAACCGGTAGCCGATGCCTCGAATGGTCAGAATGTGCTGGGGGTGGGCGGGATCGAGCTCGATCTTCTTGCGGACCCGCTTGATGTGGGTGTCGAGGGTCCGGCTGTCGGCCAGTCGCCGATCCCGCCACAGATGGTCCATGCACTGGGTCCGGGTGACGACATGGCCGGCTTCGGAGACCAGGAGGACCAGGAGGTCGAGCTCCTTCCTCGACAGCTCGACGGGTTCGCCCCTCACGGTGACCTCCCGCAGGGCGACGTCGATCTTGACCGGGCCGGACTCGAACAGGTTGTCCATCGACCCGGTCGCCGACGGGGTTTCCACCCGTCGGAGCACTGCCCGGACCCGGGCGGTGAGCTCCCGGAGCCGGAACGGCTTGGTGACATGATCGGCCGCACCGGCCTCGAGGGAGAGCACGGCGTCGATCTCGTCGTCCTTGGCCGCCACCATGATGACCGGAAGGGCCGAGATGGCCTCGATCCGGCGGAACACCGCCATCCCCGATTGGTCGGGCAGGAACATGTCCAAGAGCACGAGTGACGGCCTGGTCACGGTGAGGAGGCGGATGCCCTCGTGCCCGTCGTGGGCCAACACGACGTCGAAACCCTCGGCCTCCAGCCCGGTCGCCAGCATCTCGCGGCTCGAGGCGTCACCGTCGATGACCAGGATCCGGACACCCGCATCGGGAACGCTGGACACCGCCTCGGACGACCGGAGGGCCACGATCACGTCCGGGAGACGAGCACAGCGGCGACTCGAGGATCGCCTACCGGCCCGTCACGGACCGGTCGGCAATCCTCGAGTGGGGGAAGCGCCGTGAGAGGGCGAAGTGCCTGATCCAATGGGGTCATTACTGAAGACGGTATGGAATGGTGGTGAACGGCAGGCCACCGTCGCGTCACCAGAGGGTGAATCCTCGGTTATCTCCCGCTTCGCCGCCTACGCTGCGGGACCGCTCGGCAACACCCGGCGCGATCATGGTCGAATGGATTCCTCGTTGCTTTCCGTCGACACCACCGGATCGATGGTTATCGACCTGACAACCGAGCTCCAGCGCTACTGCCGGGACCACGGCGACGGGTTGGTCAACGTCTTCGTTCCCCATGCCACGGCGGGGATCGCCCTCATGGAGGTGGGGTCGGGTTCGGAGGCCGATCTGGAGGAGGCACTCGCTCGGCTGCTCCCTCGAGACGACCGGTACCTCCATCGGCACGGGGCCATCGGCCACGGGGCGGACCATCTCCTTCCGGTCCTGGTCAGCCCATCCTTGACCATCCCGGTCCTCGGCGGCCGACCCCTCCTTGGGACCTGGCAGAGCCTGGTCCTCGTCGACACCAACGGGGACAACCCCCGACGCCAGGTACGGCTCAGCTTCGTGGCCGGCTGAGCTTCACCGGCCTCGCCGGCTGCTGACCGGCCTCCCGACTCGATGCTGGAATGGCCGAGCGACGCGAGGCGTTGTGTACGAGGTGCATCGATCGTCAACGCGCTGGGTCAGGATCCACGGTCTTGGATGGTGGAACTCCGGGCGGGCACCGACTCCGCCGCCCGTCGAGCCGGAACGACCACTCGATTCGATGCTGCTGTAATTCGATGCCCCGCATACATATCAATCCAAAGGTGAGCGTCAGCGTCGTCTTCGTCGCGGCCATGTTCATGAACATCATGGACATCACCATCGTCAACGTGGCCCTACCGTCCATCGGGCGGCAGTTCCACGAGACGACGGCCTCCTTGGACTCGATAGCCGTCGGCTACTTGGTCAGCCTGGCCGTGTTCATTCCGGCCGCCGGGTGGCTGGGCGACCGGTTCGGGTCCAAGCGGGTGCTCCTGTTCGCCATCGCCGTCTTCACCGGCGCCTCGGCGCTCTGTGGGTTTGCCCAGAGCCTCCCCGAGCTCGTGGCCTTCCGGGTGGTCCAGGGAGTGGGCGGCGGCATGCTCACCCCGGTGGGCATGGCCATGTTGTTCCGTACCTTCCCGCCCGAGGAGCGGGTCCGGGCCTCGAGCATCCTGACCGTTCCCACGGCCCTGGCCCCGGCCATCGGCCCGGTCATCGGGGGCCTGTTGGTCACCGACCTGTCGTGGCGGTGGGTGTTCTTCGTCAACCTGCCCATCGGCATCGTTGCCTTCCTGTTCGGCCTGGTCTTCCTGGACGAGCACCGCCAGCCCCATCCCGGCCGGTTCGACGTCCCCGGTTTCGTCCTGTCCGGTGTGGGCTTCGCCCTTCTCATGTTCGGGATCAGCGACGGCCCGAGCCGCGGTTGGGGCAGTCCCGAGATCTACGGCAGCATCGTGCTGGGTGCCGCCCTGATCGCCCTGTTGGTACCGGTGGAGCTGCGGACGAGACAGCCCCTGTTGCAGCTGCGCCTGTTCACCAACCGGCTGTTCCGCTCGACCAGCCTGGTCCTGTTCTTCGCCATGGCCGCCTTCTTGGGCGTGCTCTTCGTGGTCCCGCTGTTCTTCCAGATCGCACTGGGCCTGTCCGCTCTGGCCTCGGGGCTCAACACGTTTCCCGAGGCGATCGGCGTGATGGTCGGGGCCCAACTGGCCAGCCGGCTCATCTATCCGCGGTTGGGTCCGCGCCGGCTGGTCGCCATGGGCCTGGTGGGCGTCGCCGCAGCCATGGTGCTCATGACCCAGGTGGGCTTCGACACCAACTTGTGGTGGATGCGGGTCCTCATGTTCGCCATGGGCCTGTTCATGGCCCCGGTGATCGTCTCCTCGCAGGCCGCTTCCTTCGCCACCGTCTCCAATGCCGATACCGGCTACGCCTCGTCGCTGTTCAACAGCCAGCGCCAGCTGGGGAGCGCGGTGGGGGTGGCCCTGTTGGCCACGGTGATGGCGGCGGTGGGCACGACGCACGTGGTGGAGGGCCACGTCGCCGCCGACCTGGCCGGCTACCACGCCGCCTTCCTGGTCGCCGCGGGCGTCGCCCTGGTCGGGGCCGCGGTCGCCCTCACCATCAAGGACGCTGATGCCGCGGCCACCATGGTTCGGCGCCGGCCCAAGGTGACGACCGAGCCCGCACCCGCGGCCCTGGAGCCGGTGTCGTAGCCGACGGAGACATCGGCCTACGGCCACCGGACCGGCCGAGGGCGCAGCGGTACGGTGCAGGGAACAGGCAGGGGACCCACCGACCAGGAGGCGTAGATGGTTGACGTAGTGGACATCACCGGGACCGAGGAGTGGCGTTCGCTGAGCGGTCACTTCGAGTCGATCAAGGACGCCCACCTCAGGGACCTCTTCGCCGCGAACCCCGATCGGGGCACCCAGATGGCCGTCGGGGCCGGCGACTTGTATCTGGACTACTCCAAGCACCGCATCACCGGGGACACGGTCAGCCTCCTGGTCGACGTGGCCCGGCGCGCCGGTCTGGAAGAGCACCGCGACGCCATGTTCGCCGGCCGCCACATCAACACCACCGAGGACCGTGCCGTCCTCCACGTCGCTTTGCGCATGCCGGCGGGCACCCACCTCGAGGTCGACGGGCAGGACGTCGTGGCCGACGTGCTCGAGGTGCTGGGCCGGATGGGCGACCTCTCCGAT
Source organism: uncultured Acidimicrobiaceae bacterium (assembly GCA_963803065.1). Lineage (GTDB taxonomy): Bacteria > Actinomycetota > Acidimicrobiia > Acidimicrobiales > RAAP-2 > DASXMT01. The sequence goes on from CAWDKW010000013.1 coordinate 123,452, forward strand.
CGGATCCGCAGCGGGGAGTGGACGGGCCATACCGGCCGGCGGATCCGCTCGGTGGTCAACATCGGGATCGGGGGCTCCGACCTCGGCCCGGCCATGGCCTACGAAGCGCTGCTTGACTACGCCCTCCCGGACATCACCTGTCGGTTCGTCTCCAACATCGACCCCGTCGACCTCTGGAACAAGACCCACGACCTCGACCCGGCCGAGACGCTCTTCGTGGTGTGCTCCAAGACATTCACCACCCTGGAGACGCTGACCAACGCGGCGGCAGCCCGGGCCTGGCTGCTACGAGGGGCTGGGAGCAGGGGACGACGCGGTGGCCAAGCACTTCGTCGCCGTGTCCACCAACGAGAAGGGGGTCACCGAGTTCGGCATCGACCCGGCCAACATGCTGGGGTTCTGGGACTGGGTCGGCGGACGGTATTCCTACGATTCGGCGGTCGGGTTCTCGTTGATGGTGGCAATCGGGCGCGAGGGCTTCGCCGACATGCTCTCGGGGTTCCACGCCATGGACGAGCACTTCGCCACCGCACCCCTGGCGGCCAACATGCCCGTGCTCCAGGGCCTGATCAACGTCTGGTACGACAACTTCTTCGGATCCGAGACCCATGCCGTCTTGCCCTACAGCCAGCGGCTGGCCCGGTTCCCCGCCTACCTGCAGCAATTGACGATGGAGTCCAACGGGAAGTCGGTTCGACGGGACGGGTCACCGGTGTGGGGCCAGACCGGGGAGATCTTCTGGGGGGAGCCGGGAACCAACGGGCAGCACGCCTTCTACCAGCTGCTCCATCAGGGCACCAAGCTGATCCCGGCCGACTTCATCGGGTTCGTCGACTCCACCCACGAGATCGGCGAGCAGCACGATCTGCTCATGGCCAGCTGCTTCGCCCAGTCCAAGGTGCTGGCGTTCGGGCGCACGGCCGAGGAGGTGGCGGCCGAAGGGACCGAGGCGGCGCTGGTTCCCCACAAGGTCATGCCGGGCAACCGACCGAGCTCGACGGTCCTCGCCCCGCGTCTGAGCCCCTCGGTGCTCGGACAGCTGGTGGCGCTCTACGAGCACACCGTGTTCACCGAAGGGGTGATCTGGGGCATCGACTCGTTCGACCAGTGGGGGGTGGAACTGGGCAAGGTCATGGCCAAGCAGCTGGCGCCCGCACTCATCGACGCCGCGGCCCCCGACCTGTCCGGTCAGGACTCCTCGACCGTCGAACTGGTCCGCCTTTTCCGCCACGGGCGCGGCCGCACGGTCTGACCGACGAACAACACCGACGAACAACACCGACGAGAAACACCGACGAACCCGACGGAAACACCGACGAGAAACAGGGAGCGAGCAGCCATGGTCACCACGCTGAACAAGGTCCTCTACACCGCCGAGGCCAGCACCGTCGGCGGACGGGACGGGCACGCCACCAGCAGCGACGGCGTGCTCGACCTCGATGTCCGGGTCCCCGAGGAGATGGGTGGGCACGGAGGGGGCACCAATCCCGAGCAGCTCTTCGCCGCCGGGTATGCCGCCTGCTTCCAGAGCGCGCTCGGCGTCGTGTCCAGGCGTCAGAAGGTCGATACCACCGAGTCGACCGTCACGGCCAGGGTCTCGATCGGCCCCATCGACGGAGGGGCATTCGGCCTGTCGGTGGCCATCGCCGTCGCCATTCCCGATGTCGGCGCCGAGCTGGCCCAACAGCTGGTCGAAGCGGCCCACCAGGTCTGCCCCTATTCCAACGCCACTCGGGGCAATATCGAAGTGGCCCTCAGCGTGGTCCCATAGCCCCTCCCCACCAGGGGTGACCATGGGGCAATGACGATGGGGGCGACGGGTGAGGCAGTCAGCGTGCGCCGGTCACCGCGTGCTATGGCGGTGGGGCGGTGGGGCCCGTTGTTAGGGTGGCCGTGCTCCGTGATCCTACGGGCACGGAGACCGGACACCTGAACCCTTGAGATCGCCCGCCCACCGCCATCGACACCGCCGCCAGCGTCGGTCGAAGCGATGGCTGTTCGGCATACTCGCCGGGCTCGGCGTCCTCGCCGCAGCGGGTGTCGCCTGGGCCTTCGTACGCTCCACGAACACCAATTCGGCGAGCAGCAGTTCCGCCATCAGCTCCTCCCGCCACCCGGTTCCCTGGAACGCCCACGACGGCACCCCGTTGCTGGTCGGGAGCTACTACTACCTCTGGTTCCCGCAGAACCTGGAGGAAGGGACCCTCCGGGCCCACCTCGTCCCGCCCCAGGGGCCCAAGCCGGCCACCGACGTGTCTGCCAACCCCGGCACCGCGGCCAGGGCCATCGCCCAGGCGAACCGGGCCGGCGTGGACTTCTTCGCCCTCGACTGGTGGCCCTTGACCAACTGGGACGGCCGCTCCCTGGCCGATCGCCAGGCCGAGGACAGCAACGTGGCTGCCTTCCTGAAAGCCAAGAACATCGCCAAGATCAAGTTCTGCATGTTGTACGAGACCTACGCGCTCGACTTCAACTCGAGCAACGAGTCCACGCCAGTCACCCCGGCCATGGAGAACCAGTTCGACGCCGACATGCTGTTCTTCGCCAAGACCTACTTCCACAACCCGAGCTATCTGCGGCTCCACGGTCGTCCGGTCGTGGTGCTCTACCTGACCCGCACGCTCACCGGCAACGTGGACCAGATGATGAGGCGGGCCCGGGCCCTGCTCGCTGCCCATGGCTTTCACCCGTACTTCATCGGCGACGAGATCTACTGGCGGGTCACCGATCCTCAACTGCCCGCCACCGGGTCGTCCCTCACGACTACGCCCCAGGCGTCCAGGATCGAGAACTTCGACGCCATCACCTCGTACTCGCTCTACTTCGGCGGGAATTCCCCCGCCCTCGGGCCGGCCCACGACTTCGTCGGCTATCCGGGGAACACCACCATCGCCGCCGACGAGCGCGGGCTGTTCAAGACCTACAGCCAGGCCACCAGAGGGAAGGTGCCGGTGATCCCCGACATCACCCCGGGCTTCAACGACCGCGGGGTGCGGCTCTCGATCGACCACCCGGCGCAACCTCGGGAATGGCTGCCGGGGGCCGGCACCGCCTCGACCCTCGACAACCTGTTCAAAAAGGTGGCGGTGCCGAGCCTCGACGCCCGCGCCCCGATCATCTTCGTGACCGCGTGGAACGAGTGGAACGAGGATTCGGGGATCGAGCCGGTACCCGGGGTGGCCACCTCGAAGGACGACAGTCCCACCGGCACTGAGTACACCCAGGGCTATACCTACGGGGGCGAGGGGGACAGCGCCTTGCAGGTCCTGCGCAAGGACATCGACTGCGCCGAGGACCTCCCGGCCTGCAAGACGGACCGGTAGGGTCGTCGTCGGCCGGTGCGTGGACATCGGCCCCGGTTGTTCAGCGGCGTCGGGCGATGATCACATCGGCCAGGGGCGACTGGTCGAGGGCTCGGAACCGGCGCGACCTTCCAGCCCGTGCGCTCGAGCGCATCACCGAAGTAGGCATTGTCGAACCCGAGCTCGAGCCAGCCGTAGACGCGGGTGGACCACAGTGAGTAGCCGTCGAGACGCGGCCCCCACGGGAAGGACATGTCGGCGATCGGTTCGGCGGCGAAGGCGACCACACCATCGGGGCGCACGACGTCGTGGAGGTGGTCGAGCATGGCCAGGTGGTCGGCACAGTGGTGGAAGCTCTCGTAGAAGATGGCGGCGTCGAACGCGTCGCCAGGGTGGAAGGCCAGCATGTCCTCGGCGGTCATCGTCAGGTGCTCTGGTCGAGGGCACCGTCGTCGGACCAGGGCACAGAACTGGGGCTCCACCTCGACCCCGGTGACGTCGAGCCCCATGGTGGCGAGATCGATCGTGAGGTTCCCCCATCCGGGCCCGAACTCGACGACCCGCCCGGGCGGGCTGAGCCCGATGGTCTTGATGATGAAGCCTCGGGCGATCAGCTCTTCGCCGATGACCTGGGGTGACCCGGTGGCATGCGGATAGGGCTGGCGGAGGGCGTGGTCGAAGTCGAACGGGGAGCCCTCGTTGGCGATCGAATAGCTCCCCCGTCCGGAGACCCGCTCGTAGAGGTCCCACACCCAACGCCGGTACTCGTCTGAGAAGGGGTCGTCGGGGCGATCGGGCGGTGGAGCGATCTCGAACCCCCGGAGGAACCGTCGCGCCGAGTCCTCCGAAACCCCGAAGAGCCGCCGGGCTTCGTCGAGCTCGTCATCGAGTTGGTCCAGGGCGATCAGGCGCGGCACCGGGCGTCCCCGCATCGCCTGGACCCGGCCCCGGAGCGGCCGTGGCAGCGCTTCCAGTCCCGCCCTGCCGATCGACCTGATCAGCGACGGTCCTTCAGCCACCGGGAGCCTTGGCCATGGCGGACATTGTGGCACCCGAAACAGCGCGGAGGGGACGCCCCCCTGCGCAACGCGTCGACCGCCCATGCATGGTGAAAGCCGGCCCATGAGCCGGCTTTCACCTTCGTTGTCTATTTCGTTTGTCCACTCCTGATCGGCGCCCGGCCCATGTCGTGTGATTGGGGACCGTCTGTCGGCAGGTCAGCTCCGGAGCTGATCGCGTTCCGGCCTCAGTGTGAAGTGGACCTCGGTCGATCAGGTGCTGGTTGCTCCACTGTCGCCATCGAGGGCACAGTCAGAGCCGACCTAAACGGGTGGTCCATCCTCCTCGTGCGAAGCGTTCGACGTCATCGCCGACCCCCTTTCCATCACGACGGCGGAAACGTACCCTTCCGCACCAACAATTTATCGCCTCACCATGCTCGTTTCACGCCGAGTCGGGGGCCCTCGCGTCCTACGGGGGGCTCGGCCCGAGCGTCCCAGGTGAGGCGGCCTTTGGGGGGTGCCGTACCTATCGGGCGCCGATCGGTGCCCCCTCGTTGCGGGGTTGATCGGTGCGGCCGACGGGGTTACGGTACGAACATGTGTTCGCCATTCGGCGAGAGGTTCATCGCACTCGAACGAGGAGGCACTCATGGCCGATGTCAATCCCATACCCGATGGCTATCCCCGCATCTCTCCGTCGTTGGTCATCGACGGGGCCGGGGCCGCGATCGACTTCTACGCCGACGTGCTCGGCGCCACCGTGCGGATGCGCATGGACGGTCCCGACCAAAGGGTCGGACATGCCGAGCTGCAGCTCGGTGACTCAGTGATCATGGTGGCCGATGAGTTCCCCGAGATGGGATATCTCGGACCGAAGCGTGTGGGCGGCACTCCGGTCACCCTCTCGGTGTACGTCGAAGACGCCGACAGCGTGTTCCAGAAGGCGATGAGCGCCGGGGCCACCGAACTGCGGCCGGTCGAGAATCAATTCTACGGCGATCGTTCGGGACAGTTCGAGGATCCGTTCGGCCATCGATGGAGCGTGGCCACCCACGTCGAGGACGTCTCCGAGGACGAGATGATGCGGCGAGCGAAGGAGGTCATGAGTCAGGGCTGATCATCGATCGCCGCGTCGGATCGACAGATGCCAGGTCGTAGACGCCGGCATGGTCATGGCGCTAAGCCCTCAATCTCACTTGAACTCAAGGGCCTGCGAGCGGCGTGACGCTCGCGCCCGTCATACCTTCGGCGCTCCGATCAGAGGCTCGACTGCGCCGGGTCCAAGGTGGGCATGAACATTCTCGGGTCCGATCGGCTTGCCGCACGCGGTGCAGACCATCACTGCATCGGCGACGTGGCCGCAACCGGGGTAAGCCGCAGAGGAGGGCCGTCGGGTGCGGCGTAGCGGTCACCCCACTGGCGCATCGCGGTCAAGACTGGCCATAGATCACGTCCCTTGTCGGTGAGCCGATAGTCATAACGGAGCGGGTGCTTGCTGTACGGGACCTTCTCGAGGACTCCCGCTTCGACAAGACGGCTGAGACGCAGGTTCAAGATGTTGCGCGAGATCCCGAGCCGCTCTTGGAAGTCGTCGAAGCGGGTCACGCCCAAGAACACGTCGCGCACGATGAGCATCGACCACCATTCGCCCACCACCTCGAGACACTGGGCCACCGAGCAATGCATGTCGGCGAAGCTTTTCCGTTCCACAGAATTCAGATTAGTCGGTTGTGTTATAGGACGCACCCTTCCCCGGTTCCCACCAGCACCTATTGGGAAGGATCTCGGGGCACCCCATGCCGCCGAAACGCTTCGGGGACCCATGGGATCCGCCTTCTGAAAGAAGTCCTGAACGGCGTGGTGTCATCGACGCCGAGAACCACCAGCCAGCCCGCTCGAAAGATCTGGTTACGATCCGAGAGGGTTGCGTAATAGAACGTAATCGGGTATTGTAAGTGCTATGGCCGAGCCAACTTTGGAGGCTCTCCGAGAATTCCCGCGTTCGTGAATGTCCCCCTGATCTTGACGACACCGTCCAGTGCCCAGGGCTGCTCACTCGATGATTTCGCCCTCCTCGCACCTGCTGGGCCATCGTCCACATTCGGTCAGGCCCAGGAGTGAACGACACCATGACGCGAACTGAGAGGACAACGATGAACGCGACCTATGCAGAGGCACCGAATGTACTGGTGAGCGCCGCGAACGGCATCGACTATTGCTATCGCGAGGTTGGTAATGGTGCAGTGCCGCTGGTCCTCCTCCAACACTTCCGCGGGAATCTCGACAACTGGGATCCGGCGCTGATAGACGCCCTCGCTGCTTCCCGCCGTGTCGTAACCTTCGACAACGTTGGGGTCGGAGCCACGACCGGGCGCACGCCGAACTCGCTCGAGCAGATGGCGCACGATGCCATCTCGTTCCTGGATGCGTTAGAAATCGATCAGGTCGATATCCTCGGATTCTCGATCGGCAGCTTCGTCGCCCAGGAGATGGCCTTGGTACGGCCTGACATCGTGAGAAGGCTGGTGTTGGCTTCCTCGGCGCCTCGAGGGGCTGCAGGGATGCACGGATGGGCGCCAGAGGTGATCGGGGCGGTGGGTAACCGCGTGACGAGCCCCGACGGGTACCTCAAGGTCTTCTACACGGAATCTGATACGAGCCGACGAGGGGGAGCGGAGTCACTCCAGCGGATGGGCGCCAGAAGTCGGGACCGCGACCAGCCGACGACTTGGGAAACGCGATTGGCCCAGTACGACTCGGTCTGTGACTGGGGAATGCCGAACCACGCCCTGTTGCAAAGGCTGGGCAGTATCGGAGTACCGGTGCTGGTGGCCAACGGCGACAGCGACCCCATGATCCTGCCCCACTACTCCCACCTCCTCGCCGGTCTCATCCCGCAAGCCCGAATCAAGACCTATCCCGACTCTGCACATGGGTTTCTCTTTCAGCACCACGCCGAGTTCGCACGTGACGTCGGTGCGTTCTTGAGCGGGCCAGACTGACGTGGAGCACGCAGTGGACATCGGTTTCTTTCCACACCGGGTCATGCGGCTGAGCTTCGACACCGGACAGCCGTACGAGGCGTTCCGTCGCCCGTTACGAGGACGCGGTACCGGAACTGGACTCGAAGCACCTCGCCGGATTCGTCGACCGCGGCGCCGCTTGGCAGGAAGTGGCGGCAGACGCCGATGCATCCGCCCCGCTCGGCTTCTTCATCTACTGGCGATCCGATCTGACGCCCATCATGAGCCTGGCGGGGGACGTCGCGCCGTGCACGGCCTACCTGATGGGCAACCACACCATCGCGGAGCAGATTTACCGCCATGACCCGTCGGTGATGCTGTACGCACCGTTGCGCACCGCCATCTACGTCGATGCTGCGAACCGCACCCGATTTGCCATCGATGAGCCTCGCACGGTGTTCGAGAGCTTCGCCAGTCTGCCGATCGCACAGGTCGGCATCGAACTCGACCGCAAACTCGCTGCCCTGCTCGAGGCGCTTGACGTCCGCATGTGAGGGCCAATTGGTAGATGCCAATTGGTGGAGAGAGGAGAGAACAGTGGAACCGACAGTCCAAGGAGCATCAAAGGTTGGGACACGCTCGGCGGAGTCCGTGTCTTCGTTCAGCCGCAGAGGGGATCAGGCGAGTCCGAAGGGCCTCTTGGAGTTGGCGGTGAAATCTCATGGCGGAGCACAGCGGTGGGCGAGCTATTCACGTTTCAGAGCCACTGCCTCCATCACCGGTGCCATTTGGGCCATGAAGGGCAAGGCCGGGATGCTCGACAACGTGGTGCTCGAAGGCGAGCTCAAGGATCAACGTCTCACCATCGCGCCGTATCCCACGTTGGGCCAGTACACCACCTGGGAGCCGTGGAGACAGACCATCGAGGCTTCCGACGGGGTCCTCCTCGACGAGCGTCTGGATCCGGCCGCGTCATTTGAAGGTCAGGTTCGAGAGACTCCGTGGGATGACTTCAATGCGGCATATTTCGCAGGTGAGGCGAACTGGAACTATCTCGTTGCACCGTTCATCTTCATGCGCTCCGACTTCCACACTGAGGAGATCGAGCCGTGGCATGAGGATGGGCAAGAGTGGCGGAGACTTCTGGTCACCTATCCCGACGCGATCGTTGCCCACTGTCGACAGCAGACCTACTACTTCGATGACGCCGGACTGCTTCGGCGCCTCGACTATTCCGTGGACATCTTGGGTGGTGGGCCGGCTGTGCACTACCCCTCGGAGTACCGCGAGTTTGGAGGAATCATGGTGCCGACCCGGAGGCGGGTCTACGTGCGCAATCCCGACGGATCCCCGCAGCTCGAGTCGACGTCGATCGCGATTGAGTTCAGCGATGTGACCTTCAGCCTGAAGTCCGATCCGGATGGGATCGTCTGCAGGCGGCGACTGGCGGTTGGCGCCTGAAGGCTGACCCGGTCGACCCGGTCCGGCGCGGCTCAGGCGTTCAGCACGATCCGGTAGACGATGAACGACGGCAGGCCAGCCAACCCGGACAGTGCTTCGGGGAACCGATCCAGGGCGCCCGGGCCCGGCTGGGGCTCGACGATGCGCTCGACGACGAAGCCGGCGTCGGCGAAGGCGTCGGTGACCGCGGACAGCGGCCGCCGCCAGAAGTACTGGGTCACCTCGACGTCTGCCTTTTTCCAGGTATCGGAAACGAGCTCGGTCTCGAAATAGCCACCTCGTTGCGAGGGGAGGGGAGGTCCGAACGGGTGATCGAGGGAGATCACTACCCAGCCCCTCGGACGGAGCAGGGTGGCGAACGTGCGGAGCGGGACCTCCCAGTGCTCGAGGTAGTGCAATGCCAGCGAGCAGGTAATGCCGTCGAACGACCTGGGCTCGAGAGGCAGCGGCTCGGCCAGGTCGGCCACGAAGAAGCGTCCCCGTCCGCCGCACCGACGGGTGGTCTCATCCACCATCAACGGGCTGAGGTCGATTCCGACCACTTCGGCGCCCTCGTCCAGCAACCATTCGCACTGGGCGCCCGAGCCGCACCCCGCGTCCAGCACGGTTGCGCCGGCCAGGGGGCGAGGGACGAGCGAGCGCAGGGCAGGCCGCTCCAGGTGACCATTGAAGGGACCATCATCGGTCGTGAGCGTCCACACGCCGGCCAGCCGGTTGTAGGCGTCCCGGGTCCGACGGGTGTGCTCGGCCTGGTCGCCGGGGGGCTCTGGTTGCACGGCCCAATACTGACAGGGAGCCCGCCGCGGTGGGTCACCGACCGAGCCCGACCGGGGCCATCCGGGTCCAGCGACCGCTTGCCTGACCCCGAACGAGGACACGGTCGACAACCGGATGTGGCCCGTCCATACTGCAGGTATGGGTGCGGTGCCTGCGCAGCTGCAGATCTCCGACCGGCGGGACGGCGGTCGGCATCTCCGCGTGTCGTGGCATCACTCACGGCGCGTCGTCGTCTTCAGTCATTGGCGAGATGGCGTGTGCGTGGCCTCGACCCCGGTGGAGCTGGCGGAACTTCCCACCATCGTCGGCGTCCTGGTCCAGGCGCTGGCCGACGCCACGACCTCGCCGACGAAAGAGCCGCCGGCGCCGAGCGCCCGCTCCCTACGCCGGGACGTCGGAGAGCTCGTCCGAGCCTGGGTGCGGCCCCGCCTGGCTCCGATCATCGCGTTGAAGCCCGAGCGCGGTTCGGAGCAGAGGCGCAACTGATCTGGCCGGCCATGTCCTCGCCCAGCCGCGATCCACGATTGGGGCCTGAGGGGCGCGAGACTGAGGCGTCGTGGCCGCACGGCAGCACCTACCTCAGCTCGACGGCGTCCGGGCCGTCGCCATCGCCGCCGTCGTCGCCTTTCACCTCGGCTATCTCCGAGGTGGGTGGCTCGGCGTCGACGTGTTCTTCGTCCTGTCCGGGTACCTCATCACCAGCATCCTGGTGGCCGATGGCCGGCCGATAGGCGGGGTGGTCGCCTTTTGGGGGCGCCGGGCCCGTCGTCTCCTTCCCGCCGTGCTCCTCTTGCTCGTCGTCCTGTCTCTGTACGCCTGGATCGGGGGTCCGGGCCTGGTACCGGCCCAGCTCCGAAACCCGGCCCTGGCCACCTTGTTCTACGTAGCCAACTGGCAGCAGATCATCGCCGGGCACGGCTACTTCGCCCAGTTCACCGCGCCGAGCCCCCTGCAGCACACCTGGTCGCTGGCCATCGAGGAGCAGTACTACCTCTGTTGGCCGTTGGTGCTCGGTGTCTTGCTCGCGGTCCGCTCGGCGCGGCCTCGGTGCCCCCGGCACTTTGTGGTCGGCGCCACGCTGTTCCTCGCCATCGCTTCGCTGGTCTGGATGGGGCTGGCCGCCCATCTGCTCGGGCCGAACCGGGCCTACCTGGGCACCGACACCCGTGCCTGGGAGCTCTTGCTCGGCGGGGCGGCGGCCATGGTCTGGCCGCCGGGGGCGCCAGTCAGAGCGCGACGGCGGGCCTGGTCGGTGGCAACCGTGGTCGGCGTGGCCGTCGTGGCCGCCGGGGCGTCGACGGCCAACGGGCCTCCCTGGTGGATCTGGGACGGCGGCTTGGGGGTGATCGCCCTCGGCTCGATGCTGGTGATCGTGGGCAGCGTCAGGGCACCCGATGGGCCGGTGGCCCGCGATCCTCTCCATCGGCCCGGTGCAGTGGCTGGGCCTCATCTCCTACAGCCTCTACCTGTGGCACTGGCCGGCCATCGTGCTCATGACCGCCGACACGACTGGGCTGACCGGGTGGCAGCTCCTCGTGGCCCGGTTGGCTGCCATGTTGGCGGCGTCGTGCGCCAGCTTCTACCTGGTCGAGCGGCCACTGCGCCGAGCCGACTGGGGAGCGTTGGCCCGGCGGTTCCGAGTGCCGGCCGTCAGCATGGCCACGGCCGGGGTCCTGGCGACGACGGCGGTGATCGTGGCGGGAACGGTCGGTCCCCCGGAGGTGGCCCAGGCCACGGTGTCGAATGCCGCGGTCCAGAAAGCAGCGGGCACGGTACCGATCGGCCACGTCGACATCCCGGCGGCCAGCCGCGAGGATCCCGTTCGAGTCGGGATCTTCGGGGACAGCGTCATGGTCGACAGCTCGCCCGGCATCACCGCGGCACTCCAGTCCACCGGGGAGATGTCAGTCGTGATGAACACGGCCTTCCCGGGCTGGGGGCTGACCAGGGACCCGACCTGGCCCGCCGACTCCTCCCGACGATGGCGGACGTCCCACCCGCAGATCATGATCGGCATGTGGTACTGGGACGAGAAGGTGGCCCACGTCCGATCCGGCCGCCTACCGGGTGCGCCTGGAGCGCGCCATGCGGGCGTTGCTCGCCCCGGGCGATGGGGTGGAGTTGATCGTGTTGCTCCAGTATCCCTCAGACCGGTCCGAACCCCACGATCACCGATCCCGCTCAGCGGGAGGCGGACTGGGCGCGACGGAGAGGGCTGGCAGGTTGCCTGGAACAGGGCGGCACAACGAGGCAGTCAAGGCGTTCCCGGGTCACGCCATCTACCTGACCACCGAGCAGCTCTTCGCGCCCGACGGGCGTTTCCTCGCCTGGATGCGCACGTCGACAGGGTTCGTGGGTGCGAGCCCGCAAGCTCGACAACGACCACATGTGTCCGTACGGCGCCGCGGCCTTCGGCGCACTCATCACCGAGGACTTCACACCGCTACTCCATCTCCCGGCGATGAAGCCCGGCTGGGAGTACGGATCCTGGACCAGCGACCCCCGGTACAACGATCCGCCTGGAGCCTGCCCCGACGACCAGCCCCCCGCCGGATACCGCGGCGATCCCGTTCCGAAGGTCACCAGCGGGCGGTGACGCCATGATGCCCGCACGGAGCTGGTGACCTAGATTGGCTCTGGTCGGGGCTCGGCTGGGCGACACCACCGGCTGGCCCGAGCGGGGGAGGGCATCGTGAGCGATCTACCTGAGGTCATGCCGGCAGCCGTGTATCGCCGGCCGGGCGAAGTCGTGGTGGAGGACCGCCCCGTCCCGAGCCCTGGGCCGGGCGAGGTACTGGTCGAGGTGGACCACTGCGGCATCTGTGGTTCGGACATCCACATGCTGCTCGACGGGTGGGCGGAGAAGCCCGGCCTGATCGCCGGCCACGAGTTCACCGGGATCATCGCCTCCTTGGGTGACGGGGTGGAGGGCTGGGAGGTCGGCGAGACCGTCGTTGGCGGCCCGTCGCCCAAGTGCGGGCGTTGCCGGCGCTGCCGAGAGGGAAAGCCCTCGCAGTGCGAGAACCGCCAGGGCTCCATCGTCGACGGGCACGACGGCGCCTTTGCCCGCTACGTGCTGGTGCAGTCCCGGTCCCTCCTGCGGCTGCCGCCGGGTTTGACCGCCCGCCAGGCGGCGTTGGCCGAGCCGCTGGCCGTGGCCCTCCACGGGATCACCCGGTCGGGGGCAAGTCGCGGTGACAGCGTGATGGTGATCGGGGCCGGACCAATCGGCGCCCTGTCCGTCGCCGCCCTCGTGACCATGGGCATCGGACCGATCACGGTGGTGGAGCCGGGGGAGCGTCGCAAACGCCTGGCCCGCAAGCTCGGCGCGACCCTGGTGCTCGACCCGGCCGAGCTCGAGACGTTCCCCCTCTGGGAGCCCGAGCGGATCTCCGACCGGGCCGTCCACGTCGTGCTCGAGTGCTCCGGAAAGCGGGCGGCCATGGAGGCCGGGTTCCACCAGCTTCGCCGGGGAGGGACCCTGGCCTTGGTGGGGGCGGGCCTGGAGCCCCCGACCTTCGACCCCAACCGATTCGTGTTGAACGAGCTCCACGTGGTCGGGTCGTTCATCTACGACAAGGACGGCTTCGAGCGGGCCCTCGACCTGCTGGCCTCCGAACGGTTCCCGTCCGATTTGCTCATCGAAGCAGACGACGTGCCCCTGGACCGGCTGTCCGACACCCTGGTCGGCCTGGCCGAGGGCCGCTACGCCGGCAAGGTCATGGTCGTTCCCCGCCTCTCCCCGGGGGCTGTCGCCGAGACCGGTCCCAGTCGGGGCGCGTGATGGCCCATCCCTACTACCCGACCGGCAACCCGCGGTTCAACCACGTGGCCATGAGCCTGCCCGCCGACCTGCTCGATGAGAAGAACCGCGGCGACATCTGCCGCTTCTGGAGCGACGTGTTCGGGTTCGACGAGATCAAGGTCATGACCGAGCACCGCCGCCGCCTCATCTTGTCGTGCGTGCACTGGGACCAGTTCATTTTCCTTGTCGCCGACGGTGATCCGATGCGCTGCCCGCGCCTGGACCACTTCGGCTTCTCGGTGGGCTCGTTGGATGAGCTCCAGGGCGTACAGGACCGGGCCGCCGCCTTCCGCCGACATGACAACCGGGTCGATCTCATCGACCTGCATGAGGACGACCAGGACGTGGTGAAGATCCACTCGGTCTATGTTCGCTACCTGTTGCCGATGATGTGCGAGGTGCAGTGGTGGGAGTTCGCGGCCTGATGACGGCGGTGATCGACAAACGCATCGCCGAGTTGGGGTACACCCTCTACGGCCCGCACCCTCCCCATGACCCTCTCGTCCCGGTGGTGGTCCACGGCGGGGTGGCCCGGACCTCCGGCCAGCTTCCACGGATAGACGGCAAGCTCACCTGCACCGGGCTGCTCGGCGACACCGTCACGGTGGAACAGGCGAGCCGCGCCTCGGAGGTGTGCGTGCTCAACGCGCTGGCCGTCCTCCGGGAGGAGTTGGGGAGCCTGGACCGGATCGAACGCGTCCTCACCGTGCTCGGGTTCGCCGCCATCGCCCCCGGCACCCAGATGCAGCCGGCGGCCCTCGACGGAGCGAGCAGGCTCCTCTTCCAGGTCTTCGGAGAGGCGGGGAGGCATACCCGATCGGCCATCGGCGTCGCCTCCCTTCCCCGGGGTGGGACCGTCGAGCTCGAGGTCGCCGTGGCTCTTCGTTGAACTGAACAGGCCGGCCGCTCGGGTCACCCGAGCAGGGCGCGGGCGTTGCGGATGGCTAGGGCCACCAGCGTGAGGGTCGGGCCGTAGCCAGTGCTGGTCGGGAACAGCGACGAATCGGCGACCAAGACGTTGGGGACGTCGTGGAGCCGTCCCCAACGGTCGCAGACCGAGGTGGCAGGGTCGTCGCCCATGCGGGCCGTGCCCATGACGTGCTTGGAGGCAGGGATCTTTGCCGCCGGGCTGGTGATGCCGAACGGGTTGCCATCGAGCATCGGCGAGGTCACGGTGGTCGTCCACTCGGCGCCGGCCTCCGCCAGGATCGCCTCGAGCTTGGCCCCGTGGTACCGCGAGGAGACGATCTCGTGTGGGTGCGGCTGGTAGGTGGTCCGGGCCACGGCATGGCCCCGCACGTCGCGGACGGCGGGGTCGAGGTCGATCCGGTTGGTCGGCTGGGGAAGGTCCTCCCCCTGCATGGTGAACGCGACCAGGTGGTCCCGAAAGGGCGACTCTCGCATCTTCACTTTGTGCTCGACGCCCCACGGGTAGGTGCTGGCCTCCAGGATCGGGTGGCCCGGGCCGCAGTGCTCCACCATGCCTCCCTTCAACCAGGGCAGGCCGGCGTCCGCCGCCACCTTGTACGACTCGGGGTCGGGGACGATGTGGTCGTCGTGCAGGTGGGATACCGAGCGACCCTTGTGGTAGTGGGCCCGCTGAGCCAGGCGGCCCAGGCTGATCGTCTGGAAGTGGAACATGAGGTTCCGGCCGATCTGGGGATGCTCGAGTCCCGACAGCAGCAGGAGCCGCGGTGTCTCCATGGCCCCGCAGGCCACCACCACCTGGTCGGCCAGTTCCTCATGGAATTCCCCCTCTGCGTCCTGCCACTCGACCCCGACGGCTCGGCCGTTGCGAAGGAGGAGCCGGGTGACGAACGAATCAGGCCGGATCTCCGCCCTGCGGGTGAGCAGGGCTCGACGCAGCGGTGCCACTGGGTCGCCCTTGGCGTGGATGGGGCATCCGAAGAAGGCGCAGAACCCGCAGTTGTTGCACGCTGGCCTGCCGTCGTAGGGAACCGAGTTGGCGCCGGTCGGGCCCGGGTAGGGGTGATACCCGAGCCGTTCGGCGGCCGCCACCGTGAGCAGCGATCCGTACATCGGCGCGCCCGGTGGCATGGGGTACGGCCCCGAGCGGGCGGCGGCGAACGGGTTGGCGCCGGCCTCGCCGGCCACGCCCACCAGACGCTCGGCCTCGGCGTAGAAGGGCTCCAGGTCGTCGTAGCCGATGGGCCAGTCGACAACATCGGCCCCGTCCACCGGTCCGAGCAGCGTACGGAGCCGGAAGTCGTCCTCCCGGAACCGCGGCAGCTTGCCGTCGGCGTGCACCCCGCCGCCGCCCACGGTGGCTGGGAGGTTGTTCACGTCGCCCACGTGGACCGGGTCGGCCACCTCCGCGCTGGGTCGGAAGGTGCGCGGGTCGAGCCACGGGTCGGGCCCGAGGAAATGGCGGTTCATGAACTTGATCTCGTCGTTGGAGTAGTCGGTGATCAGGTTGAAGGGAGGCTCGAGTTCGATCAGGCGGTTCCGACCCCGCTCGAAGACCACCACCGAGCGGCCACCGGCCGTGAGCACGTCGGCGGCGGTCGACCCGCCCGGCCCCGAGCCCACGATGATGACGTCGAAGTCCCGGCTCATGGCTGGCTGACCTCCTCGTCGCTGTACCCTCGCGGCTGGACGTCACCGGCGAAGCCGATGTTCTCCCACCCGACCAGGCCCTGGTTCCCGCCGTACTCGGGGGCGCCGTACATGCCCTGGCAGGCATGGGCGTAGAGCACCGCGGTGAAGGGCTCAGCCGCCCGCAACCGCTCGTCCTGCTCGTCGGGTGGCAGCGACGTGAAGTCGGTGCCCAGCGCCTCGAGGCCCTCGCGGTAGATCTCCTGCAGCCCCCGGACGTGCCCGAGCCGCTCACGCTCGGGGATCCCGAGCGATCCCTCGATGCGCGTCCGCCAGGCGAGCTCCTCGAGCGGTGTGAGCCGGTGGAACGAGGCGAAACCACTCGCCCCCCCGAATCGCCCGGAGAAGGGCCCGCCGGCCCAAATCAACGGGGGATCGGTGGCGAAGGCGCCCAGGAAGCCGTCGATGTAGTCGACCACCCGGGCCTCCCGTGCGCCGGGCTGCTCGTCGGTGGGGATCAGCCGGGCGCAGGCCGCGTCGGCGACCTCGTACTCCGACTCAGTGAAGAAGCGGGCCATCGGGGGACTCTAACCTGGAGCCGCGACCAAGATAAAACTTGTAGTCCCATGCCGGATGCCGGTCGGGCCATTCGGACTCACCTGTCTCCAGCCCGGACCCAGCGCAGGCCACCGAGGAGATGGGCCAGGTAGGCCCCACTCTCCCACGCCGCCGGGAAGTGCCCGAGGGCGCTGTAGAACGTCCGGCCCCCCGCTTCGGCATGGCACCAGGCCAACGGCAGCCCCTGGTCGGGCAGACGGGCACCGGGGACCGTCATGTCGAGCTGGGTGGGATCGACGCGCAGGAGGATCCGGGCGTCGGGACGGCACCGGTCGAAGAGATAGATCTCGTCGTGCCACGGCCACGGGTCGGGAAGGTGGGCCGTCGCCGGATGGGCCGGGTCGACCACGTCGATGGAAAACGACTGGGTCCAAGGGTGACCGGCGAACCGGGCCCCGAGGATGGCCCCGTAGTCCTCCCAGCCGGAGCAGGCATCCGTGGCGGCATGGACCCCGAGGATGCCCAGGTCGCCGCGGCGCCACGAGTCGGAGATGGTCGTCCGCTGTGCCGGGGTGAACGGCGTCTCGCCGATGGTGAACAGGGCCAGGACGCCGCCAGCCGCCAGCTGCCCAACGGTCAGGTCGCCGACCCCGGTCACCGTCACCGGCTCCAGCCCGGCCATGGTCCCCAACTCGGCCAGGGCGGTAGCCGCCTGGCCGAGCACCCCGTGGACCCCTGCGGGTCCCGCCCGGTACGGGGCCACCTCGGTGACGATCAGGAGGGGCGGTCGGCCCGTCCCCGCGGTCGGGCCGGCCGGTCCCATCACGCCGGGAGCTCGATGACGCTGAGGGCCCGCCGCACCGACCGGTCGACGTACTCGGGCCCCCGCAGCCCGGAGGTCCAGGCGATCACGCTGGTCACCCACACCATCTCGATGACCTCGGCCACCTTGTCCTGGGTCGGCGAAGGCGGACCTCCGGCAATGGCGTAGGCGAGCGTCGCCCGCAGTCCGTCCTCGAACCCGGCCAGCATCGGAGGGATCGAGGACTGTCCCGAGGTCCAGGCGCGCACGAGGGCCTTGGCCAGCTCGGGTGAGTCCATGACGCCGGCGGTGCACTCCCGGAGCGCCCGCAGCACGCGGGTCCTCGGCGTGCGGGCGCGCCGCATGGTTGTCTCGCGGATCTGGGCGAACTCGATCTCCGAGGTCTCGATGAGCGAGGTGAGCAACAGGTGCTCCTTCGAGGGGAAGTACTTGTAGATGGTGCGGGAGGACACCCCGGTCGTGGCGACCAGGTCACTGATGCGCCAACCGTCGAGACCCCGCCGGGTGGTGAGGGCGATGACGGTCTCGTGGATCTGTTGGCGCTGCTCGGCGCTCAGCGGGGCTGCAGGCACTGCACGGCCACCGCAGCACGGCCACGCCTCACTGGTTCGACTCGGGACTTCGCATGGCGCAGTTCTTACCAGAGGAAGCGGCGACGCACCGCCGGGCGCCTACGGAGTTCATGTCGGGCGTCGGCCTACCACCGCTCGGAGCCCGCCGGGCAGCTGCTCGGCCCCGAAGGCGGAGCGCACCTCGACCTCGAGGCCTTCGGAGGCGAGAAGTTCAGGGATCCCGGACGCCTCGACCAGGACGTTGTCGTGTCGTTCGTCGTCCCGTCGCCACGAACCGTCATCGTTGCGGATGAACGTGGTCATCTCGCGCACGTACCGGTCTGGTGACGGCAGCGAGAACCGGGAGATGATCGCCCAGTCGTCGCCGACCCTACCGATGCTCGACTCGGTATGGGCGACTCCCCATTCGAGATCGCAGACGTCGAGGGCGAACACGCCTCCGGGTCGGAGCGAGCGCGCCAGCGACCGGAGGCCCCGAGTCAAGGCATCGGCGTCGGGCAGGTAATTCAGGGCATGGCCGACGCCAACGATGGCATCGGCCTCGGGGACGGCGTCCTCCGGAAGGGTCAAGAGGCGGAACTCGACCGGGCCGGGGACGACTGCGCGTGCGAGGCGGAGCATGGCCGGCGACGCATCGGTGGCCGTGACCCGGTGGCCGGCAGCGACGAGTCGCTCGGTGAGCAGGCCGCTCCCACAACCGATCTCGAGGACCAGCCCATTGCCCCTCAGAACCGGGTCCAACAGGGCCAGGATCCCCGGTGCGCACGCCTCCGCGTGGAAGGCGAATCCGCGGTGATGGACGAGGGCGAGGTCGTCACGGTAATAAGGGGTCGACGGCACGGCCATGTCCCCAGTCTTCCAAGCCATGAGCCGTGTCGTCGGCCCCGTTTCCCAGCTAGTGCTCGTCGGGCGTCACGAGCTCTCCGCTCCCGAACGAGGCGCCGGACACGACTGGATCGATCGCTGGACGATACCGACGAGTGCAGCCTCTCCGGTCAGGTTCGGATGGACGTCGTCAGGAAGGAACCAATCGGCCGGGCCCTCGTGGTGCCCCCGGGACACGGTGGCCCAATCGGCGATCGTCACGTGTCCGCCAGCGGCGACGGCGTCGGATTCGACGACCTGATTCACGCTCTTGGCCTGGACCGCGTATCGGGGTCCGGCCCCGAAGAGGCTTGTCGAATGCTCAGGAGCGGTGACGATGACGACACAGGGAATTCGGGCGTTCGCCGATGCTTCGAGGAGGTGCTTGGCATCGCTCGAGACGCCATCGAGGACTGCGCCCAGAGATGGGTCGCCGGAGACTTCGGCGAATGTTGCTCGCATCGCGTCGTTCGCTCCCAGTTCGACCACGAGTGCGGATGGATGCTGGGCGAAGATCCCTCGAGCCAATCCGATGGCCCATGTTCCTTCGACTGTCTTCAGCGGCCACGCCGGCGCCGATGCCCCCCATCCGAATCCGCTTGTGGCCCGGATCTCCCATGTCGACGCGGGAAGGCTGCGAAGGGGTGACGATTCCGACCGAACCTGTTGAGCGATTCCCGCGAAGACGCTGTCACCGATGACGCCGACCAGGGGATCCTTGGTGGCTCGGACCGAGAGGTACAACGAGCAGTTTCCGTCCGGTGAGAGCAGGTTCGCGGCGCTGGCGTCGATCGTGCGGTGAGTGCCGGTGGTCATGGCCGAGCGTGCGGTGGCCAGTGGCCCCGCCGCAGTCGACCAGGACAGATCCCACGCTCCCGCCACCGTCGATATCACATCGCCGGGATCCGCCCTGCCCGCCTCCAGGATGCGGATTGCCGTCGCCCCGTCAACCTGTCGGACCGGCTCGTATCGAGCGGCCCATCGTATCGGTGCGGCCAGCGAGGCCTCCTGACAACTTGCCGTGAGCAGTCCTCTCGTTGTCAGAGCGCCTTCGGCACGAGTAGTGACCACGGCGAGGACACTCGTCGCGACCGCGGTGCCTGCAACCAGGATGACCGCCCCACGCCTCCAGCCACGAGCCCTTCTCTTGGCAGCCGGTCTCCCATGTCGAGTGGTATCCGCACTGTCGACACCGGTGCCGGTCACGTCCCGGCACCCTAGGAGTCATCGCTGCGGCGTCCGGGATCGGCCCTGAACGTGAGTTCAGGACCGATCAGTGTTGCTGAAGGTTCGTTCAGACGATGGAACCCTTCCGGTTTTCTCGGTGCATCGGCCGACGGTCCATGACGGGACCGAGAACGGCGCGCTACACCCTCGACTCCGACGGGGTCGTCGGGAGCTGCACCACGAAGCGAGCCCCACACGGCGACACGTCCTCGACGTGGACCGAACCGCCGTACTTCGTCGTGAGCTCACGCACGATGGCCAGGCCGAGCCCGGCGCCTCCGAAAGCCCTACTGCGATCGGACTCGAGTCGGTAGAACCGTTCGAAAATCAGGCTCTTTCTATCGTCAGGGACACCCGGCCCGTCGTCCGCGACGGTCAACTCGACTCGATCAGCCACCTCGGTCAATGCGAGCACTACCTGACTTCGCGCGTGGCGGACGGCGTTCGACCCCAGGTTCTCGATGATGCGGATGATGTCCACTTCCTCGGCGTACACCTGGCCGCCGGAGACGGCCGAGGTGTTGATGTGAGGGGTTGTGCGTGGTGGGAGGTGCTCGGCGTAGGCGAAGATGAGATCGTCAACGTCAACGGGGATCGCCTCGGATGTCCCGCGCCCGGCGGAATCGAGGACGAGCAGCTGGTCTGCGAGGCATGGAGGCGACGAAGGCACGAAGGGCCACGTCCCGGGAGGCGCTGGCATCGCCTCCCACCGCTTCGGACTCCAGCGCCGCTCTGGCTGCAGCGATCGGACTTCTGAGCTCGTGACTGGCGTCGGCAATGAAGCGGAGCTCGCGCTCGATGGCCGCTCCTTGCCGGTCGAGCATGGCGTTCATGGTTCCGACCAGCCGCTCCACCTCGTCACCGGTGCGAGGACTGGGGATCCTGCTGGCCGGTTGAGAGTCGGAGATCGAGGCGACAGCGGCACGAGCGGTCTCCACCGGCCGAAGGGCGCGGCCCGTTATCACCCAAACGAGAAGGGAGAGGAGGAGAGCGAGAAGGGGTGCACCGATCGCGACGCCCACGGTCAGAGACTGAGTGGCCTGTGTGATCTGGTCGATCTGCACGGCTTCGACCAGAATGGGAGCGGATCCACGCCCGAGTTGGACCTCGAGGACACGCAGGGGCCCGAATCGTCGAGTCTGAATGGTGGTCAGACGGGGTACCGGTCCATCGGGGGTCACCGTGACCGGCAGCGGGACCCCGTGCAGGGTGTCGCCGGATCCCAACAGCCTGCCGTTTGCCTCGAGTAGCTCGCCGTATTGCCCAGCCGGACCGGTTGGGGGGAGGTAGCGGTGTCTGGCGAGCTGACCCTGCACATAGTGCGCGTCGGTCACCAGGTTCTGGTCGACCTGGGCTATCAGGTGACTGTGGACGGAGAACACGAGGAGAACAGCGCCGGCGGCGAGGATGGCCGACGTGAGCAACGCGTAGAACGCGGTCATCCGGAACCGAATGGATCGGGTGAACTTCGGCCTCGCCATCATTCCTTGTCGTCGACAACATGTAGTTGGTACCCGTACCCGCGTACCGTGTCGATCACCCGCCGTTCGAAAGGCGGCTCCAGCTTCTTGCGTAGGTGGCCCACATAGACCTCGACGATGTTTGGATCCCCTTGGAAGTCCGGGCCCCAGACGCGCGTGAGGAGCTCGCTCTTCGACATCGGCCTTCCGCTGTTGGTCATGAGGCAGGCGAGGACCTCGACCTCTCTGGCCGACAGCTGGACCTCGACGGTCGAATTCGAGCACCGGTGCCGAACCGGGTCGAGGATGAGGCCGCTCATCGTGAGGCGACGGACGTGAATGTGAGAGGTTCGGCGAAGCAGCGCCCGGACGTGGGCGACGAACACCGCCAGGGCGAAGGGCTTCGTCAGAAAGTCGTCCGCCCCGGCATCGAGGGATTCAGCCTGGTCCAGGTCCCCGGTCTTCGCGGTGAGAACCATGATGGGCACCCATGACTCGGCCTCACGGATCTGCGCGCAGAGCTTGAATCCGTTCACGGAAGGCAAGAGGAGATCCACGATGATCAGGCCGTAGGATTCGGCGAGCGCCTTGTTCAGCCCGTCTCGTCCGTCGAAGGCCAGGTGAACCTGGAACCCGAGGGTGGTCAGGATCCGTTCGATAGCGTCGGCGACCTCCTGGTCGTCCTCGATGACGAGTACCCGTATCGGCGTCGGTTTCGTCGGCTCCGGCCAGGTGGCCGTCTCGTCGGATCGGGATCCAGGAACGCTCCGGTCCTGGTGGCGTTGCCCAAGGGTCGGCTCGGGGCGTGCTCTTTTCCACAGCTCCCTCGGCTCAGGCCTGGCCACATCTCTCCTCTCCGGAGTGGATGTTGCGATCGTAGGTCGTAGGCGGCCCGAGGCCCAGACGCCGGCGGACGAAGGTCGATGGAGGCGGACAATGACCCGATCACGGCACCGAGGGTGCTCGAGGCCCGACGCGGGCGGCTACGCCGTCGGCACCTCGCCCACCGCTCCATCTGCGGCACCCTTCGTGGCCGACGTCGGGGTCGGCAGCAGCTGGACCGATGTTCCGTCAAGCGCCGGCCCGCTGGTGTGAAGGTGGCACCGGACCGTCGATCCGCTCGGAGTGACGAACGCCTCGGGGTCGACGCTGGCGCAGATCTTCATGGCGAAGGGGCACCGGGCCCGGAAGCGGCAACCTGCCGTCCCACCGACCGGTTCACCGACTTCGCCGGAGAGGATGATGCGGGACCCTTCGCGCCGGCGGGTCGGGTCCGGGACCGGGATGGCGGACAGGAGCGCCGCCGTGTACGGGTGGGTGGGCCGCAGATAGACCTCGTCCGCCTCCCCTTCCTCGACGATCTTCCCGAGGTACATCACGGCGATCCGATCGCTGATGTGGCGAACGACCGAGAGATCGTGAGCGATGAACAGGTATGCCAGTCCCAGCTCGTTCTGGAGCTGGCTGAAGAGGTTGATGACCTGCGATTGGGTTGACACGTCCAGTGCGCTGACCGGCTCGTCGCAGACCAACAGCCTGGGTTGGAGGGCCAGGGCCCGGGCGATGGCGATGCGCTGGCGTTGGCCGCCCGAGAACTCGTGGGGCTGGCGCTGCATGACGTGCGATCCCAGCCCCACCTGGCCGAGCAGCTCGGCGACCCTCTTCTCCCGCTGGGACCTCGACATCGAGGTGTGGATGGCCAGCGGCTCTCCGACGATGTCGGC
This sequence comes from uncultured Acidimicrobiaceae bacterium, assembly GCA_963803065.1. Taxonomy (GTDB): domain Bacteria; phylum Actinomycetota; class Acidimicrobiia; order Acidimicrobiales; family RAAP-2; genus DASXMT01. The sequence goes on from CAWDKW010000013.1 coordinate 146,545, forward strand.
GATGCTCTGGCGGGGGTCGAGTGACGAGTAGGGATCCTGGAACACCATCTGCATGGCTTCGCGGTGTCGTCGCAGCGCCGGGCCCCCGAGCGTGGTGATGTCCTTGCCGTCGACGACGACGTTTCCGCCGGTCGGGTCGATGAGGCGCAGCACCAACCGGGCCAAGGTGGACTTGCCCGATCCGCTCTCACCGACCAGCCCGAGGGTCGTCCCGGCCATGACTTCGAGGTCGACACCGTCGACTGCCCGGACCGCACCGGTCGTGCGTCGCAGCACTCCGCTGCGAATGGGGAACTCCTTGACCAGGTCGGTCACCGTCATGACCGGCTCGAGGCTGGTCTTCGCCGCGGCGCTCACGAACGGCGTCGTCGCCACCTCGAGCCGGGCGCCGGACAGCATGAGCTCGTCCCGTCGGGCGCAACGGGACAGGATCACCGCCGAGCTCGAGGTCGGGCCCGGGTCACCGATGGCGCCATTGCCGGCGAGTTCTTCGACCGGCTGGGGGCGACGGAGCGGAACCGGCGCGGACAGGCAGCGGTCCTCGCGCGTAGGGGCAACGGGGAGCAAACCGACACCCGGCGAGGAACTGGTCGGGCCGCGGCACCATGCCGGGAATGGCGTGCAGTGGTTCCCCACGCGGGGTGAGCTGCGGCACCGAGTCCAACAGCGCCTCGGTGTAGGGGTGTCGGGGATGGACGAAGATGTCGGCCGCCATCGACTGCTCGACGATCTGCCCGGCGTACATGACCACGACGTCGTCGGCCACGTCGGCGATGACGCCGAGGTCGTGGGTGACGAAGATCATCGCCATGTCCTCTTCGCGCTGGAGGGTGTGGAGCAGGTCGATGATCTGCGCCTGGGTGGTGACGTCGAGAGCGGTGGTGGGCTCATCGGCGATCAGCAGCTTGGGCGAGCAGGACAGCGCCATGGCGATCATCACCCGCTGGCGCATGCCGCCGGAGAAGGCGTGCGGATAGTCGTGGGCTCGCCCGGCGGCGTGAGGGATCTCGACTCGCTCGAGCATGTCGACGGCGACGTTCCAGGCCTCCTTCCGGGTGATCTCCCGGTGGGCCCGAACCTGTTCGGCGATCTGGTTGCCGACCGTATAGGCGGGATTGAGACTGGTCATCGGTTCCTGGAAGATCATGGCCATCTCGCTGCCCCGAAGCTGACGGAGCCCCGATGGGCTCAGCGTGGTGAGCTCGCGCCCCTCGAACCGGATCGAGCCGGACACCCGGGACACCCGGGGCGGCAACAGGCCCATCACGGCCAGCGCGGAGACGGTCTTGCCCGAACCGCTCTCGCCGACCAGCCCGAGCGTCTTACCCCGTTGCAGCGAGAACGTCCCGTCCTCCATGACCGGCAGCCATTGACCGCGGGTGACGAACTCGACCTTCAGGCCTTGCACGGTCAACAGGGGGGCGCCGGGGCGCGCCGCCGGCGGCGGGGCTTCGGCCCGGCTCCTGGAACCCAACCGGGCCATCCGGCTCCGTCGCTTCTCCTTGTCGCTCTGGACCAGGGTGCTGCCCGGAGGCCGGTCCCGGCCCAAGGAGTCCCGCAGCCCGTCGGCCACCAGGTTGAACGACAGCACCGTCAGCATGATGGCCACCCCGGGGAAGACCAGGGCCCAGGGCGACGAATTGATGAAGTTGAACCCCTCTTGGAGCATGCCACCCCAGCTCGGCGTGGGCGGCTGTTCACCGATGCCCAGGAAGCTCAGTCCGGCCTCTGCCAGCAGGGCGAACCCCAGGGCCAGCGCCAGCTGGATGATGATCGGCGAGGCCACGTTCGGGACGACGTGGCGGCCCATCAGGCGCTTGGAGGTGGCCCCGAGGCTCCGGGCCGACTCGATGAACGCCTCCTCCCTGACCGCGATGACCTCGCCACGGAGCAACCGGACGAAGCTGGGCACGAACACGATGGCGATGGCGATGGCGGCGTCGTTGATGTCGGCGCCGAGCAGCGCGGCGACGGTCAGGGCCAGGATCAGGGGCGGGAACGAGAACAGCGCATCCATGACCCGCATGATCACGGAGTCGACGGCACCACGGAAGAAGCCGGCGATCAGGCCGAGTGGTACGGCCACCAGCGCCGCCAGGGCAACGATTTCGAAGGCGGCTCGCAAGGAGATGCGGGCGCCCCAGATGAGCCGGCTGAGGATGTCACGGCCGAGGTCATCGGTACCGAGCCAGTGCGAAGCCGACGGTCCCGTGTTGATGGCGTTGATGTCCTGGGCGTTGGGAGGGTGAGGGGCGACGACCGGGGCGAAGATGGCGGCCAGGATCATCAGCACCAAGAAGGTCAAGCCGACCAGCGCCCATCGCTGACGGAGGAAGCGGGCCCAGAAGCCCGGTCGGCGCTGCGGCAGCTCGTCCGGCAGGTCGGCGATGGGCGACACCGGGTTCAGCCCGACGAAGGGATCCTCGGCCCCCGGAGGGCTCCAGGTGGTCATGCCAGCCTGACCTTGGGGTTCAAGTAGCCGTAGATGATGTCGACGATGAGGTTGATGATGATGAAGGAGACCGCCACCACCAGGACGACTCCCTGGATCTCCGGGATGTCCTTGTCGTCGATGGCCTGGATGATGTACGTGCCCAGGCCCGGGAGCGAGAAGATCTGTTCGATGATCAGCGTGCCACCGAGCAGATAACCGAACTGGATCCCGATCACCGTCACCGCCGGGCTGAGTGCGTTCTTCAACGCGTGCTTCCCGATCACCATCCGTTGGGTGAGTCCCTTGGCCAGCGCCGTACGCATGTAGTCCTGATCGAGGGTGTCGATCAGGGCACCGCGCACTTGCCGGGCAATGACGGCCGAACCGCCGATGCCCAGGGCCACCCAGGGAAGCAGCAGGTCTTTGAACCACTCGACGGGCGACTGGGTGAAGGGCGTGTAGCCCAACGCCGGCAACCACTTCAACTTCACCGCGAAGACGATCACCAACAGGATCGCCAACCAGAAGTCCGGGGTGGCCACGGCGATGCTCGAGCCGATGGTCACGGCCCGGTCCCTGACCGTCCCCTGCCGGATACCCGAGATGATGCCCGCCGGCAGACCGACCAGGATGGCGATGACCATCCCCCCGGCGGCCACGGCCAAGGTCACCGGGAACCTGGCGGCGATGCCGGACGTCACGCTCCCGTTCTGGAACAGTGATTGGCCCAGATTGCCGTGCACCGCGCCGCTCAGCCACCGCCAGTACTGGGTGAAGAAGCCCTGGTTGAGGTGCAGCTGTTTGGTGATCTTGGCGATCTCGGCCGGGGTCGCCTTGGTCCCACCGGCCAGCGAGATGGCCGGATTACCGGGCAGGATCAAGATGAGCGAGAAGATCCCGAGCGAGATCAGGAACAACAGCAGAATCGAGATCAGCAATCGGCGCGCAATGAAGGAAAGGAGCGAGCCCCCGCTACCGGACGCCATCTCCGCTGTCTAGCTCACTTCCTGCACGAAGTGAACGCCAAAACCAGGGCTTCGCCGGTTCACCGCTTCATGTAGATGCCGGCCAGGTTCGACCGGCACTGCCCGATCGGTGCGACGACCTTCCCCCCGACCTTCTGCTTGTTGTAGGCGATGATCGACGGCATGAAGACCAGCGGCACGACCAGCCCCTGGGAAAGGACGGTCTTGTCGATCTGCTGCATCAGCGGCCCCTGCACCGTCGGGCTGAGCGACGAGTTGGACTGCTGGATGAGCGGCGTCAGCGCGGGGTTGACCGAGCCGAGGTGCTGGGCCGGGAAGCCGGACGGCTCGAACAGCGCCTCGAAGCTGTTCGACAGGTCGGGCCCGTTGGTGAGCAGCTCGCTCAGCACGGCGTCACCCTGGCCCTTGATGTAGACGTCGGTCAGGAAGTCGGCACCAGGGATCTGCTGGATGGTGGCCTTGAACCCGGCCACCGACAGCTCCTGCTGCAGCAGGGCCGAGGCCCGCTGGAAGGTGGCGTCGCCAGCCGGGATGACGAGGTTGAACGACACGCCGTTCTTGTACCCGGCCGCCTTCAGGAGGGCCTTGGACTTCGCCGGGTTGTAGGAGTCCGAGGTGCCGAGCGACTTGCTGTAGCCCGGGGACCACTTTGGGACCGGCTGGTAGGCCGGCTCGCCCAGCCCGTTGAACACGACCTTGTTGAGGGCGTTGCGGTCGACGGCATACTCGAGGGCCACCCTGACGTTGGTCTTGGCGAAGGGCCCAGTGTTCTGGCGGAGCTCGATGGCCATGTTGTCGTAGGACTTGGTGATCGAGATCCCGATATTGGAGTCAGCGGCCAGTTGCGGGTAGTTCTCCGGCTCGACCTGGATCATGTCGACGGCCCCCGAGGTGAGGGCGGTGGCTGCCTGCGGACCCTGGGTCAGCTGGGTGAAATCCACCCCCCCCAGCGGGTAGGCAGCGGAGTTCCAGTACTTGGGGTTCTTGGTGAGAACGATCGATGAGCCCTGCTTGTAGCTCTTCAGGGTGTAGGGCCCGGCCCCGATGGGCTGGTTCGCCTCGGTCGAGATGTTGGCGGCGGGCATCACCATGCCATCGATGTAGGTCATGGCCCAGAGGAAGTCTCCGGCCGTCGGCTGGTTCAGGTTGACCACCAGCGTTTGGGCATCTGGCGTGGACATGGTGTCGATCGCCGTGAGGGAGGAGCGCAGGGGGCTGGTCTTGGTGTGGTTGAGGCTGGCCTCGACGTCTTGTGATGTCACGGGCGCGCCGTTCGAGAACACCATGCCCGGGCGAAGGTGGAAGGTAATGGTGGAGCTGTTGTTGCTGACCGTCCAGCTCTGGGCCACGCCGCCACTGATGGCAAAGTTCCCCGGCGCCGTCACCGACTGAAAGGTGTTCTGGGTGACGGTGTACGAGCAGTCGTTCAAACCGGTCGTGTCAAAGCTGTTGGAGAACTCGTTGTTGAGGTCGTACCCGTACTTGAGGACCCCGTTTGGGTTGATGTTGGACGGAGCGGCGCTGGCCGGTTCTGTCGTCGGTACGGTGAGCGCCGCCGGGGCGAAGACGGCGGCAGACGCACCAACGGCGACCAATCCTCGAGCACGTTGCCGTTGCCCCGGTCGCCGTCGACCACCCGGTGTCTTCGTACGTACCCCCTGGTGCAGCCTCATGTGGTCCCCCCTGGATCGATTCTCGATTGTAAAACAAACTTTTCCATACCTGCACGGACCGTCGGATTTGGGTCGATCGGGTTGGATCGTCGAGGCAGGTCCTCGCCCTGAGTGGTGAAGCCGGCCATGTGGTCACGCAACGGGGAAATTCGGCTTCTGTCCTTGTGGCTCGCCCCTTATGGGTACAACGTGGACTCGAGCGGGTGATGCCATCTGCTCGCCACGCACTTCAGCACCGAGCTGAAACGCAGGTAAGACTCTTTGCCCTATGAGCCGTCCGGATACCAAGTACGTGGCCGTCGGGGATGCTGACGTTGCCTACCAAGTCCTCGGAGAGGGACCCTCCGACCTACTCTTCTTCAACGGACTTGGCAGCAACATCGAGATGGCGTGGGAGGACCCAGTCATTGCCGGATTCCTCAGGCGTCTGTCGTCGCTACGCCGCTTGATCTTTCTCGATCGACGAGGCACAGGCGCATCTGACGGTGTGCCGGGTAGACCTTTACCAACGTGGGAGGAATGGACCGAAGACATCGAGAGCGTGCTCAACGCGGTCGGTTCCGAGCAGACATCCATTCTCGCGACAGTTGATGGTGGCCCGATCTCGATCCTCTACGCAGCTGCACATCCCGAACGGGTCGATTCCCTGGTTCTGTGCAATACGACCGCCCGATATCTGATTGCTGACGACTATCCGATCGGTTTCGCACCTGAGGCGCTCGATTTCGTCATCGGGTTCCTCCGGGCCAGCTGGGGTACGCCGGAGTTCCTCTCGCTTGCTGGTTCAGCTGGGCCCGAAGACCCGGTTCGGGGCGATGCTCTCGGTCGACTCTTCCGGTCGTCGGTCACCCCGCGAACCGCGGCAGCACAGTACGACTACCTGCTTCGGAACCTCGATGTTCGCCCGGTGCTCCCGCTTATCGGGGTGCCCACCCTGGTCCTGAGCGCCGACAATCCAACCTTTCTGCCCATTGCCCATGGGCGATATGTGGCTGAGCACATTGAGGGATCCAAGTTCGTCGCGCTGCCGGGCGACGACATGTTGATCTTCAGCCAGGAGGATGTGATATTCGACGAAGTAGCCGAGTTCTTGACCGGTACGAGACCAGTGAACGACATCGACCGAGTACTGGTCTCAATACTCTTCACAGACATAGTCGGATCAACTGAACGTGCAGCCTCACTGGGTGATCAACGGTGGCGGTCCTTGTTGGATCGCCACGATCACATTGTCCGTGAACAGCTTCGGCTCTTCCGAGGTCGGGAGGTCAACACCACGGGAGACGGCTTCGTCGCTTCATTCGATGGTCCGGCTCGAGCCATCCGTTGCGGTCAGGCGACCATCGACGCCACCCGAGCCCTCGGTATCGAGCTTCGCATTGGTCTCCACACCGGTGAATGCGAGGTGAGAGGCGACGATCTGGGCGGCCTCGCCGTTCACATCGCCGCTCGTATCGGTTCGTTGGCCTCGCCGAGCGAGGTTCTTGTCTCGGGCACTGTCAAGGACCTCGTAATTGGCTCGGGCATTGAGTTCAATGAGCGGGGAGAGAATGAGCTGAAGGGGGTGCCGGGTAGCTGGAAGCTCTACTCGGTCTCTGGTTGAACCGCCTCCACGCCCCCAAAGTCGAGGCCCGCATGCCTGGTGGCCCTGGCAGACCCAGACCTTTGCTCCGGTTGCATCGACCCACCTCAGCGGCTTGGCCGCAATGGTCGGCCTGACGCCATATGAGCCCGTCAGCTCCTCCCCCGGGCTGTACGGGAGTGCAGGTCATGACTGCGCAGCTGCTCGGGTGGCGGATTGGGTGGCGGACGAGCAACTGTGAGCAACTGCACGCCGGGCGATCGAAGGTAGTGGGAAATCGGGTCAGAGTGGCTGACCTGGCAAGAAAAGCATCCTGACGAGGGAGGTTCGTGGAGAGCGGGCGACGGGAATCGAACCCGCGTTCTCAGCTTGGGAAGCTGCGCAACCTGGACGTTTACGAACGACGGTGAACAGGTAAGCCCAGTTCAAGAGCATATCGAACGACAGCGAACGAACCCGACGGCGCGATAGACGCGCGATAGACCGGTAATCGCCGCCAAGTTCGTGGGGTCGTTCTGTGAACCGCACACAACTAGTGCCGCTTGGTTCGATTATGGACGTCCGTTAGGAAGCAGGCTTTCCTCACTCCGGGGACAGGGTCACGTCCGAAGGTACTCGACTCACACGCGATTGGGCTTGGCTGTGGAGCGTCCAGGTAGACGTATACGCCATTGGCACCATAGGCGACGTCGTTGATGCTCCAATTGAAACCACACTTTTCGTGTTCGGCCGAACAGAATTCTGAGCCATATGGACCACTTGGCAGCGGACCGAGGGTGACGGGGACCGTGACAGCGTGATCACTAATAGCGGACTGCGTATCAGAGCCCCCCGAACAATTGAGGTTGCCGACGCTCGAGCACTGCCCCTCAAAGGTAGTAAAATAGATGTTAGGGCTGTTGGTTTGTTGCAAACGGACTTCCGTCCATAGCGACTGCTTGTTCGGTAGCACCACGTTGAGCTTGAACGTGCCGAATGACTTCAAATAGGCGCACTCGCTAAAGGGGCCGGCTCTGCCCGGTTCGGTGTTGAAACCCGAGTCCCACGTAGCCCTTAGGCATTTTGAGGAGTCCTCGCGGTCGACGAACTTGCTCGTCATCGTCGTCCCCTTCGGGAGGTCCATGGTCGCCGCGAACGTGACGGTGTACGACTTCGATTCGTTCGGCTTGGGATGAGAGGGTTTGCCGGACGATGGCGAGTTGATCGTTGGTCGAGTGCTGGCTGCTCCGGCCGACGTCATGAGGGCCGTAGGTGCGGCAACCAACATGCCCGTCGTCAGAGCCAGAATCGCAATTGCGTTCCGCAATACGGGTGGACGTCTATCACTCATTGTGGTCTCCCCCTCACAGCTAGCGGGGGTAACCATACACCCAACGTTAAGAGCTTGCTTGCACGCCATGCCCGAGATGTCCTTACCAAGGCCGCTCGACAATCAAGCCAGATCGGCAGGTTATGGATGGCAACGGAAGCAGCGTCGGTGTTCTCGCCAGTGAAGGTCGTCGCAAAACCTCTTGCTGGGACGACGAAACCCCGCCGGATCTGGTCCAGCGGGAGTCTCGCCTGACCCGTCGCTCGCCCAACGGGCTACGGGTGAGAATACCTGAGGACCCTGAACGCTCCAAGGGAAGAGCCCTACCCGCGAGCACGGCGGCGAGACCAATGCTGGTGGGCAGGGCAGTAGCAAGCATACCGTGCGGACAGTGACCCATACCCGACGTATAGAGGCCGTTCCACTTCTTCCTGAACCACAAGGTTCCCTCTAATGCTGCGTTACTAGTGTCACTGGTGATAAGGGGGGACCGATTCGCACGGCAGCGTTCTACGCCGAGTGGCGACGAGCCTGTCAGGCAGCCGGCCTTCCTGACTCTGTGAAGCTCCACGACCTGCTTCACACAGCAGGAACCCTCGCGGCGCACACGGGGGCGACGACGAAGGAGCTGATGTCGAGAATGGGCCATGCATCGCCGGCGGCGGCCCTCAGATATCAGCACGCCGCCGAGCGTCGGGACGTGGCAATCGCGAACGGGTTGGACACTGCGATTAGTGGCGGCAAGTCTCGAAAGAGGGCCGCAATTCGGAACCTGCAGCGCGATGCACGCGCGATCGGCGGCGATGCGGAATCAACTCAGAGAAGCTGAACCGGGCCAAAAAGCGTCCTGACGAGGGAGGTTCGTGGAGAGCGGGCGACGGGAATCGAACCCGCGTTCTCAGCTTGGGAAGCTGATGTTCTGCCTCTGAACTACGCCCGCAGGTGCGCGGCCACACTATCGTCTAGCGCGCAATGGTTCTCTCCGACCGCTCCATTCGTGAAGCCCTCGACTCCGGGCGCATCGTCATCGACCCCCGGGACGACGACTGCATCCAGCCGTCGTCGGTCGATCTGCACGTCGACCGGTACTTCCGGCTGTTCCGGAACCACACCAGCCGGGTCATCGACGTGCGGGAGGACCAGGAGGATCTCACCGAACTGGTCGACATCGGTGAGGACCTGCCCCTCATCCTCCACCCCGGTGAGTTCGTCCTCGGATCCACCAGGGAAAAGGTCAAGCTGCCCGACGATCTGGTCGCCCGGCTCGAGGGGAAGTCGTCCCTGGGCCGATTGGGCCTACTCATCCACTCGACTGCCGGGTTCGTGGACGCCGGATGGGACGGCCACCTCACCCTGGAGCTCTCCAATGTGGCCAACCTGCCCATTACCGTTTACCCGCGTATGAAGATTGGGCAGATCAGCTTCCTGCAGATGACCACCCCGGCGGACCACCCGTACGGTTCCGCCGGTCTGAAGTCGAAGTACCAGGGCCAACGGGGCCCGACCCCCAGCAGGTATGCGGACAACTTCCGCCCCTGAATCTGCAGAGCCAACCGAAATACGCATCCAGGTCTCGAAGTAACCACCCAGGAGGAAGAGGAATCAGTGCCCGTCAGACTTGCCATCGGCCTCGGCGTGACCGCGATCGCGTTTGCCATCGCGGGCAGACGCCTCTTCTGGCTCTATCGGCTGATCTCCGTCGGGCAGCCTGCGCCCGACCGGTTCAAGAACATCCCCAAGCGGGTCAAGGCCGAGCTGGTCGAGGTGGGCGGTCAGAAGAAGCTCCTCCAATGGACGGTCCCCGGTGTCGCCCACGCCATGACCTTCTGGGGCTTCACCCTCCTCCTTTTCACCATCCTCGAGGCCTACGGCTGCCTCTTCCAGCGGGATTTCCACGTTCCCCTGATCGGCCACACTGCCGTGCTGGGCTTTCTCGAGGATTTCTTCGCCGTGGCCGTGCTGTTGGCCCTGATCGTCTTCACCGTCATCCGGGTCAAGAACTCGCCCAAGCGGGAGAACCGCCGGTCCCGGTTCTTCGGATCCCACACCACCGCCGCCTGGCTGGTCCTCGCCATGATCGCCGTGGTCATCATCTCCCTGCTCGGCTACCGGGCCGCCCAGGTCAACACGGGCAACTTCCCCTACGGCTGGTGGGCCTTCGCCTCCCATGGCCTCGCCAACCTCTTGCGTCCGCTCGGCACCGGGGTCAACAGCGTCCTCGAGACGGTGCTGCTGCTCGTCAACGTCACCGTGATCACCGGCTTCCTGGTCTTCGTGGCCTACTCCAAGCACCTGCACATCTTCCTCGCCCCCATCAACGTGGCCACCTCCCGGCGCCCCCGGGCACTGGGCCCGCTGGCCTCGACTCCCGACATGAGCATGGAGGACGTCGGCGACGAGGACGAGGTCGTCTTCGGAGCGGGCCGGATCGAGGACTTCTCCTGGAAGCAGCTCCTGGACATGGCCACCTGCACGGAATGCGGCCGGTGCCAGTCCCAGTGCCCGGCCTGGAATACCGACAAGCCCCTCTCGCCCAAGCTCGTGATCATGGACCTGCGGGACAACCTGTTCGCCTCGGCCGACCGGATCATGAAGCAGAACCGCGCCGCCGGCCTCGAGGTCGAGAGCCTGGTCCCCTCGGTCATCGACCCCGACGTGCTGTGGTCGTGTACCACCTGTGGTGCCTGCGTCGAGGAGTGTCCGGTCGACATCGAGCACATCGACACCATCGTCGACATGCGGCGCTACGAGGTCCTGATGGAATCCCGGTTCCCCAGCGAGGCCGGGCTCATGCTCCGCAACATCGAGAACCAGGGCGATCCATGGGGGCTGGGGGCGGCCAAGCGCACCGACTGGACCCAGAGCCTGGACTTCGAGGTCCCGGTGGTCACCGACACCATCCCCGACGATGTCGAGTACCTCTATTGGGTGGGCTGTGCCAGCGCTCTCGACGAGCGGGCCCGAAAGGGCGCGCAGGCGACGGCGCGCATGCTCCGGCGGGCCGGCGTCTCGTTCGCCATCCTCGGCCCGAAGGAGAGCTGCACCGGTGACCCGGCTCGCCGGCTCGGCAACGAGTACCTGTTCCAGGAGCAGGCCAAGCTCAACATCGAGACGCTGCAGAACGCCGGGGCCAAGAAGGTCATTGCCAGCTGCCCGCACTGCTTCAACACGTTGTCCAACGAGTACCCGGCCCTGGGCGGGAACTTCGAGGTCATCCACCACTCACAGCTGTTGGAACACCTGGTCACGGCGGGCAAGCTCACCCCCGGCAACGGCTACACCGGTACGGTGACCTACCACGACCCGTGCTACCTGGGCCGGCACAACCGGGTCTTCGACGAGCCCCGGACGGTCATCGGCGCCATCCCCGGGGCCAAGAACGTGGAGATGAAGCGCTGCCGCGAGAAGGGGTTCTGCTGCGGCGCCGGCGGGGCTCGCATGTGGCTCGAGGAGAACATCGGCAAGCGGATCAACATGGAGCGCACCGAGGAGGCGTTGGGAACGGGCGCCGACGTCGTATCGACCGCCTGTCCCTATTGCATGATCATGCTCGACGACGCGGTGCGGGCCAACCAGAAGGAAGACGACGTCCGGGTCCTCGATCTGTCCCAGCTGGTCGAGGAGTCGCTCGGTGAACCGGTACGTGTCGGTGCATCGGCACCGTCGACCGAGTCGGCCGGTGAATCAGAGGATGCAGCCGAGTAGGGCGTGCGCCACAGGCCGGCCGGGCGCAGCTCTTGCTCGGGGGACGGCGCAGCCGGTCGGGCGGACCCGACTGGCCAAGAGACATGGTAGGCCGGAGAAACGGGCGCTTCAGTGAAAGGCCTTGGCGTCGGCTTCGCGTAGCCGCTCGGCCATGGTCGCCAGGAGCTTGCGAGCCAGTGACGGAATCGCGGTGATGATGCCGTTGAACTGGCGCTGCCCGAGCACCAGGAGCAGCGACTCGGTGTCGGAGGTCACGGTGGCCGACCGCGGCTTCCGGTCGAGGAGGGCGAGCTCGCCGAAGTAACTGCCCGGTCCGAGCTTGGCCACCTTGCGCCCTTTGCGGGTCACCGTGGCCGAGCCGTCCACGATGATGAAGAACTCGCGCCCGATGGTGCCCTCTTCGGTCAGGACCTTTCCCGCCGGCACGGTCACCTCGTCGAGCGAGCTCCGGATCCTGCGGAGCTCGCGGGCCGAGCAGCTCGAGAAGAGCCAGATGGTACTGAGGTCCAGTTCCTTCGCGCGTGAGGGCATGCGGAAAGGCTAACCGGGCGGTCGTCTCTGCGCCCGGTAATCGAGCCGCAGGGCCTCGGGCCCGAACCGGGCGCAGTTTCGCGGACCCCTTCGTTGTCTGTAGCCTTGGGCACCCATGGCCGGAGATTCAGCGCGCAGATCGGGGTCGGCCGACGCCGGCAACGGTCAGGGGGCCGGCCTGGGCGCCTGGCTCTCGGCCACCTTCCTGCGGCCGCCGAAACCGAGAGCGCCCGAAGCCGACGAGGCCGACGAGCGCCCGCTGACCGAGGAGGAGCAGCGCAGGGAGGCCCGCATGCTCGATCCGACGGAGCGCAAGATCGGGATCGCGGCCACCGTGCTGGCCCTGATCATCAGCCTGGGGCTGACCGTCCCCTACTTGGTCGATCGGCACCTGACCGTGAAGGTGAAACAGGCAGGGACGCCGACCGGGACCACCTGCTCGCCCGGGTTCACCTACTCGAAGGTGGGCAAACAGGCCGCCCAGTGCACCGGGAACGTGGTCTACCCGGTGAGCCACTGGCTCGTGTTGATGGTCCTGTTGCTGGTGTTCGCCCTCGCCATCTTCATCACCCTGCGTGTGGGCCGCCGCATCCCGCTGGGGTTCGCCATCCTCGTGTCCGGCATCGCCTATGAGAGCACCGTCGGGCTCCTCGGGCTCTTGTTCATCGTCCCCGGCGCCTACCTCTTGTTCCGGGCCTGGAAGGTCAGCCGTCCGGACTCTCCAGCCGGTCAGGTGTCACCGTCGCGGAGCGGCCCGAAGGGCGGATCGCCCTCCCGTCGGCCCCAGCCCTCGGGCTCGGGGGGCTCGAACAAGCGCTACACGCCCAAGGCGCCTCCGGCCAAGCCGTCCTCGGGCAAGGCCTCTCCGGCCAGGTCGTCCTCGGCCAAGAGCGCTCCGGGCAAGCCCCGGAAGAAGCGGCCGGCCCCGCCCTCCTCGTAACGCAAGCCGTAAACGCGAGACGTCTCCTCCCCGCAGTCGTGCCTGATGAGCAGCGCGACTTGACAGTTAACACACCGGAAACCTCGACGTAGCCGATGGGAAACAACGGGCGTGCAGAGTGTCCCCCAGCGGTGAGGCGACCGCCACCTGAAGTGCGCCGACCACGGTCAGCGCTCCCGGGAGGTTGGTACGCCTGGCCGGGAGTGTCACTTCGAGAGGAGAGCAGAGACCGTGTATATCCCGTACCCGCACTGGCTCAATCCAGGCGACAACACGTGGCAGATCGTGGCCGCAACGCTGGTCGGCTTGATGAGCCTCCCGGGCATCGCCGTGCTCTATGGCGGGCTCGTCCAGAAGAAGTGGGCAGTGAACACCATGCTCATGGCCTTCTCGGGCTTCTCCCTCGTGCTCATCGTCTGGGTGCTCTGGGGATTCAACCTGGCTTTCGGCGTACCCGCCCACCTCGGTGGCGGCAATGCCCACAGCTTCTTCAACAACGTGATCGGCCACTTCCACCCGGCCGTGAGCCACTTCGCTGAACAGAACCAGGAGGTCCTGCCCGAAGGGACGCTGATACCGTTCCACTTCAACCAGGCCACGTTCATGTACTTCCAGGTGGTGTTCGCAGCCATCACGCCGCTCCTCTTCCTGGGCAGCATCATCGGCCGCATGAAGTTCAAGGCCTGGTGCATCTTCGTGCCCCTGTGGATCACCTGCGTCTACTCCGTCAACGCCTTCCTCATCTGGGGTGGTGGCTTCTTCGCCCAGAAGGGCGCAGTGGACTACTCGGGTGGGTACGTCATCCACCTCGCCGCTGGAGTCACCGGCTTCGTCGCCGCCTGGGTGGTCGGGCCCCGGCTGGAACGAGATCGTCGGCACGGCGTGCCGAACAACCTGCCGATGGTGGCCGTGGGCGCCGGGATCCTGTGGCTGGGATGGAACGGGTTCAACGGCGGTGACCCGTTCTATGCGGGTGCCGATGCCACCTCTGCCGTGCTGAACACCAACCTGGCGACGGCCGCTGCGCTGCTCACCTGGATGTTCATGGACATGTTCTTCACCAAGCAGCGGAAGGCAACGTTCCTCGGGGCCATCAACGGCATGATCGTCGGCCTGGTGACCATCACGCCGGGCGCAGGCTTCGTCAACGGCTACGGCGCCATCCTCGAGGGCCTGATCGCCTCGGCCATCGTGTGGGTGGCGTGGAACTACCTGTCCAAGGTCCGGCCGTTCTCCAAGGTCGACGATGCGCTCGGGGTGGTCTACACCCACGGCATCGCCGGCCTGTGCGGTGGTCTGCTGGTCGGGTTCTTCGCCGACCCGGGCATGATCGAGTACATCGGGCTGGGCAAGGCCGCACCCGGTTTCTCGGTGACCGGCTTGTTCTACAGCGGCTCGTGGCACCAGGAATGGGAACAGTTCATCACTGCGGTCTGGGTGATCGTCTTCACCGCCATCGCCAGCTTCATCCTCTTGTGGATCGTGAAGCTGATCGTTGGGCTCCGTGAGCCGGACACGAACCTGGAGATCGGTGACGTCGCCGTTCACGACGAAGAGGCCTATCCCGAGGAGACCTTCGCCGAGAGGGTGGGCGCCGGCGTCGGTGCTCCCTCCGAGGAGCTGGAAGGCTGACGTACACCCCCTAGGGCGGACCGCCCCGTCCGAGCGCCAGTGCTCGGCGGGGCGGACCGCTCGACCTTCGATCGCAGTTGCTAGTTCGACGAAAGGAAGTAGGACGTGAAGCTTGTCGTAGCGGTAGTGAAGCCATTCAAGCTCGACGCCGTGAAGGAGGCCCTGAAGGTGTTGGGGATCCAGGGCCTGACCGTGACCGAGGTCCAAGGGTTCGGCCGCCAACGTGGCCATACCGAGGTGTACCGAGGCGCGGAGTACGAGGTGGAGTTCGTTCCCAAGGTTCGTCTCGAGATCGTCATCGACGACGAACGGATGGCCGACGTCCTCGACGCGGTGGTGGAGTCGGCCAACACCGGCAAGATCGGTGACGGCAAGGTATGGGTCCTCCCGGTCGAGGAGGTCGTCAGGGTACGTACCGGCGAGCGAGGCAGCGACGCCCTGTAGGCGCTCATTCGGGGAGACCTCGCCCCAACCCTTCGGTGAACGGCCGGTCCGCCTCGACCGGTCGTTCGCCGCGTCCGGCGCCCGAAGGCCGACCGCCGGATCGTCGACCGCTCAGCCGGCCTGGCGGGCGACGGCCGCCGCCGCCTCCTGGGCCGCCTTCGGATCGCCGAGGTACCGGCTGGCCGCCACCGTGAGGTCGTCGTTCAGGCGGTAGCGGAAGGGGATGCCGGTCGGTATGTCCAGGTCGACGATGTCGTCGTCGCTGATCCCGTCGATGTGCTTGCGGAGGGCCCGGAGGCTGTTGCCGTGGGCCACGACCAGAACGGCCCCGCCCCGCCCGCCCGTGTCCAACAGGTCGGGCACGATCCGGTCCTCCCAATAGGGGACGGTGCGGGCGACCACGTCGGCCAGGCACTCGCTCCGGGGAAGGGCGTCCACCGGGATGTCGCGATAACGCGGGTCGCCGGCCGGATGGTGCTCGTCGCCGGGGGGCACCGGCGGCGGCGGCGTCGAGTAGCCCCGTCGCCATGCCATGAGCTGTTCGGGGCCGGCCTGTTCGGCCGTCTCCTTCTTGTTCTTCCCCTGGAGGGCCCCGTAGTGGCGCTCGTTCAGGCGCCAGTGGCGCCGGACCGGTAGCCAGGAGCGACCGGCCTCCTCGAGGGCGAGGTCGGCGGTCCGGATGGCCCGGGTCAGCACCGAGGTGTGGACCACCCGGAGGTCGAGGCCCGGCTCGTCCCGCAGCTGCCGCCCTGCCGTCCTGGCCTCGGCCTCACCATGGTCGGTGAGCGGCACGTCGTGCCATCCGGTGAAGCGGTTCTCGGCGTTCCAGGTTGACTGTCCGTGCCGCAGGAGCACCAGGTCGAGCATGGGATGAGCGTACCTCCCGCCTGCAATCCCCACGATGAGTCCCTCGCCATAGCAAAACTTATTGCATAGGCACTCAAGTTTGCTATACTGTTGAATCGAAACAGGCGAGGAGAGGGACCGACCGAGCCCATCAGGGGTTGCAGCACGGCGATCCGGACAAGCCGCAGCAGTTCGAGACAGCAGTGCGAGACAGCAGTGCGACACAGCAATTCGACACGCAATTCGGGACAGAGAGAGCCTGGGACCCAGGCAGATGAGCAGGAGGCAACGATGGCCAAGGCCGTAGGAATCGACTTGGGGACGACCAACTCGGTCGTGAGCGTGCTTGAGGCCGGGGAACCGGCCGTCATTCCCAACGCAGAGGGTGGACGGACGACGCCGTCAGTGGTCGGGTTCGCCAAGTCGGGCGAGGTACTCGTCGGTGAGGTGGCCAAGCGCCAGGCCATCACCAACCCGGACCGGACGATCCGCTCGGTGAAGCGCCACATGGGCACGTCCTGGACCGTCGACATCGACGGCAAGGCCTACACGGCCCAGGAGATCTCGGCCCGGATCCTCTCCAAGCTGAAGAGGGACGCCGAGGCGTTCCTCGGCGATTCCGTGAACCAGGCCGTGATCACCGTCCCGGCCTACTTCGACGACGCCCAGCGGACCGCGACCCAAGAGGCGGGGACCATCGCCGGCCTCGAGGTGCTCCGCATCATCAACGAGCCCACCGCGGCGGCGTTGGCCTACGGGTTGGACAAGGAGGGAGCCGACCAGACCGTCCTCGTCTTCGATCTCGGCGGGGGCACCTTCGACGTGTCGGTCATGGAGATCGGCGACGGCGTGTTCGAGGTGAAGTCGACCTCGGGGAACACCCACCTCGGCGGCGACGACTGGGACCAGCGGATCATCGACTGGCTGGTGAAGACGTTCAAGGACACCGAGGGCGTCGACCTGTCCACGGACAAGATGGCGACCCAGCGGCTCCAAGAAGCGGCCGAGAAGGCCAAGATCGAGCTGTCCTCCCTCCAGGAGACACAGATCAACCTGCCCTTCATCACCGCCACCTCCGAGGGCCCGAAGCACCTGGACCTCAAGCTCAGCCGGGCCACGTTCAACGAGTTGACCTCCGACCTGGTCGACTCGTGCAAGGGCCCCTTCGATCAGGCCATCGCCGACGCCGGGTTGAGCACGACCGACATCGACCACGTCGTGCTGGTGGGTGGTTCGACCCGGATCCCGGCCGTCCAGGACCTGGTGCAGTCGTTGACCGGCAAGGAGGCCCACAAGGGCGTCAACCCCGACGAGGTCGTGGCCATCGGTGCGGCCGTGCAGGCCGGCGTCCTGAAGGGCGACGTGAAGGACGTCCTCCTCCTCGACGTCACGCCCCTGTCGCTCGGTATCGAGACCAAGGGCAGCGTCATGCACCGCCTGATCGAGCGCAACACCACCATCCCGACCAAGCGGAGCGAGGTGTTCACCACGGCCGAGGACAACCAGCCGTCGGTGGAGGTCCACGTCCTCCAGGGCGAGCGCGAGATGGCCATGTACAACAAGACGCTGGGCAAGTTCCAGCTGGTGGACCTGCCGCCCGCCCCCCGTGGCGTGCCCCAGATCGAAGTGACCTTCGACATCGACGCCAACGGCATCGTGCACGTCTCGGCCAAGGACCGGGCCACGGGCAAGGAGCAGTCGATGACCATCACCGGGCAGTCGTCGCTGGCCAAGGAGGACATCGATCGGATGGTCAAGGACGCCGAGTCCCACGCCGAGGACGACCGGCGTCGCCGGGAGGAGGCAGAGGTCCGCAACAACGCCGACACGCTGGTGTACCAGACCGAGAAGCTCCTGAAGGACCAGGGCGACAAGTTCCAGGGCGATGAGAAGGAGAAGGTCGAATCGGCGCTGAAGGCGCTGAAGGACTCCCTGGCCGGTTCCGACCTGGAGTCGATCAAGAGCTCGACCGAGGCCTTGCTCACGGCCAGCCAGTCGTTCAGCCAGCGGCTCTACGAGGAGGCCTCCAAGGCCGATGGCAACGCCCCCGGTGGGGCCGCCGCCGCCGACGAGCCGTCGGACGATGAGGTGGTCGATGCCGAGATCGTGGACGAGAAGGACTGATGAACGGTCCCGACCGGTCCCCCGATGACGAGGTTGTCGAGGATCCCGAGGACGCCGAAGTGGTCGATGCCGAGATCCTCGACGATCCGGCCGACGGCTCCGGCGGGTCGGCCGGGCCCGGCGCGCCTGAAGGCACGGGGCTCGGTGGCCCTGGGCCCGACGAGGGCGGTGTGGCCGAGGTGATCGTGGTCGATGACGACCCGATCGCCGCGGCCAGGGCGGAGCGCGACGAGTACCTCGACGCCCTCCGCCGCCTCCAGGCCGAGTTCGAGAACTACCGCAAGCGGGTGTCCAAGCAGCAGATGGAACAGGTCGAGCGGGCAGCGGTGTCGCTGGTGGACAAGCTGCTGCCCGTTCTCGACGTGCTGGACCTCGCCGCCGAGCACCTCGGTGAGGCGGACTCGGATGAGGGCAAGGCGCTGGTGCAGGCCTCGGCGTTGCTCACTGACGTCCTGGCCAAGGAAGGGCT
The DNA here is from genome assembly GCA_963803065.1 of uncultured Acidimicrobiaceae bacterium. Classification (GTDB taxonomy): domain Bacteria; phylum Actinomycetota; class Acidimicrobiia; order Acidimicrobiales; family RAAP-2; genus DASXMT01. The sequence continues at coordinate 165,220 of CAWDKW010000013.1, forward strand.
CGAGCGGCTCGACCCGGCCGGGGCCCTGTTCGACCCCAACGCCCATGAGGCGGTGGGCAATGTGCCGGCCGGCGAGGGGGAATCTGACGAAGAGGGGCCGACCGTGGCCCAGGTGATGCGGCCCGGGTACCGCTGGCGCGGGACGGTGGTCCGCCCGGCGATGGTGTTGGTGCGCAGCTGAGCGCACCGGCCGACTCGGTATCGGGACAGGTATCTGACAGAGAGGGACTGAGGCAAGACCACGGTGGCTCCGCAACGCGAATGGTTCGAGAACGACTACTACAAGACCCTGGGCGTCCCCGAGTCGGCGACGGCCAAGGAGATCACCAGCGCGTACCGGAAACTGGCCAAGAAGCACCATCCCGACACCAATCCCGGTCACGAAGACCAGTTCAAGGAGATCACCGCGGCCTACGACGTCCTCGGTGACGCCGCCCGGCGCAAGGAGTACGACGAAGTCCGGGCCATGGGCCCCATGGCCGGTGCCGGCGGGTTCCCCGGCGGCTTCGGTGGCGCCGGCGGGTCCACCTACCGGGTCGAGGACATGGGGGATCTCGGCGACCTGTTCGGCGGGTTGTTCGGCGGCCGGAACCGCCGCAGCCGGGGCGGGGCATCGGCGCCACAGCGGGGAGCCGACGTCGAGACCGAGCTGCACCTGTCCTTCGAGGACGCGGTCAACGGTGTGACCACCGGCGTCCATCTGACCACCGACGCCCGGTGCCACACCTGTGGGGGATCAGGCGCGGCCCCGGGCACCCATCCCGAGACCTGCCCGCGCTGCGGTGGCACTGGCGCCCTCCAGGACGACCAGGGTCTGTTCTCCCTGAGCCAGATCTGCCCGCAGTGCGGGGGCCGGGGGACCGTGGTGACGACCCCCTGCCCGACCTGCCGGGGAACCGGCGTGGAGCATCGCGACCCGCGAGGTGAAGGTCCGGATCCCGGCCGGGGTCGCCGACGGCCAGCGCATCCGGGTCAAGGGCAAGGGGGCGGCCGGCCGTGGCAACGCGCCCAGCGGCGACCTCTACGTGGTCGTGCGGGTGGGCCAACACCCCCTGTTCGGCCGCCGGGGCCGCAACCTCACCATCACCGTGCCCATCACCTACCCGGAGGCGGCGCTCGGCACCACCGTGACCGTACCAACCCTCACCGACTCGGTGACCCTGCGCATACCGCCGGGGACGCCATCGGGCCAGACCTTCCGGGTCAAGGGCCGCGGGGTGGCCGGCGGGAGGAAGAGCGCGACGGGCGACCTGTTGGTCACCGTGGACGTGACCGTGCCCAAGACCCTGACTGACGAGCAGCGGGCTGCGGTCGAGGCCCTGGCCGCCGCCTCCGACGGCTCGCCACGCGACTACCTGGGGGTGTGACATGACCGACGACGCCCACTCGCGTGCCGTCTACGTCATCTCGGTGGCGGCCGAGCTGGCCGGGGTGCACCCCCAGACCCTGCGCGTCTACGAGCGCAAGGGCCTCCTCGACCCGAGCCGGACCGCAGGCGGCAGCCGCCGGTTCAGCGAGCGGGACCTCGCCCGACTGCGCCACATCCACGAGCTGACCGAGGCCGGCCTCAACCTCGAGGGGGTCAAGCGGGTCATGGAGCTCGAGACCGAGGTGGCCCGGCTCCACGGTGAGATCGAGCTCCTCCGGGCCGAGGCCCGCGAGGCGGTGGCCCGCACCCACCAGCTGTACCGACGGGACCTGGTGCCCGTGTCCCACGCACCGGTTCCCACCCGTCGCCAGAACCGAGGAGGGAGCACCCGATGAGCATCAGTCCTGACCGATGGACGTTGAAGACGCAAGAGGCGCTGGCCGCCGCCCTGGAACGGGCCCGGACCGAGCACCACGCCGAGGTGACCCCCGACCACATCCTGGTCGCCATGCTCGACCAGTCCGACGGCCTGTCCGGCCCCATCCTGGCCCGGGTCGGGGTCGAGCCGGCGGCGTTGCGCAACCGCCTCGACGGTGAGCTGTCCCGCCTGGCCAAGGCCTATGGCGGTGAGGAGCCTCGTCTCAACGCGGCCGTGCGCGACGCGCTGGCCACGGCCGACAGCCTCCGGACCGACATGGGGGACGACTACCTGTCGGTCGAGCACCTCCTTCTGGCCATGGCCGACCGGTTGGGGGTGACGAGGGACGACCTCCTCACCGCCTTGCGGGACGTCCGCGGCAGCCACCGGGTCACCTCCCAGAACCCCGAGGACACCTTCCAGGCGCTCGAGCAGTACGGCCGCGACCTCACCGAGCTGGCCCGTCAGGGGAAGATGGACCCGGTCATCGGCCGGGACGAGGAGGTCCGCCGGGTCATCCAGGTGCTGTCCCGGCGGACGAAGAACAACCCTGTCCTCATCGGCGAGCCCGGCGTGGGCAAGACGGCCATCGTCGAGGGCCTGGCCCAGCGCATCGTGGAAGGGGACGTGCCCGAGGGCCTGAAGGGCAAGCGGGTCATCGGGCTCGACGTGTCGGCCATGGTGGCCGGGGCCAAGTACCGGGGCGAGTTCGAGGAGCGGCTGAAGGCCGTGCTGAAGGAGATCACGGACGCCGAGGGCGAGGTGATCACCTTCATCGACGAGCTGCACACCATCGTCGGGGCGGGCGGCGGCGCCGAGGGGGCCATGGACGCCGGCAACATGATCAAGCCGATGCTGGCCCGGGGCGAGCTCCGGATGATCGGGGCCACCACCCTCGACGAGTACCGCCAGTACATCGAGAAGGACGCCGCGCTCGAGCGGCGCTTCCAGCAGGTGTTCGTGGGCGAGCCGTCGGTGGCCGACACCATCGCCATCCTCCGGGGGCTGAAGGAGCGCTACGAGGTGCACCACGGGGTGCGCATCCAGGACGCGGCGTTGGTGGCCGCGGCGGTGCTCTCCGACCGCTACGTCACCGGCCGCTTCCTGCCCGACAAGGCCATCGACCTGATGGACGAGGCGGCCAGCCGGTTGCGGATCGAGATCGACTCCATGCCCACCGAGCTCGACGTGGTCAGCCGGCGGATGCGCCAGCTGGAGATCGAGCGGATGGCCCTGGCCAAGGAGACCGACGAGGCCTCGGCCGAGCGCCTGGCCCGCCTGGACGAGGAACTGGCCAACCTGAAGGAGACCTCGGACGCCATGACCGCCCACTGGCAGGCCGAGAAGGAGGCCATCACCGCGATCCAGGATCGCAAGGGCGAGCTCGAGAACAAGCGGGGCGAGGCCGAGCGCCTGGCCCGGGACGGGAACCTGGCCGCGGCCTCGGAGATCACCTACGGGCAGGTCCCCGAGCTCGAGCGGCAGGTCGAGGAGGCGACCGAGGCCCTCGACCGACTCCAGGCCGAGCAGCGCTTCCTGAAAGAGGAGGTCGACGCCGAGGACGTGGCCGAGGTGGTCAGCCGGGCGACCGGTGTCCCGGTGACCCGGCTGCTCGAGGGCGAAGTCGAGAAGCTGATCCGCATGGAGGACGCCCTGCACGCCAGGGTGGTGGGCCAGGACGAGGCCGTCTCGGCCGTGGCCAACGCCATCCGGAGGAACCGGGCCGGCCTGTCGGACCCGAACCGGCCCATCGGCTCCTTCCTCTTCCTCGGGCCCACCGGCGTGGGCAAGACCGAGCTGGCCCGGGCCCTGGCCGACTTCCTGTTCGACGACGCCAAGGCCATGGTGCGCATCGACATGAGTGAGTACATGGAGCGCCACACCGTGTCCCGGCTGGTCGGCGCCCCCCCGGGGTACGTCGGGTACGAGGAGGGGGGCCAGCTCACCGAGGCGGTGCGCCGCCGGCCCTATGCCGTCGTCCTGCTCGACGAGATCGAGAAGGCCCACCCCGACGTGTTCAACATCCTCCTCCAGGTCCTGGAAGACGGCCGGTTGACCGACGGACAGGGCCGGACGGTGGACTTCACCAACGCCGTGCTCATCATGACCTCCAACCTCCCCGGCGAGCCCTCGGAGTACTTCAAGCCTGAGTTCGTGAACCGGATCGACGAGATCGTGCGCTTCCACGCCCTGACCGAGGCCGACCTCGAGCGCATCGTGTCCATCCAGCTCGGGCGGCTGCGGGAGCGCCTGGCCGAGCGCCGCCTCTCGATGGACGTCACCCCGGCGGCCGACGCCTGGTTGGCCCGCACCGGCTTCGACCCAGACTTCGGGGCCCGGCCGCTGCGCCGTGTGATCCAGCGGCAGGTCGAGGACCAGTTGGCCCTGGCCCTCCTCGAGGGTCGCTACCCCGAGGGGTCGACGGTCACCGTCGACGTCAAGGACGGGGAGATCGTCCTCACCTGACCCGCGCCATCGTTCTGTCCTGGGCCACCGGGCCCGCTGGCCCGCCTCGTTCAGGTGGGGGCGTCGGTGGTGCTGACCCCGTCGGTGGCCACGTGCTCGGTCCACTGGAATCCGTTCCAGAACCGGTAGTGGTGCCGGCCCGAGGGGTCGACATGCCAGCCGGCGGGGGCGACCGCGGGCGCGCCGGGGCGCGAGCCGGCGTCGTGGCCGAGCGGGCGCGCCGGGTTGGGCAGCGACCCGAACCCGTCCGGCGCCCGGGGCACCGACCCGAACATCGAGCCTGGGAAGCCGAAGCGCGTCCGGGTCATGGCAGTGCCCGGTCCCGGCACCTTGGTCGTCCGCATGGCGATCAGCGTGAGCACGGTGATCACGACGGACACGAACACGCTGGCCAGTGCCCAGTAGATCGGGGGGATGTGCCAGGGGCTCACCCCGGTGGCCCGGCGGAAGACGTCAGTGTTCCTGAAGTTGAGGGCGGCGATGATGACGCCGAACACGACCAGGGTGGTCGTTGTCCGGACGAACAAGAGTCCAAACATGGGCTCCAATGTAGATCCGTCCCGGTTCGGGCGGGCTCTTTGTGGCCGACGGGGTCGGGACGGACCGGCCGACGTGCAACATCGGCCCGATCACGGAGGTGATCGGCCCGGCCGCGGGTTACACTGGTGCGTAATCCGCTTTTCGCAACGGAGGAGTGACGCGTGCCCGCAACCGTGGTCGTCGGGACCCAATGGGGCGACGAAGGGAAGGGCAAGCTCACCGACTTGCTCGCCAAGGAGATGCAGGTGGTGGTGCGCTACCAGGGCGGCCACAACGCCGGGCACACCATCGTCGTCGACGGGGAGACCTTCGCCCTCCAGCTGGTGCCGAGCGGCGTCCTCTACGACCACATCACGCCGGTGATCGGCAACGGCGTGGTCGTCGACCCTACCGTCCTGCTGGCCGAGGTCGACACCCTGATGGCCAAGGGCGTCGACACCTCCCGGCTCCTGGTCAGCGGCAACGCCCACCTGATCATGCCCTACCATCACGAGCTCGACCGGCTGACCGAGCGGTACCTCGGCAAGAACAGCCTGGGCACGACGAAGCGCGGGATCGGCCCCGCCTACTCGGACAAGTCATCGAGGGTGGGCCTGCGGGTCCAGGACCTCCTCGACCCGAAGATCTTCCGCCAGAAGCTCGACGTGGTCCTGAAGGAGAAGAACGCCATTCTGGCCAAGGTCTACAACCGGCTGCCGCTGTCGGCCGACGACATCACCGCCCACTACCTGGACGAGCTGGCCCCCCGGGTGGCGCCCATGGTGGCCGACACGGTGGGCGTGGTCCACGACGCTCTCGAGCGGGGGGCCCACGTGCTGCTCGAAGGGGCTCAGGCCACCTTCCTCGACCTCGACCACGGCACCTATCCCTTCGTGACCTCGTCCAACCCCGTGGCCGGCGGGGCCTGCACCGGCGCCGGCGTCGGGCCCCGCTACATCGACCAGGTGATCGGCATCGCCAAGGCCTACGTGACCCGGGTCGGGAGCGGCCCGTTCCCCACCGAGCTGACCGATGAGACCGCCGACACGCTGGTCGACCGTGGCCACGAGTACGGGGTCAACACCGGCCGCCGCCGCCGGCCCGGGTGGTTCGACGCGGTCATGATGCGCCAGGCGGTACGCCTCAACTCGCTCTCCGAGGTGGCGCTGACCAAGCTCGACGTGCTCGACACCTTCGACACGGTCAAGGTCTGCGTGGCCTACGAGGCCAACGGCGAGCGGTTCAGCCACCCTCCGTACCACCAGTCGGTCCTCCACCAGGTCACGCCGGTCTACGAGGAGCTCCCCGGCTGGAGGACCGACCTGTCGGGGGCCACCGAGCTGACCGACCTGCCCCAGGCGGCGAGGGACTACGTCAGCTTCCTGGCCGAGCAGATCGGTGCTCCGGTCCGGCTGGTCGGTGTCGGCCCCGGCCGCGAGCAATTCGTACGCTTCGCCGCATGACGGCCGCAACCCCATGATCGTCTGCGTCGTCGGCTCTGGCGGTCGCGAGCATGCCCTGGCCCAGGTCCTCGGGCGGACGGCCGACGTGGTGGCGACCCCGGGCAACCCGGGCATCGCCGGGATCACGGCCGAGGGCCACACCCTGACCAGCGTTCCCACCCCGGCCGAGGCCATCGACGCCGACCTGTTCGTCGTCGGTCCCGAGGAGCCGCTGGTCAACGGGCTGGCCGACCGGCTCCGGGCCCAGGGGAAGCTCGTGTTCGGCCCTGGTGCCGACGGCGCCCGGCTCGAGGGCTCCAAGGCCTTCATGAAGGGGTTGCTGGCCGAGGCCGGGGTGCCCACCGCCCGGTTCGGCGCCTTCGACGACCTGGCCAAGGCCAAGGCCTTCCTCCGCACCCTGCCCGGTCCGTGGGTGGTGAAGACCGACGGGTTGGCCGCGGGCAAGGGCGTGCTCGTCACCGACTCGCTGGCCGAGGCGGACGCCGACGTCGAGGCCAAGCTGTCGGGGGCGGCCTTCGGCGATGCCGGGCGCTCGGTGGTCATCGAGGAGGGGCTGGTCGGCGAGGAGTGCTCGCTGCTCGTCCTCTGCGACGGCACCCGGCTGGCCGCCCTGGCGCCGTCCCACGACTTCAAGCGGGCGGCAGACGGCGACGCCGGCCCCAACACCGGCGGCATGGGGGCGTACTCGCCGGTGCCCTTCGTCGACGACGCCCTCGTCGCCGATTTGGTCGAGGAGGCGGTGGCCCCGATGGTGGACGTCCTCCGCTCCCGGGGTATCGATTACCGGGGCGTGCTCTATGCCGGCCTGATGCTCACCGCAGAGGGGCCCAAGGTCCTCGAGTACAACGTGCGCTTCGGCGATCCCGAGACCCAGGTGGTGCTGCCCCGGTTCGACGGTGACCTGGCCGCCCTGCTCGCCGAGGTGGCCGCCGGACGGCTCCAGACGACCCCCCGGTTCGTGCCCGACGCCGCCGTGTGCGTGGTCCTGGCCTCGGAGGGCTATCCGGAGTCCCCCCGGGTCGGCGACCCCATCGACGGCCTGGACGGCACGGTCTGCCCCCACACCTCGGTGTTCCACGCCGGGACCCGGACCGGGGAGGATGGTCGGGTGGTGACCTCGGGCGGCCGGGTGCTCGGCGTCACCGCCCTCGGACCGAGCATCGAGGAGGCCCGGTCGAGGGCGTACCGGTCGGTGGCCCGCATCGGGTGGCCGGGCATGCAACACCGGACCGACATCGCCGCCCCCGGGCGCCGGCCGGCCGGTCCCGACCGGCGACCGACCGAGGAGGTGGCCGGGTGATCCCCCGCTACGCGCCCGCGGCCATGACCGAGCTCTTCTCCGACCAGGCCCGGTTCCGCATGTGGCTCGAGGTCGAGCTCCTGGCCGCCGAGGGCTGGGCCTCCATCGGCGACATCCCCGCCGACGAGGTCAAGGCCTGCCGGGAGCGGGCGCCCGTCGTCGACGCCGGGTTCGTGGCCGCCGTGGCCGAGCGGGAGCGGGTCACCGATCACGACGTGGCCGCCTTCGTCGACGTGGTGGCCCAGGCCATCGGGCAGCCCGAGGGGTCCTGGATCCACTACGGGCTGACCTCCTCCGACGTGGTCGACACGGCCCTGTGCGCCACCTTGACCCGCGCCGCCGATCTGTTGATCGCCGCCTCGGGTGAGCTGGTCGCCGCCTGCCGGGCGCGGGCCGAGGAGCTCATCGACGTGCCCGTCACCGGAAGGACCCACGGCATGCACGCCGAGCCCACGACCTACGGGGCGAAGTTCGCCCTCTGGGCCCTCCAAGCCGACCGGGACCGCCAACGGCTGATCGCCGCCCGGGAGCGGATCGCGGTGGGCAAGCTCTCGGGCGCGGTGGGCACCTTCTCCAACGTCGACCCCCGGATCGAGGCGTACGTGTGCAGCTCGCTCGGGCTGACCCCGGTGCCGGCCACCCAGGTCATCGCCCGCGACCGCCATGCCGAGTATCTCTGGGCCTGCACGTCGGTCGGGGCGACCATCGAAGCCATCGCCACCGAGATCCGTCACCTGGCCCGCAGCGAGGTGGGGGAGGTGGAAGAGCCGTTCAAGCCCGGACAGAAGGGCAGCTCGGCCATGCCCCACAAGCGGAACCCGATCCTGTCGGAGCGGCTGTGCGGGCTGGCCCGCGTGCTGCGCGGCTACCTGACGGCCGGCATCGAGGATGTGGCCCTGTGGCACGAGCGGGACATCTCCCACAGCTCGGTGGAACGGGTCGTGCTGCCCGACGCCTCCGCCCTCACGCTGTACATGATGAACAAGGCGACTGGCCTGGTCTCGGGCCTGGTCATCCATCCCGAGCGCGCCCTGGCCAATCTGGCCCACGGGAGCTATGGCTTGGTGTTCTCGCAGTCGGTGCTGCTGGCCCTGGTGGCCGGGGGCCTGAGCCGGGATGCCGCCTACCGCATCGTGCAGCGCGACGCCCGCAGGGCCTGGGAGGAGCGGGTGGCCTTCCGCCAGGTCCTCGACGCCGACCCCGAGGTCACCCTCTCGGCCGCGCAACTGGACGAGGCTTTCGACCTGGGCCGGGCCCTCCGGCACGTGCACCGCTTCACCGATGCGCTGGCCGGCCTGGGGCCGGCGGGGCCTGCCCGGCCGCGAAAATAGAGTCGACGATGACAGCGAAGGGAGAACAGGAGTGACCGAGGCAACCGAAGCGCTGCCCCTCATCCAGTCGGGCAAGGTGCGCGAGCTCTACGACGCCGGGGACGACCGACTGTTGATGGTGGCCTCGGACCGCATCTCTGCCTTCGACGTGATCATGGCCGAGCCCATCGCCGATAAGGGCAGGGTGCTCACGGCCATGACCGTGTACTGGCTCGAGGAGCTCGCCGACCTGGCCCCCAACCACCTGATCAGCGCCGACGCCACCGACTTCCCCGCGCACCCCGGCCTCGACGACCTGGCCGGCCGGTCGATGCTGGTGCGCAAGGCCGACATGTTGGCCATCGAGTGCATCGTGCGCGGGTACCTGGCCGGCTCGGCCTACAAGGAGTACGAGCGCGAGGGAACGGTGCACGGGATGCCCATGCCGTCGGGGCTCCGCCATGCCGAGCGCCTGCCCGAGCCCATCTTCACCCCCTCGACCAAGGCCACCGAGGGCCACGACGTGAACATCGGCATGGCCGAGGCGGAGGACCTGGTCGGCGCCGAGGCCGCCCGGGCGGCCAGCGACATATGCCTGGCCGCCTACCTGCGGGCTTCGGCCCGGGCCGAGGAGCACGGCATCGTGATCTGTGACACCAAGTTCGAGCTCGGCTACATCGACGGCCGGCTGGCCATCTGCGACGAGGTCCTCACCCCGGACTCGTCGCGGTTCTGGCCGGCCGCCGACTGCGCGCCCGGGACCAACCCGCCCTCGTTCGACAAGCAACCCCTGCGAGACTGGCTCGAAGGCCAACCGTGGGACAAGCAGCCGCCGCCTCCGGCCCTCCCCGACGAGATCGTGACGGCCACCTCGCAGCGCTACACCGACGCCTACGAGCTGATCAGCGGGCGTCGTCTGGCCGACTGGTACGGTGCGTGATCGTGGGCAGCCGGGTGGATCGGTGAACTACTCCGTGCTGGTCGAGGTGGCGCTGCGGCCGGGCATCGCCGACCCCCAGGGGGCGACCATCGAGCGGGCCCTGGCCGCGCTGGGCTTCACCGGGGTGAGCCGGGTACGGGCGGGCAAGGCCTTCCGCTTCGACATCGAGGCCGCCGACCGCGACACCGCCGTCGCCCAGGCCGAGGTGGTGGCGGAGCGCTTCTTGGGCAATCCGGTCATCGAGGACTCGACCGTCACCGTCACCGCCGGGGAGGAAGGGGACGTCGACGTCGACTCCGCTTCGGCTGCCGCCCGTTGATGGCCGCTCGAGTCGGGGTCGTGATCTTCCCCGGGAGCAACTGCGAGCACGACGTGATCAAGGCCCTGGGCGATCTCGGGGGGTCGGCCGAGCTGGTCTGGCACGGCGACGCCAGGGTGGACGGCTACGACGCCCTGGTGCTGCCCGGCGGCTTCGCCCACGGCGACTACCTCCGCCCCGGGGCCATCGCCCGGTTCTCACCGGTGATGGACGCGGTGAGCCGGTTCGCCGCCGCCGGCGGCCCGGTGGTGGGCATCTGCAACGGCTTCCAGGTGCTGACCGAGGCCGGGCTCCTCCCGGGCGCCCTGCAGAAGAACCGGGGCCTCCGGTTCTTGTGCACCACGGCCGAGGTGCGGGTCGAGAGCGAGAGGTCCGCCCTCACCTCCGGGATCGCCGTCGGGACGGTGTTGCGCATCCCCATCAACCACTTCGAGGGCAACTACATCTGCGATGCCGAGACGTTGGCCGTGCTCCAGGGCGAGGGCCGGATCGTCCTCCGCTACGTCGACAACCCCAACGGCTCGCTCGACGGGATCGCCGGCGTGTGCAACGAGGCCGGCAATGTCGTGGGGCTCATGCCGCATCCCGAGCGGGCCAGCGACGAGCTGTTGGGCTCGACCGACGGGGCTGCGCTGCTTCGATCCCTGCTGAGCGTCGCCGCCTAGGGCCGCGGCCTGGGCCCGCCTGGGCCCGCTTTCTGGGAGCGACGGGTCGTTCGGTCGCTCAGCCCCGGGTCCGGGCGATCTTGGCCTGCTGGAGCACGGGCGCCGACACCCCGACCGTCCGCCATGCCGAATAGGTGATGCCCTTGCGGTCGCCGTAGGCCCGGGCCACCTTGATGAACTCCTTCTCGAGGGCGCCCAGGTCCACGGTGTCACCGGAATGGGACAGCTCGGCTTCGAGTTGTTGCTTCTCTTGGACCAGGTGAAGGCGGCTCAATGCATCGGCATCGGCGAGACGAGCTTCGATCGTGTTGAGGCGCTTGGCGATGGAGTCCGGCGTCCGCTTACGCCCACGTCGGGGCTTGGTCGACTCCAGAGCCTCGAGATAGCGACGCACCACGCGACCTTCTTCACGCCCCTTGGCCAATGCGGCCTTGTGGGCGTCTGACATAGCAGTTTTCTTGCGTGGAGTCTTTGCCATGACTCCTAGTTTCTCAGACCTGTCATTAAAGGGCAACTTCTATTGTGCACGCTGTTCTTGGATGCATTGGTTGCCGGGATTATGTGGTGTACAGGGAGGGTCACTTTCGAGCAGCAATTCGATAATTGTTACCTCCATGGCCGTGGCCTGGGAGGATCGAATATCAGCGACCCACTGAGCGGCCTGTTTGTCCTCCATGCCCCGATGGGAATGGTCAGATCGTCCGGTCCGCTGCTCCCCGAGTCAGTGGTGAGTGGGGGGAGCCATGGCCCCGTATTTCGCCTATCAAACGAGCGCCGGCGGACCCCGCTCGTCGGTGATCCGGCCGGCGAACCAGACGGTTCTATCGTGCGTCGACTACATCCTGGCTCGACCGGTGAGAGTTTGCTCTATGGGCGCTGCCCGATGATGTTCGATACCCGACGGTCCGACCACCGACAATGAGCGGGCATCGATCCGGGTCGAATGGGCGCGAGAGCGGGCCGGGTACGGTGTGCGCAATGGATGCTGGAGCCCCGGAGACAACCGTGCCCTTGCACCGCGCCCTCGGGCTCACCGATGAGGAGCTCGCGGCCATCGTGGCGCTGCTCGGCCGCGACCCCAACCATCTGGAGCTGGCGCTGTACGCGGTGATGTGGAGCGAGCATTGCTCCTACAAGTCGTCGCGGATCCACCTGCGGCGCCTCCCCTCCGAGGGACCCCTCGTGCTGGTCGGACCGGGCGAGAACGCGGGGGTGATCGACGCCGGTGACGGGATCGCCGTGGCCGTCCGCATCGAGAGCCATAACCACCCCTCGGCCATCGAGCCCTACCAGGGGGCGGCCACCGGTGTCGGGGGCATCCTGCGGGACATCTTCACCATGGGGGCCCGCCCCATCGCGGTGATGGACCCCCTGTTCTTCGGGAACCCCGAGGCCGCCCGCCAGCGCTGGCTCATCGAGGGGGTGGTGGCCGGGATCTCGGGGTACGGCAACTCGGTAGGCGTGCCCACCGTCGGGGGCGAGCTGACCTTCGACCCGTGCTACGCGCAGAATCCGTTGGTCAACGTGCTCTGCCTGGGCGTGCTCCCGGTGGACCGGTTGGTGCTCGGCCAGGCGTCGGGGGTGGGCAACCTGGCCGTCCTCTTGGGTTCGGCCACGGGGCGGGACGGGATAGGAGGCGTGAGCGTGCTGGCCTCGGCCGGATTCGGCGGCGGCGCCGGCGACGAGGACGGTGCGGCCAAGCGCCCGAGCGTCCAGGTGGGCGACCCCTACGAGGAGAAGCGACTGATCGAAGCCTGTCTCGAGCTGCTCGATGCCCACCTGGTCGTGGGCATCCAGGATCTAGGGGGTGCCGGCCTGGTCTGCGCCACCAGCGAGACAGCCGCCCGTGGCGGGGTGGGCATGGACGTCGACGTCTCGGGGGTGCCGCGCCGGGAGGCGGGCATGGCCGCCTACGAGGTCATGACGTCGGAGAGCCAGGAGCGGATGCTCGCCATCGTGACGCCGGCCGACCTGGAGCGGGTCCAAGAGGTGTGCCGGCGGTGGGAGGTCCGCGCCGAGGTGGTGGGCAAGGTGACCGAGGCGCCGACCGGCGAGCCCGGGCGGTTGCGGATCCTCGACGGGTTCGACGGCGAGGTGCTGGGTGACCTCCCGGCCGAGTCGCTGAGCGAGGACGCCCCCCTGTACCAGCGACCGCTGGCCGAGCCGGCCGACCAGGCCGCTCGTCTGGCCGACGATCCCGGCGATCTGGCCGCCCCCGATTGTGCCGGTGACCTGTTCGCCCTCCTGACCGACCCGTCGTGGGTCTACCGCCAGTACGACCACCAGCTGTTCTTGAACACGGTGGAGGCTCCGGGGGGCGACGCCGCCGTCCTGCGCCTGGCCGCGCCGGGCCTGCCGGCATCGAGCCGGGGGCTGGCCCTGTCCACCGACTCCAACCCCCGGTGGTGCTCGCTCGACCCCCGGCAGGGGACGGCGGCGACCGTGGCCGAGTCGGCCCTCAACGTCGCCTGCGCCGGGGCCCGGCCGGTGGCGGTGGTCAACTGCCTCAACTTCGGGAATCCCGAGCATCCCGAGGTGATGTGGCAGCTCTCCGAGTCGATCGATGGCATGCGACAGGCCTGTCTGGCCCTCGGCCTTCCCGTGGTGGGGGGGAACGTCAGCCTCTACAACGAGAGCGCGGGGGCCGACATCGATCCCACGCCGGTGATCGGGACGGTCGGGCTGATCGACCACTTGGCCCGCCGGCCGCCGGGAACCACCGTCCGGGCCGGGTCGTCGCTGGTGCTCGTGGGTCGGGACCCCGGGCCGCGGCCGTCGCTGGGCGGATCCCGATGGGCGGTCGAGTGCCATGGGCACCGCAACGGGACCCTGCCATCGCTCGACCTCGAGCTCCACGGTCGGCTCGTCGACTGGGTGAGCACGCTGGTCGCCGAGGTCGTGGGCGGGGACGTCGAGCCCGACCGGTGCCCGGTCGACGGGATCCACGACGTCTCGGGCGGGGGCCTGGGCGTGGCGCTGGCCGAGATGGCGGTCCGCTCCGGCCTCGGGTTGCAGGTGGCCGGCCTCCCCGACCACCACGCCCTGTTCTCCGAGGCCCCCTCTCGGGTCGTGGTCTGCACCAGCCGCCCGGACCAGCTCGTGGCCCGGGCCGAGGCCGGCGGGCTCGACGCCTGGGTCCTCGGGACGGTGGGCGGGGACCGGTTGGTGCTCGGCGACCTGGTCGACGTCAGCCTGAGCGATGCCGCCGCCGCGTGGCGGGACCGCCTCCCCTCGCTCCTCGACGAGCTGGCTCCGGCCGAGCTGTAGGGCTCCTGCGGTCAGGCCGCCGCCGGACGCCGAGCCGCCAACTGGTCGAGGACCCGGTCGGGCACCTTCAGGTCACCCGTGCCGGTCCCGACGGTGAGGTCCGGCTTGATCGTCCCGTGGTGGTCCGACCCACCGGTGGCCACCAGGTCGAACCGGTCGGCCAGGTTGACCAGGTCCCGGCGCTGCCTCGGCGAGTAGCGCCCGTAGGTCGCCTCGATGCCGGCAAAGCCGTGCCCGGCCAGCTCGCCCACCGTCCGGGCCAGCTCGTCGGGCCCCAGCTCGAGGCTGTAGGGATGGGCCAGGACGGCCACCCCGCCCGAGGCGCGGGCCAGTCGGGCCACGTCGACGGCGTCGAGGCGCGACTTGGGCACGTACGCCGGCCCACCGTTGGCCAGATAGCGATCGAAGGCCTCCTGGACCGACCCGACCACGCCGTGTCGGACCAGGGCCGTGGCGAAGTGGGGGCGTCCCATGCCCTCCTCGCCGCCGGCGATATCCGCCACCTCCTGGTAGGTGACCGGGAGCCCGAGGGAGGCCAAGCGATCGGCCAGGGCCAGGTTGCGCCCGTGCCGGTCCTGGCGCAGCCGTCCGAGCTCGTCGGCCAGTGGGCCATCGTCCTCTTCGACGAAGTACACGAGGACGTGCAGGCTTCCGGTGCCCACCGGGTGACACGAGATCTCGCATCCGGGGACCAGCTCCACACCGAGCTCCTCCGCTCGCCGGCGAGCGGCGGGGAGACCGGCCTGGGAGTCATGATCGGTCAGGGCCACGGCGCGACAACCGACCAGCGCGGCCAGCTCCGGGATCCGCTCGGGCGGATCGCTCCCGTCCGAGACGGTCGAGTGGGTGTGCAGGTCGATCACCTGGGCGAGGATAGCGGTGGGGCCCTCGGGCGCCGCCGCTCCACCGGCCGTCAACCGGGCCTGTCCACGAGGGGCCCGCCCGACATCGGCCACCCCACACGGTCCGTTCGGGGCCGAACGCTCCTGTCGTCACGGGCACAGGCGCGCCGACCTGGGACTCCGTCGTGAATCGATCGGAAGCCTGGCCGCGGCACTAGTCTGCAGGTGTGGGATCCCGCTTGAGCTGGGGAACCCTCGAGCGAGAGCCCGACGACCCCCGGTGGCGACGGTGACGAACCGATGATGGAGGCGAAGGAAGCGTGCGGTGTCTTCGGGGTCCATGCCCCGGGGCGATCGGTCGCACCCCTGATCTTCGACGGGCTCTACGCGCTGCAGCACCGTGGCCAGGAATCGGCCGGGATGGCCCTCAGCGATGGCGACGCCATCACGGTGATGAAGGACATGGGCCTCGTGACCACGGTCTTCGATGAGCGGAAGCTCTCCGGGCTGGGCGGGCACCTGGGCATTGGCCACACCCGGTACTCGACCGCCGGGTCCCGATCCTGGCGGAACGCCCAGCCGGTGTACCGGGGCGTGGGGAGGGCCGGGTTCGGACTGGCCCACAACGGCAACCTGACCAATACGACGACGCTCACCGAGGCCGCCGGCATGCTGCCCGGCGTGGTCGCCTCGGACAGCGACCTGGTGGCCGAACTGCTGGCCGAGGCCTTCCCGGCCGAGTCGGAGGGAGAGGGCGACCTGGTTGCCGCCCTCCGCACGGTCCTTCCCGAGGTGGGCGGCGCCTTCTCCTTCGTCCTCCTGGACGCCGACCGGCTGATCGGGATCAGGGACCCCAACGGCTTCCGTCCCTTGTGCCTGGGTCGGCTGGAGGCCTCCGAGGAGTTCGAGGAGGGCTGGGTCCTGGCCTCGGAGACCCCCGCCCTCGACGTGATCGGCGCCACCTTCGTCCGTGAGCTCGAGCCGGGCGAGATGGTCGTCATCGACGGGAAGGAGCTGCGGTCGGAGTTCGTCTTCGCTCCCGAGCGCTTCGACCCCCGTCTCTGCATCTTCGAGTTCGTCTACTTCGCCCGACCGGACAGCAAGCTCTACGGGAACGAGGTCCACGGCGCCCGGCGCCGGATGGGACAGCGGCTGGCCACCCAGGCCCCCGTCCCGGCCGACCTGGTCATGGGCGTGCCCGACTCCGGCGTGCCCGCGGCCGAGGGGTACGCCCTCACCAGCGGCATCCCCTACGGCCAGGGCCTGGTGAAGAACCGGTACATCGGGCGCACCTTCATCGCTCCCACCCAGCAGGAGCGGGCCAACGGCGTGCGCCGCAAGCTGAACCCCCTGCGGGAGAACATCGCCGGCAAGCGGCTGGTGGTGGTGGACGACTCCATCGTCCGGGGGACGACGACCCGGGCCATGGTGCAGATGCTGCGGGAGGCAGGCGCCACCGAGGTCCACCTGCGCATCTCGTCGCCGCCGTTCCAGTGGCCCTGCTACTACGGGATCGACACCCCGGACCGCACCGAGCTGTTGGCCGCCATCAAGTCGCTCGACGAGATCGCCGAGTACCTGGATGTGGACTCGCTCGAGTACCTGACGATCGACAACCTGGTGGAGTCGATCGACGCCCCCGGCGCCGGGTTCTGCGACGCCTGCCTGACCGGCGACTACCCGGTCCCGGTGCCCGTCGAGGTCACCGCCGGCCCGGCGCTGGCCGGCGCGGTCACGCCCGGCACCTGAGCCCCGGCGTGGTCGACGGGAACGCCCGGCCGGACTCCGGCGCCACCTACGCCGCGGCCGGGGTGAGCATCGAGGCCGGCGAGCGCGCCGTCGAGCGCATCCGGTCCCTGGTCGACTCCACCGCCCGGCCCGAGGTCCTCGGGGGGATCGGCGACTTCGGGGGCCTCTTCGCCCTCGACACGGCGCGCTTCGATCAACCGGTCCTGGTGGCGGCGACCGACGGCATCGGGACCAAGGCGCTGGTGGCCCAGGCCACCGGCCGGTACGACTCGGTGGGGATCGACCTGGTGGCCATGTGCGTCGACGACCTGGTCTGCTCGGGGGCGGAGCCACTGTTCTTCTTGGACTACATCGCCACCGGCGCCGTCGACCCCAGCCACATGGCCGAGCTGGTGGCCGGCGTGGCCGACGGCTGCCGGCAGGTCGGCGCCGCCCTCCTCGGCGGGGAGATGGCCGAGCATCCGGGGATCATGCGGCCCGGCGAGTTCGATCTGGCCGGGTTCGCCGTCGGGGTGGTGGAACGCGCGGACGTCCTCGGCTCCTCCCGGGTGCGCGCCGGCGACGTCCTGCTCGGTCTGGCCTCGCCCGGGCTCCGCTCCAACGGCTACACGCTGGCCCGACATGTGCTCCTGGAGCGGGCCGGCCTGTCGCTCGACGATCCGGCGTGGCCGGGGGCAGCTACCACGGTGGCCGACGAGCTCCTGGTGCCGTCGGTCCTGTATGCCCCGGCTGTGCTGGCGGTGTTGTCGCAGGCCGAGGTGCACGCCATCTCCCACATCACCGGCGGCGGGATCCCCGGGAATCTCCCTCGCGTCCTGCCCGACGGCCTGCGGGCCGTGGTGGTGCGGGGGACCTGGCCCGTCCCCCGGATCTTCGACCAGATCCGGCGCCTGGGGGCTGTTGACGACGACGAGATGGCCCGGGTGTTCAACCTCGGGTTGGGGATGGTCGTGGTGGTGCCGCCCAGCTCGGTGGCACCCGCGCTGGCCGCACTGGAGGGGGAAGGCCGTCCGGCGACCGTCGTCGGCCGCGTCGAGCCCGGCCCCCGGGGCCTGGACCTGACCGGGCCGAGCCTGTGGGAGGAGTACGAATGAGGAGACGAATTTGAGCACTGACCCCGGCGGCGCTCCGGCCCTGCCCCCGACCGACTTCGCCGACCTGCGCGCCCACCTGCTGGCCCATTCGGTGAAGCGGGGCGACTTCGTGCTGAAATCCGGCCGACGGAGCAGTTGGTTCATCGACGCGAAGCAGACGGTCTGTCGTCCCGAGGCGATGCTGCTGGTCGCGGAGGCCGTGTTGTCGGTGGTGCCGGCCGAGGCCACGGCGATCGGGGGCCTGACCATGGGAGCAGATCCCGTGGCCTTCGTGGCTGCCGGCGTGGCCGCCACCCGCGGGAGGCTGCTCAACGCCTTCAGCGTGCGCAAGGAGGCCAAGGACCACGGCGGCGGCGGCCGGATCGCCGGTGCGCTCGACCCCGGCGACCGTGTGGTCATCACCGAGGACACGGTCACCCGCGGCACGTCGCTGCTCGAGGCTGCGCACGCCGTGCGGGAGGCCGGCGCCGAGCCGGTATTGCTGGTGGCCGTCGTCGACCGGGGCGGGACGGTGGCGTCGATGGCCGCGGCCGAGGGTCTCCCCTTCCGGGCACTGCTCACCGCACCGGATCTCGGCTTCGACTACGAGGGGGCCTGAGGCGGCAGGGGGACCGGTGCCCGCCGGCCCTGGCGTGGCGCACCGCTCATCGGACGATCCGGATGAGCGGCAGCCCGTCGCTTCTTGTCCGGCTCGCTGCGCTCAGGCACCATCGTCAGGGTCCGGGTCGGAGCCCTGGTCGGGGTCGTCCTCCGCCAGCACCTGGTAGATCCTGCGCCTGGTCTCGTTGAGGATCCCGTGGACCTTCTCGATCTGCGTGGCGCTCCCGGCCTGGGCCACCTGCATGATGGCCGCGCCGACCTGGAAGGCCAGATCGCGCAGGTCGACGAGGGAACGGTCGGCGTCTTGGGCTGCGTCCTCCCAGGGGGCCGGGCCGTCCCCCGCCTCCTTGGCCACCTGCAGCCCCTCGACGGTCAGGTCGAAGACGCGGCGGCCCTCGGCCTTGTCCGCTGTGATGAGGCCCTGGTCCTCGAGCGATTGGAGGGTGGGATAGACCGAGCCGGGACTGGGGCGCCAGACCCCGCCGCTCCGCTCGGTCAGCTCGGTGATGATCTGGTAGCCGTGCATGGGCTTCTCGGACAAGAGGGCCAGGATCGCCGCCCGGACATCGCCTCGGCCGACCTTGGGGCCCCGGCCGAACATGTGGCCTCCGAAGCCACCCATCCCGCCGTGGCGCCCGAACCCGGCTCCCGGGCTCCCCCTGCCGCGCCCGCGGCCGCGGCTCCGGCTCCGGAGGGCGGCCTCGAAGAGCAGCCGGTCGGGTCGGATCCCCGGCCCGGGGTGATCGTGGCCGCCCCTGTGTCCCTCAAACGGGTGTCCTTCGAATGGGTGTCCCTCGAACGGGTGTCGTGCGTGCATGTGGCGCCTCCTCGGCGTCGATCGGACCCTGCACGGGCCGTGAGTGATGCTCGTGTGGTCGAGGATCAGTGTGATCGCTCTCAATAAGTCACGATATATCGCGATAGACCCCGTCGTCAAGGACCAATCGGAAGAATTCCACCCGCAGATCCGCCCGATGTGCGGGACACCTCGCATCGGGCGTGTCGAATGCTCCCGTGTGGGAAGAACCCCCTCTATGAGGCAGCCACGACGTCCGCCGACACCCGCTCCGGTCCTGTTCCGGACCATCTCGTCGTCCGTCCTGGTGGGGGCGGCCACCGGCCTGCGCTCACAGCTGGGCGTGGCCGCCGTCGTGCTGCGGGCGGACAAGGAGCGACTGCCGGCCTTCCTGCGGACGCCGGCCGCGGCCCGATCGGTGACGGTCGCGGCCGGCGCCGAGCTGGTGGTTGACAAGACCTCGCTGGCCGGGGACCGGCTCCGGCCCCCTGCGTTGGCCGCCCGGCTCGTTCTGGGCGGTCTGGCCGGTGCCCTCCTCGCCCACGTGGAGCGGCGACCGGTCGCGTCCTCGGCCGTGCTGTCCTTGGCCGCGGCGGGGCTGGCGGCCAAGGCCGGCCATGACCTCCGCGCCCTGGCGGCGCGCAGGGTGCCCGACCCTGCGGTGGCCGTGGCCGAGGACGGCGTGGCCATCGCCCTCGCCGCGGCGGCCACGCGCCCTTGACCGCCGGAGTTGGCCGACCGGCGGTGGCAATATGGCTAGGTGACGTCTCGTCGACTGGTCATGCGGCTCACGGTGGGGGAAGGCCCGGTCCGACGACCGGATGACCTGGCTGCCGAGGAACCGCTGGAGCTCCGGGTCGGCGGCCGCCCGTTGGCTGTCACCATGCGCACGCCCGGGGACGACTTCGACCTCGCCGCCGGCTTCCTGGTCAGCGAGGGGGTGCTCGGCCGCCGCGACCAGTTGACCGCCATGCGCTACTGCGTGGGCGCCGAAGCCGCCGGGTCGAACCGCTTCAACGTGCTCGACCTCTCGCTCGGGGCGGGCGTGGCTCCCCCGGACCCGAGCGTGGAGCGGGCCTTCTTCACCACCAGTGCGTGTGGCCTGTGCGGCAAGGCGAGCATCGATGCCGTGCGCACCCGGTCGAGCTACGACGTCGGGCCCGACCCCTTGGTGATGGACCCGGCGCTGCTGGCCACCCTTCCCGACCGGTTGCGGGCCGAGCAGAAGGTGTTCGACAAGACGGGGGGCCTCCACGCCGCCGCCGTCTTCGACGGTGCGACCGGGGAGCTCCTCGTCATGCGGGAGGACGTCGGCCGGCACAACGCGGTGGACAAGGTGGTGGGCTGGGCTCTTCGCCAGGGGCGGCTGCCCCTCAGGGGCGCCGTGCTGCTCGTGTCCGGTCGGGCCAGCTTCGAGCTGGTCCAGAAGGCGCTGATGGCCGGGATCCCCCTGCTGGCCGCCGTCTCGGCACCGTCCTCCCTGGCTGCCGACCTGGCCGCCGAGTCGGGCATGACCCTGGTCGGGTTCCTGCGTGGGCCCTCGATGGTCGTCTACGCCGGTGACGAGCGGCTGGTGGCTGCGCCGGCATCGAGCATGGCGCCCTGAGGGTGTCGACGGGTCAATCCCGCCGGTCAGGCCATTACGATGGTTCCGGTGCCGAGACTGTCCCCGGCCGGTGACTGGGTGGACGTGACCGGCGACCCGCTGCCCACGGCCGAGGTGGCCGCGTGGACGGTGCTCCCGAGCTGCGGGGCCCTCAGCCTCTTCTGCGGGACCGTGCGGGACCACTCCGAGGGGAGGCCCGGGGTCGTCCGCCTCGAGTACGACGCCTACGCCGGACACGTCGTGCCCCGGCTCGAGGCCATCGCCCAGTCGGTACGACAGCGCTGGCCCGAGGTCGGCCGAGTGGCACTGCTGCACCGGGTGGGCGTGCTGGCCGTCGGCGATGTCTCCGTGGTCGTCGCCGTCTCGACCCCGCATCGGCAGGAGGCGTTCGCCGCCTCCAGTTGGTGCATCGACACGGTGAAGGCCACCGTCCCCATCTGGAAGCGGGAGGTCTGGGAGGGCGGGTCCGACTGGGGTCTGTGCGCCCACGACCTGGTCGATGTCGACGATCTGGCTCCCGGGGGCTGAGCGGGTGGCCGGACACGAGCGACCGGGCCCGACCGTCACCCTGGCCGAGGCGCGCCGCCGGCTGCTGGCCGACCTGGTGCCGCTCGAGCCGCACCGGGTGCGCCTCGACGAGGCGCTTGGCTGTGTGCTGGCCGAGGAGGTGGAGGCGGCCGAGGACGTCCCGCCCTTTGCCAACTCGGCCATGGACGGCTTCGCCGTTCGGTCCGGGGACGCCCGGGAGGCGAGGGCCCGCCTCCGCCTGACCGGCGCGGTTACCGCCGGGGGCGTGGCCGCCGGGCCGCTCGGGATTGGCGAGGCCACGGCCGTCGCCACCGGGGCCCCGCTGCCCAAGGGAGCCGACGCGGTCTGCATGGTGGAGCGCACCACCGTCGAGGGCTCCGAGGTGGTCCTGGAGGCAGCCGTCGCGGCGGGGGAGAACGTGCGTCACCCGGGCGAGGACATCGAGCGCGGCTCGACCGTCTTCGGCCCGACCACGGTCCTCGGGCCGTCCCACATCGGGGTGCTGGCCAGCCTGGGGGTGTCCGAGGTCGTCGTCCATCCCCGGGCACGGGTGGGCGTGGTGGCGACCGGCGACGAGCTCCGGGCCGGGCCCGGGCCCCTCGAGTACGGCCAGATCCACGACTCGAACCGCCATGCCCTGCTGGCCGCGGTCCGCAGCCTCGGGTGCGACGGGGTCGACCTGGGCGTGGTCGGGGACGACGAGCGAGCCATCGCCGGCGCCGTGGAGGCGGGCGCCGGCGCGTGCGACGCCCTGCTCACCTCGGGTGGGGTGAGCGTCGGGGTGGCCGACCACATGAAGGCAGTCCTGGGCCGGCTCTCGGGTGGGGCGGTGCGCTGGATGGAGGTGGCCATCAAGCCGGCCAAGCCGTTCGGGTTCGCCGTGCTGTCGCCCTCCGGCGTGCCGGTGCTGTGCATGCCCGGCAACCCGGTCTCGGCCATGGTGAGCTTCGAGCTGCTTGCTCGCCCGGCGCTGCGGTACCTGATGGGCCACCGCACCCTGGACCGCCCGGTGCTGGCGGCCACGGCCGAGGAGGGGTTGGTGCGCCACCGGGACGGCAAGCTCCACTTCCTCCGCGTCGTGGCGCGGGTCGACGCCGAGGGGAGCCTGCGGGTGCGGCCGTCGGGCGGGCAGGGCTCCCACCAGCTGCGGTCCCTGGCGGGGGCCAATGCCCTCGCCGTGCTGCCCGACGGTGGGGGCGTCGACGCCGGGGAGGTGGTGCGGGTCCTGCTCGTCGATCCCGACGGCCTCCTCGGCACCGGGGTGCCCTCGTGACCACGACCGCACCGGTCCCGGTGGCCATCGGGCCCCGGCCGGCCCCGGCGGCCGAGCCGGGGAGCAGGCGCGATGCCGCTCGACGGGCCGTTGGTCGACCGCTTCGGCCGGGTGCACCGCGACATGCGCCTGTCGGTGACGGACCGGTGCAACTTCCGCTGCGTTCACTGCCTGCCCGAGGAGGGGGTGACCTTCCTCCCCCGCTCCGAGGTGCTCGGCTTCGACGAGATCGTGCGGGCGGCGGATGTCGCCCGCTCGCTGGGCATCACCTCCATCCGGATCACCGGGGGGGAACCGCTTCTCCGCCATGGCCTCCCCGATCTGGTGGGCCGGCTGGCCGCCCTCGGGTTCGAGGACCTGTCCCTCACCACCAACGGGACGGAGCTGGCCCGGCTGGCGCCGGCTCTGGCTGCAGCCGGGCTGGATCGGGTCAACGTGAGCTGCGATTCGCTCCGGCCGGCGCGCTTCGCCCGGATCCGCCGCCGGGGCCGCCTGGGCCCCGTGCTCGCAGCCATGGACGCGGCGGAGGCGGCGGGCCTCGGTCCGGTGAAGGTGAACGTGGTGCCGATCGCCGGCGTGAACGACGACGAGATCGAGTCGTTCGCCCGGTTCGCTCGGGACCGGGGCCGGATCGTCCGGTTCATCGAATTCATGCCGCTCGACGGCGAGGGCACCTGGCGGCGCGACCAGGTCGTGCCGGCCGACGCCGTGTTGGGCCGGATCCACGCCCGCTGGCCGCTCGAGGCGGTACCGGCCCTCGGTGCCGACCGGTCGGCGCCGGCCGAGCGCTACCGGTTCACCGACGGGGGCGGTGAGATCGGGGTCATCGCCAGCGTGACCCGGCCGTTCTGCGGCACGTGCGACCGCCTCCGGCTGACCGCCGATGGCTCCCTGCGCAACTGCCTGTTCGCCCACGAGGAGCTGTCGGTTCGCGACCTCCTCCGTGGAGGCGGCAGCGACCGGGACGTCGCCCACCTGTTCCGCCGGGCTGTGTGGTCGAAGCTCCCCGGTCACGGCATCAACGACCCGACCTTCCTGCGGCCGAGCCGTTCGATGTCGATGATCGGGGGATGACCGTGGTCACCCTGCGCTGCTTCGGACCGGCCCGGGATGCGGCGGGCGGCCCGGCGAGCGATATCGGCGGGCAGACGGTGGGAGAGGTCCTGGCCGCCGCCTGCACCCGCTACGGCAACGGGTTCGCCGACGTGCTCTCGCGATCGCGAGTCTGGGTCAACGGTGAGCCCGCCGGGACCGAGGACCCGGTCGCGCCGTCGGACGAGGTGGCCATCCTGCCCCCGGTCTCGGGCGGTTGATACGAACCGAGGCCGTCCGTCGCTAGCATCGCAACCATGACCGTCACCGGGGCCGAGTGGCTGCGCCGCTTCGCCGCCGAGCTGGGCCTCCCCGCGCCGACCGAGGCCGAGATCGAGTCACTGTTGGCCCTGGCCGGAACCGCGGCCCACGCCTCCGAGCGCACGGCGGCGCCGCTGTCGTGCTGGTTGGCCGGCAAGGCCGGGCTCGAGCCCGCTGCCGCTCGTGTCGTCAGCGACCGGCTGGCCGCCGGGCTGGGCGGGGACCCGGGCTCCTAGTCGCCCAGGACGGCCCGGAGGTCCCGAACGTGCTCCTGGGTCTGTTCCAGGAGCGGACGGAGTGCTTCGCCCACGTCCACCAGCCCCAGATCGTTGGCTTGGGCAAAGCGCTCCCTGTACCGGCCGAGCTGCTCTTCTTCGAGCCAGAGGTCGGCCCGCAGGGCGGCGCCCGTTCCCTCGACGGTCTCGACCGACCGGACCATGGTCGTCGGGGTCCCCTTGAGGAACGCCACCTGGCTGGCCAGAACCTGCGCGTGGCTGAGCTCCTGGGCGAGGTGCTTGGTCAGCTCGTCGACCGTACTGACATACTCAGCGCCGGTGATGGTGGCGATGTGCAGGTTGTACTGGACGATCGACTGGTACTCGGTGCTGAGGTCCTCGTTCAACAGCTCGATGAACTCGTCGGTGGTCATGTCTCTCCTTGGGTCTTCCGGTCCGACAGTTGATCCATGCCGGCGCAGCCGACGCTCCTATACCCGCCGGCGTTGGGGCCGAACCGGCTCCGGGTACCGGCGGCGCTCAGGTGCCCTCGAGGTCGACCCACTTCTCGACCTCGGGGGCCGAGTAGGAGCGCAGTGCGGGGAGGAGCTCCCCGACCTCGCCGACCTCCACGATGAGGGCCAGGTGCTCGGGCCGCATGAACCCCGAGCCGACCGCCTCGTGCAAGAGGGCGTGGTAGTGGCCCCAGTACCCCTCGACGTCCAACGTGGCGATGGGTTTGTCGTGGAGCCCCAGCTGCGACCAGGTGGCGATCTCGGTGAGCTCCTCGAACGTGCCCAGCCCGCCGGGAAGGGCGACGAAGGCATCGGCCAGCTCGAACATCTTCTGCTTGCGATCGTGCATGGAGCCGACCACGACCAGCTCAGTGAGGCCCCGGTGCAGGACGTCTCGCGCGAAGAGGTCCCTTGGGATCACTCCCACGACGTCGCCCCCTGCCGCCAGGGCGGCATCGGCCAGCACCCCCATGAGGCCCACGGCCCCGCCTCCGTAGATCAGGGTGATGTGGTCACGGGCGAGGATCGTCCCGAGGTCGCGGGCCGCCTCGGCGAAGGCGGGCCGAGCACCCCTCGACGAGCCGCAGTACACGCAGACGCTCCACGGCTTCATGGTCGCGGTCAGCCCGACTTCCGGGCCGGATCCCCGATGCCGGCGGCCAACCGGGGTCCTACGTCGTTCCGCCCGGGAGATTCGGCCACCGCCTTGATCCGTTCGAGCGTGGTGCGCATCCCGTTGACGTTGGTGCGCCCGCGCGCCCGTCCGGCCAGCTTCCAATAGAGCCGCAGGATCGGTGTATCGGTCAGCTGAAAGGACTCGGTCACGTCGGTGCCCTCGGCGCTGGGCTCGAAGTGGTAGCTCCAGGTGTTGACGGCCTTGCCCCCCGGACCGTCCACGGCGAATGCGAACTCGCGCCCGGGAACGCACGCCGTCACCGTGCAGTTCGTCCAGTAGACCGGGCCTCGGCCGTTGCGGCGGACATGACCGCGAAAGCGGGCCCCGACCGCCGGCTCCTTCGATTCGCCGATCCATTCGGCCTCGAAGGTCTCCGGGCTGAACTTGCCCGTGTTGGTGATGTCGCTGACCAGGGCCCAGATGCCCTCGGCCGGCGCGTCGACATGGACGGTCACGGAATCTCGCACGATGTGAGAATAGGACCTCGCCGTCACGTTGGCTGACGATGTCGACGCCGGCCGAAGACGAGCGCCGCTGCAGCCCGGTCGGGCTACACGCTCATGCGAACGTCGGCCACGGTCACAGCGTGGCCGCCGAGCTCCACCCGGTCGCCGTCCCGTCGCATGTGCACGATGCCGCCCCGGGGAGACGCCTGCTCGCCCACCAGGTCGTCACGGCCGGTGCGCTCACCCCAGAAGACGGCCAGGGCGCAATGGGCCGAGCCGGTCACGGGGTCCTCGGGGATGCCGACGTTGGGCCCGAACACCCGGCTCACGCAGTCGATCCCGGTGCGGTCCCCGGGTGCGGTCACGATGACGGCCTGGGTTCCGAGAGCGGCCAGCATGGGCAGATCGGGCTCGAAGGCTCGCACCGCCGGGGCGTCCTCGAGCTCGACCAGGGCGCTGAACCTGGCCCGCCCGTACCACCGGATCCCGGCGACGGCGAGGGCGGGTGGGATGTCCGAAGCCGAGGGCGGGTCGGCGGGGAAGTCCATCTGGATGCGCCCCTCGCACCCTTTCCTGCAGGCCAATTCGCCGCTCCGGGTGTGGAAGCGGGCCGATCCCCCGAGCACGTGGGCCGCGGCGAGGGTGGCATGGCCGCACATGGGGACCTCGACCGAAGGCGTGAACCAGCGGAGGTCATGGTCTCCATCGGGCCGCCTGGCGACGAATGCCGTCTCGGACAGGTTCATCTCCCTGGCCGCAGACTGCATCCGGTCGTCGTCGGGGAACTCCTCCACCACGGCGACGGCGGCGGGGTTGCCGGTGAAGGGCCGGTCGGTGAAGGCGTCGACCACGGTGAGCTCGAGCCTCATGGCCGACGACCCGCGGGGCGGCCGACCAGGAGGGCGAAGCCCCGCCAGCGCCACACGCAGTCCACGTCCTCCAGGCCGGCCTCGGCCATCCAGGACACCTGCGTCTCTACGTCGACCAGTCGATCGGCTGGGTCGTCGGCCGTCCGCCCGATGGCGGCCAGGAATTCGGCATGAAGCTCCGGGGTGGCCGACGCCACGACCTCCAGGTTGGCGAAGAGGCCCCCGGGCCGGACCTGTCGGGCGAGTTCGGTGAAGAGGCCCCGCTTGCGGGCATCCTCGAGGTGGTGGATGGCGAAGCCGGAGACGATGAGGTCGAAGCTCCCGAGCGGCTCGATGGAGTCGGCCAGGTCCCACTGGCGCACCGTGACCCGCGGGTCGGCGGCGAAGCGCGCCTCGGCTCGACGGAGCATCGGGTCCGAGACGTCGACGGCGACCACCTGTCTGATACCGGGGCGCGCCCCGAGCACGAGGGCGGCGAGCCGTCCGTCACCGCACCCGAGGTCGAGCATGGTCGCCGGGGCCGGTGGGAGCCGGTCTGCGAGCGCCGTCTCACCGGCGAGGCGCGGGGGAAGGCGATCGATCCGATCGAGGTACCACTCGACCTGTCCGGGGTCGCTCCAGCCAGCCGTCGGGCTGCGGTCCTCGCTCTCGGCCACTTTCACGGCCAACAGTATGGTCCGTCAGTCGGGCCCGACGGGCCGGCAGGTGTCGACCAGGTCGAGGTACTCCTCCAACAGGTCGGCGAACACCAGCCGTCGTTCGAGGGACATGGGCCCGGTCAAGTGAGCGGGACCGGCGCCCGTTCGGTCTCCTCGTCGGCCGACCGGACGCACCTGCCGTCGGATAGTTTTGCCGACATGGCGGGATGGAGGCGGCCTGGAGGTCGAGCGGCATGAGCGCGCGAAACCGATGGTGGCGAGTCCTTGTCCCCGTCGCGTCGGTGGTGGCCCTCGGCGCGGCGCTCACGTCGTGCGGAGGTGCACCGACGTTGGCCGGTACACCCTCCACGGTGACCTACTGCACGAACGGTGGGGTTGCCCTCGCCGTGGAGATCTATCACCCGACGGACGTGCCGAAGAACCCGGTTCCCATCGTCGTCTACTTCCACGGAGGGGGGTGGCAATCGGGGGTGCCGTTCATCGAGGCCGGGACCCACTTCGGCGACGTCGAAACGAGCATCGTCGATCACGGCTGGGACTTCGCCACCGTGCAGTACCGGCTGGCACCGGAGTGGCCGTGGCCCGCCCAGATCGTCGACGCCAAGTGTGCCATCCGGTACCTCCGGGCATCGGCCGCATTCCTCCACATCGACCCGTCCCGCATCGGCGTCATGGGCGACAGCGCCGGTGGCCAGCTGGCCGCGATGGCCGGGCTGGCCGGCCCGTCGGCCGGCTTCGACGTCGGCCAGTACGCCGACCAGTCGAGCAAGGTGGAGGCGGTTGTGGACGAGTACGGTCCAACCGACCTGGCCGCCCCCGACTGGCTGTCGTCGCCCATCGCGCCCGTCACCGACAAGGCGGTCTTCGGAGTGTCGCCGGGGGGTGATCCGGCTCCGCTGGTTGCGGCCAGCCCCGTGACCTATGTGGCCCCGGGCGCGCCGCCCTTCCTGGTCATTCAAGGATCAGCGGACCAGATAGTCCCCCCCTCCCAATCGATCGAGCTCGTCCGCCGACTCACGGCGGCCCACGATCAGGCCAGGTTGGTCATGGTGAAGGGAGCGGGCCACGGGCTCGTCCCCGCCGGATCTGAGGCGATCAGCCCCGACCTGGCCACGGTCGGATCAGATGTCGCCTCGTTCTTCTTCACCCAGCTCGGCATCGGCCTGGTCGACTCGACCAAGGCTCCGTAGAGTCTGGACCCGCGAGTTCGGGTCACAAGGGACGCCGTCGCCCCCGGTCCGTACCATGGGTGCTGGCATGGCCACGCAGACCGAACCACCACGAGAGGGCATGTCGCCCTCCGTGCCGTCGACCGACCGGCGTCGTTGGCGGTCGATCGTCTTCGCCCCCATCGGCGACGGCCAGCGCCGCCGGCGGGGGACCGACGGGATGCGGCTCGGGGTCGCCATCGTCGCCATCGTGTGTTGCGTCCTGGCCATCAGGCATGGCTCCCATGTTGATCGCACGATCGTGGACGTCCTCTATCCGGTGCCCCACAGCCTGAGTTGGCTGGTCACCTTCATCTACGACGCCGGCTCCTTCGGTGTGACGGCCCTGCTCGTGGTAGCCGCCCTCCTTGCTCGACGCTGGGTCATCGCCCGGGACCTCGCCCTCAGCGCAGTGCTCACCGTGGCCGTGAGCGGCCTGCTCATCCTGGCGCTCGGTAGCGACGGGGGCCGCAGGCACGGCATCTCGGTCGACGGCGTCCAGCTTCGCTTCCCGGTCATCCAGATCGCTGTCTTCATGGCCGTGGCCACCGCGGTGCTGCCCTACCTCGCCCGCGGCCTGCAACGCTTCATCGAGGTCTTCATCGCCGGGCTGGCCGTCGTCACCGTGTCGGCCGGAAACGGCCTTCCCTTGAACGTGCTGGCCAGCCTGGCCATCGGCTGGGGCGTGACCGCCGCCGTCCGCCTCTGGTTCGGCTCGCCGCTTGGCCTGCCCTCAGCCGGGGAGGCCGCGCTGCTCCTGTCCGACCTCGCCGTACCGGCTCACGGCGTCGAGCCGCTGCGCACGCAGGCCTGGGGGGTGGCCAACTACCGGGCGTCCGAAGGCTCGGGGGGAGTGCCGGGTACGGAGCTCCGTATCTCGGTCTACGGGCGGGACGCGGCCGATGCGCGACTGTTGGCCAAGGCGGGACGGTTCCTCTTCTATCGGGACTCGGGCCCGACCCTCAGCTTCACCCGGCTCCAACAGGTGGAGCACGAGGCCTACCTCACACTGCTGGCCACCAGGGGCGGCGTCCGGGCGCCCGAGGTGGTGACCGCGGCCAAGGCGGGGGCGGCCGGGGATGCCGTCCTGGTCAGCCGTATGCCCCGGGGTGTCGCGTTGGTCGACGTCGAGGCCGGCGATGTAGGCGACGAGGCCCTGGACGACCTGTGCCACCAAATGCTCCAGCTGCGCTCGGAGGGCATCGCCCACGGTTCGATCAGCGGCGAGACGGTGCTGATCGACCCGGTCGGCGGGTCGGCCGGGTTGGTCGACTTCCGCAACGCCACCTCGAACGCGTCGAAGGAGCGACTCGATCGGGACCTGGCCGGGGCCATCGCGGCGATGGCGGTGGCGGTGGGCGCCGAACGAACGGCAGCGTCCACCGGCCGGTGCCTCGACGCAGAGCACGTCACCGGAATGCTGCAGCACCTCCGTCGCGCCGGGCTCGACCCGGCGCTGACCCGCTCGCTGCGCGGCAGGAAGGGATTGCTCGAGGAGGTGCGCCAGCAGACGGCAGCGGCTCACGGCGTCGAGGTGCCGAAGCTGGCCGAACCCCGTCGGGTGAGCTGGGCAACGCTGATCGTCGTGGTGGGCACGCTGATCGGCGGCTGGGCGCTGATCGGGGTCCTCTTGGACGTGTCGAAATCGCTGGACACGATCGTCGGCGCCAACTGGCTCTGGGTCGTGGCTGCCTTCGCCTGTTCGCAGCTGGCCTACGTGGGCTCGGCCATCGAGGACCTGGGCAGCGTCGGCGGCATCCTGCCGTTCGGCCGGGTGCTGGCCCTCGAGGTGGCCAACAGCTTCACTGCCCTGGCTGGGGGATCGGCTGCCACCTTCGCCACCCGCGTGCGCTTCTTTCAACAGGAGGGTTACGACGCCTCGGTGGCCCTGAGCTCGAGTGCGGTCGTGAGCACGGCCAGCTGGACGGTCAAGGGGGTGCTCTTCCTCATCTCGCTCCCCTTGGCCTGGAGCGCCATCAGCTTCGAGGCGACTCCGGAGTCAGGTGGGAACGCCAAGACCGTGTGGATCCTGCTGGCCGCCGTGGTCGGTGTGGCCCTCGTCGTCGGGCTGGCGCTGCTCATCCCCAAGGCCCGCCGCATGGTCGCCGACAAGATGCGGCCCAAGCTGATCGACATCTGGGCGAACGTCAGGCAGGTGGCCAAGTCCCCCCGGAAGCTGATCCAGCTCTTCGGGGGAGCGGCGGCCGGCCAGGTGCTGGTGGCCCTGGCCCTGGCTGCCTCACTCCGGGCATTCGGTGATCACCTCAGCTTGCCCACCTTGATCGTGGTGATCACCCTGGCCTCGATGATCGGTGGCGTGTCGCCGGTTCCGGGCGGGATGGGCGTGGTCGAGGCCGGCCTGATCCTGGGCCTGACCGCGGCAGGGATCTCCGAGTCCGACGCCACCGCGGCCGTGTTCATCCAACGCCTCTTCACGTCCTACTTGCCACCGATCTGGGGATGGCTGACCCTGGTGTGGATGCGCCGCCGCGAGTACGTCTAGCCGCGTCCACAGCCCTCAGCATCGCCTACCGATGGCGCAGACCCATCTGAGCACTCAGCCCGATGGCGCAGACCCATCTGAGCACTCAGCGCTGGATCTCGACGAGCAGCACCCAGGCATCCAGCAATGCGGCCACGTAGGAGACGATGATGCCCGGGGCGAGCCAGTACAGGCCACCACCGGCTCCAGCGACAAAGGTTGCCGCGCCGATCACGATCAGGAGCGTTGGCACCTGCCCCAAGAGCACCTGCACCGGGATGCTGCTCTTCGGCGCCTCGGCCGCTTCCGGTCCGCGGCGGCCGGCCAGGGCGGCCAGGTGGCCGCGTGCGATCAACGCCCATGCGGCCACACCGAGCCCCAGGAGCCCCCACCCCAGAGCAACGCGTGACACGTCGGGGATCAACATCAGTGCCGACAGGAGGAGGATCTCCACCAAGAGGACGAAGGCCTCCAGGGCGCGCGTGCCGAGCCGCATCGATGCGGCGATGGCGGCAATGTTGATCGAGATCCCCACAAAGAGGAGACCGGCGAGCGCGGCGGATGCTGCGGCTTGTGCGGTGAAGAAGCCTTCCCATGCATGCGGTGTGTATGCCACTGTTCGGTTCTAGTCCCGCCCCGTTCGGCAGTGCTTGTCCCGGGCGTGCGGGCCTACAGGGCCGACGTGATGAGCTCCACCACGGGCTTGGGCGCGCCACAATTCTCGTCCCACAGGCCACCGAACCCTCCTGGCGGTGAAGCCCGGCGGTGCATCGGTGAGTCGACCGAGAGGAACCACACAAACGGGACGTCGGTGGCGAGCAGCGCTTCGTAGAAACGCTTCTGGTTCTCTGGTGTGGCTCCTGGTGTCGCTTCTGGCGGAACGGCACCGCTCGGAAACGAGGTCTCCTGCACCACGACCACTCGGTCGACGGGCATCCCAGGGGTGCCGGCCACGAGTTCGTAGGCCTCGGCCACCCAGGTGGCGGCGGTCAATGGGTCGTTGCGATGGAGTACCCACCAGGGATGGACATTCAGGAACGAGAAGTCGCCGACGGAGGTGGCCAGGTCGGGGTAGAGCTGCCAGTCCGGAGGCTGGAACCCCGTGGTGACGGGAAGCCCGAAGCGTTGGCGAGCCTCGTCCACCTCGCGCGCGAGTCTGTCGTGGTCGGCGACGCCCTTCTGGATGATCTCGTTGCCCACGCACACGGCGTCGACCGCGTCGACAGCAGCGTCCAGGTTGACTTTCTCCGCCGCCAGCAGCTCCTCGTTCTGCCACCACAGCTTGGCCACGACATACTCAAAGCCGCATTCCTTGGCGATGTTCGGTGCCCGCTCGAGGCCAAACGCCATGGTGTTGGTCACCAGCCCCCGGAACCCGGCTTGACGGAGGCGCTTCAGCTCCACGGTGAGCTGCTCCTCGGTGACGGGATGTGCTCCGGCCAGGAAATCGAAGGGTGGCCCCGGGCCGTAGTTGATCCATCCTCGGGCGCTCCGCAGTGCTTCGAGTACCTCGACGGTCATCCGCGGCATGCTAGACCCGAACACGGCAGGCACCGCTTCCTTCTCGTTGACAAGAGACGAACCAGATGTCGAACAAGGCAGTCGTGAAGAGGCTGATCTCCGCCATCGATACGGATGACGAGAGCTCGCTGCGGGCGGTGGTCGCTGACGATCTCGTCTCGCACGGGGCCTTGGGCGATGTGCATGGACCAGACGGATTCATCGGGATCATGCTGAAGAACGTTCGTGGAGGGTTCCCCGACGCCCACGTCGAACTCGCCTCGGTCATCGAAGAAGGAGACCTGCTCTCGTTCCGACTCGAAGGCTCAGGCACGCATCTCGGGCCGTTCCTCGGTGTCCCGCCCACGGGCAAGATCGTTCGCATCAGGGGCACACACCACGTGAGGGTGCGAGACGGTCGCATCGTCGAGCATTGGCAAGGGCCCGACATCCTCGCCATGCTCGTCGACATGGGCCTGTTCCCCCCGACTCGCTGACGGTGAATTGGTCGGCCACCCGCCTCTGACCGGAGACCGTGCGCCTATGCGACCGCCCGAACCGGAAGGCGGGACAAGCTCTGGACCGTGTTGGCGCACGCCCGCGCCGCTTCGGCACCCTTCACCTTGAAGTGCTCGGTAAAGAATGCAGTGTGCTCGCGATGGGCATGGAAGTGATGCGGAGTCAGGACGGCCGAGATGATGGGCACATCGGTGTCGAGCTGGACCCGCATCATCCCGTTGATGACGGCCTCGGCGACGAAGTCGTGACGGTAGATGCCCCCGTCGATCACCAGGCCGGCACCGACCACAGCCGCATACAGCCCGCTGCCAGCCAGTCGCTTGGCGTGGAGAGGGATCTCGAAGGCACCCGGCACCCGGAAAAGGTCGATCCGGTCGCTGGCGATGCCCAACCTGGCGATCTCCTCGATGAACGAGTCCCGACACCGATCGACGATCTCCTCGTGCCAGGTGGACTGGACGAAGGCCAGCCGTATCGCTTGGGCCTGTTCCCGATCCGTGGTGGTCATCCGGCCTCCATTCGCACCCCGCTCCGGAGCGTTGGACCCAGCCTAGGAGATGTGCTGGCCGCCCGATCTGTACCAGAATCAGTGCTGTGCTGATCGTCAGCGGGCCGACGGGGGAGCTCGGGCACTCCCAGGAGGGACACCCTGAGCGCCCGACCCGGATCCCGGCCGTGATGGAAGGCGTCGAGGACCTCCACCTTGGGGCCGACCTCGAGACGGTGGCGCCCTACACCGCTGGTCTGGACGAGCTGTCGCGCGTCCACGACCCCGCCTATCTGGAGGATCTGGCCGCCTTCTGCCGAGCGGGCGGGGGCAACATCGATCCCGACACCTACGCCACGGCCGATTCTTGGACACTCGCCCGCCGGGCCGCCGGGGCGGGGCTCGCCGCCCTCGACGCGCTGCGAACGGCGGACGACGGCGTGGCCTTCGTCGCGGCGCGCCCGCCGGGTCACCATGCCCTGCGCGACCGCGCCATGGGCTTTTGTCTCCTGAACAACGTTGCAGTGGCTGCGGCGTCGCTCACCGCCGCCGGTGAGCGCGTGCTCATCGTCGACTGGGACGTCCATCACGGGAACGGCACCCAGGCGATCTTCTGGAACGACCCGAACGTGTTGTACGTGTCCACCCATCAGTGGCCCCTGTTCCCGGGCAGCGGCGCGGCGAGCGAGGTGGGTGGACCGGGTGCGCTGGGCCTCACGGTGAACGTCCCCCTGCCTCCCGGTGCCACCGGCGACGTCGTACGCCGAGCGCTCGACGAGGTGGCGCTGCCCACGATCGAGCAATTCGGGCCGACCTGGGTGCTGGTGTCAGCCGGGTTCGATGCTCATCGAGCCGATCCACTCTCCGACCTGGTTCTGTCGAGCGGGGACTTTGCCCAGTTGGCCACCATGGTCGCCTCCTTCGTTCCTCGACCGGGTCGCCTGGCGCTGTTCCTCGAGGGCGGCTACGACCTCGAGGCGCTGCACCTGTCGGTGGCGTCGACGTTGAGCGCACTCATCGGCCGCCCCGACCCGGCGGAGTCCGCCACCCACGGTGGGCCAGGGATGGAGGAGGTCGAGCGAGCCGCAGGGAATCGAGTCGATGCGCTCCGCCGGGCGGAGTAAGGGCCGCCCGCCCCCGCGTTCTGCCGGGCGAGGAACTCTGTCGTCCCGCGTTCTGCCGGGCGGGTAACGTCGGTTGTCCCGTTGGGTCGTTCGGACGTTGTGAGATCGGTGGTTGAGGAGATGCCAGAAGCGCCCATGTCCGGAGGAACGCAGGCCTGGCACCGCCCGCTCCATCACACTTCGGCCGATCGGATGAGCGAAGAAACGGTCCAGACGCCGGGGATGCGTCGCCGCGAGGGCATCTCGGCCCGGCTGGGTGGTGCAACCAAGATCTGGATGGGCGAGAGCCTGGTGGCCGGGGGCGCCCGGTCGGCCGATCATCACCACGGTGAGTCCGAGACGGGCATCTACGTGGCGTCCGGACACCCGGTCTTCGTGTTCGCGGAGGACGGCGTCGAGCGGCGGGTCGAGACCGGGCCGGGCGACTACGTCTTCGTCCCGCCGTTCGTGCCCCATCGCGAGGAGAACCCCCATCCTGACGAGCCGGCCATGGTGGTGCTGGCCCGCACCACCCAGGAGGCCATCGTGGTCAACCTGGCCGGTCTCGATGACCCGGCCGGCCGGCCAACCACCCAAGAGGACAGGTCAGCCGAGGGGTGACGAGGGCGGTCGCCGCCAGGGCCCCTTCCGGTCGAGCTGGTCGGAATGCGGTCCTGGGCCGGTCGTCAGGGCGATCCGCCGGGGTCCCCCAGCGAGTTCCGAAGGTCCCTTTCGGTGTTGGCCAGGCATTCATCGCAGACCGTCCCACAGGTCGGGCAGCTCCGCTGTTGCCATCCTGGCAGGCCCTTCACCGCCCGCACCGTCTTGGTGTGGGCGATGGACAACCGGGTGGCGGTGACCTGAATGAGAGCCAGCATCCTCAGCGCCTTTGCCTCCCCGTGTTCCGCGACCAGCCGGGCGAGCAGGTCCACTTCATTTCCGTCCTCATCGACCACGTCGTAGCTGGCCTGCAACACCTCCACGATCTCCGGTCGGCGTGACTGGCTCCAGGCCTCGAAGGAGTCTGCCGGTTCCTCATCCATGTTCTGCCTCCGTTAAACGGCCTCACCGATCTCGTCCTTGCCCCACGGCTCGACCAGCGGGCCAGAGAGGATCTGTCGGGAACAACCGCTCATGACGAACAAAACGAGCGTGAATGCCGGATCTTGTGGTTAGCGCTGAGCCTTCGACACGGCGGAACGGGGCCGAAGAAGGGCAATCAATGAGTTGGCTTGTTGCACGGTCGATTCCCCATCGCCCGGCCAGCGAGGCAATCCATGCACCGGCCACCGCCGGGTCCCTGGGAGGGTACCGACAACCGGGACGTCACTGCTGTGGTACTGGTCGAAGAGAAGGTCCAGTTCTGTGATCGACCACAGGCGTGCGAACCTTCAGTGGTCGGGACCGGCGTCGATCCGGTG
Source organism: uncultured Acidimicrobiaceae bacterium (assembly GCA_963803065.1). Taxonomy (GTDB): domain Bacteria; phylum Actinomycetota; class Acidimicrobiia; order Acidimicrobiales; family RAAP-2; genus DASXMT01. The sequence continues at coordinate 201,197 of CAWDKW010000013.1, forward strand.
ACCTCACGCTTTTCAGGCGCGCGCTCTACCAACTGAGCTACCCGACCCCCTCCTCGGCGAACCGAGGAAGCGGACCTGACGGGATTTGAACCCGCGACCTCCGGCTTGACAGGCCGGCGTGCACTCCAGGCTGCACCACAGGTCCCCAACCAGCATCTACCTGGGGATTACCGCACCCCCAACGGGATTCGAACCCGTGTTACCGCCTTGAAAGGGCGGCGTCCTAGGCCGCTAGACGATGGGGGCTCAAACCCATACTCAGGGTCTTTGGAGATTAGCAGAGGTATTACGGCAGCCCATCCGGTGCGCCATCGACGGGAAGCTCGGCGGCAAGGACCTCGATGATGGTCTCCTGCAGGACGCTCAACAGTTGGTACAGGGCGAATTCGGGAAGGCGGGGGTCGTCCGCTCCGGGCTCGGCCATGTCCTCGCTGACATCGAGCCGCGTGCCCAGGACCAGCCGGATCGACCCCACCGCGGCGAGCCATCCGTTGAGCTCCTCGGCGCTCAGGGTGTCGGCGTCGGCCGTGGCGATCAGGGTGTCGAGGGCCTGGCGGTGGTGGTTCTCCAGGACCCCGCCGACCAGCTGCCGGTACTGGGCCTCGGCATCGGCGTTGTCGTCGCCGACGTAGGCCGGCGGGTGGAGGCGACGGACCATCGGGTCGTCGGTCCCGAGGACCGGCAGCAGCTGTTCGGGGACCGACTTGAGCAGGGCGCGGACGGCCGGGTCGAGACGGACGCGGTAGCGGCCGTCGCGCTGGCGGCGGATGGGGGACAGAATCCCCATTACGAGATCGTCAGGGAGGTGGGCATGGTCAACCCGACTGCTCCATGGTGGCCCAGAGCCCGTGCTCGTGGAGGCGGAAGACGTCGAGCTCGGCGCGCTCCTTTGTTCCGGACGAGACCACGGCGCGGCCCTTCTGGTGGACGTCGAGCATGAGCTTGGTCGCCTTCTCCTTGCTGTAGCCGAACAGCTTCTGGAACACGAAGGTGACAAAGGACATGAGGTTGATGGGGTCGTTCCACACGATGACCAGCCACGGCCGGTCCTCGGTGGTCGACGTGTCGCCCTCGGGCCGCCCTATCTCGACCGGCGCCGTCTCGACCGGCGCCATCTCGACCGGCGCCGTCTCGACCGGCGCGGTCTGCACGGCGCCCATCGCCATCAGGACACTCACCGCGCCGCCCACGCCGGCCCTCGCCGCAGCCACCCCGGCGGCGGTCCTCGCCGCAGCCACCCCGGCCGCGGTCCTCACCGCGCCACCCCGGGCGCTACCTCGGGCGCCGGCTCGGCCGGGGCTGGCGGGGCCACGTCCTCCACGAGCGACCGGGCCGGCGCCTCCACCTCGTGGCCGGACAGACCGTGGTGGAACCACAGGGTGGCCGACCACACCATGGAGGCACCGAACACGTGGATCCCCACCAGCACGGCGGGCAGGTGGGTGAAGTATTGGCTGTAGCCCACGATCCCCTGGGCGACCATGACCCCGAGGAGCACCCGACCACGGTCCTGGACTGCGGCTGGAGCGTTGGAGCGCCAGAGGACCCAGAGCAGCACCAACAGGACGACCGCGGTGGCGATGACGATCTCGGCATGGATGCGAGTCATGTCCGACAAGCCGATCGGGACGCGTTTCGACCCCTTCCCGCCGGCGTGGGGCCCGCTCCCGGTGGTGGCCGACCCAGCCACCAGGACCACCACGATCATGGCTATGAACACCCTGGTCAGGCGCAACGAGGCGGTCGATACCAGGAGACGACCCCGCCCAGGGGCGTGGCCGGCCCGGAGGGTGAGGATCACGGCCACGGCCAACAGCGCCATGCCCACCATGAAGTGGGTCATGACGACATAGGGATTGAGCTTCGAGTACACGACGATCCCGCCCAGGACGGCCTCCCCGATCACCCCGAGGATCAGACCCCCGGCCAGCCAGCTCAGGTCCTTCCGGACCGGGGCGCGGCGGAGGGCGGCGATCAGGGTGGCGGCACAGGCCACCACCAGCAGGAACACCACCACCCGGTTCCCGAACTCGACCACCGGGTGGAGCGAGAGGGGCGGGGTGAGCCGGTGCTCCGAGCAGGTGGGCCAGTCCGGGCAGCCCAGCCCGGAGTCCGAGAGCCGGACGGCTGCCCCGGTCACGACGTTCAACACGACGATGACCAGGGTGAACTGGCAGAGCCGGCGGAAGGCCTGGGGGCTGACACGGAGGTGGGACACCGCCCATCGATGGTATCGGCGGGGCCGGTCCCCCCGCCTACCGGGCTCTCCGCCCCGGCCGCCCCGGGCTCCGGGCCCCCGCATTGTCGGTGGACACCGGCGAGCCGTAGTCTTTACCCCGATGTCAACGCCCGAAGTCGCCCTTTCGGCCAGCCGGGCCCGTGGATCTCGTATCGGCTCCTATGTTGCGCTGACCAAGCCGCGCATCATCGAGTTGCTGCTGGTCACCACGCTGCCCACCATGATCGTGGCCAAGCGCGGCTTCCCCTCGGTCTGGCTGATGGTCGCCACCCTGGTGGGCGGGGCCCTGGCCGCCGGAGGGGCCAACGCCACCAACATGGTCGTCGACCGGGACATCGACGCCATCATGCACCGGACCCGCAAGCGACCCCTGGTCACCGGGGCCATGACCCCCCGGGCTGCGCTGACCTTCGCCATCACCTTGGAGGTGGCCGCCTTCGTCGAGCTGTGGCTGGCCGTGAACCTCCTCTCGGCCGTCCTCGCCATCGGCGCCACCTTGTTCTACGTGTTCGTCTACACCCTCTGGCTGAAGCGGACCTCGAGCCAGAACATCGTCATCGGCGGGGCCGCCGGCGCGGTCCCGGTGCTGGTGGGCTGGTCGGCCGTGACCGGCAGTCTGGCGTGGACGCCGGTGGTCATGTTCGCGATCATCTTCATCTGGACGCCCCCGCACTTCTGGGCCCTGGCCGTGAAGTACAAGGACGACTACGAGGCGGCCCACGTGCCCATGCTCCCCGTCGTCTCCACCTTCACCCGGACCGCTCGGCAGATCTTCTTCTACACCGTCCTGTTGGTGGCCACCTCCCTGGTCTTGGCGTCCGTCGGCCATCTCGGCTGGCTGTACGTGGTGGCGGCCACCGGCCTGGGTGGGGTGTTCCTGCTCATGTCGGCCGGCCTGTGGCGCCGGGCCACGCCCAAGGCGGCCATGCGGCTGTTCAGCTACTCCATCACCTATCTCACCCTGCTCTTCGTGGTGATGGCCGTCGCCGTCTTCGTCCAGCACCGGTGAGCGAGGTGGTCGACGCTTCCTCCGCCGAGGTGGCGACCCCGCAGCCAGGGGAGGAGACCCCCCCTCCGGGCGACCACGACCCGCCGGGGACAGGTCCGCAGGCGCCCAGCCCTCGGCGCCTGCGGTCGTTGATCATCGGCCTGGTCATCGCCGGCCTCCTCGCAATCCTGCTCTTCGTGGTCCTGCGCCCTTCGAGCCCTACCGTCGGAACGGGGTCGAATCCCGGGGTCAGCGTGGGCGACACCGCGCCCGACTTCACCCTTCCCCGCCTGGGCGGGGGGAAGCCGGTGCACCTCGACGCCCTCGGGGTGGACCGCCACCGGCCGGTCATCCTCAACTTCTTCGCGTCGTGGTGCGGCCCGTGCCAGGAAGAGACGCCCATGCTGGCCAAGGCGGCCGCCTCGGCCAAGGCGTCCGGCTCACGCGTGCAGTTCGTGGGCGTCGACGTGAACGACCCGACGGCTGCCGCCCTGGCCTTCGTGCACCAGACCGGGGTGACCTATCCGGTGGGATCCGACCGGACCCTGCGGGTGACCTCGGTCGACTACGCCCTGAACGGACAACCGAACACTTTTTTCATCGACGCCACCGGGCACGTGATCGGCCAGAAGCTGGGCGCGCTCAATGCCAGCGAGCTGCAACAGTGGATCAGGCGGCTGGTCGGCGGAGGCTCCTGAGCCGCCCGGAGCCGGTCATTCCCAGCGGAAGGTGAGGGACGCCAGCAAGGGGGCGCCCACGGCCCAGAGGGCCAGCACCAGCCAGTCCTCTGCGGACACGGCGACTCCCGGCCCCCAACGCGCTGTGCAGTGCATCGGCCAGGGCGGCGGCGGGGAGGACCTTGGCCAGGCCGGCAAGCCAGCCGGGCAGTTTGGCCAGCGGGATCAACATGCCCCCGAGCAACAACAGGACGACGAAGAGGCTGTTCACCACGGCCAGGTTCACCAGCGCCTTCAACAATCCGGCCAGCAAGAGTCCGATCCCGGCGAAGGCCATCGTGCCGAGCACAATGACAGCCAGGGCCACGCCGGCGTCGTTCCAGCCGCCGCCGGGGCTCCAGCCCAGGGCCCAGCCCACCAGGACCAGCACCACCACCTGGACCAGCTCCACCCCCACCACGCTGATGATCTTGGCCCCGAGCAAGCGGGGCCGGCCGAGAGGGGTGGCGGCCAGCCGCTTCAGGACGCCGTAACCACGGTCGAAGCCGGTGCCGATGCCGAGGGCGACCATGGCCGTCGACATGACGGCCAGCGCCAGGATCCCCGGGACCAGGAAGTCGACCGGGTGCGCCATCTCGGTCGGGAGCACGTGCACACCCGAGAAGAACAGCAGAAACAAGATGGGGATCCCCAGCGTGAGGAACAGGGTCTCGCCGTTGGTCATGATCATGGTGACCTCGGCCCGGAGCTGGGCGGCCAGCGGCCTCATCCCCCGGATCCCCCCGGTGGCCCGGCCGCCTCGGGTGATGCGCCCTCCCGCGCTCGTCGCCTGCTCCGCCGGCCGCGCCGGCCGCCGGCACCGGCCGCGGGTCGGGGGGCGGGCTCAACCGTTCCGGAGGAGCCGGTGATGGCCAGGTAGGCCTCCTCCAACGAAGAGCCGGTGCGCAGGTCGGTAAGGGTCAGATCCCGCTCTGCCAACCACCGGGCCACGGCGGCGACGGCCTCGGGGGCGCTGGCCCGGGCACCCGGGCGAAGACGGTAGGCCCCGGGCCGCTCCTCGTCGACGGTCGCCTCGTCGCCCACTGCCGAGGCGACCGCGGCGGCCAGTGCGGCGGCGTCGAGGCCGGGGTCGGCGGTGAAGCGAATGGAGCCGTCGGCCGACCAGGCGGCCAGCCGGGCCGGCGAGTCCTCGGCCAGCTTCCGGCCGTGGTCGATGATCACCACCCGGTCGGCCAGCCGCTCGGCCTCGGTCAGCTCGTGGGTGGTGAGGATGACCGAGATCCCGCTCTCTTTGAGGCCGGCGATCACCGATCGCACGGCTAGGCGGCCCTCGGGGTCGACCCCTGCAGTCGGCTCGTCCAAGAACACCACCGACGGCCTGCCCACCAGGGCCAGGGCCAGCGAGAGGCGCTGCTGCTCGCCCCCGGACAGCCGTCGCCACGGCGTCTTGCGCACCGCCCGCAGCCCGACCAGGTCGATGAGCTGCTCGGGGTCCTCGGGGTCGTCGTAATAGCGGGCGAACAGGTCGAGCACCTGGGCCGAGCCGAGCATGGGGTAGATACCCCCGCGCTGGAGCATCACGCCCATGTGCCGCACCAGCTCGTTGTGGTCGTTGTGCGGGTCGAGCCCGAGGACCCTGACCTTGCCGGCGGCCGGACGACGGTAGCCCTCGAGCGTTTCGACCGTACTCGTCTTGCCCGCCCCGTTCGGCCCGAGCAGGGCCACGATCTCGCCGGCCCGGGCGGTGAACGACAGGCGGTCGACGGCCAGGGTGTCGCCGTACCGGACGACCAGGTCCTCACAGAACACTGCCGCCGGTGCGTGGGGTGCTTCTGCGGGGGGCGCCTCGGCGTCGGGGGACCCGGGTTCGGGCGATCCGGGTTGAGCATCGGGGGACCCGGGTTGAGCGTCGGGGGACCCGGGTTGAGCGTCGGGGGACCCGGGTTGAGCGGCCGGAGTTCCAGGTGAGGTGGGCGATCCGGGCGGGTCGGTGGCGGGGTCCACGGGCGCTCACGCTACCGTTGTCGCTGAACATGATCGATATCCGGCTGCTCAGGGAGGACGTGGGTGCGGTCAAGACCGCGCTGGCCCGCCGGGGGGTGGACGCGGCCGAGGTCGATCGCCTGGTCTCGCTCGACACCGCGGCCCGGACGGCCATCGGGCATCGCGACGATCTGCGGGCCCAGGTGAAGTCGCTCTCCAAGCAGGTGGGCGAGGCCCGCCGGGCCAAGGACACCGATCGGGCCGAGGCCCTGACGGCCGAGAGCCGGCGGATCGGCTCGGAGGAACGGGATGCGGCCGAGGTGGCCGAGGCCAGCCAGGAGGCGGTCCGCCAGGCACTGTTGATCCTGCCCAACCTGCCCGCCGAGGACGCCCCCGACGGCGCCGGTCCCGAGGACAACGTGACCGTCCGCTCGTGGCCCGATGTCGCTCCGAGCTATGCGGACTTCCAGCGGGTGCCCCATTGGGAGGTTGGTGCGGCCCTCGGCATCTTGGACATGGAGCGCGGGGCCAAGCTGTCCGGCTCGATGTTCCCCCTCTACCGCGGGTTCGGGGCGCGGCTGCTCCGGGCGCTGACGGCGTTCGCCCTGGACCGCCACGCCGACGCCTACGAGGAGGTCAGGCCGCCCACCCTGGTCCGAACCGAGACCATGGTGGCGACCGGCCAGCTGCCCAAGTTCGCCGACGACGCCTACCACCTCGAACGGGACGACCTGTGGGCCATCCCCACGGCCGAGGCCCCGCTCACCTCGATGTCCCGCGGCGACATCCTGGACGAGGACGAGCTGCCGGTGCGGCTGACCGCGGCCACCCCGTGCTTCCGGCGGGAGTCGGGGGCGGCCGGCCGGGACACCCGCGGCCTGTTGCGGGTGCACGAGTTCGAAAAGGTCGAGCTGTTCGCCTACACCACCCCGGACCAGGCGCCGGCGGTGCACGCCGACATCCTGGAGCGGGCCGAGAGCCTGTTGCGCGAGCTCGGACTGCAGTACCGGGTCCTCGATCTGTGCGCCGGCGACCTCGGGATCTCGTCGGCCCGCACCTTCGACCTCGAGGTCTACTCCCCGGGCTGTGACCAGTGGCTCGAGGTCTCCTCGATCAGCTGGTTCCGGGACTACCAGGCCAGACGGGGGAACATCCGCTACCGGCCGGCCGGTGGCGGTTCACCCGCCTTCGTCCACACCCTGAACGGTTCGGCCCTGGCCTGGGCCCGGATCTGGGCGGCGCTGGTGGAGACGGGCCGACAGGCCGACGGCTCGGTGGCCCTGCCCCCGGTGCTGTTGCCCTACCTGCGGGGCGACGGGCTCATTCCGGCCCCTGGCTGAGTGAGCGAGGGCAAGCGCCTGCCCGGGTCAGCCCAGCCGTCCGAGGAATCGGTCGGACCGGGGCAGCCTCGATAGACCGGGGCACCGAGCTACCTTGAGTCAGGGGCACCGAGCTACCTTGGAATCCATGGAGACACGACGGCTCGGAGACTCCGGTTTGGTGGTCCCGATCGCCGGGCTCGGATGCAACAACTTCGGAATGCGGATCGATCAGGCCCGCGCCATCGACGTGGTGAACGCTGCGCTGGACGTCGAGGTCAACTTCTTCGACACCGCCCGCTCCTATGGCGGCGGCCTGTCGGAGGAGTTCTTGGGAGTGGCCCTCGGCGGGCGCCGCGACCAGGTGGTCGTGGCCACCAAGTTCGGAAGTGCGCGGCTCGAGAGCCGCGGGTCGCGAGCCGAGCTGATCCGCTCGGTCGAGGCCAGCCTTCGGGCGCTCGACACCGACTGGATCGACCTGTTGCAGCTGCATGCCCCCGACCCCCGCACGCCCATCGACGAAACCCTCGACGCCCTGGACACCCTGGTGCGGGCGGGCAAGGTTCGCTACGTCGGTTGCTCCAACTTCTCGGGCTGGATGATCGCCGACGCGGCCTGGACGGCTCGTACGCGCAACGACACCCCGTTCATCTCGGTGCAGAACCAGTGGAGCCTCCTCAGTCGGGAGATCGAAGGTGAGGTGACCTCGGCGGCGCAGAAGTTCGGCCTGGGCGTGCTGCCCTATTTCCCACTGGCGTCGGGCCTGCTCACCGGCAAGATCCGGCCGGGCCAGTCGGCCCCGGGCGACAGCCGGCTCTCGGTCCAGGGCTTCGACCGGGTGGTCACCCCGGAGAACATCGAGAAGGTCGAACGGCTCCGAGCCTGGGCTGAGCAGCGGGGCTGGAGCGTGACCCGACTGGCCCTGTCCTGGCTGGCCAGCCACCCGGTGGTGGGGTCGGTCATCGCCGGCGCCACCTCCCCCCAGCAGGTGCGGGAGAACGCCGAAGCAACGGTCAGTGACCTGACCCCCGAAGAGGTGTCCGAGGTGGGCGCGCTGGTCAGCTAGCCCAGGCCTGGCCGACGGCGCGAGGTCCAGGCCCAAGGCCGGCGCCCGCCTACGTCTTGGCCGCGTCGAAGCGGTAGCCCACGCCCCGGATGGTGGTGATCAGCTTCGGTGTGGAGGGATCCTCCTCGACGTGACTCCGTAGCCGCTTGATGTGCACGTCGAGCGTCTTCGTGTCCCCGTAGTAGTCCGACCCCCAGATGCGGTCGATGAGGACGTCGCGGGTGAGGACCCGCCCGGCGTTCTCCATCAAGAGGGACAGGAGCTCGAACTCCTTGCGGCGGAGGTGGACGTCATCGCCCCGGACGAAGACCAGGTGCCGGTCGGGGTCGACCTGGATGCCGCCGGCCTCGAGCACGGAGCGCCCGCCGTAGTCGGCGGAGTTGTCCGACCCTCCGGCGCCCGAGACGGGGTCGGGAACGGGCGTGCGCCGCAGGACCGCCCGCATCCGGGCCACGAGCTCCCTGAGCCGATAGGGCTTGGACACGTAGTCGTCGGCTCCCACCTCGAGGCCGACCACGGTGTCGATCTCGGTGCCCTTGGCCGTCACCATGATGATCGGTACCGACGATCGGGCCCGGATGGACCGGCACACGTCGATGCCCGACATCTTGGGCAGCATCAGGTCGAGCAGGATGAGGTCGGGCTCGACAGCATCGAACAGCCGCAGCGCCTCCCGTCCGTCCCGGGCCACCGTCACATCGAACCCTTCGCGGGCCAGCCCCACGACCAGGGCGTCCACGAAGGACTCCTCATCCTCGGCGAGCAGTACCTTCGTTTGGGAGGTGTCCGGTTCCATGATGGTCTGGTTTAGGAAAGGTACTCGGGAGGATTGGGAAGGATCAGGGTGAACGTGGATCCCTCGCCCTCACGGGAGGCTACCTCCACCCGGCCCTGGTGGTTGCTGGCCACGTGGCGCACGATGGACAGGCCCAGCCCTGTCCCGCCGGTCTCCCGGCTGCGCCCGTGGTCGACCCGGTAGAACCGCTCGAAGATCCGCTCGAGGTCACGGGCTGGGATCCCGACCCCGGCGTCGGCCACCGCCAGGTGGACCTCGCCGTCGGCCTGGCTACCCGTGACCCGGATGATGCCGTTCTCGTAGGAGAAGGTGACCGCGTTCTCGAGCAGGCTGTGAATGGCCGACACCAGCTGCCGCCGGTCGCCGAGCACGTAGACGGGAGGGTCGGGCTCGTGCAGCTCGATGGTGATCTTGCGTTGTTCTGCGGCCGACTGGACCCGCTCCACCGCCTCGGCCATGACCAGGTTGATGTAGATGGGCTCGCGGGGTGGGGCCTCCTCGGACTCGATCCGGGTGAGGTCCAACAGGTCGTCGATGATCCGGCTGACCCGGAAGGCCTCGGTGTGGATCCGGGAGGCCAGCCGTTGGCCGATCTCGGGGTCGGGTTCGACGGTGAGGGTCTCGGCCAGCAGGCCGAGGGCGCCCATGGGCGTCTTCAGCTCGTGGCTGACGTTGGCCACGAAGTCGCGGCGGATCTCCTCCAGCCGGCGGCGCTCCGAGATGTCGTCGATGATGGCGATCACCCCGAGGGGACGCCGTCCGTCGTCGATCAGCCGGGTGCTGACGTTGAGCGTCTGGCGGGGCGGCCCGTAGAGGTCGAGGGTGCGCTCGGCCGAGCCGTCGTGCCAGGCGTTCTCGAGCAGCTCGGTGACCGCCTGGGTGGCCAGGGCATCCCCGTGCCTGGAGCCCATGAGGGCCATGGCCCGGGCGTTGCGGAACACCATCTCCCCGTTCTCGTCGCAGACGATGACCCCCTGGGGCAGGGTGTCGAGGGCGCGCCGGAGGCGGATGGCACCGGCGCTCGATTCGGCCACCGCCTCGGCCGCCTCCCCGGTGATCTGCTCGAGCTGGCTGAGGACCATCTCGACGCCTCGTTCGTTGGTGACGTCCACTCCCAGCCTGGAGGCCAGGGACGTGAGCCGTTGTTGCAGGCCGCGGCGCCCGGAACGCCGCCCCAGCCAGGCGGCGATGACGATCAGGAGCACCACGACTACGCCCGCGGCGATGTACCAGTACATATAGCGGTGCTCCACCACCTCAGTGTTGCAGGTCGAAGCCAGGCCTGCGCCACGCCGGTTCCTGGGGATAGGGAGACATGAAAATACATAAAAAGTATTGAACGGGAGTCTGGCCCTCCGTAGTCTTGGCCCATGACGATCTCCCGTTTCCTCCCCACCGATGTCACCCTCACCCCGGACACCGGGTCGCTTCCCGGCGGCCAGGTCCTCCAGCACCTCATGAACGGCTTGGGAGGGTGGGCTCTCGCCCTCGCCCTCGCCGGGCTGCTGATCGGCGCGGCCGCCTGGGCGCTCGGCTCCCACGGCCAGAACTACCAGCAGTCATTCGTCGGCCGGCGAGCCGTGCTGATATCCGGGCTGGCCGCGCTCCTGATCGGTGCCGGCCCGGCCATCGTGAATTTCTTCTTCAAGGCCGGACAGGGCGTGCACTGACGGTGGGCGTTCCCGCCATTCCCGGGCTCTCGTGCTCGTCGGCAGCCGCCGCGTTGGGGGCGTCAGGGCTGGGCCCGGCGTGCCAGGGCGCGCTCGGAGCAGCGGCCGGACCGGTGTCGTCCTTGCCGTCCCAGGTGGCCGGATTCGGCGCCGACAGCGTCCTGAACGCCGCGGCCAACTGGGTCACCAGCGGCGCCACCTGGCTGCTCGGTCAGATCGGGACCGCCCTGCAGTCGTCGACCCAGATCGACCTCGGTGCCTCCTGGTTCACCACCCACTTCGAGACCATGGCCGCTCTGGCCGGGGTGGTCATCGTGCCCTTGCTCTTGCTCGGGGTCGTCCAGGCCATCCACCGGCAGTCGACCTCGATGCTGCTGCGATCGATCCTCGTCAACGTGCCGGTCGCCCTGCTGCTCACCGGTGCGGCGGTGAAGCTGGTCCAGCTGGGGTTGGCCCTGGTGGACGCCATGAGCTCCGACGTCGCCCACGGCGCCGGTCTCGACACCGGCCATTTCCTGTCGGCCACCGTCTCGGCCTTGAGCGGCCCGCTGGCCGGCGCCCCGGCCACGCCCGCCTTCGTACTCTTCCTGGGGGGCCTGGCTGTCGTCTTCGGGTCCTTTCTCTTGTGGATCGAGCTGATGGTGCGGGCGGCCGCTGTCTATGTGGCCGTCCTCTTCCTGCCGTTGGCCCTGGCCAGCTTGGCCTGGCCGGCCGTGGCCCACTGGTGCCGCCGGCTGGTCGACGTGCTGGTGGGCCTGATCCTGTCCAAGTTCGTCATCGTCACCGTGCTCAGCCTGGCCGTGAGCGCTCTGGCCGGCGGGACCAACGGCCAGGGCAGCGGCGGAGGGTTCTCTGCGGTTCTCGGCGGTGCTGCGCTGTTGTTGCTCGCAGCAGCAGCGCCGTGGGCCCTGTTCCGCCTGCTCCCCTTCGCCGAGGCGGCGGCGATCAGCCACCTCGAGGGCGTCGGCCTCCGGAGCGCACAGACCATGGCCGGGCCGACGAAGCGCCTGGCCCAGTCAGCGCTGAAGTCGGCCGGCACCGGCGCTGCGGGCGCTGCGGGCGCTGCGGGCGCGTTGGCCCTGGCCGCTGGACATGCGGTCGGCGCATCGGGGACGAGCGTGGCCGGAGGAGGAGCCGACGGTGGCGCCGCCCGGTCGACAGGGGCATCGCCGGCTCGGGCGGCTCAGGCCTCCGTTCGAGCTGTGGGGGAGGAGACCGAACCCGGGTCGAGCGTGCCCTCGTATCCAGTGTCGGAGGAGGGCTCGGATGCCTTCCGGAAGGCGTGGGAGGAAATGGAGGCGGGGCTGGCCGGCGCGGCCTCATCCCCGATGGCTGTCTCGACGGGACCGTCAGCCCTGTCATTCGGGTCATCATCGACGCCGTCATCGACGCCGTCATCGGGGCCGCGACCCGGCGCCTCGAAGCCGAGCGTGAACGGCTCGAGCCGCGCACTTCCAGCATCGTCTGGCTCCAACCGTCTCCACGTGCTCGGGCACGACGACCTCGGTCCCCAGCTGCGGTGGGTGGGTGACCGGCCGAGCGACGGGGGATCCAGCGGGCACGACGGCGAGGGCGGCGGCCACCGTGGCTCGTGAGCTCAGCGACGAGCGGGTCCGCTACCGGTTCGGCCCGCTCGAGCAGCGGGGACTGATCGCCGGCTGGCGCGGCGGGCAGATCATCGCGGTGGCGGCAGGGCTGGTGATCGCCATGCTCTCCCTCCGGTCTCATCCGACCGTGGGTGGCGTGATCCTGGCGCTTGCCTTCGTGTCCGTGGGCACGGCCGTAGGGTGCTGGCCGATCCGCGGCCGTACCGCCGAGCAGTGGCTCCCCGTCGTTCTCCACTGGGTCAGCGAGGGGCTCGGGGGTGGCCGCCGCCGGGTGACCGAGGTGCCGGGTCTGGGCCATGTCGCCGCTGGCCGGCCCGGATCGGGGCGGGTGGCCGTCGCCCCGCCGCACGGGAGCACCCGCCGATCGGGGCGGCCGCCCGGGGTCTTCGAAGGAGTCCGGCTGACGGCGACCCCGGCCGACCTCGCTCATGGCTGGGCGCCGGCCGGAGCGGTGGTCGATGGGCGGGCGCGCACCATCACCGGTGTCCTGGCCCTGCGGGGCCATGACTTCGCCCTTCTCGGCCAGGCCGAGCAGGACCGACGTATCGCGTCATGGTCCCGGGTCCTGGCCTCGCTCTCCCGCGAGGGCTCCGACGTCCATCGGCTCCAGTGGGTCGAGTCGTGCCTGCCCGATGACGGCGACGCCGTCCGTGACCACGTGCGCGACCACGCCGTGCTCGGGCCCGAGACCCGGCCCGGTCGGTCCTACGCCAGCCTGGTCGACACCTCGACGCCGGTCACCCGGCGGCACCGGGTGCTGGTCCCGCTCACCGTCCACACCGGCCGCTCCGCCCGCGCCATCCGCGCCTCGGGTGGCGGCCATGCCGGCGCGTCGGCCGTGTTGTTGCGCGAACTGGCGGCCCTCCAGCGGCAACTCCAGGCGGCCGACGTCACCGTCGACGGGGTGCTCGGTCCCGAGGCGCTGGCGTCGGTGTGCCGGGAGGCGGGATCGGCGCTGTTCGCAGCGGCCGGGCCCGAGCGGTCCGGACGGGGCCGGGTCGCCGCAGTGGCGCCGTCGACGACCTGGCCCTGGCCCACGGCCATGGAGGCGACGTGGGACGCCGTCCGCACCGACGCCACGTGGCACACGACCTACTGGATCGCCGAGTGGCCGAGGGTCGAGGTCACCCCGGACTTCCTCGGGCCGCTGCTCTTCTCGCCGGTACGGCGCACCATGGCGGTCACCATGGAGCCGGTCAGCCCGTCCCGGGCGGCCCGGCAGGTGGCCCACGCCCGCACCTCGGACCTGGCCGACGGCGAGCTCCGCCGCCGAGGGGGCTTCCTGGTCACGGCCAGGCACAAGCGGGAGCGGGAGGGGGTGGAGCAACGCGACGTCGAGCTGACCGACGGCCACGCCCAGTACCGGTTCTCGGGCTATGTGACCGTCACCGGTGCGTCGAGGGACCAGCTCCGGGAGGCGTGCGCCGAGATCGAGCAGGCCGCCGGGCAGGCCCGCATCGAGCTGCGCCTCCTCTACGGCGAACAGGACAAGGCCTTCACCTGCACCCTCCCGCTGGGCCGGGGCCTCTCGTGAGGGCGCCCATGCCCCGGGTGCCGGCCCACGTGGCCACCACGCGGCACCTGGGCGCGGCCTACCCCTTGGTCAGCGAGGCCGGGCTCGGGCACCACGGCGTGCTCATCGGACGCGACCTGCTCGGTGGCTCGTTCGTCTACGACCCCTTCTCGCTCTACCACGAGGGGGTGGTGACCAACCCCAACATGGTCGTCTTCGGCCAGATCGGGCGGGGCAAGAGCTCGTTCGTCAAGTCCTACCTGTGGCGCCAGGCCGTGTTCGGCCGGCAGGCGTGGGTCGTCGACCCAAAAGGGGAGTACGGCCCCTTGGCCCGGGCCTGGGGCGTGCGACCCGTCGCCTTGTACCCGGGCGGATCAATTCGGCTCAACCCACTGGACATCGCGGCCAGCGGGACGGGCCAGGGCTCAGCGGCCAGCGGGACGGGCCAGGGCTCAGCGGCAAGCGGGACGGGCCAGGGCTCAGCGGCCAGCGGGCCAGACGACGAGGCGTGGAGGCGGCGTATCGAGCTGACCGCCTCTCTGGCCGTCTCGTGCCTCGGTCGCGATCTCCTGCCCCGCGAGCGCGCCGCCGTCGACGCGGCATTGACCGACGCCACGGCCCGGGCTAGCTCGGCGCCGACGCTTCCCCAGGTGGTCAGCGCCCTGTTGGACCCGACGGCCGAAGCGGCGCGCGACCTCCGCACCGAGCGGCTCACCTTGATGGAGGACGGCCGCGACGTGGCCCTCGAGCTGCGACGCCTGGTCCACGGGGACCTGCGCGGCATGTTCGACGGCCCCACCACTCCCGGTCTGCGGCTCGACGCCCCGCTGATGGTTCTCGACCTCGCCGCGGTATACAACTCGCCCGCACTGGGCGTCCTCATGGCCTGTGCCACCGCCTGGCTCCAGGGGGCGCTCATGTCCCAGCGCCGCCATCAGGTGGTGGTCGTCGTCGACGAAGCGTGGGCCATCCTGTCCAACCTGGGGGTGGCCCGGTGGCTGCAGGCGTCATGGAAGCTGTCCCGGGCCTTCGGGGTAGCCAACATGGCCGTGCTCCATCGGCTGTCCGACCTGCACGCCGTCGGTGCGTCCGACTCCGAGCAGGTGAGTCTGGCCGAAGGGCTGCTGGCCGACTCGGAGACGAGGGTCGTCTATGCGCAGTCCCCCGGAGAGGTGGAACGGACCGGCGACGTCCTCGGCCTGACCGAGACCGAGGCGGCCCTGGTCACCCAGCTGCGACGGGGCGTGGCCCTCTGGAAGGTGGGCCAGCGCTCCTTCCTGGTGGAGCACCGGCTGTCCGACGAGGAACAGGAGATCATCGATACCGACCGCGCCATGGCCGGCGCCGATGTCACTGTGGGCAGGGACGTTCCCGACCGTGCCGATGTCGCCGGATGCGAAGAGGTCGCCGGGGCTCCCTTCGTCTCGAGGACGGGATGATCCCGCATACCACCGTCGTCACGGGCCTCGGCCTGGCCGCGCTCATGGCCTCCGCGCTCATGGGCCATGAGCTCCCGCTACCTCGCCCCCGGCGAAGCCGGTCCCGCTCCGCCGCCTACCTCGGCACGGCACGCGACGTACCGAAGGCATCGGTCCGGCGCCCCACTGCTCCGCCCGCCCGCCGGCAACGGCGGCTCGAGCGGCGCACGCCGGCCCGGTGGGCGCGGCCGGGTGACCTCCGGTTGCTCCGGTACCGGCCGCCGGCCGAAGGGCGCCTCGTCCTCGGGCGGTCGGGCCGGCTGACGCTGGCCGCCGAGGCGTCGCAGTCGGTGGTCGTCTTCGGACCGACCCAGAGCAGGAAGACGACCGGGTTCGCAGTGCCGGCCATCCTTCGATGGCAGGGCCCGGTGGTGGCCACCAGCGTGAAGACCGACCTGGTGCGTGAGACGATGGGTTGGCGTGAGCGCTGCGGTGCGGTCTCGTGCTTCGACCCGAGCGGCTCGACCGGCCTACCGGTAGCGCACTGGTCACCACTCGATCGTTCGCGGACCTGGTCGGGGGCCCGCAAGACGGCGGCGTCGCTGACCGAGGTGGCCAAGGGCGGCAACGGGCCAATGACCGACGGGGACTTCTGGTACGCCACGGCGGCCAAGCTGCTCGCTCCGCTGCTCTTCGCCGCGGCCTCCGGTGGTCGCGACATGGCCGACGTGGTGCGGTGGGTCGACACCCAGGAGGAGTCCGAGGTCTTCGACCTCCTCGACGCGGCCGGCGTGCGCGAGGCCGCCCAGGCCGCCCAGTCGAGCTTCGGGAAGGAGGACCGTCAACGGAGCTCGATCTACACGACGGCCGAGACCGTGCTCGAGCCCTTTGCCGACCCTCCGGTCGCCATGGCTCCGTCCAGGTCGAGCAGCGTCGACCCGCAACGCCTCATCGCCGAGGGCGGCACCCTCTACCTCTGCGCCCCCGCCCACGACCAGCGCCGCCTGAGCCCACTGTTCAGCGCCGTGGTGCGACAGGTCGTCGAGGAGGCCTACGAGACCGTCACCCGCACCGGGCGCCCTCTCGATCCACCGCTCCTCGTCGTCCTGGACGAGGTGGCCAATATCGCCCCGTTGGGAGACCTCGACACGCTGGCCTCGACGGCCGCCGGCCACGGCATCCAGCTGGTGACCATCTGGCAGGACCTGGCCCAGGTCACCGCCCGCTACGGCGCCAAAGCGGCGACGGTGGTCAACAACCATCGGGCCAAGGTCTTCCTGTCCGGCATCTCCGACCCCTCGACCCTCGACCACGCCAGCCATCTCATCGGTGACGAGGAGCTTCACCTGCCCGCCACCACCTCGGGTGGCGAAGGTGGCCCCACCACCACCCGTTCGCCCACCACCCGGCGGCTGGTTCCGCCCGACGCATTGCGCCGGATCGCCCCCGGCGAGGGCGTGCTCATCTACGGCGGACTCCCGCCGGCTCGGCTCAGCCTCCGCTCCTGGTTCGAAGACCCGCTCCTCGCCGAGCGGGGAAGGATCGTCCACGGGGACGGACCGACCGGTTGAGCCCGCTCCCCCCAGGCGGGACAGGGCGACGGTAGCCGGTGGTCATCGGCTGAGGTCAGGCTGGCCTGAGGTGAGCGACCGTAGCGCGGCGATCTGGCCGGCGTTTCCGATCACCACCAGGACGTCCCCTTCTCCGATCTCGGCCTCGGGCGGGGGGTTTGTGCGAAAGTCCTGCCCGGGGTGCCGCAGGGCGAGGACGAGCGATCCGGTTTGCGCGTGGACGCGGGCGCTCCGAAGGCTCTCACCGATGAGGGGCGAGCCAGCGGGCACGGCGATCTCCTCGAGCCGGAACTCGAGGCTTCCGTCGTGCATGACGACGTCCAGGAATTCGGCCACATGTGGTTGTACGGCGAGCGCGGCCATTCGGGCACCGCCGAGGTCCTGGGGGTTGACACACCGGTCGGCGCCGGCCTGCAACAGTTTCGGGACAGCGGCCTCGGAGGCGGCCCGGGAGACGATGAACAGGTTCGGGCACATGGAGCGGCTCGTCAGCGTCACGTACAGGTTGTCGGCGTCGGTGTTGAGGGCGGTGACGAGGACGCGGGCCCTGTCGATGCCGGCGGCACGCAGGACCTCTTCGTCGGTTGCATCGCCGGACACGAAGTGGCCGTTGACCGTGGCGAGGCGCTCGGCCGAGGTGTCGATCACCACCACGTCGGTTCGCGAAGCGCTCAGGTAGTTGGCGATCGACCGTCCGACCCGTCCCCAACCGCAGAGGATCACATGGTCCTCCAACTCCTTGATCTGCCGTTCCATCCTGCGCCTCCCGAAGGTGTCGGCGAGGTATCCCTCGACGAAAATCTCAATCAACACGCTGAAGGTGTATGCCGCGGTGCCGACACCGGTGAGGATCAGCACGATCGTGAACACCTTCTCTCCCGGACTGAAGGTGTGCACCTCGCCAAAACCGACGGTGGTGACGGTGATGACCGTCTGGAACACCGAATCGAGCACGCCGAAGCCGAACGAGACGTAGCCAACCGTGCCGCCGGCAATGACGAGGAGAAATCCGATCAGTCCCGCCCTCAGCCTCCTGGCCGTGCCTACAGGATGCTCAGGATTCCGACGATGCCCCGGGTTTCGGCGATAGGGCATGGCCGGTGGCATGTCACATTGTGGCCCACCCGGTCGAACGTGCCCATCGAGAAGGGTGGGAGGGGCAGGCTTTCCCGCTGACCGGCAAGTGGTTACGGTTGGCCACGATGCAGGTGACAGCCGGCATTCCCAATGAGCGCCCGGTCTTCGACCCGTTCGACCCCCGATGGTCGAGTGATCCCTACCCGCTCTACGCCGAGCTTCGCCAGCGTGCCCCGGTCCACCGCAACGAGATGGGCTTCTGGGTCTTCGCCCGCCACGCTGACTGCCTGGCCCTCCTGCGGGACCGCCGGGTCAGCTCGGATGGGTCCAACATCGACCTCGACCGCATGCCGGGCGGGTTCCGGCCCCAACTGGCCGACGATCCGGTGGCCTCGGCCATGGTGACCATGCGACCCTTCCTCTTTCGGGACCCGCCCGACCACACCCGGCTCCGCGGCCTGGTGGCCAAGGCGTTCACGCCCCGGGTGGTCGAGTCGCTGCGGGGCCGCACCCATGAGGTGGTCGACGAGTTGCTCGACGCCGCCCTGGACGCCGGAGAGGTCGACTTGCTCGAGTCGTTCGCCCACCCGCTGCCGGTGCGGATCATCTGCGACCTGCTGGGCGTGCCCATCGAGGACCAGGATCGCTTCCGGGGATGGTCGGCGGCCCTCGCCCGAGGCCTCGACCCCGACTTCTTGCTGACCAAGGAGATCATCGACCAGCGCATCGACGCGGTGGGTCAGTTCGCCGGCTACTTCTTCGAGCTGCTGGGCGAGCGGCGCACGGCTCCCGGGGACGACCTGTTGAGCCGCCTGGTCATGGTCGAGGAAGAGGGCAGCATGTTGAACGAGGCCGAGCTCTTGTCCACCTGCATCCTGTTGCTGGTGGCCGGGCACGAGACCACCGTGAACCTGATCGCCGGGGGGACGCTCGCCCTGCTCGAGCACCCCGACCAGCTCCAGCGCTTCCGCACCGATCCCGACGTGGTCCGCTCCGGGGTCGAGGAGATGCTGCGTTTCGTGTCGCCCGTCCAGCTCACCGGGCGCTCCCTGCTCGAGGACATGGACGTGGGCGGGGTCACCCTGCAAAAGGGCGACTTCGCCATGTTGCTGGTGGCCTCGGCCAACCACGACCCCGATGAGTTCGAGGATCCCGAGGCGTTCGACGTCGGGCGGTCGCCCAACAACCACCTCGGTTTCGGCTTCGGCATCCATCACTGCCTCGGGGCCCCGCTGGCCCGCATGGAGGCCCAGGTGGCCCTCACCTCGCTCACCCGTCGCGCCCCCGACCTCGCCCTGAGCGGCGCCGACAGGGCGATCGCCTACAAGACGAACGTGGTGCTGCGAGGCATGGAGGCGCTCCCCGTCTCGATGCGGGGCTGACCCCGGTCGCTCAGCGACTCTGTGGCTCAGCGGCTCCGTGCAGCGGCCCGGTCGAACACCGGCTGCAGCCCGTCGAGTTGGCTGCGCACGTCGTCGACGCTCATGGGGACGATGAGCGCCGAGACGGCGTCGGCCCCGGCGAGGGCATAGCGCTCGGCGATGTCGGCATCGAGCGGCTTGAAGTACGGGCACACGGTCACCCGGACCTCCGACCGGGTCCGTCCCTCAGCCGACAACAGCTGGTCCAGACGGGCCAGGGGTGCGGCCAGCTCCTCCGGTTCCCGGTTGAAGGTGTGCCATCCCTGTCCGAACCGGGCGGTGCGCCGGAGGGCGGCGTCGCTCTCCCCGCCGATGTGGACGGGCGGTTGCGGCTGCTGGATCGGCTTGGGGAACATGGCACAGGGATCGAGCGAGTAGAACTCGCCCCGGTATGAGGAGGTCTCGTCGCACCACAGGGTGTGCAGGACCTGGAGGTACTCGTCGGTCCGCGCACCCCGGCGGGGCCAGGGGACGCCGACGGCGTCGAATTCCTCTTTGAGCCAACCGACGCCGATCCCGACGTCGACCCGGCCGTTCGACAGCCAGTCCACGGTGGCCACCTCCTTGGCCGTGTAGACCGGGTTGCGCTGGGGCAGCAGCACCATGGCCGTGCCCAGCCGCACGGTGGAGGTGTGGGCGGCGAGGAAGGACAGGGTGTTGAGGGGCTCGAGCAAGCCGGACCCCGGCGGCGAGGGGACCTTCCCGTCCTCGGCGTAGGGGTAGGACGATGCGTACTCGTCGAACAGCACCACGTGCTCGCCCACCCAGATGCAGCCGGCCCCGCGCTCCTCGGCCTCAGCGCCGACGGCGGCCAGGACCTCAGGGGTGGCGAACGGATTGGCCGTCGGTACCCACAGGTCGATGCGCATGGCTCAGTGCGGCGCTCCCGGTGCGAGGAGCGGCCAGGGCCGCTCACGTTCGGCGATCCGGGCCAGGTCCAACAACAGCTGCTCCTCGTGGTGACGCCCGATGACCTGGAGGCTGACCGGCAGCCCGTCGACCGTCCCCGCCGGGATGGCCACGGCCGGGTTGCCGGTCAGGTTGGCCGGGATGGTCAGCGCACCGTTGTTGCTGATGGCATCCTCGAAGCCCACCGCGGCGATCAGGTCGATGTCGCCCACCGTGGTGGGCATCGGCCCCTCGGCGGCGAAGGCCACGTCGGGGTTGGAGACGGTCAAGACGAAGTCGGCCTGGTCGAAGATGTCGGCCATCGTCTCGTTCACCTTGATCCGGAACATCTCGGTCGCCCCCGCCGTCGACACGTTGAGGTTGTAGGTGGCGAGGTTCATCCCCAGCTGGATCTCCGGGGTCAGGTCGTCGTTGCACGCGGGGTAGAGGTCGCCCAGGTCTCCGGCCAGCCCGATCAGGTTGGACATGGCCCATTCCAGCCCGCCGCGGGGTAGGTCGACCGCCACGTCCACCCGCTTCAGTCCGGCGTCGGCGATCAAGGCCTCGGCCGACGCGATGACCAGGTTGACGACTTCGGGGCGGACCACGGCATTGCCCAGGTCGAGGCTGACCACTGCCCGCTTCCCGGCTAGGTCGAAGGAGTCGAGCTCTGCCTCCCAGCCCTCCACCCGGGGAAGGCTGAGGGTGTCCCGTGCGTCCCAGCCGTTGCACACATCGAACCAGCGGGCCGTGTCGCGCACCGAACGGGACACGCACCCCAGCACCACGGTGAGCGGGTTCTGGAGGGAACCCGGCCCCTTGGGGATCCGGCCGAAGGTCGATTTCAGGCCGAAGAGACCGGTGTAGCCGGCCGGGATGCGGATGGAGCCGCCCCCGTCGCCGCCACTGGCGATGGGCACGAGGCCCCCGGACACGGCAGCGGCCGAGCCACCAGACGAGCCGCCGGGCGTTCGCTCGGGGTTCCACGGGTTCCGGGTGGTGCCGTGCAGCTTGGTGTGGGTGTAGTTGACGCCCCCGAACTCCGAGGCCGTGGTCTGTCCGACGAGGATGGCGCCGGCGCCGCGCAACCGGGTCACGTGAGTCGTGTCGTGATCGGCGATGCGGTCCTTGAACACGAGCGAGGCCTCGGTGTAGGGCCAACCGGTCACCGGCTCGAGCTCCTTCACTCCGACGGGCAGGCCGCCGAAGGGGAGCGAGACGTCGGCCGAAGCCGCCGCCGCCCGGGCTGGTTCCACGTCGACGTGGGAGAAGGCGTTCAGCTCCGAGACCTCGATGGCGGCCAGCGACTGCTCCAGCGCCTCGGTGGGGGTGATGGTGCCGGCCCGGAAGGCGTCGACCAGCGAGCAGGCGTCCTCCGGCCAGGGCTGGGCGGTCATGCCGGTTGACGCTAACGGGAACGGACGGGCCCCGGCCACCGCGCCGGAGGGCCACGGCAGGCGGTGCGGGCACCTGCCCCCCTCGAGGCACGTAGTGTCGGCTCCAGTGAGCACCCCTCCGCCCGAGCCGGCCCGCCTCTACGACGTGATCCACCGCCGACGGGACGTGCGCGCCGAGTTCGTGGGCGGGAAGATCGAACCCGAGGTGCTCGACCGGGTGCTCCGGGCCGCCCATGCCGCCCCGAGCGTCGGCTTGACCCAGCCCTGGGACTTCGTCCTGGTCGAGGACCCCTTGGTGCGGCGGGCCTTCTGGGAGCACGTGCAGGACGAGCGTCGGGTGTTCGCCACCAGCCTCGAGGGCGCCGAGGCCGAGCGCTTCGCCGGGATCAAGATCGACGGCATCCTGGAGGCCGCCCTGTCCGTGGCCGTCACCTACGACCACGAGCGGGGGGCGCCGGCCGTCCTCGGCCGCCACGCGGTGGACGACGCCGGCCTCTATTCGGTCTGCCTGGCCATCGAGAACCTGTGGCTGGCCTGTACGGCCGAGGGCCTGGGCATGGGCTGGGTCTCCTTCTACCGGGAGGCCTTCCTGAGCGACCTCCTCGGCATCCCCGCCGGCATTCGGCCGGTGGCCTGGTTGTGCATCGGACCGGTCAGCCACATCGAGGCCGTGCCCGACCTCGAGCGCCACGGGTGGCGGAACCGGCTGCCCCTCGAGCAGGTCCTCCACCACGACCACTGGTAGGGAGACGTAGCGTGTGGCCATGAGCGACCAGGCAGACATCCCGAGCTCCATGCCGACCCCGTCGTACGGGGCAGATCCCAAGCACCCCTTCACCCTGTCCATCGACGTCGGGGCCACCGGCCTGAAGGCGTCCGTGCTCGATGCCGACGGTGCCATGGTGGCCGATCGGGTCAAGATCGCCACGACCTACCCGATGCCCCCGGAGAAGCTGATCGAGGATCTGACCAGGCTCGTGGCCCCGCTGCCCGACGCAGAGCGGGTCTCGACCGGCTTCCCCGGCATGGTCAGGGCCGGCCACGTGCTGTCCCCTTCGCACTTCAACACCAAGCACGGGCCGGGGACCCACGTCGACCCCGATCTGGTCAAGGCGTGGCGCGGCTTCGACCTGGCGGGAGCACTGGCTACCGCGCTGGGGCGGCCGACCAAGGTGGCCAACGACGCCGACATCCAGGGGTCGGCGGTGGTGACCGGGCAGGGGCTCGAGCTGGTGATCACCCTCGGGACCGGGTTCGGGACCAGCTACTTCTACATGGGCAACCTCATGCCCCATATGGAGTTCTCCCACCATCCCTTCCGCAAGGGCGAGACCTACGACGAGCAGCTGGGCGAGCCGACCAGGAAGGAGATCGGCGAGGAGCGGTGGGCCAAGCGGGTGCACCGGGCCATCCGGAACATGCGGGAGCTCATGTTCTTCGACCACCTCTACATCGGCGGCGGGAACTCGCGGCGGTTGGACCGCGACGAACTGGATGACGACGTCACCATCGTGGACAACACCGCCGGGATCCTGGGCGGGATCAAGCTGTGGGAGACCGACCACATCGGGGTGAACGAGACCGAGGTCGACCGGGCCTCGTAGATCTGGCCGACGTAGACGTGGCCTCGTGGACGTGGCCTACGTGGACCCGGCCTCCTAGATCTGGCCCTGTAGATCTGGCCCTGTAGATCTGGTCCCGTTTGATCTGGTCCCGTTTCATCCAAGAGCGGGCTCGAGGGCACGGAGCTTCGGATGCGCTCGCAGGAAACCCCTAGTGGTGGTACGACTTGGGTAGACCGGCGTCAACGGCGGTCGACCGCGGATAGTGACCGGAGTTGGGCATATGAGCCGCCCGGCCTCAGCCCTCGGGCGCCGGCGCCGGCGACGGCACCGCGTTGTCTCGTCGCCCGGGTTTCGTGCCCCGACGCACCGAGTGTCTCGTCGCCCACGTTTCGAAAGGCCGATTCCGGATATCCCGATTCGCCCAAACGCGGGCGGATTTGAACGCAGAGAGAAGCCCGCGGGTGCCAACGAGCTCGCATCTGGTGCTGCTCGAACGCAGGCGATCGCAGCCCCCCAATCGTCCATACTCACGGACAGTGAGGGAGTGAAGGTCTGCCTCGAGCGGCGTGCCCACCGCACCTTCGACCTCGCCAGCCCCAGCCCCAACCCGGGCCCAGCCCCAGCCCAGCCCCAGCCCCAGCCCGGCGCCCAGCCTCAGCCCGGGCCCAGCTCCCGCCCGGGCCGCCCGGGAATCAGTCCTGCCAGCGCCTCCAGCGGCGCTCGACCTCTTTGAGCTCCTTGCGCCACCCCTTCCGGATGGCGGCAGCCGCCGCCTCCTCGAAGACGGCCAGCTGATCGGCCGCCTCGGCCAGTGACGGGCGCTCGTCGGCCAGGGTGGCCAACCAGGCCCGCGACACGCTGACGTCGTGCAGGTCGCCGAGCCGGCTCTGCAGGGTCTCCGCCGCCCGGGCCGTCTTGCGGGCTTGGGACCCGTCGACGATCGACACCGTCTCGGCCCCGTAGCGCAGCCCCTTCAGCCGGATCCGGAGCTTGTGCAGGTGGTCGTCGGTGGGCTTCTTGCGGGCCAGGCGCCCCGCCCCTCGCACGTCGTGCCAGGTGCGCTTCATCATCGGACCGAGCACGTCGTCAGCCGGCTCCTCGGCCTTGGACGTGAATGGCGGGTCCTCGCACGCCCGGATGATCTCCTTGGTCAGGCGGGCGTGGCGCTCGCCGGTGCGGACGTCGTCGACCCCGGCACCGGCCGACTCGATCGAGTTATCGACGACCAGGAGGATGGGTCGGAGCTGGTCGTCGTCGAGCACGCTGTCGAGCACGCTGTCGCCAGCCCTGCTGAGGCGGTCGCGGAGCACGTGGAGATCCCGGGTCTCGCCCAGGCGGTCGGCGTACCAGGCCAGCTCGGCCCGCAGCGAGGTACCCCAGGCCGGGTCGACCAGCAGGCGGAAGGTGCGGAGGTTGGAGCGCATCCGTCGGAGCGCCACCCGGCTCTCGTGCACCCGCTCGGTCTCGTCGGGGGCGTCATCGCGACCGGCGGCGGCGTCGTTGAACAGGAATTTCTCCGAGCACCTGGCCAATGCCCGTCCCAGCACCGCGCCAGCGGTGGGCTCGTCGGCCGCGCTGTCCAGCACGAATGTCCTCACTGATCCGGACGACCCGCGGCCGTCGCCTTCCTGCTCGCTCACTCGGTGGGCAACCTCCGGTCCCTAGCCTACGGGGACCGCCCCACCCGCGGGGATCAGCGGGGTCACGCCGCCCGGGGTGGCCCGGGCGGTCGGGGCAGCGGGGCGGTGGAATGCCCAGGTCGGCGCAGGGGCCTGGTGCACTCGGTGAGGGGCGGGACCAGATGCATGCCCGACCTGGAGGTCGGGACCGGCGTGCCCTTCGGGACGGCCGAGGAAGGCGGGACCGACGTGACGGGCCGGGCCGGCCGGGCCGGCGGGGAAGCCGTCGTCGGCGCGGAAACCGGGGCTGTGGGCAGGATGTCGTCGACGGCGAGCCCCAGCCAGGCCATCAGGGCGCGCACCGATCCCTCGATCCGAGTCGCCATCCGTATGTCCTCCTCGTCGGTCGGCGTTGGCGTGCCGTCCCTGCTCCGTTCCGACCGTGCCAGGGTGGCGTCGGAGCCAGTGGGACGAGCACGAACCTCAGCCTAAAAAGGGAAGGTTTCCGCAAGGTCACAGAGACGTGACCTCCAGCGAAACAGTGCGTGCCGTCTACCCTGAGCGCATGAAAGCAGTGACGATCGTCGACGGTGACCTCCGGTGGCAACACCACCCCGATCCTGAGCCGGGCCCCCACGAGCTCCTGGTGGCGGTGCGGGCCGCCGGGCTCAACGGTGCAGACATGATGCAGCGGCTCGGCTTCTATCCGGCACCCCCCGGATATCCGCAGGACATCCCGGGGATGGAGTTCGCCGGCGAGGTGGTCGGGACCGGGTCCGAGGTGCGGCGGCTGGGCATCGGCGACCGGGTCATGGCCCTGGTCGGCGGGGGCGCACAGGCCGAGCTGGTCGTGGTGGACGAGGGGAGCGCCATCGATGTGCCCGAGAACATCACTTGGGAGGAGGCGGGCGGGTTCCCCGAGGTGTTCACCACCGCCCACGACGCCCTCTTCACCCAGGTGGGGCTCACGGCGGGCGAGCGGGTGCTGGTCACCGGGGCAGCTGGAGGAGTCGGCACGGCCGGGGTGCAGCTGGCCCATGCCGCCGGTGCCTACGTCGTGGCCTCGGCCCGACGGCCGGAACAGCACGAGCAGCTGCGAGAGCTGGGAGCCGACGAGGTGATCGTTCCCGACCAGACCGGCGACAGCGGCCCGTACGACGTCGTGCTCGAGCTGGTCGGCGGCCCGAGCGTGCCCGACGCCCTGGCCGCGCTGGCCACGGGCGGCCGGATCGCCGTGATCGGGATCGGGGCCGGGCGCAGCGCCGAGGTCGACCTGTCCGCACTCATGTACAAGCAGGCCAAGATCAGCGGCTCCACCATGCGGGGTCGGTCGCTCGAGCACAAGGCCGAGGTGGCCCGGACCATGGAGCAGGACGTGCTGCCGCTGCTGGCCGAGGAGCGGATCCGGGTGCCGCTGGCCGCCATCTACCCGATGCGCGACCCGACGGCCGGCTACGACCGGTTCGCCAATGGGGGCAAGCTCGGCAAGATCGCCCTCGTCACCAACTGACTGCGCCGAGCCAGCGAGCGCAAGCGAGGCCGACCAGGGCGGGCGAAGCGAGCGCTACCGGGAGACGATGATCGACGACCCGTGGCCGAACAGGCCCTGGTTGGCGGTGATGCCCACCTTGGCCCCTTCCACCTGGCGGCCGGTCGCCTGACCCCGGAGCTGCCACACCAGCTCGCACACCTGGGAGATGGCCTGGGCGGGGATGGCCTCGCCGAAGCAGGACAGCCCACCGCTGGGGTTGACCGGGATCCGGCCCCCGATGGTGGTGTCGCCGTCGCGGAGCAGGTGCTCGGCCTCGCCCTCCTTGCAGATCCCGATGTCCTCGTACCAGTCGAGCTCCAGTGCCGAGGAGAGGTCGTAGACCTCGGCCAGGTCGAGGTCGTCGGGCCCGATGCCGGCTTCCTCGTAGGCGGCAAGGGCCACCGACTGCTTGAACGTCGGCCCCGTGCTCGAGGCCGAGACACCCGAGTCGGTGGCGAAGTTGGGCATCTCGATGATCGATTGGGGGAACCGGGGGGTGACGGTGGAGACGCCGTCGATGGTGACCAGGTGCTCGGAGGACAGGTGGCGCTTGGCGAACTCCATACTGGTCAGCACCAGCGCGGCCCCGCCGTCGGAGGTGGCGCAGATCTCGAGGAGCCGCAACGGGTCGGCCACCATGGGCGAGGCTAGAACCTCCTCGGCCGTGACCTCCTTCCTATACCGGGCATTCGGGTTTTCCAGACCATGCTTCGAGTTCTTCACCTTGACCGCGGCGAAGTCCTCCTCCGTTGCGCCGAAGAGCTCCATGCGCCGACGGGCATAGAGGGCGAAGTAGGTGGGATTGGTGGCGCCCATGAGGTGGAAGCGCAGCCAGTCCGGGTCGTCCTTGCGGTCGCCGCCCACCGGGGCGAAGAATCCCTTGGGCGTGGTGTCGGCCCCGACCACCAGGGCCACGTCGCAGAACCCGGCCAGGATCTGGGCCCGGGCATTGTCGACGGCCTGGGCGCCCGAGGCACAGGCGGCATAGGAGCTCGAGACCCGGGCGCCCGTCCAGCCGAGGGCCTGGGCGAAGGTGGCGCCGGAGACGAACCCGGGATAGCCGTTGCGGATGGTGTCGGCCCCGGCCACGAACTGGATGTCGGTCCACTGCAGGCCGGCGTCGGCCAAGGCGTCGCCGGCGGCGGCCAGGCCGTACTCGACGAAGTTGCGCCCCCACTTGCCCCACGGGTGCATGCCCGCACCCAGGACGGCGATTCGCTTGTCGTCAGGCATGTACGCCCTCCTCGCTGTTGACCGATTGGGTATCGACCGGCCGGGCATCGACCGGTTGCCACTTCCAGACCATGTACTCGTGTTCGTCGTCCTCGTAGAGCGTGTCGAGCACGACCTCGACCTCGGCACCGACGGCGAGGTCGTCGACGGTGACGCCCGGGACGACCTGTCCCATGACCACCATCTTCTCGTCGGCGAGCTCCACCGCGGCGATGGAGAAGGGGACGTACGGGTCAGCGGCCACATACGGTTTGGGGGGCTGGTAGCAGGCGTCGGTGTAGGACCAGATCTTGCCCCGGCGGCTGAGGGGGGTCTCGGCGAACTCGGTGCCCGTGCACTCGGGGTTGCGGCAGAAATAGGTCTCCTGGGGGAAGGCGAACGTGCCGCACGAGGTGCACCTGCTGCCCAGGAGCGCCGGTTGGTCGTCATCGAGGGTGAACCAGCCTTCGATGGCTGGCACCCGGGTCTTTGCCGAGGTCATGGCAGGAGCCTACTTCCGGGACCGGATCGAGACGATAGGATCTTCCGGCTATCGGTTCATGCTGGATGCGTCATCGGTGAGGCTGCCGGCGGCGTACCGGGCACGATCCGACTACTACCAGCGCTCGTAGCTCAACGGACTAGAGCATCTGACTACGGATCAGAAGGTTGGGGGTTCGAATCCCTCCGAGCGCGCC
>CAWDKW010000014.1:0-318459 GCA_963803065.1 uncultured Acidimicrobiaceae bacterium
TCAACTGCGCTCGTATCGCCACCCTCCCTGCATCATGTGGAGGCGGTGACGCCCGCCGACGGTGTCGAGAGGGCTCCCGTCGTAGGCGGCGTCGCCGTGCCACACGGCCACCAGGTGATCCTCGGCCTCGGCAAGGTGGGTGACGAACGTCTCGACCGCGCCATCCCGGGCGTCGGCGAGGACCTCGGCCACGGTCCCAAAGGGGGCAAGGCGGTGCAATGTCATCCAGGTCGGGGGGACCAGCCCCACGTCGCCGGCGGCGTGTCGAGCGAGGAAATCGGAAGGGCGGGCCCAGACATGGTCATGGATCTCCTGTCCGTCGATGGCGATCACGTGACCCGGCGCCGCGGCGACGAAGAAGGTGGTGTCGAACCGCTTGGGGGTCAACGGTGGCGGGGACCAATGGGCATAGGGAACGAGTCGGTCGGGGTCCACGACGACTCCTGTCTCTTCTGCCACCTCTCGTGCCGCCGCCATCCGAGCTCGATCGCCTCCTTCGCTGTCGGCCTCCTCGATGCGTCCGCCGGGAAAGACCCACAGGCCCCCGAACCCGATGCGCGGATTGCGATGGAGCATGAGTGCCTCGACCCCGTCCTGGCCATCGCGGATGAGGACGACCGTCGCCGCCGGGATGGCCGGGGTCGGCGTCTCGGGTGTGAGCTCGTCGCTCATGAGCTCGCCGGTGGCCCGATCTGCACCACCACCCGCCCGATGGTCGCACGCTCCTCCATCTGCTCGAGTGCGCCAGGGAGCTCCTCGAAGCGAACCGTCTTGCCTACCAACGGCCGAATCCGCCCGGCCCGCAGAAGCTCGATCAGATGGCCCTGCACCTGATCGCCCACGGCGCGCGGGGTCGGGTTGAATCCCGATCCCGGTGGAACGAGCGCTGCATCCAGGTAGGCCAGTAAGACGCCCATCAGCGAGATGTTGCCGAAGCACAGCGTCCGTCCGGACACCATCGGCGTCTCCTCGGCTTCGATACCGCCGGCGAACCCGACGACCAGGTGGCGGCCATTGCGGGCCAGGCATCGGAGCGACTCGGTCGTCACGTCGCCTCCGACGCCGTCGAAGCACATGTCAACGCCGCGTCCCTCGGTTGCGTCGAGCACGGCTGCGGCGAACCCGCCCTGGCGATAGTCGATGGCCACCTCCGCGCCCAGGCGGCGTGCGACCTCGAGCTTCTCCGGTCCACCGGCAGTGGCGATGACCCGGGCACCGGCGGCCGCGGCCAGCTGCACGGCTGCCGACCCGACCCCTCCGGCGGCCGCATGGATCAGCACGGTCTCGCCCTCGCGCAACCCGCCCCGTTCGTGCAGGCCGAGATGGGCGAGATGGAAGGGGTAATAGAACGCCGCCGCTTCAATGTCGCTGAGCTGGGGTGGAACGTCGAACGCCATGTCGGCCGGGCCGACGACCAGTTCGGCGTGGGCCCCGATCGCCCCGGCGCCCGAGCCCATGACCCTGTGGCCGGCCCATGCCTCGGCCCCGGCGCCGGCATCGATGACCTGGCCGACGAACTCCATGCCCAGGGTGTAGGGCAGCGGTGGGTTGATGGTGAGGTACCGCCCGTGACAACCGTCCACCTCGTTGTAGTTGCAGACCGAGGCCGACGTGGCGACCAGGATCTCGCCGGGCCCGGGCCGGGGCGAGGGCACGGTCCTCAACTCCAGCGCCTCGGTCGGGTGGCCGTAGCTGGTCACCTGCCATGCCCGCATGTCAGGAGTGGCAACGGAAGCGCTCATCTGGGTGTGTCAGCTCCTCTGCCGATCGTGTCGCCGGCTACCGGTATCGACACCATAATCACCGGAACCCGGTCGACGCCCCCGAGCGACACCCCCGGGCCCCTCCCGCGAGCACCCAGAGCGAGGGGCGGCGACCACCGATCTTGCCGCCAGCTCGTCACTCGGATTACGGTGTAATCCGAACGGGGAGGCCGAGGACACCGTGGGTTGGGATTTCGAGACCGATGCCGAGTTCGCCGAGAAGCTGGCCTGGATGCGCTCGTTCATCGACTACCAGCTGATCCCGCTCGAGCCCATCTTCGACGAATTGCCGCCGGAGGAATGGCGGGTGGCCAAGAGCTACCTGCAAGGCCAGGTGAAAGCGCAGGGCCTGTGGGGTGCCTTCCTCGACCCGGAGCTCGGCGGGAGCGGGTTCGGGCAACTCAAGTTGGCCCTGATGTCGGAGATCATCGGCCGGTGCATGATGTCGATGACCATCTTCGGGGTCCAGGCCCCCGACAGCGGGAACATGGAGCTCCTGGCCCACGGGGCCAGCGATGAGCAGAAGGAACGCTGGCTCTGGCCCAACCTTCGCGGCGAGATATCCAGCGCCTTCGCCCTGACCGAGCCGTTTCTCGCCGGTTCGGATCCCACCGTCATCGGCACGACGGCAGTGGCAGACGGCGACGAGTGGGTCATCAACGGGCGCAAGTGGTTCATCACCAACGCCTCGGTGGCCGACATCGTGCTGGTGTTCGCCGAGACCAGCCCGGAGGGCCGCCCGCACCATCACGCCTCGGTCTTCATCGTGCCTACCGGGACCCCGGGCATGGAGATCGTCCGCGATATCGGGACCATGGCCCATCCCGACGTCGCCTACGGGCGCCCGGGGAACCATGCCGAGATCGTCTTCCGGGACTGCCGCGTGCCCGCCGACCACCTGATCGGCCAGCCTGGGGACGGCTTCGTCCTCGCCCAGCAACGCCTGGGGGGTGGACGGATCCATCACGCCATGCGTTGGCTCGGGATGGCGCAGCGATCGCTCGACATCATGGGTGAACGGGCCGTTTCCCGCACCTCGCACGGCAGGCTGCTGGCCCAGCACCAGATGATCCAGGACTACGTGGCGCTCTCCCACACGGAGATCCAGGCTGCTCGCCTCCTGACCTTCCAGACGGCGTGGAAGGTCGACAAGCTCGGGGCGGCCGCGGTCCGTGCCGATCTCGGGATGGTCAAGGCCCACGTGTCCACGGTGGTGCTCGCCGTGCTCGACCGGACGATCCAGGTGTGCGGTGCCCTCGGCTACTCGAGCGACCTGCCGGTGGAGGCGTGGTACCGTTCGACCCGCTTCGGCCCGATCGGCGACGGGCCCGACGAGCTGCACAAGTCGGTCCTGGCCCGCACCCTGTTGAAGGGCTACCAGCCGGTCGAGGGATGGCCGACCGAACATATCCCCAGCCGACGGCCGGCGGCCGAGGCCCGTTGGGCCGAGCTCCGTGCCGGTGCGGGGTTGCCATGAGGCGGGACACCGTCCTCCCGTGACCACGACCAGCCTGGCCGACCGCCCGGGCACGCCGGCGTCGTGGCGGCCCGTCGCCGTGTTCTTCGACTTTGCCGGCACCCTGTTCGACGACCGGGCCCTGCGGGACGCGCATCTCCAGCAACTGCGGTTCGTCGCCGACTCCATCGGTGCGGACGCCCCGGATCGGGAGCTTCGAGCCGCCTACCGCCGGGGGATGGCCGAGAGCTACGGCGTCGTGGGCGTGCTGCCCGCCTACCGGCACCGCACCCTGTTCGCCACCGCGTTCACCGGCATGGCGCGGGCCCTCGGCGGGGAGATCGACGAGGTCACCGCCCAGGAGGCGGTCGACCGCCAGTACCGGGCGACGATCGAGCACGCCGTGGCCCGGCCAGATGCTCTCGGCACGCTGGCGGATCTGCGTCAGGCGTCGGTGCACGTGCAGATCGTCTCGAACATCGACGACGAACAGCTTCACCCGTTGATCGACCGGCTCGGCCTGGAAGAGGTCATCGACGGAGCCACCAGCTCGGAGGGGGCCCTGTCGTGCAAGCCCGATCCCGGCATCTACCGGGTCGCGCTGGCCAAGGCCGGGTGCCGTCCCGCCGACGTGCTGTTCGTCGGTGACAGCCTGCGCCACGACGTGGAAGGCCCCTCGGCGGTGGGCATGCGGACGGCCTGGCTGGCCGACGAAGGCGCCGGCCCCGGTCCCGGCGATGCCCGGCCCGACTTCGTGGTGCACCACCTCGCCGAGGTGACGGACCTGCTCGGCGTGGGTGTCGGCCGATGACCACTATTGCCGGGGACACCGGGGCCCTCGAGCGGTATCTGAACGAGCGGCTGGGTGGACCGGTACCGATCGCGCTGGAGCCGATCCAGGGAGGCGGCTCGTGCGAGGTGTTCGCCCTCGACCGCGGTCCGTGCCGTTGGGTGCTGCGACGGGCCCCGCGCCACGCCAGCTCGGCCACGGCCCACGACGTGCTTCGTGAGTTCCGTATCCTCGACGCCATCAAGGACCAGGCGGTCCGCATCGCCCGGCCCGTCCTGTCGTGCAGCGACGCCGAGGTCTTCCGGGCGCCCTTCTACGTCATGGAGCGTATTCCCGGGACGCCTATCCGTGCCACCGTGCCTCCGGGCTGGGCCTCGGCACCCACGACGCACGGAGTGGCACTCGTGGAGCTCATCGATGCCCTGGTGGCGATCCATGCCGTCGACTGGGAAGCCTGCGGGCTGGGAGACCTGGCCCGGAGGGGTGAGTACCTGCCCCAGCAACTCGCCCGTTGGGTCGCCCAGCTCGACGGCTACGGCGGCCGGGACCTGCCCGCGGCCCGACGGATCGCCGCCTGGCTCGGGGAGCATCTTCCCGTTCCCCAGCGCAGCGCCCTGTGCCACGGTGACTACAAGCTCGACAACGTCCTGTTCGCCGACGACCCGCCACCCCGGTTGCTCGCCGTCGTCGACTGGGAGATGGCGGCCATCGGCGACCCCCTGGTCGACCTGGCCTGGGCCCTGATCTTCCACCCGGGGCCGGAGGGAACGATGCCGCTCGGGCGGGCGAAGGATCCGAGGTTCGTCCTCGACCGCGTCCCTGACCGCCAGACCATGGTCGAGCGCTACGTCCTCCGATCGGGCCGCGACACGTCGGCCATCGGCTGGTACGACGTCTTTGCCCGGTGGAAGTTGGCCGTCGTCCTCGAGGGCAGCTACGCCAAGCATCAGCGTGGCCAGTCCGACAACCCGCTGCACCAGTACTTCGGCCACCAGGTCGACCGGCTGCTCGACAGTGCAACCACCATCATCGAACCCAGGGGGGCGCAGTGACCGGTTCCGACCCGAAGCGCCATCCGGGCGTCGATGGGATAGCCCCGGCACGATCGACGGTGCGCTGATGCGGGCGTGGCAGGTGCAGGCCAAGGGGGAGCCGATCGAGGTGCTGCGACCGGTCGTCATCGATTGCCCCGAGCCCGGGGTCGGCCAGGTCCGGATCCAGGTGACGGCGGCGGGCATCGGTCTTCCCGACGTGCTCATGTGTCGTCACACCTACCCCCTCACGCCGCCGCTGCCGTTCGTGCCCGGGCAAGAGGTGTCGGGCAGGATCACCGCCATCGGCGACGGCGTCGGTCCACTGGTCGGCGACCGGGTCATGGCCGTGACCGCCTTTCAGGACGGGTACGGCTCCTTCGCCGAGGAATGCCTGGCCCCTGCGTCCTCCGTCTTCGCGGTGCCCGGCGGGCTCACCGACGTGGAGGCGGCCGGCTTTTGGATCCCGCACCTCACTGGTTGGGTCGGGCTGGTCGACCGCGGCGGCATCGCTGAGGGCGAGTGGCTGGCCGTGCTGGGCGCCGGCGGCGGGAGCGGGATCGCCGCCGTCCAGCTCGGGCGCCTGCTCGGGGCACGGGTGATCGCCGTTGTCGGCGACGAGGAGCGGGCCTCGCTCTGCCGCTCGCTCGGGGCCGAGGCGACCGTGGACCATCGCCAGGGCCCGCTGGCCCCCATGCTGCGCGACCTGACCGGCGGCCATGGCGCCGACCTGATCTACGACCCGGTCGGCGGCTCGCTGGCCGAGGACGCGGCCGGTGCGCTGGCCCGGAACGGCCGCTGGCTGGCCGTCGGCTTTGCCAGCGGGTCATGGCCGAAGGCCGAAACCCACCAGCTGGTGTGGGCCAACGCCGCGCTGATGGGAGTGTTGGCCGCGGGTTTCAGCCGAGCCGAGCTCGATCACATCCACGCTCGTCTCTCCGCTCTGGTCGACGAGGGCGGGTTGCGCAATGCGGTGACCGAGCGGGTTTCATTCGAAGATCTTCCCGGTGCGGTCCAGCGCGTGGCTGATCGGCGAGTCGTCGGCAAGACGGTCATGGTGCCGTGACCGAGGACCCGGGAGCCTGAAGCATGGTGAAACAGTCCGACTTCGACCTCGACGCCTCCGAGATCGTCTCGGCCGCAGTCGACATCTTCGAGGAGTCCGGGCTCGACGCGGTCAGCATGCGAAGTGTCTCCACCCGGCTCGGCGTGTCCCCGGTCCCCCTGTATCGCAGGGTGGGCAACAAAGATGCGCTGGTCGATGCCATCGCCGACCGCTTGCTGGCCGACCTGGCGCCACCCGGCACCGAGGATGAGCCATGGGAGGAGTACGCAGCCCGGTGGGCCCGGGAGCTCCGCGGACGCCTGGGCCGGGCACGTGACAGCCGGCTCATCCTCTCGCTGGGTCGCAGCGCCTACGTGGAAGCATCGCTCCCACTCGTGGCTGCGATGCGACGTTCCGGGTTCGCCCCCGACGCGGCGATGCAGGCGTGCCGTCTGCTCATGTGGGCTGTCGTCGGCTTCGGGGCGGTCGAGACGGGGGCCCAACCAGGGCGTCGCCGGCGCCGGGGTCGTCCCGGCGGTGATCCGACGGGCGTCAGCCGAGCCGAGATCGACGCCCTCTTCGACCTCCACGTGCGCTATGTGATCGAGGGCGTCGTCGCCGATGCCGCCGCCGAGGGCTCATCGGCAGAGGACCCCTCTGGGCGCGACGACCGAGGCGGCGCGGGGCGGTGACCATCCCCAGCCTGAGTGCGGCCGGGAAGGTGGCCGTCGTCACCGGTGGCAGCAAGGGCTTGGGTCGGGCCATGGCGTTGGGGTTCGCAGAGGCGGGCGCGGACGTCGTCGTCGCCAGCCGCAAGCTCGAGCAGTGCCAGCAGGTGGCTGACGAGGTGCGCGCCAGGGGAGGCCAGGCCCTGCCGGTGCGTTGCCACGTCGGGGACTGGGACGAGTGCGGAGCTCTGGTGGACTCGACCGTCGCTCGGTTCGGTCGGATCGACGTCCTGGTCAATAACGCCGGCATCGCGCCCGTGCCGCCCTCGCTGCTGGGCGTCACCGCCGACCTCTTCGACAAGACGATCGCGGTGAACCTCCGTGGCCCCCTGCGCCTCACTGCGTTGGCCGTCGAGCACATGCCGCCGGGCGGATCGGTGATCAACATCAGCTCCAAGGCTTCGCTGCACCCCACCTCGTTCACCGTCGTCTACGCCGCGGCCAAGGCGGGGTTGAACGCCCTGACCAAGGCGGCGGCCCATGAGTTCGGCCCCAGAGGCATCCGGGTCAACGCCATCGTGTGCGGGACCTTCCACACCGACAGCTTTCACAGCTCGTTGCCGTCGGACGAAGCGCAGGCGGAGCTGATGTCACGCATCAGCCTCGGCCGGATCGCCTCGGCCGACGAGATCGTAGGAACCGCCCTCTACCTGGCCAGCGATGCCTCGTCCTACCTGACCGGCGACCTGATCGTGCTGGATGGCGGCTGAGCACCGGCCGAGGCATGGGGCGAGGCCCCACGACGACAACGAGCGAGCGAAAGAGGATCCAGCGATGACGGATGCACCGAACGACGTGATCGGCCCGGGACGGGTGGCGGTGGTCACGGGCGGGGCGAGCGGGATCGGGCGCGCCATGGCCGATGCCTTCGCCGAGGCAGGGTCCAGTGTCATGGTCGCCGACGTCGACGGGGCGGAGGCAGAGGGTGTCGCGGCCGCCATCCGGGACGGTGGGGGTGCAGCCGAGGCGCTGACCGTCAATGTCGCCGATGCCACGTCGGTCGAGGAGTTGGCGGCGCGCAGCGTCGGGCGGTTCGGGCGCGTCGATGTGCTCTGCAACAACGCCGGCGTGTCGACCTTCAACCTGATCCAGGACCAGACGCTCGACGATTGGCGCTGGGTGTTCGACGTCAACCTCTGGGGTGTGGTGCACGGGGTCCACAGCTTCCTACCCGTCCTCCGTCAGCAAGGTACCCCTGCGCACATCGTCAACACCGCATCCATCGCCGGGCTGTTGAGCGGCGTTGCCTTCATCGGCCCCTATGCCGCCACCAAGTCCGCCGTGGTGTCGATCTCCGAGACGCTGAGCCAGGAATTCGCCGTCGCCGAGTTGCCCATCGGTGTCAGCGTGTTGTGCCCGAGCTCGGTCGATACCCGGGTCATGGAGTCCGAGCGCTCGCGCCCAGCGGCGCGGGGGACCGAACAGCGAACCGAGTCGGCCGAGTCGGTGCGCCTGGCCATCCGCGACTCCTTCACCGGCCCCACCGGCTTGACCCCGGCCCAGGTGGCGCAGCGGGTCTTGGCCGCGATCCGAGCCGGCGAGTTCTGGGTCATCACCCATCCCGGGGAGCGCTCGGCGGTCGAGTCCCGTTTCACCACCATGCTCGCTCACTTCCCGCCGGACGGCCCTCCCGAGGGCGGCTCCCGAGATCCGGGGCCGTCGTCGGCGGGCTGACCCGGCCGGAAGCGACGTCGCGGCCCGGTGGGCGGGTACGGTATCTTGCCGGCGTGACCACTGGCCCGGCAGTCGTCGTCGATTCCCTGGTCAAGACGTTCAAGGGCGGGGTGCAAGCGCTGGACGGGGTGAGCTTCGAGATACCCACCGGCACCGTGCTCGGGCTCCTCGGCCCCAACGGGGCGGGCAAGACCACCGCCGTGCGGATCCTCACCACGCTGTTGACCCCCGACTCGGGGAGCGCCCGGGTGGCCGGCGTCGACGTTTTGGCCGATCCGGGCAAGGCCCGCACGGTGATGGCACTGGCCGGGCAGTACGCCGCCGTCGATGAGGGGCTCACCGGCCTGGAGAACCTGGTCCTGGTGGCCCGGCTCAACCACATTCGCAGGCGAGCGCGGCAGCCCCGCGCCAACGAATTGCTCGAACAGTTCGGGTTGGCCGACGCTGCTCGGCGACCACTCAAGACCTACTCGGGAGGCATGCGCCGACGCCTCGACCTGGCCGCCGCCCTGGTCGCCCACCCGCCGGTGCTGTTCCTCGACGAGCCGACCACCGGGCTCGATCCGCGCAGCCGCATCGACCTGTGGTCGGTCATCGCCGGGCTGGTCGCCGACGGGACCACCCTCTTGTTGACCACGCAGTACCTGGAAGAGGCCGATCGGCTGGCCGACCGAATCTGTGTGGTCGACCATGGCAAGGTTCTGGCCGAGGGCACGTCGGCGCAACTCAAGGCCAAGCTCGGCGGTGCCGCGGTCGAAGTGATCCTTCCGGACGAAGCCACCGCAGCCCGGGCGGCCAGCTGCCTGGAGGGGATCGGAGACGAAGCGCCGGTGATCGACGGGTTGGCCGTACGGGTAGCCACCACCACCGGTCTGTCGACCACGGCCGA
Source organism: uncultured Acidimicrobiaceae bacterium (assembly GCA_963803065.1). Classification (GTDB taxonomy): domain Bacteria; phylum Actinomycetota; class Acidimicrobiia; order Acidimicrobiales; family RAAP-2; genus DASXMT01. The sequence continues at coordinate 9,377 of CAWDKW010000014.1, forward strand.
GGTGGTCCGCCGGTTGGAGACCACCGAATTGGAGGTCACGTCGCTCGAGCTCCGCCAACCCAGTCTCGACGAGGTGTTCCTGGCCCTGACCGGTCAGGCCCCCGAGGTCGACGTCGGAGATCAGCCGGTCGACGAGCCTACCGCTACGGGAAGAGGAGACCGATGACCGCCATTGCCGCCCTGCCGGGCACCGGGTTCGGGCGCGCCATCGGCGACGCCACCGCCATGGCCGTCCGGGACGTCCGGCGGATGCTGCGGGCCCCTGACCAGGTGGTGTTCACCCTGATATCGCCAATCATGTTCACCCTGCTTTTCCGGTACGTCTTCGGCGGCGCCATCAGGGGGCTCGGGGACATCAACTACGTCAATTATCTGATCCCGGGGATCGCCGTCCAGACGGCCATCTTCACCTCGGGCAACACCGGCTTCGCCCTGGCCGAGGACCGCAGCAAGGGCTTCGTCGACCGGCTCCGCTCACTGCCCATGGCCCGCAGCGCCGTGCTCGTAGGTCAGGTGGCCGCCGTGGCCCTGAGCAACCTCGTCGGGCTGTTCATCATCGTCATCGTCGGGCTGCTCGTGGGCTATCGGCCGGGCAGTGTGCCCGGGCTGCTCTTCGGCTTTTCCATCCTGCTGGCCTTCAGCGTGGCGACATCGCTGCTCTTTGCCCTGGTCGGCCTGTACGCCAGCAGTTCCCAGGCCGTCAACGCCGCCACCTTCCCGCTCATCTTCCCGCTGACCTTCGCCAGCAGCGCCTTCGTGCCCACCTCGACCATGCCGACCTGGTTGCAGGCGTTCGCCAACCATAATCCGGTGACCATCGTCATCAACGCCGTCCGGGACCTCAGCCTGGGCAACGTCACGCCGGCACAGCGTCAGGAGCTTTTCAACGGGAGGAGCACCACGTTCTTGGTGCTCGTCTCGCTGGCCTGGACGGTGGGGATCGCAGTGGTGTTCGGCTACCTCTCGGTCCGTCGCTACAACGAGACCACGTCGTAGCCGACCACGTCGTAGCCGAGGGAGTGATCCCTCAGGGCCGCCCGGCTGGCAGGGCGAGCGTAGCGACCTGCTCCAGGGCGTCGAGGTGCTGTGCCAGCGAGCCGAACCCGGCGCCCATCGTGTTGATGCTCACATGGCTGACCCCCTCGTCCCGCCAGGCGGCGATCTGCTCGGCCACCTGGCCCGCCCCTTTCTCCCAGGTGACCCGCGTCTCTATCCCGATGCTGGCCGGGTCGCGGCCGGCCTGACGGGCGGCTTCGTCGACGATCGACCGTGCCTGGTCGAATCGTCGACCGGGCCCGAACATGGGCAGCCAACCGTCGGCCAGGCGGCCGGCGCGGGCAAGGGCCGGCGGTGACGCCGCCCCGAACCACACCGGGATCGGTCGCTGCACCGGCAGCGGGGCGATGCCTGCTCCCGTGACCTGCTCGAATCTCCCGTGATGGGTCACGCTGCGCTCGGTCCACAGCCGCCGGAGCAGGGGGACCTGCTCCTCGACCCGTCGGCCCCGGGTGGAGAAGTCCTGACCCAGGGCTTCGTACTCGACGGCGTTCCACCCGAGCCCGACCCCCAACCGGAGCCGACCATTGCAGAGCAGGTCGACCTCCGCCGCCTGCTTCGCTACGAGGGCCGTGGGTCGTTGCGGCAGGATCAGGATCCCGGTGACCAGCTCGAGGGAGGTGATGGCGGCGAGGAAGCCGAACAGGACGAGGGGCTCGTGGAAGGTGGTGTCCACGTCGTAGGGCCCCGACCATCCCTCGTGCAGTCCTGGATCGGCGCCCAGCACGTGGTCGTAGGCGACGATGTGCGTGTAGCCGAGCCCCTCCACGGTGGAGGCGTATGTCCGCACCGTGTCGGGATTGCCGCCCAGCTCCGTCTGGGGAAACGTGACGCCGATCCGCATGGGGCGAATTTAGCGGTCCGTCCTGTCCCGCCGCGCCGGCCCGGAGCCCACCGGTTCGGCCCGGCCCACCCGATCAGTACGGCCGCTCGGCTCCATCAGTACGGCCGCTCGGCTCCGACCGGGAGGCCCACCCGATCAGTACGGCCCGGCCCACCGATCAGTACGGCCGTTCGGCTCCGACCGGGAGGCCCGGTGCGAACGTCACCGGCATCCCCACCACGCCGGTGAGCTCCGGGTTGCCCTGGTAGTACTGCGTAGCCTCCAGGTCCACCCGGTAGTCGGGCACGCGGGTGAGGATCTCGCGCAGCATCACGTCGAACAGGGTGCGAGCCACGTGCAGGCCGATGCACCGATGGGCGCCCACCCCGAAGGCGAGGTGTGGGTTCGGGCTCCGGTCGATGTCCACGTCGTCAGGGCGATCGAAGACCGTGGGGTCGAAGTTGGCGCCGAGCCAGCTCATCATCACGAAGTCGCCTCGTCTGATCTCCTGCCCACCGAGCTCGGTGTCCTTGGTGCAGGTCCGCGTCAGCGTCTCGTTGATCGAGGTCCAGCGCAGGTACTCCTCGCAGGCCGGAAGAAGCAAACTGGGATCGGCGGCCAGGCGCCGGCGCAGGTCGGCGTGCCCGGCCAGGTGGATGAGGGCCAGGGAGGTCAATGAGGTGGTGGTGTCGAGCCCGCCCCCGATGAGGTTCCAGATCACGGCGATCAGGTCGTCGTTGCCCAGCGTCTCCCCTTTGACCTCCATGGCCACCAATCGGGACAGCAGGTCCTCGCCCGGTCGTGCCCGGCGCTGCTCGATGATCGCGGCTACCTCGGCGATCATCTCGGGCGTGTGGCTCACGGCCTGTTGGTACTCGTCGGTGTCCTGCCCGTAGGCGGCGGTGGCATGGAAGTAGTCGGCGAATCGTTCCCAACCCGACGGCGGCAGGTCGAGCATCCGCATGGTCCACAGAGCGGGCACCGGGTTGGTGAAATCGTGCACCAAGTCCATCTGCCCCTCCGCGATCTTCTGGTCCAAGAACCACGAGGCGGTCTGCTCCAGGAACGGCCGGTCCTGAGCCACGGCCGGCGGGAGCATGAACGGGTTGATGGTCCGGCGAAGGGCGGCGTGGCGCTCGCCCTCGGCCTCGGCGATGCCGATGGGCGGCATCCCCTCGCCCCGGGGGATGCCCATGATCCCGATGTAGCGCAGGCCGTCGGACGCACGCTCCTCGAAGCGCGGGGTGAAGGTCTCGCTGTCGCGGGAGACCGCCGACACCTCGTCATAGCCGGAGACGAACCAGAATCCGCCGTGGTGGCGGTTCCACACCACGGGGCACTGTCGGCGCAGCTCGGCATTGTGGCGGTGGCGCTCGGCCAGCCAGGCGAGCGACTGATGATCGAAGTCGGCCTCAGCTCTGGTGCTCGTCATGTCCCGGCTCCTCTCGGTCACGGCGGGCGCGCCCGCTGTCCTGCTCGCTCACGACCGTATCCCCGTTGCCCCTGCCATCGCCGGTTCCCTCCAGGTCGATCAGCTCCACAGCAACACCGTTCGGGTCGTGGACGACCGCCATCTGTACGCCGCCATCGAGTGAGATCCGGGTCGGCGCTCCGCCCAGACCCAGCGAGGCGAGGCGGCCCAGGGCGGGCTCGACCTTCAGGTAGACCGACACAAGGAGGAACCCCACGGCAGGCCCCTCCGACCGCGCGCCGGCATCGGCGATCCCACCGGCGAAGTCGACCAGTTCTACGATCCCAGCGTCCCCGACGTCGGGGTCACCCAGGAACACCGATCGCAGCTGGGACTGCCGGGCACCGAAGAGGGTGGGCCAGTCGCCGGCAAAGGTCTCGTCCATCTGCTCGACGAAGCCCAGCCCGTCCCGCCAGAACCGCAGGCTGACCTCGATGTCCCGGGTGCAGATGGCCGTGTGGTGGATCTTCATGGTCCCCCGACGTGAGCTAATTGAATTCCAATCTGCTAGCTTAGGCTACGAGTACAACACCGGTGAGGAGCATCATGCGCACAGTCCCCCCGGCGATGGCCTCGAAGCTGATGAAGGCGGCCGAGCTCTTTGCCGATCGTGGCCTCGACGGGACCAAGACCGATGACATCGCCGCGGTCACCGGCATCCCCAAGGCGACCATCTACTACTACTTCGACGGGAAAGAGCAGGTCCTCTCGTTCATCTTCCGGACCGTGCTCGACGCCGTCCAACAAGCGGTTGCGGCCGGGGTGAGCGGCCCCGGCCGGGCCGACGAGCGCCTGGTCCAGGTGATCCGGAACCACCTGGGCGTGTTCGCCGACTATCCGGAGGCGAGCACCTCGCTCCATTTCGACCTGGGCCGAGCCGCCCGCCTGCCCGACATCGCCCAGCATTCCAATGCCGCGTTCATCGAGCCGGTGGCCGCCCTGCTGGCCGAGGGGCTCGATGACGGGAGCTTCCGCTCGGTCGGCGACCCCCGGCTCACGGCCGTGGCCATCCTCGGGGCCGTCAGCACTGCCGCCATCCACATCATCGCCCTCGAGGTCTGTCGACCGGTCGGTGAGTTGGTCGACGTGGTGGCTCCGCTGGTCCTCGACGGGCTCCGCCTCGAGGTTGCCGCATGAGCTCACCCCATCGGTCCGGGACGGCCCTGGTCGTCGGGGGTGGGTCCGGTATCGGCTTGTCGGTGGTCGAGGCCCAGCGCGGGCGTGGGACCCGGGTGGTGGTATGGGACATCGCCGGACAGCCCGACATCCGATGCGACGTGCGGGACCCCGCCTCGATCGACGCGGCGCTCGAGGAGACCATCGAACTGGTCGGCCTGCCCGAATCGGTCACCATCACCGCCGGCGTCGGGCAGGGGGGCATGCTGGTCGACGAGTCCGTCGAGGCGTGGGACCGGACCCTGGCGACCAATGCCCGGGGACCGTGGTTGGTCCTCCGGGCCCTGGCCAAGGAGATGATCGACTCGCACGCTCCGGGTTCGATGGTGGCCACCTCGAGCGTGAGCGCCCACCTCGTCGACCGGGGCATGGGTCTGTACTGCGCCTCGAAGGCGGCATTGAGCATGATCGTGCAGGTTGCCGCGTTCGAGTGGGCCCCCCACGGCATCCGGGTGAACGCGGTCGGCCCCGGTGTGACCCAGACGCCGATGTTGGGCCGCGCTCCCGTCGATGCGGGATGGTTGGCCGGCGTGCGCGACCGGACCCCGCTCGGCCGTCTGGGCCAGCCGGCCGACATCGCCGCCACCATCCTGTCCCTCCACGAGATGGGGTGGGTGACCGGGCAGATCATCGACTGTGACGGCGGCCTCTCGCTCTACAGCCCGATCGACTCGTTCGGCGAGGCCTCGCCGCGGGGGAGGGGTGGCTGACGGGTCCGACCGTCTACTTGGGCGCGAAGCGCTGCCCGGCGTCGAGACGGATGGTCGAGCCGTTGAGCATGGGGTTCTCCACGATGGCCACGGCCAAACGGGCGTATTCCTCCGGTCGTCCCATGCGCTTGGGGAAGGCGGCGTCCTTGGTCAGGGTCTCGGCGAACTCGTCCGGGATGCCCTTGGTGATCCCCGTGCTGAACAGGCTCGGCGCGATGGCCACCACCCGGATCCCGAGGCTCCCCAGGTCACGGGCCATGGTCAGGGCCATGCCGGCGATGCCCGCCTTGGCCGCGGTGTAGGCGACCTGTCCGATCTGGCCCTCGAAGGCGGCGATCGAGGACGTGTTGATGATGACGCCGCGCTCGCCGTCCTCGGGCTCGTTGCTCGACATGGCTGAGGCCTGGAGCCGGTTCAGGTTGAAGGTGGCGATGAGGTTGAGCTCGATGACCTGGCGGAACTCGGACATCGGGTGTGGCCCATTCTTGGTGAGGGTGCGGCCGATCACACCGCCCCCGGCCGTGTTCACCGCGATGTGCAGGCCCCCCAGCTGTCCGGTGGCCTCGGCCAGCACCCGCTCGACGGCCTCCTCGTCGGTGACGTCGACGGGATGGAAGGTGCCCTCGAGGCCGGCTGCCACCTCGGCACCGGCTGAGGTGGGAAGATCGACGATGGCGACCGACGCACCTCGTCGGTGCAGCAGCTCAGCAGTGGCCCGGGCCATGCCCGAGGCCCCTCCGACGACGATGGCCGACTTGCCTTCGATCTCCACCTGCTCACCCCTCTCTCCGGCGGGAGTCTCCCACCGGTCCGTGGGGCAGAGCCCCGACGGTCGGGCGCAACACTACATCCACGGATCGTCGGCCAGTCCCAGATCGGGCCAGGGGCCGGCGGCGATCGGTTGGCAGTTCCCCCAACCGGAGCCACCACCGACCGGGTCGTGGAGGCGCACGGCGGTGTCCCGGATCTGGTGCAGCCGCCGCGCCACCTCCGCCGGCCGGCAGTCCTCGATGCGCTCGCCGTCCAGGTGGAGCTCGCCGCGCCATTCGCCGTGGTGGTGCCCGTCCAGCCCGAAGTAGAGTCCGGCCCCCAGCTGGATGCCGGTGTCGCTCAGTACCTCGATCCGGATCGGGCGTTCGCCGCCGTCGGCCATCACTGCGGTGACGGTGCCGCCCAGCAGTCGGCGGTTGGCCGGATCGAAGCGCAGCGACGGAAGAAGGTCGACAATGGGATCGACCCGACCGTCGGGGTGCTCGACGCCCGCGGTCACGGTCTTCTGGGCGAAGCCCGGCATCTGGACCAGGGTGAAGTGGAGATGGAGCGCGTACCGGGTGCCGTCGGGGCGTTCCATGAGGGCCGGGCACCAGATCATGAGAAAGCCCACGCCGGCGGGGAAGGCGCTCGTCTGTCGGCGATCGGCCGGCGGGGGGCCGACGTCGTAGCGCACCCCCCATGAGTGGTCGCGGGTGGCGACCCAGGTGTTGGGTGAGACAACGGTCCGCTCGCCGTCCCGCTCGACCCAGCCGCTGGCCACGCCGGTCTGGTGGTACCGGACCAGGTCGGCCGACACGCGGAACTGGTCGCGGTTGTGGGTGCGTTCTTCGAGCCGGGGAGGCACGGCGGCGACGAACTCGATGTCGAAGGCGATGGGCTGGACGTCGTTGGGCTCGAGTTGGAACCGAACGCGCCGGAGCGGCTCGACCACCTCGTAGTGGATCGGCCCGACCGAGGTGGACGTCGGGGCCGATGACAGGCTGCGACTGCCTCGCACCGTCATCTGCTCCGCCCCCCGGCTCGTCGCCGCGTAGCCGTCCAAGACGTTGCGGTTGGGATAGCGGCCCAGCCCGAAGCCGAGCTGGAGGCTGCCGTCCCGAGCCATGGCCATGGCGCACACCTTCTCCGTCCACGCCGGGTCGCTCGTGCCGACCACGGCGAACGTGTCGGAGATCTGGTGGGTGAGCCCCTCGTCGGCCGGGAACAGCTCGCCGATGGGATTGGGCATCAGGTCGGGTCCTTCCTGAACGGCTTCGCTGCCTCGCTGCCCGCGGCGGCCCGATCCGGTCGGCTGGTCAGGAGCCCAGGTAGCTGGAGGACAGGTCGTCCCCAAGCTGGGCCGGCGTCCCCCGTCGCACGATCTGACCCTGGAGCATGACGGCCACCGTGTCGGCGATGGGCAGGACGGTGCGGGCGAACTGTTCGACGACCAGGATCGAGAGCCCCTGGGCGGCCAGCTCGCCCACCAGTTCGTACAGCTCGCGCACGATCATCGGGGCCAGGCCCAGGGACAGCTCGTCGAGCATCACCAACTTGGGATCGGTGCTGAAGGCACGGGAGAGGGCGAGCATCTGTTGCTCTCCGCCCGACAGCGTCCCGGCCAGCTGCTTGCGCCGTTCGCCGAGCCGCGGGAATCGGGAGTAGGTGACCTCCTCCAGATGGGCCATGTCCGCTCCGACCTGAGTGGCCATGAGCACGTTCTCCCGCACCGTCAGGTTCGGGAAGACCCCCCGTCCCTCGGGCACCGTGCAGATGCCTCGCCGGGAGAGGGCGCCGGCCGACGTCTTGGTCACGTTCTCGCCCTCGTAGAAGACCTCGCCGGCATCGGTCTGGTGGACGCCGCAGCACACGTTGAGCAGGGTGGTCTTCCCACCTCCGTTCGGACCGAGCAACGCAGTCACCTGGCCCGGGTAGACCTGGAGGTCGACGTTGTGGATGACCTCGATCGGCCCGTAACCGGCGCGGAGGGCGCGGACCTCGAGCAGCGGGGCACCCCCGTCGCTGCCGTTCATCCCACGCCCTCTGTCGAACCGAGATAGGCGTCGATGACCGCCGGTTCGAGCCGGATCTGTTCGGGCGGCCCCGAGGCGATGATCTGGCCGTAGTCCAGGACGTGGATCGTGGCGCACACCCCCATGACCAGCGAGACGTCGTGCTCCACCAGGCAGATGCCCAGGCCGTCCTCGCGGGCCAGCTGGCCCAGGAGCTGACCGAACACCGCCGTCTCCTCCTCGGTCTGGCCCGATGCTGGCTCGTCGAGCAGGAGGATACGGGGCTTGGTCATGAGGGCCCGGGCCACCTCGATGATCCGGGCCCGGGCCGTGGGCAGCTCCCCCACTTCCCGGTCGGCGACGTCGTCCAGGCCGAGCAGGCCCATGACCCGATCGGTCTCGGCCTTCACGTCGATCCGGAAGCGACGCCCCCAGGCGTTGCGGATGTCGCCGGCGACCCGGACGTTGTCCCGGACCGAGAGCGAGGTGAACAACTCGAGCTGCTGGTAGCTGCGGGACAGCCCCCGTCGGGCCCGGGCTGCGGGCCCGGCCCCGGTCACGTCGTGGCCGTCGACGATGATGCGGCCGCTCGTGGGATCGAGCAGGCCGCTGATCACGTTGAACAGCGTGGTCTTGCCGGCGCCGTTCGGGCCGATGAGCCCGGTGACCGTTCCCTCGTCGACCGACAGCGACACCTCATCGAGGACGACGTTGCCGCCGAAGGCCATGGAGACCTCCGTCGCCTCAAGGACGGCCACCGGTCGACCCCCCTTCCCAGCCCATGCGCACCGACCCGCTGGCCGCGGTGGCGGGGCGGGGGCGGCGCTGGTCGACGACTCGGCAATCGGTGTGGTCGAAGTCGACGGCGGCGAGCCGCTCGGCGGCGGCGGGGGAGCGAACGCCTCGGGCATCAGAACCCTGCCCACCGCCGGGAGGCCGAAGACGATGATGGCCGTGGCGAAGACGAACCACCAATTGGACATGACCTTGGTCACCACCAGGAGGTAGGCGGCGATCTCGAGGAGGATGCCGCCGGCCAGGACCGGCTTGGCCCGCCACAGGGGGGCGTATCCCTCCACGATCTGTCCGATGGACCCGCTCGGGTTGCGGCCCAGGCTGACCCCGATCGCCGCAGGGGCCACCAGTGTGAGGTTGGCGATGAAGCTCCAGGGTCCGCCGTGGTGGCTGTAGAGGTTCTGGAACGTGCTGGTGATGGCCTGGAAGCCGACCCCGGCCAGGATGCCGCCCATGAGCGCTCCGGCCACGTTGCCGATCCCGCCGACCACGGTGAGCATCACCAGCGTGAGGCTGACGAAGATGATGAACGAGTTCGGGTTGACCGAGATGGAGGCCGACGACATCAAGATGCCGCCCAGCCCGGCGATGGCCGCCGAGAGCACGAACACCGACAGCTTCAGCTTGATCAGGTTCTGGCCCAGGGTGGCCGTCGCTGCCGGGCTGTCCTTCATGGCGGCCAGGCGTCGTCCGTAGGCGCTGTGGCGCAGGGCGATGAGCCCGATGCCGATGACCACGAAGACCACGGTCACCGTGGTGAGGAAGGCCTTGGGCGCGGCCAGGTCGAGCGGCCCCACCTTGACCTTGGGGACGTTGAGCGTCCCGTTGGTGAAGATCGAGAAGTGGGTGTGGAAGATGGGCAGGATGTGCGGGGTGACGTCGGAGATGATCATGTCGGAGACGAACACCCCGAAGGCCAGCGTGGCCAGGGCCAGGTACAGCCCTCGCAACCGGAGGGCGGGCAGGGCGATGAGCCCGCCGATCACCGCTGCGGCGGCCATTCCGATGAAGATGCCCCCGAGAGTTATCCGCTGGTGGAGCCCCACCCCCGACAGCCCCAGGTGGAAAGTGAAGATGGTGGCGATCGCCCCCAGGGACACCGGGGCCAGGTTGATCTCGCCGGCATAGCCGGTGAGCACGGTGAGCGACAACGCGATGATGGCGAAGGTCATTCCCACGGTCAGGGCCGTGATCGCCTCGCTGGTCATGATGACCTCGAGGAGCAGGATGACGGCGAGGAGGATGACCGACCACAGCCCGGCCGACTTCATGCTCGGGACTTTGAACCGCTCCCGGCTGCGCAGGAGGATGGCGCCGCGGAGCCGGTCCTGGGGCAGCACCAGGAGGACCACGAACAGGACGATCATGGGTAGCGAGATCCGGAAGTTGGACGCCCACGTCCACGTGGTCGGGAAATAGGCCAGCACATAGTTGCTGGCCAGGCCGAGCACGATGGCCCCGATGAAGGTACGGGGCAGGCTGCGCAATCGGCCGAACATGGCCGCAGCGGTGGCGGCCAGCACCAACAGGGTGAGCTGGGTGACGTCGAGTGTGCCCCCGCTGACCGGGGTGATGAGGATGCCGGCCAGCGCGGCCAGTGCCCCGCCCAGGGCCCACGAGATGCCGGCCAGCCGCCCGGGTCGGCCGCCGTTGAGCTCGAGCAGCGCGGGATTGTCGACGACACCGCGCATGGCGACGCCGGTCCGGGTCCGCTGGAAGAGATAGCGCAGGCCTACGGCGATGGCCACCGCCGCCCCGATGGCAATGACCTCGTGGTCGGTCACGTAGACGCCCAGGAACTTGAACTTGGCCGTGTAGCCGAAGAAGGGGAAGTCGTTCCGGGGAGTGGTGGGGTTCCAGATCCACTGGGCCAGGGCGATGAGGCCGAGCGCGACGCTCACCGTGACCACGATCTTGGTGATCTCGGCCGTGTTCCGCAGCCCTCGCATGATGCCTGCGTACAAGAGCGCCCCGAGCAGCGGGGCCAGGATGAGCAGCACCAGGATCAGGCACAGCGGGGCCGGCCAGTTCCAGCCGAATCGGAATTGCCAGTAGACGTAGGCGGCCAGCATGGCGATGGCGCCGTGGGCGAAGTTGAAGATGCCCGACGTCGTGTAGGTGAGCACCAGCCCCGAAGCGGCGATGCCATAGACCGCGCCGATGACCAATCCGGCGATGGTATATGAGAGGAACAGGTGCATGTGATCCCTTCACCCCTCCGTCCAGGTCACCAGCGAGCGCCTGGACGGAGGGCAGCCGAGCGTTAGGACTGCGGTTTGATCACCGATGGGGTGACGTACTTGGTCGAGTAGCCCTGTGCGTTCAGCGTCGTGTTGAGGACCGCCCCGCTGTTGGGCACGACGAACTTGGACGAGCACTGGTAGGTCCCCAGCTTCTTCGGCACCACCTGGACGTACTTGGTGTTCTGCAGCCGGAGGAGCACCCCGCACTGCGGGGGCGTGTTCTTGGCCACGTTCCCGGGGGCGGACATGCCGCCGCCCGTCCAGGCCGTCACCGTGGCCAGCTTGTTGACCATGCACTGCCGGGTCAGTGTGGACCCGCAGGCCTTTGCCTCGGTGGCCCAGAGGAGGAAAGCCGACGCCGCCTGCTCGCCGAGCTGATTGGTGGGGCCGCTCGCCTTCACGATCGACAGGAACTGCTTCACCGCCGGGACGTTGGTCGCGTTCAGCGGCGCGTAGGCGGAGCGGACGTAGAAGTTGTTGCCCAGGCCGCTCGTGTTCCACTTGGCGAACTGGGGCGAGTACAGGTTGGTGTCGCCCACCCAGATCGGGTTGTAGCCCAACTGGTTGTCTGCCTGCAGTATCCCGTAGAGCTCGGGGCTGGGCGAGACATCGGTGTAGACGATCTGGGCGCCGCAGCTCTGGAGCTTCTGGGCGAAGGGTGTGTAGTCGGGCTCGCCCGTGTACTGGATCTGGAACGGGCAGTTGAGGTACTTCCACCCGGTCTGCTCGAAGGCCTGCTTGGCCTTGGCCATCGACACTTCCACCGGGGAGAGGTTCTCGCTGTACTCGCCGACCTTTTGCACCTTGGACGGGAACAACCCCTTGACCTGGTAGGCCGACGACACCGGGCTCCAGTTCACCGGGTTCGGGGTCGGCTGGTAGGACTCGTAGGCGTTGGCGACGTCCGATCCCACGGCGAACCCGGGCACCTGAACCAGGTTGCAGCCGAGCCTGGTCTGCTCGGCCGACTGGTCGAGGGCGAACCCCTCGCCCACCAGCATGAAGTCGGTCTTGCAGGCCTGGGTCATGACCGTGTTGGCGTTGAGGACGGCGGCGTCGTAGTAGTCGCCGACGACCTTACGTCCGTTGATGCCCCCCTGGTTGTTGCACCAGTTGATGAAGGACTTGACGGCGTTGCCCATTTCCTGGTCGAGGCCGGGGCTCCCCGAGTAGCCCCGATCGTCGCCGTAGGCGATGTGGATGGAGGTGTCGGTCACGCCCTGGTCGGTCGCACCCTTGGCGCTGCCCGGACCGCACGGTGTCGATAGGGTGCCGAAGTTGGTCACCGTCGCTGCCGACGCGGCAGTGCCCCCACTGGCCACAGCCGTGACCATGGCCGACGAGCCGACCAGTGCCAGGGCCAGCAGCACGTTCAGTGCGCGAGACCGCCCTTGTCTTGCCGGAGACCGCCTGAGCCCTATCATCATTTTCCCCCTTGGGTTACCGGCGCCGATCGTAACGGCCAATGGCGGCCGCCTCGTCCGGTTCGGCCCCCCAGGCCCGCCGTCGCAGAAACACTAGCCAAGTTGTCCGGGTGGGTGGGCATCGTCTTGAGCCCCCGGGGCCGCTGCCGGCTACTGGACCACGCAGCTCCTGGGAGCAGAGCCGCCGTGCTTGGACGGCGGCGTGCTCGGGAAGGCGGTGGCCAGGGCGTTGGCAAAATCGGCCGATCGTTGCGCCGACCCGGCCGAGGAATAGTGGATACCGTCGGGTATGAACCAGCCCGGCTGGGCCACCGACGCCCAGTCGTAGACCCGCATGTTGGGGTAGGTCGGGCAGGCGGCCACCAGGGTGCTGTTCCACTGCTGCATGTTGGCGTTGGCGTAGTCGCCGCTGCTCAGCAACGACACCGTGTTGACCCACAGGACCGGCTGGTTGCCGATGATCGACATCAGCCGCTGGATTCGGGTCTGCGCATTGGTGTTGGAGCCGACGGCGATGTCGGCGGCGTCGTTGGTGCCGAGGGCGATCAGCCAGCATCCGTTGTAGCCCTGGGCGATGAGCTGCTGGGCGACCATGTCGCCGTTGGGCTGGTTGTCCACCATCTCCGGGCCGGTGGAGCGGGCGCCGGAGATCTGGAGGTTGACGTCGCTCACGCCGACCCGGGCGAACTGGGCCGGGAGCTGCTGGGACGGATCGATGTAGTCGTTGGAGACCAGGCTGTCCGAGGTGGAGTCGCCGAGGTCGGCTACCGAGGTGCAACTGGTCGTCTGCGCCGCGGGAGCGGTGGTCGTGGTCGCCCCCGCTCCCCCCACCGCAGTGGTCGATGTGGTCGCCGGTGTCGTCGTGCTTGTCGTCGTCGTGGGTACATGCAGGTGCTCGGTCCTCGACACCGTCCCGCCCAGGTTCGGGTTCGGCGCCGTGGCCGTGGTCAGGGTGTTGGCCGGTGCGACCGGGATCCAACCGCCCAGGGCCAACGTGGTGGCGGCCAGCCCGACCACGGCCGCGATCACCGCCGCACGGGCCGGGGCCGACCGGGTGGCGGCGTACCCCCCGGCTGCCCTGAGGTGCTTCCACCATCGGCCCAGCGCACCGTGGCGGATCGGTGTCTCAATGAACCGCCAGGACAGTGCGGCGATGCCGACGATGGCGACCACCTGGAGCAGGACCCGGAGATGGTCGACCCCATGGGTCACGGTCGGGGTCGTGAGCACGATGATGGGGTAGTGCCAGAGGTAGATGGCATACGACCACAGCCCGATCCAGCGCAGCGGCCCCCACCCGAGCGCCCGGCTCACCCAGGTTGCCGGATGGGACGCGGCCATGATGACGAGGATGGTGGCGACGGTGAGGAGGACCAGGCCGCCCCGGTAGAGGAAGGCCGAGTACTGGTTGGTGCGCCACATCAGCACCGCGATCCCGATCAGTCCGACGACCCCCATCGTGTCGAGCAGTCGGCGAGCGCCTGGCGTGACGTCGGCGCTCAACTGCCGGCTTGGCCAGACCATGGCCAGTGCCGCCCCGAAGAGGAGCCCGAAGGCCCTGGTGTCCGTGCCGTCGTAGAGCCGCGTCGGGTCGAGCGTTGGGTGGTACAGCAGCGCCATCTCCAACGCCGAGGCCAAGGCGACGGCGAGGGTCACGCCGACCAGGACGTCGCGGCGACGGGCCAGCCGCTTGATCCGGCCCCGGGTGTGTCCCCTGCCTGCCCGCCTGACCCAGAGCAGGCCGGCCAGGAGCATCCATGGCCACAGGAGGTAGAACTGCTCCTCGACGGCCAGGGACCACAGGTTCCCCAGCGGCGACGGGGGGCCGAACCGGGCGAAGTAGGACACGTGGTGGAAGATCAGCCACCAGTTGTTGGCGTACACGGCGGAGGAGAAGACGTCCCCCCGGAGCGCCCCGAGCTGTGCCGGGTCGCCGGCGGAGACCCAGATGGTCACCACGGCCAGCATCACGAAGAGGGCCGGCAGCAGCCGACGGGCACGTCTGATCCAAAAGTCGCCCAGCTGCAGCTGGCCCGAGGAGCGCCATTCGCTCATCAGCAGGTCCGTGATGAGGTAGCCGCTCAGGGTGAAGAAGACGGCGACCCCGAGCAGGCCGCCGGGGAGGAACCCGAAGCCGAGGTGGAAGACGACGACCCCGAGGACGGCCACCGCCCGCAGCCCGTCGAGGCCGGGCATGTAGCGCTGGTCGCGCCCGAGCGGCTCAGGCACGGGGCCAGACCCGGGCCGATCTCACGTCGTCGGTCGAGGGGCGCCCCCTCCCGGGCAGCGGGGCGCGACCCAGCCACTCGTTTCCCTCCTCATGATCGGACATGCACGCCCTCGTCCTGCGACATGCGCTCCCGCATCCTGCGGCGTGCGCACCGTCGGCTACGGCACTGCTCGTTTCTGATAGACGACGAATCTAGTCAATGCTCAAGTGCAAGCGGTTGACGCCCGGCGGAGGTACGCCCGGCGCACTCGCTCGGCGCAGGATGGTGCGATCGGTGACCGCCGGAGCGCCAGGCCACCACGGTGGCGAGGGCCCCCGTGGCCGCACCGGCCACCATGGCGTGGCGGTCGCCGATCACCGTCGTCACGCCGCTGGTCCCGCTGGCTACTTCGGCGATGGCCAACAGCAGCGCGGCCCCGAAGGCGGCGCCCACCTGCCGTGCGGTGTTGATCACGCCACCGACCACGCCCTGATCTCGATCGGCCACCCCGGCCACGGCCAACACCGTGGCCCCGAACACCGAGCCCGCGGTGCCGAACCCGACGAGGGTGACCGCAACCAGTACCGGGCTGTAGGAGCCCTGGGCCGGCAGGAAGGTCAGGATCAGGAACCCCACCGTGGCCGCGGCACCGGTGAGCACCAGGAGCCGCCGGACTCCGAAGCGACCGGCCAGACGGGCGCCGAACATCCCGGCCACGAACCCGACGACGCCCTGGGGGGCGATGGCCATGCCGGTGGCCAGGGGTGAGTCGTGGAGCGACTGCTGGAGGTAGAGCGACAGCACCAGCATCTCCCCGGCGCTCCAGACGCCGATCAGAAAGGTGAGCACGCTTGCCGATCGCAGCGAGGCCACCCGCAGCAGGTCGAGCCGGAGCAGGGGTTGGGGATGATGCCGCTCCACGATGACGAACCCGGCGGCGAACAGAACAGCGACGATGAGGGACAGGACCACGACGGGGGAGGCCCAGCCCAGCACGGCACCCTCGGAGACGGCGAGGACGGCTGCGGCCGTTGCCCCGGTCACCAACCCGGCACCGCCCAGGTCCAGGCGGGCACGACGATCGGTGCGCCCGTCGGCCGGGATGACCATGGGTGCGAGGAGGGCGACGACGAGCGCGATGGGCACGTTCACCATGAACACCGCCCGCCAGCTCGAGAACTCGACCAGCATCCCGCCGAGCACCTGGCCGGCCACGAAGCCCACCGATGCCGTCGCCGCGTAGAGCCCGAGGGCCCGGGTGCGCTGGCGACCCTCGTGAAAGCCCGTGGTGATCAGCGAGAGCGAGGAGGGGGCTATGGCCGCGGCCGCCACGCCTTGGACGGCGCGGGCCGTGACCAGCACGGCGGGGTCCCGAGCCAAGCCCGCGGCCAGCGAAGCCAGCGCGAACCCGACCAGACCGGTCACGAAGGTGCGTCGGCGGCCGAACTGGTCCGCGATCCGTCCGCCGGCCACCAGCAACCCTCCGAAGGTGATGGCATATGCCGTCACCACCCACTGCACGCCACCGGCGCCGAAATGGAGCTGCCCCTGGATGGAGGGCAGGGCAACGTTCACGATGCTGAAGTCCAGGACCACCAGGAACGAGGCGGAGACGATGAGGAGCAGGGCCAGGCGGCCGGGCCCCCGTTGCCGGACGGCTGCCGGAGCTTGGGGCTCGGCCGGCGCGGGGAGGCCGGCGGTCCCGATGGGCGCGTCCAGGGGAGGGGCCCCGATGACGGTTGTCGGGTGGGTCGACGGGTCGACGGCGGTAGGAAGGCTCACGATTTCCTCTTATAGAACGCTACGTTTCGTATTTAATTACGCTATGATCAACCCAATGTCGAACCCCCCCTATTCCTGGTCCGGCGACGCGGGGACGGCCCCGCAGCGAGCAGGTCGACCGGGCGATCCTCCGAGCGGCAGCCGACCTCCTCGTCGAGCGTGGGCTCGGCGATATGACGATCGAGGAGGTGGCGGCCCGGGCGGGGGTGGGCAAGACGTCGATCTACCGTCGGTGGCCGACAAAGGGAACGCTGGCCCTGGACGCATTCCTGATGGACTTCCTGGCCGCCCAGCCCTTGCCCGATACGGGTGCCCTGGAGGGCGACCTGGTGGCCGCGCTGCGGGCGTGGGTGCGCACGGTTCGTGACACGGCCACGGGTCGAGCCCTCATCGGTCTGGTAGCTGAGGCGCAACACGATCCCGAGCTGGCCATCGCCTGGCGTGAGCGGGTCGTCCGACCAACCCGGGCGCAGCACCGCCACATCATCGAACACGCCATCGACCGGGGCGAGATACCGTCGGAATCCGACCCCGAGATCCTCATGGACATGCTCTACGGGCCGGCCTATCACCGGCTGCTCCACGGTCACCTGCCCCTGTCCGACGACTTCGTGGAGCGGGTCGCCGCGATCGTGGCCGCCGCGGCCAAAGCCGGTGCCGCCGCTCCGCCCGGCCCGTGACCGGTTGGGCGGCCGCCTTCTCATCGTCAGGTATGCCCGCTAGCTTGCAACCTGGCCGCCGTGGGGCTGCCAGAAGGCGCTGAAGCGAGCCGCGTGCTCGCCCCATGCCGGCCCGATGGGCACGGTCCGGGGAGCTCCTGGTCGGCGCAGCGAGCGACCCGGCAGACGTACCGATCGATACCGGTGGAGGAAACTGATGCGGCTCTTGGTGGCCGAAGACGACGGTCCCCTTCGATCGGTGCTCGAGCGCGGCCTCCGCGAGAACGGGTACATCGTGGACGCCGTGGCCGACGGCGATCGGGCCCTCGCCCACCTCAGGGCCTATGAATACGACGTGGCCGTCCTCGACTGGCGGATGCCCAAGCTGAGCGGGATCGACGTCGTCGACCGCGCCCGCCGGCGGGGTGATCGCACGCCCATCTTGATGCTCACCGCCCGAGACGCGACCGAGGACCGCGTGGTCGGGCTCAACACCGGGGCCGACGACTACCTGGTGAAGCCGTTTGCCTTCTCCGAGCTGCTCGCTCGGATCCAGGCGCTGCAGCGACGACCCCCCTTCACGCTGGCCCCGCAGCTGGTCTGCGGTGACCTGACCCTCGACACGGTTACCCGGGAGGTCACCTCGGCGGGTGAGACGGTCGTCCTCACCGCGACCGAGCTGGGCGTGCTCGAGCTGTTGCTTCGACGATCCCCCGCGGTGGTGACGCGCTCGACCATCGCCGTCCAGGTCTGGGACGACGAAGCCGACGCGGTCGGCTCCAACACGATCGACGTGCACGTGGCCCGACTGCGAGGAAAGCTGGCCGGTGGTGGTGCCCGCATCGAAACGGTCCGGGGCGTCGGGTACCGCGTGTTGGCGACGTGAACACCAATACGGCCCACAGACAGTGACCATTCGTCGGTCTTGCGAGCGGCTCCCGGCAGGCGACTACCAACTCCGTTTGTGCCCGCGTTTCGGCGAATTGGTCGGAGGCGGGGATCGAGGATGGTACCGATTTCGCCCAAACGCGGGCAACTCAACCATGACGAGAGGCTCAGGACGTGAAGGATCTGGGGCACTGATCGATCGTCCAGTCATCACGGACAGTGGTAACGGTAGCGGCGCGGGCGGAAGGTGTCGGGCCAGGTGCCCGGCACAGACCAGTCGGTCAGTGCCGGGACCGGCGGTACCGATGCACCGGGGCTAGGTGGACCAGGCAGTTGTAGGTGACCACGGCAATGGCCAGGTGCATGACCACGAGGACCCCCACTGCCTTCGGCGGCGACCCCCGTAGGAGCAACCAGGCGTCGGGCAGGAGGAGCACCACGGTCACCAGGATGGCCAGCCGGAAGAACAGCCAGCGAGGCGCAGAGCTGATCCTGGTCACGATCGGCCACGCCAGGCAGGCGATCACCACGCCGATGGTGGTGAGCTTGGCGTAGTCGGAGAACTGGAAGTGGGCGTAGCCCTTGATGGACGGAAAGACGGCCGTGCCCACTGCCACCAGGGCGGCATCGACGGCAAGCGACCCGACGATCGCGGCGATGGTTGCCACCACGACCATGCTGGCCCGCGGCTGGCGGTGGTCTGGAGCCAGGTCGAGGTGGGACAAGGACAGAGCCCGATCCAGGAGGGTCGTTTGGGGGCTCCCTGTGCGCGTTTCATCGAGGTTCGAGTCCATTGCCCGATGGTACGGGTCGACCCTGACGACAAGATGAAGACCCGGCTCGAGTTTCAGCCCAGCACCGCGGCCAGCGTCACAGTGGCAAGCCCGTGGGCCTCGGCCACCGGAGGATAGACCACCGAACCGTCGACCGTGTTGACACCCAGGCCCAGTGAAGGATCAGAAGCGCATGCCGCCCGCCAGCCCCGCTCGGCAATAACGCTGACATAGGGCAAGGTGGCGTTGGCCAAGGCGTGGGTGGAGGTGTGGGGGACCGCACCCGGCATGTTGGCCACACAGTAGAACAGGGAGCCGTTGACCTCGAAGGTGGGATCAGTGTGCGTTGTCGGACGGGTGCCCTCGAAGCAACCCCCCTGGTCGACCGAGATGTCGACCAGCACAGAACCGGGCCTCATGCGCGCCACCAACTGGTTGGAGACCAGCTTCGGGGCTCTGGCCCCGACGACCAGCACCGCGCCGATGACGATGTCGGCGTCCAGGCAGGTCTCCTCGATTGCGTGGGTGCTCGACGCCACCGTTTCGAGCGCTCCCCGGAAGTGGTGGTCCACCTGCCGGAGGCGCTCGAGGTTGCGGTCCAGGACGTACACGTCGGAGTGCATCCCCACGGCCATGGTGGCCGCGGCCATACCGGCTACCCCGGCGCCCAGGACGACCACCTTTGCGGAGCGCACGCCGGGGACCCCGCAGACGAGCACTCCTCGACCCCCGGCCGGGCTCATGAGATGGTGCGCCCCCATCAGCGGGGCCATGCGGCCTGCCACCTCGCTCATGGGGGTCAGGAGGGGGAGCGAGCCGTCGGGCGCTTGGACGGTCTCGTAGGCGATGGCCGTCGTCCCCGCCGCCAGCAGGGCGTCGGTGCACTGGCGAGAGGCGGCCAAGTGGAGGTAGGTGAACAGGACCAGGTCCCGACGGAGGCGGTGGAACTCTTCGGGAAGCGGCTCTTTGACCTTGCAGACCAGGTCCGATCGGGCCCAGACGTCGTCGGCCGAGTCGAGGACGGTGGCTCCCACCGCAGCGAACTCGCCGTCGGGAATCGACGAACCCACCCCGGCCCCCTTTTCGATGAAGACGGTATGGCCCTCCGAGAGCAGTTCTCTGGCGCCGGCCGGTGTCATGGCCACCCGGTACTCGCTGTCCGTCACCTCATTGGGAATGCCGACGTTCATCGAGAGATCAATGTAGGCCCCGCATCAATCGGCGGCAGACCGGGTGGCCAGCGGCCGGTACCCTCCTCTGTGTGGACGCGGGCAATGAACCGGGTGGGCGAGGCGATGAACGAGCCCGCCCGGCAATGAAGAGTGCCGTCGAGCAAACATCCCTGGATGGACGCCGGGCCCTCGTCACCGGGGGCTCGCGTGGAATCGGTCGGGCGATCGCGCAGCGCCTGGCAGCACGCGGTGCTGACGTCGGGATCGTCGGTCGTGACCATGCCTCCTTGGAGACGACCCGAGGGCTGGTCGAGAAGGCAGGCCGGATGTGCCTGGTGATCGAGGCGGACCTGGCCACGACGGCGGGCGCGCGGTCGGCCGGTGAAACAGCGCTGAACCGGGCTCCGAGGTGGGACATCCTGGTGAACAGCGCCGGGGTGGTGACCAGCCGACCATTGCTCGAGATCGATCCCGACTCGTGGGACATGACATTGGGAGTGAACCTGCGGTCAGGCCTGGCCCTGGCCCAGATGGTGGTCCCGGCCATGATCGACCAGCGATCGGGAAAGGTGGTCAACGTCTCATCACTGGGAGCGTTCCTTGGAACGCCGGGGCTCGGGGCCTACGCCGCATCGAAGGCTGCGCTCAATCAACTCACCCGCACGATGGCGGTGGAATGGGGACCGTTCAACGTGCAGGCCAACGCAGTGTGCCCGACGATCATTCTCACTGATATGGCTCATGACGTGTGGGACGTACCGGAGCGGGCGGCCGAGCGCCGGGAGAAGGAGAAGCGGATCCCTCTCCGACGCTTCGGCGAACCTGACGAGGTGGCCGAACTGGTGGCCTTCCTGGCCAGTCCGGCTGCCGACTACATCAATGGTGTGTCGATCCCGGTTGACGGCGGGCTGCTCGCTGCGCCGTAGTCCGGCTGGTCTGCGCCCTCCCTCGGTATCCTTCCTGCTACCTTGACGTGCCATGTCACCGAACAGTGGGCGCATCCAACTCGCTGTCGTGGGCGCGGGGAACATCGCACCGGTGAACGTGAGGGGCTACCTGCAACACGAACAATGCGACGTGGTGGCCGTGTGCGACCCGATCGAGGCGAAGGCCCGACACCTGGCCGACGCCTGGGGAGTCGACACGGTCTTCACCGACCTTGACGACCTGCTGTCCGACCCCGGGATCGACGCGGTGGAGATCCTCACCCCCACCCACCTCCACCACGACCATGTGCTGGCCGCGCTCGCTGCCGGCAAGCACGTGTCGTGCCAGAAGCCCGTGGCCAACACCATCGAAGATGGCCGGGCGATGGGAGCGGCCGCGGCCGAAAACGGTGTGACCCTCAGGATCAGCGAGTGCTTCCGGCACTACCCGCCCCTGGAGCGGGCCAAGGAGCTGATCGAAGCGGGGGCCATCGGCCAGCTGAGCAACGTGCGAATCAGGACGATCGTGGGCACCACCGACTCAGCGTTCCAGGCCGAGCTGCAGCCGGAGGGCTACATCTGGCGTCTCGACAGCCAGAGCCCCGGCGGGCACCTCTTCGATGACAACGTCCACAAGTACGCTATGGCGCTGTGGTTGGCCGGGCAGGACGTGACCTCGGTCCAGGCCATCGTCCGGCGACGCGACTTCTTCCTCGAGCCGTGCGTGGCCATCTTCGAGTACGAGGAGGAGCGCCTGCTGGGCTCGATGGAGGTCAGCTACGCGCCATCGATGTCTTTGCGGAGCTCCTACTACGGAGCCGACGAGTTCTTCGAGATCCAGGGCGACGAGGGGTTCATCTGGGTCACCCGGTGCACGGGCGAGATGCTCGATCTCGCTCCCGTTCTGCTCTTCCAGGGGAAGGGCAGCAATGGGTCGATGCGGGAGATTCCCGTCGTCGACGCCAACTGGGGGAGCGGGTTCGATCGGTCGGCCGCCCATTTCATCGACTCCCTGGTGGCCGGCACCACGCCGGACATGACGGCGGACGAGGCCGTGAAGGTGCTGCAGCTGTGCTTCGCCGTCTACCAGGCGGGGAATACGGGCGAGCGGGTGGATCCCCGGACGATCTCCGGATCGGTCAGCCCGACCGGGTGGGCGGCCTGGTGAGCCTGCCCGACGGGGTGACGTCATGGCCGTGAGCGGGCTGGCCAACCTCGCCCTCAAGGTGGCCGACCTCGATGGGGCACTCTCGTTCTACCGTTCCGTGGGTGGCACCGTGCACGATCGGATGGTGTGGAACGGCAGCGAGCGGGCCGACGTGCACCTCGGCCCGGTCCGTCTCACCTTGTTCACGAGGGCCATCTACGAGGACGCGCTGAACCTACCCGACGAGTGCTTCTTGCACCCGGCCCTGTTCAGCGACGACCTCGATGCCGACCTCGCCGGCCATCGGGTGCTCTGGGGCCCGGCTGAGGTGGAGGGCCCGTTCGGGCGCCGGCGCATCGCCTTCATCGAGGCGCCGGGGAACATCCGCCTCGAGTTGATGGAACAGCTCGAGGATGCTCCCGACCCGCCCGCAGCCGTCGTGAGCCACGATGCTGGGAGCCGGTCATGAAGGTGACGCGCATCTTGCACCACAGCGTCAACGTGGAGGGCGACCTCGGCGTGGCAGTGGGCTTCTACCGTGGGCTGTTCGCGCTCGGCGACCATCCCCGTCCCGAGATCCCGGGCATCGACGGCCACTGGTTCGCCGTCGGTGATGCCCAGGTCCACCTGGTCGACGCCCCGGCGGGTCCCGGCCCCATCCGGCCTACAGGCCCACATGTGTGCTTCGGGGTCGAGGACATCGACGCGGCCGTGGCCGAGCTCGAGGCCGAGGGCATCGACTACACGAGGGGCGCCCAGGGCACCACCGTGCAGATCTGGATCGTCGACCCGTCGGGCAACACCGTCGAGCTGCAGCAGGACCCGGCGGTCGGCTCAACCGGTCCCGGCTCGTCGCCGGGGCCGGTTGTCCCGCCTCGGTAGACTTTTCGACGCCGACCAGGATCCGGCAACGAGAAGGGTCCCAGGGATCCCACGACAAGAAGGATCCCACGACAAGAAGGATCCCACGACAAGAAGGATCCCACCCCAGAACATGCCGCCATTCGAGCCGACCTGCGGGTTGGGCAACCGGTACACGCTGTGAGCACGCGGCCCCGCTCCGAGCCGGCGCACGGCGTGGACCGCGACGGTGAGCTCTACACCCGTCCTGCCGGCCTCAACTGGGTCTGGGCTGTTCTCGTCGTCCTGATGATGCTCGAGGCGGCCAACGAGCTGTTCGGGATCGGCGGGCCGCCCTCGCTCTACGAGGTGTGGTTCCATGACGTCGTCCTCGCCGCCGCTGCCCTGCTCATCCTGGCCCGGGCCGCCTACGAGCCGGCGACGCGGCGCGCGTGGCTCGCATTCGGGTTGGCCATGGCCCTCTGGAGTGCGGGCACAATCCTGTGGAGCCTGGTCTACGGAGGCCAGGCCAATGTGCCCTATCCGTCCTTCGCCGACGTCTTCTGGCTGCTCTGGTACCCGCTCATCGGCGCCGGGATCGTGGCGCTCATCCGGGTCCGGATCCCCCACTTCGAGTTGCACCGCTGGATGGACGGGCTGGCCATCGCCCTCGTCGTGCTGGCTGCCGGCTTTGCCCTCGTCATCCAGCCGCTGGCCGACCACGCACGAGGGGGAACGCTCGCCACCGTCGTCGACTTCAGCTATCCCGTGCTCGACGTCGTGATCATGGGGTCGATCGTCGGGGTATACGGGCTCCTGGGTTGGCGCCCCGACCGGATGTGGATCCTCATCGGGTCGGGCATCTTGATGACGACCATCGCCGACGCCTCCTTCGCCGTGCAGGCGGCGCGCGGCGTCGCCGACGGCGGGAGCTACGACTTCGTCTGGACGCTGGGAGCGGTACTGATCGCCTACGCCGCCTGGACCCGCGCCCCAAGGCAGAGCGGCGGCGTCGAGCGGCCAACCGGCCTGCGGGCCGTGGCCCTCCCCCTCATGGCCCAGGCCATCGCGGCCGGGATACAGATCTATGCGCTGTTCGAGCCGATCGGCAAGAGCGAGCGGATCGGTACCGTGGCGGTGCTGATCCTCTCGTCGGTGCAGATCATCCTGACCCGTCCCCGGTCGACTCCCGCCGCCGCTGCCCAACCGGTGACCGGCGAGAGCCGCAGCGCCGACTCCGGCCCGGGGCGGGTTCGGTCAAGCGGTCCGCCGATGAATGCGAGCCCTTCGCCGGTGAAAGAGCTGTCCGAGGGCACCTGACGGCCAGTTCATCTTCATTGCCCGGCCTTCTCTCGTTGCTGGCGGATATAGGCGGCGGTGCCCTTCAGGAATTCGCTGACGTCCTGTGCCTTGGTGGCGGCGATGTCGGCGAAATACCCCGGGACGTAGACCTGCGCCGCCTCGGTGTCGAGGCCGGCCAGGATGGCGTCCACGGCGACGGAGACCGGCTCGGCCGGTACGGGCAGGTCGGGGATGTCGTTGTCGGGCAGCCTGAACAGATCGGTATCGATCACGGCCGGGTACACGACCGTCACCTTGACGCCGGTCTCCCACAGGTCGACCGCCATCGCCTCGGAGAACGCGGTGAGCGCCGCCTTCGAGGCGTCGTAAGCGGCCTCGCCGGGGGCGCTCAAGGTGGCGGCGATCGAGGAGATGTTGACGATGGTGCCGGCTCCCCGTGCCAGCATCTGGGGCAGAAGGGCCATGGTCAGTCGCATCGGGGAGAGGTAGTTGATGTGCATGACCTTGGTGATGGTCTCGATGTCCAGGGCGGTGGTATGCCGTCGCTTCGGGATGCCGGCGTTGTTCACCAACAGGTCGACACCCCCGAAGGCGTCGACCACGTCGACGGCCAGTTGGTCCACCGAGTCGTCGTCGGCCAGGTCGACGACCCACATACTGCTCGCCGGCGAGTGCGCCCGGCAGCGACCCACCACCTCGGCCAGCCGGTCCGCACGGCGAGCGCAGATACCCACGACGGCTCCCCGCGCCGCCAAGGCCTCGGCCAGTCCGGCTCCGATTCCCGAGGAGGCACCGGTGACGAGCGTGCGGCATCCGGTCAGGTTCAATCCCATCTTCCACCCCTTTGTACCCTCTATCCCGAAAGCCGATGCCGACGAGAGTCGTGCGACGCCGTGCCGTGTGCAGGCGCGCTAGTGAGAACCTTAGGCACTACGTTGGCAGGCATGATCGCCCGGGCCCTCCGATGAGGATCCTGATGATCGGCGGCACGGGGCCGAGCGGCGTTCCGATCGTCCGGCGACTGGTGGCGAACGGACACGACGTGTCGATCCTCCACCGGGGCAGGCACGAGCGATCCCAGACCCCGCCCGAGCTGGAGCACATTCATGCCGACCCCTACGACGAGCCGTCGTTGGGCGAGGCGCTCACAGGCACCTCGTGGGATGTGATCGTGGCCATGTACGGTCGCCTGCGCATGATCGCCCGGCTCACGACGGGACACTGCCGTCACTTCGTGTCCGTGGGGGGTGTGCCGGCCTACCGCGGGTGGACCGACGCCTGGCAGCACGACCCGCCCGGCCTGCCCGTGCCGGTCCGGGAGGACGCCGACCTCGTCGTCGACCGGTCCGTCGACGAGAAGGGCTACCGCATCGTGGCGACGGAAGCGGCCGTGTTCGCTGCCCATCCTGGGGCCACCCACTTCCGCTACCCGTATCTCTACGGGCCCTACCAACCGGCCCCCCGGGAATGGTTGGTCGTTCGGCGCATCCTCGAGGGCCGGAGGCGGATCATCGTGGCCGACGACGGCCTCACCCTCCATCATCACTGCTACACGGAGAACTGCGCCGCCGCCGTGGTGCTCGGGATCGAGCAGCCCGAGCGGTCCTCCGGAACGGTGTTCAACGTCGGCGACGAGGAGGTGCTCACCGTGCGCCAGATGGTCGAGCTGTGCTCCCGAGAGCTCGGGGGCGACCTCGAAATCGTGTCGTTGCCCTACGACCTGGCCGTGCCGGCCAGGCCCCTGCTGGCCCAGCCGCTCCCGACCCACCGGGTGCTCGACCTGACCCGGTTGCATCACCAGCTGGGCCACCACGACATCGTGCCGGCCCGCCAGGCGATCGGGCGGACCGCACGCTGGTTGGCCGAGAACCCACCGGCGCGGGGCGGGACCGAGGAGCAGGTGCTCACCGACCCGTTCGACTACGGTGCCGAGGACGCACTGATGGACTCATGGCTGGCGGCCCGTTCGCAGGTGGTCATGCCCGAGTTCGCCGTGCCGCCGGCCTGGGGGCTGGCCTACAGCGGGCCGCAGGGCCGACCCCGTACACACAAGGAGTTCGTGGATTGACGAGGCCGTTGGAAGGGATCCGGATCCTCGACCTGTCGATCGCCCTCACCGGACCCTACGTGGCCACGCTGATGGCCGACCAGGGCGCCGAGGTGATCAAGGTCGAGCGCCCGGGCATCGGTGACATCGCCCGGTGGGTCGGTGTCTCGGTCAACGGCATGAGCGCGCTCTATCTGATGTGCAACCGGGGCAAACGGTCGATCGCCGTGGACATCCAGACGTCCGACGGTCTGACGATCGTGAAGGAGCTGGCATCCCGGGCCGACGTCGTCCTCCAGAATTTCCGGCCCGGCGTCATGGACAGACTCGGCCTCGGCTACGAGGCGCTTCGCGCTGTCAACCCGGATGTGGTCTACGCATCGTTGTCGGGCTTCGGATCGGAGGGCCCCTATCGCGACCGGAGTGCCTACGACACCGTCGTCCAGGCCTACGCCGGTTTGGCCACCAACCAGGCCGATCCAAGCGACGGGATCCCCGTGTTCCTGCGGCAGACGGCGGCCGACAAGGTCACAGCCCTGTACGCGTCCCAGGCGGTCACCGCCGCGCTCCTCGCCCGCTCCCTGGGCAGGGGCGGACAGCACGTCGAATTGGCCATGATGGACGCGGTGGCCTCTTTCCTCTGGGCCGACTCGGCCGGGAACGAGGTGCTGCTCGAGTCCGACCACTCGCAGAACTCGAGCTTCGTGTCCGGATTCAACCCCATGCGCTTCCGTGACGGCTGGGGGATCGTCACCCCGACGTCGGTCGAAGATTTCTCCGGCATGTGTAGGGCGCTCGACGTGGACGGGTGGGACGACCCTCGGCTGGCCACCATCGGGGAGCGCAACAAGCACCGGGAGCTGACCTCGGGCCTGGTCGACATGTGTTACGCCCGGGCGGCAAACCTGACCATGGCCGAGGCCACGTCGCGATTCGAGGCCCAACGCATCCCGTTCTCCATGATCCTCTCGCCCGACGAGCTGACGCGCGACCCCCACGCCGTAGCCGTGGGGATGTTCGAGGAGCGCGATCACCACGTTGTCGGCCGCATCCGGTTCCCGCGACACCCGGCCCAGTTCCGTGGCACCCCGGTGCAGTCCACCAGCTCCTCTCCGGCGCTGGGCGAGCACACCGACGAGGTCCTGGCCGAACTGGGCATGGCCGACCGGGTCGCCGACCTCCGATCCTCGGGCGTCGTCGCCTAAGCGAGATCGTCAATCATGTGCGGGGTCTGCCGGCAGCCCGGTGCGCGGCATGGGTCACCCCGCCGGCCCATCGAGAGCCGGATCAGCCAGTACCGAGACGTAGGGGAGGCAGGTGGGTGCGGCCAGTACCGAGACCACGGTCTCGGCCACGTCGTCGCAACTCAGGTAACCGGGTCCATTGTCGAACAGGTGGCCACGACCATCCCAGACGGAGGCCAGCTCGCCCAAGAGCCCGGTGTCCCAGCCCTCGGTCACCTCGGTCCCGAGGGTCATGCCGATGGCGACGGTCGAGAATGACACGTCGGGGTGCTCGGACCTCCAGGCCCGGGCCAGCTCTTCCAGGGCCGCCTTGCTCGTCGCGTAGGCACCCATCCCGGGCAGGGGCCGACCGACCGACGTGGCGGAGATGAACACGGCCCGGCCACGCGCCGCACGCAAGTGGGGGAGGGCGGCTCGGGTGACCAGGGAGGCGCCGATCACGTTGATGGCGAAGAGGTTGGACCAGGCGACGGCATCCACGTTCTCGATCCGGACGAGCGGGTCGACGCCGGTGGCATAGACGACGGCATCGAGCCCGCCCCATGTCGATGCCACGTCCTCCACCGCCTGGTCGACGGAGGACGGGTCGGTGACGTCACAAGGGACGGCGACGCCCGATGCACCGGAGGCCTCGGCCGCCGCCGTCCTCAGCAACTCGAGTCGACGAGCGGCAACGGCGACTCGCGCCCCCTCGACGCCGGCGCGCACCCCGATGGCCCGCCCCACGCCCGAGGATGCTCCGACCACGAGCACCCGACGACCGGCGAGCGACTTGTTCGACACACTGGGGGACGTCACGGCGAGCCCTCCTGCCCGACCGGGCCAAGCGGGGCAGCGTCGAATCGTCGCCGGACTTCGTCGCGCTCGTTCATGCGGTCGCCTCCTTCAACAGGGCGGCCAGGACGGCCGTCGCCGGATTATCACGCCATAGTGTCTGGTCTTCGGGCACGGCTCCACGGGCAACCCACCGGTTCATCACATGCACCACAGTCGTCGCGAAGCGGAGGGCCGAGAAGATCTCAAACCAGGTGGTGGCTCCGATAGAGGTCCCCGCACTGCGTTCGTAGATCGCCCGTTGCTGCGACCGGTCCGGTTCGCCGGCCAACCGAGCCGTTCCGGAACCCTCGTGCATCCAGTAGTCGAACATGAGCCACCAGCCCACGTCGAGCTCCCGGGGACCGAGGGCGGCGCCCTCGAAGTCGGTGATGCAGGCCACCCGGAAGTCCTGCCAGATCATGTTGCCCGGCCGGGCATCCCCCCACGAAAGAACAGGTCGGGCCGGCGGCGGCGACCGGTCGTGCAACCACACCAGGCTGTTGTCGATCAACGGTGAGGTCCGCCCGGCCAGGCCCTCGCGCAGACTGACCTCCCAGACGTCAAGTTGTCGCTGTGCTCCGTCACGGGACCCGGTCGCGTGCAGGGTGGCCAGCCCCGGGTCGTCGATGTCCGTCTGGTGGAGCCGAGCCAGTGCCCGAAGGCCCTCCGTGACCAACCGGCCCCGGTCGGAAGGGGCGGCGTCGACGAAGAACCCACTGCGGGTGTACGGCGGGTCCTCACCAGGCACGTCACCGGGAACGTAGCGCATCACGAAGAAGGGAACGCCCAGGACCTGCGGGTCAGCTTCGAGGCCCAGGCTGTCGGCAACGGGAACTCGACCAGCGCGTCGAATTGCGTCCATCACCGAGTGCTGCAACAGCACGCCTGTGGTGGTCCGTGGCGATTGGGCCGGATAGATGGGCGGGTCGGCCGTGTCGCGGCGCAGGACGAGCCTCTCGTCAGGTCCGCCTTCCCATCGGGAACTGAGGACGAGGTTCTCGGCCGAGTACCCGCTGCCCGGCTTGCCCAGGGCGGTCAACCTGGGGCGCCGGCCATCCGGTCGGCGTTGCGCAAGCCAGCCTGACAGGCGATCCAGTAACTCGAGCTCTTCCATCACCCGTTGTTCTAGTCGGGCGGCACCCACCCGACCCTGGTCGCTCCACGCTTGCGCCGGTGGCAACATGAGATCGGCGGCGGCGTTCGCGCCCGACCGAGAACCTCGGCACGGCGCCCTCCGGTGCTAGCGTCCTGGTCAGAGGAGAGATCGGCGCGCCGAGTGCCTGCAGAGAGTCCGCCCCCGGGGACGTCATCGGCCGCCGGGGAGACCAATCCCGCTGTCCATTGCGCCGACCACACCTGAACGAAGCGACGAAGAACGAGGGCAAGGGGACCCGGTGCCACTGCTGGTAGCCGCACCGGACAAGTTCCGTGGCACCGCAACTGCTCGAGAGGTGGCCGGTGCCATTGAACGGGGAGCTTCGTCTCTCGGATGGTCGGTCGTCGCCGTCCCGCTCTCCGATGGAGGCGAGGGCCTGCTCGAGACGTTCGATCTCCCCGGTTCGCGGCTCGAGACGACTTCGGTGTCCGGGCCCGACGGTCGGCCGGTCGCGGCACCGTGGCGCGTTCACGGCGGTCGGGCCATCGTCGAGATGTCCCGGGCCTCGGGCTTGGCTCTGGCCGGTGGCCCAGAGGGGAACGACCCGCTCCGGGCGACGAGCCGTGGCACCGGTGAGCTGGTGATGGCCGCGGCCCGCGCGGTGGGGGCCAACGGGACCGTGATCGTGGGCCTGGGCGGATCGGCGACCACCGACGGCGGCCTCGGGGCGATACATGCTGTCGAGGAGGCCGGTGGGCTCGGCCGGGTCTCGCTGATCGGCGCCTGCGACGTGCAAACCACCTTCGTCGAGGCCGCAGCTCTGTTCGGCCCGCAGAAGGGAGCAAACCCCCTGCAGGTGATGGTACTCGAGGAGCGACTCCGGAACCTGGCCGAACAGTATCGGAGGGACTACCGGGTTGACGTCCAGTCCATCCCCGGCTCCGGGGCTGCCGGTGGCCTCGGCGGGGCGCTGGTTGCACTGGGCGGGCAGCTTCGGTCGGGCTACGAGCTGGTGGCGGACCTCGTCGGCCTCCGTCGCCAACTCGCCCGGGCCCAACTGGTGGTCACCGGGGAGGGTGCACTCGACCGGACCTCCTTCGCCGGCAAGGTGGTAGGTGGCGTGTTGCGCGACCTCTCGGCGCTGGGCGTCCCCGCGCTGGTGATCGCCGGTCGCGTCGACGCGGAGGCCTACGAGGAGGTCGACGACCGAATGGTCAGCGTCGTATCCCTGGTCGACGCGTTCGGCGACCGGCGGGCGGTCACGGACACGGCGGGCTGCATCGAGTCCGCTGTGCGAGAGGCGCTCGACCAGTTCCAACCGGGATGAACGATCGCGGCCCCAGCGGGCCGGCGGGGAGTCGTTCAGCGGGGTGCTGTCCACGTGCCGGCGACGCTGTCGACCAGCGCCCGATGGTCAGCCTCGTTGTTGATCGCGTACTGGCGTGAGAAGGCAGCGACGGCCCGGTCGAAGGCCTTTGCCCGTCCCAGGTAGCCCGAGATCTTGACCGCATCGCCCGTGCGGGCGTGCGAGCGGGCCAGGATCCAGGCGCACAGCGCGCCGTAGTGACTGAGGCTGTCCGGCTTCATGGTCATCGGGTCTCCCTGACCCTTGAAGTCCCACAGCTGGCGGACGTAGTAGTGGTGGCCGGTCGCCGGATCCTCGGACCAGCCGAGGAAGATGTCGCTGGCCGCCTGGATGAGCCGCTGGCCGACGACCACCCGCTGACCGTGGTGACCGAGGAGCGACGTGCCCACGTAGGCCTCCAGCACCGAGGGCTGGGCCTCCTTCGCCTGCAGCACGATGAAGTCGGCATCGGGGTCGTCGGGACCGGCCAGGAGGGCGATCCAGCACCGGGTTCCCACGCTTCCCACTCCGACCACCTTGCGGGCGACGTCCAAGAGCCGGTAGCGGTCGAACAAATAGCGCCGGTTGGGGGAGAGGGTCTTCCGGTACCCTTCGATCAGGCCCATCGCCTCGGACATGTCGCGATCGCTGCGGTCGAGAGGGACCAGCAGGGGAGGGTCGGCGACGAACCGGCGATGCCCGTCGATCACGGTGGTCAGCTTGGCGACCGCACGAAGGTGGTCCTTGCGCCGCGCCCGTTTGGCGTCGCGCCGCACCCCGGGGCGATGGCGCAGGGGAAAGTGCTCGACGACCTCTTTGATCTCGGTGCGCTCGTAGAAGAGGTCGAGCGTGTGCCACGATGCGTAGTCGGCGAGCCGCTCCCGATAGGTGCGGGCCGCGGCGGTGGCCACGGCGTCGCAGTCGCTCGACGACAGGCCACGCTGGCGGGCCACGATGTACAAGCTGGCACACAGGCGCTTCACGTCCCACTCCCACGGACCAGGGACGGTCTCGTCGAAGTCGTTGATGTCGAAGACGAGGTTTCGCTCCGGGCTGGCGAAGAACCCGAAATTGTTGACATGGGCGTCGCCGCACGCTTGGACGTGCACACCGGTCACCGGCGTCGACGCCAGGTCCATGGCCATCACCGCGGCGGCACCCCGGAAGTATGCGAACGGCGACTCGGTCATGCGTTGGTACCGGATGGGACCCAGCTCGGTGAGGCGCGGCGCCGCCTGTTCCTCAAGGACATCGAGGGGATCAGGGCGGTCCGGCGACGGCCTCCACTCCCCGTGCGCGGACCGCGGCACCGACGAGCGAATCAAGCGCCCCGTCTCCCTTCGCCCCTCGACCGATTGCTCCACCACGGGGAGTCCGTCCACGATCATCGACTCTAATTGAACGGTCCGACACAGCCCCCGCGCCGTCAAAGGCCAAGCGGGCCTACCATCCTCAGGGCGTGCCGCCTCGACCGTCTGCTCCCTTCGCCCCGCTCACTCCACCATTGGCTGGTCTCCGGTGACCGACTACGCGCGCTTCGCACCCTTCTACGACGCAGTGATGGACGACCCCGGCCCCCGGGCCCACCGGGTCACCGAATGGATCGACCGGTTCCGTCCGGGGGCCACCTCGCTGCTCGAGCTGGGTTGCGGGACCGGATCGGTCCTCGCCCGGCTCTCCTCGATCGACGACCTCACCGGGCTCGACCGCTCGCCCGAGATGCTCGCCGTGGCCAAGGACAAGGTTCCCCGCGCCCGCCTGCTCGAGGGAGACATGAAGGAGTTCACGCTCGGGGAGCGCTTCGATGTCGTGATCTGTGTGTTCGACAGCCTGAACCACCTTCTGTTCTTCGGTGACTGGGAGTCGATGTTCGATGCCGTCCACAGGCACCTCGTCGAGGGCGGTCTGTTCATCTTCGATGTCAACACGGTGGGCGAGCTCCGGCGTCTGGGTGAGGAGTCGCCGTGGGTGGACGACTTCGAAGGGGGCGTGGCCGTCATCGACGTGTCGTTCGCCGAGGACGCCGAGTCCCAGGGCGTGTCGGTGTGGGACGTCCGCATCTTCGAGGAGGTCGGGCCCGCCCGCTACGAGCTCCACCGCGAGAGGATCGGCGAGCTCGCCGTCCCGCTGTCCCGGATCACAGCAGCGCTGCAGGCGAAGTTCGTCCTGCTCGAACGGACGAGCGAGAGCGGTGGCGAACTCAGTGACGACTCGGTCAAGGGACACTTCGCCTATCGGCGCCGGCCCTGACGGTCTCTGCTCACTCGGGCCGCCACGGCACACCGGCCGGCACTGTGCTCACTCGGGCCGCCACGGCATACCGGCCGGCACTGTGCTCACTCGGGCCGCCACGGCACACCGGCCGGCACTGTGCTCGTGTCGCGGCCCGAGCGCAACAGCTGCCCGGCCACCGTTCCCGTGAAGGCGCCGTGCCTCACCATCTCCGAGCCGTTGACGACGACATGTTCGATCCCGGTGCCCTCGGCATAGAGCCGGCTGGCGCCGCCGGGCATGTCGTCGCGTGTGCGCTCGGGCCCGTGGCCGACCGTCGCCGGGTCGAAGGCCACGAGGTCGGCCCACCAACCCTCGGCCACCCGGCCCCGCTGCTCGAGCCCGTAGAGGCGGGCGGGCACATCGGTGAGCAGGTGAACCGCCTCCTCCCAGCTCAACAGCTGTCGCTGCCGGACCGCGCCACCCAGCATCGCGGTCGAGTAGACCGCTCCGCACATCATGTCGAGATGGGCGCCGGCGTCCGATCCGCCGATGACCGTCCGACGATCCCGCCACAGCTTGGCCCGGGCCTCCCAGTCGGCATCCGAGTCGGCCACGGGAGGGCGGAGCCCGGTGCGGAGCTCGTCGGCCACCACGACGTCAAGCAGGGTGTCGAAGGGCTGCTGGTTGCGCTCGGAAGCCACGTCACCCACCGTGCGGCCCTCGTAGCCCGCGTTCTCCGGGGCGAACGTCTCGTCCAGCGTCAGGCGATGCCAAGCCGCCAGGTTGCGGAGGACGCCGGCCTCCTCGGAGTGGGCTCCCTCGTCCAGGCGCCGGCGGACCTCGGGGTCCCGTAGGGCGGCCAGGCGCTCGGCCTTGGGGAGGGACAGCATCGCGTTCCAACCGGGCAGCCCCTCGAGGATCGGGCTGCCCTCGAACGAGAGCCGGATCCTCGTGTTGTGGGGCAGGGTGAGGGCGACCACCGTGCCGCCCTGCGCTGCCGCGGTGTCAGACGCAGCCAGCTGCATGGCCGTGCGCTCGGCGGCCGTGGCCGAGGTTCCGAGCACGTTCCAGTTCACCGGGCGGTTCGCCAGTCGGGAGACTGCCGCCATCATGCCCGTCTCCTCCTCGCTGAAGCCGGTCAGGCAGCCCTGGACGATCAGCTCGATCGTGGTTCCCGGGTAGTCGGCCACGACGGCAGCCATCGACTCGATCTCAGAGCGGGTGGCGGCGCGCGACGGCACAGGACGGCCCTCACCGTCGTTGTGAGTGTGCACCTGCGAGGTGGAGAAGCCGAGGGCGCCGCTGGCCAGCGCGGCGCGTAGCGACGCCACCATGGTCGCCACCTGGTCGTCGGTCGCCCGTTCCGTGATGGCGTCGTCGCCCATGACCGTGCGCCGGAGCGCGGAGTGGCCGACCAGGAACCCGGCGTTCACCCCGATCTGGCCCTCCAGGCGGTCGAGCCATTGGCCGAACGACGTCCAGGACCAGTCGAGCCCCGCTTCCAGGGCGGCCAGCGGCATCCCCTCCACCTTGGCCATCATCCTGGCGAGGTACCCGGCGTGGTCGGGCCCGCACGGTGCCAGCGAGAAACCGCAATTGCCGCCGAGCACCGTCGTCACGCCGTGGAGCGGGGAAGGGCTGGCCGTAGGGTCCCAGAACAGCTGGGCGTCGTAGTGGGTGTGCAGGTCGACGAAGCCCGGTGCCACCATCAGCCCGTCGGCCTCGATGACCTGGGTGGCGGGCTCGTCCACGTCTCCGATGGCCATCACTCGCCCGTCCCTGATACCGACATCGGCCCGTCGGGGGGGCGAGCCCGTCCCGTCAACCAGCATGCCACCTCGTACCAGCAGATCGAGCACTCGAGGACCTCCCCCAGACCGCTGCCGAGCCCAGGGCCCTGCAGCTCAACGAATACGACGATAGTTTCAGGCCGTGCGGGGAGCGAATGCAGCAGAGCGCGAACGGAGAGCCATGGAGAGATCGTGAGCCAGGTCACCCCCACCCACGGGCTTCTGCCCGATCCTGAGCCACGGAAGATCCGGGTGCCCATCGTCTCGGTCGACGACCACCTGATCGAGCCGCCCGATCTCTTCGACGGACGGTTGACCCGGAAGCTGGCCGCCGACGCCCCTCGGGTGGTGGAGCTCGAGGATGGTCACCAGTCCTGGGTCTACGAGGGGAACCTGTATCCCAACGTCGGGCTCAACGCGGTCGTGGGCCGGCCCAAGGAGGAGTGGAGCATGGATCCGGCGCGCTTCGAGCACATGCGCCCGGGCTGCTACGACATCGATGCCCGAGTCGCCGATATGGACACGGCCGGCATCTGGGCCTCGCTGTGCTTCCCGTCGCTGGTCGCCGGGTTCTGCGGGGCGGTCTTTTCGCGCTCGAAGGACCCCGACCTTGGGCTCGCGTGCCTCAGGGCGTGGAACGACTGGCATCGCGAGGTGTGGGCCGGGACCTATCCGGACCGCATCATCCCACTGCAGCTTCCTTGGCTGCCCGACGTCGAGCTGGCCGCCGCCGAGGTCCGGCGCAATGCGGAACGTGGCTTTGCTGCGGTGAGCTTCCCCGAGTTCCCTTCCCATCTCGGTTTCGCCTCCATCTTCTCTGGCCACTGGGACCCGCTCCTTGCTGCCTGCGAGGAGACCGGGACAGTGGTGTGCCTCCATACCGGTTCCTCGTCATGGGTGCCCGTGGCCTCGCCCGACCCCCCGTTCGAGTTGTTGCCGACGCTCTTTCCCGTCAACGGGCTGGTGGCGACGGCCGAGTGGTTGTGGTCCGGAGTGCCGCTCCGGTTCCCGGAGCTCGCCGTCGCCCTATCGGAGGGTGGGATGGGCTGGGTGCCCATGCTGATCGACCGGGTCGACTACGTCGTCGCCCATTCGGCGTCGGGGGTGAACAGCACGGCGTGGCCGTCAGACCTCCTGCCCAGCGACGTGCTCCGGCGCAATTTCTGGTTCTGCAGCATCGACGATCCCTCGCTCGTGCCCCTGCGTCACGTCATCGGCGTCGAGAACATAATGGTCGAGAGCGACTATCCCCACGCTGACTCGACATGGCCCGATACCCAGGCGGTACTGTCAGCCAGCATGGGGCACCTGCCCGAGGACGAGCTGCGGGCCGTGGCCGGGGGCAACGCCGCCCGTTTGTTCCGCCACCCGCTCCCCGAGCGCGACGACTGGCGCAATCGGTGAGGCCGCTCGGGGTCGATCACGTAGCCATCAACGTGAACGACGTGCCCGCCTCGGTGGCGTTCTTCACCGACGTGCTCGGGCTCTCGTTGCGGACCGACCGGCCGGACCTCGGGATCGACGGAGCGTGGCTCGACGCCGGGGGCCAGCAGGTGCACCTGCTCGAAGCCCCACTCCCGCAGAACCTGGGCCAGCATCTCTCCTTGCTCGTGTCCGACGTGGACGCCGCGGTCGCCGAGCTCCGCGGTCGCGGGGTGAGCGTCAGCGAGCCCATGGGGGTCGGCCGCGACAAGCAGGCGTTTCTCGCCGACCCATCCGGCAACGCCGTCGAGCTGCACCAGCACGGGGACCCGGGAGCCTGATCCACCGGCATGCCCAGACCAACTTCACGACGCTGGGTGGCACCGCTCTCCTGCACCGTGAGATCAGCTGGGCCGCTCCGTGAGATCAGCTGGGCCGCTCCGTGAGATCGCGTGGGCCGACCGTGAGATCAACTGGGCCGCCCCGTCAGCATCGGAGATCGTGCCGTGATGGTTGGCATTCTCGACCGTTCTCCTGGCATCCTCGTACAACGTCATCCGGTGCGCCACATCGGTCGCACCGTCAGCCCGCACGACTCCGGCCAGCCGCGTCATCGAGCCGGGGGTTCGGAGCGTTGACGGCACCCTCACAGATCGGAGCAACCGGACCGTGACGAATCGTCGGCGTCATCCCAGTGATCGACCCTCCCGGATGCGCCGTCTGGCTCCCTGGGCCTGGGTCGGAGTGGCGCTGGTCCTTCTGGCCAACGGGGCGCGGTTGCGCCGGCGTCTCGGGCGCCTCGGCAGCTTGGCGCCGTCATCGGAGCCGATCGAGCCGTCGTACCACTTCCTGGTGGGCGAAGGCGTGGCCCTGGACGAAGAGACCCGTCGGGCGGCCAGCGCCCACGCCCGCTCGGAGGGCCTCGCCGTGCTCGACCTGGTGCCCGAGGACCTGACCGTCGAACGAACCCTCGATCTGGCCCGCATGGTCGATCCCGGAGCGGCGCGCCACGAGCCCCTGGCCACCGGCCGAAGTGCCGGTCATGCCACGTTGGTCGACGACGACGTCATGCAGCGGGTGTCGTCCGGCCCGCTGGCCGACGTCGACCTGACCGCTCCGCTCGATCCGGCCACCTACGTCAGGGTGGCCGAGTCCCTGAAGCGGTATGCGCCGCGATCCACCGCCCTCGTCGTGGCCCCCGGGCTGGCCGCGGTGCCCGACGACCCGGCGCGACGGCGCCAGGCCATCCACGCCATCTATGGGGATGCTTTCGGCCTCAATGTTGCCGCCCCGGTGGCCATCCTGGTCACCCTGGTCGCCGGGCTGGTCGTCGCCCCGTGGGCCGGGCTGGTCGCCCTTGGTGCCTTTTGCCTCCAGCCGCTTGTGGCCCTGGCCCGGGTCCCGGTGCGACCGTCCGATCGCAGCTGGCTCCCCGCTCTTCGGTGGGCCCTCTGGCCGTACCGTCTGGTGAGGACCATTGTCGGGAAGTGGCCACGTTCGCAAAGCGATGATTTGGTGGTCGACCTCCGGCCCGTCTATGCCGATCTCATTGCCGGCCAGGACGAGTTCTGGGAGCCGCGGCGGCCCGACTGCCCGTTCTGCGGCTCCCTACAGTTGGCGCCTCGGGTCCGTTGTTCGGACCTCCTTCGTCACAAGCCGGGCTCGTTCGCCCTCGACCAGTGCCAGGCCTGCGGCCTCGTATTCCAGAATCCGCGTCTGTCGGGCGCAGGGCTCGACTACCACTACCGGGACTGCTACGACGGGCTGGGCGAGGGCCTCGCGGACTTGGTGTTCGACTTCGGGGACTCCACCTACCGGGACCGGGCCGAGATGGTCCACCGCGTGGCCTCGCCCGAGCGGTGGCTCGACGTCGGGACAGGCCATGCTCACTTCTGCCTCATCGCCTCCTCCATCTTGCCCGACACCAGGTTCGACGGCCTGGATATGAGCGAGAGCGTCGAAGAGGCCGAGCGCCGCCGCTGGATCGCCACCGGGTACCGGGGCACGTTGCCCGAGCTGGCTCCGTCAATGGCCGGCCACTACGACGTGGTCAGCATGCACCACTATCTGGAGCACACCGTCGATCCCCAGGCTGAGCTGGATAGCGCCGCTTTGGTGCTCCGACCGGGTGGGCACCTGCTCATCGAGCTCCCGGACCCGGAGTCGATCTGGGGGCGGGTGCTCGGGAGGTACTGGCTCCCGTGGTTCCAGCCCCAGCACCTCCACCTCATGTCCATCGGCCTTCTCGAGGAGGCGCTGACCCAGCGGGGGTTCACCATCGTGGACAGGGTCCGCGCCGAGGCGTCGCAAGGGTCCGACCTGTCGGCTGCCGTATGGATGCTCATCGGGCGCCTCGCTCCTCCCGCCAACCTCCCGTGGCTCCCGCTGCCCACGCCGCTCGACCGCATCCGGCGGGCCGCTGCCCTCACCCTCGGTGCGCTCCCTCTGGCCGGGGCGGTGGGCATCGACGCCCTGTTGGCCTGGTTGCCGAGGCACCGGGCCCAGTCCAACGCCTACCGCCTCCTTGCTCGTCGATCCGCACCAGCCGACGCGAACGGGAAAGGGCGACTCCCGTCTCCCTCGGGCGACCTGGGCCACGACCTGGACAAATCGGAGGCCGGCCCGAGCACCCGGGTCGCCAGGACCGGCGGCTGAGCGCCAGATGGCCCCACCTCGATGACCGGGCCGCAGTTGGACCGGGCCGCAGTTGGACCGGGCCGCAGCCGTCAACTCTGAGCTTCAGCGAGGCGGCGGCGCTGCCGTTGACCACCATGGTGGCGTGGGAGTCCTCTTCGGGCGCCGGATGGCCGGCCGACGGCGAGCCCTCGTACACTCCGAGATCAGCGCCCGGTGCGCCGAGCGGTGAGCGAGGAGCAAGGCGATGAGTGACACGGCGACGGCGGTTGCACCCGATCCAGTGCCCGCTCTGTCTCATCGCAGGGTCCTCGTCGTCATCGGTGCACTCATGTTGGGAATGTTCCTGGCCGCCCTGGACCAGACCGTGGTGTCCACCGCACTTCCCACCATCGTGGGGGACCTGAACGGAGCGTCCCATCTCAGCTGGGTGGTGACCGCCTACCTGCTGTCTTCGACCGTGTCGACGCCGCTGTGGGGGAAGCTGGGCGATCTCTACGGGCGCAAGGTCTTCTTCCAGGCCGCCATCGTGATCTTCCTGGTCGGCTCGGCCCTCTCGGGATTGAGCCATTCGATGATCGAGCTGATCCTCTTTCGGGCGGTGCAAGGACTGGGCGGCGGGGGGCTGATGATCGGCGCCCAGACCATCGTGGGCGACGTGGTCTCGCCTCGCGATCGCGGCCGCTACATGGGCCTGTTCATGGCCATGTTCGGGGTCACCACCGTCATCGGCCCCCTCATCGGGGGCTTCTTCGTCGACTACCTCAGTTGGCGGTGGATCTTCTACATCAACATTCCCATCGGGGCCATCGCCCTGGTTGTTACCGCCTTCGCCCTTCCCGAAGCCCAGAGCCACGTGCGCCGGGTCATCGACTATCTGGGCACCGCCCTCGTCGCTCTGGCCGCCACCTGCCTGGTGCTGTTCACCAGCCTGGGGGGCACCTCCTATCCGTGGACGTCGCCGTTCATCATCGGCCTGGCCGTGGCCGGCGTGGTCTTCAGTGTCCTGTTTCTTTGGGCCGAGCGCCGTGCGGTCGAGCCGGTGATCCCGCTACGGCTCTTTGCCAACAAGGTGTTTGCCGCCTCCAGCGCCATCGGCTTCGTCGTCGGTTTCGCCATGTTCGGCGCACTGACATTTCTACCCCTGTTCTTCCAGGACGTGAAGGGCATCAGCCCCATCCAGTCAGGGGTCCGGCTCTTTCCGATGATGGGCGGTCTGCTGGTCGCCTCCATCGGCTCTGGCCTCTTGGTCAGCCGGTGGGGGCGCTACAAGATCTTCCCGGTCGTGGGCACCGGGCTGATGACCGTCGGGCTCTACCTCATGTCATTGGTCGGGGTGAGCACCGGGGCATGGGTGATCGCCGGTTACATGGTGGTGTTCGGGTTCGGCCTCGGGTTGGTCCTCCAGGTGCTGACGGTCGCGGTCCAGAACGCTGTCCCCTACGAGGATCTGGGCACCGGTACCTCCGGGGTCACCTTCTTCCGCATGATCGGTGGGTCTTTCGGAACGGCCGTGTTCGGTGCCGTCTTTGCCAACCTGGTCGTGAACAACGTGCTTCACGCCCTCCACCTGACCAAGGCGCCGGCCGGGTTCAGCCTCAACGCTGACAACCCGGCGGCCATCCGCAAGTACCCGGCGGCGATCCAGGCCGGTGTGGCCCACGGCATCGCCCACACGATCCAGACCATGTTCCTCATCGGGGTGCCCATCGGGTTCGTGGCCTTCCTCTTGAGCTGGACATTGCCCGAGATCGCCCTGCGCCGGTCCATTCGCGATTCGGATCCGGCCGAGAACCTGGGCCTGCCCGAGCCCCGGACCTCGCTGGGCGAGATACAGCGGCTGCTCGAGCGGGCGGCCAGCCGCGAGAACCGGAGCGAGCTCTACGGGATGCTGGCCGGACGGGCCGGTCTCGATCTTCAGCCCCGGGCCATCTGGCTCCTGTACCGGCTGGCCGACCGACCTGGCAGCACGGTCGAGGAAGTGGGCGCACGGCTGAAGGTGGACCCGGAGCACCTGCGCGACGGTGTGCACACGTTGGAGTCGGCAGGAATGGTCGAGCACGTCGAAGGGGAGGGCAACAAACTGGTGCTCACTCCTTCCGGGCAGGACGCGATCGAGAAGCTCACCGTGGCCCGCCGCCAATCGATGACCGAGCTGCTCGAGGGGTGGGATCCGGAGGCCCACCCCGAGGTGATCGACATGATCCACAAACTGGCCCATGCCCTCCTGGCCGACGACGACAAGCTGCTGGCCGACGCCCGGGCGGCCGCCACCGTGTGATCAGGGGATTCCGGGCTACGAGAAGCCGACCGCTATCGTGCCTGATCGGGTCGGCGACGCGTTTCATCGGGGCCAACCCTTACGTTTCGGCGAGCAAGGGGGAGTTCCCATGACCGACCTGGCACCAGTG
This sequence comes from uncultured Acidimicrobiaceae bacterium, assembly GCA_963803065.1. Classification (GTDB taxonomy): domain Bacteria; phylum Actinomycetota; class Acidimicrobiia; order Acidimicrobiales; family RAAP-2; genus DASXMT01. Next base: position 50,558 of record CAWDKW010000014.1, read on the forward strand.
GGGCGGGACAAGCCGGCCGCAGAGCTGACCGTCGACGACCTGCCCACCTATCCGCCGACCCTGTGGGGCCTCCTGGAGCTGCGGGCGTCGGCCACCCCGGACCGAGTGCTCTTGGAGGACGACACCGGCCGGACCATGACGGCGGCCCAGTGGCGGGACACGGCCGAGCAGGTGGCGGCGGCCCTCTACGCCCGGGGGATCACGGTCGGCACACCGGTCAGCTGGCAGCTGCCCACCACCCTGGAGGCCGCGGTGCTGTTGGTGGCCCTGGCCCGCTTGGAGGCGGTCGAGAACCCCATCATCCCCATCCTGCGCCACCGCGAGGTCAGCTTCATCGTGGGCCAGACCGGCGCCCGGCTGCTCATTACCCCGAGCGTCTGGCGCAACTTCGACTACGCCGCCCTGGCCCGAGACGTCGCCGACATCCACGGCTGCGAGACCCTCGTGCTCGACCGAGGAGGACTGCCGCTCGGCGATCCCTCGATCCTGCCCCCGCCTCCGACCGGTGAGGGCGATCCGGTCCGGCACATCTTCTACTCGTCGGGGACGACGGCGGAGCCGAAGGGGGCGCGGCACACGGACCTGTCCCTCATGTCGACGGCCAATGGCCCGATCCTGAACGCCAGGAGCGACGACATCATGCCCCTGCCGTACCCCTACACCCACGTCGGGGGCTTCGCCATCACCGTCTCCACCCTGTACACGGGGTCACGGATCCTCATGATCGAGATCTTCGACCCGGTCAAGAGCCCGCTGGTCATGTCCGAGCACGGCGCCACCCGGCTCGGCAGCTCGCTCCCGTTCTTCATTGCCTACGCCGAGGCCCAACGCCACCACGGCCCCGAGCCCCTGTTCCCCAACCTCGTGTCCCTGTCCTCCGGCGGCGCCCCCAAGCCCCCCGAGCTCTTCTACGAGATGAAGGAGCTCTTCGGGGTGCCGATCCTCTCGGCCTGGGGCCTGACCGAATTCCCCATCGCCACCGCCTCGTTCCTGGACGACCTCGACGAGGACCTGGCCGTGGCCGAGGGCCGGGTGCTTCCCGGCATCGACCTCAAGATCGTCTCGGCCGACGGCACCGTGCTCGCGCCGGGCGAGGAGGGGGAGGTGCTGGTGCGCGGGCCCCAGGCACTGAAGGGCTACGTCGACGCCAGCCTGGACGAGGTCGCCTTCGACGGCGAGGGCTTCTTCCGGACGGGGGACCTGGGCGTGGTCGGCCCGCGGGGCCATCTCCGGATCACCGGCCGGACCAAGGACATCATCATCCGCAATGCCGAGAACCTCTCGGCCCTGGAGATCGAGGGCGTCGTCTACACCCACCCCAAGGTGTCCGACGTGGCCGTCATCGGCGTGCCCGATCGGAGGACGGGCGAGCGCGCCTGTGCCGTAGTCGTCCTGGCCGAGGGCGAGGGTTCGCTGACCCTGACCGAAGTGGTCGAGCACTGCCGGTCCCACGAGCTCGCCAACCAGAAGATCCCCGAGCGCTTGGAGATCGTGGCCGAACTGCCCCGCAACCCGATGGGCAAGATCCTGAAACAGGAGCTGCGCAAGCAGTACTCGACGCCGGTTTGACGACGTCAGCCGGGCGCCGGCTCCCGGTCGACGCCGAAACGCCGATAGTAGAAGTCCAGGGCCTCGGCCCGCTCGGACCGGTCGATGCCCAGCACCTCGGGCTGGTAGACGATCGTTCCGTTGCGCCCCCGGGGATGGGCGGCCACGAAAGCCTCCATGGCCCGGCGTGACTGGCCGGTGAACGGCTGGCCGGCCAGCGTGTAGATACGTTCCACCGTTTCGAGGTCGCGGGCCATGAACTCGTTGAACTGGACATCGATGGACTGCTCAGCCGGCAGCAGGTCTCGGTCATAGGCGCAGGCCCGGAAGAGGTCCTCGCAACGTGCCGACCAGTAGCGGCCCATGGACCGGGGGTCGACCCGATCGGTTGCCATCCGTGACGAGTAGGTGACCATCGTCGTCATGGACACGGTCACGGCCACCGGGTCCCGGTGGGGCACCACGAACGTGGCGTCCGGGAAGGTGGACAACAGGGGCCCGAACTGCTCCAGGTGCTGTGGGGACTTGAGCACCCATCGTCGGCCTCCCCGGAGCCACTGCATGACCTTCAAGATGGTGCGCAGGTACCGGTACGAGGGAGTCTGGTCCTCGGCCTTGTAGTGGTCCCGCCAGGTTGGTACCAACCCCTGGGTCTCGAACAGCATGGTCGAGACGTCGATGGCCAGGAGCTGGATCTCCTCGTGCACATGCTCGACCGTCATCTCGTGCATGCGATTGAAGTAGGGGAGTGCGGCGTCGAGCATCTCGAGCCCGAAGGCCGCCCGGGCCATGCGTGGATCGGGCGTCCCCGGCGGCGGCCGCTCGTCGTCGGGCAACACCGGTTCCAGGCTCTCCCAGTAGGGGAGGGACCGCAACGCCGGGTCGGCGCTGATCAGGTTGTGCAAGTGGGTCGTGCCCGTGCGGGGCAGCCCGCAGATGATGATCGGCCGCTCGATGGCAACGTCGTGGATCTCCGGGTGCCGTGACAGGAGGTCCTCGATCAGCAGCCGGTTCTTCAGGAATTGGAGGAGCTGCGAGTACCAGGCAACCACGCCCGGGGGAGACAGGCCGGCCTCGTGGCGCAGGGCCTCGCACAGGACCTCGAGCCGCGGCCGGAACGCGGGGTCGCCGAAGTCGCTCAGCCCGGTCTCCTTGCTGGCCGCTCCGGTCAGGGCGTCGAGCTCGAGCGGGCAGGCGGCCGCCATGTCGACCAGCGACGCCCGCAGCCGGTCGACCTCCGGGCTGAAGCGCGGCGATGCCAGGTCCTCGAGGACCACCGGCGCCGGACGACCGTTCATGGCGTCGATGGCCCGATCGGCCCGGACCCGATGGTGACAACCCGCGCCGTCGGCCTGGCCGGCGTGGAGTCGGGGAGGAACCACCGGAACCAGATCCGGCCACGCTCATGGCCGCCGGTCGAGATCCAGTTGGGGTGGCCCGGATCCCGGCGCGCCACCACCACTCGCCATGAGTCGTCAGGCTCATACTCGATCTGGAAGCCGTTCAGGGTGACCCGTTCGTAGTCGTAGTCGTAGGTGTGCAGGAACTGGTTCCACAGGCAGATGTTCCAAAATGCGCACTGCGGCGAGGTGCCCTCGAGAACCAGAGCCTGGTCGGGGCCGAGCTCGTAGCTCCCCATGGCGTAGGCGGCATCACCGGCCGCCCACCCGAACGTCTCGGTCGGCACCGGATAGGGCTCGTCGACGGTGTTCGGCCGGCCCAAGGCGATCGGGGCGATGCGGGCCTGGTCGCGGATCCAGGTGAGCGTGGCCCTGAACCGGCGGGCCAGGTCGGCGTCGCTCTCCCGCCGCGTGGCCGGCGGGTCCACCGCCTCGATGTGCCAGCGGGCCCGCCGTCCGTCCTCGGGGTCGGCCAGGTAGTCGCGGGTGATTGCGCACACGGCGTCGGGGTCGAGCTTGATCCAGTCCCCCTCGTGGGGATCGGGGCTCAGCACGATCGAGTAGGTGCCGTCGGTGGCGATGTCCAGCGAGCGATCGTTGACCGTGGCCACGATCCGGTCCGAGTACCGACCGTCGGAGGGGCCGCCGTAGACGGTGAGCGAAAGGTACACGGCGTCCCCTACCCGACCGGTGACGATGTAGGTCCGGGTCGGATCGATGGGAGCGAACTGATAGAAGGCATCGGCGTTGTCCCCACCCCACTTCCGGTAGGGACCGACGATGTCCACGAACCGGGGGCGATCGGGATCGGCCCACATGTTGGCGTCGAGCCCGACGCCAAGCATGGTGAAGATCCATTTGTAGCCCTCGAGCAGGCTCTGCTCGTCCAGATTCACCTCAGGCTCGTTGATGCGGCGCTCCAGTGCCCGGAGCTGGTCGATGAGCTCGTCGAACACGGCCGCCGTCAGGGGCGCAGCCGCGGGGGAGGTGGTCTCGTCTCGATCCATTCGGATGTCTCCTCCTGCTCCGGGCGTCTGAGGGCCGCAATTGTGCCCTGTTTGAGTGCTCCCCGCTCGCCCCGATTCCACCTCTGGCCACCGGTCGTGGAATGCTGTCGGGGCACGAGGGGAGATGCGATGCACTGCGGAGTCATGGTAACGGGGTACAACCAGGGCGACTGGCCCCGATTGATGGCCGGCGACTACGAACGACCGCCGGAGGTCTCCGACGCGGTCAACATGGACCAGACGCTGTACATGGGCGAGCTGGTCGAACCGCTCGGCTTCGACTCGATCTGGGCCACCGAGCACTACGGGTCGGCGTACTCGATGCAACCCAACCCCCTGCAGTGGCTGGCTTACTGGGCCGGTCGGACCTCTCGCGTCGACATGGGGACGGCGGTGATCGTGGCGCCGTGGTGGAACCCGGTCCGGCTGGCCCACGAGATCTCCATGCTCGACATCCTCCTGCGCGGCCGCCGGCTCCATCTGGGCATCGGTCGTGGGGTGGCGCCCCACGAGTACGCCTCCCTCGGCATCCCGATCGAGGAGTCGCACGCCTACTACTACGACGTGGTCAATGCCATCCGCGCATCCGATGGCGCCGAGCGGTTCACCTTCGACGGACAGGTGTTCAAGATCCCCCCCACCACCGTTCGGCCGCAGGCCCGTCACAAGGGCGAACTCACCACCTCCATCAAGGCGGCCTTCACCACCGACAAGTCCGCTCGTCTGGCCGCAGAGAACGGTCTGGGCCAGATGTTCGTCTCCGACGACGACCTGGCCGGCATGACGGACAAGGTCCGGGGCTTCAACCAGATCCGGGCCGAGCTGGGCCTCCCCCCCGACCAACCGACCACGCTCTTGTGGATGTACTGCGCCGAGACGTCGTCAGAGGCGGAGGAGGGGTGGGAGTACTTCCGCAACCAGCAGCTGGCCGCGCAGCACCACTACTTCGAGTGGAACAATCCGGGCTTTGAAGGGGTCAAGGGTTACGAGGACTACCTCACTCGCCAGACGGCCGACGTCGGCCACGCCGACGCCAGCCTCGAGAGCCACCGCCAGACCCAGCCCATCGGCACGCCCGACGAGATCATCGACAGGCTCAAGACCCTGCAATGGGCCATCAGCCTCGAGGAACTCGTCATCCACGTCTTCTACGGGGGCATGCCCCAGGACAAGGCCGAGAAGAGCCTCCGCCTCTTCGCCGAGAAGGTGCTGCCGGCGGTGCACGACATGGCCACGCCGATGAACCCCGCGTCGCTCGGCCGCTAGCCCGTCGGCCGGTGGTGCCCATCCCGCGCCCGACCGTCCGAGGCGTGGACATCCGAGGCGTGGCGCTGTCCGTCGAGGTGTCCGGGTCGGGGCCCTCTCTGATCTGGGGTCACGGGCTCTCGATGAACCGGGCCAGTGACGCAGAGATGGGGCTCCTCGATTGGGCTCGGATCCCCGTCACGGTGGTCCGCTACGACGCCCGGGGCCACGGTGAGTCGGAGTCGACCCCGGAGCTCGGTGCCTACAGCTGGGCGGAGCTGGCCCTCGACCAGCTGGCCCTGGCCGACGCGCTGGGCGTCGACGACTACGTGGCCGCCGGCGCCTCGATGGGCTGTGGCACGGCGCTGCACGCTGCCATACTCGGCCCGGACCGGGTGCGGGCCCTCGTGCTCGTCCTTCCGCCCACGGCATGGGAGGACCGGGCCGCCCAGGCCGAGCAGTGGGAGCTGGCCGCCACCGTCATCGAGGAGCAGGGGGTGGAGGGGGTCATCGCCGCCCGAGCCGAGCTCGACCCCCCGGACCCGTTCGTGGGCGACGAGCAGCGGCGTGAGCAGCTGGCCGCCGCCACCCGGGCGTGGGAGCCGGATCGACTGGCCTTGGTCATGCGGGGTGCGACCCGCGCCAACCTGCCCGATCGTTCGGAGATCGCCCGTATCGGCGTGCCCACCCTCGTGCTCGCCTGGACCGGGGATCCGGTCCATCCCATGTCCACGGCGGAGGAGCTGCACTCCCTCATTCCCGACGCCGAGCTCCATGTGGCCTCCAGCCGATCGGACCTGGATTCGTGGACCGATCGCACCCGTCGCTTCCTCCAGCGGGCCCTCGTTCCCTGATCCGGCGCCGACGGCCAGGGCCGGCGGCGGGGCACCGCTCCCCCCGGGCCCGGCGCGTCGCGGTGACGGTCGTGTTCTGCGCCCTTGGCGCCGGCTCGGGGGAGTGGGCGGCGCGGATCCCGGCCTTCAAAAGCGGCCTCCACCTCTCGGCCGGCGAGCTCGGCCTGGTTCTGCTCGGTCCGGCGGTCGGCGCGGTGCTGGCCATGCCGGTCACCGGCGCCATGGTGGCCACCGTGGCACCGCGGCGGATCGTCCAGGCCGCGTTCATCCCCTTCGGCGGCCTGCTGGCCGTCCTCAGCCTGGCCGGTTCGGCCTGGGAGCTCTTCGTGATCCTGCTCGGGTGGGGGGCGGCCCTCGGGACCATCGACGTGGCCATGAACACCGAGGCGGCCGCCCTCCAGGACCGCCTCGGGCGGCTGGTCATGTCCCGGTTCCACGCCTCCTACAGCATCGGCGGCCTGGTCGGGGCGGGCACCGGGGCGCTGGCGGCGGCGAACGGGGTCAGCGTCGCCGCCAATTTCCTGATCGCCGGTGTGGTCGTGGCCGTGGTCGGTGCCCTCGCCGGCGAGGCCTTCGCGGTGTCGGGCGCCCGGGCGGGTCCCGTTTCGCCGCCCGGCACCGAGCCGTCGGCTAGGGAGCCCAGGGCGGCCGTGCGCCGCCCGCAACTGTCCGGGGTCCTCGTAGCCCTGGCCGCCATTGCCTTCGGGTGCTTCTTGGCCGAAGGGGCGGCGAACGACTGGAGCGCCGTGTACCTCCACGCGTCCCTCGGTGCGGGACCGGGGTTGGCCGCTGTCGCGTACACCGCATTCTCGTGTGCCATGGCCGCCGGCCGACTGTTCGGTGATCACCTGGCCGAGCGGATCGGGCCAGTGCGTTTGGTCCGGATCTCGGCGACCACGGCGGCCGTCGGCTTCGGTGCTGCGCTGGTGGCCGGCCAGGTGGGGGGCGCCCTAGCCGGGTTCGTGCTCCTCGGGCTGGGCCTGTCCGTCGTGGTCCCCGTGGTGTTCACCGCGGCCTCGCGGCTCGGCCGGCCCGGACCCTCGTTGGCCACGGTGTCCTCCTGCGGCTACCTGGGCCTGCTCGTCGGACCCGCTCTGATCGGGGGTCTGGCCGAAGCCGTGGGCCTTCCGGGCGCCCTCGGCATCGTCGTGGTCCTGAGCTCGGCGACCGCCGTGCTCGCCGGAGCCGTTGCCACCGGCCGAGGTACGGCGCCCCCCAGCCCGGGATCGCTCACGACTTGAACGCGAACCGTCTCCGGTGGTTGGCCAGGAGGGCCGCCGCCCCCTTCGGTGGAGCTGCGAGCCGGTAGGGAGCGGGGGGCAGCGCGGCCGCCTCGACGCCCGTGCCGATGGGGTGGAACCCGGTTGAGGCCGAACTGGCCGGCAACGGACCGACGAAGGGGTTGAGCGGCGCCTTGATCGCCGGCGGCTCGGCGAAGGGCGGTCGCTTGGTCTTCAGGTCCAAGAAGTCGAGCAGGTTATGGGCGTTGGCGTCCCGGTAGGTCATTGCCGGGAGGTTCCACTTCGTCTCGACGAACTTCAAGATGCTGGTGTGGTCGTACACGGTGTGGGACACGAAGTCGCGCTTGGCGTAGGGGGAGATCATCACGCAGGGGACGCGGAAGCCGGTGAGGTCGTAGGCGCCGGGTTGGTCGGGGGGAACGGTGATCTCGGGCGGGACGTCATCGGGCCGCACCGCCGGCTGCGGGGGCACGTGGTCATACCATCCGCCGTGCTCGTCGTACACGAGGACCATGACCGTCTTCGGCCAGTCGGGCGACTGCAGGACGGCGTCGATGATCCGCGCCGCGTACGCCTCACCGATCGACACGTCGCCGTGCTCCTCGGAGTAGTCGGTGTACGGATCCACCAGCGAGAATTGGGGGAGTTGTCCGGCAGCGGCATCGGTCAGGAACTGGTTGACGTGGGCCATCCGGCCATCGGTCATGTTGTCGAGGTAGTTGGGCAGGAACAGGGCCGCCGTGGGTAGGTCGGGGTAGTAGTCCTTCCACGTGATGTTGTGGGCGTCCAGTCGGTCGAAGATCGTCCCGTTGGGCGGGTTGGCCGAGGAGATCCCTGTCCCGTTGGTTGCGACATTTCCCAGCGCCGTGCCGGCGATCAGGAACCGCCGGTTCGGATAGGTCTGGCCCATCACCGACGAAAAGTACCGATCACCGATCGGGAATTGGCTGGCCAGTGAGTAGTAGAAGGGCAACTGCTCCCTGTCCAGGTAGCCCATGGAGGCCGGCCCGCAGTTCCGGGCGAATCCCTGGTTGGTGCCACGACTCCAGCACAGATGGGACTTGTCCCAGTTCTGGGATATGTCCGAGTTGAGCGGCCCGATGGTGTTGGGCAGGGGATAGGAGACGATGAAGTCGCCATCGGGGCCAGGGTTGAAGTTGACCGGTGTGCCCGTTCGGTCCAGGGTCAGGCCGTCGCCCCGGCCGAGCATGCCGAAGTGGTCGTCGAAGGAGTGGTTCTCCATCATGAGCACCACGACGTGTTCGATCTCCGGGATCGTGTCCGTCCCCGCGGCCAGATGGGGAAAGGGCCGGGAGTCCGGTCTGAGCAACGTCCCTCCCGGGCCCAACCCCGCGAAGCCCGACGGCGCCTTGCCCGACGGCGTGGTGGCGGCATAGGCGGGCCGCCGGCGATCGACGGCCCCGGCTCCGGCCAGGGCCGCGCCGGCGATGGCCGCGCCCCCGAGCAGTGTTCGCCGGTCGAACCGCCGCGCGTCGGCCACGAAGCGACACGGTACCGCGTATCGGCTGCGACGCATCCGGTGCCGGGGCGCGGTCGCACGGAGGATCGGCCGTGCCGCCCTCGCTCCCTCCGATCAGGCCCGGCAGGTCAGGGGCCGGCCGCCGTTGTAGGCGACCATGTCCGACAGCGCGGCGGCGAGGTCGATGCTCCCGCCTCGTGGCGTGCCCTCGAGCTCGGCGTAGGCGCGGTGGAGGTTGCCGACGAGGCGCTCGGGATCGGAGAGCCCGGCGAACTGACCGAGGTCGGCGTGGCGGGCGGCTTCGAGCGGACTGAGGCCGGCCTCGATGCCCTGCCGGGCGGTGGTCAGGACGAATCGAAGGTACGACGCGACCTCGTCGATGAGCTCGGGCCCGGCCACCGGCCCGTGACCCGGCACGATCGTCGTCGCCCCGAGCGGGCGCACGACGGTGTCCAGGACCTCGATGGCTCCCGCCACCGAGCCCATCAGCACGAACGGGGTGCCCTGGTTGAACAGCAGGTCGCCGCAGAAGAGCACCGAGCGTTCGGGCAGCCACACGATCGAGTCGTTGGTGGTGTGCGCGGCGCCCCCGACATGGCGGACCTCGCACGGCATGTCGTCGACCCACACGGTCACCGTGTCGCGGTAGGTGAGGAAGGGCGGGGCGAGCTGCAAGGACCCCCAGTCGACGTCGTCCCAGATGCCGTGGAAGTCGGGCAGGCCCCCGGCCAGCACCTCGTCCCGGCATCGCTCGTGGGCGACGATCGTGGCCCCGGGGAACAGGTAGTTCCCGTGGGTGTGGTCCCCGTGGTGGTGGGTGTTGACCAGGGTCCTGACCGGTCGGTCGCTCAGGGTGCCGATGGTCTCGAGGTAGGCCCGGGTCCGCCGCTCGGTGGAGCAGGCGTCGACGCTGGTGACCCCCTGGTCCCCGATCATGAACCCGGTGTTGTTGATGAACCAGCTCCCGTCGGGCTGGATGTAGGCATAGACCCGGTCGCTGACCTCCTCCGCCCTGGGCGGGGCGAGGTCCGGGAGGTCGCGGTGGGTCGAACTCAACCGATGCTTCCAAGACTCAACGGATGCTCCCAACTCGGGGGTCCGGGACCCTTCCGGTCGGGCAGATCCTATCGGGGCGCAGCAGAATGGGATGGTGGAGGACGCGTACGCCCTGGAGCGGTTTGTCAAGGCCCAAGACGAAGGCACTATCTTCGATCGGGTCGTCGAAGAGCTCCGTCGGGGACGGAAGACCAGCCACTGGATGTGGTTCGTGTTCCCCCAGATCAGCGGGCTCGGCCACAGCCAGACCTCCAAACGGTTTGCCATCGCATCGTTGGGCGAGGCGAAGGCCTACCTCGACCATCCCGTGCTCGGCCCGCGGCTGATCGAGTGCACCGGGATCGTCGCCGCATCGGAGGCTGCGAGTGCGGAGCACATATTCGGACCCATCGACGCACAGAAACTCCGCTCGTCGATGACCCTGTTCCATCTGGCCGCGCCGGACCAACCCCTCTTCGAACAGGTGCTGGGGCGCTACTTCGGCGGGAACCTCGACGCGGCCACCCGGGACCGCATCTGAGGCCACGACGGGCAGCTCCCCCGATCGCCGATGCAGGAGTCTGGCGCAACCTCGCCCCGGGCCTCAGGGCCCGTCGAGCAGCTCGGTCATGTTGGCCGCGTAGAAGCGCTCCTGGTCGTCGAGGCCGGTGTCGGTCAGCGTCTGCTCGAACTTGGCCAGCGGGTCCCGGCTCCCCTCGGGGTGCGGGTAGTCGGTCGAGAACATGAACAGCTCGCCGCCAGCCTGTTCGATCATCCAGCCGACGGGCTCGCCCGGGTACGGTGTGAATTTGAGGTGGCGACGCACGTACTCGGACGGCTTGAGCTCCAGGCCCCGCAGCGGCGCCTCGGTCCTCCGGAAGGCGCGCTGCCCGTAGTCCAATTGGCGCAGCCACGACACCACCCAGCTCGCACCCTGCTCGATGCAGGCCCCGCGCAGTTCCGGGAACCGGTCGAAGAGCCCGTCGTAGATGACCGTCCCCAAGAAGACCTCGGGCGAGTGGGGGATGGCCAGGAAGTCCTTGGACCGGACGTTCTCTCCGCCGCCGAGGTGGTCGGTCACCGGCATGCCGTTGTTGTGGAAGGCGGGATCGAGCAACCGCCCGCCGCCGCCGACATGGAGGACGAAGGGCACGTTTGCCTCGCTCAGGGTCGCCCAGAACGAGTCGAGGTCGGGATGGGTGGGGGAGCGATCCCCCGCCGCGGTGGACGGGACCATGATGGCGCCGCACCCCTGCCCTATGGCCTCGGTGGCCAACTCGACAGCCCGTGCCGGGTCCTGGAGGGGTACGTAGCCCACGGCGACCAGCCGCTCGTCAGCCGAGCAGAAACTGGCCATGGCGCGGTTCTGGGCTCGGCTGCCCGCGTACAGCAGGTCGCGGTCGTGGCCCATGTACATCACCGAGGCGAACGTGGCGAAGACCAACTGGCGTTGGAACCCGAGGAGGTCGAGGGCATGGCTGCGCTCGTCGGGAGAGAAGGCGCCAACCGCCATCCAGCCCTTGTCCTCCATCAAGTGCTCGTCTGCCGCGGCGGCCGCCGCCTGGTCGATGCGGCGGCGCTGTGCCCTGGCTTTCGCCTTCGCCAACGCCGGCTTGAGCGCTTCAACCTCCAGGTCACGCAGGCTTCCACGGAAGGCGGGCTCGAGGAATTCGTCGAGAAAGCCGGGCAGCTCCATGACGTGGCTGTCGGCATCGAGGATTTCGCGGGTCCTGGCGTAGGTCATAGCGCTCCTCCGAGCAGCCCGTGACGTACCGACCACCCCGTCGCCGGCCTCCGGGCTTAGTGACATAATGTCACGTGGCACAAAGACGGGCAACCAGTCCGAGTTCGCTGGCGGTTGAACGCGCAGGCGATAGCGGCGACCGCGGCCCGGTGCAGATGGCCAGGTTGCGACGCGCCGATCGACGGGCGGTATTGCTCGACGCGGCGATCGCCATCGCCGTCGACCATGGGATCGAGGCGGTCTCGATGGAGACCGTGGCTACCCGGGCAGGCGTCAGCCGGCCGCTCGTCTACAAGCACTTCGCCAACGCCGGCGAGTTGCTTGCCGCAGCGTACCGCCGGGAGGCGTCGGCGCTCGACGATGAGATCGTGGCCGTTGTGAGCCAGGCTCGCGGCTCAGGTCTGGAGGGAACGATCCGCAGCATGGTCGGGGCCATCATCGACGGCGCCGAATCGCGGGGTGCGGTGCTGACTCAGTTCATCCGCGCCGGTGGGCGCGACGGGGAGGCCCGCCAGGATCAGCGAGCTCGCGATCGCCGCACGGTGCGCTATTTCACCAGGTTGGCCGCGGAGGAGCACGGACTCGGCGAACGGGAGGCCAAAGCGGCCATGGGGGTGTTGCTGACCGGTATCGATTCTCTGCTCCATCAGTGGCGCGAGCGCCCCACCGGCGAGCAGCGGCTGTTCCTCGAGGACCTCTATGTGGCTCTCGTTCTCGGTGGCCTGCAACAGCTCGCCCGGAGTCAGTTCGAGCGTTGACCGTCTGAGCGGTCCGATGCCAGGGCGTCGCCCCGATCGGCGGCCACCAGGAGCCGGTGGGCGGCGGCATAGTCCGCCTTTCCCGTCGCCGCCCGCGGGACGGCCTCGACCAGCAGGATGTCCCTGGGTGCCTTGTAGTGGGCCAGCTGGGAGGAGACGTGCTCGCTGAGCCGCTCCGGGGCGACATCCGATCGGGGATCAACGGCCACGACTGCAGCCACGCGCTGGCCGAATGCCGGATCCGCGATCCCGAGTACGAGGCAGTCGGTGACGCCCGGGTGGCGCTTGATCACCTCTTCGACCTCTTCGGCATAGATCTTCTCGCCGCCCGAATTGATGCACTGGGCCCCTCGACCCAGGACGTGGACGACCCCGTTGCCATCGATCGTCGCCCAGTCGCCGGGGATGGCATAGCGCCGGCCTGCGATGTCGCGAAATGTGCGGGCCGACTTCGCCGAGTCCTTGTAGTAGCGGTCGGGGACCCCGACCGAGAGGGCCAATTGCCCGGCGACCCCGGAGCCGGGGACGACGTCCCGATCCTCTTCGGTCAGGACCCGCACCCCCGGTACCGGAGAGAAGCTTCCCGTCGGTACCACGGCGCCCCTGATCGATAGGGAAACGCCCATGAGGCCCTCTGTCGACGACATGTAGTCGACGATCGACGATCCGGGTAGGTGATCGAGCAAGCCGCGCTTTGTCTCCGCCGAGAACATGGCGCCCGAAGATGCGATCGTCCGCAGCGATTCCAGGTTCCGGTGCCGTCCGGAGGACGCCGTCTCGCGGACGGCGGCCAGCATGGGCCGGGCGAACGGCTCGCCGACGATGGCGATCACCTGTACCCGCTCCCGTTCGGCGACGTCCCAGAGCTCGGCGGCATCAAATCGACGACCGCCGCACAAGGCCACCTTGCCGCCGAGGAGGAGCCCGGCCTGCATCCCGATCACCAGGGCGGTGGCATGGACGAGCGGCGAGGCGGGGAGGGTGACCGGTTGTCTCCCTTCCTCGTGCAGGTGGTGGCAGAGCGCGACGGCTTCTCCGCAGTCGCCCAGCGGCTCGCGGCCGTTGCGGGTTGGCACCGCGCCCAGTAGCCCCTTCACCGCCGGGCCGATGCGCCGGACGACGCCCTTCGGCATCCCGGTCGTGCCGCCCGTGTAGGTCATCGAGACATCGTCCTCGCTGCGGGGTATCGGCGGAGCGGGGGAGTGGGCCGACACGATCGCTTCGTACGACGATGCTCGAGCGACGCTCGCGCCGCCGCCGTCATCGACCTCGAGGAGCAGCCGTAGGCTCGGGCAGCGGGGCACGACCCGGGCCACTCGCTGAGCCAGGCTCGAGTGGAAGACCAGGGCCTGCGCGCCCGAGTCGTGGAGCAGGTACTCGAGCTCACCGTCGAGGTACCGGTAGTTCACGTTCACCGGGACGGCCCGAATCTTCAGAGCGGCAAAGTAGGTCTCGATGTACTCGGGCGAGTTGTAGAGGTACTGGGCTACGGTTCCCCCCTCCGCCACCCCTGCAGCGGCCAACGCAGCGGCAACGCGACTGGCACGATCCTCGAGGGCGCGCCAGGTCACCCTGACCTCGCCCTGCACGACCGCCTCGGCGTCGGGAACGGTCGACGCGACCGATTCCCAGAGCGAGGCCCAATGGTTCATGGGGCGCTCGTCCATGTCGTCTACCTCCCTCGCTGTCCCGACCCAAAGGGGGTTCCCCCCGAGAGGCCGATTAAGTTACAGTTTGTCACTATCGGCACACCGGGAGCATCGACCCGGTGGCCGAGGATGGGGACCCGATCCGACCAGTGTGCCGGTGAGGGGCGAAACCAGGGGGGTGGACGTATGCCTGATCGGATGGGCCGGCGATCCTTCATCGCCGGCGGCATGGCGGTGGTTGCGGGGGCGGCGGGAGGCCTCTCCCTCCCGGCGGCGGCCGATGCCGCCTCGGGGCCGGTGAACAACGGCCCGGGCCGCAACGGGATCTCGACGGCCAGGGCCAAGCGGGGCGGCAGCCTGGTCTATGGCACCGATTCCGAAGAGCAGGGGTTCGATCCTACCGTCGCCGAGTGGGACGAGAACGGCTATATGTACGGGCTGACGGTGTTCGACCCCTTGACCGCCGTCACCACCAGTGGCCAGGTGGTGCCCTATCTGGCCCAGTCGGTCACCCCCAACGCCGACTTCACCTCGTGGACGATCACCATGCGGCCCAACGTCGACTTCCACGACGGCACACCCTGTGACGGGGCCGCGTTGTACACCAACTTGAAGAAGCAATCGTCCTCGATCCTGACCGGGGCCGTGTTCGCGCAATTCATCAAGGTCGTCACCCAGACCGGTCCGCTGTCCGTGCGGGTCGACATGACCGAGCCCTGGACCACCTTCCCCTTCTACACGTCGTCGGTGTCGCAGGTGGGCTACGTCGCCGCGCCCTCGATGCTCAACGACCCCAACGGCACGCTGCATCCCATCGGTACCGGTCCGTTCAAGTTCCAGGAGTGGAATCCCAACGACCACTTCACCGCCGTCCGCAACCCCAACTACTGGCGCACCGGTTACCCCCTCCTGGACACGATCACCTACAAGCCGATCGCTGACGCCGATGCCCGCTCGGAGGCACTGCAGGCCGGCAACATCGACATGATGAACACCAACACGCCGCAGGTCATCGTGCTGTACCGGGGAAAACGGGAATGGTCCTACGTGGACGACAGCGGTGCCATCGTCGGCGAGCCCAACGTCAACTGCATCCAACTCAACTGCGGTGCGCCCCCGTTCGACAACAAGAACGCCCGCCTGGCCATGGCCAAGTCCTACTCCCAGGAGGAGGAGAGCCGCATCATCGGGCTCGGGGTCACCACCCCGGTCAACAGCCCGTTCGTCAAGGGCACGCCGTACTACAGCGAGACGTCGTATCCCGGTTACGATCTGGCCGGGGCCAAGGCCGCGGTCAAGGAGTACACGCGAGCGACGGGCAAGCCCCTCTCGTTCACCCTCGGGTACATTCCTGACCCGACCGTCCAGCGGACCGCCCTCTACCTGCAGCAGCACTATCAGGAGGCGGGGATGAAGGTGGCGCTGGCGGTGATCGACCAGAACGCCCTCATCAGTGACGCCGTCGCCGGCAAGTACCAGGCCGTGACCTGGCGCCAGTTCGGCACGGTCAACCCCGACCTCAACTACGTGTTCTGGAGCGCCGACACCGTCAACAAGTCGGGGATCTCGCTCAACATCGCCCGCAACAACGACCCTCGGATCCAGGCCGCGCTGACCACCGGCCGTCAGAGCAGCGATGCCGCCGCTCGGGTCAAGGCCTACCAGTCGATCGGCGAGTACCTGGCCCAGGACCTGCCCTACACCTGGCTGGGCCGATCGGTGTGGGCCGTGGTGGCCAAGGCCAAGGTCCAGAACTTCAACAACCCGGTGGCCCCCGACGGCAGCAAGCTGATCGGTATGGCCAGCGGTTCCACGTGGCCCACTCCGGTGTGGATCAGCTGAGCTCGGCGGGAGTGGCGGCCGGGCGGCGGCCGGCCTTGGCCGCCGCCACCCGGTTGGCGATCCTGGCCCAGGCCTGACGGTCGCGTTCACCGGCCGGGCGCCCCACCCGGGTAACCGTGTCGACATCGGGCGACTCGGCCCGGAGGGCGCCGACCCGGCAGGCGTCGGGTGAGCGCCGGGCAAACGGGTCGAACTGGTAGTGGCGCATGGCGTTGCCGTGGGTGATGGCCTCGACGACCGTGTCGCTGACCCCGTCCAGGAGCTCAGCGAGGACCTCGGGGCCGTGGGGCCACACCCCGTCGGAGTGGGGGTAGTCGGACTCCCAGCACACGTTGTCCACGTTGAAGTGGGACAGGTTCTCGATCCCCACCGGGTCGCTGATGAAACAGCACAGGATGTTGCGCCGGAAGACCTCGGCCGGGCCGTTGATGCCCTCGGGGAAGCGATGGCCGGTCCAGCCGTGATGGCGCTCGCCCACGTGCTCGGACCGCCACAGGAAGTAGGGGATCCAGCCGACATCGCCCTCGGTGAGGGAGAAGCGGAGCTCGGGGAAGCGGGCGAATGCGTCGCACCAGATGAGGTCGACCATGGTGAAGATGGAGGCGACCGAGGACAGGCTGATGGCCACGCTGGCCGGCGCATCGGCCGACGTGTGGGCGGTCTGCGAGGACGAGCCGACGTGGCAGCACAGCACCGTCCCCTCGTCCGAGCAGGCGGCGAAGAGCGGGTCCCAGTAGCGGCTGTGGATGCTGGCCATGCCCAACGCTTCGGGGTTCTCGGAGAAGGTGACGGCGTGGCAGCCCATGGTCGCCAGGCGACGCACCTCGGTGGCCGCTCGCTCGGCGTCGTAGAGGGGGAGGATCCCACAGGGGATGAACCGTTCCGGATAGGCGCCGCACCATTCGTCGACGTGCCAGTCGTTGTAGGCGCCGATCATGATGTCGTTCAGGTGGCGGTCGGGTCCCTGGCTGAGCACCTGCCCCGAGAACCCGGGCCAGTTGGGAAAGTTCAGTCCGGCCAGCTGTCCGCCGGCGTTCATGTCCCGGACCCGCTCGTGCACGTCGTAGCACCCGGGCCGCATCTCGTCGTAGCGGCTGGCGTCGATGTTGTAGAACTCGGGCGGCTTGCCGGCCACCGCGTTCAGGCCCAGGTTCCGGCCCCGGACATCGCCGTAGTACCACTGCTCGACCCCGTCGGCCTCGAGCACGACCCGCGGCGCCCGGCTCCGGTAGCGGTCCGGGACGTGGGAAGTGAACATGTCCGCCGGCTCGGCGATGTGGTCGTCCACGCTGATGAGAATGAGCTCTTCAGGGTTCACGGCCCTCCCTCCCTGGCCAGCGGAGACCGCTGGTGGCGCCCCGATCACGCTACCGGTGACGGCACCGCGACCACAAGGTTGTTACCGTGTGGGCGTGGCAGCGTCGCATCCGTACCACGACGTGGCCATTGCCGCCGTGGCCAACAGCCGCCAGGCTCGCCGGCTCGAGGGCGCCGACTCCCTGTCGATCACGCTCGACGCCGCCCTGTCCGTGCTCGAGACGGCGGGGATGGACGCGTCCGAGGTCGACGGGGTCGCGGGACGGCACGGTACCTCGCTGGCCTACCGGCTCGGGATCGGGCCGGTCTGGGACCCCCGTCTGAGCGGCGGGGTCGACGCCGTGCTCATGGTGGCGGCGGCGGTGGCGACCGGCGCAGCCGACGCCGTCCTGCTGGCTGACGGGGAGGCCGGCACCTACACCGATCTGGCGGCCATGGCCCCGTGGACCCGTCCCGGCAACGAGTTCGTGGCCCCCTTCGGGATGTTCACCGCGGCCGAGTTCGCCCTCATCGCCCGGCGGCACATGGAGCGCCACGGGACGACCGTCGAGCAGATGGCGCACGTGGCCGCCACCATCAGGAACAACGGCAGCGTCAACCCCGACGCCATCTACTACGGGCGCGGCCCGTTCACCCCTGCCGATATCCGCTCGTCTCGGCCGGTGGCTGAGCCGTTCAACCTGCTCGACTGCGCCACCACCTCCGAAGGAGCGACTGCGTTGCTGATCACCACGGCCGAGCGGGCAGCCGACCTCCGGTGCCCCCCGGTCTACGTGCTGGGTGGAGGTATCGATCATTTCGGCCCCTCCTACCAACACCCGCCCAGTTGGGACCTGACCGGGAACACCGATGTCCCCAACGGCTACGTGGGCCGGCGGGCGGCGCGCCAGGCCTTCGCCGCCGCCGGGATCGGTCCGGATGAGGTTGACGGCTGCGAATTCTACGACCCCTTCTCCTTCGAGCTGATCCGCCAGTTCGAGGCGTTCGGGTTCTGCGCCGAGGGTGAGGGCGGGGAGTACGTGACGTCGGGGGTGATCGAGCCGACTGGGCGGCACCCGGTGACGACCGACGGCGGCACCATGTCATTCAGTCATCCGGGGGGTCTGACCCAGATGCTGCAGCGAGTGGTGCGGGGCGTCGAGCAGATCCAGGGCCGGGCCAACGGCGTGCAACTGTCGGACCCCGAGGTGGTCATGTGCACGTGCGGTGGCGCCGGCGCGCTGTTCAACGACGTCGTGCTGTTGGGCAAGAACCGGCCGTGACCCGCCTCGACCCGCAACCGGCGGGCATCCCCGTCCCCCACCCGTCGCAATGGAGCCGGCCGTTCTGGGAGGGATGCGCCGTCGGCGAGCTCCGCTACCAGCGGTGCGACCAGTGCGGGCAGGCGCTCTTCAACCCGGGGCCGATCTGCCGACGGTGCCGGAGCCGTGACCTGCTCTGGCGGGTGAGCCGGGGGAGGGGGAGCGTCTACAGCTGGACGATCTCGTGGCAGCCCCCGTCGCCCGGATTCGTCGTCCCCTATGCACCGGCCATCATCGACGTCGACGAGGGCTACCAGATGCTCTCCAACATCATCGAGTGCGACACGGCCGACGTCCGGGTCGGGTTGGACGTGGAAGTCGCCTTCCACCCGGTCGGGGAGGGCGTGAGCCTCCCCTACTTCCGACCCCGCCGACCCCTGGGACCCGGCCGATGACCCTGGCCGGCGTCCGGGTCGTGGACCGCACCGGTGGCGTGGCTGGCCCGTACTGCACCAAGCTGCTGGCTGACGCAGGGGCCGACGTGGTCGTGGTCGAGCCCCCCGGCGGCGCCCGGGAGCGTCGGATCGGGACCGGGGGCCTCTTCGCTTTCTTGCACGCATCGAAGCGGTCCGTGACCGCCGGCCGGGACGAGGCGTTGACCGACGAAGCAGACGTCGTCGTGGCCGACCGGCACTTCGACGTCGCCGCCGCCCGGCGGGCCCGGCCCCAGCTGGTGGTGGTGACGATCAGCCCGTTCGGCTCGACCGGTCCGTGGGCTGACCGGCCGGCGACGGAGTTCACCCTTCAGGCCGCCTGTGGGTCGACGGGCGGGCGTGGTTTGCCCACCGGGCCACCCCTGGCGGCCGGGGGCCGGTTGGGCGAGTGGCTGGCAGGGACCTACGCCGCCGTCGGCGCCCTGGCCGCCCTCCGCGAGGCGCGGCGCAGTGGTTGCGGCGACCACCTGGACGTGGCCATGCTCGACTGCATGGCCCTGGCCATGGTGACGTACCCGTCGGTGTTCGCCGCTTTCCAATCGGCCGACGGACGGCCCCCTCTCACCGGAGCCACCCGGTCCATCGAGGTGCCCTCGGTGGAACCGACGGCGGACGGCTGGGTCAACTTCACCACCAACAGCGCCCAGCAGTTCAGCGATTTCGCCGTGCTCATCGGCCACCCCGAGCTGGCCGACGACCCGAGGTTCACCCGGGCCGGGCCGCGTTTCAACCACCGGGACGAGTTCTGGCCGATGGTCCACGCCTACACCGAGTCGCGGACCAGCGCCCAGGTCATCGAGGAGGCGGGCACCCTCCGCATCCCGGTGGCGCCGGTCCTGCACGGCGGCAAGGTCATGGACTTCGAGCAGTTCGTGGCCCGCACCGTCTTCGTGCCCCACCCCTCGGGGAGGTTCCGCCAGCCCCGCTGTCCCTATCGCATCGCTGGGATCGCCGACCCCGAGTTCGGCCCGGTCCCAGACCCCGGTCACGACGACGGCGGGATCCACTGGCCCGGGCGGCCCCGGGTGCCGGCGGAGAGCGAGCGGTGGCGGCTGCCCCTGACGGGGGTGCGGGTGGTCGACCTGACGGCGTGGTGGGCGGGGCCCTCGGCCACCAACACCCTCGCCAGCCTGGGGGCCGACGTGATCAAGGTGGAGTCCTCCCATCGCCCCGACCTCATGCGCTTTGCCAGCACTCGGACGCCCGACGAGCCGGACTGGTGGGAGTGGGGCCCGTTGTTCCACGGGGCCAACACCAACAAGCGCGCCGTGACCATCGACCTCGCCCGACCCGAGGGCCACGACCTGGTCGTGCAGATGCTGGCTGCGGCCGACCTGGTGGTCGAGAACTTCACCCCCCGGGTCATGGACCAGTTCGGGCTCGGGTGGGACGACCTGCACCGGGTGAATCCGGCCCTGTCCCTCGTCCGCATGCCCGCCTTCGGCCTCGACGGTCCCTGGCGCGACCGGCCGGGGTTCGCCCAGACGATGGAATCGCTGACCGGCATGGCCTGGATGACCGGCCAGGCCGACGGTCCACCGGTCCTGGTGCGCGGCGCCGGCGACCCGCTCGGCGGGCTGCACGCGGCGCTGGCCGCACTGGTCGCCCTGTCGTGGCGCGATACCGACGGCCAGGGCCGGATGGTCGAGGCCACCATGGTCGAGTCTGCGCTCAACGCGGCCGCCGAGCAGACGATCGACTTCCAGCTCACCGGCGAGGTCATGAGCCGGCGCGGCAACCGGAGCCACGGCGGCGCGGCCCCCCAGGGCGTCTACCCATGCTCGTCAGACGAGTGGATTGCCATCGCCGTGGAGACCGATGCCCACTGGCGCTCGCTGTGTGCCGTCACCGGGGACCCGTCGGACCAACCCGGCGACGAGCTCGAAGGCGTCGACCTCGGATCATCCGATGCACGGCGGGCCCGTCACGACGCCATCGACCGCTGGATCGGGTCGCACTCCGGCCACGTGCCGGCCGACGATCTGGTTGAGCAGCTGGTGGCTTCGGGTGTCCCGGCGGCGGTTGTCATCAAGCCTTCGGCCATCACCGGCAATCCGCAAGTGCAGCATCGACGGCTGTTCGAGGGCGAGGGCCACCCGCTCACCGGGGACCACCTGATCCCGGGTCTGCCCTTCCGGTCCGAGCACGTCGAGCGATGGATCCGGGTCCCGTCGCCCACCCTCGGGCAACACAACGACGAAGTCCTGGGCCAGCTGGGTGTCGGGCCGGCTGAACGCGAGCGGCTCCGTGACCACGGGATCATCGGCGACTCGCTCGACCCCCGATGAGGACCGGCAGGACCGGTCGATCGGACCGCTCGTTCGTGCCGGCTCTGGTCGGCGCGCCGACCATCGCACCCGATGTGCTCGGCGCCGACAGGCGCTAGCGGGGCTCCAAGATGGACGGGTCGGCTCGTAGCTCGGCCCGGGCCATCGCCTCCCAGAAACCGACGAACCGTTGGCCGTCCGACCGTTCGAAGAGGTCCCGCACGGCGAGCGGCAGCTCGACCCCGCCCCTGGCCGCCTCGACGTACCAGGCGTTCCGGCAGCGCTGCTCGAAGGCCACCGAGCGCTGGTGGGCGGCCCGGACGCTGGCCGCGATGATCAGGACTCCGTGATTGGCCAGCACGCCGATGTCCGCTCCACCCAACGCCTCGACGGCCGCTCGGGCCGCGTCGGGATCGTCGACTGCCCGCTGGTACTCGTCGACCAGGGCGACTGTCCCGCCGCCCAGGCCCGAGCTCTGGTCGTAGACGCCGGGGACGCGGTGGAGATCGGCCCACACGGTGCCGAAGCGAGGGTGGTGGTGGACAGCCACGCCGACGCCCGGTCGGGCCCGGTGCAGTTCGAGGTGGAGCTGCGCGCCGGGGGGCATGGGCCAGTCGCCCTCCACCACCCGGCCCTCCAGGTCGATCCGGATGACATCGGAGGCCCGGAACTCGGCCCACGTGAGCAGCCATGGATTGCACAGCAGGGTGCCGTCGCCGAGCCCGATGGTGATGTGCCCGGCCAGGTGGTCGTCGTAGCCCTCGCGCCACAAGGTGCGGGCCAGGAGGACCAACTCCTCTTTCAGCGTCAGGTCGGGAAGGAGCTTGTCGGCGGTCGGGGTGAACTCGGTCATGGCAGGCAGACCTCCGGGAGAGGGTGACGGTACAGGGTGGCGGCGTTCTGGTGGGTGAGGAGGCGAAGCTCGTCAACCGGGAGGTGGCCCCAGTACCGCTCGATGACATCCTGGGTGTCGGGCCAGGTGCCGTCCCCGTGGGGATAGTCGGTCTCGACCATGACATGGTCGAGACCGATCCGGTGACGGGTGTCGATGGTCGAGGGATCGTCGAGGGTGCAGAACCAGAAGTTCCGCGTGAGGACCTCGGCCGGGCGGATGTCCCACCCGATCCCGTAGCCCGAGCGGTCGACGATGTTGTCCAGACGGTCGAGGAGCATGGCCACCCACCCGATGCCTCCTTCGGACATCGCCACCTTGAGGTCGGGATGACGCACGGCGTACCCCGACCACAGCCACTCCGAGCAGGCTGACAGTGACATCTGCCCGAACATGGTCGCTCCGAGCTGGAGCATGGGGCTGTCGGCGGCCATGTCGGACATGCCCGAGGAACCGACATGCAGGGAGATCACCGTCCCCGTCTCGGCGCAGGCCTCGACGATGGGGTCCCAGTACCCGCTGAAGATGGACGGGAACCCCAGTCGGTGGGGCCGCTCGGGAAGGCTCACCGAGCGAAAGCCCCGGGCTGCGTTTCGCCGGATCTCGGCGGCACCGAGGAGCGGGTCGGACAGGAACGTGATGCCGAGAGGAATGATGCGATCGGGGTAGGGCGAGTACCACTCCTCGTAGAGCCAATCGTTCCAGGCCCGGGTGACGGCCAGCCCGAGCTCGGGGTCCTTGGCTTGCGAGTAGACCCGCCCGCAGAACCCGGTGACCTGAGACGGAAAGTTCAGTGATGCCCACACGCCGTTGATGTCCATGTCGCCGATCCGGGCGTCGATGTCCCAACAGCCCCGACGCATCTGGTCGAACCGGCACGGCTCGATGCGGATGGTGTCCCGGGTCCTGCCGGCCAGGGCGTTCGCTCCCGATTGGGTGAACGAGGCCCCCTCGAACTCCCAGACCTGATGGCCTTCCTCGGTCTCGACGATCCGGGGCGCCCGCTGCTGGAGGTGGGCCGGGAGCCGACCCTCGAACATATGGGGTGGTTCGACCAGATGGTCGTCTACCGAGATCACCGTGTAGCGGACGGGTCGGGGATCGGGCTCGGGCAGAAACCAGTCGGTCAGCTCGGGCTCCGTTGTCGTCGGCATCGTGTTCCCCCGTGGTGGTCGAGCCGAATCGGTCGGCCGGGCCGGCCGGCCAGGGCGGCCGCTCCCGCACACGTTGGATCGTATCGCCGATCGCGCCGATCGGGCTCCTCCGCCCGGGATGACGCCGGGCCCGCCCACTCCTAACGATGGCGGCCGGCGACGGGCCGGGAGTGCCGTCGGACGGGTGCCCGGGTAGGTTTTGTGCCAGGTGCCCGGCGTGGGCGCGCTCTGTGATTCGCGCGCCCCAGCAAGGAGGAGGACGGCCCATGACCGATGCCTACATCCTCGGCGGTGTGCGAACACCGGTGGGGCGCTACGGCGGCTCGCTGTCGCACCTGCGAATCGACGACCTGCTCGGGCAGACCATGGTGGCGGCGTGCGAGCGCACCGGCGTGCCTCTCGACCGGATCGAGGACATCACCGCCGGCTGTGTGAATCCTGCCCACGAGGGGATGGGCGACATCGCCCGCTGGGCCGCCCTCGCCGCCGGTTTTCCGGACTCGGTGCCCGCCGTCACCGTCAACCGGTTCTGCGCCTCCTCCCTGACCGGGATGATCTCGATCGCCCATGCCATCCGCAGCGGCGAGCTCGGCGTCGGCCTCGCCGCCGGGGTGGAGTCGATGTCCCGGTCGGGCTGGGCCTTCATGAAAGGGGAGGCGCCCTTCAGTCCCCGTGGTCCGTTGTTCATACTGGACACGATGTGGGCCGGCGCCGGCGGCCCGCCCAACCCCACCCTGTTGGCCAGGGACGCCTACGTCGAGATGATCAAGACGGCGCAGAACGTTGCCGATCTGTACCAGCTGACCCGTCAGGAGATCGATGCCTTTGCCCTTCGCTCGCACAGGCATGCCGCCGCCGCGCGGGACTCGGGGCGGCTGGCGGCCGAGATCCGCCCCGTCGACATTCCGCCGACGGGCAGGCAGCCGGGCCGGACGTTCGAGCACGACGAGACGATCCGGGGCGACACCACGGCCGAGCAGCTGGCCGCCCTCCCGCCCCAGCCCAACACGACCCAGATGACGGCGGGCAACTCGTCGCCCCTGAGCGACGGGGCGAGCGCCGTCGTCCTGGCCAGCGGCGCCTCGGCCGAGGTGCTCGGCATCGCGCCCATGGCGCGGGTCCTGGCCTCGGCCACCCACGCCCTGGACCCCCAATTGATGGGGATCGCCCCGGCGTTCGCCATCGCCGCCGCGCTGCGGAGAGCCGGGGTTGCACCGACCGACGTCGACGTATGGGAGGTCCACGAGGCCTTCGCCGCCCAGGCCCTCGGCGTCCTGCGTGAGCTCCCACGACAGCTCGACGGCTTCGAGGTCCCCGACGATCGGCTGAACCCCAACGGTGGGGCTGTCGCCATCGGCCATCCGTTCGGTTCCTCCGGCACCCGCTACGTGCTCACGCTGGCCACCGAGCTGGAGCTCCGTCGGGCTCGTTTCGGCGTCCTCGGCGTGTGCGTTGGCTCGGGACAGGGGGTCGCCCTGGTGCTCGAGAACGTCGGCGCCGCTCAGGCCTGAGCCGGAACACCCCGTCGGCACATGCAGTCCCGCACACCCAGCCGGCACACGCAGTCCCGCACACCCCGTCGGCACAGGCAGTCCCGCATACCCAGCCGGCACACTCAGCCGGCCGACGCCAGGTGGTGGCTCCTCAGGGAATGAGGAGGACCCGACCGAAGGCCTGCCGGCTCTCGATATAGGCGTGGGCCTCGCCGGCCTGGTCCAACGGGAACCGCCGGTCGATGACCACCCGGAGGTGGTCGGCGGCGATGTCATCCAAGAGGCCGGCGATGACGGCGTGGGGCCGCGGGCTCAAGAACAGCTCCGCCCCGAGGAAGTAACCCACCAGCGATTGATTGTTGGCCCGCATGGTCGAGATGTCCAACCTGGAGGTGACGTCCCGGCCGGCGTCGCCGAATGTCAGGCAGCGACCGCGGTAGGCAAGGCAATGCAGGCTCTTCTGCAGGTTGGACCCGCCGATGGAGTCCACGATGACGTCGGCCCCCCCGCCGTTTGTCAGTTGGCGGACGGCGTCGACGAAGTCGTTCGTCACGTAGTTGATGCCGTGGTCGAGTCCGTACTCACCGAGACGGGCGAGGCGTTCGTCGCTCGAGGCAGTGGCCAGGACCCGCGCTCCCGCCCGTTTGGCCATTTGGATGGCGGCGATGCCCACCCCACTGGCTCCGGCATGGATCAGGACGCTCTCCCCGGCCTCGAGGCGCCCGAACTCGAACAGGCAATCGCTGGCCGTGCCGAAGGGCACCGGTACGCACGCCGCCTCCTCGGTCGACAACCCCTCGGGGATGCCCCAGCAGAAGGACTGCCCCACCGCCCGGAGCTCGGCGTGGGACCCGTCCACTCCGACCGTCACCACCCGGTCGCCCACGGCGATCCCGCTCACACCGTCGCCCACCCGCAGCACCGTTCCGGCACATTGGTAGCCGACGATGTGGGGCACACGGGTGAGGTCACCCCTGAGCCGACTGAGCGTGTCCCCGCCTTCGATGCTCACCGCTTCGACCTGGATGAGGACATCGTCTTCTCCGACGTCGGGGTCGGGCACCTCCTCGAACCGGAACACGTCCGGACCGCCAGTCTGGTAGTACACGGCTGCCTTCACGACGTGCTCCTCGTTCCCGGTGCGGTGGACGTCATCGGCTTGTTCGCGATGATCCTACGCCGGGACGTCCCCGGTCGGTCCGACGGAGGGAGCACCCGCGGCACCTGCCCTGTGACCGGCCAGCGCCAACGAAAGCGAGGACCGGTGGGGCGACGAGTTCACCGGCTGTTGACCTTCTTCAGGAAGGGGACCAGGTGCTCGAAGAAGGCGTTGTTGGGGTAGGCACCGGCAGGGTCGTTGTGGGCGTAGGTGCTCTGACGGTCGACAAGGGTCAGATTGCCGGCGGGAATCCCGGATTGCTGGGCCAGCAACTGGGCCGAGGTCAGGATCCCCTGCCCGCCCAGGTGCGCCCCGAAGGCGTAGATGCGCAGGCTGCGGGGAAGGTCGTGGCCCATGGTGGCAGTGACGTCGAGCACGTCCTGAGCCGGGTTGGCGTTGCCGTTGGCGACTGCGCCGCTGTCATCGGTCAGGCGTTGGGGGAAGTACCACTCCGTCCCGTCGGCGTTTTGGACACCGACGCCCGAGAACATGGTGGCAAAGCGTGCGATGGGTGTGAGTGCACCCCGTCCGTTCCAGCCGTGGAGTGGCCCGCTGGTCGACAAGCCCTGGCCCAGATGGGCCTGCGCGGCCGCCAGGCTGGGAGGCGAGGTCGCGACGTTGAGGGCGTACCCGTACTGGCCGAGGTTGGTGACCGGGACGGGGGGGACGATGTCGGTCGGCAGGAGCCCCGACGTCTGACCGAGGGAGGGCTTGGCCGGGGCGAGCAAGGCGGTGGCTGACCCGGTGGCGTTGAACAGCCCGGCGAAGGGGGCCACGATCCCACCGAAGCTGAGCCACGGCGAGGCAGCGGGGGCCTCGAGAGCCTGCAGGTCCTGTGTGGCCTGGGCCGGGCTCATGGGTGCGGGGTTGCTGCCTCCGTCGATGTACACGAGCCCGGCCAGGGCGTCCGCTCCGGCATGCCCACCGAAGTCCCACGTGGCATAGGCCGTGACGACCGAGCCACCGAGCGAGTGGCCCCCGAGGACGACCTTCCCCCCCAGCTTCGTTGCCGAGCCGATCACCACGTGGAGGTCCTGGACGGCCACGTTCATGCCCCATTGCGAGGCGAATGCGACCGTCGAGTCGGGGATCGACTGGAAATGCGGACTGACGCCCGGGTCCTTCAGGTACCCGAGGTAGTAGTTGAAGAGCTGGGTCGCGTTGGCCTTGCCCTGCTTGAACAGATCGAGCTCGGACTGGTCCTCGAGCAGGTTCTCCCGTCGCTCTACCGACCACACCTGCCAACCGGGGGCCTTGGCGACGACCCATCTGGCCAGGGGCACGAAGTAGGCGCTCCCGGCCGAGGTCCCCGGCTCCAGGACGAGGACGTTCTTCGCTGTCGGGGGCCCGACCTTGAGGATGCCGACCTTGTCGTACTTCGCCGGCGTCCCCGGCGCATCGAACCCGTGCATCCAGGTGACACGGAGGGAGGCCCGGGGAGCGGCGGCGGTCGCGGTGGGCGATGACGTCCCGAACCCGCCGGTGACGAGAAGGCCGACGACGACCAGGCCGAGGAAGCAGCGAACGTCTCGTTCTCGTTGGGGTTCGCATCGCCTGCTCAAAGCTAGCGGGCCCGACCTCGTAGTCTCGTGGCCATGCCCGGGAACGTCCTCTTCATCACCGTTGACCAGTGGCGCGGCGACTGCCTGTCGGCCGCCGGCCACCCGGTGGTCGAGACTCCGACGCTCGATCGCCTGGCCGCCTCGGGGGTGCGCTTTTCCAACCATTGGGCCAATGCGGCGCCATGCGGGCCTTCTCGTGCCTGCCTGTACACCGGTACGTACCTGCATCACCATCGCTCAGTGCACAACGGCACACCCCTCGACGCCCGCTTCACGAACGTGGCCCTCCTTGCCCGACAGGCCGGCTACGAGCCGGCCCTGTTCGGCTACACCGACACCAGCATCGACCCGCGGACAGTGGCTGCCGACGATCAAAGGCTCTTCACCTACGAAGGGGTTCTGCCCGGGTTCGACCCCGTCGTGGTGGACCCGTGGGACGAGGGGAGTCCCGAATGGGGCCGGTGGCTGGCCGACCGAGGGGTGGACGTCCCCGGCCGCGTGCACGACCTCTACCGGCCTGTGCCCGGCTTCCCTGGCGCGGCCGAACACGGCGACTCGTGGGCGCCGGCCGGATTCTCGGCCGAGCACTCGCAGACCTCCTTCCTGGTCGAGCGGCTGATCGACTGGCTCGACCACCACGGTGACCGCCCCTTCTTCGTCCACGCCTCGTTCTTCCGCCCGCACCCCCCGTACCGGAACCCTCCCGGGTACCACGACCTCTACGACGCCGATGCCATCGCCCCGTTCGTGGCCGCGCCCACCCGCGAGGCCGAGGCCGCACTGCACCTCTTCAACCAGCAGGCGCTGGCCAGTCGGGCCGCCGCTCCCGACCGGGAGCTCGACCGCCGCCAGCTGCGGGCGACCTACTACGGCGCCCAACGGGAGGTGGACGACCGATTGGGCCAGCTGTTCGCGTACCTGGAGCGCTCCGGCCTGGCCCGGGACACGCTGGTCGTGGTGACGAGCGACCATGGCGAGATGGGTTGTGACCACTGGTTGGTGGAGAAGCTGGGGTACTGGGACGAGAGCTACTTCGTCCCGCTCATCGTGCGCGATCCCCGGTCGGAGGCGGACACCACCCGTGGGTCGGTGGTCGACGAGTTCACCGAGTCGGTCGATGTGCTGCCGACCATCTGCGACTGGATGGGGGTCGACACCCCGCCCCAGGTCGACGGCATGTCCCTCCAGCCCTTCGTCCACGGCGAGCCGACATCTCGATGGCGGACCGAAGCCCACTACGAGTGGGACTTCTCCGTGCCCGCCGGCGGCCGGGACCAGCAAGCCCTCGGGTTGCCGCTGAGCCATTCCTGGCTCGCCGTCGTTCGTGGGCGGGCCCGCAAGTACGTCCAGTTCGCGGCGGCATCGAGCCTGCTCCCACCCCTGCTGTTCGACCTCGAGCGGGACCCCTTCCAACTCGAGGACCTGGCCGGGGACCCGACCCGGGCGGGCGACGCCTGGGAGGAGGCACAGCGGCTGCTGCAGTGGCGCATGAGGTACGACGATCGGACGCTGAGCGGCCACTTCCTCTCACCCGACGAGGGGCTGGTGGTGGCCCGCGACCCGTGGCGTTGAGCAAGCAGCCGGCCAGGGTCCGACGGGCTCGCCGGTGGCGGCCGCTGCTTGCCGGTCGAGGACAGCGCTTACTGGTAGAACAGGGCGCTGACCAAGGGCGCAAAGTGGGCGAGGTCGGCGGTGGGTGCGTCGGGGACCTTGGCCTGGTCGTCGTAGTGCCGGAGCCGAACGGCGTCGTTGGCATGGGGCTCTGCCTCGAATGCGGCCAGTCCCCGGTCATCGAGGGCACCGCCCTGCATGCGGAAGGTCCGACGCGAGGCGGGAGACAGCGTCGATGCGTAGTCGCCGTCGACCGTGCAGAGATAGCGCTTGGCCACGACGTGCAGGCGGACCGGGTCGGTCACCGGTGGTGCGAAGAACTCGGCCAGGAACGCCGAGCCCCGCACCTCGTGGGGGCGGGGGCCGCCCATCAGTACCCAGCCGATGTCATGCAGGAGGCAGGCCACGGTCAGTGCGGCCGGAGCCTCGTCTCGCTCGGCCGCCGTGGCCGCCTGCAGCGAGTGATCGGTCACGGTCACAGGTTCGCCCGCGTAGGCGGTGCGGCCCCGGGTGCTGAGCGGCGCGAGCAGGTCGTCGACCGCGGCGTTACGCACGGTGTCCGCCTGTCCCCGCCGCATCGCCGTTCACGGACGAACCATACGCCGCACTGCTCGGCCCCTGCTGCCGGAGCGGTGTGCGGCGAGTCCTAATGCCGGCAATGGGACCTCGCCGGTGAACCGCCTCGTGGTGGTGGGGGGCGGCGTGGTGGGCACGATGCACGCGGTCGAGGCCATCGCCCGGGGTTGGGAGGTCGTGCAGCTCGAGCGTGAAGAGAGCCCCCGTGGGGCCTCGGTCCGGAACTTCGGCCTGATCTGGGTGAGCGGTCGCGCCCCCGGTCGTGAGCTCGACCTGGCGTTGCTGGCCCGACGCCGGTGGGAGGAATTGGCGCGGGACATCCCGGGTACGGGATTTCGGGCCGCCACGTCTTTGACCGTCGTGCGCTCGCCCGAGGAGCTGGCCGTCCTGCAGGCGGCAATGGCCCGCCACGACGCCGGGGCCCGTGGCCTTCGACTTTTGGAGCCTTCCGAAGCTCGTCGCGTCAATCCGGCGCTCCATGGCGGTGCCCCCTTTCTGGCCGCCCTGCACTGCAGAACGGATGCGGTGGTGGAACCTCGCCGCGTCCTGGGGGCACTGCGGGCGGGGTGCGAGGCCAGCGGGCGCTACCGGTGGCTTCCCGGGCACGAGGTGGTGGGCATCGGCGACCACCGGGTCACCGATGCCCTGGGCGGCCATCATGGGGGCGACCTGGTCGTCGTGTGCCCCGGGGCAGCTGACCGTGGACTATCGGGCGAGGTGCTGCAGCACGCCCCGCTCCGGCGGGTCCGGCTTCAGATGCTCGAGACGGCGCCGTTCGCCACGACGGTCACGACGGCGCTGGCCGACGGCGACTCGCTCCGGTACTACCCGGGGTTCGACGTGCCGGCCCGGGCCGCCCTGCCGCCCCAGGACCCGGTGGCAGCATCGTGGGCCGCCCAGCTGCTCGTGGTGCAGCGAGCAGGCGGAGCGCTCACCCTCGGCGACACCCACTCCTCTGACGAGCCGTTTCCCTTCGACCTCGACGAGGAGCCGTACCGCCACCTCTGTGGCGCGGCCTCGGGCCTGTTGGGGGACGGACTGCCTCCGGTCGTGCGAAGGTGGGCCGGTGTCTACAGCCAGGTGGTCGACCCGTCGGGAGCGGTTCCTTATTTTCGGGCTGACCTGGCGCCTGGGGTGCAGGTGGTCACCGGGCCGGGCGGCCGCGGGATGACCATGGCACCGGCCATAGCCAGGGAGACGTTCGGGTGAGCAGCGACGCCGGCGGGACCGGGATCCAGCTCGCCTGCTTGGACATGGCCGGGACGACCGTGTCCGATGGCGGCCTCGTCGAGCAGGCATTCGACGCAGCCCTCACCGAGCTCGGGATCGACGCCGGTGACCCGGCCCGGGCCCCGATGGAGGCCTACGTACGCGAAACGATGGGGGAGTCGAAGATCGAAGTGTTCCGGGCGCTCTTCAGGGATGAGGCCCGGGCCCAGGCGGCCAACGCCGCATTTGAGGACGCCTTCGGCCGATCGATCAGTGCCGGGGCGTTCCAGCCGCTGCCCGGGGCGGCCGAGGCCATCGCCGCCCTACAGTCGAACGGCGTCCACGTGGCCCTGACGACCGGGTTCTCGGTGAGCACCCGCTCGCGCCTCCTCGACGCCCTCGGCTGGCAGGACATTGCCGATCTTGCCCTGAGCCCGGCGGACGTCGGCCGCGGCCGCCCCTACCCGGACATGATCCTCGGGGCCCTCATCCGGCTCAGGGCGGACTCGGTCCGGTCGGTGGCCGTTGCCGGTGACACCGAGGCCGACATGGCCGCCGGCGTTCGAGCCGGGGCGTCGGTGGTGGCGGGCGTCCTCACCGGCTCCGGCGACCGTTCGGGGCTGCTCGGCGCCGGGGCCACCGCCGTGCTCGGCTCGGTGGGCGAGCTCCCGCGGCTGGTCGGGATCGAGTGAGGCACCTCCCCCGCCCGGCGTTCACCCAGGGTTCAGCGTTCCGTTGCCCGGGCGCGACGGCCCGTTCATCTCCCCGCTCTATGGTTTTGCCTGTGCACCGACCCTCTGACCCAGCCCGAACGGACCCGAGCCCGGTTCCGTGGTGACGCCGGCCCCGACCGACGGCGACCTACTCGAGCGTCGGATACCCATCCCCGGGACCTGGAACCTGCGGCACGTCGGGGGGTACCCCACCGCCGACGGGCGAACGACCAAGCCCTACACGCTGATGCGAGGCGACGCGCTGCACCTCCTCGATGACGACGGCCAGGCCCACCTGCGGGAGCTCAGCGTCCGGACGGTCATCGACCTCCGACGCGACACCGAGCGGGAGATGCACCCCGACCTGGTCGACGGCGTCGGTGCCCGAGTGGTCAACCTGCCCCTCTTCGATGCCGACCGGGGGACGGGGGCGACCGGGGACCTTGCCCTGTCGCTCAACGACATCTACCGGATGCTGGTCGAAGAACGCGGTCCGGCCATAGCCTCGGTGGTGCGGGAGCTGGCCACACCCGGTGCGCTCCCGGCCGTCGTCCACTGCACGGCGGGCAAGGACCGCACCGGCGTGATCGTCGCCCTGGTCCTTTCGGTGGTGGGCGTGCCCGATGAGGTCATCGCCGTGGACTTTGCCGCCACCGGGCTCTTTCTCTCCGGCGAGCAGCGAGCGGCGATGATCGCCATGATCGCCTCCTACGGGATGGACGAGGAGCGGGCGGCGGACCTGCTGTCGAGCGATCCCGTCCTCATTACCGAAGTACTGGCCTCGGTCCGCCGGTATCACGGTTCGGTCGCGGCGTACCTCCTCGCCCAGGGCGTCTCCCAGGAGGAGATCGAGGCGCTCGGTCGGGAACTGCTCGAATCGCCCGACGCCGACGCCGACGCCGAGCCCGACGCTGCCGCCTCCCTGTCGGGCTAGTCGGGGTCCGGCCCCGCCCCGGCCGTCGGCGGACCCTTGGGGTGCACGACATCATCGGCGATCAGGCGAAGCTTGATGTTGAGGCGTTGAGAGGCCCTCGTCAGGATGTCGAAGGCCTCGGCTTCGGAGATGTCCTGACGGGCCATGAGGATCCCCACCGCCTCACCGATCAGTTCGCGCGTCTGGAGACCTGCTCGGAGGTTGTCGATGGTGCGCGATGTGGACCAGGCCACTGCGGCATGCGACGCGAACACCGCTCCGAACGCGACGTCATGGTCGTCGAATGCGTCGGGCTCCGCCGAGTACAAGTTGAGTGAGCCCATCGTGTTTGCTTCGACGAAGAGCCGGATGGAGAGGATGCTCTCTATCCCTGAGGCATCGTTGGCCCGACGAGCGAAGTTGGGCCAACGCACCTCGTGCGACAGCCGACCGGTCTGGAACACCCCATGGTCTCTGATGGCATCGATGCAGGGCCCCTCGCCGGTCTCGGACTGCAGCCTGTCCACGAGGGTCGGTATCTCATCGCTGGACGCCGGCGACACGATCCGGCGTCCCTCGACGATCGACACACCGCAGTGCTGGCACGGATCGATGGCCTGGACGGCCAGTTCGACGATCCGCTTCAGCGTGGCGGGGGCGCCCTGGACGGCCACGAGTGCTCGAGCTATCTCACCGAACGTGGTGGCCAGGTCCACTGGAGAGTCACTGCTCATGCCTCCGACCGTAGTGCCCCGTCCGTGGGCGGCGAACGTCGTCGCACCGCCACTGCACGCCCCCGAAGCGCGAGGGGGAGGTAGCCCGATCGACCGGCACCGTCCACGGAACCTCGGTTGATGTGCGGCGCCTACGGGTAGGACTGGTGAGATGGACGAGCTCGTCGTCTCCCTGGCTCGGCGTCCGGACTCAGCTCGAGACGCTCGTTCGGTGGTGCGAGGCGCGCTGGCCGAGATCGATGGCCACACCGTGGAGATCTCGGCGCTGCTGGTGGACGAGCTCGTCACCAATGCCGTGCTGCACGGTGAGGGGCCGATCACTCTGGCCGTCGGAGTTCGCGGCAACTGCGTGAGGGTCGCCGTGGCCGACCAGGCCCGGGCGCTGCCGGTGCACCGGCCCCCGAGCGCGACCTCGGAGACCGGTCGGGGCCTATCGATCGTCGACAAAGCCGCCAGCCGGTGGGGAGTCGAGGCCACCCCCGATGGCAAGTCGGTCTGGTTCGAGATAGAGATCCCGCGCTGACGACGGATGCGCTGTCACGCGGTGACCCGGGAGCGCCCCGACCGGCACGGGCGCGTGCCGTTCACAGGCCCGGGCCCATGAACGGCACTGACTCCGAGCCCCTGGTTCGGAACGTCGGCGCTGCAGATGAGGATAGGCTTCGATCTCTTCCTGAGTGAACGCCCCGAACCTCCTTCGAACCGAGTGGGATGCCCCCGGCTTTTCTCATACGAGCCGGGAGCGGCCTGTGGCCGATCGATCAGGTATTGCCGGAGCGGGGTTGGACGCCCTGTCGCAGTTCTTCGTCAACGACGGCACCCTGGGAGACACCCTGCTCCGGGTGGCCGAGCTGGCCTGCGAGGTGCTGCCGGCCGACTTTGCCGGCATCACCATGCTGGTGGACGGCAAACCCAGGACCGGCGTGTTCACGGACCCCCAGGCACCGGAGCTCGATGAAGCCCAGTATTCGAGTGGGCGCGGACCGTGCCTGGACGCCTTCCGCCACCAGCGCGTCTACCGGATCGACTCGACATCCGACGAGCAACGATGGCCCGAGTTCGCCAAAGCGGCGTTCTCCCACGGGATCCGCTCGACGCTGTCGGTGCCGGTCACCGCCCGGGGCGAGAGCCTCGGCGCTCTGAACCTGTATTCCCGGGTGGCCGTGGCCTTCGACGGCGAGAGCGTCGATCGGATCGAGGCCTTTGCCCGGCAGGCCGCCATCGTCCTGTCCAATGCCCAGGTCTACTGGGATGCTCGCCAGCTGAACGAGAACTTGAACCAGGCCATGCAGTCCCGGGCGACCATCGACTATGCCGTCGGGATCATCATGGCCGGCGGCGGCCGCAGCCCCGAAGATGCCTTCCAACTGCTGGTACGGGCTTCCCAACGGGAAAATCGCAAGCTTCGGGACATCGCCGAGTCGATCGTCAGCGGTGCGGCCAAACGACGCCGGTCCGACGGTGACGCCTAGCAGCCGGGTATCCCGCTGGCCTGCCGGTCAGGACTCGATCTCGAGCGAACCCTCGAGCTCCAAGAGGTTGAGCACCAGTCGCACGGCCGGGCTCGGGTTGCGCAGCGTCAGCCGACCACCCCGGTCCTCGGCCATACGTGCTGCCCAGACCAGCACCCCGATGCCGGAGGCGTCGATGAACTCGACGCCTCCGAGGTCCACGACCGCGTCGGCGTTCCCTTCCTCCAGTATCCCGACCAGGGCACTCCGGAGACGAGGCACGGTGGACACGTCGACCTCGCCGGCAACGGTCACGGTGGCTTCGCGGGTACGGCCCAACGAGCCGTCGTAGCTGGTCGTCACGTCCAGCGCTTCAAAGTCGGTCATAGCCAAAATCCACAAGCGAACGATGACTGGCCTGACTGTCCAAGCCGACAACCGAAATGTAGCAGCCGAGAGGCGGGGCTCGTCGTCGGAGAGGGAAGACTCGATTCCGGGATCGGGGACCTCGTGACCTCCTCGTCTGCGAACGTGATCGACCGATGGAGCGCTTCGAAGGTGGGATAGGAACGGCCCGCCGCGCTTGCGGGTCTACGCCACCGGGTCTCCACGA
Organism: uncultured Acidimicrobiaceae bacterium; assembly: GCA_963803065.1. Classification (GTDB taxonomy): domain Bacteria; phylum Actinomycetota; class Acidimicrobiia; order Acidimicrobiales; family RAAP-2; genus DASXMT01. The sequence continues at coordinate 85,760 of CAWDKW010000014.1, forward strand.
TCCCGAGCAGGTGACCGGAAGATTCGTGCCGCCCACCAACCCGGGGCCACGGGTGGAGGGCGCCACCTGGGGTTCATCGGGCGAAGAAGTGCCATCCCAGCCACATCCAGGCCGCCAGCATCACCGCCCCCCGCAAGCGAGTGCCGGTGAGCAGGCGCCCCACACCGCCGATCGGGGCCACTCGACCGTCGGACGCCAGCGCCACGATCCCCAACCCGAGCACCAGCAGGGCCATCGTCGCCCAGATGCCGAGGGACACGTCGTGCCACGTCATGGTCCGGCCCGGCGGAAGCTGCGGACGATGGCCCATCCGAGCCCCAGCCATCCCAAGAAGAGCGCAGCCTTGACCGGGTCCACACGACTGGCGCTGTCGTAGAGCGAGCTGATGGTGGGGTGGGCGTACCGGGGCAGTCCGAAATAGCAGAACAGCTCCCAGGCCGCGATCAGGCCGAAGGCCGACCACCAGGGCCAGGGGCCGGCACGGGTCGGCCCGGACCGGGCCTGCCCGCTCGCCGACCGGCCACTGGCAGGACGGCTCCTCGGCTGGCTTCTGGCCTGGTAGGCGAAGCGTAGGGCGAGCAGAAGGGCGAGGATCAGGGGGATGCCCGTCATCACATCGGCCGGGCTGGTGAAGGGAGTCGTGAGCGCGGCGAACCACGAATAGAGCGCCGCGGCGGCGACCACCAGCCCGGTCCCGACGCGGTGGCGGGAGCTCTTCGACCGCCCCCGCCCGTCCCCGGCGGCCTCCGTGGCCGACGTCCCGTTGCCCGAGCGCGCCTCCCGAGTGCGGTACGCACCTGTCCGGAACCCGTGGGTGCGCAAGCTCATGGCCCGTGGCCCTCCGTCTGGCTCCCGCTGCCCACCATCGATCGGTGGGATCTCTCGAAGTCCTGGTCCTGGTTCAGCGTCCAACGGATGGCCTCGCAGATCTGCCCGTGGCCGACCGGGTCGAAGGCGTGGCCCATGGACGGAACGAGGACGACGGATCGGCGAGGACCGTCACCGATCGCCCTGGCCAGCCCGACGCCGTGCGGAATGATGGTGTCGCGTCGGCCGTGGATGACGACGAGGGGGGCGTTGACCCGTCCGACCAGTGAACGAGGGCTTTCGGGGGAGGTCCAGGGAGCGATGCGCACGTTCATGCGCCGACGGGCGAAGCTGCGGCCCGTCCTGGTGCGGGCCAGGCCGGCCGTGGCCAGCGAGCGGATGCGCAACGGGAGTCGCCATTCGCCCGGGCTCGAGACCGCCACCACCCCGCTCAGATCGGACGCCGTGGCCGCATAGGCCAGGACCGCCACCGCTCCCATCGAAGCCCCGACCAGCACAACCCGTTCGTGTCGAGCCCGGGCCCACTCGACCACGGCGGCGACGTCGTGGCGCTCGAGGTCGCCCACCGTACACAGTCCGCCGGATCGGCCATGGCCGCGGGAGTCATAGGCGATGACCTCGTGTCCCTGCCGCTGCAGGGCTACGCACAGGGACACGACACGGGGCTCGTCCTTGTTGGCGGTGAGTCCGTGAGCCACCACGACGATGGCCCGCCCGTGGTCGTCGGCGGGCCATCTCCTGGTGGCGAGCTCGATCCCGTCGCTCGTCTCCACTCGGGGCCCGGCGATCCCGCTGGACACGGGGGAAGGCTGGTCTTGCCCTCCGGGTCGGAGACCCGGGCCCTCCGGAACGCGGGCGGGAAGCTCCCGCGATCGGACGCGGCCCACTAGCGGTTTTCGATCCAGTGCAGGGAACCCGAGTGCTGCCCGCCGATGGTCATGTCCGGCTACGTCGTTCCGATCGACATGATGACGGTGTACCCACCTTGGTTGGCCATTATGCGCGGGCACGCCCTCTTTCGGGGAACCGACACCGGACGGCCGCCGACGATGCCGTTCGATGGCGACGCTCGCGCCTGCTGGGGGAGCATTCCTGACGATGACACCAGGGGCGCTCGTGTCCGAGCGGTGTCAGGTCGCCTGGGGCGCGGGCACCGGCCGAGCCACGTCGAGCTGCCGGGCCGTACGCGCCCGCTCGATCTGGCGGTCGAGCATCTCCCGTGCCTCGGTTGCATCCCGGTGGGCGGCCCGGGTCCTCACCGGGCCCGGGGTCGAGTCGAGGTGGAAGGACGCCAGCCCGAGGGCGCGCTCGACGGGGCCGGCGGCCAGACGCAGGCTCTGCGTGCGCTGGTGGGGGACGACATCGATGGTGCGGGACAGGAGGCCGTGGCGGACCACGAAGACCCGATCGTCGGCGCCGGCCCATTCGCCGCGCCACCAGAGAGGGGCCCGGACGGCGGCCCGCCGGGGGGGCCGGGTCAAGGGGAGCTGGTGAAGGTCGACGCCGCCCAGCACCCAGCCGACCAGCTGCTCGGCGAAGGCCCGGTCGGACACCGGGAGCAGCGTGCTCCGCTTGGACGAGTCGGCCCTTCCGTACCCGGCCACGTTCATCCGTACCTGCACCCACCCGAATGGACGCCAGGACATGGGCTGATGGATCAAGATGGCCTGCACCCGGCCGGGGGGCACCGTCTGGCGGGTGGTGGAGAGGAGGCCGTGACGGATCCGGAGACCGTCGGGGGACTCGGTGACGGTGAACTCCCACAGCGAGTTCACCCGCTGCCAGATGGCGTGGAGGATCAGGACGGTGAACCACACGAAGATGGCGATGCCGATCCCGGCGGTGGCCCCGTGACCGTTCCGGTTCCCGATCACGGCCAGGGCCGGTCCCACGGCCAAGAGGAGCAGGCGCCACGAGACCATCTCGAGAAGCACCGAGCCCACCAGCCGGCCGGGGGGCACCATGATGAGGGGTCGCTCGGGCGCCTCGATCGCCCCCTTGCCCGCCCCGGTGGATCGTCCCAGCAGGTCGGCTCGCAGCGCCTGGGCCACGGGCAAGGCGAGGTAACGGAGGCGGACGGCGGCCCGCTCGCTCCCGGCCGTGGTCACCTTCACCTCGGCCAGTCCGAAGATACGGGCCGAGAGCGGCTCGATGACGTCGACGCTCTGGACCCGATCGAGGCGGACCCGCTTGGACTGCTGTTGGAGCAGCCCGTTGTCGATCCGGAGCTCACCCCCCAGCAGGTGATAGCTGGTCACGGCCACGGTGATGAGGCCTCGCACCACCACCAGGACTGCGAGCCCTCCGAAGACGGCGATCTGGATCCATCGGGGGCCTCCACCGCCCGAGCCACTGCGCTCGGCAAAACCGAGCGCGGTGATGACGATCAACACACCGAGGACGCGCCCGCCGAGGGCGATCGGCGTCAGCGGGTGGAGCCGGAAGGTCTCCTCCGCCATCGGTCCGAGGCGGCCCCTGGAGCGGTCAGAGCCCGGCGGCATGGGCCTCGCCCAGGGCGGTCAGCCGGTCCCGAAGCGCCGCCGCGTCGTCAGGGGTGAGCCCACGCACCTGCGCGTCGCTGGTGGCGGCGGCGGTGTGCAGCTTGACGGTGACCAACCCGAAGGAGCGGACGATCGGCCCGGCCTTGACATCGACCAGCTGCATGCGGCCGTAGGGGACGACCGTCAGCTTCTTGAACATGGCCCCATGGGTCACCAACAGGTCGTCGGCCCGCTCGACGTATCCCCACGATCGGAAGTTGCGCCCGACGGCGAACCAGGCCCAGACCAGGACGACGCCGCCGGCGATGCCGACGACCGGGCCGGCCTGGTCCCAAGCGAATGACAGTCCGACCGCGGCCCCAGTCACGATGGGGATGCCCAGGGCAACGACCAAGGTGCGCCGCATCCGGGCCAGCAGGGGGGAGACGCGCGTCCAGGTCTGGCCCGGGGGCGGGGCAAAGGCGACGTCCATCAGTTGGAATTTAAGGGGCCCCGATTGCATCGTCCACGTGACCGGGCTGTGCTGCCGCGACACCGACGCAGCAATTCCCTTGCTCAGTGGGAGGCCTACCACTCAGGGTGCGATGAGCCAGCTGAGACAATGGCACCAGATCTCCGGTCGCGGTTGGTACGGTGCTCCCCCATGACCGGACGCGGCCGAGATGGACGCGCCGATGATGCCCGCCGTCGGCCTCAACATCGCTCGTCTCGGAACGAGCCCGGGGTGAACGCGCTCGAGGAACCGGGCGCGCCGTCGCGCGCGCCCGACCGCCGGGGAGGCCAGGAACCCAAGGTGGCCAACGAGGCCGGCCTCATGGCGTTGGCCGAAGCGATGTACCGGCCGGTCGACAGGGCCGGTCGTCGCCGCTCGGTCGACAAGAGCCGGCGCCGACGGCGGGTCAAGCGCGGAATTCTCATCGGCGTGGCGGTCCTGGTGTTGTTGGTCGCCGGCGGCGCCGGGTACGCCTACTACCTGGCCCATGATCTCAATCGGATCGACGTGAAGGGGCTCCACAGCGGCTTCGACACGGGGGCCGAGGCGGGGTCGGAGAACATCCTCATGGTCGGGTCCACCTCCCGGTGCGCCTTGAAGGTGCAGAACCCCGACTACGGGCTCTGCTCGCAGGGTGTCAACGGCGTGAACAGCGACGTCATGATGATCCTCCACGCCGACCCCGCCCATCACCGGCTGGCCCTGCTCTCCATCCCCCGCGACCTGTTCGTCCCCAATGCACGGAGCGAGGGGGCCAACAAGATCGACGCCGGCCTCTACGAGGGCCTCACCCAGGTCGTGGCGGCCATCGAGGAGGACTTCGGGATCCCCATCCAGCACGCCGTCTCCCTCAACTTCGACCAGTTCGCCAACGTGGTCGATGCGCTCGGTGGGATCAACATGTCCTTCCCGATGTCCGTGTTCGACTGGGGCGGCGCCCCGCCTCCGAACGGCATCGGGAGCTCGGGCCTGAACGTGCAGGCGGCTGCGTGCGTCCATCTGAACGGCACCCAGGCCCTGCAGGTGGTCCGCTCCAGAGAGCTCCGTTACAAGGCATCGGGCGACGGATCCGATCCCTATTACTGGACGGCGGAGGGCCAGAGCGACCTGGCCCGGATCCGGCGGGACCACGAATTTCTGCGCGTGCTGGCCACGGCGGTGGCCAAGCAGGGTCTGGGCAACCCCATTACCGACCTCAACCTGATCAATTCGGTCAAGAGCGACCTGACCTTCGACCAGGCCTGGCCGGTCGGCGACATGGTGAGCCTGGTCCGGACGTTCCACTCGATGAGCATCACCTCGGTCCCGCAGCTCACGCTGCCGGTGGCCCAGGGAACCTTCGGCAGCTATCACTACAAGGGCAGCGTGGCCGGGTACGGCGAGGTCGAGTTTCCCGTGGAGGAGCTGGGCCAGCCCGCCATCGACCAGGTGCTCGGCATCGGGCCGAACATCGATTCGATGACCGGCAAGGTGCTGCCCGCACCCTCGTCGGTCAGCGTCTCGGTGGTGAACGGCACCGGGGTCACCAACCAGGCGACCGACACGTCGACTGCCCTGGGCGCCCTCGGGTTCAACATGGTGGGCCTGGGCGACGCCACCCCGGTCGCCCAACAGGCGGAGACGGTCGTGTATTACGGGTCGCGAGCCCCCGCGGCCGAGGCGGCGGCCGAACGAGTGGCCCGATCCATGACCGGCTCGGTGATCCTCGGGTACAACCCCAGCCAGGTGGCCAACGGGGCCCAGGTCACGGTGGTGACCGGCACCCAGTTCGCCGTCAACCCTCCCAGCGCCGGCTCCACCTCGACGTCGGCGCCGGCCAGCACGACCACGGCACCCAGCGCCGGCACGGGCGGGAGCTCGGATACCTCCACCTCGGTGGCGACGGGGGCCGGCGTGGGGTTTGCCCCGCCCTCGCCGACCACCCAAAAGCTGCAGCCGTGGGATCCCCGGGCCTGCCCCGCCGGCGCCACCCCGACCGCGCCCGTGGCCAACCCGCTGCCGGGCTGACCGATCGGGCCAGGCGAGCGGGCAGGACGAGTGCTCGGGTGCGTCCTCAGTCCTGCCCGGGGCCCCGGGCAGGGATGTGGCTGTCGAACCAGCCCAACGTACGCTGCCAGGCGTCGGCGGCCGCGGCCGCGTTGAACACCGAGGGACGGTCGTTGCAGTTGAAGCCGTGGTCGGCATCGGCATAGCGGACGATCTCGGTGGCTACCGGCGCCGCCTCGACCGCCAGCCGCAGCTCCTCCACGTCCTCGACCGGGATGCCCTGGTCCAAGTCGCCATAGAGCCCCAGCCAGGGGGTCCTGAGTGCTGGGGCCAGGTCAGTCAGGGACGGGAGGCCGAAGCGTCCCTGACGCACTCCGCCACCGTAGAAGGTGACAGCGGCACCCACCGGCCGGATGGTGGCGGCGAAGAAGGTGACACTGCCACCCATGCAGAACCCCACCGCCCCCGTCCGGGCGGGAGCGAACCCTGACTGCTCCAGGTGGTCGAAGGCGGCGCCGACGTCGACGGCCAGACCATCGGCGTCCAGCTCGCCCATCAGCGGCATCAGCGAATCGAAGTCGTCGTAGGCGAGGACGGGCGAACCTTGCCGGTGAAAGAGCGCCGGGGCGACGGCGTACCAGCCGGCGTCGGCCAACCGGTCGGCCACAGCGGCGATGTGCTCGGTGACCCCGAACGCCTCCTGCACGACGAGGATGCCGCCCCGGGCGGTGCCGCCCGGAGATGCGGCGTAGGACGGCATCGGGCCGTCGGCGGTCTCGATGGTGATCTGCGAACCGGTGGTCACAGCCGGGCTCCTCTCGATGGGGCGTGCTCAAGGCGGGGGATCGTGGCGGCCACGCCGAGCGGCGCACGGCCCGTGCTGTGTCGTTGACGCACACGTTAGGATTGCTTCTCGTTCACGTAAACGGCAAGTCAGCCCTCGGAGGGTGGATGACCGACCTCGACCAGACGACCCGACCGGCCGGGCGCGCCGGCGCGGTGAGCGCACAGGTGGCCGTACCGGACGGCTACAAATGGACGGCCCTGTTCATCTCCACGTTGGGGATGCTCATGGCCACCATCGACGGTTCCATCACCCTGATCGCCCTTCCCGACATCTTCCGGGGGATCGGGATCGACCCGCTCCAGCCGGGCAACAGCTTCTACCTGCTGTGGATGATCCTCGGGTTCTTGGTCGTCACCAGCGTCCTCGTGACCAGCCTGGGGCGCCTGGGCGACATCTACGGCCGGGTCCGCATGTACAACCTGGGTTTCGCCGTCTTCACCTTCTTCTCGCTGCTGCTCACCGTCACCTGGATGTCCGGCCATGTTGCCGGGATCTGGCTCATCGTCCTCCGGATCTTCCAAGGGGTCGGCGCGGCGATGTTGATGGCCAACTCGGCGGCGATCCTCACCGACGCCTTCCCGGCCACACAGCGGGGCATGGCAATGGGGGTCAATCAGGCGGCCGCCTTCAGCGGGACCTTCATCGGTTTGGTCCTGGGCGGCATCCTGGCTCCCATCAACTGGCGCCTCATCTTCTTGGTCTCGGTGCCCATCGGGCTCTTCGCCACCGTGTGGGGCTACCTCAGGCTCCGCGAGCTGAGCGAGCGACGACCGGCCCGGATCGACTGGCCGGGCAACGTCACCTTCGCCCTCGGCCTCATCTTGATCATGGTCGGCATCACCTACGGGATCGAGCCCTACGGCCACGACACCATGGGCTGGACCAACCCACTGGTCGTAGCCGCACTCGGCTCCGGCGTGGCCCTGTTGATCGCCTTCGGCATCATCGAGACGAAGGTCGCCGAACCGATGTTCCGCCTGCAGTTGTTCAAGATCCGCGCCTTCACCGCCGGCGTCTTCGCCAGCTTCCTCGCCGCGCTGAGCCGCGGTGGGCTCATGTTCATGCTCATCATCTGGCTCCAAGGGATCTGGTTGCCCCTGCACGGCTACGACTTCGCCCGCACGCCGCTGTGGGCCGGACTGGCCATGCTCCCGCTCACGGCCGGGTTCCTCATCGCTGGCCCCATCTCCGGTGTGCTGTCGGATCACTACGGGTCCCGACTCTTCGCCACCGGTGGCATGATCGGCACGGCGGTCTCGTTCGCTCTCTTGGAGTTGCTGCCCATCGACTTCCCCTACTGGCTCTTTGCCCTGTTGTTGTTCGTCACCGGGCTGTTCATGGCGTCGTTCGGCTCGCCCAACCGGGCCGGGGTCATGAACAGCCTCCCGGCCGAGCACCGAGGGTCCGGATCGGGCATGAACACGACGTTCCAGAACTCGGCCCAGGTCCTCTCCATCGGCATCTTCTTCACGTTGATGATCGTCGGGCTCTCGGCCTCACTTCCCCAGAGCCTGTACCAGGGACTGGTTGCCCACGGCGTCTCACCGGCGGCGGCCGCCAAGGCCTCGCACCTGCCACCGGTGTCCACGCTGTTTGCCGCCTTCTTGGGTTACAACCCCGTCCAGCACCTGCTCGGATCACACGTCCTCTCGCAGATCCCACCGGCCCAACAGGCCGTGCTCTCCGGGCGCGGCTTCTTCCCCTCGATCATCACCGACCCGTTCCGGTCGGGCCTGCACGCCGCCTTCGACTTCGCCATCGTGGCCAGCCTCCTGGCTGCAGCGGCCTCGTGGACTCGGGGTGCGCGCCCGACGGCCGAGGGCGACGGGCCGACCGCACCCGGGAAAGACCGCGCCAGGGGTCGGGCCCCCGCGGCCGCCGGTGCCACGGCCGGGTCGACACGGTAGGCGCCGCCCCGCGGGAAGGGCCGGCCCATAGATGACTAGAGTCTCGGCCGTGAGCCTGAAAGCCGAATCGAGCTCCTTTGACGTCGCTCTTCCGCGGAGCTTCGAGGCGCGCTACGGCGACGGCCTGAAGCGCGGGGTGTGCCTGGGCGGCGGAGGCCTGTTCTTCGTCGCCTGGCAGGTGGCCTATCTCCACACCCTGGCTCAGGGCGGGCTCGCACTGGACGCGGCCGATCGAGTGGTGGGGACCTCGGCCGGGTCAGTGGTGGCCTCGGCACTGCTCGGCGGCCGCCTCAACCTGATCCACCGAGAGCTCGCCGTCTTGGGCAAGGCGTCCAAGGTCTTCTCCGCGCTGGCCCCGGCGTCTGGGTTGCGACCCAGCCAACAGCGGGCGCTCGACCTCTTCTGGCAGGCCCAGGACAGCGAGCCGGCCACGCTCCGGGCCATCGGGCATGCCGCCCTGGCCTCGGCCGGCCCGTCACCATGGGCCGTGCGTCGCAACCTGGCGCTGGTGCTCGGGGCCAAACGCTGGCCGTCGCCGGCCCTGCACATCAGCTGCGTCGACGCCTACACCGGCGAGCGATGCATCGTGACCAGCGAGGCGAAGGTATCGGTGCCGGCCGCCGCTGCGGCCAGCAGCGCCGTACCGGGGCTTTTCCCCCCGCAACCGATCGGCGATCGGCGATGCATGGACGGTGGCGTCAGCGGGACGGGCAGCCATCTCGACGTGGTGGCTGGCGCGCAACGGGTAGTGGTGCTGGCCCTGAGCGACGGGAGCGAGCGCACCGAGGGGTTGATGACCAACCAACCGGGGGGGACCCAGCGTGAGCTCGATGCCCTGGTCGCCGCCGGGACCGAGGTGGAGCTGCGTACGCCCGAGGTGGTCGACCCCCTCGAGCTGATGTCGCCGGCGGCCGTGCCCCGGGCGATGGCCATGGGGGCTCGCCAGGCTGCCGGCGATGTCGCCGTGTTGACCAAGTTCTGGGCCTGACCCGGACACACCGTCTGCATGGGGCCACCGCGTCGGCGCCGTCCCGGCGGGCATGCCGCACCGATCAGGTGCGGAGGCCGGGGTGGCCGCGGGCCAGGAGCGGCACCAGGAGGCGGTTGGGCGTGAGGTGCCCGAGCACGGCGCCGGCGCGATTGGCCCTTCCCGGGATGACGACGACCCGCCCCTTGGCCAGTCCCTCGATGCCGGCGCGGGCCACCGTATCTGCTGTCTCCCACAAGAACTTCGGCAGGGCCGCCTCGGCGTCCTCCTTCGACACCCCGGCCCGCTCGCCGAACCCGGTCTCGACGGGGCCGGGGCAGAGCACCGTCACGTGCACGCCGGTGCCGCGAAGCTCGCCGCTCAGGCTCTCGGAATAGGAGAGGACGAAGGCCTTTGCCGCCCCGTAGGCAGCCTGGCCCGGCAGTGGCTGGAAGGCACCGGTCGAGGCCACGTTGAGCACCGCGCCCCGGGAGCGCTCGACCATCCCGGGCAGGAACCGGCTGCACAGGTCGGCGACCGCCACGACATCGACCTCGATCATGTTCGTTTCGGTCGTCGGGTCGGAGGCGGCCACCGGCCCCAGCGTGGAGAACCCGGCGTTGTTCACCACGATGTCGGGCGTGAGCCCGAGCTCGGCGATGTGCCCGAGCAGCCCGGCCCGGGCAGTTCGGTCGGAGAGGTCGGCGACCAGCACGTTCGCCCGCACACCGCTGCCTTCGAGCTCGGCGGCCAGGCGCGCCAACCGGTCGGCTCGTCGAGCCACGAGGGTGACCCCGTGGCCCCGGCGGACAAGCTCGCGGGCCATGGCCTCGCCGATGCCCGAGGAGGCCCCGGTGACGACGGCCGTGCGGTCAGCTGCAGGGGTGGGAAGAGCCATGGCCCAACCGTAGGGCGGCGGCGGCTCCACCGCTCCGCTCGACCGAGCGGCCACGGGTTCTCCTACGCCCGTATAGTGCACGAAGAGATGGTGTTCGTTCCGCAAGCCAATGCAGCCACAGCAGCGACGGGAAGCCGGGTGGTGCCCGACTCCGTTCACCGGCAGCCGGGCGAACCGGCGGGGCCGGCGACCCCATGTTGAACGGCGTCGAGGGCATGGTCGGCGAGACGGCGCTGGTGACGCGGGAGGTGGGCACGACCACTCGACCGGGGCTGGTCCGGGCCCGCGGCGAGGATTGGCATGCGGTGTCCATGTTCCCCGGCACCACCATCGGGGTCGGGGCCACGGTGGTCGTCGCCGAGGTCGAGCGTGGGCTGTTGGTCGTCTACCCAACCGATTCCTCCTAGCACCGACAGGTCCAAGAAAGGCTTCCGATGATCGCAAGCATCAGTGCCGGCGTCGTCGCCGTCGTCGTCGTAGTCGTTGTCGTCGTCGCGGTCGTGGTCGTGGTGGTCCTCAAGAAGTCCCTGAAAGTGGTGCAGCAGGGGAGCGTCGGGGTGGTGAAGCGGCTCGGGGAATTCAAGTCGGTCCGTCAGCCGGGGATAGCCGTCCTGGTCCCCTTCGTCGAGCGGATGGACAAGGTCGACATCCGCGAGTTCCCCCACACCGGAGACCGGCAAGCGGTGATCACCGCCGACAACGTGTCGCTTCAGGTCAGCGCCACGATCTTCGCCCAGGTCCTCGATGTCAAGGCGGCGCTCTATGAGATCGAGGACTATGCGCTGGCGATCGACCAGTTGTCGCGCACCGCCCTGCGGGCGGTGTTCGGGGAGTTGACCCTCGATCAGTCGTTGTCCGAGCGGGAGACGATCAATTCCAAGATGCAGGACCACATGGCCGACGCCACCCTCAAGTGGGGCGTCCGGCTCAACCGGATCGAGATTCTCGACATCACCCCGCCGGCCAACGTGCTGCAGGCCATGTCCGAGCAGAAGGAGGCCGAGCAGCACAAGCGGGCGGCCATCCTCAAGTCCGAAGGCGACCAGCAATCGGCCATCAACAGCGCGCAGGGTCGAAAGCAGGCGGCCGTGCTCGAGGCCGAAGGTCAGAAGCAGGCGTCGATCCTCGCCGCCGAGGCACAGCAAAAGGTGCTCGAGCTCCGGGCCGAAGGAGAGAAACGGGCGTCGGCGCTGCGCGGCGAGGGCGAAGCCGCCGCCTTGGGCGCCCTGGACACGGCGACCATCAAGCCCAACACCCTGGCCGTCCTCCAACTGCGCGCACTCCAGCAGATAGCCAGCTCCGACAACGCCAAGGTGGTCGTTCCCTACGAGGCGGCCGGGCTGGTCGGTGGTGCACAGGTCTTGGTCGACGCGCTGCGGGGCGTGAGCGCCAACTCCGACGGGAAGGGCACGGCTCCCCTGGGCTGAGGGGCTGGCATTCGCTGACCGGCGGGGCCGAGCGACGGCGGGTGCGTTCAGGGCTTGACGAAGCGCCCGATGAAGGCGAGAGAGATCTGGGCGACCTCTCGCCAGCCGTGGTCGATGGTCAGTGCGTGGCCCCGGTCGGGGACCGAGGTGATCTCGGTGACGTTCTCGTTCCGCTTCTGCCGCTTATAGGAGGCGTTGGCGATGGCCCAGGGGACCGTATGGTCCCTCTCGCCGTCGATGATCAAGAGGGGGCCCCGGTCGGGGCCCTTCGTCTTGACCTTGACCTCCGTCCACGGATTGAGGTTGGCGGTCGCCGCCTGGAAGAGCGGCGCACCAGCAGCAGGGACGGCGAAGGTGGCGTACAACTCGCGGGCTTCGTCCTCGTTCACGGCGTTGGCGAAGGCGTAGCGGAACTGCTCATAGGTCAAAGGAACGGCACGGCCCCGGTTGGCCGGGTTCCCGAGTACCGGCGATGCGGACTTGAGCGACGAGACAGGGAGAGGCAGCACGCCCCGGAACGGTGCCGGATCGATGGCCACCGATGCCGCCGAGGCGCCCCGGCCGGCCAGGATCTGGGCGAGCAGGCCCCCGAAGGAGTGTCCGATCAGCGCAGGCTTCCGCTCGAGCCGCTCGACGACCCCCTGGATGTGATCGGCCACCTGCCCGACCGTCTTGTGAGCGAAGACCTCGGGGTGCCGATTGGCCTCGTCGACGGTGTTGGGGTCGTCGGGCCAGCCGGGCGCCACCGTGGCATAGCCGGCGTCCTCGAACAGCCGACGCCAGCGGTCCCAACTGCTGGGTAGGAGCCACAGGCCGTGGATGAAGGCCACCGGTGCCTTCCCCGAGCCGTTCGCCTGCTCCACTTCGTTCTGCTCGTAGTCGGTGACAGCGGCCATGACCACCTCGCTTCTCAGCCGCTCCAGTTCGATGAGGCGGCCACTCTCACCCTTACCCTCCCACACCGGGAGGCCATGTGTGCGATGGCTCTGGCCCAGCGGAGCACGGCAAACGGTGATGGCGAGTGCCTGTTCGGACGGCGCCGCGCTCGTGCCGGTATGTTCGTGGTCGTGGCCCCCTCGGACATCGCCGGCGTCAGCGCCCCGATCGTCCAGGCTCGGCGGCTGGTCACCGAGCTGCCTGGCCCCCGGTCTCGGGAGCTGACCAGCCGTCGTGGCGCAGCCGTCGCCGCCGGCGTGAGCTCCACGCTGCCGGTGTACATCGAAGCTGCATCGGGTGCCATCGTGGTCGACGTCGACGGGAACTCGCTCATCGACCTCGGATCGGGCATCGGCGTCACCAGCGTCGGCCACGCCCTGCCCGAGCTGACCGAGGCAGTGAGCGCGCAGGTGGGGCGCCTGGCCCATTCCTGTTTCATGGTCGGACCCTACGAGGGGTACATCGCGGTCTGCGAGGAACTCGCGGCGCTGACCCCTGGTGGTCATGCCAAGACCTCCGCCCTCTTCAACTCGGGGGCCGAGGCGGTGGAGAACGCGGTGAAGGTCGCTCGCCACGCCACCGGGCGCCAGGCGGTGGTGGTCTTCGACCACGCCTACCACGGGCGAACCAACTTGACCATGGCCCTCACGGCGAAGAACATGCCCTACAAGGAAGGCTTCGGTCCCTTTGCCCCCGAGGTCTACCGGATGCCGATGTCCTACCCGTTCCGGGACCCGGTCGCCATGAGAGGTGATGACGCGGCGCGGCGCGCCCTGGGGCAGATCGACAAGCAGGTCGGCGCCCACAATGTGGCCTGCGTGCTGATCGAGCCGATCCAGGGGGAGGGCGGGTTTGTCGTTCCGGCCCCGGGGTTCCTGCCCGCCCTGGCCGCCTGGTGCCACGACCATGAGGTGGTGCTCGTGGCCGACGAGATCCAGTCGGGCTTCTGTCGCACTGGAGCCTGGTTCGCCTGCGAGCACGAGGGCGTGGTCCCTGATGTGGTCGCGACGGCCAAGGCCATCGCCGGGGGGTTGCCGCTGGCCGCGGTGACCGGCCGGGCGGAGCTCATGGATGCCGTGCATTCCGGAGGCCTGGGGGGCACCTACGGCGGCAACCCGGTGGCCTGTGCCGCCGCCCTGGCCACCATCGACTTCATGAGGAGCCACGACCTGTCTGGCGCCGCCGCCCGCATCGGTGAGCTGATCGCCGACCGTCTGACCGCCCTGCAGGCGCGGTTTCCGGCGATCGGCGACGTCCGAGGCCGGGGGGCGATGCAGGCCATCGAGGTGGTGCGGCCCGGGACCCTCGAACCGGACCCGGAGTCGGCCGGACGGGTCGCCACCCACTGCCGTCGTGCCGGCGTGATCGTCCTGACTTGCGGGACCTGGGGCAACGTGATCCGCCTGCTGCCCCCGCTCATCATCGGCGAGCACCTGTTGCGCGAGGGCCTCGACGTGCTCTCCGACGCGGCCGCCGCCACGTTCACCTGACCCGTCGGCGTCGGCGCCGGCGTCGGCGGGTCCGGTCCGGTCCGGGTTCGCTCCTCAGGCAGACGGGTTGGCCAGTCGGGCAGAGTGGTGTCCATGCGGCACACCCTCCGCTTCGTGCGGGACCTCGTCCCTCGCTATCGGGTGCCCCCGGGGACCCCTGTCACCATGGGCCGCGACTTCGATCCCGACGGCATCGACCGGACCCTGTCCCCCAGTGAAGGCCGGGCACGCCTGGACGAGGTCATTTCGGTCCTCGACGACTACCAGGACCGCCTGTCGGCCGCGGCGACCCGCGGCATCCTGTTCGTGTTTCAGGGTCTCGACGCCAGTGGGAAGGACAGCACCATCAAGCACGTGATGCGCGGCCTCAACCCTCAAGGTGTCGAGGTCCACACCTTCAAGGAGCCCACGGACGAGGAGCTGCGGCACGATTTCCTGTGGCGATGCCAGCGGGTCGCACCGGAGCGGGGCCGCATCGGCATCTTCAACCGGTCGCACTACGAGGACGTGCTGGTGGTTCGGGTCCACCCCGAGCTCTTGCGGCACGGAGGGTCGGACCGGTCGGGGACCACGAGCATCTGGGCACGGCGCTTCCAGGAGATCAATGACTGGGAGCGCCACCTGGTCGCCAATGACATCGCCGTGGTGAAGGTGCTCCTCAACGTGTCCAAGGCAGAACAGGCCAGACGGTTCATCGACCGGATTGATCGGCCGGAGAAGAACTGGAAGTTCGCTCCGAGCGACATCCATGAACGGCGGTACTGGGACGACTACCAGCGCGCCTTCGGCGAGATGCTCAGCAACACCAGCACCGAGTGGGCCCCGTGGCATGTGGTGCCCGCCGATCACAAGTGGTTCGCTCGCTTGGCCACCGCCGCCATCCTGGCCCAGACGCTCATCGACATCGACCCGCAGTATCCGCGGGTGGACGCTTCGGTCCGCCGTCAGATGGCCGCGGACCGGGACGCGCTGGTTGCCGAGCTCCGCGACCCGTCGGAGAGCTAGGGTTCGGGGCGTGACCGAGGTCGGCGCCGTGCGCACCGATGCGCCCATGATCGGGCTGTCGCACGTGCAGCTGCTGGTGTCCAACGTGGCTGCCAGCGCCGAGTGGTACACGGCCGCGCTCGGCCTGGAGCCCTATGCCGGGAGCGTCGAGGTCGGCTACGTGGCCCTGCGCCACCGAGGGGCCGAGGTGGTGATCGTGTTGAGCGCCCGACCAGGTTCGCCCGATGACGGTGGCGGTGTCCCGACCGATGGTCCGGTGCACGGCGGGGCGATCCTCGACCATCTGGCATTCGCCGTGTCCGACCCAGGTGCACTCCGGGCGTGGGCCGACCATCTCACCGCCATCGGGGTCGAGCACCCGGGCGTCGTGCTCGAGGGTGGCAACCCGTCGCTCCAATTGCGCGACCCGGACGGCACGGCTATCGAGCTGATCACCTCGGGGCATCCCCCGGCCTGATTGGCGATCACCCTCGGCCACCGGCCCGAGGTGCCTCCCGGTCGTCATCGACCTCGATGCCCAAGGCCCTGAACACCCCCAGAGCCAATGGGAGTACCTGGCCCGAGTCGATGACCGCACCGTGGATGTCGCCGACCCCCTTCAACCCCTCGAGTGTCGACCCATGGAGGCGAACGCCGGGGAGGTCCGATCGGGACAACTCGGCAGCCCTCAGCTCGCAATCGAAGAACTGTGCGCCGGCCACCGTCGCCGCGTAGAAGCTGCTTGCCTCCAGGTGGGCGTGGTCAAAGCGGACGTGCTCGCCACTGGCCATCGCGAAGTTGGCGTGATCGAGCTTGGTCTCGCTGAAGAGCACGTCGCTGAGTCGGGCCCCGGCCAGGTCGATCGCCGACATTCTGCACGCCCTGAACTCAACCCGGACCAAAACGGCCTCCGACAGTCGTGCCCCCGACAAGTCGCACGATTCGACCACCGTGTCCCCTATTCGGATCCGGTCGAGGACCGAGCCGGTGAAGCGTGCCCCGTTGAGGCGCGATCCGTTGATCTCCGCCCCTCGGGCACTCTGGCCGGAGAAGTCCCCGGCGACCTCGACGCCGTCCCAGTCGAGGTCGTCGACCAGCGTGCCCGGCTCGACCGCGGTCAGGCCAGGCCGGACTCGGGGAGGCCTCGGGTCGATCGGCCGGGCTGCCACCGGGATCAGAGATCGACGATGGGCTTGGGGACCAGCTCGGGGTTGGCCGATCCGTCGACTTCGAGCAGTTTGCCGGTGACCCAGCTGGCCGCGGGGGAGGCCAGGTAGACGGCGGCCGTGGCGATGTCATCGGGCTCACCGTTGCGGCGCATCGCCGTCCGTTCGATCATCGTGTTCCGGATATTCGGGTCCATGCTCGACAGCCAGTTGCCGAGGGACTCGGTCTCCACGGCCCCGGGCAAGATGGCGTTCACCCGGATCCGGGGGGCCAGGTCGGCGGCCATCAGCCTTGTCAGCTGGGAGAGGGCCGCCTTGGTCGTCCCATGGGCCAACTGTCCGCGAGGGGCGTTGCGGCCGGCCATCGAGCTGATGTTGACGATGGAGGCACCGGGACGATCGAGGAGGTGGGGGACAGCGAGCCGGCTCAACTCGAAAGGGGCGAAGACGTTGAAGCGGAAGGACGCTTCCAACTGCTCGACCCTGGTGTCCAAGAAGGGGTGGGACTGGGAACCTCCGGCATTGTTGACGACCACGTCGAGCCCACCGAGCTCATCGACGGTGCGGGAGACCAGCTCGGCGATCAACTCGAAGTCGTTGATGTCGCCCGGGAGGACCAGGGCCCGGCGTCCCCGCTCGGTGACGTCATGGGCCACTGCATCGAGATCGCGTGCCGTGCGGGCGACTACGGCGAGGTCGGCCCCGGCATCGGCGTAGGCACGGGCGATGGCGGCACCGATTCCCTTGCCCGCTCCGGTCACGATTGCCACCTTCCCGTCCAGCCTGAAGAGGTCCTGGGTGTTGTTCGGGCGGCGGGGCATCGTCTCTCCCTCGGGTTCGGGTGCGGGCTCGTCGTTGCGTCCGGGGGTCCGGACCATGGTGCGTGCACAAGGTAGCGCGCCCGGGACGGTCGCCTGGTGGTGCCCGGCGAGGCGACGGTGCTTCGGTCGGGTGACCGCCTGATGCTCATCAGTCGCTCCAACGACGCAGACCCAACGACGCAGACCCAACGACGCAGACCCAACGACGCAGACATCGTCACGCGAGCCGGCCGAGGGAAGTCGATGACGGTCAGCGTCGGGGCGGTGATGGGAGGCGGAACCGTTCGAAGAACGCCCACATCGCGTCGGTGGCGTTGATCTGGAAGGTGGTGAAGCCGGTGATCGAGCTGATCGACCGGCTGAAGGTGCTTCCGGGCCACGAGTGGCCCCCGCCCAGGATGATGTAGAAGCGGACGTCCGTCCCGGCCGGGCAGGGGTAGGAGCGAAGGATGACCTCACTGGCCACCCTGGTGTCGGAGGACTTCGGATTGCAGCCGTCCTTGACCGCCCACGCCTGGACGGTGGCCGGGTAGCCAGCGCCGTGCAGCTTCGCCGGCTGCGTGGTCGTAGTGGTCGAGGACGAGCCCGACCCCCCGCTGCCCAGGATGCGGTTGAGGGTGGCCGTCCCGATCCCGCCGTTGAAGAACAGGATCGGGTCGGCCGTGCCGTGGAAGGCGATGACCGGTACCCGCCGCGTCGTCCGGCAGGGCTTCGGGAGCTGCAATCCCGAAACGGCGCCGATGGCGGCAAAGCGATTGGACATGGTGCAGGCCACCAGGGACACCATGAACGAGCCGTCGGAAAGCCCGCTGGCGTAGACGCGAGACGTGTCGATGCACTGCGTCGACTCCAGCTGGTCCACCATCGCGCTGACGAAGGCGAGGTCGGGATTGTGCGGTGGGCGATCGGTGGTGTCCCAGTGCACCGGGCTGCCCGTACCGTTGGGAAAGACGACCACGAACCCGTCGTGCTGGCCGAGGGCACCGAATCGGGAGGTGGCCGAGTGGATCGTCGCCCCCTCGGCCAGCCCGTGGAAATCCACCACCAGCGGGCGGGGCACCGGAGCGCCCGAGGCGCCGCGGGCTCTCGTGGCGGTCGAGGTGGGACTGGGAGTTGTCGGCGCCGGGGTGGTGAGGAGGTACCAGCGCGGGGTGCCGTCGACGTCGATGTCCTGGCGCTGGTTGGTGACCGACGCCGTCGGGGCCTTGGCACAGCCCGAGGAGCGGACGGCTGGACCGGCGGCCCTCGCCGGACCTCCCGATGCAGCCCCGGCCGGTCTGGCCGGGCCCACCGTGGAGACGAGCGCGCCCACGATGGCCAGCAGTGTCGCCACCAGGGCACGGGACCCCGTCATGCGGTGCACTGTTGTCATGGCCAGTAGCGAAGCACAGCTCCGGCCACGCCGCGCCACCTCCACCGGGCCCGTATCCGGGGAATGGGCCCGCCACCTCCACCCGGCCGTATCCGGGGAATGGGCCGGCCACCTCCACCCGGCCCGTATCCGGGGAATGGGCCGGCCACCTCCACCCGGCCCGTATCCGGGGAATGGGCCGGCCACCCCACCCGGCCCGTATTTGGGGAATGGGCCGGCCAGCAACAGGAGAGCTAACCTGACAACCAAGACTCATCACCACGGAGGGGCTCCATGGACGCCACAGGCCACTACGACCTCAATTGGATCACATCGGTGGACGACCACATCATCGAGCCGCCCAACGTCTGGACCGACCGGCTTCCGGCCAAGTACAAGGACGAGGCGCCCCACGTCATCGTCGACGACACCGGTACCGAGGTCTGGGCCTACGAGCACCTCCGGATCATGACCGGTGGCCTCGGGGCCAGCGCCGGTCGCCGTCCGGAGGACATCACTGCGGTCGGCTTCCCCTACACCGAGATGCGGCCGGGCTGTTACGACCCCAAGGCCCGGTTGCTCGACATGAACGACGCTGGGATCCTTGCCTCGCTCAACTTTCCGTCTTTCCCCCGCTTCTGCGGCCAGACGTTCGCCGAGGCCAAGGACAAGGAGCTGGCGTTGCTCTGCGTGCAGGCCTACAACGACTGGATGATCGACGAGTGGTGCGGCACCGACCCGGGCCGCCTGATTCCGCTGGCCATCATCCCCCTCTGGGACCCGGCTCTGGCCGTCACCGAGATGGAGCGGGTGTACGCCAAGGGCTGCCGCTCTATCTGCTTCTCGGAGAACTTCCAGCCCCTGGGGCTCCCCACCATCCACACCGGCCATTGGGATCCTGTGCTCCAGACGGCCAACGACCTCGGGATCGTGCTGTCGATTCACATCGGTTCGTCCTCGACCTTCCACCGGATCTCCGACGACTCGCCGTTCATGGCCAACTTCTCGCTCGGGATGATCCGTCCGGCGGGCTGCCTCATGGACTGGATCTTCAGCGGGCTCTTCCAGAAGTTCCCGAACATCAAGATCGCCCTGTCCGAAGGTTCGATCGGGTGGATCCCCTGGGTGCTCGAGCGTGCCCAGCAGGTGTGGACCACCCAGCGGTTCTGGGTGGCCAAGGGCCAGAGCCTGGGGAACGTCGGCCCGGTGCAGGACTACGACATCCGTATCGATACCGAGAAGATCGACGTCTACCGGGACTACCGCGAGCACTTCTACGGCTGCTTCATCGACGACGCCACCGGGTTGTCGATGCTCGACGTGGTGGGCGAGGACAACGTCATGATCGAGACGGACTATCCCCACTCCGACACGACCTGGCCCTACTCCTTGAAGCTGGCCCACGAGCGCCTCGATGCCGCCGGCCTGTCCCCCGGGGTCCAGTACAAGATCCTGCGAGGGAACGCCGAGAAGCTCTACCAGTTCGAGGCGTCCGAGCCTCCGAAGGTGTCACAGCCCTGACCCCAGTGAGCGACTAGGTCGTCGAGGCCGGTTCCGGCTCCCTCGCCGCTCCTTCTTCTGCATCCTCTTCCTCTTGGAGCCAACCCGAGGCATGGCCTTTTGCCCAGGACCGCGTGACCCAGCCCCTGAACATTGAGCGGAGCGCGTCCCGGTGGGTGAGGGCGAAGGTGACGTGCCCGGCGACCACGAGGAACACCCCGAGGGCGAGCACGTCGTGGACGAACGTCGCTCCGGTCCGCCAGTCCAACGGGAAGAACCGGTACCAGCGCAGCACGAATCCGGTTCCGAGCATCACGACGATGGCCCCGGCGACGAAGAGGACGTTCAACTTCTGACCGGGATTGAACTTGTCCGGCCTGGCTATCCGTCGGCGGCCGAACGACCACAGCCAGCGGACCTCGGCCGCCGTCCAGAGGTTGCAGCGGCGCACGTCGTGGCGCAACCGTGTCCCCCAGGGGCCGGCCAACGAGATGATCAGGGGCACGGGGAGAGCCACCCCCGCCCAGGTGTGGATGTCGGCGACCAGGGCCCGGCGCCCGACGAAGCTCTCGACCTGGACGAAATAGAGCGGAAGGGCGGTGGCCATGAGGATGCCGAACAGGACCGCTGTGGCCCAGTGGGCGGCCCGCTCCACGCCGTCGAAGCGAAGGAGCCGACCCGCCGCCGGTCCGGGGACGGCCCGGGCCGGGCGAGCCCGACTCCGGCTACCCGATCGGCGTGTCACTTCGGTCATTCGAGCGGCCGACCCATGCATCCAAGGAGTAGCCGTTCTGCTCCCAGTACCCGGGAGTGGGTTCGTTCACCACCCTGATGGCGGACAGCCATTTCAGCGACTTGTAGCCGTACATGGGGGCCACATACAGCCGGACCGGGCCGCCGTGTTCAGTGGTGATGGGAGCATCGAGCATGCGATAGGCGACGATGACGTCGGGCCGCTGGGCCTGGTCGAGCGTGAGGCTCTCGGTGTCGGCACCGTCATAGGACTCGAACTCGAGCCCCCCGGCACCGGTGTGCACGCCGGCCTCGGCCAGCACGTCGGCCAGCCTGACGCCCTGCCAGTGGACCTGGGGCACCCGCCACCCGGTCACGCACTGGAAGTCCTTCACCAGCGTGGTGCTCGGCATGGCCTCGAGGTCGTCCACGGTGAGCTCGAGCGGCTTGTCGACCAGGCCGGTCACCTGGAGCCGGTAGCTCTGCCGGGCGATCTGGGGGAAGGAATCGGTGATGGTGTAGATGCGGAAGCGGTCACCGCCGGGCAGCAGGCCTCCGAGCCCCGATCCCAGCGCGCTCCCGACGACGGCCTGCACGCGGGCTCCAAAAGCGACGCCAATCGCACCGAGTGCGACCATGCCGACGAACACCCGTCGTCCGACTCGCTTTGGCCGGTCCGCAGGCAACGCGGAGGCGGAAGGCACGAGCTGATGTTAGGAGAGGCTTCCGCCTGATGGACGTCACTCCCCTGGTGGCGGCCTGCCGCGGCCTCCCGGTCTCGGTCAGGTGAGGCCCTGCTGCTTCAGCCAGGTCTGCGCCACGGTGGTCGGCGACTCCTTCTGGGGTCCGGTGACCAACAGGTTCAGTTTGGAGATCTGCGCCGTGGTCAGCTTGGCCGACAACTCGTCGAGGGCCTTGGCCACGCCAGCCGAGTCTGCCGACGTGCGGATCACGGGGATGATGTGGTCGGCTGGCTCGAGGTGCTTGTTGTCGGAGAGGGCCACGAAGTGGTTGGACACCACAGTGCCGTCGCTCGAGAACAGCTCGACCACTTGGACCTCGCCGTTCTTCAGGGCGGCGACACTGAGCGGCCCGGCTTCGTCGAGGGACTTGAAGCTGGCAAAGTTCAGGCCATAGACCGTCTTGAGACCCTTCTCGCAGCCGGCGTTCTGGGGGCATTCCGGCGGTCCGCCCAACGTGAGCTTGGACGCGTCGGCTTTCAGGCTCGAAAGGGTGGTCAGGTGGTATTTCTCGGCCGTGGCGCGGGTGACGGCGAACACGTTGGTGTCGATGGCCGGCGCCGGGTTCAGCACGGTGACCCCGTACTGGGCCAGCTTGGACTTGAGCGCTGGGACGGCCGTGGTGATGTTGTTGCCGGCGGCGACGACCGCTCCGCCGCTCAGGTAGTCGAGCAGGGTCCCGGCGTAATCGGGCTCGAGATCGAGCTGGCCCTTCTCCAACGCGGGGACCACCACTTGACGGGTCCCGAGGCTCGGTTCCACCTTGACCGCATATCCGGCCTTCTGCAGGACGTCGCCATAGAGGTTGGACACGATGGCCTGTTCCTCGAAGTTGGTCGACCCGATGATGATGGTCGGTTTGGAGCTGGCCGCGGACGACCGCGCCACCGGCAGGGCCACCGTCGACAACAAGAGCGTGGCCATGCCGCCGAGTAGCAGTCTCTTCAGTGGCATCTCGTTACCTTTCCCGCGCGCGTCGTTCGTCAACCGCTCGTAACACAACTGTAATCGTGACTCAGACGGTCGAATATATCAAGTGAGGGAGACGCCGCTTCCCAGCAGGCCCTGCCGCCTCGACGGCTGGCGCATGGGCAGCGGGGTCAGCCAGCGCTGGACGAGGCCGAGTCCCACGGCGACGATTGCAGCCAGGACGGCGACCAGGATGGCGCCGCCGAACGCTTCGACATTGTCCTGGCCGTTGAGACCGGAGATGACAAACGTGCCCAAGTCGCTGTAGCTCACGTAGGCGGCCAGGGTGGACGTGGCCACGACTTCGATGGCGGCGGTGCGCACTCCGGCCATGACGAACGGCAGGGCCAACGGCGCCTCGACCCGGCCGAGGACCTGGCCGCCGGACAGCCCCATGGCCTTGGCCGCGTCGCGTACGTCGTCGTCTACGTTCCGCATTCCGACGTACGTGTTGGTGAGGATGGGCGGGATGGCCAGAATGAGAAGGGCTATCCACGAGGCCAGGAAACCACCCCACGTGAGCGAGATGTTGGGTTGAATGGCCAGGAGGGTGAGCAGGGCCAGCGTGGGGACGGCTCGGAAGGCGTTGGCGGCATTGACAGCCACCAGGCCGCCCCGGCCGGTGTGGCCCAGGATCACCCCGAGGCCACCGCCGATGATCAGCGCGCCGATCACCACGGCGATGGACAGCTTGGCCTGGTTGTAGAACAGCTGCAGGATGCCGTTGGGCCCCGTCCAGTTGGCCGAGGTGGTGAACCAGTGGAAGACCGACTCGATGAAGTGCATATCAGCCCGCGCTCCGGACTCGTCGTGCCGAGCGTGCCCACGGAAGGGCCAGTCGCTCGATGAGGACCAAGAGGAGATCAGCGATGGCGGCCAAGGCCACGGAGAGGACCAGGCCGACGATGATGGGGGTGTAGTACTGGGCGTTGAACCCGTAGGTGATCAGCTGGCCGAGCCCACCCAGCCCGATGAGGGCGGTGACGGTGACCAGGCCGATCACCGTGGAGGTGGCTACCCGCAGCCCGGCGAAGACGTAGGGGAGGGCCAGAGGGAAGTCCACCTTCACGAGCGCCGCGCTCGGCGAGTAGCCCATGGCCCTTGCCGCTTGGCGGGCATCGTCGGGCACGGCGTTGAGACCGGCGACGGTGTTCCAGATCAGGATGAGCAGGGTGTAGCCCACCAGGGCGAACTCTGCGGTCGTATACGAGGCCACATACCCGGTGATTGGGCCGAGGATGGCGAAGAGAGCGAGCGACGGGATGATGTAGAGCGCACTGGCGATCCCGAACACGGGGGGCCGGATCAGGCGGAACCGCCAGGCCAGGAGAGACAGGGGGAGGGAGATGAGCAGACCGATCCCGACGGCGATCAGCGTCAGCTCGATGTGCTGCACCAGATCGGAGCCGATCTGGTGCCAGTTGCCGGTCACGTAGTTCCAGCGGAAGAACGGCTCGGCAGCCAGCATTGGCCGAGGTTAGCGGGCAGGGTCCCGATTGTGCCGGGGACGGCAGCGGGTATGTGGACGGCTGCCGGTCGATAACGTGGCCTTCCTATGATCACGCTGGACGCCGTGTCCAAGCGGTTCGGCTCCCGTGAGGTGGCGGTCGAGGCCCTCACCCTGACCGTGCCCGACGGGGAGCTGTGTATCCTCATCGGTCCCTCGGGCTGCGGCAAGACCACGACCCTGCGCATGATCAACCGGCTCATCGAGCCCTCCAGCGGGCGCATCCTGATCGACGACCGCAATGTGCTGGCCATGGACCCGGTGACCCTGCGGCGGGGGATCGGGTACGTGATCCAACAGGGCGGCCTCTTCCCGCACCGCCGGGTGTTCGACAACGTGGCCACCGTTCCCCGCCTGCTCGGCTGGGACAAGGAGCGTGTGACCCAGCGGGTCGTCGAGCTCTTGGAGCTGGTCGGGCTAGACCCGGACGACTACGGCCGCCGGTTCCCCAACGAGCTCTCCGGGGGGGAGCGGCAGCGGGTGGGTGTCGCCCGGGCCTTGGGCGCCGACCCGCCGGTGCTGTTGATGGACGAGCCGTTCGCCGCCGTCGACCCGGTCACCCGGCAACGCCTCCAGAACCAGTTCCTCGACCTGCAGGCCGAGTTGAACAAGACCATCGTCTTCGTGACCCATGACATCGAAGAAGCGGCCAAGCTCGGCGACCGCATCGCCGTGCTGTCCAAGGGAGCCAGGCTCGAGCAGTACGACACGCCCGAAGAGATCCTCGGCCATCCCGCCACCGAGTTCGTCGCCGACTTCGTCGGCTCCGATCGCGGTGTTCGCCGGCTGGCCGTCGTGCACATCGGCGCGGACGACCTGGATCACCCCCCGGTGGTCGGACCCGCGCTGACCATGGCCGAGGCTCGAGCCTCGGTTGCTGCGGGCAGAGCCTCGGGAGAGGCGGCCGGCGACAACCGGTGGGCGGTGGTCGTCGGGCCCGACGGCGTCCTGCGCGGCTGGGTCCCGCTCGATCCCGGGCTCGACGGCGCGGTGGGCGACCGGCTCACGCGCTTCGCCGTCGAGGTCCCGCTGGGAAGCTCCATGAGGACGGCCCTGGCCGAGATGCTCCAGCGAGACGTGAGCTGGATCCCGGTCGCTGAGCACGGCCGGTATCTCGGCGTGCTCACCCCCGACGGACTGCACGCGGCCATGCGGCGTTCGGTCGGTGGCCAAGCGGTTGAGTCGGGCCCGCTCCTCCCGGCCACCGAGGAGGCCCCTTGAGCACGACCGGCGATGTCACCGCCGTCGTGGCGGGAGCACCGCTCAGGTGCCGATGAGGTTGGTGATGAACTCGGTGCCCGACACGGCCTGTGCGGATCCGCCGACCATCCCCGCCAGTGCCTCGTCGCTCAACTCGCCGCTCTGAACTGGGGGGAGGACGATCGGAAGCCGGTTGTAGCCGGCCTCGATGACGTCGACGGTGATGCCGTCAGGGACGTCGAGTCCCACCGACGCCAGCGCTGCCTTGGGATCAGCCAGCAGCGAGGCGCGAAAGGCGCTGTCGACGGCAGACTTCTGCTGAATGTCCTGCAAGGTCAACGCCACAGGGATCTCCTTGGTGATCGGGGCCCTGGCCCCCCAGCGGAACGACTGGCGAAATGCTAGCGCGGGCGAAGGCCGCGATCACCGACGCCACCTGGTGCTTCTCATCGTGGTTGCACCGGTACCACGGTCAGCGGTGACTGCACGTGGATCGCACCGGCGTCGTCATGCGGCCGGGTTGGCCAGCTCCGACGTGACGAGGGAGAAGCCGCCCTGGCCGTTCATCTGCACGATCCAGATCGGTTGCTGCACGTCGTGCCCCGGCGTGAAACTGAACGGTCCGAGTGCGGTCTGGATGTTCACTCCCGCCAGTGCGGTCCGGAACTGCCGCCGGTCGGCGGCCAGGTCGGTGAAGCCGAGCTGAGCCTGGCTGGCGGCGTGGGCCATGAGCTGCACCCCGGTATAGGCCTGGGCGGCGAACTGGTCCGGCGTCTGGCGGTAGGCGTTCTCGTAGTCGTTGACGAACTTGGTATTGGCCGGGAAGGCGTTCCCCAGGTACCAGGCCGCCGCGCTCTGGGCACCGATGCCAACGGCGCCCACCCCCCCTGCCACCTGGCTCGAATTGAACGTGTTCGCTCCGAGGAGCTTGCCCAGGAAGCCTTGCTGGCGAGCGGCCTGTACGGCCTGGACCAGATCGGCCGAGGACGAACCGGCGACGAAGAGCAGGTCGGGGTGACCGGCGATCGCCTGGGCCACCGATGGCCCGAGGCTCGATCCGTCTGTCGGATAGGCCACCGAGGCGATGAGCCCGATGTGGTCGAGAGGGAAGGCCTGTTGTGCGATCTGGGCCTGGTCCATGCCCAGCGTGTCCCCGGTGGCCGGGTACACGATGGCGGCGGTCGACGGGTGGGCCGACTGGGCAAAGGCGGTGATGTTGGCCGGGATGGCGGTGGCGTCGCCGAGCGAGTCACGGAAGATCCAGGTACAGGGGAACGAGCAGTCGCCGACGATCCCGGGGCCGGTGTTGCTGGTTGCCATCATGACCGTCTGGCCCTGGTCGGCCGCGGTGTGGGCCGCGGTTGCGGTGTTGGACAGCGTGGGCCCGAGCAGCGCCAGCACGTGCTGGCCCGTGATGAGCTGGCTGGTCTCGGCGGCCGCGTTGGCTGGGACGGAACCGTCGTCCCGGAAAACCAGTTGGATCTTGGCCCCCCGCACCCCGCCTGCCGCGTTGATCTGCGAGGCCGCCAACTTCGCCCCGAGGATCGATTGTGGCCCATAGGCGCTGCCGGCGCCGGTGCTCGAGTAGACGGCGCCGATGGTGATGACATGACCGGCCCACGTGCCCGACGTGGTGACCTCGGTCACGCCCGTGGTGCTGCATCCGGCCACGGTCAGTGCCGTGACGGCCAGCGCTGCCAGCGCGGCGCGACGCGGCCGCCGCGGCGTCATGGGCGGAGCAGGGAGGCGGCGACGGGCGATCGATCCCAGGCCCAGACGCGTCGTCCTGTCCCCATCGGCGGCTGCCCTCCAAGCGAGCGTGCCCGTGTCCCACGCATTGACCAACGGACTCTAGCGTCCAGCCGTCAGTCCTCTGGCGCGAGTGGCTAAAGTCCGCCCGTGCTGTCCTTGAATGCATTCCGGTCGCGTGCGGTCGAGAAGATCGAGTCGCCCGAACAGCTCGACACCCGGATCAAGCCGGCCAAGCCGGGAACCTGGATTGCGCTAATCGCCTTGTTGGCCGCAGTCATCGTGGCGCTGGTCTGGTCGATCGTGTCGACCGTTCCGGTCAGCGTCGGCGGGACCGGCTTCTTCCTTCCCAAAGACGGTTGGAACAGCGTGGAGGCGGCGACGGCGGGCATCGTGTCGGTCCTCGACGTGCAGGTGAACGACCCCGTGGTCTCGGGTGAGGCCCTCGCCCTCATCACCGATGCGTCCGGGAACGCCGTCACCGTGCGGTCCCCTGTCACCGGCTATGTGGTGGAGGTTGCGGTGAGCCAGCAGGAGTTCGTCAGCCCCGGGACGCAGATGGCGGTGATCCGCCCGCTCAACGACACCCTGGTCGTCCACGCCTATATCCCTACCGGACTGGCCCACGAGATCCCGGTGGGGTCCGAGACCCAGGTGTCGCCGAGCACCGTGGCCCCGTCCGCCTATGGCTACTTGAAAGGAAGGGTCGAGTCGGTCGCCCCCTTCCCCGCCACCCAGCAGCGCCTGCAAGAGGTCCTCCAGAACCAGTCGTTGGTCCAGCAGGTGAGCTCGTCGGGCCCGGTGACCGAGGTACTGATGTCCCTCGAGCCGGCCCACACGCCGAGCGGCTACGCCTGGTCGATCGGAGAGGGCCCGAGCTATGCGGCACTGACCGGCGGGCTCCCGGCCGAAGTGACCATCGTGGTCGGCACGCGCCACCCCATCAGCTACGTCATCTGAGGGTCGGGGGACCGTGTCATACCGCGGGGTCGAGGTCCAGGCGTCGCCGAAGCCGCCAGCGCCGCGCTCTCTCGCCCCTGGGGTGCCGGAGGGAGAGTTCCGAGCCCACCGTCTGCACACGCCGACCGTGCTCCAGATGGAGGCAGTCGAGTGCGGCGCTGCCGCGCTGTCCATGGTGCTCGCCTTTCACGGCCGGTGGGTCTCGCTCGAGGAGCTGCGGGTGGCCTGCGGGGTGACCCGCGACGGTTCCTCGGCCTCCAACCTTCTGAAGGCGGCCCGTTCGCTGGGCCTGGAGAGCAAGGGAGTGCGGGTCGAGGTCGCCGACCTGTCCACCGTGGTGCTCCCGGCCATCGCCTTTTGGAACTTCAACCATTTCGTCGTGGTGGAAGGGGCCAACCGCGCCGGGGTGTGGATCAACGACCCGGCCAACGGGCGGCGACATGTGCCGTGGAACGAGTTCGACCAGGCCTTCACCGGGGTGGTCCTCACCTTCGCCCCCGGCCCTGACTTCGTGCCCAGCGGCTCGGGGCCCTCGCTCGTCCGGGGCTTGGCCTCCCGCCTCCGGGGGGCCCGCGGCGCACTGGCCATGTGCCTGCTGGCCGGGCTCGGCCTCATCGTTCCCGGGCTGGCGTTGCCGGCCTTCCTCCAGGTCCTGGTCAACGACGTCCTGGCCCCGACCAATCGCCATGGGAACGGGATCATCGTCGGCCTGATCGGCGGCCTGCTCCTCGCCGCCGTGGTCTCGCTCGCCCTCACCTGGATCCAACAGGCCACCCTGGTCCGCCTGTCCACCAAGCTGTCGCTCTCGATGTCGAGCCGGTTCATCGAACACCTCCTGCGTCTACCCATCCCGTTCTTCCAGCAGCGCTACGCAGGCACGCTGGTCACCCGCTTGAACGTGAACGACGAGGTGGCGAGCCTCTTGTCGAGCCAGTTCACCACGGCCCTGCTGAAGCTGGTGACCGTGGGGTTCTACGCGGTGTTGATGTTCGTGTACTCCCCGGTGCTCGGAGTCATCACCCTGGCCTTCGCTCTCATCAATCTGGTCGTGCTCCGGTCCAGCGCCGCCGGGCGCGAGAACGCCAGTCGAAAGATCGTGCTCGAGGAGGGCAAACTGGTGTCCACCGCCATCGGCGGCATTCAGAACATCGAGGCGATCAAGGCCACGGGGGAAGAGGGGGGCATATTCGCCCGGTGGGCCGGCTACCAGGCCAAGGTGTCCAACTCCACCCAGCAGTTGGGCGTGCCCACCGCCATCGTCGGAAGTGTGCCCGTACTCTTGTCCATGCTGAACGTCGTTGTCATTCTGGGCTTCGGGGGGTGGGAGGTGCTGAGTGGCGCCATGACTCTCGGCACGCTGGCCGCCTTCCAGTCGCTCAGCACCAACTTCAACGCCCCCATCGCCCAACTGGTCGAGCTCGGTGCCGTCACCCAGGACATGGCGGGCAAGCTGGCCAGCGTGGACGATGTGCTGAACCACCCCGAGGACGAGATGCTGACCGGGGCGGCCGACGTCGCCGCCGAGGCGGACGGCCCGGCCACCGGGGGGCAGGGGCGGCTCCCGGTGGCCGCCCGGCGAAAGCTGAGCGGCCTGCTCGAGCTGTCCGACGTCACCTTCGGCTACGACCGGTTCGCCGAGCCGCTCCTCTCGGGGTTCCATCTGACCGTGAAGCCCGGCCAACGAGTGGCCATCGTGGGGCCCTCGGGATCGGGAAAGTCCACCATCGCCAAGCTGGTATGCGGCCTGTACAAGCCCTGGCACGGCCGGGTGCTCTTCGACTCGATGCCGCGCCGTCAGATCCCGCCCGACGTCATGGCCGCGTCTCTCGCCTTCGTCGACCAGGACGTCGTGCTGTTCGCCGGCACCGTGCGCGACAACCTGACGCTCTGGGACCCGACCACCACCAACGCCTCGTTGGTGGCCGCCGACCCGCGACGCGGCGATCCACGCCGACGTGGTTCGTCGCCCGGGGGGGTTCGACCGGGCCATGCAAGAAGGTGGCGGCGACTGGAGCGGTGGCCAGCGCCAACGGCTCGAGATCGCACGGGCCCTCACCGGTAATCCGTCGTTCGTCGTCCTCGACGAGGCGACCAGCGCGCTCGATCCCGTAGTCGAAGAGGAGATCGACCGGAACATCCGGGCCCGGGGTTGCTCGTGCCTGATCGTGGCCCATCGGCTCTCGACCATCCGGGACGCCGACGAGATCATCGTGATGGACCACGGCCGGGCCGTGCAGCGGGGGACCCACGACGACCTGATCGCCGAGGGCGGCCTGTACGCCACGCTGGTGGCCGAATGACCTCCGAGCCTCCCATCGACCCGGTGGTGGCCCCGGGTTCGATCCAGTCGGTTCTCGACCTGCCCGGGCTGGGCCCGACCGAGACGGTGGCCACCAACGCCCGGCTCGCCCTCGACGACCCGGCGGTGTCGTGGGTGGTGACGGCGGGTGAGGTGCGGGTGTTCGCCGTAGAGGTGGTGGACGGGCGAGCGGAGGGACCCATGCACCCCCTGACCATCGCCCGGGCCGGAGCACTGATCTACCCGTCCACCCCCGAGGACTCGTCGTTCGGCTTGTGCCTGGTCGGGGTGGTCCCCGGCACCGAGGCCCGACCCATCGCCCGCGACGATCTCCACCGACTGGCCCGAGAGGAGCCCGTCGTCATCGAGGCCCTGGAGCGCTTCGTCGGCCGGATGGCCCTCTCGGTGGTGGGCGTGGACGAGGATCCGGTCGAGGCCGGGTCCGATGCCCTGTCCGTGGCCGTCGGCGAGGAGGTGGTGCTGGCCCCCGGCGACCGCTCCTTCGCCCGTCATCCCGGCGTCTGGGTGCCGATGGCCGACGGCCTGACCCTGTGGGGCCGCCCGGTCCGGGGCATCGTGCCCCTTCCCACCGGCGCGCCGTTGGAGTGCGAGCGAGACGCCGTCATCGTTCCGGTCGCCGGTGCAGCGGCCCTGTCGGATGAGCGGGGTTGGGAGGGGCTCGACGCCTTCGTCGCCGTGGGGCTCGAGCTGCTGGGCGAGCTGGTCGAGCAGCGGCACCAGATGGAGATCGAGCGGCTGGCCCGGTTGGGCCAGTACGAGGCAGAGCTCCGGGTGAGTGCCTACACCGAGTTGGGCTCCGTCCTCGACGCCTCGGGGCCGCCACCCCGGCGGCGGCTGCGGTCGACCGACGACCTCCTCGCCGCATGCCGGGTGATGGCGGCGGCCGCCGGCATCGAGCTGGTCGAGCCGACGCCGACCGTGATGGAGTCGGCCGACGACCCGGTGGCCCTGGTGGCCCACTATTCCCGCACGCGGATCCGTCAGGTCGCGCTCACCGATCGCTGGTGGCAGAGCCCGGGCGGCCCCCTCCTGGCCCAGCGGGACTCCGACGGCAGCTGGGTGGCGCTCGTCCCGCGGGGGCGCGGGGCTACGACCTGGTCGATGCCCTCGAGGGCGAGCGCCGCACCGTCGACGGGGCGCTGGCGGCCACGTTGGTGCCCGCAGCCGTCCAGTTCTATCGACCGTTTCCCCGGGAGCAGGTGACCGGGCGGGGCGTGCTCCACTTCGTCCTGCGCGACGTCGGCGTCGACCTGCGCCGGCTGTTGGTCGCAGGGATGCTGGTGGGGCTCCTGTCCCTGCTGCCCACCATCGTGGCCGGGGTGATCTTCGACACCGTGGTGCCCGCCGGCGACCGTTCCCGACTGCTGTGGCTGGTCGCAGTGCTGGTCGGCGCGGCGGTGGCCATCGGAGGGCTCACCTTGGTCCAGTCCATCGCCGGCCTCCGCCTGGTGTCGAAGGGCTCCTTCGGGCTGCAGGCGGCCGTGTTCGATCGGCTGCTCGATCTCCCGCCTCCGTTCTTCCGGACCTGGATGTCCGCCGACCTGGCCGCCCGTTCGATGGGCATCGAGAGCCTGGCCACCTTGGTCTCCCAGTACCTGGTGCCCACCGTGCTCGCTGCTTTCATCACCTTCTTCAACACCATCATCCTCTTCGTCATCGAGCCGGTGCTGGCTGTCTTCGCCGTCGTGGCCGTGTGCATCGGCGTGGCCGCCATGGTGGTGGCCTTCCGGGTCCTCGTCCGCCGACAGGATGCCGTCCGGGCCGCCAACGGCCAGGTCGTCGGGCTGGGAGTCCAGATCCTGGGCGCGGTGCCGAAGCTCCGTGTCGCTCACGCCGAGCGGCGGGCCTTTGCCGCCTGGGTAGAGAAGTTCGCCACCTTGAAGCGTGCGTCGACGCGCGCCGGCCGGGCGCTGGCCGTGCTCACCAGCTTCATCGCCGCCTGGGTGCCGCTGGCTACTGCGCTGGTGTTCATTGGCGTCGCCACGCTGCCTGTTCATTCGGTGTCGCCTGGGTCCTTCCTGGCCTTCAACACGTCGTTCACCGAAGTGGTGGCCAGCATGGTCATCCTCAGCATCTCGGTGAGCGTGCTCGCCGCCGCGGTGCCCTACTACACCCGACTCGGGCCCATCTTCGAGACTGCCGTCGAGACGGCACAGGTGAAGGCCGACCCCGGCGTGGTGCGGGGGGCCATCGACGTGAGCCATGTCAGCTACCACTACGACCGCAACGACCCGCTGGTGCTCGACGACGTCAGCTTCTCGGTCCTGCCCGGAGAGCTGGTGGCCATCGTCGGGCCCTCGGGGTCGGGGAAGTCGACGCTGCTACGGCTGCTCCTGGGCTTCGACCAACCGGTGGTCGGGACGATCAGCTACGACGAGCAAGACCTCTCGGGAATCGATGTCCGGGCGGTCCGCCGGCAGTGCGGCGTGGTCGTCCAGGGGGCCCAGATGACTCCCGACGATGTGTTCCACAACATCGTCGGGACGAGGAACCTCACCATGGACGACGCCTGGGCGGCGACCCGGTTCGCCGGGATTGACGACTACGTCCGCTCGTTGCCCATGGGCATGCACACCGTGGTCAATGAGTACGGTGGCGCGTTCTCGGGAGGTCAGCGACAACTGCTGTTACTGGCCCGGGCGGTGGCGGCGAAGCCCCGGGTCGTCTTCTTGGACGAGGCCACCAGTGCCCTCGACAACCGCAGCCAGGCGGTGGTCATGCGGAACATCGAGGAGATGCACGCCACTCGAGTGATCATTGCCCACCGCCTGTCCACCATCCGCAACGCCGACCGCATCCTCGTGCTCGACGACGGCCGCCTGGTGCAACAGGGCACCTACGACCAGCTGGTGGCCGACCCCGACGGCACCTTCGCCCGACTCGTCCACCGCCAGGCGCTGTAGGGACGGCGACGCCATCTCTCCCCAGGGCGTTTCGCCACCGGGACATGTCGGCAACCTGATCGACATGGGGATCGGGCGGTGACGGCGTCGGGCGGCAGGGGCTGACAAGCTGGGCCGATGGGACGTGACGACGAGATTCCGACGACAGAGCACCTGGACGAGCTGTACCGGTCCTTGAAGAACTGGGGTCGCTGGGGTGCTGACGACCAGCGCGGCGCGCTCAACTACTTGACCGATGAGCGGCGGGCCGAGGCTGCCGGCGCCGTCCGTTCGGGCGAATCGATCAGCCTGGCCCACGACCTCAATACCGAGCCCGCCCCCGAGAACCCGAATCCTGTGCAACATCACATGCTGGCGTCGGGCGACGCCCGTGATGCGACCGGCATTCCCGGCTACGAGGCCGCCCGCGACCATCTCGCACTCGACGTGCACGGGCTGACCACCACCCATGTCGATGCCCTCTCCCATATGTTCGTGCGAGGAGAGATGTTCGGTGGCCGACCGGCCAGCGAGGTGCGCAGTGACGGCGCCCGGTCCAACACCATCCTGTCCATGGCCGACGGCGTCGTCGGACGGGGCGTCCTGCTCGACGTCGCTCGCGCCCGGAGGCGCGACTATTACGGCGCCGGTGACATCGTGACCGTCGCCGATCTCGAGGCGGCCGAGGAAGCCGAGGGCGTCCGGGTACGGTCGGGTGACGTGCTCCTGGTGGCCTGGGGCCGGGAGGCCAGGCGAGCGGCCACGCAGGGATTTGACGGATTCTCCGGGCTGCATGCCGACTGCCTGCCCTGGCTCCACGAGCGGGAGGTGGCCGTCCTCGGGAGCGACGGGATCTCCGATCCCATGCCTTTCGTCGGGACGCCCGAGTGGCCGTTTCCCGTCCATCAGATCGGGATCGTCGCCATGGGCCTGCACCTGATCGACAACATGGCCCTGAGCCGCCTGGGCGAGCGGTGCGCCGCCCTTGAGCGGTGGGCGTTCCTCTTCGCCATGACCCCGTTGCGGTTGCCCAAGGGCACCGGGTGCCCGGTCAACCCGGTAGCCGTGCTGTGAGCATGGCCGGGTCTCGCCGTCCATCGAGCATGGCCGTGTCAGGAGACCCGTCAGCCCGCACGGCGCCGTACGGGGGGCGTGCACGGCGGCGCCGGGGAGGAGTCGGGGGACGAGAAGAGAGCAGCCGGGAGCCGGGGGAGCGTGGTTTGGGTCGCACTGGGTACACACCTGCCGACAGACGACGATCGGAGAGATCTGATGACGACGACAGTCCCCACCGTGAAGCTCAACAACGGGGTCGAGATCCCCCAGCTCGGCTTTGGCGTGTTCCAGGTGAAGCCGAGCGAGACCACCGAGGCCGTAACCAATGCCCTGCGGGTCGGCTACCGGCACATCGATACGGCCGAGATGTACGGGAACGAGAAGGAGGTCGGCCAGGCCATCGCCCGTTCGGGCATCGACCCCGGCGAGGTCTTCGTGACCAGCAAGCTCAACAACAACTACCACGCCTTCGATGACGCCCTCAAGGCCTTCGACCGGACACTGGCCGCCCTGGCCACCGAGCGGATCGACCTGTTCCTCATCCACTGGCCCCTCCCGATGATCGGCGACTTCGTGGAGACATGGAAGGCCCTGGAACAGGTCTACGCCGAGGGTCGGGCCCGCGCTATCGGCGTCTCCAACTTCCAGGCCCACCATCTGGGCCGATTGTCGGACGAGACCGAGATCGTGCCGGCCGTCAATCAGATCGAGGCCCACCCCTACCTGAGCCAGACCCAACTGCTGGACTTCGATGCGCAGCACGGAATTGCCACCGAGGCGTGGTCTCCCATCGCCCAGGGCGCGGTGCTCGGCGACCCGGTCGTGATCGATGTGGCTCGAGGCAACGACAAGTCACCGGCTCAGGTCGTGCTCCGTTGGCACATCCAGCGGGACAGCATCGTCTTCCCCAAGTCGGTGACCCCGGCGCGCATCCAGGAGAACTTCGAGATCTTCGACTTCGAGCTGTCGGCCGCCGACATGGACCGGATCTCCGGGCTCAACCGGGACGCACGCACCGGCCCCGACCCGGACACCTTCGACTACGTGCCCGGCTGAGCCGATCGGCTGGGGGTCACACCATCCCGGCAGTCCCAGAGGTTCACAGTGTCCGGGACAGTGCCTGCACTCAGACCGTCCGCGGCAGTATGGAGAAGCTGGCCCGGACGTCACGGATCGGCTGGTCGGCCAGGCCCAGATGGTCGATGGTGGCGATGTCGGCCGAGCACGACGCTCCCCGGCGCATGGCGTCGGCAAAGACATCGGGCGCACCGTGGCGGTCCAGGACTCCCTTGGTCGGGTCGATGCCCAGGATGTCGAAGAGCCCCACTTCGTAGAGGGCCATCGACGCGGCCAGCGCGCTGAAGTGCTCCTCGCCGTTGGCCGAGCTCACGAGCATGGCCGACAGGGCGACCTCTTCCACCGCATCGTTGGGCTTGTACCCGGTGATGATGTGCGAGAAGTCGTGGTTGACAAGGCTGACGCCGAGACCGGTGGCCGCCGAGGGCATGGCGAACCCGTTGGACTCATAGAAGTCGATGAATGCCCGGCCGAGGCTTCCATCCGGGCACTGCCGCAACGCCTCGAACTGGGCCCCGAACTCGTCGTCGGACTGGTCGCGTCGCTGTGGCTCCATCGGGCTGTTGCGTGCGAAGCGGGCCCAGTCGGCCATCAGGAGCTGGCGCGAGTGGATGGCGGCGTCGCGGGCGACGACGAGCATGGGCTCGTCCACCCCCAGCGTGGCCGCGTACCGCTCGACCGAGTCGGCCAGCATCTCGCTCGCCGGGTGGCGGGCGAATTGGAGGACGATCATCGTCTGGACCAGCCGGTAGCGGGAGCTCAGGTCGACGATGACCTCCTTGAGCTCCTCCGCCGGCAGCGGGACCAGGTCGATGGCCGACTCGACCCCGAAATAGCCGCGGAGCAGGCCCTGCACGATCCGGAGCTGCTCGTCGGTGGGGCCGCCGTCCACGCTGGTCGCCTCGATGAGGCCGCCCAACCAGTACGGAGCGAGGTGGGTGTGGATCTCGCGCATGGGCTCCCTCTCGATGGCGACCTCGAAACCCTCCCCTCGGACGGCCGGCAACCGACACCGGGCGGGCCATGACGGCGACGCACCTCGGGAGGGCCCGAGAGCTGCCTGAAGGGTACAGGAGTAGAGCTCGGCCGGCCCGCTCGGCGTCCGGTGGTGGCAGCCGGCCGGTTGGGGTCCCCGCGCACGGGCCGGATCCGATCGACTAGACAGCCTCCATGACCGACCGCACCCACCAGGTCATCCGGCTGCAGCTGACAAGGGCCGAGGACATGTTCCAAGTCCCCCAGACCGACCTGTTCTCCGAGTACCGGAACTTCCTCACCGGTGTCGACTACAGCTTGAGTGAGATCCGGAGCCGTCAATCCCGGGCTCGCGTCCGCATAGAGCTGGCCATGCCGCCGACCGAGGTGGACGACGACACGGCCGAGCGGATCACCGGCACCCTCCGGCGGTACTGCGACCATCGCATCGACTACAACAAGCGCGAGCGTCGGGCCGTCCGCTATGACGGCCTCTGGTCGTTGCGGGTCGGGGTGCCCATCACCATCCTCGGCCTGATCGCCGTCGTGAACACGGTGACGATCGCCGGCCAAGGGAACGTCAACCTTGCCTTCGACACCCTGGGCTGGGTCCTCGTCTGGGTGGGGCTGTGGTTCCCCCTGGACACCATCTTGTTCAGCCCTTTGGCCTACGGACGGGAGAACCGGAGCCTCGCCCTGCTCCGAGAGGCGGAGATCGTCGTCGCCCCCGGCCGGCCGGGCCCGCCGTCCCGTGGCCCGTCGGAGAAGCCCTCACCCGATTAGGGCCCCGGGCCCGGCCGGGCGGAGCGGCAGGCCGGTCGAAACGATATGCGTCGGCCCCCGGCCCCGGTTAGCGTGTACTGCCCTGGCACCAACGCTGAAAGAGACCCCCATGGCCGAACAGATCCCGCTCGTCGACTACCTGGTACTGGGCGCCGACCCCCACCTCGTGGCCCATGAGTGCGTGGCCTGCGGCGCCCGGTACTTCGATCGCCGCAACGCCTGCGCGGCGTGCACCGCGACCGACTTCGCCACCGTCGACCTCGACCGGCAGGGGACGCTCCGGGCCTTCACCATCGTCTCGTTCGCGGCGCCGGGAATTCCCGTGCCCTACGTGGCCGGCGTGGTCGACTGCGGCGGGACGAGCGTCCGGGCCAACATCATCAACGTGGACCCGGACCCCGAGCACGTGCAGCTGGGGATGAAGGTGAAGCTGGCCACCTCTACGATCGGCACCGACGACAACGGCACCGAGGCCATCGGCTTCGGGTTCGAGCCGTCCTGACGGCAAAGGAACGCAGATGAGCGAAGACATCTGGATCCTCGGGATCCACATGACCAAATTCGGCAAGCACCCCGACAAGGACGTGGTCGACCTGGCAACCGAGGCGGCCCTCGGGGCGCTGGCCGACAGCGGCGCGTCGATGGCCCAGATCGGGGTGCTGGCCGCCGGCAACCTCATGGGCGCGTCCGGCGGCATCGGGCAGCAGCTCCAGAAGCAGATCGGGCAGACCGGCATCCCCGTCTACAACGTGGCCAATGCCTGTGCCACCGGAGCCACCGCCCTGCGCACGGCGATCATGGCCGTCAAGGCGGGCGAGGCCGATTATGGCATGGCCGTCGGAGTCGAGAAGCTGGCCGGAGCCGGGCTCCTGGCCGGGGGGTCCAAGAAGGCCGACGCTGCCACCTGGACACCAAGCGGTCGCTACGGCGCTGTCGCCGGCATCGACGGGCGGGTCGGGACCGAGACCATGCCCGGGGTGTTCGCCCAGATCGGCATGGAGTACCTCTTCGGGAATGAGTACGACGGGGCGGCCTTCGAGCTGTTCGCCCGGATCAGCGAGAAGAACCACGCCCACTCCACCCTCAACCCCCTGGCCGCCTACACCAAGGCGATGTCGCTCGAGCAGATCATGGGCGACGTCATGATCGCCTACCCCAACACCCGGCCCATGTGCTCGGCCAACTGCGACGGCGCCGCCGCCGCCGTCGTCGTCGGCGACTCGACACTGAAGAAGCTGTCGAAGGAGCAACAGCGCCGGGCCGTGAAGGTGTCGGCGTCGATCCTGACCACCGACCCGTGGGAAGAGGCCTGCCAGGTGCTGCCCAACGTGAACACCCTGACCAGAAACGCCGCCCGGCAGGCCTATGAGCAGGCCGGCGTGGGGCCCGAGGACCTCGACCTCGTCGAGCTGCACGACTGCTTCGCCACCGCCGAGCTGGTCCACTACGACAACCTGATGCTCTGCCCGCCCGGCGGCGCCGTCGACTACTTCGAGTCGGGGGCGACCTTCCGGGACGGCGCTACCCCGGTGAACGTGTCGGGTGGCCTCGAGTCCAAGGGCCATCCCATCGCCGCCACCGGCATCGCCAACATCTGGGAGGTCTGCCATCACCTCCGGGGCGAGGCCGGTGATCGTCAGATCGAAGGGGCGTCCGTGGGGCTGGCCCAGGTCATCGGGCTGGGGTCGGCCTGCGGCGTGCACATCCTGGAAAGAGCGGCGGCCTAGCTGCTCGGGAAGGTCAACCTTCACCGCTCATCTGGGCGGTCACCTTGGCCAGGTCGAAGTAGTCGCGCCACGCACCGATCCGGCCGTCCACCACCTCGAACACCCCCATCACCGGAATGGGAGCCTCTGCACCCCCAATGGTGAACACGTCCGTTCGCTCGGTGAGGACGGCGTTTCCCTCCACGGCCAGGTGACGGATGTCGAAGCGCAGCGCTGTGCACATGCCCATGAACATGGCCAGGGCCTCGATGGTGGCGTCCAGGCCGACCGCCGGCTCCATGGGCATGTTGTGGTAGACGACGCCATCGGTGAAGAAGGGCCGGAGACCTTCGGCGTCCATCCCCGTGACCGCATCGCAGAAGCTGCGCACCACGTGCTCGGGACTGTCGGTGGCTGTTCCCATGGCGCCCTCCTGGGCTCGACGGCTGGGGTCAGTATAGAGATCGCACCCGACTCCGACCGTATGCTTCCCCCATGTGGATCGGCACCGAGCAGGCACGGGTGGTGGGCAGCTTGATCGAGAAGCGGTTGACCACCCCGCAGCACTATCCCCTGACCCTGAACGCCTTGGTCCTAGCCTGCAACCAGTCGTCGAACCGCGATCCAGTGGTGGACTACGACGAAGCGGTGGTCGAGTCGGCGTTGTCGCAGTTGAGAGAACAGCACCTGGTCCGGTTCGTGCTCCCGTCGCACGGACGATCGGTGGTGCGCTACCGCCACGTGCTCGACGAGGTGCTCGGCGTGGACGACCGGCAGCTGGCCCTGTTGGCGGTGCTGTTGCTGCGCGGTCCGCAGACAGTCGGTGAGCTGCGGACCCGGACCGAGCGGATGGTCGCCTTCGAGGACCTGGGCTCGGTGGAGCACGACCTGGAGCTGATGGCCGAGCTGGGCGACGGTCTGGTCGAACGCCGAGGGCGCCGTCCGGGACAGAAGGAAGAGCGCTGGGTGCAATTGCTGGCCCAGGGTGCCGATGCGGCCACAG
Organism: uncultured Acidimicrobiaceae bacterium; assembly: GCA_963803065.1. Lineage (GTDB taxonomy): Bacteria > Actinomycetota > Acidimicrobiia > Acidimicrobiales > RAAP-2 > DASXMT01. The sequence goes on from CAWDKW010000014.1 coordinate 125,521, forward strand.
CCGATGCGGCCACAGCCGATGCGCCCACAGCCGATGCGGCCACAGCCGATGCGCCCACAGCCGATGCGCCCACAGCCGATGCGCCCACAGCCGATGCGGACGGTCCCGGCCCCCAAATCGGGCGACCCTCGGTGGGAGGGCCCGAAGGGTCCTCGGGTGCTCGGATGCCGTCAGCCAACCCTCCGACGGGACGCCTCGCCGACCTCGAGTCCGAAGTCCACGCCTTGCGCTCCGAGCTCGAAGCGTTGCGCTCGGAGCTCGCCCAGTTGCGATCGAGCCTGGGCGGCTAGCCGAGGACCTCGCGTACGTACCGGGCGATCTCCAGATCCTCGCGGGCATGGACGACAAGAACGGCTGGGACGTCCCCTGTCGCCGACACGAGGCTGTCCCCCTCGAGCCTTCGATTGCTCGATGGTGCCAGCCTCAGTCCCAGAAAGGTGAGCCCCGCGCACACGTCGGCTCGCAAGATGTCCGAGGCCTCCCCGGCACCGCCGGTGAAGACCAACCCGTCGATCCCGTCCATGGCCGCGCTCATGGCGCCGACATGGGTCTGAATGCGGTAGACGTAGACCTCGTAGGCCAGCTGCGCCGCGGCGTTCCCGGCATGGGCCGAGTCGATCACCAGCCGAAGGTCATCGGAGTCCTCGGACAGGCCGAGCAGCCCCGAGTCGTGCTCGAGTGCCCCCTCGACCTGTTCGACCGACAATCCACCGTGTCGTTGCACCCATACGAGGACGCCAGGGTCGACGCTTCCCGAGCGGGTGGCCATGACGAGCCCTTCGATCGGCGTGAACCCCATGGTCGTGTCGACCGATCGTCCCCAGGCCACCGCAGCCAGGGAGGCGCCGGCACCGATGTGGGCGGTCACCAGGCGAAGCTGCTCTCGAGGTCGGCCCAGGATGGCGGCAGCACGCCGGCTGGCCCAGTCGTGGCTGAGCCCGTGAAATCCGTATCGTCGGATACCCCACTCCTCCCGCCACGAACGGGGAACGGCGTAGGTGGCGGCCTTTGCCGGCATCTGGGAGTGAAAGCTCGTATCGAAGCAGGCGACCTGGCGAAGGCCCGGTCGCATCAGTCGGACGGCGCGGATTCCTTCCACGCCCGGTGGGTTGTGCAATGGTGCCAGGTCGGCCAACGAGTCGAGTGCAGCCTCACTATGGTTGTCGAGAACCAGCGGCCGCGTGAGATCTGGACCCCCGTGCACGATGCGGTGTCCGACGGCATCGAGCTCGGGATACTGGTCGAGAAAGTCGCCGAGGCTATGGACCAGCTCCGGTCCGGTCAGGCGGGGGAGGTCCCTCGTCGCCACCACGTCGTCGCCGTCGTCGACCACACGCAGCTTTACCGAGCTCGAGCCGGCGTTGACCACGAGGATATGCACGCGCATACCTTGCCAGATGGGGCACCTCGACCATCCTCCCCGCAGACGATCCGTGTCACGGCAGCCCGGTGAGCAGGGTGGCGACGACACGAGATGCGTTGTCCTAGAGTCGTCTCCGCGCTGATGATCGGACCTTGTTGAGACGATGCTGCGACGGACACCTGTGTCCGTGACGCCGGGGCCCGACCCCACCCGCCTCTCGGCCCCCGCGCCGGCCGGGAGGCGGGTGGCCATCGCCGTTCCGATCGGGTCGGCGATCGGCGCCCTCACGTTGTTCATCGTTCCCTGGCAGGCGGCCGTCTTACTGGGCTGGATCGCCGCGAGCATGTTCTACGTCGTCGGCGTCTGGATGACGGTGGGGTCCTTCGATGCCGCCACCACCAAGCGAAACGCTGTCCGTGAGGACCCGAGCACTGCCACCACCGAATTGCTGGTCGTCTCGGCCGGCGTGGCCAGCCTTGCCGCCGTCGGGTTGGCACTGGTCAAAGCGGGCAATTCGCACGGCGGGACGAAGGCCTATCTCATCGCCATCGGGGTGGTCAGCGTGGCGCTGGCCTGGTCCGCCGTCCACACGGTCTACTCCTTGTTGTACGCCCGCCTCTATTACTCACCTCCCGTCGGCGGCATCGACTTCAACGAGCCGGACGCTCCGACCTATCTGGACTTTGCCTATCTCGCCCTCACCATCGGGATGACGTTTCAGGTCTCGGATACCAACCTGACGACGAAACGGGTCCGCCGGTCCGCGCTGCATCACGCGCTGCTCTCCTATCTCTTCGGCGCCGTGATCATCGCTCTGTTGATCAACGTGGTGTCGAGCTTGCTGCACTGAGCACCGAAGGCCGGCGGAAGTGGGGGATGACCCTCTCGCCCCAGTTGCGGATCGTCTCGAGGCAGATCTCCTGGGGAATCGTTCCCATCTGGATCAGGCACATGATCTCGTCGGCGCCGGCCTCCTCGAGCCGCTCCACGTAGTCGATGGCATGCTCGACGGAGCCGTAGGCATGGTTGACGTTGTAGGTGCCGAGTGCCGAGGGACGCACGGGGATGTTGGCCTCGTGCAGCTTGGCTACCATCACCTCTGCGTCGGCCTTGATGGCGGCCACGTTGTCGTCGTCCTCGGTGTCCTGGGCCGGCGTGGGACCGGCGCCGTACCAGTGGGCGATCGACTCGGCAAAGAACCGCTGTCCTCGGGCTCCGATCCGGAGCGCCTCGTCGGCGTCGTCGAGCACGATGGTGGGGCAGAGCGCGCTGAAGTAGTCATTGCGAACGGTCGAGACGAACCGATCGCCGCTTCGCCTGTCGATCGCGCCTCGGTACAGCTTGTTCAGATGGTCGACCTCGTCGACGCCCGCGAATCCCAGGACCAGCGCACCGATGCCGTACTCGGCGGCAAGCTCCACGGTGTTCTGCTTGGTGCATGCCATGTACAACGGGGGGTGGGGCTCCTGCACGGGACGGGGGAGCACGGGATGGGGTTCGATGTCGAGAAGACCGTGCCACTCGAATTCGTCTTCGAGCCACATGGCGCTGATCATCCGGAGGGCTTCCTCGACCTCGGCGTAGGTCTTCTCGGGCTCAACTCCGCACAACGACATCTCCTGCAGCGTGGCGCCGCGGCCGGCGCCAAGGTCCAGGCGGCCGCCCGACAGGATGTCGAGCATGGCGGCGCGCTCGGCGGCGCGGACCGGATGGTTGTAGCCGAACGGCATGCACACGACCCCGTGCCCGATCCGGATGCGTTCGGTCTTGGCCGCCACGTAGGCCAAGAAGGTCTCCGGCGCACTCATGTGGGCGTACCACTTGAGGGCATGGTGCTCCACGGCCCAAATTCGGTCGAAGCCCATGGCCTCGCCCAGGACGGCCTGTTCGACGCAGTCCAGGATCACCTGGTGCTCATGCTCGGGGCTTGGATGGTTGAGCTGGGCCTCGAAGATCATCGAGAACTTCATGGTTGGGGCCTCCCTTGCGTGCACCGTTGCCCAATTGATACCGCCCACACCGGAATGCAGCCACTCCGGCGCGCTGCGCCACCAGCGGGGACCCGATGAGCGAGGCGGGCCCTGTGCCTAGTGGGTGGCTCCCGAAATCCGGAGGCGGACCACGTTCCCGCCTTCGGCTGAGCGGACCTGGACCAGGTCGCAGAGCCGATTGGCCAGCCAGAGCCCGCGTCCGCCGTTCCGATCCAGCGACGGCCGCCGCCGACCGGCCAACGGATCGCCGATGCAACCGCGATCGCGAACCTCACAGACCACCGATCCTGGTTCGCCCCAGACGGCCACCGTGCCTACGCCGCCGCCGTGACTGAGGCTGTTGGTGCCGATCTCATCTGCGGCCAGCACCAGTTCGGCCACGCGCTGTGGCGCCAATCCGGCCCGAGCGGCGTGGTCGGCGACGAAGCGTCGGACTTCGCCCATGCCGCCGGTTCGAAAGGTCAGGACCACCGCATCGTCGGGAGGGCTCGACAACGGGGACGTGTCCACCGCGGCCAAGGCGTCGGTGCCCGGGTAGCTCCGACTGGGTCGCGTCGCCCCATGCTCACGAACGACGGGATGAGTCCGCCGGGCCTCGTCGATCACCCCTACGTCCAGCGTGGCCGTCCCGTACGGACAGAGAAGCCAGAAGGAGGGATCGGCGAAGGCCAGGTTCAACAACGCCTCGTGGCGTTGGCACTCGGCCAGCTCGGCCGGGCTGCGCCCCGGCCAGACGGGCTCGCCGATCCCGCGGACCCGACGACTGGGCGCGGCGTACGCAGCGAGGAAATCCTGCCAGGCCGGGATGATCCGGGCTGGGTTGGCCCCCACTTCGGCCATATCGGCGAAGTGGACACCCGCTTCGCGACCCCGTAGCTCGCCCCGCAGGGTGTCGATCTTCCCTGCCTCGACCACGACGAGTACCGGCTCGTCAGCGGCCTGTGCGTCCATGATGAACTCGAGTGTTGCCTGGAGGAACTCGTCAAGGCCGTCGTAGAGCAGGGCCTCGTGCCGGTAGCCCTCGCAGAGCGCCGGTGACCCCGAGTCGATGTCCGCCATCTGACTACTTTCCACGACACCTCCTGCTTCCCCGTTGAACGCCCGCGCACCTATACCCCATACCGTGAGCGCCTACTCACCCACGGTGCAAGCGCCGGCCACATCGAAATGAGCCGCCGATCGAACGGAAGGAAACTCCTGGTCGACCGTGGGCTCAAACGGCCGTGAGGACGGGGCGGCCCGGATCGGTCGCGCCCGAATGTCGGCGCTCGGGTTTGTGAACAGCGCGGGCCTGGTTAGGCAAGTTGGTCGGCCCGGGAGAAGGCGTCGACCAGCTCGCCGCAGAAGGCGGGAAGGTCATCCGGCTTGCGGCTGGTGACGAGCACGTTGGGGCCGGCCCGGCAGACCTGGACTTCCCGGTCCACCCACTTGCCCCCGGCGTTTCGGATGTCCGTTTGGAGGCTGGGCCACGACGTGAGCGTCCGGTCGCGGACGAGGTCGGCCTCGACAAGGGTCCACGGTCCGTGACAGATGACCGCAGCGGGCCTTCCCGCATCAAAGAGGTCCTGGACGAAGCGCACCGCGGCCGGAACGGTGCGGAGCTGATCGGGGTTGGCGACGCCGCCGGGGAGTACCAAGGCGTCGTAGTCGCCGGGATCGGCCCGGTCGATGACCCGGTCAACGTGGAAGACATCTGCTTTGTCGAGGTGATTGAACGCTTGTGCCGAGCCGCTCTCGGGAGCGAGCAGGTCCGCCGTGCCTCCGGCCTCCAGGACCGCCTGCCAGGGAGTGGTGAGCTCGATCTGTTCGACGCCCTCGTTGGCGATCACGAATGCAATACGTCGGCCCTCGAGTCTGTCTGCCATGGCCTACGCCGTCCCTTCCGTTCCGTTGGTGCCAGGTGGTGTCGCCTACGTCGCGCCGGTACCCGATGCTGACCCGGTCGAAACCCACAGGTCAGGGTCTCGCCGTGCCTGCCGAGGAGGCGGCTCTCCAGCGGCTGCAGCTCATTGGTGCCCAGTACACTTGAGGCCATGTCGTCGCCTGTGGACATCGGTGCCGGCCTCCGAGCGACCGGTACGACGGACCCGTCTTCGGTGTCGGCAGTGGTGGCGGCGGCCGTACGGCAGCTTGGCGCCATTGACATCGTCGTCTACGTCGTCGACGTCGAGCAGCTTTGGCTCGTCCCCCTGCCCGACGAGCTAACCCACGCGGAAGTGCCAGAGCCCCAAGGGGTCGCCACCACTGTGGCTGGACGGGCGTTCACCACGCAGTCATCGGTGACGGTCGACCGCCCCGAGGGAGCTCGGACCTGGGTGCCGGTAGTCGCCGGCTCGACTCCGACCGGGGTGCTCGCCCTGACCGTGCCCCACGGTGGTGACGGATCCGTGCGCTCCTGTGAGGAGCTCGGCCTGTTCGCCGGGGTCCTGATGGCCGCCCAGAACCGGACCACTGATGCTTTCAAGCTCCATCAGCAGAGGAAGTCCATGAGCCTGGCTGCCAGCATGCAGTGGGAGCTGCTTCCTCCGTTGGTCTTGAACCTGCCGGACGTCTCGGTCGCCGGCATGCTCGAGCCGGCCTACGACGTCGGCGGCGACGCCTTCGACTACGCCGTGAACGGGCCGATCGTGGAGGTGGCGATATTCGATGCCATGGGACACGGGGTGCGCTCGGCCATGGTCGCCGCCCTGACCGTCGGGGCCTACCGCCACGCCCGCCGAGAGGGGTCGACGCTAGGGCACATGCACGCCGGCCTCGAAGCCACCTTGAGCGCCCGGTTCGGGGGAGAGGCCTTCGCCACCGGGCAGCTTGCTCGGCTCGAGCGCCGGTCGGGCACGCTGAACTGGGTCAATGCTGGTCACCCACTCCCCCTCCTCATCCGGGACAACCGGGTCGTCGACGAGCTCCATTGTGCTCCGACGCTGCCGTGGGGCCTCGGGGCCGACAAGCCGACCATTGCCACCGAGACACTCGAGCCCGGCGACGGCGTGCTCTTCTACACCGACGGCGTTGTCGACGCACGAGCCCCAGAGGGCGGGGAGTTCGGCGTCGAACGGTTGGCCGACCTCACCGGCCAGGTGATCTCGGAGGGCCTTGAGCCCGGAGACGCCGTCCGGCGCGTGGTGCGAGCAGTCCTCGACCACAGCATCACCGAGCTCCGAGACGATGCCTCCATGGTCCTGGTCCGCTGGGAAGGGAGAGCAGAGGGCCGCTGACCGTCTGGCCGGGGGCCCGTGCGGTTCGCTTCACGAACGCCCACATTTTGGGTGGCGAACACACGTTCGCCTACTGCTACCATGGGCGATGATGGCAGTGCTGCAAGGCTCGTTGTTCGACCAGGAGACACTGGTCGGGCCCCGATCCTCTGGGACGAGGCTACCCCGGACGGACCTCGGCCAGGGTGCCTGGATCGACGTCGGCCGAGACTGGCTGGGGGGTGCCGACGTGCTGTTCGAAGAGCTGCTCCACACCGTGCCGTGGCGAGCCGAGCGGCGTCCCATGTACGACCGGGTGGTGGACGTTCCCCGGCTGATGAGCTTCTACGGCGAGAGCGACGATCTTCCCCACCCCGCCTTGGACGTCATCAGGGAGGCACTGGTCGAGTCCTACCGCAACGAAGGCGGCGGCCCGTTCGTCACCGCCGGACTGTGCCTCTACCGCGACGGGCAGGACAGTGTGGCGTTCCACGGGGACCGGATCGGCCGGGGGGCGACGGAGGACACCTTGGTGGCCATTGTCTCGGTCGGCTCCACCCGCCGCCTGCTGCTCCGGCCTCGGGGCGGAGGCAGCGCCAAACGCTACGAGCTGGGCAACGGCGATCTCGTGGTCATGGGGGGAACGTGCCAGCGCACCTGGGAGCACGCCATACCGAAGACATCGCGCCCGGTCGGGCCCCGCATCAGCATTCAGTTCCGGCCCCGAGGAGTGCGATGAGGATGGCACCCAAGCCGTAGGCCAGCTACGAGATCCGCCCTTCACCCTTGGCCTTGGCCCCTCTTTCGGCCATGTCCTTGTAGTGCTCGGCCACCTGTTCCTCGTCCCCCGCGAACGTCTCCCGAGCCTCGTCCGCTGCCGACTCCTCCTCGGGTGTGGCCAGTCGGTCGGGTTGGTGCGGCGACTCCTCGTCGACCCGCTCGACGGCGTCGGTGGCGTCAGACGGCACTGTGCGGTCATCGCTCATCGGGGTCCTCCTGTTGGCTCGTTGTGCTCGGCGAGCACGATTGGAACGTACCTGGCCCAGCTCGCGCCCACCAGCGGCGCCGGTTGATCACCGGTGGAGTACCCCTCCCCGAGCGGGTCCAAACGGCGAGGGCGTGCTCGCGAGGGCGAGTCAGTGCTTCGGAAGACGGACGACAGACAGGAAGAAGTCGTCGATCTGGCGCACGACGGCGATGAACGCCTCGAATTCGACCGGCTTGGTCACGTAGGCGTTGGCGTGGAGGTCATAGCTGCGGAGCACGTCCTCCTCGGCGTCGGAGGTGGTCAGGACGACGACGGGAATCTGGCGAAGAGACTCGTCGGCCTTGACCCGGGCCAGGACCTCGCGGCCGTCGAGCCGGGGCAGGTTGAGGTCCAACAGGATGATGTCGGGCCGGGGGGCGTCCTGGTACTGCCCCTGGTTGGTGAGGAAGTCGACGGCCAGCTCGCCGTTGTCGACGACGTGGAGGTTGTGGACCAGCTTGCTGCCGGCCAGCGCTTCGCGTGTCATGAGGACATCGCCGGCATCGTCCTCGACCAGGAGGACCTGGATCGGGGTGGTCTCGTCGATGACGTTCATGGGGTCGGCCCTCCTCGGGCGGCAGGCAGCGTGAACAAGATGCGGGTCCCAGGCAGGTGGCCGGTGTCGAGCCAGATGCTCCCGCCGTGGAACTCGATGATCTTCCGGCACAAGGCCAAGCCGATCCCGGTCCCGACGTAGGCCTCCCGGGAGTGTAGGCGTTGAAAGATGATGAACACCCGCTCGGCGAAGCGAGGCTCGATGCCGATCCCGTTGTCGCTGACCGACAGGAGCCACGACGAGCCTTCCCGGACAGCCTCGATCCGGACCTCGGGCACGGCTTGGGAGCGGAACTTGATCCCGTTGCTGATCAGGTTCTGGAAGACGCTGATCATCAGACCGCTGTCGCAGCTCACCACGGGCAACGCGCTCGTGGTGACGACCGCCCCGGTCTCCTCGATGGCAGTGGTGAGGCTCTTGACCGCGGCATCGACGCACGTGCCGAGGTCGACGGCGACGAACCGGTCCGGCACCCGGCCCACCCGCGAGAAGGCCAGGAGATCATTGATGAGCCCCTGCATCCGCCTGGCCCCGTCCACGGCGAACTCGATGTACTGGCTGCCCCGGTCGTCGAGTTGGTCCTGGTATCGCTGCTGGAGCAGCTGGCAGAAGCTGGTGACCTTGCGCAGCGGTTCCTGCAGGTCGTGGGAGGCGACGTAGGCGAACTGCTCGAGCTCGGCATTCGACCTGGCCAGCTCGGCGTTGCGGGCCATCAACTCGGCTCTGGCCCGTTCGATCTCTTCCACTTCCCCGACGATCCGAAGGCGCATGGCTTCGGAGTCGCCGGCGAGGCGCCGGAACTCGGGCGGCCCGGTCGAGGTGATGGCGTGATCGAGGTCGCCGTCAGCCACCTGGCGGGCGTCGCCCCCGAGGCTCAACAAGGGGTCGGTCACCCAGACCCGGAGGGCCCGTTGTCCGACGACCCCAGCCACGATGGCCAGCACCGCTGCGCTGACTAGGACGATCTCGAGTTGGAGCGTGCTGTCGTTGAGGCGGGCGGTGGCGGCCCGCCCGGCGCGGGCCAGCGCGTCGTTGAGGCGCTGGCGGGCGGCCCGGAAACTGTCGAAAAGCTCTTTGGAACGTTGCAGGGCGATGTCCGAGGCATAGGCCTTGTTGCCGGCCGCAGTGGCGATGACTGCGGGTTTGGCGAATTCGGTCTGCCATGCCACGCCTTTCCGTTCGGCCTCGCGGGCCGATGCGAGCAGGCCTGGTTGGCTGGCCAGGAGGCTGTCCAGTTGGTCCGACGCCGCCCGTTGTGCGGGGAGGCCCTGGGCGAAGGGCTGCAAGAAGGACGCCTGGCCGGTGAGCACGTATCCCCGGACGCCGGTCTCCTGGTTGAGCAGGGCGACGAGCAACTGCTCGGACGCCAGTCGCGCCGGGTCGATCTGGTCGAACAGGGTGGTGCGGCCGTCGAGGAGCTGGGCGAACGAGAACGCGCTGATGCCCAGTGCCACCGCCAACAACACCACGGCCACGAGGAACACCGCCCTGAGGCGCCCCCGCAGCGTCATCCCGCCGGGCCGGGTCGTCCGTGCGTGGTCTTGAGGAATGGCCCCCGCCGCCGTCACTCGGACCAGTGCTCATGGGCGGAGAGCAGAAAGAGGGCGATGTCATCGCTCAGCGGCTCTCCATTGGCCCGTTCCACCTCGTGGATCAGTCGGTCGGCCACCAAACCCAGCCCGGATGTGTCGGGCACCAGGCGGACCAACAGCTCGGTCAGGCCATCGGCGCCCAAGCGGTCCCGGCCCGGACCGGTGGAACCTTCGATGATGCCGTCGGTGAACAGGAGCAGCGTCCAGGCCGGACCCAGCTCGAGCTCGTCCGATTCCCACGAGCCGTGGTCGACCACGCCGAGTGGGGGGCCTCGGTGGGGCAGCGGGTCGTCCTTCGCCGAGGAGCCGTCGAGGTGCAGCGGAGCGGGGTGGCCGGCCAGCCGGACATGGGCGCGCTGGAGCCCAGGGTGCAGCGTCAGGTCGCAGAGGGTGACGAATATCTCGTCGTCGAAGCGCTCGGTCTCGAGTAGTCGCTCCAGGGCAGGCATGATGGCGTCCGGTGCCACTCCGCCGATGACCAGGGCGCGCCAGGCGACCCGGAGCGCGACCCCCAGCGCGGCCTCGTCCGGGCCGTGCCCGCAGACATCGCCGACCACCACCCGTACGGTGCCGTCGGGCAGCTCGATGCCGTCGAAGAAGTCACCGCCAAGGAGCGCCCGGCCACCGCCGGGTTGGTAGCGAGTCGCCCACTTCAGCCGGCTGGTGGCGATCAGGGGCCGGGGCAGCAATCCGCGCTCGAGCCGGGTGTTCTCCGAGCGCAGGAACTCGGCTTCGCTGAGCCGGCGCAGGGCCTCCTCACTTCGTCGGCGGGCGATGGCGTAGCGAACCGAGCGGGCCAGGCCCACTCCATCGACGTGTCCCTTGACCAGGTAGTCCTCTGCCCCGAGGGCGACTGCATCGGGACCCTTGGACTGATCGACCAGGCCGGTGAGGACGACCACCGCGGCACCAGGCGCCATCGCGATCATCGACCGAAGCCCGTCGAGCCCCTCGGCATCGGGCAGGCCGAGGTCGAACAGTATGCAGGCGATGGACGAGGTCACTGCCCGTGCCGCCCCAGACAGGGTTCGGACCGAGACCACCTCGAACTCCGGTGCCGCCTGGGCCAATTGCTCGCAGACCAGCAGGGTGTCGCCGGCGTCGTCCTCGACCAGGAGGACGCGCTCGCGTCCCGCCGGGGGATTGTGACCGGACTCCGACCTCGCTCCCGTCAATCCCGACGTTGACATCTTGCCGTGACGCTACCCGACCGTCCGGCCGGCGGCACTCCCGGCGTGCCGGCCGAATCGAGCGGGCCACCGGGCCGCCGACCAGGGTCAGAACCGGTCGCCAACTGGCGCAGGCGGCGCTCCGCGCCGGCGCCGGCAGGGTGATCGTCAGGTCCTGCCCGACTCAATGGACGGAAGGGATGACGCCACCGGCGCCGGTGGAGCGGAGGTGGCGGAGCACGTCACGGAAGGCTCGCCACGGGCTCTGCTCGGCATAGTCGATCCGGCGTTCGGCGCAGAACGGGCGGACGAGCTCCCGCGCTCGACGCAGGTTGGCCCGGGGCATGGCCGGGAAGAGGTGGTGCTCGATCTGGGTGTCGAGCCCACCGAAGACGAAGCCGGTGAGGGACCGCCCGGACAGGTTGCGGGAGGTGAGCACCTGACGGCGCAGGAATCCCAGTTCGTCGTCGCCGGCCATGGTGGGCATGCCCACATGGTTGGTGACGAAACTGACGCCCAGGTAGAAGCCGAACAACGACTGGGAGATGACGATGAACGCCATTGCCCGCACCGGGGAGAGGATCAGGAACGGCGCGACGAAGAAGATGCCTCCGTGCAGGGCCAGCAGCGCCGCCTCGAGCAGCGCAGCCGGGTCCCGCCGCCGGGCCAGCGACCGGACGCTGGCCACGTGCAGGTTCAGGGCCTCGAGAAGCATGAGTGGCAGCAACGCGAGCGCCTGGGTCCGGGCGAATGACCGGCCGAATCGCCCGCGCCTTCGGACCTGGTCCGGTGTGTAGACGAGCGCCCCGGGGGCCAGGTCCGGGTCCTTGCCCGGGCGGTTGGTGTGGGCATGATGACGATTGTGCTTGGTCAGCCACCAGCCGAAGCTGAACCCGGTGAGTAGGTTGGCGTGGACCAGCCCAATCAGGTCGTTGTCCCGTCGGCTGGCACAGATCTGGCGGTGCCCTGCGTCGTGCCCGATGAAACCCAGTTGAACGAGAACGAAGGCGAGGCCCACGGCCACGCCCAGGTTCCACCAGCTGTCGCCGACGAGGATGGAGCCGGCGACGACGAGGGCCAACGCCCCGAGCGTGGCCGCGATCTTGACGGCGTAGTACCCGCGGCGGCGTCCGAGCAGGCCACGATCGCGAACCCGGCGGGCGAGCTCGGCAAAGTCCTCGCCATTCGACGACGCAGCAGGACGAACCTGGGACCGGGTGTGCATGTGCTCTCTCTCGGGTCTAGTGCCACTAGGCGAACGTGCCGCAAGGGCAACCCATACGGGTCGACCTCAGCTTCCATGGTCTGGACCCCGACCACGGCTGCATGTGCTGGTCGATGGTTGAGCCCGTCAGCCGAGAGAGCGGCGATCCGCACAATGAGCGCGGACCGAGCCGGACCGAAGGTGACACGGCCACCCTACCCCCGACCCCCGCTTCTTTCGGCGGCGGGCCCAGGCTCAGTCGCGCTACCGCAGCTCGGAGGCATCACAGAATCCGGTTCCACTCCCCGGATGCGGTACCTTGCTGACGTGTCCGACTACGTCATTCCAGAGCCAGAACCCAAGGAAATCGATGAGAAGCTGTCGATCGAGCTCCGGCACCTCGCAGACAACGCGGTGCTTCGGGCCCAACCCTCGGGCGAAGAGAAGTGCGAGAACTGCCGGTACTACCTCGAGCCGTACAAGGAGATCTCGTACTGCTGGCACCAGAAGCTGCGGATCCTGGTCGGGTCCGAGTGGTGGTGCCAATGGTGGGACGCCATCCCCGAGGGATAGCGACGGCCTCCGACCTCCGGCGTTGCCGGTCACCCCTTCAGCTCCCGCTGGTGGCCGTGTTGGCTCTGGGCGTCGGCGGGGCTCTCGCCGCGGGCTTCTCCGCCGGCTCCTCCGCGAGCGCCTCGGGTGGCGAGGCCACCCCGGCGGCCAGCTCCACCTCCGCCTCCTGCCAACCTCCGCCCGACTGGAGATCGACGACGGCGACGCCGGTGAGCGGGATCGCGTCCGACTTCGACCTGACGTCGTTCGACGGGACGAAGATCCGGATCCATTGGTTCCCCGACCCGTCTGCCGGTGGCCAGGCCCGTCCGACTGTGCTCATGGGCCCCGGCTGGGGCCAATCGGGCGACACCGATACGTCGCAGGCCGCCATCCAGGGTGCCCTGAGCATCGGACGGCTCTGGCAGGGCGGGTTCAACGTGCTCACCTGGGACCCCCGTGGGTTCGGGAAGTCGAGCGGCGAGGCTGAGGTCGACAGCCGGAAGGACGAGGGCAAGGACGTGTCGGCCATGATCAACTGGCTGAGCCACCAGCGCGGTGTCGAGCTCGATCGCCCCGGCGTGCCGCGGGTCGGCATGGTGGGTGAGTCGTACGGAGGCGGCATCCAGTTCGCCGCAGCGTCGCTGGACTGTCGCATCGACGCCATTGCCCCGACCATCGCCTGGAACTCGCTCGGCACCAGCCTGGACAAGAACGGGACCCCCAAGGCCGGCTGGAGCAACATCTTGGCCAGTGTCGCCTCGACGGCCGGACTCGATCCGGAGATCACGACCGCCGACCGGGAAATGAACACCACGGGGGTCATCGACGCCACGGCCACCTCGTTCTTCAACAGTCGCGGACCGGCCCCGTACCTGTCGAAGGTGAAGGTCCCGACCCTGATCCTGCAAGGCACGGTCGACGATCTCTTCACCCTCGATGAGGGCATCGCCAACTACGAGGCGCTCAAGAAGCAGGGGACAACGGTCTCGATGGCCTGGTTCTGCGGCGGCCACGGTGTCTGCCTGACCGATCCGGGCTCCGCCATCGACGTGGGCTCGCTCTCGCTGGCCTGGATGCAGCGCTACGTGGCCAGGGAGGCCTCGGTCGGCGTGTTCAAAGGCTTCGCCTTCGTCGACCAGAACGGCACGTCCTACACCGCCACCCACTACCCGCTGCCGGCCAGTGCCCCGATCGTGGGCGCCGGCTCGGGAACGCTGGCCCTGACCCCCTCGGGGGGTTCCGGCCCGCCCACGGTCCCCCCCAACTCGGGTGCGGCCAACGCAGTCGACGCAGTCGCCTATGCCGTCACCCCGGCTCCTGCGACCAACGCGGTGAACATCACCGTGCCCATCAGCCGTGCCGCCATCATCGTCGGCGCGCCCAGGCTCACACTCACCTATGCGGGCACGGCGACGTCGGGCGACAGGCCCACCCGGGTGTTCGCCCAGCTCGTCGACCCCGCCACCGGGATCGTGGTCAACAACCAGATCACCCCCGTTCCGGTCATCTTGGACGGCAAGACGCACACCCTCGTGGTCCCGTTGGAGACCATCGGCTACACGGCACGGGCGGGTGCCTCGCTCGAGCTCCAACTGGCGGCCAGCACGGTTGCCTACGTCACCCCCCGCCTGGGCGGCTCCATCGACGTCGTCCATGCCGCGGTGTCGTTGCCCACCGTGAAGGGGCTCACCGTCATCCAACGGGGCTGAGCCGACCGCCGAACCCCGGAGCCGGCCCTCCTGATGGGGCCCCACGGACGGCCCCCCTGATCACGAACGCGAACATCGAAGGGTGACGCATCCCCTTCGGGCCCGGTGCCTGACGTCAGCCTGTCGGCCCGAATCGCTCCACACGGATCCGGTCGAGGGGAACCCCCAGGCCGGTCAGGAGCGACCCGGCCGCATCGGCAAACCCCGGCGAGCCGCAGACGTACGCCATGGCCCCGGGCAGGAGCGCAGGTGCCAGGTCGGCGCCGGTCAGCCTCCCGGGCGGCCGAGGCCAGGAGGGTGGCGTCTCCCGGCTGTACACGATCGTGGTCTCCGGGCCGGGTAGCTCGTCGGCGTAGTACAGGTCGCTCGGGGTGCGGGCCGAGGCCACAAGGCGGACCAGGTCCGAGCGGTGGGTCGTCCGGGCCAGTCGCAACATGGCCATGAGGGGGACCAGGCCTGACCCTCCTCCGACCAGCACGGCAGGGGTGGCACCCCTCCAGACGAACCATCCGCCTATGGGCCCGCGGACCTCGAGCTCGTCGCCCACGATCGCCACGTCGTGCAGGAACGTCGACACCTCGCCGCCTTCCAGACGCTCGACCGTGAGCTCGAACTCGGCCGAACCGTCGGGGGCCGATGCGACCGAGTAGGACCGGGTGGCCGTATACCCGTCCGGCGCGGTCAGACGGACCAGGTAGTGCTGGCCGGCCAGATGGGGTGATGGCTGGGCCAAGGCCAGCCGGAACGTCCTCGCTCCCGGCGTCTCCACTCGCGTGGCGACGATGGTCGCGCTCTCCCAGGGGCCGGGTCCCGCCAGTGCGGCCAAGCCGTCAGTCCCCCTGGTAGCGCTGCTCGAGCCAGGGGTCACCCCGGTCGTGATAGCCGTTGCGCTCCCAGAACCCCGGCTCATTGTGATCGAGCAGTTCCAGACCGGAGACCCATTTGGCGCTCTTCCAGAAGTAGAGGTGAGGGACGAGGAGCCGAGCCGGGCCTCCATGCTCGATGGGAAGGGGCCGGCCGTCGACCTCCCAAACGACCCACGCCCGTCCGCCGGTGACATCGGCCATGGGCAGGTTGGTGGTGTAGCCGGTATGGCTCGTGGCCAGGACGTGGGTGGCGCTGGTCAAGGGTCGGGCCGCTTCCAACAGGGTGTCGATCGAGACACCACCAAACGTCATGCCCAGCTTCGACCAGGTGGTCACGCAGTGGATGTCGCCGGTATAGGTCGAGGGGGGCAGGGACCGGATCTCCTCCCATGTCCACGAGGTCCGCCGCCCGACCAGCCCCTCGACCGTGAACGACCAGGATTCGGTGGACAGCGTCGGCGTGACTTCAGCGGTCAGGACCGGCCACTGGTCGCCGGCATCGTATTGACCCGGCGGCAGCCGCTTGTCCCGTCGCGCCTGTCCCCGTCCGAGAAATCCCCTGGTCGATTTGGCCACGCTCGCCCCCTTCCCGGACTGCGTTCAGCTGCGGTGCCCGTTGCCGGAGGTCGGCGCTGGGGGAGCGAACCTGATGTCGAGCGAGCGCAGGTACGTCTGCAGCCCGGCGTCTTGGATGGGGACGATCCATGCGTCATCGTCCGACTCGTTGTAGTGGGCGTGCCACATCCCCGGAGGGGTGGTGAACGCCGCCCCCGGCGCCCAGTCGACGCGGACGGGGTCGACGATGTCGCCGCCGTCGTCCAGCCTCGTCCCGAGGAGCGTGTAACAGCCGGGTGGGCAGTCCGTGCACAGGTCGAGGGCGACCGACTGGTGGCGGTGCGGTCGTTGCGCCGATCGTGCCGGAACGATCCCGTACATGGCCCAGAGCACGTGGGTGGCGGTCAGGGTCTGGTTCTGATTGGCGTTGGCCAGTAGGACGCTGATCCGGCTGCGGTCCGCCGCGTGAGGGGCCTCGAGGGCCTTGGCCAACTCGGCCCGGGTGGTCGCGCCGTCGTACTTGGTGGCCCGGAACCTGGCCTGGTCGGGCCGCACCCCGAGATAGCGGAGGAGCGGCTCGTCGGTGACCCAGTACATGGCCGTGTCGGTCGTGGCATGGTGCGTCGAGCGGCAGCCGGCGGGCAGCGTGATGACGTCTCCCGCCGTCCAGCTGATGACCTGGCCGTTGACGACCGAGATGCCGTCGCCCCGTAGGACGTAGTACAGCTCCGAGGTGGCCATCGGTGCCGTCGACAGCTTCTCAGCTGGCCGGATGTGGATGAAGCTGGCCAGCAGGGCCGGGCTGGTGGCCGGGCCCACGACGATCCCGAGGGCGGCGGCGAGGTCGAGGGGTACGACCCGGGTGGCCCCGCCCTTGTGAAGTTCGGCCGAGAAGGTCTCGATCGGTATCCGGGAGGTGTAGCCGGACCCGATCGGGTTCGCCGCCTTGGAGTACTCGAAGAACCGGGCGTCGCCGCTCCAGTCCTCGCTGATCTCACCGATGCGCAGACCGAGCTCGGTCGACGTGGTCACCATGATCTCCTCCGATCGCGCCCCAATCGTACTCTTGGCCGCCTGGCCCACGCTCATGCTCGGCCGGCCGGCATCATCGCACGGTCGGCGGACCGCACCCAGCACTAGCCTGCGTTGAGCCGGGCGATGGATGGGGCATCGCATCCGTGGTGCTGCTCCGTGGGGCTGCTCCGTGGGGCTGCTCCGTGGGCTGCTCCGTGGCGCTGTTGCGTGGGCCGGCTCCGTGGCCGGGGAGAGGTGGAGGGAATGTCGACATCGTCGTTGGGAATGATCTCGGCGGACTCGCACGTGAACGAGCCGCGGGACCTGTGGAGTGCGAACCTGCCGACCTCCATGCGGGATCGGGCCATGAAGGGTATCGAGGCGACCGAGGACGGGGGCTGGTCGTTGATCCTCGACGGGTCCCACATCGGAAAGGCCGGTTCGTCTGAGGCAGACCGCCTGGCCGTCATCGAGCCTGGGCACCGGCTCGCCGTCATGCGCCAGGAGGGCATCGCCGGGGAGTGCATATTCCCCACCATCGGGCTCTACGTCTGGATGCTGCAGGACGCCGACGATGGCCGGGTGTCCTGCCGCATCTACAACGACTGGGTCCACGACCAGCTCGAGCGACAATCCCCCCGGTTCCGATGTGCCGGTGTCATCCCGACCTGGCGGCTCGAAGACGCGATCGCTGAGGTCGAGTACGTCGCCGAGTTGGGCCTGGGCGCAGCCATGCTCCCTACCGTCGCGGAGCCCTCCTACAACCATCGGCGATGGGAGCCCCTATGGGATGTCCTCGAGGCGGCCCGTCTCCCGGTGGTCATGCACCAGGGCACCGGCCACGACATGATCTGGTATCGCGGGCCCGGAGCCACGGTGGCGAACCTCCTGGCCACCCAGTCGGTCGGCCCGAGGACAGCGACCCTCCTGGCCACGTCGGGCGTGCTCGAGCGGCATCCCGGGCTGCACGTCGTCTTCGTCGAGTACAACGTGGGCTGGCTGCCGTGGGTGATGGAGACGATCGACTTCTACACCGAGTCCTTCGACCGCTACGGCACCACCGACAACATGGGCTCGGCCCGCCTGGCCCGAGCGGGAAAGGCGCCCAAGCCGGTCATCACGCCGCGGCTCGAGGAGCGTCCGAGCTTCTACGTCCGCCGCCAGGTCCACGCCACCTTTCAAGATGACAGGGTCGGCATGCAGAACATCAACATCACCGGCGTCGACGCGTTGTTGTGGGGCTCGGACTATCCCCATGAGGAGGGCACCTTCCCCCACTCGCGGGCGACGGTGGACCGGCTGGGTGCTCACCTGGCGCCCGATCAGGCCGAGAAGGTCTTCCGCGATACCGCCGCCCGGCTGTTCAGGTTCGCCCCCGACGTGCTGGCCACGCCGGTCTAGGCGCATCGTCGGTCCTGCTGGTGTCGCACAGCGACCCGGTCGTGGTCGTAGCCCAGCTGGGCCAGTATCTCGTCGGTGTCCGAGCCGAATGCGGGTGTGGGTCGTAACTCGGCCACGTGCTCGTGCCTGCTTCTCCCCGGACCTCTCCTGTGGGGTCCCTTGACACAAAGGTTAGCTCTACCTAATATCTTGGTATCGGGCTCGCGAAGGTAACGCGCCCAGGGGAGCGAACAGTGCGAGCTGACCGTGTGGCCACCGAGACCGGGCTCCGCCGGGTGGACTGGGTCCGTATGTCGGTCGAGAGCGGGCGCCTCCGAGCCGAGGCGGTCGGGGTCGGGTTCCGGCTTCCCACTGCCTGCTCCATCCCGTTGGCCACGGCGGCCCGCCTCATCGCTGCTGGCACGCCGTACGTGACCCACGTCGTCTCGGCCGACGGGACCGGGCGGTAGGCGACCCGGCCATTGCCAGGGGCGGGCCGACTGCTCGAGCGCCCGGGCCATGTCGGTTACCTGTGCCGCTCGTACCGCTCAGTGCAACTGCTGCATCCAATCGGGCGGGACCTTGCCCGCCGGTCCCGGAACTGGTTGGTCGATCGGGTGGTGCTCAGGGGGAGCCAGGGCCGGTCCCTCGTAGGCCTCCTCGGTGACATAGCTCCAGAACCAGTCCTCGCCCGGCTCGAAGCTACGGATCAATGGGTGCCCCGCCTCGGCCGCGTGCTTTTTGGCGTGCTGGGCGGGTGACGAGTCACAACAACCGATGTGACCGCACTGCGCGCACCGCCGGAGGTGGAACCACCACCCGTCCACCGCCATGCAATCGGCGCACCCCGTCCCGCTGGGAGGCACCGTGGGATCGATCTCTCCGGCCATAGAGGCCAGGCTATTCGGACCGGGTCGTCGACGCGACCATGCCGGTCACGCCGAGGTGGCCAAGTGATCGTGCACGGACCGCACCGCGCTCGACCCTTCGCCGACTGCTGACGCCACGCGCTTGAGGGACCCCTGCCGAACGTCGCCGACCGCGAAGATGCCTGGCACCGAAGTCTCGAAGGGGAGGGGGGCCCGGCCGGCAAAGGAGGGATCGATGGCCGCCCGGTCGGAGAGGGACCGATCGGTGAGGACGAACCCGTTGCCATCCAGCTCCACGACGCCGTCGAGCCACTCCGTTGCCGGAACGGCCCCGATGAAACAGAACAGCCCTGAGCAGGCCACCGTCCGGCGCTCTCCCGTGGTCGTGTCCTCCAGGGTGACCTGGTCCAGATGGTCGTCGCCCGACAGTTCCCGCACCTCGGTACAGGTGTGCACCGTGATGCGGGGGTTGGCGTCGATCCGTTCGATCAGGTAGCGGGACATGCTCACGGAGAGGTCGTCGCGCCGGATGGCGATGGCCACCTGGCTGCCCTGTTGGGCGAGGTAGATAGCCGCCTGGCCAGCCGAGTTGCCGCCCCCAAGCACGATGACGTCGAGGCCGCTGCACACCCGCGCCTCGAGGTCGGTCGCCGCGTAGTAGACCCCGGCTCCCTCGAAGCGCTCGAGGTCTGGCACGGCCAGGCGTCGGTAGCGTGCTCCGGTGGCCACGATGACCGCTCGGGCCGGGACCTCGCTCCCGTCGGCCAGGACGAGGACGTGAAACCCGTGCTCCACCCGGAGGTCGGCCACTTCGCATGGTGCGTTGAGGCGCGCTCCGAGCCTCTGGGCCTGGATGGCGGCCCGCCCGGTGAGCTCTGCTCCCGAGACCCCGTTCGGGAAGCCGACATAGTTCTCGATGCGCGAGCTGGCTCCCGCCTGGCCGCCTGACCCCAGAGCATCGAGGGACACGGTGGAAAGGCCCTCCGAGGCGCCGTAGACGGCGGAAGCCAGGCCGGCCGGGCCGGTGCCCACCACGACCAGGTCGAAGGTGAAGCCCGGGGTTGGCCGGTAGGTGAGCCCGAGGTGCTCGGCGAACGCGCCCACCGTGGGGTGGCGGAGCACTGCGGTGGGGGTGACCACCACGGGCGTGTCCACCGGGCGCAGCCCCATGCTGGCCAGGAGCACGCCCACGTCCTCCTCGTCCTCGAGGTCGATCCAATGATGGACCAGATGGTTCTGGGCGGCGAACGTCCGCAGGGCCATGGCCTCGCGGGAGAAGCGCGAGCCGATGATCCGGATCGCCCACGCCGCCTCGCCCGACCGCAGGAGCTCACGGCGAGCGACGAAGGCACCGAAGATGACATCGGCGATCTCGGGTTTGGAGGCCATGACCCGATGGAACGTCTCCGGGTCGACGATCAGGATGCGTCCCGGACGGGTCACCCGGGCCGTGAGGTAGGGCCGTTGGCCGGTCACCAGGTTCAGCTCGCCGAGGAACCGTCCGGGACCGTGGACGGCGATTGTCACGTCGATATCGTTGTCGGGACGGAGGATCTCGACCTCGCCGTCGAGCACGACCATGAAGTCGTACGTCTCGTCGCCGGCGCGGAACAGGATGTCTCCGGCGGCTACGGCCTGCTCGCGGCCGAACGGGGCCAGCTCGGCCAGGTCACCTTCGCGCAGGGTCGGCGAAGCGACATCATCGAGCCCGGCGGCTGAGTGGTCTGTCTGGGTCTTGTCAGCCGTCACGAGCTTGCTCCTCCCGAACAAAGGGAACGTGAAAGGTCGAGCATACGGTCGGCGTCGACCGTCCCGAGCGGCGACGCCCGTGGACGGCGCCGTCACCGCCCATGGCCACTTCCGCGCCACACTGGTAGCTATGCCAGCCCAGTACATCTACACCATGCGAGACCTTCGGCGCTTCTACCCGCCCGATCGGGAAGTGCTGCGTGGCATCAACCTTTCCTTCTACCCTGGGGCGAAGATCGGGGTGATCGGGTCCAACGGCTCTGGGAAGTCGTCGCTGCTGCAGATCATGGCCGGCGCGGACGACGGCTTCAGCGGGGAGGCCCGGCTCACGCCGGGCTTCACGGTGGGGTTGTTGGCCCAGGAGCCCCAGCTCGACCCGACCAAGGACGTGGCCGGCAATGTGGCCGACGGGGTAGCCGAGACCAAGGCGTTGGTCGACCGGTTCAACGAGGTGTGCGCGGCAATGGGTGACCCCGACGCCGACTTCGACGCGCTACTGGCCGAGCAGGCTGGCCTTCAGGACAAGATCGACGCGGCCGGCGCCTGGGACCTGGAGCGGACCTTCGAGATCGCCATGGACGCGCTTCGCTTGCCCCCGGGGGATGCAGAGGTCGCCACCCTCTCGGGCGGTGAACGTCGACGCGTCGCCCTCTGCCGCTTGCTCCTGTCCCAGCCCGACCTGCTCCTGCTCGACGAGCCCACCAACCACCTCGACGCCGAGTCGGTGGCCTGGCTGGAGCGGACGCTGAAGGAGTACCCGGGGACGGTGGTCGCCGTCACCCACGACCGGTACTTCCTGGACAACGTAGCCGGCTGGATCCTCGAGCTCGACCGGGGCGCCGGCATCCCGTGGGAGGGTAACTACTCGTCATGGCTGGAGCAGAAACAAGCTCGGCTGGCCGGCGAGGAGAAGGCCGACAAGTCGCGCCGGGACGCCCTGCAGCGGGAACTGGACTGGATACGGATGTCACCGCGGGCCCGGCAGTCCAAGGGCAAGGCCCGGATCACGGCCTACAACGAGCTGGTCGCCGAGGCCGACGCGGCCGAACGCCGGTCCGACAAGCTGGAGATCGCCATTCCACCCGGCCCCCGCCTGGGTGACCGGGTGGTCGACGCCCACGGGCTAGTCAAGGGGTTCGGGGACCGGCTCCTCATCGACGACCTGTCGTTTCTCCTGCCGCCCGGTGGCATCGTCGGGGTGATCGGTGCAAACGGGGCGGGGAAGACGACCCTGTTCCGGATGATCGTGGGTGACGACAAGCCCGATGCCGGCACCTTGGAGGTGGGGACGACTGTTGAGTTGGCCTACGTGGACCAGTCACGGGACGACCTGGTTCCCGACGCATCGGTCTTCGACGAGATCACCGGGGGAGTCGACCGCATCGTGGTGGGGCAGCGTGAGCTCCACGGGCGAGCCTACGTGTCCAGTTTCGGCTTCAAGGGCAGCGACCAGCAGAAGAAGGTCGGGCAGCTCTCCGGCGGTGAGCGCAACCGGGTCCAACTGGCCAAGGTGCTCAAAGGTGGCGGCAACGTGCTACTGCTCGATGAGCCCACCAACGATCTCGACGTCGACACGCTCCGCGCCCTCGAGGAGGCCCTCATCGCATTCCCTGGTTGCGTGGTGGTGATCAGCCACGACCGGTGGTTCCTCGACCGGATCGCCACCCACGTCCTCGCCTTCGAGGGTGATTCGCAGGTCCGATGGTGGGAAGGGAACTTCAGCGACTACGAGGCTGACCGTAAGAAGCGCCTCGGGGTGGATGCCGACCGGCCCCATCGTCTTCGTTACAAGCCGTTGGTGCGGGACTGACCCCTGCGGGCCGCTCAGCGGGCCAGGTAGCCGCCGTCGATGGCGTAATAGGTCCCGGTGGCGAACGAGGCTGCGTCGCTGGCCAGCCAGGCCACCAGCTCGGCCACCTCCTGGGCCTCCCCGATTCGTCCTTGGGGATGGAGGTCGGCGAGCAGGGCGATCGAGCCCTCGTCGAGGTCCCGGGCGATGAGCGGGGTGTTGATGAAACCAGGTCCGACCGCGTTGACCCGGATCCCGTCCGAGGCGTGCTCGATGGCCGCGCTCTTGGTCAGCCCGACCACGCCGTGCTTGGCCGCCACATAGGCAACCGACTCGGGCCAACCCACCGCGCCGAGGACGGACGCCATGTTGACGATCGATCCGCCGCCGTTTGCCCGCATGGCGCCGATCTCGGCTCGCGTGCAGTAGAACACGCCGTCAAGGTTGACCGACATCACCGAGCGCCAGCTGTCCAGGGGATAGTCCCCGGTCAGGGCGTGATCGCCCCCGATCCCGGCATTGTTCACACCGATGTCGAGTGCGCCGAATCGCTCCATGGTGGCCCGCACCATGGTATCCACCGACGTCGGGTCGGCCACGTCGGCCTCGAGGGCGTGCGCCTCCCCACCACCGTCGCCGATGGCTGAGACGACCGCACGGGCCGCGTCCATCTGCACGTCGGCCACTGCCACCTTGGCCCCGCTGCGGGCCAGGGTCAGTGCACACGCCGCCCCGATGCCGGATCCGCCTCCGCTCACTACCGCCACCTTGCCAGCAACGTCATAGACAGCCATATGCCGCGGTTCCCTTTCTCAGCTCGGTGCGCCGGACGACCCTCTATCGGCTCCGATTGCCGCCCGCATCCGCAGCTCGGTCTGGCGCCAGCGGTCGAGCGGGCGTTTGCCCTCGGCCAGTCGACGGCAGGCCTGGGTCCCCAGGAACACGGCCCGATAGAAGACGGCCATGCTGCAGGCGCCGCAGCCAGTGAGCGGCGATCGAGCTCGCGGGGCGGAACGGGGGGGGCGTCTCGATC
This sequence comes from uncultured Acidimicrobiaceae bacterium, assembly GCA_963803065.1. GTDB lineage: Bacteria > Actinomycetota > Acidimicrobiia > Acidimicrobiales > RAAP-2 > DASXMT01. The sequence goes on from CAWDKW010000014.1 coordinate 149,136, forward strand.
GCCCTCGCCGTTCACCACGGGCTCACCAGGCGTAGTCCTCGGGTGCCGGCTGGTGCCCGGGGAAGATGACCTCCAGGCGATCGAGGGTCTTGTCGCTCAAGGTCACGTCGAGGGCTCGCACGGCGCCGTCCAGGTGCTCCATGGTCCGGGGGCCGACGATGGGGCCGGTGACGCCGGGGCGGGTCAGCAGCCAGGCCAGCGCAACGGTGGCCGGCTCCTCACCGAGCTCGTCGCAGTAGGCCTCGTACTCCTCCAGCTGAGGGCGGTGGGCGTCGATGGCCTTCTGGGACCGTTCTGTGGCGCGCCGGCTCCGGTCGCGCTCCTTGCCCACGACGCCCCCGAGCAATCCCCCTTGGAGGGGTGACCAGGGGATGATCCCCAGTCCGTAGTCGACGGCGGCCGGGAGGACCTCCAACTCGACATCCCGGGCCAACAAGTTGTACACGGACTGCTCGCTCACAAGGCCGAGGAGGTTCCGCCGGGCCGCAGCCTCTTGTGCCTTGGCCAGGTGCCAGCCGGCAAAGTTCGACGAGCCCACGTAGATGATCTTGCCCTGGTAGCGAAGAACCTCCATGGCCTCCCAGATCTCGTCCCACGGCGTCGACCGATCGATGTGGTGCATCTGGTATAGGTCGATGTAGTCGGTCTGGAGCCGTCGGAGCGAGGCGTCGCAAGCGCGCCGGATGTTGAGCGCGGACAACTTGCCCTCGTTCGGCCACTCCCGCATGTCCCCGTACAATTTGGTTGCGAGTACTGTTCGCTCGCGCCGACCATCCCCTTGGCTGAACCACCGCCCGACGATCTCCTCGGTCGCTCCACGCCCCTTCGTGCGGCCGTAGACGTTGGCCGTGTCGAAGAAGTTGATCCCCAGGTCGTGGGCCCGGTCCATGATCGCGAATGCGTCAGGTTCGTCTGTCTCCGGGCCGAAATTCATTGTTCCGAGACAGATCCGACTGACCCGGAGCCCGGTCCGGCCGAGCTGTGTGTAGTCCATTGCTGGACCATATCCCTGTCCGGGGCATCGTTGCCTGGAGGACCCCTTTCGCGAGGGCTCCTGGTACGGTGACTTGAGGCAGGAGGCGAACCACACCCAAGGAGACGTGATCAATGGCACAGAGCGCCGGACTGCACGAGCCCGCCGACCAGCTGTCGCCCCAGACCATCGATCGACACCGGGCCATCACCTCCTTGCAAGAGGAGCTCGAGGCCATCGATTGGTATGACCAACGGGTCAATGCTACTGCGGATGGCGAGTTGGCTGCGGTGCTGGCCCACAATCGCGACGAGGAGAAGGAACACGCGGCGATGACGCTCGAGTGGCTGCGACGGCACGACCCAGCATTGGACCAGCACCTGCGCACCTACCTCTTCACCACGGAGCCGGTCACCGAGGTCGAGGTCGAGGCCGAGGCGGGCGGAGGCGACGCAGAAAATGACGGCTCGTTGTCCATCGGCAGCCTGAAAGGCGAGACGCTATGAACCACCTTCTTCGGCCCCATGCCCCCATCACCGAGAAGGGGTGGGACCAGATCGACGAGGAGGGTCGGCAACGACTCGTTCCTGCCCTGGCGGCGCGCAAGTTGGTCGACTTCTCAGGTCCGCTCGGCTGGCAGCACTCGTCGACCAACCTGGGTCGGACCAAGCCCATTGACGGGGCCCCAGCCGGGGGATTGGTCGCCCGCCAGCGTCAGGTATTGGGTCTGGTCGAGTTGCGGGCAGACTTCACCGTCTCCCGTGAGGATGTGCTCGATGCCGACCGAGGAGCCGCGGACATCGACTTCGCCGGCCTTGATGAGGCGGCCCGTCAGATCGCCATGGCCGAGAACATCGCCGTGGTCCACGGCTGGAGCGAGGCCGGGATCGTTGGCATGACCGAAGCGTCACCCCATGCTCCGATCTCGCTCGGCGACGACTTTGCCAACTATCCCGGCATCGTGGCCAAAGCGGTAGCGACACTTTTGTCAGTCGGTATTGGGGGGCCCTACGGACTGGCCCTCGGCCCCGACAGCTACACCGGCGTGGTGGAGACGACCGAGCATGGCGGCCTGGTCGTCTTCGATCATCTCCACCAGATCCTCGGTGGGCCCATCGTCTGGTCTCCCGGGGTACGGGGAGCCGTGGTGGTCTCGATGCGTGGGGGAGACTTCCGGTTCGACTCGGGACAGGATCTGTCCATCGGCTACGACCATCACGACGCCGACAACGTGCATCTCTACCTGGGGGAGAGCTTCAGCTTCCGAGTGACCTCGCCCGACGCGGCGGTCGTGCTGAGCGCCTGAGGATGCCGGACGACCCCACCACGGTGGAGGAAACCCCCGCCGACGATCCGGCCGACCCGGTGGAAGAGGCGGACGAAGAATCGTTCCCGGCCAGTGACCCGCCAGCTTTCTGGGCAGGGAACGACGGCCAGTAGTCGCTGATTCCAGGTCGTGTGCCGGGGCGCCGTCGTACCCGGGGCCCTGGTGGCTGAGGCCCACGTCAGCCGTGCCTTTGGCGCCCACATGGTCACTGCACGTGAGAATGGACCATCTGACAACGACCATTCTCACCTCGGGCTCTGGCGATCGGAAGTCGTGTTTCATCGCGGCCCGGACTCCCCGCCGAGGCTTTCGCGCCCACGTTTGGGCGAATTGAAAGGCGGTAGGCGATGTAATGTCGATCCCTTTCGCCCAAACGCGGGCAAATCTGCTATCACCCCCTGCCAACCCGCTCCCATGGAGCGACCCTGCAGCCCGAGCTCCGGGCGGCCTCGCTACGCCGAAGGAGGTCACCGTCAGTGATCAAACGCCGTCCTCCGACCTCGTGCGAAAGCACGGTGGAACCCCGCGGAGCCTTGGCCAGAGCACAGACAGCGCGTGCTGCCCTAATGTCGCAGTGGAGGAACCGGGTCACATCGAGATGGGAGAGCGCGTGGACGACGATCGCGCCCGTGCATTGCTGAAATCCGAACGATCCCGGGTGGAGGCGTTGCTGGCCGAGACGATCGCCGCGGGGCGCAACGACCGCATAGCCGCCGACCAGTCGGGCGACATGAGCGATCCCTCCGAGCCGTTGGTCGGCGAGGGGGTCGACGACGCCGTGGCGGCTAGCTTGCGGGACAGGCTGACCGCCATCGGGCGGGCCGAGCATCGCCTCGACGACGGGAACTTCGGGCTCTCGGTCCGAAGCGGCCTTCCGATACCCGACGATCGCCTCGAAGCGGATCCCGCCGCAGAGCTCACGGTGGAGGAGGCTCAACAATCATGACCGTCGAGAGAGTTGTACGTGGTCGAGAGGGTTGTAGCTAGTCGGGAGTTGTAACTAGTCGAGAGAGTTGTAGCTAGTCGAGAGAGTTGTAGCTAGTCGAGAGCGACTGGAGGCACGATGCCGGCAGTGACAGTGGACGATCTGTCTGCCCTGGCCCGAATCCCCCCGCCGAATCCAGCCGGTGCCGTCGAGCGACCGGTTGCTTCGGTGACCACGGCGCCGAGCGGTCTGGAAGGAGAGGGGTTCCCGGTACGTCGAGCGTTCGCTGGGATGAGCCTGGCCGACCTGGACCCCTTCGTGCACATGGACCAGATGGGCGAAGTCGACTACGCGCCCGGTGAGCCCAAGGGCACCCCCTGGCACCCCCACCGCGGGTTCGAGACGGTCACCTACATGATCGATGGGACCTTCGCCCACCAGGACTCGCACGGTGGCGGCGGCCTCATCACCAACGGGGCGACGCAGTGGATGACCGCCGGTGCGGGCATCCTGCACATCGAGACGCCTCCCGAGGACCTGGTGGTCTCGGGCGGCCTGTTCCATGGTATCCAGCTCTGGGTGAACCTCCCGGCCAAGGACAAGATGATTCCACCGGCATACCAGGGTCTCGAAGCCGGCGAGGTGACCCTGCTTGCATCCCCTGACGGAGGAGTCCTGGCGCGGGTGATCGCCGGCGAGGTGGGCGGCCACGCCGGCCCAGGATCGACGCACACGCCCATGGCTCTCGTGCACGCCACCATCTCGCCCGGCGCTCAGTTGCGGCTCCCCTGGGACCCGAGGTTCAACGCCCTGGTCTATGTCCTGGCTGGATCGGGCCGGGTCGGCACGGCCGGGCGGCCGATATATGTCGGCCAACTGGCGGCGTTCGGCCCCGGCGACTGGATCAGCGTCCGGGCCGACGACAGTAGGGGCGCTGATCGTGCCGATCTAGAGATCCTGGTACTCGGGGGCCAGCCCATCGGTGAGCCGGTGGAGCACTACGGCCCGTTCGTGATGAACACGCGGGCCGAGATCGCCCGGGCCATGGAGGATTTCCAGGCCGGGCGGCTCGGGACCATCCCCGCCAATGCGCTGATGCCCCACGTAGTCGACCCCAACCCGGTCCGGGCCGAGCACACCGGGATCTGACCCAGCCCGGGTTTGGTCCGGGACTTCAGGGCGTGAGCACGAACTTCCCGAAACCGTAGCCGTCCGCCATCAGTTGCAGCGCGGCCCGCGCCTCGGCCAGGGGCCGGACATCCTCGATGACCGGCCGGGCACCCGTGGCCTCGAGGAGGGCAAGCAGCTCCACCAGCTCGTCGCGGGTTCCCATGGTCGATCCGACCACCTCGAGCTGCAAGAAGAAGACCCGGTTGAGGTCGGCTGGCGGGTTCGACCCACTGGTGGCCCCGCTGACCACGACACGACCACCGGGTCGCAGGGACCGCAGGGAATGGGACCATGTGGCCTGGCCCACGGTCTCCAGGACGACGTCGACCTTGCTGGGTAGGCGGGCGCCCGTCTCGAAGGCGGCGTCGGCGCCGTATTCTTGCGCCTTCTGCCGCTTGCCGGCATCCCGGGACGTGCAGAACACGGTGTGCCCGAGCGCCTTGGCCAAGATGATGCCGGCGGTGGCTACACCCCCGCCGGCTCCCTGGATCAGGATCGTGGCCGGACCGGTCAGCCCCGACCGGGAGGTCAGCATCCGATAGGCGGTCAGCCAGGCGGTCGGTAGGCAGGCCGCTTCCTCGAAGGACAGTCCCGCTGGCTTGGGCACCACGTTGCGCTCCGGGACCAGAACCTGTTCGGCCAGCGTTCCGGGGTGCAGCTCGGAAAGCAAGGTCCGCTTGGGGTCGAGGGTCTCGTCGCCACCTCCGGCGGCCGGGTCCCCGATCACCGAATGGACGACGACCTCGGTACCGTCGTCGAGCACGCCGGCACCGTCACCGCCGAGGATCATGGGGAGGCGATCCGGGGCGAGACCGACCCCGCGCAACGACCACAGGTCGTGGTGGTTCAGGGCGCTGGCCCGCAGCGAGACGCGGACCCAGCCGTCGTGCGGCTCGGGCGCGGGCAGATCGCCCACGGCCAGCCCCGACAGGGGATCGTCCTCGGACTGCGAGACGCAGGAGACAGCGAGCACTCTTCGTTCCTCTCGTTCCGACTGGCACTGACCGGGGCTGCGGAAGGGTCTGACGGGCTGTTCGGAGAAGCGAGGCCGCCGACGGATGCCACCCGACACAACGTTCCGGCGGTCCTGGCTCGTCCATGCCGGCGGTCCTCGACCATAACGGACGCGTTGTCGGTACGGCCAAGGACCTGTTCGGACAGCGGCGGCCCTCCAACCAGGCCAACCTGGCCGTACCTGGTACCTGGCCAACCTGGCCGTACCTTCCGCCTGATCGCCTGGTCCCACGGCAAGAGTGCCCCGGGCACTCGAGCATGCTCGCCCCAGCTCCGACGATGGGTGGCACGGCTCGCGTGGCTGCACGCCTGGGCCAGTTGTCTAGTCTCTGCCCATGGGACCTCGGAGAGATGCCACACGCCGGTATGTCCCGATGGCCGCCGAGCACCCGATCGGGAGGAACCCGCGTTGACCTTCTCCATCCGCCCCGGGTTGCTGGCCGGGGCCCGTCCGTTGAGCCGGTTGGGGCCCGACGCGGCGGCGACTCCCTACCGCCGCTTCGAGGTCCTTCCCGCTGGACCGACAATCGGCGCCGAGATATGCGGTGTCGACATCGGGGGGCCGATCGACGACGAGCTGTTCGGCGAGCTGGACCGGGCCCTGCTCGAATGGAAGGTCCTGTGGTTCCGGGACCAGGACGTCACCGGTGCCCAGCATCGCGATTTCGCCCGTCTGTGGGGTGCGCTCGAGGTGCACCCTTTTCTGCCGGCCGGCGAGGTACCCGAGGTGGTGCGGTTCGACAAGGGTCCCGACGAGAGCGGGTACGAGAACATCTGGCACAGCGACGTGTCCTGGCGACTCGAGCCGTCCCTCGGGTCGGTCCTGCGCTGCGTCGTACCGGCCCTGAGCGGCGGCGACACCCTGTGGGCCGATATGTACATGGCCTACGCATGCCTGGACGAGGAGACGAAGGGACGGATCGAGAGCCTCCGGGCCGTCCATGACTTCGCCGCCTCGTTCGGGCTCAACATGGGACCGTCAGAGCTGGCCGAGATGCGGGAGCAGTACCCACCGGCCGAGCACCCTGTCGTGCGGACGCACCCTCGCACCGGCCGCAAGCTGCTGTATGTCAACGAGGTCTTCACCACCGAGATCGTGGGGCTCGACGCCGGCGAGAGCGCGTCGCTGCTCGCCCACCTCTGCGCCCAGTCCCGGGTGCCCGAGTACCAGTGCCGCTTCCGGTGGGAACCCAACTCCATCGCCTTGTGGGACAACCGGTGCACGCAGCATTACGCCGTGTCCGATTATGCACCCCAACGCCGGGTCATGGAGCGGGCCACCATCGTGGGCGACCGGCCGTTCTGACGGTTCTGGCCGTGCCGCGATCCATATAAGAACCTGTTGCATTGCCCATGGGGGCGTCTTAGTCTGCTCTGGGCCACTTCGGTCGACCTCGACGAGCAGCCGGGGAGCAGGGGGGAAACATGAGGCTTGGCAACGGCAGGATCCTGACCTGTGGTCTGGCAATGGCCATCGGTGTCGGCACTCTCTCGCTCGGTGCGACCACGTCGGTGGCCGGGGCGGACACGACCACGGCGACGCCGGGGGTGACGGCCACCACCATCACGGTCGGCTCGATCAGCGACATCTCGTCTCCCATCCCCGGCCTGTTCAAGGGGGCGAAGGTCGGCGCCCAGGCCTACTTCAACTACATCAACAGCCAGGGGGGCGTGAACGGGCGGAAGATCATCCTCGACGCCCGGGACAGTGCTTTCTCCTCGGGCACCGTGGCCTCCGAGGCGGATAGCATCGCCAAGAACGACTTCGCCTTCGTCGGGGGCTACTCGCTGCTCGACAATGCCGAGCAGCCGGCCATCGACGCCAACAAGGTACCTATGGTCGCCCAGGTCCTGAGCCCGTCGATGTTCCCCGACCCCAACGTGTACTCGGCCATCCCCGAGGTCACCGGGGGGGCGCCCAACGGCCCGTTCAAGTGGTTCAAGTCGCAGTACCCCTCGGCCATCAAGGCGGTGGGGTACATCGGCGCCAACGCGGCCGCCTCCGCCATCGCCTCCGAGCAGGTCTACCGGAACCTGACCTACAACCTCGGCTACAAATGGGTGTACTCGCGCGACGCCGGGTACACCGAGACCTCGTTCCTGTCCGACATCATCAAGATGAAGAGCTCAGGGGTGAAGATGGTTCTGGAGATCTCCCAGGGCCCCACCGAGATATCCACGATTGCTCAGGAGATGAAGCAGCAGGGTCTGAACGTGCCCCTGTACACCGGAGCCGGCACCTACTCGAAGGCGTTCAACCCCGGGTCGGCGGGCAACGGCACCTTGCTGTACACGGTGACCGCGCTCTACATGGGCGAGGACGCCAAGGTCATCCCCGCCGTGGGCACCTTCGATAAATGGGTGAAGAAGACGGATCCCAACCCCAGCCTGGACCTGTTCACGCTGGATGGCTGGATCAACGCCCAGCTGTTCGTCCAGGCGCTCAAGGCCGCAGGCCCCAACCCCACGCGGGCCGGCCTGGTGGCGCAGCTCAACAAGGTCAATTCGTTCAACGCCAGCGGGCTGATCTCGGTGCAGAACCCGGCCCAGAAGATCCCGGGGCAGTGCTGGATCGTGGCCAAGTACACCAACGGGAAGTGGCTGCGGATGAGCCCCGATCCCAAGGCGGCGTTCGTGTGCAACCCGAAGGGCTTCTACCCGTCGAGCTACAAGGGCATCCCCCGCTGAGCGGGGTCGAACGAGCGGCGGCCGAGGGGCGATGACCGAGTTCCTCAGCCTGTTGGTGACCGGGGTCGTCACCGGGTCCATCTATGCGGTGACGGCCAGCGGCCTGGTGGTCACCTACAACGCCACGGGTGTCTTCAACTTCGCCCACGGCGCCGTCGGGATGTTCCTCGCCTACCTGTATTGGCAGCTCTGGCAAGGCTGGGGGTGGAACCCGGTCCTGTCCCTGATCGTCGTGCTCCTCGTGGTCGCCCCCCTGTTCGCCTTGGCCGTCGAACGCGTCCTGATGCGGCCGCTCTACGGGTCGTCGCTCAACACAATGATCGTGGTCACCCTGGGCATGTTCCTGATCCTCTACGGGCTGACCAGCACCATCTGGAACCAGACCGTGGTCCGGAACCTGCCCTCTTGGTTCGCCAGCGACCAGGTCGACGTGCTCAACGTCAACCTCACCTACGAGCAGCTCATCACGATCGGCTGTGCCGTGGGGGTGGCCGTCGGGCTCTGGTTCCTGTTCAAGCGGACCCGGCTGGGGGTCTCCATGCGGGCGGTGGTCGACGACCCGGCGCTGGCGTCGATGACGGGCGCCCGGTCCAGTCGCATTTCCGGGTTCGCCTGGATGATCGGCTTCATGCTGGCCGGGCTGGCCGGCATCCTGTTGGCCCCGGGCACGGGAATGAGCATCCAGATCCTGTCGGAACTGGTGATCTTCGGCTATGCCGCAGCCATCGTCGGTCGGTTGCGCAGCCTCCCGCTCACCTTCGTGGGGGCCATGATCTTGGGGATCGGCGAGTCGATGGCGGTGGGGTATGTGCCCTCGAGCGCCCTCAACGACGTCACCGCCGTGCTGCCCATGGGCTTGTTGATCATCGCCCTGCTCATCCTGCCCCAGGCCAAGCTGTCGGTCGGCCGCGTGGTCCGCCTCCGGGCCCCCCGGGTGCCCTCGCTCACCACGACCCTGGTCAGCGGGGTGGTCCTGGTCGGGGTCGCCGCGCTGTTGTCGTCACTGATCACCGGCAACAACCTGTACACGCTGGGCCTGGCTTTGGCCATTGGCCTGGCTGCCCTCTCGCTCGTACTGCTCTCGGGGTACGGCGGCCAGGCGTGGCTGTGCCAGTTCACCTTCATCGGCTTGGGGTGCTGGGCCATGAGCAAGGTGGACGGCGGGAGCTCGATCCTCGGCGTCCTGGCCGCCATCGGGCTGTGCGCCGCGGCCGGAGGGTTGTTGGCCCTCCCCGCCCTTCGGCTGCGCGGCTTGTACATGGCCCTCGCCACCCTGGCCTTCGCCGCTCTGATGGACAGCATCTTCTTCATCAACCCGTCGGTGGTCAGCGGTGGGTCGATCACCGTCGGTCGTCCGGAGATCTTCGGCCTGCGCTTCACCTCGGACCGGTCGTTCATCATCCTCCTCGCCATCGTGTTCGCCCTCTGCCTCATCGGCGTGGGTGCGTTGCGGCGAGGCCCCTTCGGGCGCCGGCTGGTGGCCATGAGCGACAGCCAGGCGGCATGTGCGACCGTAGGGATGAACATCACCAGCACCAAGTTGGCCGTCTTCGTCCTCTCAGGCGGACTGGCCGGACTGGCCGGCGCCCTCTACGGCGGCATGTCCCGGACGGTGTCGGTGTCCCAGTTCAGTTTCGTCAACTCCATGGTGCTCTTCGTCGCCGTGGTCCTGGCCGGCGTCACCATCTTGAGCGGTTCGGTGCAGGCCGGAGTGGGCTTGGCCTTCGCCCCGCTGATCGGTTTGCACATCCCCTCGATCTCCGGCTTCACCTACATCCTCTTCGGCGTGGGCATCGTGGCCGTCGGCCGCAATCCGTACGGCATGGGGAGGGTCTATTCCGACGTCGGCACCTGGTGGGACCGGCGCCGGGCCAACAGGAGCGCCGATGACCAGGTGACCGGGAGCCCGCCCACCGGCGCCACCGGGCCGCCGCTGGCCGGCAAGGTGCCCTCCGTTGGCTGAGGTGCCCGCAGTCGCCGCTCCGTTGTTGAAGGTCTCCGAGGTCTCCGTGCGCTTCGGGGGTCTGCAGGCGCTCGATGCCGTCGATCTCGAGGTCGCCGGGGGCGAGATCCACGGGCTGATCGGTCCGAACGGCGCCGGGAAAACGACGCTCTTCAACGTCATCACCGGGCTGCAGAGCCCCACCCAGGGGTCGGTTCGACTGGGCACTCACGACGTGACTCGAGCCAAGCCCCACGTGCGGTCCCGCCTCGGCTTGGGCCGGACCTTCCAGCGGCTCGAGCTGTTCGGCACCTTGACAGCTAGGGAGAACGTGCAGATGGCGGCCGAGGTCCAGCGGTCCAAGCTCGCGTCGGATCGTACGCCGGCCGAAGAGGCGCGGTACCAGCTCGGTCGGGTGGGCATCCTCCACGTGGCTGACGAGCCGACCGACTCGCTGCCCACCGGCCTGGCTCGCCTGGTCGAGGTGGCCCGCGCTCTCGCCACCTCGCCCAACACGCTGTTGTTGGACGAGCCCAGCTCGGGTCTCGACGCAACCGAGACTCACGACTTGGGCGGGGTCCTCGCCCAACTGGCCTCCGAGGGCATGGGCATCTTGTTGGTCGAGCACGACATGTCCCTGGTCATGGGGGTGTGTTCGAGGGTGGACGTACTGGACAACGGTCAGATCATCGCCAGAGGCGATCCGGTGTCGGTGCGAGCCAACTCCGCCGTGCAGGAGGCCTACCTCGGGGGCGAGACGCCGTCGGTGCCGGACGACGTCCGGGCGCCCTCGGACCGGATCGGAAGCCCGGTGAGTGCGACCAGGCCGCGTTCGTCGGAGATCGCCCTGTCGGCTTCGGACGTCCGGGCGTCCTACGGCCGGATCGAAGTGCTGCACGGGGTCTCGCTCGAGGTCCCCAAGGGCTCGGCTCTGGCCCTGCTCGGTCCCAACGGTGCGGGGAAGACGACGCTGCTCAAGGCGATATCGGGACAGTTGCCGCTCACCGCTGGGACAGTGGAGGTGCGGGGGAGCGGGCTGGGGCGGAACGCCACCGAGCGCCTGGCCCGGTCCGGTGTCTGCATGATCCCCGAGGGCCGGTCCATCTTCCCCAACCTGACGGTGACCGAGAACCTGCTCATGTACACCTTCAGGCGCTCGGGGCTGAAGAGCTCGTGGGTGGAGGAGCGGGCCATCGAGCGGTTCCCGCTCCTCGGCGGACGGCGAAAGCAGGTGGCCGGCACACTGTCGGGAGGCGAGCAGCGGATGCTCTCGCTGGCCCGGGCTCTGACCACGGATCCCGACATCCTCCTCCTCGACGAGCTGTCGATGGGACTGGCCCCCCTGATCGTCGAGGAGCTCTACGGCTTCGTGGGCCAGCTGGTGGCGTCCGAGCAGTTGACCATCGTGATGGTCGAGCAGTTCGTGCAGACCGCGCTCTCCATCGCTGACCGGGCGGCCATCATGGTCAACGGCGAGCTGGTGCAAGAGGGCGAGCCGGACGAGATCCGCGACGAGGTGGTCGGCGCCTACCTGGGTGCCGAGTCCGGCTGAGCCTGGCCGGGCCTCTAGGCCCCGAGGAAGGTGATCTGTCTCCGGGTGTACCGCCAGCGACCATCGCTCTTGGCGAAGGTGTCGAAGTACCGCCCGGCGGCCAACGGCTTCAGCCCGTCCGGGGAGGGGAGGGAGAAGAAGAAGTCCGTTCGGGCGCTGGCTGTGTCGCCGTCGATCTCCATCACGGTGTTGGCCGTGATGTGCTTGCCGCGTCGCTCCGGAGCGCTGGTGGCGGCGAAGGCCGCCGACAGCTCCGCCCGGCCTGTCGAGGTGGCATCACCCATGATGAACACACCGTCTTCGGTGTAGAGGTCGACTCGTCGCTCGTAGTCCCCGTCGTCGGTCAACTGGGAGTGCAGGCCGATGAGGTTCCGGATCGCTTCTTCGTCTGTAGGCACGGCACGCAGGGTACCGTCTGGGGGCCATCGGCGCAGTGGGCGCTCGCCCTGTGAGTGCCCGCCCTGTGGGTGCCCGCCCACGAGGAGCAGGAACCCATCGGCTCAGAAACCGCCACACTCACCGACGCCACGGACATAGGAGGCCTGCCCGGCGTGCTGGAGGTCGTCCGAGATGACGCTGATCAACCGCACACCCAGCGTGACCGGCGGGTCCCATGCCTCGTCCACGATGCGGTCGAGATCTCGCTCGGTCAGCCCCTGCACGTACTGGACGGTCTGGTGGTGGACGGCGTCGTGGTAGCCGATCAGCAGTTCCCCCGCTGGTACCCGGACGGCCTCGACATCCTCCGTCCCGTGCCCATACCCGGTGTCAGCGGAGTCGAAAGGGAGTCCGAACCGCTCGGCCCAGCCGTCGGCCGTCCAGGTCTGCTCGGTCCCGGCCGCGGCGGCGATGTGGTCGTCCTGGATCCGGGTCAGATGCCACACCAGCCAGGCGATGGAGTTCGTGCCGTCGACGGGGCGGAACACCAGTTGGTCGGCCGTCATCCCGTCGACCGCTCGATGGACAACGCCGCGCACCCTGTCGAACGCATCGACCAGCAATTCGCCGGTGTTCATGGGCTGGCTCCCTCTCTACGGACCCGTTATGGGCTCTCTATGGGGCTCGTGCTCGGAAGCGACGCGTGCTCGTGCTCGTGCTCGTGCTCGGAATCGACGAGGCCGGTGCTCCAGGCTCCCCCGACACTACCGACCCCGAGCCTCGGCCCGATCGGTCGGGTCGGGGCCCGATGGGCCGGGGTGGAGGCCGCCGGCCATCGGTGTCTGGTGCCGGGACCACTACCGTTGACCGCCACACCGCTGCCGTTCGGCCCGAACCCTAAGGAGCGACCTGATGCCCGACCTGCCCCTCTTGTCCGGACCAACGGACGACGTACGACTCCGGGGCGTGCATCGTCGCGTCAATGCCGGTCTCGGACGCTGGCCCAACCTGTACGCCATGCTGGCCAACGCGCCCGAGCTCCTCGAGGCCTGGGTCGAGTTCGCCTGGACACTGCGGTCCGTTCCTGAGTCGGAGCGCGGGTTGCGGGAGCTGGCCATCATGCGGGTCGCCCAACTGACCAGCTCGGAGTACGAGTGGCAGGCCCATTGGTTCATGGCCACCGAGGCCGGGGTCCCGGCCGGGAAGCTCACTGCCCTCGCCCACTGGCGAGACTCCCGTTTGTACTCGGAGGAGGAACGGCTCGTCCTCGAGGCGGCAGACATCCTGACCAACACGGGCGAGCTCACCTCGACTTTGCGCCGACTGCTGGTAGCCCGCTTCGGTGAGCAACAGACCATCGAGGTGGTGTTGACCATTGCCTTCTACTCGTGCGTGCGCCGGGTGCTGGGAGGCCTCGGCGTACCTCCGGACGAGCGGGGCGAGAAGGCCCCGGATCTTGCCTCGTTGCCGGCCGAGGGGTGAGCGGGCCGAACAGGGCTGAACCGGGGTTGCGGCATCACCAGCTTCGCTGCCGCCTGCCACGGCAGGGCCGGCCGCTACATTGGCCACAGGTTCACTCGAACGGTTCGGAGGGGCAATGACACAAGTCGAGTCAGCATGGGGTCGCTACCCCGGGTATCGGATCGACCTGGTGCCCTACCCGGGCACCGCCAGGGCCTGGCACGGCGATGTCCTGCTGGCCGAGAGCACGTCGGCCCTGCGCGTGCTCGAGACCGACCATGTCGAGCGGGTGTACTTCCCCGAGTCCGACGTTCGCTTCGACCTCTTCGAGGCCAATGACCATCACAGTATCTGCCCCTTCAAGGGCGAGGCCGACTACTGGTCCCTCACCGCCACCGATCCGGCGGTGGAGGACGCCATCTGGGCCTATGCCGCCCCCCTGGAAGAGGTGGCAGGGCTCAAGGGCCACGTCGGCTTCTACCACGAGCGGGTCAGGGTCGAGCTCGAGGAGCGCGGGCCCAGCAACGACGTTCGGGATGTCACGGTCAGCCGGGTCCCGACCTGGGGCGATGCGAGCGATCTGATCCAGCTGATCGACGTGCAGCCGAGCGGCCCGGGCCGGTTTGCCGGGCCGCCCTACCGGGACAAGACCCGCAACGTCGTCGAGGGCGGCCAGCTCCTGGCTCAGGCGATCGTGGCCGCCGCCAAGACCCTTCCCGACCAACGGGTGACCTCGGCGTACATGACCTTCCCCAAGGCGGCTTCCTTCGACGCCCCCATCGACCTCACCGTTGAGACGCTCCGTGCTGGCCGGACGTTCTCGACGCTTTCCATCCGGGCCGAGCAGAACGGCGCGCTGTGCAGCCCGGGCCTCGTCCTGATGGACGCCGGAGCCCCCGACACCATCGCCGACCAGGTGGCCATGCCCGACGTGCCCGGCCCCTACGACTCCGAGCCCTACGACATGCGGGTCCTCGGGCGCGACCTGCGCGTCGTCGACGGTGCCTACTCTGCCGATCCCGACCGCGTGGGTCCGCCGGTCATCTACGCCTGGATGCGCTTCAGGGACCCACCGGCCGAACAGTACTTGCAGAACGCCCTGTTGGCCCAGGCCACCACGCACTGGACGATCGCCGCGGCAATGCGCCCACACCGCGGTGTCAGCGAGAACGACGCCCACGTGACGCTTTCGACCGGCATCATGTCGGTCGGCATCGCCTTTCACGACGACGCTCCGGTGGGCGAGTGGTTCCTCTATGCCAACCCGGCGATCTGGTCCGGTCGCGGCCTGGCCCAAGGCCAGGGCCAGGTCTTCAGTGGGGACGGGCGGCTCATGGCCTCCTACACCGTGCAGGCCATGATCCGCGGCTTTGCCAAGCCTCCCGAGGTCATGGGGATGGACGCCAGCAACGCCATGTGACCGACGGGCGGCCGCCCTGTGGCCATCCGACCATCGGGTGGCTCACTGTCGATGGGTCGTCCCGCACGGCTCGGCCGATTGCCTGGCCCCCAGCGTGGACCGGATCGAGTCGGCCACCACCGCAGGGCTCTGTTGGGGCCCGAAATGGTTGAGACCGGAGAGCTGCTGGGCTCGGCTACTGGGGAGCCTCGAGGCGAAGATGTCGTTGCGCTCTGCCGCCTTGGAGCCGAGATCCGAGCCGCAGGCGACCACGACCGGGCAGCGCACCTCTGGGAGTCGTGCGTAGACGGAGGTGTTGGAGAACCCGCCGAAGGTAGCGGCCTCGTACTCCGGTCGGCACTTCAGGTGGACCTGGCCGTCGCCACCCGCGGCGAACCCGAACTCGACGTATGCGGCCAGGGCCTCGTCGGCGAACGAGTCCATCGGAGGCTTGCCCCCGTAGTTGGCCAGGGCGACTTGTCGGGACGGGAAGCTGGCCCGCCGGCGTAGGGCCAAGTCGATCGCTTCGGCGCTGCCGTCCTCGGCCGGTTCCTGCCACGGGACGCAGATGGCGGGCTCGTAGACGTAGATCGAGTGGAAGGTTCCCGGTGCGCGTTGCTCCACCATCAACGAGATGGCCCCACCGAGGGAATGGCCAACGGCCCGTGGATGGTCGAGACCCACTGCGTCCACGACGCTCTGGACGTCGTGCGCGAACCCGTCCCAGGCGAAATCCAGGCCGGCCGGCACTCCCGAGTCACCGTGACCCCGAAGGTCCAATGAGAAGCAGTGGAAGTCCCGTTGCAGGCGATCGGCGACGGGGGCCCAGATGTGGCCGTGGAACCCGGTGGCATGGACCATCAACAACGGGGGTCCCGATCCTCCGAGGTCGGAATAGCTGATCTCCACGCCATCGGGGGTGAGGGCCACGGGCACGGCGGCACTCTACCGGCACCGGTCGAGAGCGGACCAGACGCGAAGATGAGACGGGGAGATTGAGACTGGACCAGGCAGGATGCGGTGACGGAGGAAGATCCGGCTTCAGAGGGCGATGCCGCAGACCTTCGTGTCGAGGTACTCCTGGATGCCCTGTCGGGCGCCCTCGCGTCCGACGCCGCTCTCCTTGATACCCCCGAAGGGCACGGCGGCCGATGTCGGGTTGATGTCGTTCACCCCGATGATCCCGAAGTCGAGAGCCTCCATGGTCCGGAACGCCCGGCCCAGGTCGCGCGTGTACACGTAGGAGGCGAGGCCAAAGGTCGTGTCGTTGGCCATCGACACGACCTCTTCCTCGTCGTCGAAAATGGTGACCGGGGCGATGGGTCCGAACGTCTCCTCCCGGTAGATCGCCATGTCCGAGGTGACGTCGGTCAGGACGGTCGGTGCCCAGAACTGCCCTCGGGCGAACGCCTCCCCAGCGAGCCGGTCGCCGCCGACCCGCACCCTGGCACCGAGGGTCCGGGCGTCGTCCACCTGGCGTCGCATCTTCTCCAGCGCCGGCTCGTCGATGAGCGGTCCTACGGTCACCCCGTCGTCGAGACCGTTGCCGGGGCGAAGGCGCCCGACCCGCTCGACCAGCGTGTCGATGAACGACTCGGCCACCCCGCGTTGGACGAAGACCCGGTTCGGGCAGATGCAGGCCTGCCCGGTGTTGAGGAACTTCACCAGGGCCAGCCCCTTGGCCGCATGCTCGGGATCGGCGTCGTCGTAGACGATGAAGGGGGCGTGACCACCCAGCTCCAGGGAGACCCGCTTCATCTGCTCGGCTGCTCGCGACGCGATGTGCTTGCCCACAGCTGTCGAGCCGGTGAAGCTGATCTTGCGGACGGCCCGGTTGGTGAGCAGCTCGTCGCCGACCGGCTCGGGATCGCTGGTGGTGATCAGGTTCACGACTCCGGGTGGGAAGCCAGCATCCTCGAAGACGCGAAAGGTCTCGACGGCGCAGAGCGGGGTCTGTTCGGCCGGCTTCACGACGATCGTGCACCCTGCCGCCACAGCCGGCGCCACCTTCCGGGTGATCATCGAGATCGGGTAGTTCCATGGCGTGATAGCGGCGGCCACGCCGACGGCTTGGTGCAGCACCAAGAAGCGCTGGTCGGCCCGGGCCGAAGGGATGGTCTCGCCGTAGACCCGCTTGGCCTCTTCGGCGAACCAGGCCAGGAAGTCGGCGGCGTAGCCGACCTCGTTGCGCGCCATCCGGAGGGGCTTTCCCTGCTCCTGGGTCATGAGCCGGGCCAGTGGCTCGCGACGGTCGAGCATCAACCGGTGGGCCTCGACCAGAACGTCGGCGCGGGCATAAGCCGTGCGGTTCGACCACTCCGGAAAGGCGGCCGCTGC
Source organism: uncultured Acidimicrobiaceae bacterium (assembly GCA_963803065.1). Taxonomy (GTDB): domain Bacteria; phylum Actinomycetota; class Acidimicrobiia; order Acidimicrobiales; family RAAP-2; genus DASXMT01. The sequence goes on from CAWDKW010000014.1 coordinate 166,302, forward strand.
CGCCTCGATGGCGCCCCGGGTGTCCTTGGGGCCGCCATCGGCCACCTGACCCAGGCCTTCACCGGTCGCCGGGTTCACCGCCTCGAATGTTCGCCCCGAGGCGGCCTCCACCCATGTGCCGTCGATGAACAACATGTCCTCCTCGTTCCTCCGATCGAAGTCGCGTGACTGCTCAGAAGTCCTTCAGCATCAGAAGTCCTTCAGCATCAGAAGTCCTTCAGCACTTCGATCGAGTCCTCCGAGAGAGCCCAGGGCGATTTGATGGTTGCTCCGCCGTCGACCACGATCGTTTGGCCGGTGATGCGAGCGGCCAGCCCCGAGGAGAGGAAGAGCACGGCATTGGCAATGTCGCGCGCCCGTGGGGAATTGAGGGGTGCGCCGCCGTCGGTGCCCCACGCACTGTCGGGCTGGTCCTCGTTGCCGCTGCCGACACTTCCCGGGGCTACCGCGTTGGCTCGGATGCCGTGCCGGCCGAGCTCTTCGGCCACCGTCTTGGTCAGCGAGATGATGCCAGCCTTGGCCACGCCGTAGGCGACGTGGAAGGCGGCCGAGCCCATGCCGTCCACCGAGGCCAGGGCGACCAGCGATCCGCCCGTGCCCTGACGGATCATGTGGGCCGCGGCGGCGCGGTAGAGGTAGAAGGCATGGCTGACGTTGTTGTCGATACACCATCGCCAGTCGTCGTCGGAGAACTTGTCGAACCCCGACCACTTGGCGCCGCCGATGATGTCGACCACCAGGTCCAAACGGCCGAGGGCCTCGACGGCTTCGTCCACCGCCCGCCTGCTCTCGTCGGGTACGGTCATGTCGGCGATGACCGGCACTGCGGTGCCGCCGCCATCGTTCACCTCGGCGACGATGTCATCGGCCCGACCCTTGTCGATGTCGATGCAGGCCAGCGTCACCCCGGCGGCGGCCAGCTTCAGGGTGCTCAGCCGGCCCATGCCGGCCCGGGCCGGGCGGTAGCCGGCACCGGCCACCAGCCCCCGCTTGCCCGAGAGCCCGAGGTCGATGAGCCCGTCGAAGTCGGTCATGCCCCGACCCTAGTCAGTCCGCGGCGATGGTCACCTCCTCGGACCGGGGTGTGGAGCCCTCTCCCAACGATGGGAGGATGGACCGCGTGGACGCCTACGGGCAGCAGCTGGCCGACGCCGTCGATGGCGTGTTGGCCCACTGGGTGGAGCGGTGCGTCGCCGTGCGGGCCGGCCAGTTCGGGTTGGCCGAGACCCCGGAATTGCGGGCGGCCGCCGCCCGTGCCGGGCAGAGGGCGACCAGTGAGGTAGGGCCACGGTTGCGGGCCTTCTTGGACCTGGACGTCGATGCCCAGACCACGACGCCGCTGGCCATACTGCGCCAGGCCGTGGCCTACCCCACCCGCGTCTTGTCGGAGGCGGGCGTACCCCCAGTCGTCAGGGACCGGTTCAGCGAGTCCAACTTTCCCGACGATTGCTACGACCTCACGCCGGCCAAGCTCGCTGACATCGACCCGTCGCTTGCCGATCCGGGACTGGCCTGGGGGGCGGCAAAGGCCATGGCCCACCTGCAACGACATCGGCCCCGGCCCTAGGAGCGGCGTGCCCCGGCCCTAGGAGCGGCGTGCCCCGGCCCTACGGGCGCGTGCCGCCGTGCCGAGTGTCACGAGAACGAGGAAAACCCCACCCGACCGGGGTCGAGTGGGGCTCCCAGATTGCTACCCGTCCTAGCGAATCCGCGGGAGGGGGGAACCTGCCGAACATCGAAGGCCGATAGCGATCAAGCGTTTGCAACGCGGCTCCCCGCCCGTCTATTCCGGTGCCGGATCCGTTCAATGTGATTGTCACAGAACCGTAATCTCGCCCAGATGCCATCATCGCGCCCATGGATATCGCGATGACCCTGCCGACCATGCTCCCCCACGGCCGCAGGGAACTGTTGGCCTGGTGTCGGGGCGTGGACGCGGGGCCATGGTCGAGCCTCGCCGTGCCCGAGCGAGTGACCTACACGAGTCACGCCCAGACCGTTCAGCTGGCCGCAGCCGCCGCGCTCACCGAGCGGGTCCGGTTGTGGACGACGTTGATCGTGCTGCCGGCCCACAACGCCGTCCAGGTGGCAAAGGACATGGCCTCGGTCGACCAGGTGTGCGACGGTCGGCTGACCGTGGCCGTCGGGGTCGGAGGCCGGGAACAGGACTATCGGGCCATCGGCGCCGACTTCACCAACCGGTGGGCGCGCATGGATCGACAGGTGGCCGAGCTCCACCGCATCTGGGACCAGGACCCGCCCTTCGAGGGTGCCGATCCGGTCGGGCCACCGCCGGTCCAGACCGGTGGGCCGCCGCTCGTCGCCGGCGTCGTCGGGCCCAAGGCATTGGCCCGCGCCGCTCGCTGGGCGGTTGGCGTCGATGACCCCACTGCCATCATCGAGGTGCACGGCGATGCCCTGGCCGCACAGCGCGACAAGGTCCTGGCGGCCTGGAAGGAAGCGGGTCGGAACGACCCTCCCCATTTCTCGACCAGCCTCTGGTACGCCCTCGGGCCGGACGCCAAAGCGCAGCTGGGCGGTTATGTCTACGACTACCTGAAGATCTTCGACCCGGGGTCTGCCCGGACGGCCGCCGAGATGGCGCCCGTTCACACCGCAGAGGCCCTGCGCGAGTCCATAGCAGCCGCTCGCGACGTCGGCTGCGACGAGTTCTTCCTCGTGCCCACCACTGCCGACCCGGCCGAGCTGTCCCGCACCCGCGACGCGCTCGGCCTCTGAACGGGCAGAAGGGCGCGAACCAGCTCGATCGACCGGCGTCCCGGTAACCCCCCGGTCCCTGGGCGGAGAGGGGCCTCGTGCCCTACTGTTGGGTTTATGCCCACCCTCGAACATGTCAATCTCGGCATCCCGGTTGACGGAACCGAGGCGGAGACGACCTTCCTGGTTGACGTGCTCGGCTTCCATGGTGTGGAAGCCCCCGCCGAGATCCAGGCCCGCTTCAGCCCGCTGTGGTTCGAGGGCGACGATGGACGGCAGATCCACCTGAGCGTCGACCCGGAGCACCGGCCAGCCGCCCGCGCCCATGTGGCCGTCTGGCTCGGAGACGAGCTGGCGGCTACCGAGGAGCGGCTGAGCCGCTCCGGCTTCGAGTGGAAGGCCATGGACAGCGCTGTCCGGCGGGTGGTCTTCACCCGGGATCCTGCCGGCAACCGGTGGGAACTGACTGGCCCGGCCCTCAGCGTCCCGGAATGAGCCCCGGTAGACCCCGGCCGGTGGCTGGGGCCTGCCGCCGACACCCCGGGGTGACCCCGGTCGACTCGCCGGGTGGCCCGTCGGCTGCGGTCAGGGCTCGAGGACGACCTTGATGGCTCCGCCCTTGCGGTCTTGGGCCACTGTGAACGCCTCGGCTGCGGCATCGAGTGGGAACCGGTGGGTGATGATCGTGTCCGGAACCTCGGGCCGGGCGGCCAACAGGGCCACGGCCACCTCGAAGTCCCGAGATGGCCCGACCCGCCCGTACATGCTCGCCGGGACCAGATCGATCTCCCGCATGCAGACGGCATAGGCGGGGATGTCGACGGTGCCCTCCCAGTAGGAGGCGAGGAGCACGACCCGACCTCCGGGCCGGCAGAGCTCCACGGCGCGGGCCAGGGCACCGGCATTGCCGGCAGCCTCGATGACGACGTCGTAGCTGCGGTCTCCCACCATGGCTGCACCGAGGCGGTCGGCCGCCTCGCGCTGGCCGTCGTGTCGGGCCTCGATGGCCACCGTCGCCCCGGTGGCCTGGACGGCCACGACGGCGGCCTGCCCGATCGATCCTCCTCCGACCACGGCAGCGTGCTCGCTGGGAGCGATCCGCGCCCGGCGTACGCCGTGCACGGCCACGGCCAGCGGTTCGACCAGGCACGCATCCTTGATCGACAGACCGGACGGGACCGGGATGAGCGACGACGCCGGCACGAGGCATTCGTCAGCCATGCCTCCGTCCTGACCGATCCCCATGATCATGTCGGGCCCGATGGTGCACAAGTTGTACTCGCCGTTGCGGCAGGGAGGGCACTGGAGGCACGGACCGATCGGCTCCACCGCCACCAGAGTCCCGTCGTCGAGCACGCCGGCAACTTCGTGGCCCATGATGGCGGGCATGTCCCATGACAGCAGGTGGAGGTCGGAGCCGCAGATGCCAGCCGACGCCACACGGACCCGGACGCCGTCGCCGGTCGGCGCCGGTTCGTCCGACACCATCGCCGCGCCATTGGCACACCGGACTGCCCTCACCGGACCGTTCCCGCCATGCTGTTGTGTTGGCCTTCCGCCCGACTGTCTTGGCCTGCCACCCGACTCTGTTGGACTGCCACCCGACCTCCTGTGTGCTTTCCCCCAGCCAGGCTGGTGCCCTCGACGATAGACCCCCGGCCCGTGGAGCGAGCGAGGGCTCCGGGCGCGCTACCTTCGACCGCGTTCGCCGCCACGGGCGAACCTGGCCCGGGAGAACGGCCCATGGACGACGACCAGTTGCAGATGCTCCTCGACAAGCAGGCCGTCCTGGAGGTGGTGCTGCGGTACTGCCGGGGGGTGGACCGCCTGGACCTGGACCTCGTCCGGTCCTGCTACCACCCCGACGGCGTGGATCACCACACCGGGTTCTCCGGTTCGGCCGACGACTATGTGGCCTGGATCGATGTCGGGCTCCGACGGTTCGCGGGCACCATGCACCTGATCGGGAACCACCTCTGCGAGCTGAAGGGGGACACGGCCTACGCCGAGACCTACGGCACCGCCCATCACTGGGGCGAACCGCTCGGAGACCCGGCGCGCAACTTCACGTCGGCGTTCCGCTACGTGGACCGATTCGAGCGGCGAGCCGGTGAATGGCGCATCGCCGAGCGATTTGCCATCCGGGAGTGGACCCGTGCCGTTCCCGCCGACGTGGTCCGGGCCAAAGAGGGGGAGGGACCGGTCGCCCGGCGGGACCGGTCGGACCCCGTCTATCTGCGCTGAGGCATTGGCGGTAGCGTTTGTCGATGGTTCTTCCCGCTCCTCCGCACGGGAGTGCAGCGCTCACCCCCCGAGTCGACGTGCGTTTCGAATCCTTCTCGCGGCGTCGCTGGGCCGCGCTGGGACAGCCGCTGGACGATGGGCTGTCGCCATCGGACGTGGCCGTGCTGGCTGCCACCGGCGAACCGGTCGCCGTCGAGGAGGTGACCGAGGTGTACCGACCCCTGGCCCAGCTCCTGGCCCTTCGGGCCGGCGCGGCCCGCGACCTTCACCATCGGACCGATGAATTCCTGGGTGGTGACCGGCCCGCGGCCCCGTTCGTCATCGGGATCGGCGGCAGCGTGGCCGTGGGCAAGAGCACCACGGCGCGGCTGTTGCAGGCGCTCTTGAGCAGAGGCCGAGGGCGCCCGGTCGTCGACCTCCTGACCACCGACGGATTCCTCTACCCGAACGCCGTGCTCGAGGCGCGGGGCCTGATGATGCGCAAGGGCTTTCCCGAGAGCTACGACCTACGGAGGCTCGTCGACGCGCTGGCCGCCATCAAGGCCGGGCACCAAGCGGTGGAGACCCCGGTGTACTCCCATCACACCTATGACATCGTGCCCGGCCGGTCCCAGGTCATCAGACAGCCCGAGCTGGTCATCGTCGAGGGGTTGAACGTCCTGCAGGTCAACACCAAGGACGCGTCACCCGACCAGGTGGTGGTCTCGGACTTCTTCGACTTCTCCATCTATGTCGACGCCGCCGAGGATGACATCGCCCGGTGGTTCAGCGAGCGGCTCCTGGGTCTGCGGGCCTCGGCGTTGCAGGACCCGACTTCGTTCTTCCACCACTTCGCGGCGATGTCCGACGAGGAGACGGCAGAGATCGCCCAACAAATCTGGTCCGGGATCAACCTGGTCAACCTGCGGCAGAACATCGCTCCGACCCGGGGACGTGCACACCTGGTGTTGGAGAAGGCCCCCACCCACCAGGTGTCCCGCGTACGACTCCGACGAGCCTGATCGGTCTCGTCCCGATGTGCCTGCTCGTCGTGGCCTTCCATCTGGTCGCCGACGCACCGCTGATCGTTGCCGCCAATCGCGACGAGCGCTATGACCGGGAGGCCACCTACCTCACCACTCTGTCTACGGCACATCCCCGCATCCTGGGCGGGCGGGACGAGCTGGCCGGGGGAACCTGGCTGGCCGTCAACGAACACGGCGTGGTCGCTGCGCTCACCAACAAGCCGGCGGCGGCCGGACGGGATCCGGCCAAGCGATCTCGGGGCGAGATCCCCATTGCCTTGACCGGCCAGGAATCGGCCGCCGACGCGGTCGAGCGCGTGGGGGCCACACTCGAGCCCAGCACCTTCAATCCGTGTTGGGTGCTGGTCGGGGACCGTGAGTCCTTGTACTACCTCGACATGACCGATACCGACGGCGCTCGGACCCAGGCCCTTCCCTCCGGGGTCCACGTGCTCGAGAACAAGCCGCTCGGGGAACCCAGCGACAAGGTCGAGCACGTGCGGGAATTGATCGGCGACCTAGGCGGCCATTCGGGTGACGAGGTGCTGTGCCGCCTCCGAGCCGTGCTGCACGACCACGTCGTACCGCGGCCGCCGCTCGATGACACCGAAGCGTCGCGATTGGCCGCCCAGATCTCGGCCTGTTGCGTCCACACCGAGACCTACGGCACGAGGTCGGCGATGTTGGTCCGTGATCCCGCCTCCGAGGTCGAAGATCCCGAGGTCTGGGCGTCGAACGGACCGTCGTGCGTGAACGTCCTACAGCGCGCCTCTTTCGGGTAGCCGGCTACGGTCAGGCCCGGTCCTGCCAGTCCAGCTCGTCCGGGCCGGGTCGCCCCGTGACGGGATGGCGCGAGTTGGGGCTGCTCATCGTCCACCCCCAATGGATGGACCGGTCGGCGTCCGCGTGATCCAATGAGCGGTCCATGGCCCCCTCCAATCCTCTCGAGCTGCTGAAGAGCCGCTCCTATGTGAAGGTGCTGGTCCTCGCGGCCGCCATCGGGGTCCCCATCTCGGCCCTGGCCTACTTCTTCTTGGAGCTGGTCACCTACACGCAGCGCGAGCTGTACGTCGACCTCCCCCATGGGCTCGGCTTCCACGCCGTGCCGCTCTGGTGGCCGGTGCCCCTCCTCGCCGTCTGTGGATTGGTCGTGGCCGTGGCCATCAAGTACCTGCCGGGTACCGGCGGCCATTCGCCGGCTGACGGGCTCCAGGTGGGGTCGGGCCCTCCCTCGGCGGCGGAGCTGCCCGGGATCACGCTCGCCGCCCTGGCCACCCTGATCCTGGGTGCGGTCCTCGGCCCCGAGGCGCCCCTCATCGCCATCGGCGGAGGGCTCGGAGCCTGCGCCGTCCGGCTGGCCAGGCGGGACGCCCCCCCGATGGTGTCCACCGTCCTGGCCGGGGCCGGGAGCTTCGCCGCCATCAGCACCCTGTTCGGCTCGCCGCTGCTCGGCGCGTTCCTCCTCATGGAGGCGTCCGGGTTGGGCGGTCCGCTCCTGAGCCTCGTCCTCGTCCCCGGCTTGTTGTCGGCGGGCATCGGCTACCTCGTGTTCGTCGGGTTGAACAGCTGGACCGGATTCGGCACCTTCTCTCTGGCCATCCCGCACCTGCCCCACTTCGCCACGCCCGACATCGCCGAATTCGGTTGGGCATTGGTCGTGGGGCTGGCCGCCGTTGTCCTCGGCGGGTTCATTCGCTGGTTCGCCCTGCTGCTCCGGTCCTCCATCGACCCGAGGCGGGTCCTCCTGATGCCGGTCGCCGGCCTGGCCGTCGCCGGGCTGGCCATCCTCTTCGAGGCCGGCACGGGCAAGGGCTCCACCGTCGTGCTCTTTTCGGGTCAGACCGCCCTCGGACCGGTCGTCGAGCATGCCGCCGGGTGGTCACTCGGCGCCCTCGTGCTGCTGGTGGCGTGCAAAGGCGTCGCCTACAGCATCTCGTTGAGCAGCTTCCGGGGTGGGCCGGTCTTCCCGGCACTGTTCCTCGGGGCCGTGGGGGGCCTGGCCCTCTCCCATCTCCCAGGGCTCCCGATGGTCCCGGCCCTGTCCATGGGTATCGGGGCCATGTGCGTGGTGATGCTCAAGCTGCCCCTGACGTCGGTGCTGCTGGCCAGCCTGTTGACCGAGTCGGCGGGGGGCGCGGCCATACCGCTGGTCATCGTGGCCGTCACCGTGGCCTACGTGGGCTCGGCCCATTTCTCGCCGGCACCGCGGGGTGCGGGCCATGTCGCACCGGCACCGGTCCCGGCCGCCGTCGAAGAGCCGGTCGTCGGGTAGGACCAGCGGCGCCCCGGCGACCTGCCCGGGCCCGCCGGCATCGGGGTCGCAGGCCGGCGCCGTCATGCAAGCCGGCTTCCTGTCGGGTACCTTCGGGGCGAGCCACACGGGTATGCCGTCGTCACAGGGGGGTCGGGGGTGGACGAGCACCATCGAGACGACGAGTTCCACCCTCCGGCCAGCGGTGACCCCTACTGGACCGAGACCTGCTGGTTCACCTTTTCCGTCCCCGAGCGTCGCCTGTCGGGGCAGCTCTATCCGTTCTTCCGTCCCAACCAGAGGGTCCTCGCCGGCGGGGCATTCTTCTGGGATCACAGCGGCCACAGCCCGATCGACGCCCTCCACGCCCGGCAGTTCTGGCATCTACCCCTGCCCGACCAGCCGCTCTCCGACATCGCCCTGCCCAACGGCATCGCCTATCGCTGCCTGGAGCCCCTGCATCGCTACGAGATCGCCTACGACGACCCCGACAGCGATGAGGGCGACGGGCCGGAGATCAGCGTCCGCCTGACCTTCACGGCCATCGCCCGCCCGAACTACCTCGGCCAGTCCCACCTCGACCAACCCGGCCACTACGTCGGCACCATCACGCTGGCCGGCGAGGAGATCCCCGTTGACGCATTCGGCTTCCGGGACCGGTCATGGGGGGTCCGCTCCCAGTTCGGACGGGGCATCCATGGATCGCCGGCACACCACGGCGGGTACAGCTACGCCACCGCGTCGGGCCGGGACGCCTTTCACGCCATCACCATGGACTTCGGGGCCGGCAGCACGGCCATCCACGGCTACGTGCTGCGCGACGAGGAGTGGGCCAAGGTGGCGACGGGGACGCGTCGGGTCACCGAGCGAGATGACGGGACCGGGCACCCCCTGGCCGTCGTCGTCGACCTGACCGACGAAGGAGGACGCGAGCTCCATGCCGAAGGCCGGTGCCTGAACGGACTGGGGCTTTTCCTCAACCCCAATCTCTATACCGTGAACTGCCTGACCGAGTGGTCCTTCGACGGGATCACGGCGTACGGCGAGGATCATGACAACTGGAGCGCCTACGGTATCCGCCGGGCCCGCCGCAACCATCAAAACCACGACCGACACTGAGGTGCTGTAGCCATGACCATCAGCCACGAGCCGACCGGCGAACGACCGAAGACGTCGACGCGGGACTACGGCCTCCTGCGGTCCCAGCTCGAGGACTGGGTGGCGACGAAGATCCCCGCGGCGAAGGTGTCCGAGCTGGTCGTGCCCGCCTCGAACGGGATGTCGTCGGAGACAGTGCTCTTCGACCTGGCTGTGCCCGGAGAGCCCGAGCCCAGGCAGCTCGTAGCCCGCATCGCCCCCGATCCCGGCGCCGATCCGGTGTTCCGCGTCTACGACATGGAGCGCCAGTTCAAGGCCATGCAGTTGGTGGCCGAGCACACCGACGTGCCCGTCCCCACGGTGCTGTGGCTCGAGACGGGTACCGATGCCATCGGCGTCCCCTTCTTCGTGATGGAGAGGATCGAGGGAATTGTCCCGCCCGATGTGATGCCGTACACCTTCGGCGACAACTGGTTCTTCGACGCCGATCCCGACGACCGCCTGCGGCTCCAACGTCACGCCGTGGAGGTGGTGGCTGCGCTCCACCAGCTCACCGTGGACGGGCCGGCCGGTTTCCTGGCCGAGAACTCCGGCGGGGAGACCCACCTGCGCGCCCACGTGCGGGGCCAGCGCACCTACTACGACTGGGTGGCGTCCGATGGCGTCCGGTCGCCCCTGATCGAGCGGGGTTTCGAGTGGCTCGAGGACCACTGGCCCAAGAACGAGGATGACGGTGTCCTCAGTTGGGGCGACGCACGCGTCGGGAACATGATGTTCCGCGATTTCACGCCCGTCGCCGTGCTCGACTGGGAGATGGCGTCGATCGGTCCCCGCGAGATCGACCTGGGCTGGATGATCTACATCCACCGCTTCTTCCAGGACATGGTCGAGGACCTGGGCATGCCCGGTCTGCCCGACGTCCTGCGCCGGGAGGACGTGGCCGACACCTATCAGGCACTGACCGGCTACGAACCCCGCGACCTCGACTTCTACACCGCCTATGCCGCCCTCCGCCACGGGATCGTGATGTTCCGGATCACCCGGCGGTCGATCCGCTTCGGCGAGGCGGAGATGCCCGCGGATCCCGACCACGCCATCGCTCATCACGCCCATCTGCGCCGGATGCTCGACGGCGTCTACTGGTAGCCCCGTTCCACGGCCCGGCCACGGCGCCCGCGTGCCGGCCTCGGACTAACCTGCGTGGCTCATTCGCCATTGGAGCTGGGAGTCGCCCGGGTGGCCACAGGTGGGGTTGAAGCCGAGCGAATAGGTCGGGGTCGGGCGGTGTCCCGAGTCGTCGGCAACGTCTTGCTCCCGGCCAGCAATCCGGTCGGGACCATCTACGGGACCCTGGCCGTCGGCATCCTCTTCGCCGCCGAGAGCACCGAGCCGAACCCGGCGCTCAGGGACATCGCTGCGGTGGTGGGGACACTGATCGTGTACTGGCTCGCCCACGCCTACGCCTACACGTTGGCCGCCCGCCTCGCCTCCAGTGACCCCGGCCTCGGCCACGGTATCCTCCGCGAGCTCGGCCGTCAGTGGACGATCGTACGGGGAGGCCTGACCGAGATCCTGGTGTTCGTCGTCGCTCTGGCCCTCGGGGCCTCGTCCCACGGTGCGGTCATCGCCGCCCTGATCTCGTCGATCACCTTGCTCATCGTGTTCGAAGCCATCGCCGCTTTCCGGGGCCACCTGGGCCGGATGGAGCTCCTCGGGCAGATCGCCGTCTGCCTGCTCATGTGTGCCGGGATCCTGGCCATCAAGTTCGCCCTCTGATTCCCGATGCCGGCGTGCCGATGCCGGCGTTCCCGATGCCGGCGTGATGCCGGTCTGGTGCCCTGCCTGGGTGCGATCAGGCCGGGGACGGCGTGGCCCTGTCCCGAGAGGGGCCCGGCCCGTTCCGGTAGCGCCGCTTGAAGGCGGCGTAGGCGACGGGACCGGCCAGCAAGGGCAGCCAGTACGAGGCCAGTCGATAGGTGAGCGTCGCCAGCACAGCGGCCCCCGAGTCCACGCCGGCCAGGACAAGGAACCCGCTGAGGCTGGCCTCGACGATGCCCAACCCACCCGGTGTGATCGGGACCAGGCCGATGACCCCGGTCACCGCGTAGGCGATCAGGACCAGGGACGGGCTCGGCCGACTGCCCACGGCCCGCAGCGCGCAGAGAAGGCTCAGGAAGTCGAAGGCCAGCCGGCCGGCGGACAGCAGCACTGCCTTCCACCACTGCTCGCCCAGGACGCCGCGGATGAGGTCCCGCTGCATCACCAGTTGGCCCTCGAGGCCGGTCAGCGGCTCCCGGTTGCGCATCACACGGTTCCTCGTCCACTGGACCGCCTGTCCGACTGCCTTCAGGGGACGGTCGGTGACCAAGAGGGTGGCACTGAACCCGGCGAAGAGGACGAACCCGACCATGCCCACGAGGGCGGCATCGAACAGGCTCCGGTTGATCGGGGTGCCCAAGAGGATGGCGGGGAGGGCGAACACCGGGAGGGCCAGGAGCCCGGCCACCCCGAGAAGCGAGAAGGCGGTGAGGCCGCCGACCGCCTCACCGGCGCTCATGCCGCTCGTGGCCAGCATGCGGAATTGCACCGCCGCCCCTGCCGCGGCCCCACCGGGCATGATGAGGCTGATGGCGTTCCCGGCGAGCTGGGCCGTTACCACCGGGAACCAGGCCTTGGTCCGCAGGGCGATCCGCTGGAGCCCGAAGGTACAGGCGAAATGGGCCGCCTGAGCGATCAGGGCGGCGGCCAACCAGATCAGGTCCAGGGAGGCCAGCTGGGGAAACGAGGCAAAGACCCCGACCACCTTCGGTGCTACCAGGTAGAGGGCCAGCCCGGCGATGGCGGTGACGGTGGCCCGCTTGGCCACCGCCTTCCAGGCGAGGCGCGGCTCCTCTTGCTCCTGATTGCCCGTGGAGGCGGCGTCGTCAGAAGGCTCGGGGTCGACAGTCAAGGAGTCTTGCAGCTACTGCGGACACGGTCCGTAACCATGTCTCCCACCCGCTTGCTTCGTCAATTTGTTCCGGGCCCCCGGGGTCGGATCTCGTAGGCACAGACGTGGGCGCCCTCGACAATGTGCGAGACCCGGGTCACCTGGGCACCGGGGAGGGCGTCCCGGATGAATTCGATCTCGCTCCGGCACGCCTGCCGGAATCCGGACGCCACCGAGAGGATGGCGCAGTTGTGCTCCACGATCCGCCAGCCCTCCGGCCACGGCTCGACATCGGCCAGGTATCCGTCCTCGTCGAGGATCCGGGCCAGCTCGTCGACCTGCTCGCCCAATGTCAGTCCGGCCAGCCGGTTCCGGGCGCCGTCGAGCCGGCGTCGCCGCCTCTGTTCGAAGAGGTCGTCGATCCGGTCGCTGCTCGGGCCACCCAGGTAGCCGAGGAGCTCGGTGGTGAGGTCGCCGTACCGCTTGGGAAACAGGTTCTCGGCCGCCGGGGTCAGCTCGTAATGGTGGGTCGGGCGCCCCCGGCCTTCGGCTCGACGACGATGGGTGACGAGCCCGTCGTCGTCGAGCCGAAGGAGCTGTTGGCGAACGGCGGCAACGGTGAGGCCTACGTCGGCGGCCAGGTCACGGGCCTCCCGGTCCCCGTGGCGCTTGAGGGAGGTCAGGATGGCCCGCCGGGTCGACGGCATTGCGGCCAGCGGCGGTTCGAGGTGGTCGGTCTCCCCGGTCATCGCAACACCAGGTGCACGTCTCCGAACTCGTGCCACAGGTACCCGCGTTCGAGGGCGAGGGCGTAGGACCGCTCCAGCAGGTCGCGGCCGGCGACGGCCTCGAGCATGGCCAGGTGCGAGGCCTCTGGCTCGTGCCAACCGGTCAACAGTCCATCGAGGGCGCGCACGGTCCGGTCGGGGGTCACGACGGTGTCGGTCCAACCGTCCCCCGGGTGCACCGACCCGTGTTCGTCCACGACCGTCTCCAGTGCTCGCACCACCGTCGTCCCCACGGCGACGACGCGCCCACCGTCATATCGGGTCTGGTTGATCCGGCTGGCCGTCGAGGCCGGGACCCGGTAGTACTCGGGATAGGGGGGTTCTGACGCCTCCAGGGAGGCCACGCCCGTGTGGAGGACGATCGGGCTGACGCCGATCCCGGCGGCCACGAGCCGCGTCACCATCTGGGCCGTGAAGGGCCGTCCGGCGCTGGGCATCTCGGCCGACCCCGGCTCGGTGACGTACACGTTCTGGTAGGCGGCGATCGGCCAATCTCCCTGGACGTACCCGTATCGAATTGGCCGCCCGTGCTCGGCGAGGTAGGTGTGCAACCGGCGAGGGACGTCGACCTTTGCCACCCACAGGCGGACACCGGCCGGGTGCGAGGCGTAAGGGGCGAGCAGCACGACCTTTCCGCCGGCCGGCATGGCGACAGACTGGCCCGCGGTGGCGTCGAACACGGGGTGGCCGGAGCGCCGCAGCTCCACCGTCCAGAGGTCGGCGGGAAGCTGGGTGGACAGGTGCACCTCGACGTCCCGCCCCTCGCCGTCGGTCCCGGGGATCTCGGCGGCCAGGGTTCCCGAGGTGTTGATGACCACGAGGTCGCCTTCGTGGAGCATCCGGGGGAGCTCCGAGAAGGTGGTGTCCACCAGGGACCCGTCCCTCCGGTCGGCGACCAGCATCCGGACCGCGTCGCGGGTCAGGCCCCGTGCCTCGGGCGGGGACGATGCCTCCAGTTCGGGGGGCAGGTCGAAGACGGGCAGTCCGCTGATCCGTCGCTCGGCCAGGTCGGTCATGGCCTGACCCCGGCCATCGCCGACTGCAGGTCGACCGCTCGGTACCGCCCGCTGGGCCGGTCACCGGCGATGAGTTCGAGGAGCGCGGGGACGACCGATGCCGGATCGGGCCGGTCCGAGATGTCCTCGCCCGGAAAGGCGTCCTGGTGCATCCGGGTCCGCATGTCGCCGGGATCGACCGCCCACACCCGCAGACGCGGCTCCTCCAGGGCCAGCACGGCACTGATGTGGTCGAGCGCGGCTTTGGACGAGCCGTAGCCGCCCCAACCTTCGTATGCCTCGACGGAGGCATCCGACGTGACGTTGATGACCCGGGGGTCGGGCGATGCCGAGAGGTCGGACAGTGCCTCTTGGAGCAGGGCGAGCGGGGCGACGACGTTCGCCTCGAGGACGTCGCGGACCGTCGGGAGGGGGTAGGTGCGGAGCGGGGGCAGAGGAGAAGACCCCAGGGTGCTGGCGTTGTTGACCACGAGGTCGACTCCGCCGAGCGCGCGGGCTGCGGCGATCAGTTCGCGCCGGTGCCCCGGGTCGGTGATGTCCCCGACCACGTCGACCACCCGGCCCCCGGCGTCGCTCGCTCTCCGCATGCTGGCTGCCGCCGAATGGAGCCGTGCGCCATGCCGGGCGTCGATGACGAGCGACCACCCGGACCGGGCCAGCCCGACGGCCAGTGCCGCCCCCAGCCCCTGCGACGCTCCCGTGACGATTGCCGTGGCCATGACCCGGACCTCCTCGTGATCACCCTACGCAGGCGATCCACCCATATTAAAGTAACAACATCCTTTCTTTATTCCGTGCGTCTTACCTCTTGTGGAGAGCCGGCACTCTTTGTAACAGTTGAGGGTCATGAGGTCACTGATGACAACGTGGCTAACGAGGTATCGGGTGTCGGCGTTGTGTGCAGTCGGCGGTCTCGTCGGTTCCCTGGTGCCGGTGGCGGTGCTGACGACGCTGGCGAACGCCCCGGCCGGGGCGGCGTCGGTCCAGGTCGCGCCAGGGCAGACGCTCTCGCAGATCGCCGGCACCTACGGCACCTCGGTCTCGGCGCTGGCCGCGGCCAACGGCATCGCCGACCCGAACCTGGTGCTGGCGGGGGCCAGCTTGTTGATCCCCTCGGGATCCGGCGGCACAGCCGCGGCGGCCCCGGCCACGACGACCACGATCGTCGTGGCCCCCGGGGCCAACCTCACCGGCATCGCCGCCCGCTATGGGACGACGGTGGCGGCGCTCGTGGCACTCAACGGGATCACCGACCCGAACAACGTCGAGGCCGGGTCCCAGTTGGTGGTCGGTGGTCCGGCAGCCGCCCCGGCGGGAGGGACGACCGCCCAAACGGCGGCCCAGACGGGCGCCGGCCTACCCCCCCAGGTCCTCGCCCATTCGGACCGTGTCCAGCTCCAGCCGGTGTTCCAGCAGTGGGCGGGGACCTTCGGGGTCCCGGTGGGCCTGCTCGAGGCGATGTGCTGGTGGGAGTCGGGTTGGCAGAATGACGTGGTCTCGAGCACCGGCGCGGTCGGCATCGGTCAGCTCGAGCCCTATACGGTGAGCAGTCTTCGCATCCGCCTCGGAGACCCGACCCTCGACCCGAGCGTCCCCTCGGACAACATCGAGATGTCGGCGGCGCTCCTCCACGACCTGTTGGTCGAGTCGGGCGGCAGCGAGAGCGTGGCCCTGGCCTCGTACTACCAGGGTTTCGCGTCGGTGTCGCGCAGCGGCATGTTCGACTCGACCGTCCAGTACGTGCAGGGCATCATGTCGTCGGTGCCCGGCTTCTCCTAAGTCCGCACGCGGACTGCCGGCGGATGCCACGCGTGGTGGTCCATGACCGGGCGGACGGGCCCGTCGGTCCGAAAGACCAGGCAGAATTCGCCCTCGGGCGCAGGCAGCCAGTTGCGCACCCGCTCGTCGTCGGGCCGCTCGTGTTGCACCACAAGGGTCATGCCGCCGTCGGGGTCGGACTGGAGCCACGGGGTGCGGTCCCCGATCGAGTAGCGGTCGATACGGGTCTGGGCCAGGTCACAGTCGAGGCCATACACGGTGAGGGACCAGAAGTGCCCCGCTTCGGACAGGACCCCCGGGTTGAACGTGAGCTCGTAGCGACGGGCACCGTCGAGCGCCGCCCCGTCCACGTGCCGGTAGGTGGTCGAGTGGATGTCCTCGGCGCCCGGTTCACGGCTCGCTCGCACGTGGTGTCCTGGATCCGACATCGGCCCTCCTCTGGGTGCTCCGGCTGTGGCACGAAATTAGTCAGGCGTATAACTCGTTGGGACCCAGGGTATTGACTTGAGGCCAGTTAGTCAAGCGTATAAGATCGTGCCGCAACCCATCAGCGCCGTAGCCCATCAGCAAGGAATTTCGATGTCCCCAGCCGTCGGCTCGAGAGCTTTGGCGGTGCGCCGGCCCGCCCTCGCCGGACCGCCGTTCCTCCCGTTCCGCCGCGCCATCGTCGCGGCCCACTGAGATGCCGTACGTCGATGGGCTCGAGTCTGGCATGGACCCGGAGAAGCTCTCTGACCAGGGATCGAGCGCGGTCGCTCCGGACGGGGCCGGACCGCACCGTCCCTATGACCGGGCTGCGACCGAGGGTGCCCTCATCGAGGCGGCGACGCAGCTCTTCGGCCGCAAGAACCCGGGATCGGTGTCGGTGCGGGAGATCGCCAGGGTGGCCGGGGTCAACCATGGGCTGGTCCACCACTACTTCGGTTCGAAGCAAGCGCTGGTCCAAGCCGTGCTCGACCACCTCGCCACCAGGGCCCGCGACTCATTGGCCAGCGGCACGGCGATGGACCCGGACAGCCCCGTGTTGGCCTACACCCGGATCCTGGGCCGGGCCATGCTCGAGGAATCGGGTCTGGCGCCATTGCCGGGCAACCATCCCATCCTCGTCCAGCTCGCCTCCCTGGCCCGGGACGTCGGCGGGCTAGACGACCGCTCGGCCCGCATCCGGGCCAGCCAGGGGGCGGCGCTGGCCATGGGCTGGCTGCTCTTCGAGCCGCTCCTGATCCAGTCCAGCGGGCTCGAGGACGAGGACCCCACCTTCCTGCGGGACCAGCTGCGGGTGATGCTGGCCCATATGGCCATTCCCGTCACCGAGGACGGCTGAAGCGGGCGGCATCCGACCTGGGCTCATCCGAGGGGTGCGAGGGGTGCCAGCTGGGCGGCGGTGGGCTCGCTGCAGCAGAACCAGGGCTCGGTGAGCCGAGGGCGCCGGTCGGGCTCGGGGCCACTCGAGACCGATCCGGGGGACGGGGGTCCGGGCGAGGCGCCCGCCCGGGCGCGGATCAGGGCATCGATCTCCCCGAACGTGCCGGCCGCGTCCTCGTCGAGTCGCGCCTCGACCAGCGCGGCCAGCTCCTGTTGCAGGTGGTCCATCGAGGGGTCGGGATGGGCCCAGGTCCACCCCAGACGGTCGGGGTCGTAGGGGCCGAGGTGCTCGGCCATCTCCGGTCGTCCGAGCAGCAGTGATCCTTCGGGCACGAGGAGGCGCACGGTGAACTGCACCGGGTCGACGTTGGGCACGAGGTCGTGGGCGCGGACGAAGTCCACCAGGTCGACCAGGTCGTCGATCGTCGTCCAGGGGGTGAAGGGCAACCAGGACGGGCGGACCTCGATGCCCTGGCGGCGAAGGAGCACGATGGCCTCGGACGCCTCGGCCACCGTGTGGCCCTTGTCGAGGTATTCGAGCGTGGTGTCGTTCACCGACTCGAGGGCGGACACGATGAAGGCACAGCCCGCCGCGGCCAGCTCGGGGAGGGCGTCGCGATGGGCGAGGATGTGCTCCACCTTGGTCGTGCAGTCGAAGGTCAGTTGGGGGTGACGCCGGTGGACGGCGGCGGCCACTCGGCGGGCGTGGAGCGGGGCGTTGAGGAAGTCGGGATCGGCGAAGGAGATGTGTCCGGCCCCGGCGGCCACCAACTGGTCGACGTCGGCCATCACCGCGGCCAGGTCGGTCCGGCGGACCCGGCCGTCGTAGACGACCGGGACGGGACAGTGCCGGCACCGGTGCGAGCAGCCCCGGCTGGCTTCGACCGACCCGACCAGTCGCTCGTCGTCGCCGGCGGCCAAGCGGGCGTACCGGTCGAGTGGTGGGAGCAGGTGGCGGGCCGGGAGGCGTGACTCCGCCCTGGTCAGCTGGATCACGGGTCCGGGATCCTGGCCGGCGGCCCAGGCCAGCAGGGCCGGTTCGTACTCGCCGGCGATGACGGCGTCGGCGGCCGATCGGACGGTGAGGTCGCGGCTGACCGGGGCGTACAGCCCGTAGAAGCAGAGCGGCGTCTCCGGTCGCCGGGCTCGGATGGTCCCGGCCACCCCGAGAGCCAGGCGCATGGCCGTGTGCATGGGCACCGACAAGGCGATCCGGTCGGCCCAGTCGACGCTGTCGGCATCGAGGGGGTCGAGGGCGACGTCGGCGCAGCGAACGTCATGGCCCGCGGCCAGCAGGGCAGCAGCGGGCGCGGCCACGTGCAGCGGCTGGTGTCCCAGCTCGTAGGTGGACACCAGGAGGATCCGCACGCGGCCGAGCCTATAGGGCTCGGGTGGCGAGGCCGTCAGCGCAGGTGCACCTCGATGCGCGACTCGGCCTGACGAAGGGCGTCCTCGACCTGTTGGGGCCGCTCGGCCCGGGCGAAGATGAACCCGAGGTAGCGGTCGCCCTCGGGCAGGGGGACCACGGAACGTCCGGCCGCGATGCTGAT
This sequence comes from uncultured Acidimicrobiaceae bacterium, assembly GCA_963803065.1. Classification (GTDB taxonomy): domain Bacteria; phylum Actinomycetota; class Acidimicrobiia; order Acidimicrobiales; family RAAP-2; genus DASXMT01. Next base: position 185,044 of record CAWDKW010000014.1, read on the forward strand.
CTCCACGCCGGCGACGCCCTCGACGGCGCGGGCCTCATCGAGGCCCGTCACCCGGTCGATGACGCCTGCGGCCCGGATCGGCATCATCATGACCCCCGAGGCCTTCGCTTCCCGGGTGAGACCGTCGAGCCCCATGCTCAGGGCGTGGGCGATGATCAGCTCCTCCAGGCTGACCCCGGCCCCGAACCGCAGCGACCGGGCGCACAGGCCGCCGATGGAGCGGGCGGCCAGCTCGAGCACGGTCGACGCCCCGGACGTGTCGATGCGCAGCTCGGCGTGCACCGGGCCCTCCCGGAGGCCCAGCGCGGCCGCCGCCTTGGCCACGGTGGCCTGCGCCGCGGCCAGGACCGACGCGGGCTGGCGCGACGGCGTGACATAGATGGTCTCCTCGAAAAAGGGGCCGTCCATCGGGTCGGGCTTGTCGAACACGGCCAGCACTTCGAGCTCGCCCCCGCGGAGCAGCCCCTCGACGGCGACCTCGATGCCGGGCACGTAGGCCTCGACGAGGAGGGGTTCCGAGTCGTTGCCGACGATGGCCCGGACCCGGGCCTCGGCCGACTCGGCCTGGACGGGGTCGTCGACCCGGATGACCCCCTGGCTGGCCGACCGCGAGACGGGCTTCACCACGCACGGATATCCGATCGCGCCCGCGACGGCGACGACGTCTGCCCCGGGCGGGACGGTCCCCGAGGCGGGTTGGGGGACGCCCGCAGCGGCCAGGCGCTGCCGCATGACCGCCTTGTCCCTCGTGCCGGCCACGGCGCTCGGCGGATTGTGCCGAAGGCCCAGCTGTTGGGCGGCCAGGGCAGCCACGATGACGCCCTGGTCGTCGACGGCCAGGACCGCGTCGAGCGGGGCCCTGTGGTGCAGGGTCACGATGGCGGCCACGGCGGCGGCGGCGTCGCTCAGGGGCACGACGAGGGCCCGGTCGCCCATGGCGCCGCTGAGCGCCTGGCGGTGCTCGGAGCCGACCACGACCTCGACGCCCAGGCGCCCGGCTGCTGAGAGGAAGTCCGCCGCCCGGTAGGTGGCCGTGGGCAGCAGCAGGAGGATCCTGGGCACCCTTCTATACTGCTCGGTACGGGCAACGCCGAGGCGAGGGAACCATGAGCGAGAGTGACGTAGAGGGCGGGGGCCCGGTCCTCCGGGCAACGGACGCCGCTTTGGCGATGGTGCTCGAGCTCCGGGCCGCCGAGGAGGACGGCGGTTCGCTCGCCCTCTGGGTCGAGGTATCCGGATCGACCGGCGACGCCTACTCCTACGACATGTACTTCCAGGCCCGGGACGACGCCGGCCCTCTCGACTGGAGCGCCGAACGTGGTGGACTGGCCCTGGTGGTGCCGGCCGACAGCGTGTCCAAGATGCGCGGCGCCAGCCTCGACGTCAACCCGGACGCCAACGTGGGCGGGATGGTCATCCAGAACCCGAACAGCCCTCCCCGCCCGCCGGGGCCGAGCCCGGCGATGGAGGGCCCACCGCCCGACCTCAGCGGCGACGTCGCCCAGCGGGTCCTCCAGGTACTGGAGCAGCAGATCAACCCGAGCATCGCCGCCCACGGCGGTCGAGCCGACCTGGTGGCGGTGGAGGACGACGCGGCCTATCTCCGCCTGAGCGGAGGATGCGCGGGCTGCGGGATGGCCGCCGTCACCCTGAGCCAGGGCATCGAGGTGGCGCTGCGCGAATCCGTCCCCGAGATCCTGCAGGTGATCGACGTGACCGACCACGCCGCCGGGACCAACCCGTACTACGAGGCGGCCAAGAAGTAGGCCGGCTGGGTCGCCTCGTTCCTCAGACCGCGAGGAACCGCCGGGCGTCCTCGGCCGCGTACGAGGCCACGATGGAATCGGTGGCCGCCGTGGCCCGGATCTGTCCGATCACGTCGCCCAGCATGCCCGCCGGGATGGCGCAGGTCATCTCCCGGCTCGACATGTTGGTGCGGGTGCGGCTCAGCATGCACCCGACGCTCACCGCCACCTCACCTTGTTGTTTGGCCACGGCGACGATGTGACACTGAGGCTTTCCCTCGATGCGGAGGCCCGGCAACGCATCGGACAGCACCATCAGCTGCTTGCCGTTCACCCGGATCAGGACGACGTCCGGATCGACGGGCGATTCGGCCAACGGGCCGTAGGTCACGGTGCCGGGCTTGTCGGCGATGACAGGGATGTCGGGGACCATCTCCATGGTCACCCAGCCCGACTCCACCAACGCGGCCACATCCGAGTGGCCGGCGACCTCGTCGAGCGTCACGAATCCGTGGGTCAGGCTCCCGACACTGCAGTTGCCGTGGTCGGCGGCAACCGTGGTGAACGTCCGATCGACCGCCTTGGTCCAAAAGACGCACCCGGCCGGCACCCGGCCGGTGCGCCCGTCGGCGGTGGGCTCGGGCATGGGCGCGTCGAAGGGGACGACACCTCGGGGTGCGGCATCGGAGAAGGTGATGGCAATCGGAGGCGCAGTGAGTTGGAGCGCCTCGGTGAGTGCGGTGGCGGCGTCGGACCAGGCAGTGGATTCGGGCATGGTTGCAGTCTGTACCCACCCGAGGAACCGGGGCAACGTAAGGACGGCCCACGGCCCACGGCCCACGATTCAATGGGCCGTCATGCCTCCGTCGACGATCAGGACCTGACCGGTGATGAAGCTGCCGGCATCGGAAGTGAGGAGGAGCGCGGGGCCGACCATCTCGTCCGGGGATGCGATCCGGCGCTGGAAGGAGGACGCGGCCATGGCCCGTTGGAACTCGGGCGAGTTGGCCCGGACCATATCGGTGTCGACCGAACCGGGGGCCAGTGCGTTCACCCGTATCCCGTGGTCTGCGTACCCGGCGGCCATCGAACGGGTGAAGGCCATGAGCGCCGCCTTCCCGGCGGCGTACATGGCTACCGACGGCGAGAAGATGAAGGCCCCGACCGAGATCACGTTGAGGACGGCAGCGTGGGAGCTCACCCGGAGATGGGGAAGCGCCTTTTGCACCAGGAAGACGGGGCCACGCAGGTTGACGTCGAAGGACTTCGACCAGGCCTCGGCGGTGAACGCGCCGAGCGGTTGGGTGAGCGAGTTGGCCGCGTTGTTGACGATGACGTCGATGCCGCCGAACGAGTCGACCGTGTAGGCGACCAGATCGTCGAGGGCGTCGAGGTCGCCGAGGTGGGTGGCCTTGCCCCGTGCATCGCCACCGAGGTCGCGGAGGTGGCTGACGACCCGGTCGCACGCGTCCGCCTTGCGACTGGCCACCACCACCTTGGCCCCGGCGGCCACGTACCCGGTGGCCAGGGCCAGGCCGATCCCGCGCGTCCCACCGGTGACCACGACCACCCGCCCCGTCATGTCGAACAGTTGGCGCAGCCCTTGTCGTTCCACCTCCGTTGTCCCTCCGGGTGTCGGGCCGGTCCCTCGTGGTTTCGGAGGCCGACCGTCCTCGGGTCCCCCGTTCCGACCGCGCCGTGCGGTCCGGCCGACCGTATCAGCACCCCGGGCGACCCAGGCCGGCCCGGGGTGCGGGCGGTGGTGTCAGCTGTCGGGGCGCTCGTCGTCGCGGTCCTCGACGATGCCCTGGTCGATCCAGTCGGCCTCGTCGGCCTCGGGGCGGTCGCCCCGGTGTTCGCGGGCCCGACCGAGCGGCTCGGCCGGGATGGCCTGTTCGATGCTGTCGGCCTCGGGGACCTCACCGTCGGCTACCGGGCCGTTTTGAGGCCCGTCGTACGGGTCGTCTGCCGGTGTGCGCTGTTCGGCCCCGTCGGCCTCAGGTACGTCAGGGTGATCCATGGTGACACCCGTACCCAGATGGCGACGGTCGTGAACGCCCGAGCGGGATCTTCGGCCCCGACGGGCGCTTGACCAACGCGTAGCGCCGAGCCCAGACTTGCTCGGTGGCTCCGGGGGGGCCGGCGAGGAGGCGACATGGGCACATGGAGCAGGGACGAGCTCGAGTCTGCGTTCGAGCACTATCAGGAGCTGGCGTCCGAGGCCGGTCGGACCGGCAACTGGAAGGTGTGGGCCGACCAGTTCACCGACGACGCCACCTACGTCGAACACCACTACGGCACATTCGAAGGGCGGGAGGCGATCAGCGAGTGGATCAGCTCGTGCATGTCCGAGTACCCCGGGAGCGCCATGCCCGAGTTCCCCATCGAATGGTACGTGATCGACGAGGAGCGGGGCTGGATCGTGTGCCAGGTCTGGAACCGGATGGAGGACCCAGGGGACGGGTCGACCCACCAGGCATACAACTTCACCCTCCTCAAGTACGCCGGCGATGGTCGCTGGTCCTACGAGGAGGACGTCTACAACCCCATGCGCTTCGGCGCCATGGTGGCCGAGTGGGAGGCGGCCAAACAGGCGGCGTCCTCACTGGGGTAGCGATGACCCGACTGCGGCGGGCCGGGTCCCGAACCACAAGTGGCCGTGAGTGCGTGCCCCCGCAGCCCCCAGGCGTTCCGATCAGGGGGACGGGGGGAGGGTCGTCCGGGGCCGACGTTGCTCCCCCGCGGGTGGGTCGCCGAAGAACTGGAAGTACATCTGCTGGGTGCCGTAGGCCACCAGCGCCGGCCGGCCGGCGTCCCAGAGCTCGAGCTCGATCGAGGCGTACCCCTCCGCGGCATGGCGGGCCCGGCCACGGGCCAAGAGCCATCCGCCCGAGGCCGCGCCGACCACGTGCACGGTCAGGTCGGCGCTGGGGCCGAACCATTCGACCTCGGTGCCGCCCATGCGCTCGCCCACCGAGCCGGGCATGGTGTCGCACAGGGTGACCAGGGCGAGGGGATCGAGGAGGCCGTCGGGACCGACCGGCGGATCGTCGAACCGGTACCAGGCGACCGTCTCGGACGTGGTCGGCAGCCACCGCTCCCAGGGGGCATGCCCGAGGGCGGACCGACCCTCCACCCGGGACCAGAACGGGGACCCCGTGACTCGGCCCTCGGGCACGCCGTCGGGGAGCGGATCGCGAAAGGACCGGCACGCCTCGGGCGGGGCGACCTCGGGACAGCTGACATCGCTGAACTCGAATCCCGGCCGCGTCGACCCGAACACGGCCAGGGCGGTGAGCCCGGCCTCGGCCCCCACGTTGCGAACGGTGGCCGACATCTGCGACAGGGACCGCCCACGGCGGAGGACGGCCACCTCCACCTCCACCGGTCCCGGGCGGACCAGACCGGCGAACACGGCCGAGATGGACCGGAGCACCTGGTCCGGGCGATCGAGGGACGCGGCCATGGCCCGGGCCGCCACCGCCGTCACCACGCCGCCCTGGGGCACCTGGGCGACCACCCAGTTGGCGCTCAGATCCACGTGGTACCGACCCGGGCGCGCCGCATCAGGAATGACACTCGTATCCCGGAGGAACTCCGAGCCGGGCGCGGTCATGGGGTGACGACCACGACCGGCCGGGAGTCGGGCGCACCGTCCCAGGACCCCGAGGACGGCGTCCACAGGCGACCACCGAAACTGACCGAGGTCAGGTGGTAGTTGTAGGCATGGGCCACGGCCCAGGCGGCCACCTGCCATCCCCGTTGGGTGGTCACGGTGGCCCCGAAGGAAGGGGCGCCCAGTTCGGTGGCGGCCGCAGCGGCCAGCGCCGACGACGGCGGGGCGACGCCGCCGAAGCCGTCGAGATGGCAGGTGAGCCCCTCGGGCTGCTCGCCGGTGAAGGCCACGGCCAGTGATTGCGCTTCGGATGCCCACTGGGCATAGGCGTCGGGCGACGCGCTGAGCTGGACGAGCTGGGCTGCCTCGGTCACCGGCATGGACTCCCATCCCTGGATCCGGACCAGGTGGTCATAGAAGACCGACGCGGCATAGACGGGGTCCTCGATCTGTGCCGGCGTGCCCCAACCCTGGGAGGGCCGCTGCTGGAACAGCCCAACGGAGTCCCGGTCGCCGTAGGTGAGGTTCCGGAGCTCGCTCTCTTGGAGCGCGGTGGCCAGGGCAATGGTGACGGCGTGGTCGGGGAGTCCCTTTTGCACGCTGACAGCGGCGATGATCGAGGCGTTCTGCGCCTGATCGGGCGTGATCGAGTACACGATCGGCGACCCCGAGGCGGTCTTCGTCCCCGTGGGCACGGTGCACCCGGAGACGAAGTGTGCCGGAGGCTGGTTGACCACTACCGCAACGACGGCACCGACGACGCCGAGCACCACGACGAGGGCAACACCGAGGAAGATGCGGCGCCGCGTCTGGCGCCGCGCTCGACTCAGACGCAAACCGGGCCCCTCGTCTCCATGGTCGGAGACACCCTACCGGGCACCGGCCCGGCATTGGTGTCGGCGGGCTCGCCGCCCCTGCAGCCGCGACGGCGCGTCATGGCTGGTAGAACTGGATGACGAAGCGCACCGCCCCGAGGGGCTCCACCGAATGCGAGAGCTCGGGCGGGATGGCCTGGGGCGCATCGGCCGTGACGATGTAGTCGGATGACGGAGCCGCCTCCGAGGTGAAGCGCATCCGGCCCTCGCCCATGACGATCCTTCCCCACATGCCGGCGGCCAGCCGGTGCGATCGGCGCAAGCGCATTGGCATCGTGTGCTCGTCCCATACGGCGCTGGTCCGGGCGATGCGGTACGCCTCGGGAATCTCGAACCGGTCGCATAGCGGGCACTCGAGCAGTTGGCCGAGCCGGGAGGCGCGCCCGGCTGGCGCGAGCACCCAGGGCCGCTCATGGAAGGGTGGGTCGTGCCGGATGTGCTGGTTGTGGCCGCACGAGAGCTCGGCCACCCAGTCGTCGACGGGATCCTGGTGGTACCCGACGATGGTCCGATGCATGGGCCAGAGGGTACTGCTCGGTCGGCTCCGGCCGGCTCAGGTGGGCGCGGTCACTGGAACCTGGCGCGGGCGAGGACGTGACCGGTCGGACCGATCACCTCGGCTGTTCGGACAGTCCCGGCGGCAACGGGAAGGGGCGCACCCCACGACGCCGGTCGTCCGGCCACGACGGGGAACGTCCCGATGGTGCGGGTGGTCCCGTCGGCCAATGTGATCGTGCACCGTAGCGGACCGGTCAACGGCGAGGAGCTCACGGTCATGAACAGCCAGGGCGAGGCGCCCGGGTAGACGAACACGCTCCCGTTCGATCGTCCGTCCGGCGAGACCAGGGCAGCTTCGGCGACGTAGCCCCCGGGCGTGGCGACGGCGCTCTGGGCGGGGGACCCGGTGGAGGAGTGCACGACCCAGCCGATGCCGAAGGCCAGGATCACGAAGGCGGCGGCCGCGACGGCGAGGACGGAACGATGCCAACCGCGCCGAGACGGGGTGACCGCGGGGCGGAGGGGCATCCGGTCGAAGACCCGCGTCTCGAACCCGACGGGCGGGTCGACCTCCGGGGCCACATGGACCAGGCTGTCCGCCGCCGCCGTCACCTCCTCCAACTCGGCCGTACAGCTGGCACAAGAAGCCACGTGGTCGAGTACGATCACTCGCTCCCGCCCGTCGAGGTCGCCGACGGCCAAGTCGGACAGCTCGGCGATGTAGTGATGGTGGGGATCGGGCTGCCGTTGATCGGTCATGACCGCTCCTCCGTGTCGCGCAGCGCGGCCCGTAGTTTGGACAGCCCGGTCCGGATGCGGGTCTTGGCCGTGCCCAATGGAATGGCCTCCGACCTACTGATCTCTGAGGCGGTGCGCCCGTACAGGGCGGCGAGCACGGTGGCCCGACGTTGCTCGACCGGTAACCCGGCGAGCGCTCTCCGCAGCTCCGGCGCGAGGCGGCCGGCGGCGGCGATGTCCTCGGCCGCGTTGCCCGCTCCGGCCAGCCCGAGCGCGACCAGGGATTCGGGGTCGGTGGGTACGGCCCGACGCTGTCGGATGGCGTCGATGGCCAGGTTCCGCGTGATGGTGAGCACCCAGCTCGACACCGAGCCTCGCCGAGCGTCGAAGACCGGCGCGTGTCGCCAGGCGCGCACGAGCGCCTCTTGGGCGACGTCCTCGGCCGTGCCGGGATCGCCGAGCATGCCGACGGCCAGTCCGTACACCCGCTTCTGGTAGCGGCGGACGAACGCCACCGTGGCACGGTCGTCGCCCACGGCCATGCCGGCGACCAGCGCCTCGTCCGACGGGTGCCCTGCTGACCCCTCGGTCCTCGGTGTCAGCACCGCCCCAGTCTGACCAGCATCCTGGAGCCGGGCAACGCCCCGCCTGCCGTGGGCGGCCGCCAGCTCGGCCGCTTCAGAGACCGGCATGGGTGCGGCCACGCTCATTGCCTCCCGAAGCGGGCTTCCCGACGAGCGGCCAGCTGAGGCCTTCGCCACGCCCCCACCCGACCCGACGGTGCCCTTCGGGTCGCGGAGGCCGGCGGGTGGTGGGGGTTGGCGGCGTTGGCGGGTGCCATGAAGGCTCCTGGGTGGTGGGCGGCTGGTTCCGGAACGGGGCCGGTCTCGGTACTACGGATGAGGCCCAGGAAGAGATTGCCGGGCCGCTCAGGAGCAACGCCTGTCAGCCCCCGCCCTGCGACACGTGGGACTTGCCGTCGCCGCCGGGCTGGTGTGTGCCTGGACCGCTGGACGGAGTCGGGGCAGTGGAGGGCGTGGGCGGGGCCGTCGTCGTCGGTACCGTGCGGGTCGGTGCCGTCGTCCTCGGTACCGTCGTGGGGGTCGGGGCCGTCGTCGTCGGTACCGTCGTGCGGGTCGGCGCGACCGCCACCGAGACAGCGATCGTCGTCCCGATCGGGAGGCGGCCCGACGGGCTCACGTCGAGCACCGTCCCCGGCGCCGCGTCCGAGACCGTGTCCTGCCGGTACGGCTGAAGGCCGAAGCCGGATATGGATGCCGCCACCGGCGGGTACTGCTGACCGATCAACCCGGTCGGGACGAGATCGACGTAGCCGCTCGACACGGCCAACATCACCGATGACCCCGAGCGGACCCGCACGCTCGCAGCGGGGCGCTGCGTGATGACCTGACCGGGGGGTGCGCTCCCGTCCACGTTGTGCTCGGCGACCCGGAAGCCGGCCCTGGCCAGTATCGACGTCGCCGACGAGGCTGGTGATCCCTGCACCAGCGGTACGGCGACCATGGGTGGGGCGCCGGAGGCGGCCCTCACCGGCCCCCTGGAAGACCACAGGCCGAGGGCGACGCCGAGGACGGCCAGGGCGGCCAGTACTGCGGCCAATGCCCAGTGGCGGCGTCGGCGCGGTTCCCGGTCCTGGCCGAGGGCGCGGCCGACCTGGTGTGGAGCAGGGCCGCCGGGGGCGAGGGCATGCGCGGGGTCGGCCATGGTGGACCCGGCGCCCGGTCGCCGGTCACCCCCGGGTGACGCCGGCATGACCTCGGTTGCCGACCCTGGCTGGAGGGTGGGAAGCCGACCGAGCGGGCCACTGCTGGGCGCCTGGGCGGGCCGCCCCTGGAGCGGCGACGCCGCGACGGCCGTCGGGCTCGGCTGGACGGTGAGCTGGTCCCGAACATGAGCGGCGGTGACGGCCAGCGCGGCGGCCGACCGGGGCCGCCGGGCCGGGTCCTTGTCCGTGAGCCGGTACACCAGCTCCCGAACGGTCGACGGGACGGTGTCGGGAAGGGGCGGGACACCCTCGCGAACCTGGGCCACGGCGACTGCCACGGACGGGCCACCGGCGAACGGCGTTCTCCCGGCCAGGCACTGGTAGGCGACCACGCCGAGGCTGTACAGATCGGAGGCGGGTGTCGCCGTCTGGCCGCTGAGCTGCTCGGGTGACAGGTAGGTGACGGTTCCCAGGATCGCTCCCGTCTGGGTCAGCGCCATGGCGTCTGCGGCCCGAGCGATGCCGAAGTCGGTGATCTTGATGCGCCCGTCCGGCCGGACCAGGAGGTTTGCCGGCTTCACGTCACGGTGAACGATGCCGCGATCGTGGGCAGCTTGGAGCGCCGCGGCCGTCTGGGCCACCACGTCCATGGCGTGTGCAGGGGCGAGCGCCGTCTCCCGCGCCAGCAGCGCGCTCAGCGCCTCACCGGGTACCAGCTCCATGACCAGGAACGCTGTGTACACGCCGCCGGTCAAGACCTCCTCGCCGTAGTCGAACACGGTGGCCACGCCGGGATGGGACAGGCTGGCCGAGGCACGGGCCTCGGCTCGGAACCGCAGCCGGAACGAGCCGTCGGCGGCAAATTCCGGCTTGAGGAACTTGACCGCCACCTTGCGGCCCAAGCGCTCGTCGGTCGCCTGCCAGACATCACCCATCCCGCCGCTGGCAATGCGGTTCACCAGGCGATACCGTCCGGCGACCGTCCCGGTGCTCTGGACCACGGTCATGGGTGGGGCCTCCGCTCCCGGCGGTGTCCACTCGGCCGTTTCACAGTCATCGATCTTGCCATGCGTCGCCTCCCAACGGCACCGCGCAGCGGTCGGTCATAGATTGTTCCCCTACCCAGGAGGACCCCTATGGATGTTGCCCGCACCCCCGACGACCGGTTCGCCCTCGTGCCCGACTTCCCCTACCTGCCCCACTACTGCGAGGTAGGCGACGACGAAGGCGGCCGTTTGCGGATCGCCTATGTCGACGAGGGACCGTCCACCTCCCAGCCCGTCTTGCTGCTCCACGGGGAGCCGTCCTGGTCGTTCCTCTACCGGAGCATGATCCCGAGGCTGCTCGGCGCCGGCCTCCGCGTCGTCGTGCCTGACCTGGTCGGCTTCGGCCGCTCCGACAAGCCCATGGCTGACGAGGACTACACCTACGCACGCCACGTCGAGTGGATGCGGGCGGCGCTCTTTGACCACCTCGGCCTCGAGGGCCTCACCTTGTTCTGCCAGGACTGGGGAGGTTTGATCGGTCTCCGGCTCGTCGCCGAGCATCCCGACCGCTTTGACCGCGTCTGCGTCGCCAACACCGGCCTGCCCGACGGGAGCCGGCGCCTTCCCGAAGCCTGGTGGCGTTTCTACGATTTCGTGCAATCGACTCCGGACCTTCCCATTGGCATGCTGGTCTCGGGGGGAGTGCTCGACGCCATGCCACCCGAGGTGGTCGCCGCCTACGAAGCGCCCTTCCCCGACGCCTCCTACAAAGCCGGAGCACGCTCGTTACCGGGCCTGATCCCCCAGAGCGCCGACAACCCGGCCACCCCCGACAACCAACGGGCGTGGGAGGTCCTCGACAAGTTCACCAAGCCGGTCCTCTGTGCCTTCAGCGACCAGGACCCGATCACCGCTGGCGGGGATCGGGTCTTCCACGCGCGTGTCCCAGGAACCGCCGGCCAGCCCCATGTCACCGTGCACGGCGGCCACTTCCTCCAAGAGGACTGTGGGCCCGAGCTGGCCGACGTCCTGGTCGACTGGATCGGGACCTGACCCGCCCGTGGGACGCGGCCACCGTGACGCAGACGCCCGACGCCATGACCCTGCTGGCTTGACCCAGACGCCAGTACAGAAAAAGCCAGTACAGAAAAAGCCAGTACAGAAAAAGCCAGTACAGAAAAAGGAGCCCCGATGAGCATCGACTTCACCCTCGCCCCCGAGCACGAGGCCATCAGGTCGCGGGTCCGGGAGTTCATCGAAGGGACGGTGATGCCCGCTGTCGCCGGACTCGACCGCCACGACGGGTCCGTCTCCCGGAGCGACTATCTGAAAACGATCTTCGGACTGCGTGAGCAGGCCCAGGCGGTCGGCCTGTGGCTGCCCCACATGCCCACCGAATGGGGCGGCATGGGGTTGGGGCACGTGGCGCTGGCCATGGTGCAGACCGAAGCGGCCAGGACCCGACTCGGGCCGTGGATCCTCAACTGCCAGGCACCCGACGAAGGCAACATGCACACCTTGTTGCACTGGGGCAACGAGGAGCAAAAGCAGAATTACCTGGGGCGGCTGTGCCGTGGCGAGGCCATGTCGTGCTTTGCCATGACCGAACCGGAGGTTGCCGGGTCCGATCCGACCCTCATCCGCACCCACGCGTACCCCGACGGCGAGGAATGGGTCATCAACGGGCACAAGTGGTTCATCTCCAACGCCCGCCGCTCGAGCTTTGCCATCCTCATGGCCAGGACCGAGGAGGATGTGCCGGTGGGATCACGGGGAGCCAACACGGCGTTCATCATCGATCTCCCCGCCGAGGGCTGGAGCGACGTCCGGGAGATCGAGACCATGCACGGTTCGACCGGTCACAGCGAGATCGTCATCGAGGACCTCCGCGTGCACGACTCCAAGATCCTCGGGGGACGGGGGAACGGGCACCAGCTGGGCCAGTACCGGCTGGGGCCGGCGCGGCTGGCCCACTGCATGCGCTGGATCGCCCAGGCCGAGACGGCGCTCGACATGATGGTCGACCGGTCGCTCAAGCGGTACTCGCACGGGTCCCTCCTGGCCGAGAAACAGGGCATCCAGTGGCTGATCGCCGATTCGGCCATGGAGCTCTACCAGTGCAAGCTCATGGTCCTGCACGCCGCGTACAAGATCGACCGGGGCGACGACTTCCGCACCGAGGTCTCCATGAGCAAGCACTTCGTGGCCAACAGCCTGAACCGCATCATCGACCGGGCCGTCCAGGTGCACGGGGCGCTCGGCTATTCCACCGACACCCCGTTGGCCTCGATGCTGCAGCACGCCCGCTGGGCCCGTCTGGCCGACGGCGCCGACGAGATCCATCAGATGCGCATCGCCGAGCGCACCATCGCCGCCTACCAGGACTCCGGATCCACGGCCGCCGCCACGGGCGGCCTCCCCCTCTAGGTGGCCGTCCCTTCGGGACGAGCCGAACGGACGAGATGTGATCCCGACCGCAGGGACGAGGTGTGTTCAGGCCGACATGGCCGGCCGCCTGGACGCCCACGGCCGGGCCTCCTCCACCTGCGCCGCCACCCGGAAGAGCAGGTCCTCGCGTCCGTAGTGGGCCACCAACTGCACGCCCACCGGCAGGCCGCCCGCCGTCCACCACAACGGCAGGGAGATGGCGGGCTGGCCTGACGCGTCGAAGGGAAGGGCGAATGCCGACATCGCCGACCAGCCCGGGAACACGTCGGCCAGGGGCTGGTCTCCCGACAGCGTGCCCAACTTGGGCGGCACGATGGCCATGGTCGGGGTGAGCAGCAGGTCGAAGGCGCCTGATGCCGCCTCGATGGCCCGGCTCCACCGGGCGATGGCGTCGACGGCGTCGATGAGCTGTGACGCGGTCACCGCCCGACCGGCCTCGACCATGGCCGCCGGCATCGGCTCCATGTCCGTGGCCGACGCTCCCAGCCGCTCCTCCCACAGGTCGACGTCCCGGGCGATGCCGGCGGCGATGACCGTGCTCACCCCGGCCAGGCCGTCGGGATCGGACAGGGCGGCACCGGCCAGCTCGCCCACCTCATGGCCGAGGTGCTCGAGGAGGTGGGCGGCGTCCTCGACCCCGGCGACGCACGCCGGGTCAACCGGCTCACCCGACGGCTGATCGACGACCAGGCCGACCCGGCACCGTCCCGGGGCCCGGCCCACCTCGTCGAGCCAGGGCCCGGTCGGAGGAGGGGCCCGATGGAGGTCCCCCGGCACCGGGCCGGCGGTGGCGTCGAGGATGGCGGCCGAGTCCCGGACCGTGCGGGTGAGGACGTGCTCATGGGTGAGGGGCCCCCAGTAGGCCCCGAGGTCAGGGGCCAGGCTGGTCCGGTCCCGGCTCGGTTTGAGCCCGACCAGGCCGCAGCACGACGCTGGGATCCGAATGGAGCCCCCCATGTCGTTGCCATGAGCGGCAGGGACCATCCCGCAGGCCACGGCGGCCGCTGACCCACCGCTCGAGCCGCCGGGCGATCGGGTGAGGTCCCAGGGATTGCTGGTCGGGCCGAATGCCAGGGGCTCGGTGGTGGGGGAGATGGTCAGCTCGGGCACCTTGGTCCGGCCCAGCACGATCAGGCCGGCGGCCCGGTACCGGCGGGTCAGTTCGGTGTCGCGCGGCGAGCGCCACGGGTGGTCCCGCAGGAACCGCATGCCGTGCTGGTAGCGGTCTCCCTCGGAGTGCTGCACGGCGTCCTTGAGTAGGAAGGGAACCCCGGCGAACGGTTGACCGTCGGCCCTGGCCCGGTCGATCGTGCACGCGTCGGCCTCGGCCCGGGCCTGGTCGAAGCGGCGGTCGACCAGCGCCCCGACCACGGGATCCAACGACTCGATGCGGTCGATGGCTGCATCGACCAGCTGGCGTGCTCCGATCGCACCGGAGCGGACCATCTCGGCCTGGCCGACGGCGTCGGTCCAGGGGAGGTCGTCGGCGGGCCGGGACGGGACCATCCGCAGAGTATGGCCCAGTGACCAGGGCCGGGCCTGACCGTTGTGGTTTGCGTGTGTCAAGGTACGGACGGAGCGTCGGCGTCCCGATCCGCTCCGGTGGCCGCTGATGCCTGAGACGAGAGGAGGACGCACCGTGGGACCTGGAGCCGACGTGATGGGGCGGCCCACGTCCAAATGGGCCATGACCTGGTGCCGGTTGTCCGGCGGGCTCGTCGCCGAGGCGTGGGTGGCGGCCAACGTCGACGAGATGGTCGCCTCTCTCACCGCCGAGCCGTGACGGCAGTGGACGCCGAGCGCTATCGCCGGGCGCGACGTTTCACCGAGGAGGAGGTGCGTCGTCGCGTGGCCAATGTCACGCTGGCGCCCACCTGGCTCGACGGAGACCGGTTCTGGTTCGAGCGGGCGGGCGCCGACCCGGCGACGGTGCTGGTCGACTGCCGGGATGGGACCATCACAGAGCTCGATCGGGCGCCGGCTCAGCCCCGTCGGCCCGGGGGCCCCGATCAGCCGGCGCATCCCGACGGACTTTGCTCACCGGACGGTTGCCGGGAGCTGCGTCGTCACCGCGGGGACCTGGTGGCCGTGGAGCTGACCGACGGGTCCGAGCGGGTCCTGACCTCCGACGCCGAGCAGTGGTGGGACTACGGAGGGACACCCGACACCGCCCTCACCGGGGTGACGCTCCGGCGGTCGGCAGTGCCCGTCCCCCCCGTCGCGCTCTGGTCGGCCGACTCCACCCGGGTCGTGACTCATCGCATCGACCAGCGCCGCGTGTCACCCCGCTACCTGATCGAATCGGCCCCACCGGACGGCATCGCACCAGTGCTGCACGAGGCGGGTGCGAGAACCGGGCCGCGACCCATACCTCCGGCACCTCTACCGGGTGGCCCTCGAGGGCGGTGAGCCGGAGCTGTTGACCCCCGAGGATGCAGACCACGCCGTGAGCTTCGCTCCCAGCGGCGGGTACCTGCTCGACACCTCGTCGACCATTGACACGGCCCCCGTCCACCGCCTCCGTCGCTCGGACGGGAGCCAGGTCTGTGAGCTGGGGACCGCCGACCTCTCGGGGCTCGAGGCCGAGGGATGGCGACGGCCGGAGCGGTTCGTGGTCACCGCCGCCGACGGGCACACCCAGCTCTACGGGGCGCTGTTCTTTCCGTCGGACTTCGACCCCTCGAACCGGTACCCGGTCATCGACAGCATCTATCCGGGGCCCCAGCTCATCCGCACGCCGAAGTCGTTCACGGTGGACAGCACCGCGGGCCCCGACGAGTGGCCCGGGGCGTGGGATGCCCAGGCCCTGGCCGAGCTGGGATGTGTGACCATGACCCTGGACGCCAGGGGCACGCCCCTGCGCAGCCGTGAGCTGCACCTCGCCTCGTACGGGCGCCTCGGGTATCACGCCCTCGACGACCACGTGGCCGCCATCGCCGCCCTGGCCGGCGAACGGCCCTGGATGGACGGGGACAGGGTCGGGATCTGCGGGCATTCGGCCGGTGGCGCCGCCGCCGTCCGGGCCGTCCTCGAGTACCCGGGTGTGTTCAAGGCAGCGGTGGCCGGCTCCGGGGTCCACGACATCCGGCGCTATCTGGCTTACTGGGCCGAGAAGTACCAGGGGCTCCCGGGTGCCGCCGACTACGAGGAGGCCGACAACATCGAAATGGCGCACCGGCTGGATCGCCCGGTACTGCTGATCCACGGCGAGCTCGACGACAATGTCCACCCGGCCCACAGCCTGGCTCTGGCCGACGTGCTGATCAGGGCCGGCAAGGACGTGGAGCTGGTGGTGCTCCCGGGCCAGAACCACAACTGTGCCACCCATCCGTACTACGTGCGCCGGACGTGGGAGTTCTTCGTGCGTCACCTCATCGACTCACCGACCTGACTCTTCTCTGCTCGAGCCACAGGCTTCCTGTAGTCGAGCCCCGGCCGGCTGACAGTGACGCCGGAGCTGCCGGGGGGCACGCTCACATCCCCAGCGTCGCCTCGATCCGGCCCTCCCGGTGCGCGTCGACCAGGGCCTGGTGATCGGCCTCGTTCTGTTCGGCATAGGCCTCGGCGAAGCGGGCGATGGCTGTGTCGAAGGTCGTGCCGGATCCCAGGTAGGAGGCAATGGCGATGCGGTCGCCCGAGCGGGCGTGGGCGCGGGCCAGGGTCCAACCGCAGAGCTCGCCGTAGAGGCCCATGCCACGGGGGATCATGCCGGCGATGTCGACCGAGCCCTTGTGGTCCCAGAGCTGGCGGACATAGAAGTCCCGCCTGATCCCGTCGATGCCGTCGACCCGCACCCAACCCAACAGGATGTCGCTCGCCGCCTGCATGAGCCGCTGGCCCTCGACCACGCGCTGCCCGTGATGGTCGAACGGGCTCGGAGCCAGGTAGCGCTCGAGCACCGATGGCTCCGCCTCTTTGGCCTGGAGGATCAGGGGGTCGGCTTCGTCGCGGCCGAGGAGCAGGATGACCCAGCATCGGGTACCCACGCTGCCCACCCCCACCACCTTGCGGGCGATCTGCACCGGCTGGAAGGTCATGAGCAGGCGCTGGCGATCCAGGGGAAGTGACGAGGCGTACGCCCCGAGGGTGCCCTCGAGGCTCTGCCGCAACGCCTCGGCCGAATCGGGGTCCATCAGGTTTTCCAGGGGGGTGATGAGGGGGTGCTCGTCGCGCAGCCGGACCACACCGCCCTCGTTGGTGGTGAGCTTGGCGAATGCGGCCAGGTGGTCCCGGTTCTGGGCCTTGGCCAAGGTGGTCTGGACGACCCTCTTCTCTCGCTTGCCCATCTGGGCCCGCCAGGTCTCGATGGTCGAGACGTCCTGCTTGCCGTACCAGACATCCAGGTTCGACATCCCCGCGAAGGTGCGGATGGCCGTCCGGTAGCTGCGGGTGGCAGCGGCGACGATGTCGGCCCGCTCCTGGTCGGTGAAGCCCCGGTCCCGCCCGGCCACGGCCAGGCTGGCCGCCAGGCGCTTGACATCCCACTCCCACGGGCCGGCGAGCGTCTCGTCGAAGTCGTTGACGTCGAAGAGCATCCCCCGCTCCGGGGTGCCGAACACGCCGAAGTTGGACAGGTGGGCGTCACCGCAGATCTGGACCTCGATGCCGCTGGTGGGTGTGTGCGCCAGGTCTGAGGCCATGCCCAGAGCAGCCCCCCGGAAGTACGAGAACTCCGAGGCCAGCATGCGGCCGTGGCGGATCGGGACGAGCTCGGGGACGCGTGCGACCTCTTGGGACTGGAGCAGGCCCACCGGGTCCGGCCGGTCGCCGGCCGGCTCCCAGTCTCCGTGACTGGATCGCGGAGCCCGTCGTCGCGCCGCCTTGCCGTAGGCGACCCGCTCGCTCACACTGGCGGCGCTGGACGGTATGGCAAGTATGTCGGTCACGGCGATCCCTCTCTTCGGCGGTCCGGGCCGCCCGTCGGCCTCTAGCATCGCGCCGGTCGCTCGTCGCCGCCCTACGCTCGGTGGTTACTGCCTCCAGGCGTCGGGACCGCACGTCGGGACGAGACGTCGGGACGGACAGCGGGACTCGAAAAGGAGAAGCAGATGAACTATCCACTGGAGGCAGGCGGCGTCGACGACTACCCGGTCAAGGTGGGGAGCATGTTGATGACCCTGGTCGACCCGTCCAAGGGGTACGAGAAGGCCTACAACCGTTGGTACGAGCGCGATCACTTCTACGCCGGATGCATGATCGGCCCGTGGCTGTTCGCCGGAAGCCGGTGGGTGGCCACCAGGGACCTGAAGGACCTCCGCTGGCCGAAGGACGGCGAGGCGGTGGCCGCTCCCACCGACGCCGGGAGCTTCATCGCCATCTACTGGGTCGAGCAGGGACACCACACCGAGCATTTCGAAGACTGGGCGGTGCCCCAGGTACGTGACCTCTACGCCAACGGCCGAGGCTTCGCCGAGCGGCGGCACGTGCACACCTCGATGTTCGACCATGTGGCCTCGCTCTACCGGGATCCCGATCCCGTGCCCGTCGACCTGGCCCTCGATCACGGGTACCCGGGCCTGGTCGTCCTGTGGTGGGACGGCAAGGACGGGACCGAGGCGTCCGACCTCCACCGGGAGCTGGCCGCCGGCCCTGCCCGAGCGCTCCTCGCCGGTTCGGACATCGAGATCGCGTCCTCTTGGACGCCGTCTGCCCCCGACGAGGGGCCGCGGGACGTCCCGATGGACCTGGGCTCTCCGGCCGGCGGTAGGAACCGGTTGGTGCAGTTGCTCTTCGTCGACGGCGACGTACGGGACGTGGTCGCCGGCGTCCGCGCCTACAGCGACGCCGTGGCGGCAGACGGGCTGGCCGACCTGCAACTGGCGGCACCTTTCGTTCGGACGGTGGTCGGTACGGACACCTACGTCGACCAGCTCTGGTAGTCCGCCTGGGTCAGGCCCGGGCGGACCGGGCCAGCTGACCGAGGAACGTCCGGGTCCGCTCCTGCTCCTCCCGGTCCCCCTGCACGTTGGCCAGCAGCTCGGTCGCCCCCGCCCGGCCCACAGCCGAGATCCGACCGGCGACGTCCTCTTCGCTGCCCACCAACGCGATGTCGACAGGTTGGCTCGCTCCTTCGACGGCCAACATGCGCGCGTAGGAGGGCATGGTGGCGGGTGCGGCCATGGCCGAGCCGACTCGCTCCCGGGCTCCTTCGGTGTCGTCGGTGACACACACCGGGAGTCCGACGACGACGCGCGGTGGCGGCCGGCCGGCCGCGTCCGCCGCGGTGGCGATGGTCGGGAGCACGTGGCGCCGAATGGACTCGATGCCGGTCATCCAGGTCACCGTCCCGTCGGTCAGGCGGCCGGCCAGTTCGAGCATCCTCGGGCCCAATGCGGCGAGCACTAGGCCGGGAGACGGGCCGTCGATGCCGAGTGCTCCCCGGGCCACGAGGCGCTCGCCGTCGAAGTCGACCTTGCGCTCGTCACCGAGAAGGCGAGCCAGAGCCTCGAGCTGGTCGGCGCACAGGTCCACGACCGACGAGTAGGGCACGCCGTAGCAACCCTCCGATACGACCTGGTGGGTCACGCCGACACCGAGGGTCATGCGCCCCGGACCGGCCGCCCCCGCCACGGTCAGGGCTTGTTGGGCCAGGGGGAGGGGATGACGTCCTTGGATGGGGACGACCGCCGTGCCGACACCGATGGCGGGGACCTCTCGGGCGGCGACAGCCAGTGCGGTCAGCGTGTCCACGGCGAACCCCTGGCCGAACCAGATGGCGTCGAACCCGTGGGTCGCCGCCACCTTCGTGCGGGAGACCAGCTCGTCGACCGTGGGGGAGTCGGCACCACCGAACAGCGAGATCTTCGTCATGGCGCACCACGCTAAGGCCTCCACTCGAAGGCCGCCCGGCCTCTCGTCCCTTCCCGGCCGGCCGGTCCGATTGGCCCAACGGCCGGACCGAGCAGGCGCCCGGGGAGACTGGCCGTCCGGAGGGCCGACTCACACCCTCGAGGGCGGCGGGGCCGTTCGGCGCTAACGTTCGATCGGTTCGTTTGAGGAGAGGATCGGGAATGGCTGTCGCCCTCGTAACCGGGGCAGGACGGGGTCTGGGGCGCGCCATATGCAGGCGCCTGGCCGCCGATGGGCACGTCGTGAAGGCGGTGGACATCGACCCGGCGAGCGCCGAGGCCACCGCCGAGATGGTCGACGGAAGCTCGCACCGCTGTGATGTAGGCGATGCCGACGCGGTGCGGGCCCTGGCCGACGAGGTCGGCCCGGTGGACATCCTGGTCAACAATGCCGGGATCTGGCGCTTCGGCCCGATCCTCGATGCCCCCGAAGCCGACCTGAACGACGTGCTCCGGGTCAACCTCTTGGGCACCGTCCATTGCTGTCGGGCGTTCACTCCGGGCATGGCCGAGAACGGTGGCGGCGCCATCGTCAACCTGTCCTCGGCCGCAGCGGCGATGCATGCCGCCGGCGTGGGGATCTACCCCGCCTCCAAGGGCGCTATCGAGCTGCTCACCCAGCAGCTCGCGGTGGAGCTCGGCCCACGGGCGATCCGGGTCAACGCCGTGGGCCCGGGCCTGATCGTCACCGAGGGAACGGCGGCGAACTACGAGGGCGATCGGCAACGCGAACGGTCCCGTGCGGTCCCGCTCCAGCGGGTGGGAGAGCCAACCGATATCGCCAACGTCGTCGCGTTCCTCGTCTCCGACCAGGCCGGCTACGTATCCGGTCAGGTCATCTACGTCGACGGCGGCATCACCGCCGGCCGGCCCAGCGCCTGAGGAACCGTGCTCACCTACGATCCGAACGACCCGAGCCAGCTCACCGACGGGGTGCCCTTCGAGCATCTGGCCCAGCTCCGGAAGGAGGCGCCGATCTGTCCGACCCCTTCGGGGTCGTGGTACCTCTCCCGGTTCACCGACGTCGAGGCCTCGCTCCGGGACGTGGGCGCGTTCAGGGCCGATCTCGGCCGGCTCTCGGGCGTCGATGGCACCGAAGAGGTGCCGAGCGACCAGCTGTTCCTGAGCGAGGTCCTCGATCCGCGCCATGCCCAGATCCGTCGTCTGTTCAACGCCACGTTCGGTCCTCAGCGGATGTCCACGATCGAGCCGTTCATCCGCTCCACCTGTCATGCGTTGCTCGACGACATGCTCCCCGCCGGCCATGGCGATCTCCACGGCGGGTATGCCATGCCCATCCCCGGGCTGACCATGGCCCACGTCATGGGTCTTCCGGCCGGGACGGCGGCGAGGTTCATGGCCTGGTCGATCGACGGCATGATCATGAAGCGACCGTGCACGCCTGGCGTCGGCGTCGGCGGCCATCCCCTGCAGAACTTCTTCGCCGAGGAGCTCGCCGCTCGACGGAACCGTCCTGATCGGACCGAGGACGTCTTCACCACGCTCATGGACGCCCAGGTCGAAGGCGAGCCGCTCAGCGACCAGGAGATCGTCACCGAGCTCCACTTCATGATCCAGGCCGGGGTCCACACCACCCGGGGTCTGCTCGCCCATCTCGTGCAGCGTCTGCTCCTCGATCCCGACCTCTACCAGCTCCTCCGGGACGACGGTGCTCTGGTACCGGCCTACGTGGAGGAGTCACTGCGCTTTGACGCGCCGGTCCAGCGCACCAGCCGCCGGTGCACAGCCGAAGCCGAGATCGGAGGCGTGGCCCTCCGTCCCGGGGACTGGGTCGAGATGGGCATTGCCTCGGCCAACCGCGACGAGTCGGTGTTCGAGGACCCCGACAGCTTCCGTCTCGACCGCCCGCAGCCCCGCGGTCACCTCACCTTCGGTGCAGGTCCCCACGTGTGCCCGGGTGCAAGCCTGGCCCGCCTCGAAGGGGTGACCGCCACCGCCGTGCTCTTGGAGCGGGTCATCCGGCTCGAGCAGGTTCGCGGGGCCACGTACCCACCGCTCCCCGGCAACCTGGGCCACATGCCCATCCCTGCTCGGCTGGTCGCCGCCCCGCCGCCATCTTGAATCAGGCCGGCGCCCATGAGGCCGGCGACGCATGAACCGGCGCCCATGAGGGAAAGAGTGTGGGGTGAAGGCACTCGACCGGGCCGTTGACGGCGTCGACCGTTGGCAGCAATGTAACCGCGTCGTTGCACCGGTCTACGCGGTGATCAAGAAGTTCGGCGACGACCAGGCCAACAACCTGGTAGTCGGTTTGGGCTGGTACGGCTTCACCGCCATCTACCCGCTCTTGTTGGTCGTCGTGACCATTTTCGGTTTCATCGGTGCCGCCTCGCTCGGGCGCGGGATCATCACCACCTTGCACCAGTTCCCCGTCATCGGCAGCGAGTTCAACCCGGCCACCGGATCGAGCCGGCTGCACGGCAACGTCGCCGGCCTGGTCGTCGGCCTCGTCCTCCTCGTCTACGGGGCCCAGGGAGTCACCCAGACAGCCCAACAGGCCATGGCTACCGTGTGGGACATCCCCAAGGGAAAGCGGCCCGGGTTCCTGCCGCGACTGGGGCGGAGCATCGGGGCGTTGGTGATCATCGGTGGCTGTTTCGTGGTCAATGCTGCACTCGGCGTATGGGCCATCGGTGGCGGCAGGAGCTATCTCATTCGCGTCCCGATCATCCTGGCCATGGTGACCATCAACGTCGTCTGCTATGCCTCCGCCTATCGGACCTTGACGCCACGGGTGGTCAGGACGAGGTCCCTCTTGCCCGGCGCCGTGGCCGCTGCCATCGGGTTCACCGCGCTCATCACCCTTGGCTCCGGACTGGTCGAGCACCAGATCAAAAACAGCTCGAATACCTACGGCCAGTTCGCCATCGTCATCGGCCTCGTCGGCTTCCTGCTCATCCTGGCCAAGCTCAGCATCTATGCCGCCGAGCTCAACGTGGTCCTGGACCGGCGTCTCTGGCCCCGGTCCCTTCGGTCCGACGAGGAAGCCGAGGAGGGCGTTGTCGAGGCCGACGGCCGCCCCGAGCCCGAGTTGGGCCCCGAGCCGGCAACGCCCCGAGCCTCCTAGTCGAGGACCGCGGGCGGCAGCGCGCCGGTTGCGTAGCGATCGAGGGTGGGTCCGGCCCATCTGGCCACCGCGGCCCGGCTGGCCGAGGCCAGTGGCTCCATGCGGACGACGTACCGGGTCCAGGCCAGGCCGATCAGCTGCGACGAGATCAGGCTGCGGCGCCGCCCAGCGAGCGTGGCATCCTCGTCCGGCGGCCCGTGGAGCGCCAGGCGATCGGCCAGGAACTCGCGCACGGCGTCGGCCACCTCGCGGGACGCGCACATGGCCTGGGCCAAGGTGACGAAGCTGGTGTGGGGCTCGGGCCCTTGCTCCCATTGGGCCAGAAACCCCTCCACCACGCGCTCCCCGCTGAAGCCGCCACCTCTCATCGCGGCCTCGGCCACCCGCCGGGGGTCCATGGGCAGTTGCAGCGTGGCCATGAACAACCCAGCCTTGTCGGTGAAGTAGTGGTGCACCAGCGCCGGATCGACGCCGCTGCGCCGGGCGACGGCCCGGATGCTCGTCTCCGTGTAGCCGTGCTCGGCGAAGCAGGACCTGGCTGCGAGGAG
Organism: uncultured Acidimicrobiaceae bacterium; assembly: GCA_963803065.1. Lineage (GTDB taxonomy): Bacteria > Actinomycetota > Acidimicrobiia > Acidimicrobiales > RAAP-2 > DASXMT01. The sequence continues at coordinate 208,160 of CAWDKW010000014.1, forward strand.
GATCTCGTTCCGGGTATCGGCGTTTCCCGGCCGACGACCGACCTGCACCTCTAGCCGTCCGTCGATCGGGCGTGCGCCCGTGCTGCGAGGGTTCCCGTCGGAGCCGGTGTGTGGTAGAAAGTCATCAGTGATGAATTATACCCCCGGGTCCCCGGGTTCCGAGTCCATCACCTCGGCTGAGCAAAGCTCGCTCGGGCGGCTGGCGGCGTGGAGCTACGAGCGTCGCCGCCTCGTCCTCCTCCTGTGGATCGTCGGGCTGGTGGCCGTCACCGTGCTGGCCCAGGGCGTCGGGAGCCGCTTTCAGGACAGCTTCTCGTCGGGGAACTCGCCCTCCCAGCGCGTGCAGAACATCCTCCATGCCCGGTTCCCGCAGACGGCGGGGACGACGGCTGACGTGGTCATCCACACCACCGGACCCGTGGACGCCCCGGCGACCATGGCCACCACGGCCAAGATGGTGGCCGCCCTGCGGGGGCTCCCGCACGTCTCGGGAGTGGTCAGCCCCTTCAGCCCCCAAGCCACCCACCAAGTCTCACCGGGCGGCCACATCGCTTTCGCCGTCGTGCAGTTCGACCAGGACCAGGCGGCGATCTCGTCGGCCACGGTGAACCGGGTCGTCGACACAGCCAAGTCGTTCGCCGCTCCCGGCTATCAGGTGGCGATCGGGGGCCAGGTGGTCTCGAAGGTCATCTCGCCTTCGCCCGGCTCCAGTGAGGGCTTCGGCATCCTTGCCGCCATGATCATCATGCTCATCGCGTTCGGGTCGTTGGTGGCGATGGGCTTGCCCATTCTCACCGCCGTGTTCGGCATCGCCGTGGGCTTCGCCATCGAGGATCTCGTCAGCCACCTCCTGAACGTGCCCACCTTCGCCCCCGAGATGCTGGCCATGATCGGCCTTGGAGTGGGAATCGACTACGCCCTCTTCATCGTCACCCGGTACCGACAAGGGCTCCACGACGGACGAGAGCCGAAGGCGGCAGTGGTGGTGGCCCTGGCCACGTCGGGCCGCGCCGTCCTCTTCGCCGGGTGCACGGTCATCATCTCGCTCCTCGGCCTCTTCATCGTCAACCTCCCCTTCATGCAGGGGTTGGCCGTCGGGGCCATCGCTGCAGTCGTACTGGTCATGGCGGCAGCCCTCACCTTGCTGCCGGCCATGCTGGGCTTCGCCGGCAAGGCCATCGACAAGCTGCACGTGCCGGGCCTCCTCCAGTCGGGAACGGCGTTCTCGAAGAACGGGTTCTGGTACCGCTGGAGCCGGATGATCCAGCGCCACCCCTGGTCGTCCGCCCTCAGCGCGCTCTTGGTCCTCGTCGTACTGGCCATCCCGCTGTTCTCCATGCGCCTGGCCTTCACCGACGCCGGCAATGACCCGGCGTCGCTCACCACCCGACAGGCCTTCGATCTCCTGGCCGAGGGGTTCGGGCCCGGGTTCAACGGGCCCCTGGTCATTGCGGCCGAGCTCCCGGCCAGCGGAGGCCAGGCGGTGCTCGACCGGCTCGACGCCACGTTGCGGGCCACCCCCGGCGTCGCCTACGCCGCCCCGGCCCGGGTCAACGGGGCCGGTACCACCGGGGTGATCATTGCCTATCCCACCGGCTCACCCCAGGCTGCGGAGACTGCGCAGCTGGTCGATCACCTCCGTACCGAGGTGATCCCAGGGGTCACGGCCGGAACCGGGGTGACCGCCCTCGTCGGCGGCGAGACAGCGGCCGGCGTCGACGCCTCGTCCTATCTCTCAGCCAAGCTCTTCTGGGTCATAGGGGGTGTGATCGTGCTGGCCATCCTCTTGCTGATGGCTGTGTTCCGCTCGGTCGTCATCCCGTTGAAGGCGGCCGTCATGAACGTGCTCTCGGTCGCGGCCGGGTACGGGGTCGTCGTGGCCGTCTTCCAGTGGGGGTGGCTCGGCTCCCTCGTCGGCATCGGCGCCACCGGCCCGATCGACCCGTGGATCCCGCTCATGATGTTCACGATCCTCTTCGGCCTGTCCATGGACTATGAGGTCTTCTTGTTGTCGCGCATCAGAGAGGAGTGGCGACGGACGGGGGACAACGCCTCAGCCGTAGCCGACGGGCTGGCCAAGACCGCCCGGGTCATCACGGCGGCGGCGGCCATCATGATCTGCGTGTTCGGCTCGTTCGTGATCGGCGACCCGCTGCGGGTGCTCAAGGTGTTCGGCCTCGGCCTGGCCGCCTCGATCTTCATCGATGCCAGCCTGGTGCGCATGATCCTCGTTCCCTCGGTCATGGAGCTCCTGGGTCGGGCCAACTGGTACATGCCCGCCTGGCTCGACCGCATCGTTCCCACGCTCGCGATGGAGGTCAGCACAGAGGACGACGTGGGCGAACGGCGGCCGAGCGAACCGGTGCTGACCGGCTCGGGTGTCGCCGAACGGTAGGACGTACAGGCCCGCGCCGGGCGCCGCCGCCCGGGACCGGGCAGCGCTCACCATCGAGCAGGGCATGCCTCCGCATCCAGGATGGGGCCCGGCGACCGCACTATGGTCTCGGGCTGACCCGGAAGGTGTGGAGCGAGATCTCAGGGGTGGACATGGCAGGAGGCGGCGGCGGCCAGTCGAGGTACGTGATCTTGGCGGCGATGATCTTTGCGGTGGCGATGACCTTCATCGACCAGACGATCGTCTCCATCGCCGTGCCGAAGATCCAAAGCGAGCTCGGCCTCTCCGCCACCGGGGTGCAGTGGGTGGTCAACGCCTATCTGCTTTCCCTCGCTGCCCTCTTCGCCTTGGGCGGCCGCCTGGCCGACACGTTGGGGCACCGCAAGATGGTGATCGTCGGCGTGGTCGTGTTCGCCGCCGCCTCGGCCATGTGCGGCCTGACGCCCAAGGGCAGCTATGCCGAGGCGTGGATCGTGACCTTCCGTGTCCTCCAGGGTGCGGGCGGGGCGATCATGTACCCGGCGGCCCTGGCCATCGTGGTGAACACCTTCCCCCTCCGGGAGCGGGGAAAGGCCCTTGCCGTCTTCTTCGGCGTGGCCGGCGGCCTCACCGCGGTCGGGCCCGTTCTCGGCGGGTACCTCACCCAGTGGACGTGGCGCGCCATCTTCTGGGTCAACATTCCCGTCGCCGTCATCGCCCTGGTGCTGATCCTCGTGTCCAAGCCGACCACCCTGCACCGACGGGCCCGTATCGACTACCGGGGTGCCGTCCTGATCGCCGCCGGGGTCGCCCTCAGCATCTTCGGCCTGCAGCAGTCGGCCATCTGGGGTTGGAGCGACGCAGGAACCTGGCTGTGCATCATCGGCGGCCTGGCCCTCTTGGTCGTGTTCTACTTCGTCGAGGTCCGGACCGCATCGCCGCTCATGCAGGTGAGCATCTTCCGCATCCGGGCCTTCTTCGTGGAAAACGTCGTGCTGTTCATCACCATGATGGCGTTCATCCCCGTCTTCTTCTTCGCCAGTGAGTACGCCCAGATCTCCCTGGGCAAGTCGGCGTCGGAAGCCGGGGTGTTCCTCCTCTATTTCTTCATTGGCTTCGTGATCGCCGCCCAGATCGGTGGCCGGATGCTCGACCGCATCGGGGCCAAGCGGCCGGTCGTGCTGGGCTGTGCTCTCTCGGCAGTGGGCTTCTTTCTCTGGGCCGGTGAGGTGACCAAGCTGAACCTCAGCTCCCAACAGTGGTACATCATCATGGCCGGCGCCGGCATGGGGCTGATGCTTGGCCAAGCCAATACCGACGCGGTGAACCGCGCTTCTCGGCTGACCTACGGCGAGGCCACCGGTATCACCCAGACCCTCCGGAATTATGGTTCGAGCTTGGGACTGGCCATCCTCGGGACCATCCTCATATCGGTGAACCGCTCCCACTTGACCAGCTCGTTGATCGCCCAGGGCAAATCTCCCTCCGCAGCGGCGAATCTGGCGGCAACCTACGCCCAGTCCCGAGGCGGCCGGTCGGGCCCCATTCCGAGCTGGGCCCGGCTCGACTTCGCCTATGGCATCCGGACGGTGCTCTACGGCATGGCCATCGTCATGGTGGTGGCTGCGGTGGTGGCCCTCATCGGGCTGCGAGCCGGGGTGCAAGAGGACCTGCCCTCGAGCGAGGGCGAATCGACTGCCGAGGTTCCGGCCTGAGCTCGGGAGCGGCGACGGGTATGCCGACCCAGCATCGGGATGCCCTGGTGGTGGCCCTGGCCGTCGCCACGGGAGGGATGGACGCCATCGGGTTCATCGCCATGGGCGGCGTGTTCGCCAGCGTGATGACGGGCAACCTGGTTCTGCTCGGGGTGAGTGTCGGCCATCGGAGCGGGTCTCTGGCCGAGCACGTCGGGGTGGCGCTCGGGGGTTTCGTCATCGGCGTGGTGGCCGGGGTGATGGTGGCCGGCCGCCCCCGGAGCGACCGACCCATCTGGCCGGCCCAGGTGACTGCGGCCTTGGTGGTCGAGCTGTCCCTCATCGCGGGGTTGACGGTCGGCTGGGAGCTGGCCGGTGGGCACCCAGCGGGCGGCACGCAGTTGGTGCTGCTCGGTGTGGCGGCCACGGCCATGGGCATCCAGAGCGCGGCCGTGCGGTCGCTGGCCGACCCAGGCCTGTCCAGCACCTACATGACCGGAACGCTGACCGGCCTGGTGAGCGGGGTGGCAGCCGGCGAGGGACTGGCCGCGCAGCGGCGCAATCTCGCCGTGATCGCCGCCTTGGTGCTGGGTGCCGCCGCCGCCGGGGTGCTGGTGGTGGAGAGCCCCCGAGCGGCGCCGGCCGTCTCGTTGGCCGCCCTCGGCGCGGTCATCGTCACGGCCGCGGCGGCGAGCGGACGAGCCGCCCGAGGCGAGCGGGCGGCCTGATCACCTCGTTTCGCCCCCTTGCGCACCGTCTGGACCGATAATCCCTGTTCAGAGCGGCGCACTTTGCGCAACATGGGCGGAGCCGATAAGTTCGAACCCCTTGTGACAGACGTCGGGCAGTACTCGACGGCGAAGTCGGACCTGACATCGAGGCGCCGGGTGGGGGCACCGGCCACGGTTCTTCTGGCTCTCGTCACAGCGATCACCACGGTGGTGGTCCTCGTTCCCCGACCCGCGGGGGCCGACCAGGTCTCCGACCTCCAGGCCCAGGCCACGCAGATCTCACAGGAGCTCACTCAGGAGCAATTGCAGATCGGCGCGTACCAGCAGCGCTACAGCGTCGAATCGGCCAAGGTCGACCAGGACGCGCAGGTCATCGCCCACACCCAGGCTGCGATCGCCCAGGACACCGAGCAGATCAGTCGTGACATGGCGCGCATCCGGTCACACGCCCTCACCGCCTATATGAACGCCGGAGCCGACGCCTCGAGCCAGATCGTCGATGCCTTCGACACGAACCAACAGTCGGCGCTGGTCCGCACGGTGTACCGGAACATCGCGATCGGCAACATCACCACCGCGCTCGACCTGCTCCACACTCATCAGCAGGGGCTGCAGGCCGATGAGGCGTCCCTGGCGCAGCAGCAGACACAGGACCAAGCCAACAAGGCCCAAGAGGCAAGGGCGCTCCAGCAGTCCCAGTCCACCCAGAGCCAGATGGAGGCCCAGCAGTCTCAGGTGACCGGGCAGTTGGCGGTGGCGATCGCCCAACAGCAGGCGGCCCAGGCGGCCGCGGCGGTGGCCGCCGTCCAGGCGGCCCAGAACGCGGCGGCGGCACGGGCACAGGCACAGGCACAGGCCGCCGCACCGGTGGTTCGGGCCCCGGCGTCGACGCAGGCGCAAGCGCCGGCATCGACCCCGGCCTCATCGTCTGCCCCGACCCCGGCTCCGTCGCCGGCATCGACCCCGGCCGCAGTCCCGACCCCGACCCCCCCGGTCTCTGGCAGTTCGAGCGACCCGGCACTGAATTCCTTCCTCCAATGCGTCATCCAGCATGAGTCCGGCGGCAACTACGGTGCTGTGTCCCCGAGCGGCACGTACTTGGGCGCATTCCAGTTCAGCCAGGCAACCTGGAACTCGGCCGCCCAGGCGGCCGGACGACCCGACCTGGTCGGTGTCCCGCCCAACCAGGCCTCCAAGGCCGACCAGGACGCAATGGCCGTGATCCTGTACTCCCTGGACGGCAAACAGCCCTGGGTCGACGGCTGCGCCTGATCGGCCAGGCGAACCGGGCCAGAACCGGTTCAGCCGATCCGGTCGTTGATCAGACGGTAATCTCGGCTACCGAGGTAGCTACATGGGTCGGCCGGTAGGAGAACTTGTCGATGTCGGCCCGTGTGGTCACTCCTGAGAGGACCAAGACGGTGCGGAGCCCCGCCTCGAGGCCGGCCACCACGTCGGTGTCCATGCGATCGCCGATCATCACCGTCGTCTCCGAGTGGGCGCCCAGGCGGTTGAGGGCGGACCGCATCATGAGGGGGTTCGGTTTCCCGACGAAGTACGGGGCCACTCCGGTTGCCTTGGTGATCAACGCGGCAACCGAGCCCGTTGCCGGGAGCAGCCCTTCGGGCGAGTACCCGGTGGGGTCGGGATTGGTGGCGATGAAGCGGGCACCGTTACGGATCAGGCGAATGGCGCGGGTGATGGCCTCGAAGCTGTACGTGCGGGTCTCACCCAGGACCACATAGTCGGGGTCGACCTCGGTGAGCACGTAGCCGGCGTCGTGGAGCGCAGTGGTCAGGCCGGCCTCGCCGATGGCGTGGGCCGTTCCTCCCGGTCGTTGCGAGTCCAAGAACTGGGCCGTGGCCAGCGCCGAGGTCCAGAGCGAGCGCGCGGGAACGTCGATACCGGCCCGGATGAGGCGGGCACGGAGATCACGCGGCGTGAAGATTGAGTTGTTGGTCAGGACCAAGAACTTGCGGTCCGCCTGGCGGAGCCGGCGAACGAAGGCATCGGCACCGGGGATGAGTGCCGATTCGTGGAGGAGGACTCCATCCATGTCGATCAGGTATGCCTCGGGTGCCTCACCCGCTGGCCACGGGTCGGCATGGTCGGCATGGTCGGCATGGTCGGCATGGTCGGCATGGTCGGCATGGTCGGCATGGTCGGCATGGTCGGCATGGTCGGCGGCGGTGTCGCTCATGATCCAAGCATGCCGTGCTTCACGTCGGTCGGTACGCTGGCCCGCGTGGACGACCAACGCGAACAGCCCGACGAGGAACCCCTTGACAACGCCCAGGAGTGGGTGGCCGAGCACACCCGGCGCTATGTGGCCACCAACGGGGCCGACGGGCACCTGTGGAACGGGGTGCCCACCTTGGTCCTGACGACGCGAGGCAGGCGAAGCGGGCGGCTCCGGCGGAACGCCTTGATCTACGGGAGGGACGGCGACGCCTTCGTGGTGGTGGCCTCCTACGGTGGGGCCCCGGCCAACCCGGCCTGGTACTCCAACCTGGAGGCTGATCCCGACGTCACCGTCCAAGTGGGCGCCGACACCTTCTCGGCCCGGGCGCGTACGGCGAGCGCCGCCGAGAAGGATCGGCTATGGCCGGCTATGGCCGCCATCTGGCCCGACTACGACAACTACCGCCAGAAGACCGATCGAGCGATTCCCGTGGTGCTGCTCGAGAGACGCTGAGGAGCGGCCTGTGGCCAGTCCGCTCCTCACCGATCTCTACGGGCTGAACATGGCGGCCAGTTACCTCGGCCGGGGCATGGACCGGGAAGCGACCTTCAGCCTGTTCGTCCGGGACCTGCCCACGAGCCGCGGCTTCCTTGTCGCCGCGGGACTCGACGACTGCCTCGATCACCTCGAGCAGTTCTGCTTCAGCGCGGACGATCTGGACTACCTGGCCAACATCGGATTCGACGCCGCCGACCTCGACGCCTTCGCCCGGATGCGCTTCACGGGCGAGGTCCGGGCCGTGCCGGAGGGTCGGATCGTCTTCGCCAACGAGCCCCTGCTCGAGGTGACGGCGCCGATCGCCGAAGCGCAGGTGGTGGAGTCGTTCCTCCTCAATCAGGTCACCATGCAGACCACCCTGGCGACCAAGGCGGCCCGCTGCGTCATGGCCGCCGGCAACATCGATCTCGTCGAGTTCGGGTTCCGGCGGGCCCAAGGGGTCGACGCCGGCCTGGCCGTGGCCCGGCTGGCAGTGATGGTGGGGTTCGCCGGCACCAGCAACGTCGAGGCCGCCCGCCGTTTCGGGTTGCGTCCGATGGGCACCATGGCCCATTCCTACATCGAAGCCTTCCCGTCCGAGCTCGAGGCGTTCTGCGCGTTCGCCGAGGACCGCACCGGTCAGTCGACCTTCCTGGTCGACACCTACGACACGCTGGGCGGGGTCCGGCACGCCATCGAGGCCGTCAAGTCGCTGGGCCTCGATCGGCGCGCGGCCATCAGGATCGACAGCGGCAATCTGGCCGTCATGGCCCGCCGGGCCAGGAGCACCCTTGACGATGCCGGACTGCACGAGGTCGGGATCTTCGTGTCGGGCGCCCTGGACGAGTTCGCCCTCCAGGACCTGGTCGCATCCGGTGCCCCGATCGACGCAGCCGGGGTCGGCACCCGGATGGCCACCGCCGCAGACGCCCCCTACCTGGACAGCGTCTACAAGTTGGTCGCCTACGACGGCCGGGCCGTCGTGAAGCTCTCAGAGGACAAGGCGACGCTTCCGGGGGCGAAGCAGGTCTATCGCCGTCCCGGGTTGTCCGACGTGGTGTGCCTGGCGCGGGAGCCCACGCCCACGGCGGACTCCGAGCCCCTCTTGGTCCTGTTCATGGCCGGCGGCGAGCGGATGAGGCCCCGAGACACGCTGGCATCGGCCCGGATCCGGTTCGAGCGCGATCGTGACGCGCTGGCGCCGGGGCTGCGCGACCTGGTCCGACCATTGAAGGCCGAGCCTGTCGTCAGCGCCCAGTTGCGCGCGCTGGAGGGCGAGGCGCGCGGCCAGGCTCGGGCTCGGAGTGGGTGAGGAGCAGGGGGTTAGCCCCCCTGCTCACATGGGTGGTGTCCCCATTCCTCCGTGGCCGGGGTTTCCGTAGCGTTATCGGGGAGACGTCAGACCCCGACAACGCTGCGAGGAGATCCGATGATCGAAGCCCGCGGTCTCACCAAACGATACGGAAGGACGACCGCCGTGCACGACCTCAGCTTCGAGGTCCGGCCCGGCCAGGTCACCGGCTTCCTGGGGCCCAACGGCTCGGGCAAGTCGACCACCATGCGCCTGATCATGGGTTTGGATGCGCCCGACGCCGGGACGGTCCGGGTCAACGGCCGGTCCTACCGCGACTTGGCCTGGCCGCTCCGTGAGGTCGGCGCTCTGCTCGAGGCCAAGGCCTTCCATCCCGGTCGGAGCGCGGCGCACCACTTGACGGCGCTGGCCCAGACCAATGCCATCCCCGCCTCGCGTGTCGACGAGGTGATCGACCTCGTGGGCCTGTCGAGCGTTGCCCACCGGCGGGCCGGAAAGTTCTCGTTGGGCATGGGACAGCGACTGGGCATGGCCAGCGCCCTCTTGGGCGATCCCGGAGTGCTCCTGTTCGACGAGCCGATCAACGGGCTCGACCCTGAGGGGATCCGTTGGGTCCGGAACCTCCTGAAGGGACTGGCGGAGGAGGGACGCACGGTGTTCGTGTCGAGCCACCTCATGAGCGAGATGGCACTCACCGCCGACCACCTGGTGGTCATCGGCCGCGGGGCCATGATCGCCGAGATGCCGGTGTCGGAGTTCATCGCCCAGAGCTCGCAGCATTTCGTCCGGGTCCGCGGCCCCCATGTGGACAGCTTGGTCCCGGCCCTTCAGGAAGCGGGGGCCGCCGTCAACGGCGACGATGACGGCGGTCTGTCGGTGGTGGGCCTGGACGCCAGTGCCATCGGCGACCTGGCCGGCGCCAACCGGGTGGTCCTGCACGAGCTCTCGCCCCAGTCGGCCTCGTTGGAGGAGGCCTTCATGGAGCTCACTCACGACAGCGTGGAGTACCGGGGCGACGGGTCTCGGGTTCCAGGTCGCTCGAAGGTCGAGCCGGCCACGGCCGAGAGAGTGAGGATCTGATGAGCGCCACCGCTATCACCGTCAACCGGCCTGAAGGCCACTACCGAGCCTCAGGCTCGCTGCGCTCGGAGTGGACGAAGCTCCGGACCGTCCGCTCCACCGTGTGGACGCTGGTCGCGCTGGTGGCGGGCAGCATTGGGGTAGGCATCGTCGCCTGTGCCGAGACCGCCTCCCACTGGGCCACCATGTCGTCGGCCGACAAGGTCGGGTACGACCCGACCAACCTGAGCCTGTCCGGGTTGGCCCTGGGCCAGATCGCCATCGGCGTCCTCGGCGTGCTGATCATCACTTCCGAGTACTCGACCGGCACCATCCGGGCCACGCTGGCCGCGGTGCCCAACCGGCCGTTGGTGCTGGCCACCAAGGCGGCGGTGTTCGGCGGTGTCGCTCTCGTGGTCGGCGAGATGGTCTCGTTCATCGCCTTCCTGACCGGCCAGTCACTCCTCGCCGGTCAGGCCCCCCACACCGCGCTGGGCCAGCCCGGTGTGCTGCAGGCGGTCGTCCTCGCCGGTGTCTACGTGGCCGGGATCGGGCTGGTGGCCATGGGCCTCGGCGCCATCATCCGCCACACGGCCGGCGCCATCAGCGCCCTGGTCGGCCTGGTCTTCATCGTGCCCCTGATCCTGCAGGCCTTCCCCGCCTCGATAAAGAACGCCATGAGCCAGTTCTTCCCGAGCGACGTCGGGTCGGCCATGGCGAGCGTGCATCGCCAGGCCCACTCGCTCTCGCCCGGAGTGGCGTTGGCCGTCCTGTCCGCGTACGTCGTGGTTGCGCTGGGTGTCGGTACGTGGTTGCTGGTGCGACGGGACGCCTGACCGAGGTCAGGAATCATCGAGCTCGGGGTGGTCGAGCAGGGCACGGATCAAGAGGCCCATGCTCGGGGCACCGGTCACCCCGGCCTGCCGGATGTCCTCGACGGTGACCCGAGCGGCTAACCCGGCGGCCAGGTTGCTCACCAGGGACAACCCCAGGACTTCGGCGCCGGCGTGCACGGCGGCCAGGGCCTCCAAGGCTGTTGACATCCCGACCAGGTCGGCGCCCATCGACCGCAGCATCCGGATCTCCGCCGGCGTCTCGAACTGTGGGCCGAGCACCTGTGCGTAGACACCGTGGACCACGTCGGGCTGGAGTTGGCCGACCAGTGCCCGCAGGTGGGTCGACCACAGGGCCGTCTGGTCGACGAACGGGGTCGGGCTCCCGGAGTCGAAGGGGAGCCCGATCAGCGGCGTCCGGCCGGTGAGGTTGAGGTGGTCGGAGATCGCCACGATCGAGCCGGGCGTGATGGCCGGGTCGAGGCTGCCTGACGAGTTGGTCAGGATCACGGTGTGACAGCCCGCGGCCACTGCCGTCCGCACGGCGTGGACGACCTCGTGGGCGCTCCGTCCCTCGTAGAGGTGGAGCCGCCCCCGGAAGACCAGCACATGGTTGCCGCCGACCAGGAGCGACACCACCTCCCCCCGGTGGCCCCGCACGCCCGGAGTGGACAGGCCGGGAAGGTCGGCATAATCACAGCGGCCGTGCGGCTCGCCCAACGAGGCCAACGCGCCGTCCAGGCCCGTCCCGAGGATCACCGCGATCCGGTGGCGGGCAACCCCGGTTCGGCCGGCCAGCACTGACGCCGCCTCCGCTGCGAGCGCCAGCGGATCGGGGCCGACCCCGACGGTGTCGGCACGATCGGCACCGGGCATGGGAAGGCACGCTATCCGGGTCCCGGCCCGCACGCCGGATCGGGACCCGGGCTGTGGCGCTTCTCGGGTGGTGCCGGGTCAGGTGCTCTGGGAGCCGGTGAGCTCCTCGTAGCGGAAACAACGAGTGAGATGGTCGTTGACCAGCCCCACCGCCTGGAGATGGGCGTAGCAGACGGTCGGCCCGACGAAGCGGAACTGGCGCGAGCGCAGGTCGGCGCTCACCGTGTCGGACAGCGCCGTGGTGGCCGGGACCTTGTCGGTCGACCGCCATCGGTTGACGATCGGTTGACCATCGACGAAATCCCAGAGGTAGTCGTCGAAGCTCCCGCGCTCCTCTTGGACCCGGAGGAAGGCCCGGGCGTTTTCCACCACCGACTCGATCTTGCGGCGGTTGCGGATGATCGACGCGTCGCCGAGAAGGGACTCGATGCGGGCCGGGGTGAACCGGGCCACCGCCGCGGGATCGAATTCGGCGAAGGCCCGACGGTAGCCGTCGCGCCGCTTCAGGATGGTCAACCAGCTCAGGCCGGCCTGTGCGCCCTCGAGGACCAGGAACTCGAAGTGAGTGCGGTCGTCGTGGACCGGTACCCCCCACTCCTCGTCGTGGTACGGAACGAGCCACGGCCCGGTCGCCCACGTGCAGCGCGGCCGGCCGTCGTCGTGCTCCGCCTCCATGGCGGACAGGGTACTGCCGGACTGGACCACACCTGACAGACTTTGCCTCGTCGCCGCGCCCAATGACCGACCGGGCCAGGTGACCTGCCGGTCGACCCGAGGTCGGTGGATTGACAATGAAGGAGCAGCAGTGGACGCCCAGCAGGTCAGCGAGTTCCAGTTCCGAGGGCAGGACATCCCGAGCCTGCTCGCCCATTGGGCCGCAGCCAAGCCGGACCACCCATTTCTGGTCTGGGAGCCCCGGAAGGGGTCCCCTCGCCGATGGACCTACCGAGAATTCCACCACGATGTGCGCTCGGTGGCCGCCGGTCTGCGCCAGCGGGGAGTGGCCAAGGGGGATCGGATCCTCATCCACTCCGAGAACTGCCCGGAGATGGTGCTGTCCTGGTATGCGTGCGCCGAGCTGGGTGCAGTGGGCGTGACCACCAACACGCGCAGCGTGGGCGCCGAGATCTCGTACTTCGCCGAGCACACCAAGTGCGTCGGGGCGATCACCCAGCCCCAGTTCGCCTCGCTCGTCGCCGACAGCGCCCCCGGCCTGGCCTGGATCGCGGTCACCGAGGACAACAGCGGTGACCCGGCCCCGCCCGGACGGGGCGTCCAGGGCTTGGTCCCGTTCGCCTCCCTGTTGGCCGACCCTCACACGCTACCCCCGAGACCGCCCGAGCCCATGCTGCCGGCCGGGATCATGTTCACGTCGGGCACCACCTCTCGCCCGAAGGCGGTCGTCCATACCCACGCCAATGCACTATGGGCGGGCCGGGTCGGACCCCAGACCATCGACATGGGAGGCAATGACACCTACCTGGTCTTCCTGCCCTTCTTCCACGTGAACGCCCAGAGCTGGAGCTTCTGGACCACGCTTGGTGTCGGCGGCACGGTCGTGCTCCAGCCCAAGTTCTCGGCCAGCCGGTTCTGGGACATCGTCACCGCCCACGGGGTGACCCACCTGTCGCTGATCCCGTTTGTGTTCAAGGCCATCGCCGGCCAGCCCGTTCCCGAGCACAACCTCAAGGTGGGAGTCTTCGGTCTGATCGTCCCCGAGCTCGAGGCCATGCTCGGGTGCCGGGTAGCTCCGGCCTACGGCATGACCGAGACGGTCATCCATGCCATCGGTGCCGGGCCCTGGCAGCACTACCCGGTCCGGTCCATGGGCAAGCCGACGCCGGGATACGAGTTCGTCATCGTGGACCCGGAATCGGGAGCGCTCTGTCCCGAACGGTGAGGTCGGCGAGCTCTGGGTCCGGGGCACGCCGGGGATCCAGCTCTTCCTCGAGTACGACGACAACCCGGAGGCCATGGCGGCCAGCTTCACCGAGGACGGTTGGTTCAAGACGGGGGACATGGTCCGCATCGGCGAAGAGGGAAACTTCTTCTACTGCGAACGCGACAAGGACGTCCTCAAGGTGGGTGGCGAGAACGTGTCGGCCCGCGAGGTCGAGGACCTCTGTCGCCAGGTGCCCGGCATCGCCGACATTGCCGTGGTCGGCCGCTCCCACGACATGCTCGACGTGGTGCCGGTGGCATTCGTCGTCAAAGGCGGCCCGGTCGTCGACGACGACGAGCTGAAGAGACAGATCATCGAGATCTGCAAGGCCAACCTGGCCGACTTCAAGGTCCCTCGGGCCGTCTACCTGGTCGACGACTTCCCACGGGCCACGCTCGACAAGGTGGCTAAGAACCAGCTCCGGGAGATGGCTGATACGCGCGCCGAGGAAGACGGCTCCACCTGAATCACGGCTGTCCCACGAAGGCTGGCCGGTGCCGCGGTAGAGGTGCACATCGAGAGGGTCCATATCGAAAGGGTCGAGAAAGTACGAAAGGTTGCTCCCCATCCGTCGTTACCCCGAGTGACGGTAACGGCTCGACAGCACTCGAGATAGCTCGGCACAAGGGGAGGGACCGATGGGACGGGTTCGACGGACGTATGTAATCGGAGCGGCGGTGTCCCTGTTCGGTGTGCCCTGGGCCGTCGGTGCCCCGGGGAGCCAGGCCGGCGCGGCGCCCGCCTCTGTTTCCGGCACGGCACCCACACTGGTCCAGGGGGCCACCGACCTGGGCCCGGCCGCCGACCAGCCGCGGGACGTGACGCTCGCCTTGCCCCTCAGGAACCAATCCGACCTGTCCAGCCTGATCGCCGGCCTCACCGACCCGTCGAGCCCGTCCTATCACCGGTACCTGACGCCCGCGCAGTTCGCCTCGCAGTTCAGCCCCACGTTCGACACCGTCAATGCCGTGACCGGTTGGGCCACGGCATCGGGGCTTACCGTGGCCTCGGTGTCGCCCAACCGGACGCTGGTCACCCTGAGCGGGAGCCTGTCCCAACTCGGGCAGGCCTTCGGCGTGACGTTCCACAGCTACCGGATGACCGACGGGCAGACCTTCGTCTCGAACAGCCAGACGGCCACCGTGCCCGCCGCGTTGGCCGAAGACGTGTCGTCAAATTGTCGGCCTGTCCACGTTGGCCAAGGTGGCGGTCGGCCCCACGGCCGCCCCGACGTCGCTCTCGTTCCCGTCGAGCTACGGCCCGGAGGACTTCTGGTCGTTCTACAACGCGCCGGCCAACGAGACCGGCGCTGGGCAGGCCATCGCCGTCCTGGCGGAGGGAGACCTCACCAGCCCCAAGGCCGATCTCGCCACCTTCGAGCAGAAATACGGTCTCCCCACCGTGCCCTGGACCACCGTCCCTACCGGGGCCGCCTCGACCGACACGTCGGGCAACGACGAGTGGGATCTCGATACCCAGTACTCGACCGGCTTGGCCCAGGACGTCTCGAGCCTCCTGGTCTACGACGCCCCGTCGCTCTCGGACACAGACATCCTGTCCGAGATGAACAAGTGGGTGACCGACGATCAGGCCAAGCAGGCCAATTTCTCGGCCGGGGAGTGCGAGGCGTTGGCAGAGGCCTCCGGATTCCTGACCTCCAACGACCAGGTCCTCGAACAAGGGGTGGCCCAGGGTCAGACCCTCTTCACCGCCTCCGGCGACACCGGGTCGTTCTGCCCGCTCCTTGTCGGGGTCAACGGCGTGCCGGCCGGTCTCCCCGGGGTCAACTACCCGGCGGCCAGTCCCTATGCCGTCGGAGTCGGCGGCACCACCATCCTCGGGGGTGCCAGCCCACTGAGCGAGATCGGCTGGTACGCCGGCGGGGGCGGTATGTCCCTGCTCGAGGCCGAGCCTGCCTATCAGTCGGCGGTGGGCGGCTCCAATCTCGGTGTGCGGCGGGGAGTCCCCGATGTGGCCTTCGACGCCGACCCTAACAGCGGGTTCAACGTGATCGTCGGCGGTCAGACCACCGTGGTCGGCGGCACCAGCGGCTCCAGCCCGTCCTGGTTGGGCATCTGGGCCCGGGCCCAGGCGGCTCACGGAGGGACCCTGGGCTTTGCCAACGCCACGATCTACGCCGAACCGGCGACCGCCTTCAACGACATCCTGCTCGGCACCAACGTGCTCTACCCGGTGACGCCTGGGTACGACTATGTAACCGGGCGGGGGACACCGGACATCGCTGCTTTCATAAGCGGGGCGTAGCCGAAGAAGCGGGTCTGTCGTGGGGGCCGACGACGCGATCACATGGGCCGGCCGGAGGCGAGGCGCGGAGTGGGCCGACCGGGGGTCGACCGCGCAGAGTGACCGGCGACTTGTCCATCTGCTGGCCGGGGACGGAGACAGGAGGCGCCGGCTCGGGCAGCACCTGAGGAGCCCTGGCTATCCAATCTGCCCGCCTTTGGGCGAATCGCGCCGAACCGATGTCGTTAGCCGAACTCAATTCGCCGAAACGCGGGCAGATCGTAGCCGAGGAGGGAGGCCGGGCCCGTGAGTCGCCGACCCCTGACGGACTAGATGCGGGCCGCGGTCGGGCCCGCGATCGCGTCCAATCCCCACGGGCGATCTCACGGAAAGTGTTTAATGCAGGTGTCTGGCCGCCCGGTCTCGCCTCCCGGACGCTCCCCTTCGCACGGGTCGCCGGCCTCTGCGGCACGCCAGCACGCCGGCAGAGGGGGACCCGGCCCAGCGGTCCTAGCGCTGAGCCCTGTCCCGAGGGCCGTGGTGCGGTCGTGACCGGGCTCCGGAGAGCCGGCGCCGGTGGCGAGTCGATCGGTTCGTCGCGGTGGCGGCGCCCCATCGCCGATGGCCACCAATTCCAGCGTCCGAGCAGGGCCACCGTCGAGGGGACGAGCACGGTGCGGACGACGAAGGTGTCCAACAGGATGCCCACGGCCAGGCCGACGCCGATGGCGCGGACCTGACTGCCCCCAGAGCCGCTGCCGCCGGCCGCGGCGAGGACGGCGAACGTGCCGGCGAGGACGAGCCCGGCCGAGGTCACCGTCGGACCGGTGGCCCCCACCGCCCGGACCACGGCCTCCCGGAGCGGTCGCTGGGACGCCTCTTCCCTGATCCTGGTCATGACCAGGATGTTGTAGTCCTCGCCCAGGGCCAACAGGAAGATGAACATGAGGAAGGGCAAGAGGAACGTGATACCCCCTTGCCCGCCGACGTAGATGAAGGCGATCACCGCGATACCGAGTGAAGCCAGGTAGGACAGCACCACGCTGGCGATCAGATAGAGCGGTGCGATCAGGCTCCGGAGCACCAGGGCCAGCACGATCCCGATGGCCAGGACGGCAATGGGCACGATGTGCTGGAGGTCGCCGTCCGAGACGCTGCTCACGTCGTAGAGCCCCGGTGCCTCACCGGCCACGCCGTTGGCCGATGCCCCGGCCTCGTGCGCGACGTGGGCGACCTGGGTGCGGATGGTGGGGACGGCGTTCAGGGCGCTGGTGGAGCTGGGATCACCCGCCTTCAGCCCCGCTTCCCACTGGACCACCCGCCCGTCGGCGCTGATGAACCGGGCCGTGGCCCGATAGGCGTTGTACAGCGAGGGGGGGACGGACGACCCCGGGGGTGACACCGGCGGTAGCACCGCAGCCGGGCCGAGCTCGCTGTGGAGCTGGGTCAACTGGGTGGGGGTCAGCGCGGTCCCACGCGGGTCGAGCGGCCCGGCCAGTCCGGTGAAGCTACCGGTCCGGTGCAGCCCGCTCGTGGCCACCGCCAAGGGGGTCGGGTCCTGCCATACCGGGGTGGGGAACTCCATCACGATGTTCGTCGGGTTGGTGCTCGACTGGGGGAAATGTGCCTTCAGGCTGGCATTTCCCTGTGCCGCGTCGGTCCCAGCCGGGGCCGTGATCTCACCGCCGAACCCCCCCGGCTTGAAGCCCGTGACGGCGATGGCCAGGCCGCCGAACAGCACCACCCCGACGGCCAGCGTCAGCGCCGGTTTCCGGACCAGCCGGGCGGCCACCCGGCCCCACAGGCCCTCACGGCGCTCGCGCGCAACGGCCTTGGAAGGCCAGAAGACGGCTCGACCGAAGATGGCCAGGAGCGCGGGGAGCAGGGTCAATCCGGCGAGCAGCATCACGGCGATGCCGACGGCCAGCGGCGGCCCGAGGTCGTGGTAGATCCCGAAACTGGCGAACAGCAGGCTGAGCAGGGCCACGATGACCGTGCCCGCCGAGGCGGAGATGGACTCGCCCACCCGGAACACGGCGATGGCTACGGCATCACCCGGCTCGTGCCCGCGGTAGAGCTCCTCGCGGACCCGAAAGACCAGGAACAAGCCGTAGTCGGTTCCCGCCCCAAGGATCAGGACGATCAGCAATAGCTGGGTGATCGAGGAGATCTTGAGGCCAAGCGACCCGAGACCTCCGATGAACGCTCCGGACAGGGCCAGGACGAGCACGGCCGGCAGCAACGTGACGAGCGGGGCGAGCAGCGCCCGGAAGATGATCAGCAACAAGACGATGATCAACAGGATGGACAGCCCCTGGATCAGGTTGCCCTGCTTTTGGGACTGCTGCTGGTTGGCCGCGTTGGTGGCCACCTGGCCGGCCAGGTGGGCCTGCATGCCGGCGGGGAATGAGACCTTCTCGAGCGCCGACTGCAAGTGGTTGACGAGCGTGGTGCCGCCCGACTGGTCGAACGGGGATACCGAGGAGACCACCAGCAGCTGGGCGGCCCGGCCGTCTGCCGACTCGCCCAGGAAGGTCACGCTCTTCACCGTGTCGACCTTGGACAGCTTCGTCCTGGCCGCGGCCAGGGCAGCCTGGTCGGCGGCGGTCAGCGTCGGACCGGTCGTGGCCACGATCACCGGGACCTGGCTCTGCGAGGTGGAGCCGATCAGTGGCTGGGCCAGGTCGGCGGCCTTGTTGCTCGGTGAGCTGGCCGGGAGGAACGAGCTGTTGTCGTTGTTGACCTGGCTCCCCAGCGAGGGCAGCTGCGAGGTGGCGGCGATCGTGCCGACGATCCACACCGCCAGCACCAACCACTTGAACCGGACGACGCCGCGTCCGAGAGCGGCAAAGGCAGCGTTCATGGAGTAGCTCTCCTCAGTTGGCCAGCCCCCCGCGGTGTCCTTCGGCGCCCGTGCAATTCGCGATGTACAGATCGCGATGTACAGATGCCGCGATGTACAATCGAGTCTGCGAGAAGTCGCGACGCTGATGCAAACCGAGTGCCGCCACCGGATGCAACCCGAGAGCAAGTACGCTCCACCCGCGCATGTGGACCGAACCGGAGGTGGTCGTGCCCCATCGGGTACAGGACAACATCGAGCTCTCTCGTTACGAGATCTTCGACGAGGGCCGTGTCGTCGGCGTGGCCGACTACCGGATCGAGCGCGATGTGGTCGTGTTGCCACACACCGAGATCGACCCGGCACTACGTGGGCTGGGCCTGGGCGCGGAGCTCGTACGGGCCGCCCTCGATGCCATCCGCGGCAATGGGCTCCTCGTCGTCCCGCAGTGCTCTTTTGTGGCCACGTTCATTGCCGAGCACCCCGGCTACCAGGATTTGCTTGCCCCCTGAGACCTCTCAGCGGTAAAAGATGACTACTCTCGGCTGTGAAAGGACCAACGGCAGAGACCATGAGGCGCAGCCATGAGTAGCTACCCGAGGCACTCGCGATCATCGGGACGGAGCCGGTCCCTCTGGATCGTCTCCCTGGTCGTCGTGATCATCGCCATTGCCGCGGTCGCGACCACACTGGCCCTGCGGCACTCCGGCCCGAACAATGCGGCCGGTGCGAACACGGCGGCGCCCACGACGTCGTCGGCCCCGGCCAAGCCGTTGTCGGTGGTATCCACCACGCCGGCTTCGGGCGCGGTCAACGTCCCGTCGGACATCCCCATCACCGTCCACCTCTCGGCTCCGCTCTCGTCGTCCAGTGCCATGCCTTCGCTGAACCCGCCGGTGGCGGGCAGCTGGACGAAGGTCAACGCCACCACCCTCTCGTTTGTCGCCGCTGCGCCGCTCGTCCCCTCGACCACCGAGTCGCTGAGCGTACCCGACGGCCCGACCGGGCTGCGTGACCAGTCCGGCGCGTCGTTGGCCGCGCCCGTCACCGTCTCGTTTACCGTGGCCCAGGGGAGCACCACCCGCCTCCAGCAGCTCCTCGCCCAGCTGGGCTATTTGCCGTTGGCCTTCACACCCTCGGCGCCACTCTCCTCGCCGGCCGAGGCGGCCAATCCGCAACCCGGCGCCTTCACCTGGAAATGGCCCGGAACACCGGCGTCGTTGACCAGCCTCTGGACCCAAGGACAGGAGGACGTCATTACCAAGGGCGCCCTGATGAGCTTCCAGACGCAGAAGGGTTTGACTGTGGACGGCCTGCCCGGCGCCCAGGTGTGGACGGCGCTGCTGGCTGATGCGGCGTCCTCCAAATTGGACGCGGAACCCTATGTGTACGTGGTGGTGTCCAAGACGGTCCCACAGACCCTGACGCTCTACAACAATGGCGCCGTCCAGTTCACCAACATCCCGGTCAACACCGGTGCGCCGGGCGCCGATACCGCCGATGGCACCTACCCGGTCTTCGAGCACGTGACCTCGTCTCGGATGCAGGGAACCAATCCCGACGGCAGCACCTACGACGACCCCAATGTTCCGTGGGCCAGCTATTTCAACGGGGGCGATGCCCTGCACGGCTTCCCTCGCGCCAGCTACGGGACCCCGCAGAGCAACGGTTGTGTGGAGATGGCCATCTCTGACGCCGCCCAGGTGTGGCCGCTGACCCCGGTCGGCACGCTGGTCACCGTGGTGGGACCGACGATCTGAAGGTCGGCACGCGAAGGGTCGCGCTGGGCGCGACCGCTCGCTGATCAGACCAGGAAGGTGAACAGCGGCGAACCCGGGGGCACCCGTTCGATCTGCAACGGGCTGGCCGCCATGCGCTCGAGCAGCGCGTCCACGTCGCCGGCCCGGGCCAGCTCGATGCCCACCAACGCCGGGCCCGTCTCCCGATTGTTCTTCTTCACGTAGTCGAAGAGGGCGATGTCGTCGTCAGGGCCGAGAACGCCGTCGAGGAACTGGCGCAGGGCGCCCGGCTCTTGAGGGAACGTGACCAAGAAGTAGTGCTTGAGTCCCTCGAACAGCAAGGAGCGTTCGACGATGTCGGCGTAACGGCTGACGTCGTTGTTGCCGCCCGAGACGATGCACACCACCGGCCCTGGTCCCGGGGCCAATCGGCGAGCTGCCGCGCTGGCCAGAGCACCAGCCGGTTCGGCGATGATCCCGTCGGTCTGGTAGAGGTCCAGGAGCTCCGTGCACACCGCCCCCTCGGGAACGCTCACCATCTCGTCGACCAGGTCCGAGACGACGGGGTAGGTCAAGCGGCCGACGGTGCCGACGGCGGCCCCGTCCACGAAGGAGTCGACGTGCTCGAGGGGAACCGGGCCGCCGGCGGCCAGGGCCGCAGCCATGCTGGCCGCCCCGGCCGGCTCGGCGCCCACGATGCGGACGGCGGGAGCACGCTTTGCCAGCCACACGGCGATGCCGGCAATCAGCCCGCCGCCCCCGACGGGCACGATGACGGTGCCCATGCCCTCTCGACACTGCTCGCTCAGCTCCACCGCGACCGTTCCCTGTCCGGCGATGGTGCGGACGTCGTCAAAGGGATGGACGTAGATCGATCCGGTGGTGGCGGCATCGTCCAGGGCTGCGGTGCTGGCCTCGTCGTAGTTGGCTCCGGCCAGGACGAGTTCGACCCAGGGGTGGCCGATGGCCGTGATGCGGTCCCGCTTCTGGCGGGGGGTCGAGGTAGGGACGAACACCTTGCCCTTGATGCCCAGGGCTCGGCAGCTGAATGCCACTCCCTGGGCGTGATTGCCGGCGCTGGCGCAGGTCACACCGAGCCGCCGCTCGGAGCCGGTGAGCGAGCTGATGAGGTTGTAAGCCCCCCGCACCTTGTACGAGCGGCCTATCTGGAGGTCCTCGCGCTTCAGCCAGACGTCGGTGCCCAGGTCGGCCGACAGCCGGTCACTGCGTTCGACCGGCGTCTCCCGTACGACCGAGCGCAGTGTACGGGCGGCTGCAGAGACGGCGTCCGGAGTGAGCTCCGAGGGGGCGGGCATGCCTCGATGGTACGGCGAGCGGGCGGTCGGACGATCGTGGTCACGAGCCGTGGAGGGCCCGGCGCATGACGTCCATCGACTCGGCCGACTGGCGAACCGACGTCGCTGCGGTGAAGACCAACGCCGAGCCGTGGAACGTGCCCGGGTACTGGTGGATCTCCACCGTGACGCCCGCATGGAGCAGGCGGAGGCCGTACGTGAGGCCCTCGTCCCGTAGCGGGTCGAACTCCATAGTGGAGATGTACGCGGGCGGGAGGCCGGACAGGTCGGTGGCCCGGGCCGGTGCGGCATAGGGCGACACGTCACTTCGGTCGTCGCCCAGATAGAACTGCCAGCTGATCACAGCGTTGGGGCGGTTCCACAACGGCGTGTCCACGAAGGTCCGCATGCTCACCGTCTCGAGCCGGTCGTCGAGCTCGGGGATCCCGAGGTACTGGAAACACAGCGAGGGGCCGCCCCGGTCCCGGGCCATGAGGGCGAGTCCCGCCGCGAGCCCGCCGCCCGCACTGTTCCCGAACACGGCGATGCGTCCGACGTCGATGCCGAGCTCGTCGGCCGAGTCGCGCATCCAGATCAGGGCGTCGTAGCAGTCGTCCAGACCGGCGGGGAAGGGGTGTTCGGGGGCCAGGCGGTAGTCGACCGAGACGACCACGGCGTCGGCGCTCCGGGCCAGCAGGACAGCCCCGGCATGCTCCGACTCGATGCTGCCCACCGCGAACCCGCCGCCGTGGATGTACACCACGCCGGGCAGGGACCGGTCCCGCTCCTCGGGCGTGTAGACCCGCACCGGGATGCGATGGCCGCCCGAGGCGGGCACCAGCCGATCGTGAATGAGCACGCCGCTCATGTCGATCCGTGCACTGGCCTGGGCGCTGAGCTCGTCCAAGCCGGCACGGGCCGCAGCAACGTCACTGAAGTCAACGGCGGGAATGGCCGGGAGGACGGCAGCGAGCTCGGGATCGAATCGGTAGGTCATTGGT
The DNA here is from genome assembly GCA_963803065.1 of uncultured Acidimicrobiaceae bacterium. Lineage (GTDB taxonomy): Bacteria > Actinomycetota > Acidimicrobiia > Acidimicrobiales > RAAP-2 > DASXMT01. Next base: position 230,821 of record CAWDKW010000014.1, read on the forward strand.
CTCCTTGTCGGGAACGGGACGGGGCAAATGAGAGCTTTTGGGGAGCGGGACGACGATGCGGGCTAATGGGCGAACTGCCCGGGTCGCCTGCCGGGGCCGGGGGGGCCGGCAAATGCCTGGGCTAAGCCCATCCACTCCGAGGCGACCGGACCGTCGCAGGTCAAGTCGGTGTCGTCGAGATGTCGCCGTTGGGTGACCACTAGGCAGAAGTCGGAGGCCGGCCCGCGGACCACGTCGGTTGCCCCTTCGGGCCCGAAGAGCCAAGGTTCGCCGGCGGCCCCGTCGAGCTCGACCCGCACCGCAACGGCCGGTACCTCGAGGCCGCGGGACCGGTAGCTGTTGGGGAACGACTGGTAGCCGAGGAAGGCCACGTGCCGGAGCCGAGCCGTCGGCGCTCTGGTCACACCCAACGCGTCGGCCACGTCCTGGCCGTGGGCCCAGGTTTCCATCATCCGGGCGGTGAGAGCCGATGCCGTGCTCATGTCCGGTCCGAACCAGGGGATGCGCACGCCGGGGGCGAGGGCAGTGGTGCAACCGATCATGGCCACGCGGGCTTGTTGGAGCCAGGGGACGAGGTCGGCGGTCGGCCGGCTCCGGGTTGCCCGGATGATGCGGTCGACGAACCCGTCGACGTCGGCCAGGGCCTCGAGGCGTTCCTGCCCGAAGGCATCAGGGTCGGTAGCGGCCAGCGATAGCTGCTCGTCGAAGTAGGCCAGGTGGCCGATCTGGTCCTTGATGGACCAGCCCGGCGAGGGCGTGGGCGTCTCCCAACCGGCCGGGGTGAGCGAGCTCACCAACCGCACGAGGTCCTCGGTCTCGGCCAGGAGGTCGTCCGCGAGCTCCTCGACGACTACAGCCACGCCCTCTCCAGCCTTCTCGTCCGCACCTGTCCACCAGCGCCCCGGGCCCGGCTGGCTGAGAGCGATGGCATGATGGCGCCCTACGATAGATCACCGTGAACATCAGTTTCCTCCCACCACGATGAGAAAAGGACTGTAGATGAGCGACAGAGATCGGGATTTCGCCGCGCTTGCCTTGCGAACGGCCATCGGGCCGATGCTGATCCTCCACGGCCACAACAAGGTCTTTGGATCCGGCGGGCTCACCGGAACGACCGGTTGGTTCGAGAGCCTGGGCCTTCGGCCCGCCGCCGTCCATGCCCGAATGGCCGCGGCCACCGAGATGGGGGCCGGCGCCCTCATCACCCTGGGTGCGGCGAACCCCCTTCCTACTGCCGCCGTCGTCGGGTTGATGGCCACGGCCGCGGCCACCGACCATCGTGGCAAGGGCTTCTTCGTCTTCAAGGGTGGCTGGGAGTACACCGCGGTGGTGGCGCTGGCCGCCACCGCACTGGCCGGGTTGGGCCACGGGCGATGGTCGGTCGACCGGTTGTTGGGTCGCAAGGAGCGTTCGGGTGCGTTGATGGCCGTGGGTGCCGTCGTCCTGGGACTTGCCGGAGCCGGAGCACTGCTCGCCTCCTCGTACCGACCGGACCAGGACGAGTCCACCGAGGATCAGGGGTTCCACCGAGTCCACCGAGGACTCCAACCAGGATTCCACCGAGTCCAAAAGTCCACCGAGGGCTTGGGCGAGGCTGCGGGCGCCGATCCCGCCTGATGGTGGCCGAGGGCCTCTTGGCCGGCCGGGTGGCCGTGGTCACCGGTGGCGCGGCGGGAATCGGGCGAGGGGTCTGCCGTCGGCTGGTGGCCGAGGGCGCGGTGATGGTGGTCAACGACATCGATGCCGACGGACTGGCGGAGGTTGAAGCCGAGGTGCGGGCCGCCGGGGGTGCCGTCCGCCCGGTGCTCGGCGACATCAGGGACCAGGGGACCGTGGAGGAGCTGGTCGCCGCCGCCCGGGAAGCAGCCGGCGGCCGAATCGATGTACTGGTCAACAACGTGGGCGACTTCCGGCCCAATGGCATGTTCCTCAAGTCAGGGCCCGACGAATGGGACGCCCTCTACGCCTTGAACCTCGAGCACGTGTTCGCCTGCACGCGGGCCATCGCCCCGGCCATGGTCGAGCGCTCAGCCGGGAGCATCGTGAACGTCTCGACCGTCGAGGCCTTTCGAGGTATACCGGCCAACGCCGTCTACTCGGCGTTCAACGCCGGCATCAACGCGTTTACCCGCAGCCTGGCTGTGGAGCTGGGCCGCAAGGGCGTCCGGGTCAACGCCATCGCCCCCGACCTCGCTGACACCCTCCAGACGCCCGCAGCGATGATGCTGGCCGGCCGGGACGAGGCACTGCTCCAGAACTGGGTTCCCCTCGGCCGCTTCGGCCAACCGGACGACTATGGCGATGTCGTCGTCTTCCTGGCCAGCGACATGTCCCGGTTCGTCACCGGCCACGTCATCCCGGTCGACGGGGGCACGCTGGCTGCCGGCGGCTGGTACCTGAAGCGCAACGGCCCCGGGTGGACCAACATGCCCGACTCGCCCTAGCTACTCGCTCTGGCCGGCCCAATCGGCTCTGGTCGGCCCAGTCCCGGCCGCCTCAGGCGGGTCGAGCCTGGTCGGCCCAGTCCGTTCGAGAGCGGCTCAGCCCGGACGAGGCGGGAGCTCGGCCAGGTCGGCTGCCGTCAGCTGCCAGGCGACCGCGGCGGCGTTGGCCCGGACTTGTTCGGCCGTGGTCGCCCCGGCGATGACCGACGCCACCCCGTCCTGGGCCGACAACCAGGCCACCGCCAGCTCGAGCAAGCTGTGGCCCCTGGACGCGGCGAAGGCGGTCAGGGCCTCGACGTAATCGAAGTTCTCGTCGGTGGCGATGCCGGCGAAGTACGACGCGCTGTCCAAGCGCGATCCGGCCGGGAAGGGCTCACCCTTCTTGTACTTGCCGGTGAGCATCCCCGATGCCAGCGGAAAGTAGGGAACGATCCCGAGGCCATGCCGCCTGGCCGCCGGGACCACCGACCGTTCCACGCCTCGCACCAGCAGGCTCCACTCGATCTGCGTGGCGCAGAACGCCACTGTCTTACGTTGGTCGGCCGACGCTGCCGCCTCATCGATCTGGGCGGCGGTGACGTTGGACGAGGCGATGTGGAGGACCTTACCCTGGTCGACCAGCTCGGCCATTGCGTCGAGGGCCTCCTCCACCGGGGCCTCGCTATCCGGATAGTGCTGGTAGTAGACGTCGATCCGGTCGGTCCCCAGTCGCCTCAGGCTGACCTCGCATCCATCGAGGATTCGACGTCGGAGGTCGCCGGGCCGGTAGGGGTCGTCCTTTCCTCGGGGATGGAACTTGGTGGCGATGACCACCTCGTCCCGCCGGCGCCCCAGCGCCTGTCCCACGAACTCCTCCGACTTGCCGCCGCCGTACATCTCGGCCGTGTCGAAATGGGTGATCCCCGCATCCAGGGCCGCTTCGACCACTGTGCGGGTCTGGGCGCCGTCCACCCGCATGCCGAAGTTGTTGCAGCCGAGTCCTACTACCGAGACCTGAGGTCCGTCCGCTCCAAGGCGGCGAGTCTCCATTTCAAAATCCTTCCGTCGCAGCGGTCATTCACCTCTCGCCCACCTGATGGTGCGACGACAGTACGAGAGACCCTAGGCCGGGTTGCAGGCCCTTGGCCGTGTCGCAAGCCCTGGGCCGTGTCGCAAGCCCTGGGCCGTGTCGGGCGCCTTGCCGCGGAGCCCGGTCGCAATGCTCGGATAGGGTCGGGCCCGTGACCCATCGCAGCGAACCGGCGGACCCTGGTGCCTGAGCCGTCGGTCATCCACGTCGCCTATCCGCCGCTGGCCGCGGTGTTCGACTACGAACGGGTCGGGGCGCTGTGCCCGACCGCAGAAGTGGTCACCGGGGCCTACGAGATCTCCCATGACCAGCGCACCCGGCGATCCCACGAGCCCGACAACGACGAGCTCCGCGAGTTCGAGCCGCTTCTCACCCCCCAGCTCCTGGGTGATCTGGCTCGGGCCGAGGTCCTGTTCACCCTGGATGCCCCCTACGACATCGGCCGGCTGGCGCCCCATCTGAGATGGATCCAGGCGGTGGGCTCGGGTGTCGGCCAGTTCGCCTCCTCGGGGCTCGACGGGACGGACATCGTCCTGACCAACGGGGCGGGGGTCGGTTCGATCCCCATCGCCGAGTGGGTGCTGGCCCGGATGCTGTCCATCGCCAAGCGCTTCGACGAGCATGCCGAACAGCAGCGCGACCACCGATGGGAACCGCGGTACGGGTCCATGCTCATGGGCCGCACCTTGGTGATCGTTGGGCTCGGCGCTATCGGACGAGAGGTGTCCCGCCGGGCCCGTGCCTTCGGTGTCCAGGTGATCGGGATCCGGCGGCGCTGGGTGAGCGGGGCGACATCGCCCGACGCCGACGAGCTCCTCGGGCCGGGCCAGCTGCACGAGGCCCTGGGTCGGGCCGACTTCGTGGTGGTCTCGGCTCCCGGGAGCAGGGAGAACGACGGGCTGTTCGACGCCGCCTCCTTTGCCGCCACCAAACCAGGAGCGGTCTTCATCAACGTGGCCCGGGGCTCCCTCGTCGACGAACCGGCCCTTATTGCCGCCCTCCGGTCCGGTCACCTGCGGGCGGCCGCGATCGATGTGGCCCGCCACGAGCCGCTGCCCCCCGAGGACCCGCTCTGGGAGGCGCCGAACCTGTCGATCTCGCCCCATAGCTCCACCTCGTTGGAGGGGTATATGGAGCGCACCTTCGACCAGTTCTTCACCAACCTCGAGCGATACGTGCAGGATCGTCCTCTGGAGAACGTGGTCGATATGTCGGGCGGCTACTAGGCCAACCGACGTGGGGCGCAGGGCATGGCTCCGCCCACGCCAGACTTTGGGCGAAGGGCGATGAGCTCGGTCACGCAGACTTGGGGCGAAGGGCGATGAGCTCGGTCACGTTGTCGTGGAGGATCTTCCGGCGATCGGCCTCGTCGAAGTCCTTCAGCTCTCGGATGTAGTCGCGTGGCTCGGGCAACGCCTCGATGTGGGGCCAGTCGGAACCGAAGATGACCCGGTCGGCGCCCATGCACTCGGCCACCTGGTAGACGTCGTCCTCCCAGAACGGGTTGATCCAGACCTGGCGGCGGAAGGTCTCGATCGGGTCGTTCTTCCAGTAGCCGGGCATCTTGTTGGCGGTGGAACGAACCTTGGTGATCAGCTCGGGCAGGTACTCGGCCCCGTTCTCCACCGATGCGATCCGCAGGTTGGGAAAGCGTTCGAGGTGGTTCTCGAAGATCAAGGTCAACAGATAATCGCGGATGGCCTGTTCGATGTGGAAGGACTTGATCGTCGGCTTCCATGCACCCGAGAACGTTGCGGCGAAGCCATCGGCGGCATACCCGTTGGAGGAGAGGCCACTGTCTCCGGCATGGACGACGACGGTGATCCCCGCCTCGTCGGCCAGGCCCCAGAACCCGCGGTAGCTCGAGTCGAAGGGATTGCGCCGACCTGTGCTGGTCACCGGGGCCGCCGGGCGCATGACCACGCTGCGGGCACCCTGATCGAGGGCCCATTGCAACTCCTCCGCCGCCCACCCCGGGTCGGCCAGGGTGATGTAAGGGGCGGCGAAGATCCGGTCCTGATAGTTGAACGTCCAGTCCTCGACCAACCACCGGTTGAACACGCGGAACAGGTGGCACACGGCTTCGGGGTCGTGAGCCAAGGGCTCCTCGTAGATCATGCCCAACGTGGGGAAGAGCCAACACCCGGCCAATCCCTGCTCGTCGAGCGCTGACAGCCGAGCCGACGGCTGACGGTACTCGGGACGGATCGGTTCGCGGCGTGAAAGGAACTCCGTCGGGTTACGGTTGTGCGGGTTGCCCCGGAAGTACTCGTACATGGCCCCAGGTAGGGCGACGGGATCGAAGGTGGGATTGGTGACCGCGTGGTTCACCTGACCGCCGATGACGTGGTAGCGCCGTCCTCCGATATCGCACCATTGGATCACTCGGGGACCCAGGGTCGGGTCCAGGTGCCGGGTGAAGGCGTCGGCGGCCTCGTAGTAGTGGTTGTCGCCATCGAACACGGGATGGTCGACCTCGTCGAACGCACGCACCGTCGGTCTCCTCTCGGGATGCCCGCTGTAACAGGTTCTCATCTTCGCACGGGGCGGCCCCGGGCGCCGGACCGGCCCACCGGGCGAGCCCCGCCGAAGGGTTGGGTACGCTGCCGGGCGGGAGCCAGCAGGCTCGACGGCGTCGTCGGCAGGCCGGCCGGGGCGTTCGGACCGCCCAGGTCCGAACCGGGAGAATGGAGCCATGATGCAAGGTCGCGAGGGGCTGCTCCTGGTCGGCCACGGTTCCCAGTCGGCGAACAGCGAGACAGAGGTGCGCGCCCTCGCCGAACTGGTTGCGGGCCAGCTGCCCGATGTGATCGTGGACGTCGGGTTCTTGGAGATGACCGATCCCTCGGCCGGCGTGGTCCTCGACGGGCTAGTGGCGCGGGGATGCCATCGGATCGTCGTCCTGCCCCTGGTGTTGCTCGGGGCCGGGCACGCCAAGAACGACGTCGCTGCCGTGGTGCTCGAGGGCAGGCAGCGGCATCCCACCTGTCAGCTCCTGTTCGGAAGCCCGCTCGGTGTGGCCAGAGACCTGGTGGCTGCCATGGGCGACGCGGTCACATCGAGTGGGGGCCGGGGGTTGCCACTGCTCCTCGTGGCCCGGGGCACCTCGGATCCCGACGCCAACGGCGACGCGGCCAAGGCCGCCCGGCTGGTGGCCGAATGGAGCGATGCACCCTTCGTGCACACCGGCTTCACCGGGGTGACCGGCCCAACCGTCGCCGATGCACTGGAGATGTTCGCCCGGGTCGGCTTTGAGCGAATGGTCCTCGGCTTCTGGTTCCTCTGCACCGGCAAGCTGGTCGAGCGCGCCCGGGCCGATGTCGCCGCCTTTTGTCATCGAACCGGGGTGACCGTGATCGACGCCGGCTACTTCGGGCCCGACCCACGGCTCGTTCCCACCATTGTGCAGCGCTACGGCCAAGCCCGGTTCGGCACTCCCGTCGTCAACTGCGACTCGTGCTCGTACCGGGCGCCGTGGCCCGGGCATGAGGACCGGGTCGGCCAGCCCATGGGGGTGGGCCACTCCCACCTGGCCGCGGAGCATCGTCACCCTCATCGATGACCAGCGCCGCCCTCATCGATGTCCGGCGCCGGTCAGCATTGCTCTGACGGCAGCCTCCGGGACGCTTGCTGGCCGGCGAGATGGTCGATCTCGCTTCGTAGGTCGGCCAGCCAGGCGGCAATGTGTTCGAGGGCACTGCTCACCTCTGCGAAGTCTCGTACCCGGAGCGCGGCCGGGGTGAGCTCCGTGATCCCGGTGGCCAGCTCTGCCCGTCGTTGATCCCGGGCTTCGTCAGTGGATCGGCGGATGGCCAGGATCGCCTCGTTCAATGAGCCGAGGGGGAACTCGTGCGGCCGTACCATCTGATGACCGTCCAAGGACCGGGCCAGCTCACCCAGCATCTGGTCGCCGTGGCGGCGAACGGATTCCAGGGCACCCGGAGCCTTGGACCCGTCCTCGACCGCCAAGTGGGCCTGCAGCGCACTCGTCTCCAGGAACACCCATCGGCTGGTATCGGTGATCGACCACAAGACGCTGATCTGTTCGACGTGATGTGGGCGACCCCCGCCGAGGAGCCGTTGGAATCCGACTTGCGCATTGTCGACGGCCAGACCTGCTTGTTGGTGGGCCGACGCGATGGCGGTGCGCCGGTACGTCGGGCCCTCGATGTAGGCGGCCAGGACGACATCGAGATGGCGACGGAGGGCGAGGACGGCGGAGGCCAGAGTGTCGGGGAAGGATCGGCGTTCGGCCCGCGGCCACAGCACACAGGCCACGACGATGGCGATGGCCGCGCCAACCAGGGTGTTGATGATCCGATGAGCGGCCACTTCCCAGTTCTCCGGTCCCGCGGCCGATATGAGTACGATGACCGTCGGAGTCAGGAAGACGACGGCCAACCCGTAGTTCAGCGGCAGTAGCGAGAACGCCAGGGCCGAGAAGACGAAGAGCAAGGCGATCAGGGCTACCGACCCGTGGACGTTGCTCACCACCGCGGCGGCGATTATGCCACCGGCTACCGTGCCCGCCACTCTCAGCAGGGTACGTTCGACGGTGGCGGCGGTGAACGGGCGCAGGACCACCGCGACGGTGAGCGGGATCCAGTATCCCTTGGTGAGTTGGAAGGCGAGGGCCACGGCCACCCCGATCGCCGTGGCCGTGCCGTAGCGCATGGCATGCCGGAAGATGGCCGAGTCGGGGGTCACGTTGGTCCGAGCGGTCTGCCACGTCGTCCCCAATCGGGCCGGCCAGCGACGACGCTGCGGCTCTCCGGTCGTTGACCCTGCGACTTCGGAGCCCCCGGACGGGTGTACCGCGACTCCATCGAGTGCTTCGGCCGCGGTGTGCAGGACTGCGGCCATCGTCGACAAGGTGTCGATGATCGGACGGAGCGCAACCGCTTCGTCGAAGGTGTCGCTGGTTCGTTTGAACATTGCCCACCCCAACGCCTCGGCCATGGCGCCGTCGAGGGGTCGGAGATCGATGGGCATCGTGTCGGTCCGGGTGCGGCGTTGCTGCATGGTCGATGACAAGCCTTCGATCGCAGTGGCCAGCGCGGCGATGACCCGATCGACGTGGGCCAGATCGGCGCCCGTCGACCCTGTCGCGGCGGCCAGCGCGGCCAGTCCCTCCGCCTCGCTCACCAGGCGCCCGGCCGCGACGACCAGGGCCAAGAGCCTGGTGCTGGTGGTGCTGGCACCGTGTCGACCGGCCCGGGTGAGGGTGATCACGGAGCGGGCGGCTTCGATCTGGGTCCGGGCGTCGGTTGCCGTCATCGTCACGGCGGCGGGATCCTCGCCGAGACCGCCGGCGAGCGACCGGACGAGATCGGCGACGGCCCGATACGCAGCGGCCACCGATGCTGAGGCGGCCGCGTAGGGTCGGACCGGCCAGAGCACCAGGGTGACAACGGTGGCGAAGGCGCCACCCGCGGCCACCAGCCACATCCGCTCAAGAGCGGCCGATCCGTCGCCGGGTAGGCCGATGCCGATGATGAGCAGGATGGTGACGACGAAGCCCACGTTGGAGGCCACGTTGCCGAACAGGTTGGCGAACGCGCCGCCAGTGGCGACAACGAACGTCACGGCGATGGCCAGACCGATGGACTGACTGGTGACGGTGCCCAGTCCGATGGCCAGCGACATCAGGACGGTGGCCACCGACAGCGCGTGCCACCGGGAGACCCTCGCCCCCCCGACGTCGGCCATGCTGCTGTTGAGCGTGCCCAGGGAGAACAGCGTGGCCGGACCGACCTCGTGGATGGCTGTGCCGACGGCCAGGGGCACGGTGATGAGGAGGGCCATCCGCAGCCCGAGCCCATAGGCGGGCCGACCGGGGGCAAGCTGGACGAGCGACCGCAGCGGATGGGGGCGAGACGATTCGAAGGGAATCGGTTGGGCCGTTCCCGCGGCGGCGACCGGACGAGGCCCGAGCGGGTCGCGATTCACCTGGGAAGCATCGCGCGTTGGGCCATGACGCCTCGATGGGATCTACCTGCCATACTGCCGCCGTGGCCTCAGAACGGATCCACACCCAGCCGGCGCGTCCCTCCGTCCCCCTCGACGAGACCCGCAGCGCAGACCGGTTGGTGCGGGCGCTGACCCTGGTGACCGGCTTGCAATGGCTCGGAGCCAGCGCCATCCTGCCCTTGTTGCCGGAGTACCTGCGACACCGGGGCGGGTCCGACGCGTTGGTGGGTGTGGTCATGGGCGCCTTCTTCGCTGCGGGGGTCCTGTTCCAGTATCCGGCAGGGCGTCTGGCCGACCACATCGGCCGCAAGCCCGTCTTGCTCATGGGGCTCCTCTGTTACGCCGTGGCCAGCGTGGCCTTCCTGATGCCCGTCAGCCCGTTGGCCGACGTCGGCTTGCGTGCCCTGCAGGGAGCCGGCGCTGGGGCCGCCGAAGTGGCGTCGCTGGCCATGGTGTCGGGTGCGGTGCCGCTCGAGCGTCGGGGCCGCGCCTTCGGGTCGATCTATGCCGGGCAGTTGGCGGGCATGGCCATCGGCCCTCTGGTGGGAAGCCTCTTTGGCGTCGGGGCCATGGGCGCCATCTTCGTTGCCGCCGGTGCTGCTTCCCTGGCGGCCTGCCTGCCCGTGCTGGTCGGATCCGAGTTCGCCAGCCAGCGGGTGACGGCCGAGGCCAGGGACCTCGAGCCTCGGTCTCGTGGCCTGCCGCATCTCAACCGTTCCCTGATCGGGTCGCTCGTGGCCGCCGCGGCCATCGGGCTCACCTTCGGCGTGTACGAGTCGTGCTGGACCCTCCTGCTCGACTTCCGGGGGGCGGCTGGTTGGCAGATCGGGCTGAGCTGGACCCTGTTCGCTGTTCCCTTCGTGGCCATGGCGCGCCCAGGCGGTTGGCTGGCCGACCACTTCGACCGACGGTGGCTGGTGGTGCTGTCGATCTCCTCGTCGATTGCCTTTTGCGCCGCCTATCCCTTCATCCGCAGCATCGTCTTGTTGGTCGTCCTCGGCGGCGTCGAGGCGCTGGGCGTCGCCGTGGCCCTGCCCGCCGCCCAGTCCCTCTTGACTCAAGGGTCCGACGTCTCCGAGGTGGGACGCGTCCAGGGCCTGTTCTCGACCAGCGAGACTGCGTCGATCGCCGTCGCCGCCGGCATCGGTGGGTCGCTGTTCGCCGTGGCCACGTGGGCTCCCTTCATCACCGCCGCCGGTGCTGCCGCGGCGTTGGTCGCGTTGTTGCCGCTGGTGTGGGCGCCAGTGGCCGGTCGGGTGCGCGATCACGGGCCGATGGGGGCCGTCCCCGACCAGGTTGTGCCCGTCATCGTGAAGTAGGCGGTCTGGCCCACGTGGGAACGAAATGCGTCGGTTGGCGGCCACATCGCGCCGTCTCGCCCTGACCGGGCTAGGGTGTTGGCAGCGGCTCGAATCACGCCGAGCCTTGCTGCACTGGTATCCACGATGGACTCCTGCTGCTCGATATGCGTGGAGTTCATGAGGTTGATTTCAAATGGCACAAGGTACGGTTAAGTGGTTCAACGCGGAAAAGGGCTTCGGTTTCATCTCGCCTGACGGCGGCGGCGAGGATCTCTTCGTCCATCAGTCCGAGATCCAGATGGAAGGCTTCCGCGATCTTCCCGAAGGCCAGCGAGTGGAGTTCGAGGCCACCCAGGGCCAGAAGGGAATGCAGGCCAGCCGGGTCCGCAAGGTCTGAGCGGGGTTTGCAAGATCTGGGCATGTCGGCCTGAGCTCCCCGTGTGAGCTCTCGTCCTGTATCCATCGCCGGCCGGGTTTTCCGGCCGGCGATGGCTCAGTTCGTGCCAGGGTCAGGGCAGGCCGTCAGGGCAGGCCGGGGCCCGGATCGGGTCGGCCCATGGTCAGTCCGGCCCCTCCAGGATTTCCTCGAAGTAGCGGTACATCCTGACCCCGACCCGGTAGCCCAAGCGATCGGGCTCCAGGGCGAGGCCGAGCATGCCTCGCAGGTATTGCTCCACGAGGTGGGCGCCGGCACCGAGCGACAGGGGCAGGCCACCGGAGAAGCGCGGGTTCACCTCGGTGAAGGAGAAATCGCCGGCTTCGGAGACGAAGCCCTGGATGTTGGCCGGACCGGTGAGCCCCAAGGCGTCGACGAGCGACCCGGCACCCTTGATCAACGCGGGGTGCCCGAATGTCTCCCCCCGGACCGAGATGCCTGCCTTGGTCTCGTTCCGCCACCGCGGTACGGCGGCTACCAGCACCCCGCTGCGGTCGGCCAACACGTCGATGGTGAACTCCCGACCCGTCAGGCGGTGTTGCACCATGGCCTCGGGGACCTCGGCGATCAGGCCGGCGATAGCAGTCGGGTCGTCGGTCAGGTGGATGTCGCGTGAGCCGCGCCCGTGCCGGGGTTTCACCACCCAGGGCCCGGGCACGCCGTCAGCGGTGCCCAGGGCGGTGGAGGGGACCGGCAGGCCGGCGGCGACGACCGCTTGGTGGAAGCGCCACTTGTCGGTGCACGAGACAACGGCATCGGGCTTCGGGAACCAGTGGGCGATCCCGGCCGCGTCCAGAGCCGGCGACGCCGCGTCCAGGGCCACCAGTTCCTCGGCTACCGAAGGGATCACCGCGGTGACCGAGTGCACCCGGCCCAGGGCGCACAGCGCCGAACCGAACCCGGGGTCGTCGGCCCGGGGCAGCGTGCCACCGACATCGGCCAGTCGGATCCCCACCGCATCGGGGGAGGCGTCGACGCCGACGGTGCGGTGCCCGGCCCTGGCCAGGGCCTGGATGACCGACACGCCGGCAGGACCGCCGGCACCCGTGACCATGACCACCTGGCTGGCGAGGGGCGAGCCGTCCGAACCGTCGGTGGTCATGATCCCAGCACGTAGCGGAGAAGGACGACGACTCCTGCCGCGGCCAGAGCCAGCAGGCCGCTGAACAAGAAGCGTCGCTCCATCCGTTGATCGTCGCGGATCTCGGCGCGCGTCACCTCGTCCTCGCTGCGTGCCTCACTCGGTCCGTGTCGCGCTGACGATGCCATCCGCCGCACCCCCCATCTTTCCGGTCTTCTTGGTCACTTCCCAGCGGACCTCGCTGCCCCGCAATTCCTTGATGTAGGCAGTGAACCCGATGGCGCACAGGAGGGGCCCGTAGCCGCCCAGGTAGATCAGGGCCATTGCCAGGCGAGGAAGTCGCATGCGTTCGACCGCCCGGGCCAGAAGGACCACCACCATGCACGCCGCGCTCCAGATGCTGGCGAACAGGACCTCTTGATGTCTCGCCATCGGTGTCAGCGTCCAGTGGAACGGGTGGAGCACCCCGTTGATGGCGGCGGTGCTGGCCGTGGGGAGGACGGTGTAGACGATGATCCCCACCGAGACGATCCCGGGGAACACCACCGCTTGGAGCCAGGAGCGGCGCGCCGTGGCCCTGTCGGCCAGGAGGCCGAACACGGTGATGGTCACCCAGCTCAACACGTTGGAGATCCAAAAGACCCGGAGCAGTGCTCCAGCCTCGCCGTAATCGATGAAGTACAGGATGCTCAAGGACACGGCGTTGAGGACCATGAGGATGGGCTGCAGGGTGACGGCGAACCAGACGATGCCGAAGGTGGGACGACCGAGGGGGGTGTGGGGACGGAACCAGACCGACCGGTACTTCAAGACGATCTGGAGGTTCCCACGCGCCCACCGCAGCCGTTGCTTCCAGAGCCCATCGATGTCCCCGGGCTCCTCGGCCAGTGCCACGGCCCTGCCCTCGAAGATGACCTTGCGCCCGTTCAACTGGGTCTGGAATGTGCTCACCGTGTCCTCGGCCTGGGTGCTGTCGTCGATGCGGCCTCCCAGCTCCTCGATGTTGGCCCGGGTGTGCAGCTGGGCCCCGCCGGGAAGGCAGGCGGCCACCCCGATGAGGTTGCTCGATCGTCGGGCCAGGGCCTGGGCCATGACGTACTCGAACCCGATGAACCGCGTCATCGAGTTCCCCGGCCGGCTCCCCTCCCGGATGTATGCGCCCACCGCCCCGACATCGGGGTCAGCGAAATGCCGGGTCATGCGGCGGAGCGAGGTCGGGGTGAACAGGACGTCCGAGTCCATGATGAGCACGGCTTGGGCCCAGTCGTCGGCCAGGACGACCGAAAGGCCGTGGTTGAGGACCGCCGCCTTCCCCTCGCCGCCCTTCTCCCGGCGGAGGTAGATGATCCGGCCTGGATGAGCGGCCACCGCCTTTTCGACCAACACAGGCGTGGAGTCGGTGCTGGCGTCGTCCACGACGTAGACGCGCACGGCATCGGTGGGGTAGTCGAGGGCCAAGAGGGTGTCGAGGGTCGTGGCCAGGACCGCCTCCTCGTTGTGGGCGGGGATGATGATGGCCGTCCGGGGCTGGGCCGGCGCCGCCTTCCCGGTGTGGTCCCGGTAGCGATGGAACATGGCCAATGAGACGAATCCCACGCTGACCAGGGACACCAAAGCGGCGGCGATGACGAACAGCGACAGAAAGATGCGGATGAGGACTTCCATGGTCAGGGCACCGTCACGGCCCGTGCGGCCGGCCCCCGCTCACGGCAGCGAGGCGAGGATCCGACGGACCCGGTCGTAGCGTCCGATGGTCTCGACCCGGTGGCTGTCTGTTGCGCACACGATCGAAACCTGGTTACGGGCGAAGTGCTCGAGGGTCGGCGCCGAAGGGCAGCCCCATCGCTCGTTGACCTCGACGGCGATCCCGAAGCGGCGACACTGACCCGACAGCCACTCGAGCGCCCGAGCCGGCAGGTCGGCTTCGCTCATCCCGGCCTTGGGCAACACGCTGAACATGTGGGCCAGGATGCCGTTCCCGGACACTCGCTCCAGGGAATTGCCGACCGACTCGATGAGCACCGAGGCCAGGGCGGCCCGGTCCCACCGACCGGCCTCGATGCCGGTGCGAACCTCTCTCGGGTCGTGGGGCCCGTCGTCCATGGGGAATTGGTGGTCGGCCACCAGGACGTGGTCGAGTGCCTCGAGACCGGACGGCAGGTCGAGAGTGCCGGCGTGGTCGAGCACCTTGGTCTCGACGCCTCGCAGGATGGTCACGGGCTGGGGACGCCCGGCTTCTCGCTCGATCAGGTCGCTGGTGGCGGCGATGAAGTCGGGCAACCAATCGGTGTCGGCCCGGACGTGGTCGACCAGGCAGATGGTGCCCAGTCCGCGGGCGCGGGCCGTGGCCACGTTGTCGGCAATGGTGTTGCGGCCGTCAGAGAAGGTCGAGTGGACGTGCATGTCCTTGGCGAAGTCCCCGATCACGAGCGCGCCTGGGCCAGGTCGGGCGCGCCCTGTCGGCTCGTGGGTCGGTCCCGCACCACCTCGAGGGGCTCGGAGAACAGGCTCTGCCCGTACCGGCCCCAGTAGCGCGCCGTGGCCCGGACCAGATCCTCGGCCAGATAGGTGCGGACGTCACTTTGGCTGGTGAACGCGGCCAGCATCGCCACCTTCTCGTCGAGGTTGGCATCGATGTCGACGAACCGGGCCGGCGCGAACTTGACGGTGGCCGAGGGGCTCTCGTAGCAGTAGACGTTGGCCACGCTGCGCGTGGCCACCAGCGTGGCCTGATGGACGTTGCGGTGGTCCTGATGGAGGTCGCAGGACGTGTGGGTGTAGACGACGGTGGGGCGAAACTCTGCGATCACCGTCTCGATCATGGTCACCGTGGGGTCGGCCATGGGGACGCGGGTGTCCTCCAGGTCCTGAAGTATCAGCGTCGCCCCCAGCAGGGCGGCGGCCCGCTCGGCCTCCTCGGCTCGGCGAACGGCGTCTCCACCGCGTGCGCCGTGGCTCATGGTCAAGATGGTGATCTCGTCGCCGGCCTTGCCGTGCCCGACCAGGATGCCGCCCACCCCGATCTCCACGTCGTCGGGATGGGCGCCGACGGCCAGGACTCGTTCGGGGATGTGGCGGAACCTGGTCCGGCGCCGCTCGATCAGGCGCTCGATCTGGGCCACCAGCGCCTGTGGGGTGATGGGCTTGGGCAGAAAATCGTCGACCTCGCTGCGCAAGGCGGTGACGGCGACGTCCACGCTGGCGTCAGCGGTCATCAGCGCCGTGGCCACTCCTGGGATTCGGCGCCGGGCCTCGTGGACCAGGTCGAACCCGGACATCCCCGGTAGGCCGATGTCGGCCAGCAGGACGTCGACGGAGTCGTCGGTGCCGAGGAGCTCGAGCGCCACTGGGCCCGACGTGGCACTGGCCACGCCGAACCCGGCGCGCTCGAGGGCGAGGGTGACGAACCGGAGGGTGGCCGGATCGTCCTCGACCACGAGGATCCGTCCCCGCCCGCGGGCCGAGGCCGGCTGTCCGGCCCCCCGAGCGCTCTCGCCGCTGTCGTGTTCCGGGCCCATGGTCCACCCATCAGAGCTCTTCGGCCTCGCCGTCCGGCTCGGCGCTCGGTCCCACGGAGACCTTATCGAAGATGGTGCCGGTCGCTCGGGAGCCGGCCGAGCGTGGATGACCTACCATTGGCTGGTGTCTCGGCGTCGGAAGCGATGGGCCGACCTCCCGCTGCGCATCAAGGGCCTGACCGTCCTGGCCCTGCCGATCCTCGCGTTGCTGGCTTCGGTGATCTCGGGCATCGTCTTGACCCAGACGGTCAACGACCAGCTGGCGGTCACCAGGCAGACGTCCAACGCCATCACCGACATCGACGCCAAGCTGCAGTTGCTGACCAACGCCGAGACCGGCGTACGCGGCTACGCGGCCACCGGCGACCAGCAGTTCCTGCAGCCCTACAACGAGGCCGTGGCCCGCGCCCCCGCCGCGCTCAAAAAGGGCGTGCCCGGCGCGAGGGGGGTGCTCACCCCGAGCCAGACCCAGGCGCTCAAATCCCAGATCGTCCAGGAGTTCGCGGTGCTGAGCCAGGTTCGCGTCGGGGTGGCCGACCACTCCCTGACCGGCACGGCATTGACCGCCAAGCTGCTGACCGGCAAGGGCCTGATGGACAGCATCCGCGGAACGGTCAATCGGGTGGAGAACAGGCTGACCGCGACGCGCACGGCCCAGCGGGCCCAGCTGTATTCCGACGTGGGCTGGTCCCGGGTGGTGGACTACGTCGGCCTGGGCATCGTGGTGGTAACCATCCTTGTGGCCCTGGCCATGCTGGCGAATGCATCCCGTCGGATCGGCCTCATCGCCCGCAACGCCGCCCACCTGGGCGCGGAGGAGCCACTGGAGCCGGGGCCGGAGTGGGGCGACGAGCTCGGACAGTTGGGGGTGGCGGTGCAGACGGCGTCGAGACTCCTGTCCGAGCGCAAGGCCGAGCTGGAGGGGGCCCGGGACGAGGCCCTGGCCGCCACTCAGGCCAAGGACGAGTTCCTCTCCCGCATGAGCCACGAGCTGCGCACGCCGCTCACGGCCATCCTCGGTTTCGGCCAGTTGCTGCAGCTCGAGGAACTGAGCCCCGACAATGCCGACAGCATCAACCACATCGTGTCCGCCGGGCAGCACCTCCTCCAGCTGATCAACGAGGTCCTCGACATCTCGCAGATCGAATCGGGCAACCTGTCGCTGTCGATGGAGCCGATCATGCTCGGAGAGGTCGTGAGCGAGATCGTGTCGCTGATGGCTCCGATCGCCGCGGCCCGAACGGTGAGCGTCGAGGTGCGTGGTCTCGACGCCCTCGGCGTCTGGGCCGACCGCCAACGCATCAAGCAGGTGCTGTTGAACCTGTTGTCCAACGCCATCAAGTACAACCGGGAAGGGGGCACCATCGTCATCACCGGATCGGCCTCGGTGGAGACCGTGGCTCTCACCGTCTCCGACACCGGTATGGGCATGACCGCCTCCAGCCTCGACCGGCTGTTCGTTCCCTTCGACCGCATGGGTGCGACCAACAGCGGTATCCAGGGCACGGGCGTCGGGCTTTCACTGTCCAAGGCACTGGTCGAGGCCATGGCCGGGACCATCGGCGCCGACAGCGAGGTTGGCCGGGGATCGAAGTTCTGGGTGGAGCTCCCCCTGGCCGAGCTCGACTCGCACCAGGCCTCTGGCCCGGGCAAGGACAAGGCGGGCGGAGTGGTCCTCTACGTGGAGGACAACCTGGCCAGCCTGCGGATGATCGAGCGGCTGTTCAACGGGCGGTCCGAGACGCTCGAGGTGGCCGTGCAGGGGAACCTCGCCTTGGACCTGGCCCACGAGCTTCGCCCCGTGCTGATCCTCTTGGACCTCCACCTGCCCGACATGAGCGGCGAGGACGCGCTCCGGCGGCTCAAGGCCGACCCGGCGACGGCCGACATCCCTGTCGTGGTCCTCTCCGCCGATGTCACGCCGGGACGAATCGATCGGATCCTGGACGCTGGGGCGGTGGGGTACCTGTCCAAGCCGGTCGACGTCCCCCGGTTGATCGGCTACCTGGACGAGGCCAGCCGAGCGCGCCCGCCCGGGCCTCGGCCGACCGGGTCGACACGATCGGGCTCCAGCCTTGACGGTGAGCCCCGCTCCGTCGACCGCCCCCCACGTGCACCACGCCAATGCCTCGTCCAATGCCTCGGTCGTGGCCACCGTGCTGGGGGGCGGGGTCGTCGAGGTCGGGAGCTTCTGAGCGCCACGGTCGAAGATCGGGGGCCGCCCAGCTCCGGTGGCGCCCGTGCGTGCGGCCGGTTTGCCAACCCCCCGGCCCGGGTACGACGATCTGACTAGGAGGTCGCCCCACAACCATGGCGAAGCGATCCGCGGCAGGGCCGCGATCACAAGAGGCAGCGGGCAGGGAGTCGACCGACCAGCGGTTCGGCGCGCCCAAATTGGCTGACGGACCGGGGAGGCCGGCGACGCCCCCCACCGCCCAGGCCAGAGTCCGACCGGTCATCGAGGCGGTGCGCCCCCGGGTCGAGTGCGGCCGCTACCCGGCCAAGGCCGCCGTCGGCGATCTGGTGACCGTGGAGGCCGACGCCTTCGCCGACGGGCACGATCTCCTCGGCTGCGAAGTGCGATACCGCAACCCGTCGGACAGCGGTTGGTCCGCCGCGGCGATGGCCTCCATCGGCAACGACCGGTGGCGAGGGGCGTTCTCCGTGTCGGAGCTGGGCCGGCACCGCTTCGCCGTGCACGCCTGGATCGACGGCTTCGGGACGTGGCGCCGGGACCTCGGAGCCAGGGTCGACGCCGGGCAAGGCGCCTCGGCCGACCTGCTGGTCGGAGCCGAATTGGTGGAACGGTCCGCCGGACGGGCCCGGGGGGCCGACAGGCGGGCCCTCACTGCCATGGCCGGCCACCTCCGTGAGGCGGGGCGCGGCCTGGCCGCAGAAGTGGCCGAAGACGGGCTGGACGCGGGGGTGGCCGAACTGGTCTTCGGCGACAAGCTGGCCGAGCTGGTCCGGCGCTACCCGGACAGGACCGCGGCGGCGACCTCACCCGAGCTGAGCGTCCTCGTCGACCCCGAACGGGCCCGGTTCAGCGCGTGGTACGAGCTCTTCCCCCGATCGGCCTCGCCCGATCCGGATCGGGCCGGCAACCTCGCTGACGTCGAGGCACGGCTCCCGTACTTGAACAGGCTGGGCATCGACGTGCTCTATCTCCCGCCCATCCACCCCATCGGGACGACCAGCCGGAAGGGAGACGACGGGGCCCAGACGGCCGACCCGGGGGACCCGGGCTCGCCCTGGGCCATCGGAGGGGCGGAGGGAGGCCACACCTCCGTCGATCCCCGGCTGGGGTCGATCGACGACCTCGACCACCTGGTCGCGGCGGCGGGTTCCAGCGGCATCGACGTCGCGCTCGACCTCGCCTTCCAGTGCTCGCCTGACCACCCCTGGGTCAGCGAGCACCCCGAGTGGTTCCGGCACCGTCCCGACGGGTCCATCCGCTATGCCGAGAACCCACCCAAGCGCTACGAGGACATCTTCCCCCTGGACTTCGAGACCGAGGACTGGCGCAGTCTCTGGGACGCGCTCTACGCGGTGGTGGAGTTCTGGGTGAGCCATGGCATCAGGGTGTTCCGGGTGGACAACCCCCATACCAAGCCCCTGCCGTTCTGGGAGTGGCTGATCGGATCGGTGAAGCGGGCCCATCCCGAGACGATCTTCCTGGCCGAAGCGTTCACCCGACCGAAGCTGATGTACCGCCTGGCCAAAGTGGGCTTCACCCAGTCGTACACCTATTTCACCTGGCGTCAGTCGCGCTGGGAGCTCGAGTCCTATCTGACCG
This sequence comes from uncultured Acidimicrobiaceae bacterium, assembly GCA_963803065.1. GTDB lineage: Bacteria > Actinomycetota > Acidimicrobiia > Acidimicrobiales > RAAP-2 > DASXMT01. The sequence goes on from CAWDKW010000014.1 coordinate 250,436, forward strand.
AACTGACCGCCACCGAGGTGGCCGACTACTTCCGGCCCAACTTCTGGCCGAACACCCCCGACATCCTCACCGAGCAGTTACAGACGGGCGGCCCGGCCGCGTTTGCCCTCCGGGTGGTCCTGGCCGCCACCCTGGCCGCCAGCTACGGCATCTACGGCCCCGCCTTCGAGCTGCACGAGGACCTTCCCCGCAATCGGGGGTCAGAGGAGTACCGCCATTCCGAGAAGTACGCCATCCGACACTGGGACCTGGAGCGGCCCGACAGCCTGGCCGACCTGGTCTCCCGGCTCAACCGTATCCGCCGCGGCCACCCCGCGCTGCAGTTCAACGACTCGCTCCTGTTCCACCGGAGCGACAACGAGCAGCTGCTGGTGTACTCCAAGTCGCGTCCCGCTGGCGCACCGGCGGCGCGGCCCGCGACTGAGGGCGAGGCCGAGCAGCCGGTGGTGGCCGACACGGTGGTGGCCGACACAGTGGTGGCCGACACAGTGGTGATGGTGGTGAACCTGGATCCCGGCAACAGCCAGTCGGGGTGGGTCGACCTCGACCTCGAAGCCCTGGGCATCGCCGTCGACCGCCCTTACGACATGCACGATCTCCTCACCGATGCCCACTTCCAATGGGAAGGGGCGCGCAACTTCGTGATCCTCGATCCTCGGGTCGCTCCGGCCCACGTCTTGCACCTGGTCGGGCCGGCGGTGCCCTCCGGTGCACCTGCCGGACCCTCGGGTGCCCGATGAGCCCGCGAGTCGCCATCACCGAGGCGGCGGCCGAGCCGTCGAGCAGCGTGCGCCACTGGTACAAGGACGCGGTGATCTACGAGCTCCACGTCCGGTCCTTCCGCGACAGCGACGGCGACGGGGTCGGCGACTTCCGCGGGCTCATCGAGAAGCTCGACTACCTCCAGGAGCTGGGGGTCACAGCCCTGTGGTTGCTGCCCTTCTACCCCTCACCCCTACGGGACGACGGGTACGACATCTCCGACTACCGGCAGGTGCACGAGAGCTACGGCACCCTCCGCGACTTCCGGGCCCTCCTCCGGGAGGCGCATCGCCGGGGGTTGCGGGTGATCACCGAGCTTGTCCTCAATCACACGTCCGACGAGCACCCGTGGTTCCGGCGTGCCCAACGGTCTCGTCCGGGGTCGTCCTACCGCGACTTCTACGTGTGGAGCGACACGCCGGAGCGGTTCCGGGAAGCACGCGTCATCTTCAAGGACTTCGAGACGTCCAACTGGACGTTCGACCCGGTGACCCACGCCTACTACTGGCATCGCTTCTACTCCCACCAGCCCAACCTCAACTACGACAACCCGGCGGTCAGGCAGGCCATGTTCGACGTCGTCGACTTCTGGCTCGAGATGGGCGTGGACGGGCTCCGGCTCGACGCCGTCCCCTACCTCTTCGCCCGGGAGGGCACCACCTGCGAGAACCTGCCCGAGACGTTCGACTTCCTGCGCGACCTGCGGGCCCACGTCGACGCTCGGTTTGACGACCGGATGTTGTTGGCCGAGGCCAACCAGTGGCCCGAGGATGCCGTGGCCTACATGGGCGACGGTGACATCTGCCAGATGGCTTTTCACTTCCCGCTCATGCCCCGGATGTTCATGGCCGCCCGCCAGGAGGACCGGTTCCCGATCGTGGACATACTGACCGAGACACCCGAGACCCCGCACGACTGCCAGTGGGCCCTCTTCCTGCGGAACCACGACGAGCTCACCTTGGAGATGGTGACCGACGAGGAGCGCGACTACATGTACCGCGTCTACGCCCAGGATCCCCAGGCCCGCGTCAACGTGGGCATCCGTCGGCGCCTGGCCCCCCTGCTCGGGAACGACCGGACGATGATCGAGATGATGAACGGCCTGCTGTTCTCGCTACCGGGTACCCCGATCCTCTACTACGGCGACGAGATCGGGATGGGGGACAACATCTATCTGGGCGACCGCCACGCCGTGCGCACGCCGATGCAGTGGGACAGCGACCGCAACGCCGGCTTCTCCCGGGCCAACCCCCAGCGCCTCTTCCTCCCGGTGGTCATCGACCCCGGATTCCATGCCCAGGCGGTCAACGTCGAGGCCCAGGACCAGAACCCGAGCTCGTTGCTGTGGTGGATGCGGCGGCTGGTGGCGCTGCGCAAGCGGTACCAGGCCTTCGCGTCGGGAACCCTGGAGATCCTCCGTCCCGACAACCGCAAGGTGCTCGCCTTCCTCCGGCGGCACGGGGACGAGCTGATCCTGGTGGTCGTCAACCTTTCCCGGAACGTGCAGTGCGCCGAGCTCGACCTCTCGGAGTTCCGCGGGGCCACGCCGGTGGAGCTGTTCGGGAACATGGAATTCCCCGTGGTGGGCGACCTGCCCTACTTCCTCACCCTCGGGCCCCACGGCTTCTACTGGTTCTCACTCGAGCGCGAGGCCGCACGCTCCCAGGTGCCCCGTGGCTCGTTCACCGTGCGCGGCAACTGGAGCGAGCTCCTCACCGGATCGGGGGTCCGTCGGCTGGAGGACTACCTGCCGGCCTACCTCGCCGAACGGCGCTGGTTCGGGGACAAGGTCCGCAAGATCACATCGGTCTCGGTGGTGGACAGCGTGCCCATCGCTCCGGCCGGGGGTCGGCGGGACCAGCCAATGGCCCACTTCACCATCGTCGAGGTGGAGCTCGACTACGGGAGCCCGGAGCGCTACGCCCTGCCGGTTGCCTTCGCCGTCGGGGTCCGGGCCGAGGAGATCGAGCGCTGGAGGCCCGAGGCGATCATCGCCGACGTTCGGGCCGCCGGCGAGGACGGCGTGCTCTATGACGCCGTCTCGGAGCCCGAGTTCTCCTGGGCGGTCCTGCAGATGCTGTCCAGACGCCGGCCGCTGACCGGCAGCCGCGGTCGCCTGACCGGCGTCCCCACCCCTCGGTTCCGGTCGGTGCGTGAGCGGATCTCACCCGAGACACCCCCCGTCCCCATCACCGCCGAGCAGTCGAACAGTTCGGTGGCCTTCGGCGACCAGGCCATGATGAAGTTCCTTCGGCGCTTCGAGGAAGGAATGAACCCCGGCGTCGAGCTCGGTCGGTTCCTGAGCGAGCGGGCCCACTTCGCCAATGCCCCGGCCACGGCCGGATCGATCGAATACCGCGCCGACGCGCCGGGAGCCGAGCCGGTCACGGTCGCCGCCCTGGAGGCATTCGTCCCCAATGAGGGGAGCGGCTTCAACTACGTGGTCGACGCCTTGGGCCACAGCCTCGAAGAGGCGCTGGCCGACCCGGGATCCGACGACCTAAAGGTGGCCGCCCCGCAGCGTCTCTTGGATGTCGGGGCGGCCGATCTCGGGCCGGGCAACCTCCTGGTCGGGCCGCATCTCGAGTGGGCCTCCCTGCTCGGCGGGCGCACGGCCGAGCTCCACCTGGCCCTGACGTCCGACCGGGGCGACCCCGACTTCGCCCCCCAACCGATGACCGGGGTCGAGCGCCAGGCGCTGTTCCACGGAGCCCGCAGCCTGACCAGGCGCGTGTTCCGGCAGCTGGCGTCGACGGCCGACCCCTCCGAATGCCTGCGGGAGGTCATGGCCCGGGAGGGCGAGGTGGCCCAGCGCCTCCGGGCCATGAGCTCGCTGCGGATCCAAGCCGAGCGGATCCGGTGCCACGGGGACTACCACCTGGGCCAGGTGCTGTGGACGGGCAAGGACTTCGTCATCATCGACTTCGAGGGCGAGCCGAACCGGTCGTTGAGCCAGCGGCGGCTGAAGCGCCCGGCCCTCCTGGACGTGGCCGGGATGATCCGGTCGTTCCACTACGCGTCGCGAGCGGCGGCCATCCGGCTGAGTCGCGACCTCAACACGTCCCTGCACCCCGATCTCGAGACGTGGCTCACCCTGTGGTATCGCTGGGTCTCCGGGACCTTCCTCGACGCCTACCTCGAGGTGGCGCGACCGGGCGGGTTCCTCCCTTCGGACGGCGAGCAGCTGGCCGGGCTGCTCGACTTCTTCCTCTTGGAGAAGGCCGTGTACGAGCTGGGCTACGAGGCAAACAGCCGACCCGACTGGGTGGACATCCCGGCCCGGGGCGTGCTCGACATCTTGGAGTCGAGCCCGTGAGCCGCGCCCGGGAACACCATGTCAGGGCCCTGGAGGCGCTGTGCGCCCTGGTCGGGGTGGAGACCGAGTACACCGGGAGCGACGGGGCACGCCACCACGCCCGCCCGGCGACCCTCACCGCCATCCTCGGCGCTCTCGGCCTACCCGTCGGCCGGGTGGAGGACGCCCCCGAGGCCTGGCGGGCGGTGACGGCGAGCCGGGCCCGCCGGGCCATGGAGCCGGTCGTCGTGCAATGGGAGGGCGAGCGGCGGAAGGTCCGCGTGTCACTGCCCGGTCACCTGGACTGGGGCGCCGGCTGGCACCAGCTGGAGCTGGAGGACGGGACCATTCGGCGCCGGCGCCTGTCTTCCGTCGGCGCCACCCGGGTGGGGCGCGACACGGTGGACGGACGGGTCCTCGACATCTACGAGCTCCCCGTCGACGGCAGCGCCGGGCCCGAAGGCGGGGAGGACCTGCCCCCGGGCTATCACCGGCTGACGCTGCTGGCTCCCGGCCCTGTGGCCACGGCGCTGGTGGTGGCCGCTCGCACCTGCCCGCTCCCGGCCCGGGGTTGGGGGGCCTTCCTGCCCCTCCACGCCCTCAGGACCGAGCACGACGGCGGCGTGGGCAGTTATCAGGACCTCGGGCGCCTTGCCCGGTGGGTGGGCGAGCAGGGAGGCGCACTGGTCGGCACGCTGCCCCTCTACCCGGTGTTCGTTAACGAGCCGGTGGACCCGAGCCCGTACCGGCCAGTGACGAAACTGGGACTCAACGAGATCCACATAGACCCGACCGGGCTGCCCGAGCTGTCCATCGCACCTGAGGCCCGCCGGCTGCTGGCCAGCGACGCCGTGCGCAAGCAGGTCGACATCGCCCGGTCCGCCCGGTTGGTCGACTACGCCGGGGTCATGGCCACCCAGCGCGCCGTCCTCGTCCCCATGGTGGCGGCGCTGTTCGCGGGGACGTCGAGACGGCGGAGCCAGCTCGAGGCCTTTGCCGCCGACCGACCGGAGTTGGTGTCCTACGCCCGTTTCCGCTCGGCGTGCGAGCGCCTGGGCTCGCCGTGGGCGACGTGGTCGGTGGCCGAGGCAGGACGAGCCGTCGCGGGGACCGACGACGCCGCCGAGCGCTACCACCTCTACGTCCAGTGGGTCGCCGATCAACAGCTGGCCGCCGTGAGCCGGGCGGGGAGCACCGGCCTGTACCTCGACCTGCCCGTGGGCGTGCACCCCTCCGGCTTCGACCCCTGGTGGCAGCGGCACGCCTTCGCCACCGGCGTGAGCGGCGGAGCCCCACCAGACGCGTTCTTCGCCGGCGGACAGAACTGGGGGTTCCCGCCGCTGCATCCCGATGGCATCCGGGACGACGGCTACCGTTACCTGATCGCCCAGCTGCGCCAGGCCTTCCGCTACTCGGCGGCCGTCCGCGTCGACCACATCATGGCCCTTGACCGCCTCTACTGGCTGCCGGACGGGACCGACGACGGCGACGGCGCCTACGTGCAGTACCGCAACGAGGAGATGCGTGCCGTCGTTGCCCTGGAGTCGAGCCGCTCGGGAACCGCCATCATCGGGGAGGACCTCGGCACCGTGCCCGCTCGAGTGCGGGCCGCCATGGACCACGACAGCATGCTCCGGTCCTGGGTGTTCCAATTCGAGACCTCGCCGAGCGATCCCGCACCGGCGCCCCCGCAACGCTCGTTGGCCTCGTGGGGGACCCATGACCTGCCCCGCTTCGCCGCCTATTGGGAGGGCGCCGACATCGACGAGCGAGAGCGGTCGGGCGCGCTCGACGCGGCGGCGGCCGCCGCCGAGCGGGCCGAACGGGCGGCGAAGAAAGTGGCCCTGGCATCGGCACTGCACGTGCAGACCTCCGGCACCGCGGGAGGGCGGGGGCCCGATGGCGAGACGATGGACCTGCTGCGGGCCTGCCTCGGGCACATGGCCGCCGGGGACTCGCTGCTCGTGCTGGTCGACTTGGAGGACCTTTGGCTCGAGCGCCAACCCCAGAACCGTCCGGGCACCGGGCCCGAGGTGCCCAACTGGCGGTTCCGCTCGGCCCTGTCCCTGGGCCAGGCCCAGGCCGATCCTGGCGTCGTCGCCCTCTTGGCCCTGGTTGACCGGGCCCGAAGGGAGCCGGCCGCCGCCGGGCGGCCAGAGAGGGCCGCGATATGAGCCGGGACTCGGGCGGCACCTCGCGCCCGGTCGCCGAGAGCCTGCTGTCCGAGGACGACGTGTACCTGTTCAACGAGGGCACGCATCGTCACCTGGCCGACAAGCTGGGGGCCCACCTGCTGTCCGGGCCCGATGGTGGGGGAGTCCACTTCTCGGTGTGGGCGCCCAATGCCTCGGCCGTGGCCGTGATCGGGGACTTCAACGGCTGGGATGGCCGCGCTGACCAACTGAGCATGCGGGGTAGCTCGGGCATCTGGGAAGGGGTGGTGGCACGGGCGCGGTCGGGCGACATCTACAAGTTCGCCATCTCGGCCCGCGACGGACGCGTCCTCGAGAAGGCCGACCCGGTTGCGTTCTTCAGCGAGACCCCGCCGAGAACCGGCTCGGTGGTCTGGGACCTGGCCTACTCGTGGGGCGATGAGGAGTGGATGCAGTCCCGGGGTCAGCGCGCCACGCTCGCCGCACCGATCTCCATCTACGAGGTGCACCTGGGTAGCTGGCTCCGCTCGGTCGAGGAGCCCGATCGGCTGCTCGGCTACGCCGAGTTGGCACCGAGGCTGATCGACCACGTGCGGAGCCTGGGGTTCACCCATGTGGAGCTCCTGCCCATCATGGAACATCCCTTCTACGGGTCCTGGGGCTACCAGGTGACCGGGTTCTTTGCGCCGACGTCCCGCTATGGAACCCCGCAGGACTTCATGGCCCTGATCGACGCCCTGCATCAGGCCGGGGTCGGCGTGCTGTTGGACTGGGTCCCCTCCCACTTCCCCAACGACGCCTTCGGCTTGGCCGAATTCGACGGGACCCACCTGTACGACCACGCCGACCCTCGCCTCGGCGTGCACCCCGACTGGGGCAGCCTCATCTTCAACTTCGGTCGCCACGAGGTGCGGAGCTTCCTGGCCTCGTCGGCCGAGCACTGGCTCTCCCGCTATCACGTCGACGGTCTCAGGTTCGATGCCGTCGCCTCCATGCTCTACCTGGACTACTCCCGTCAGCCCGGTGAGTGGGTGCCCAACGTGTACGGCGGCCGCGAGAACCTCGACGCGGTGTCCTTCCTCCAGCAGCTGAACATCGGGATCTACGCCGACCATCCCGACGTCCAGACCATCGCCGAGGAGTCCACCGCATGGCCGGGCGTGTCCCGGCCCACCGACGCCGGGGGCCTCGGGTTCGGCTTCAAGTGGGACATGGGCTGGATGCACGACACGCTGGCCTACATGTCCGAGGACCCGGTCCATCGGCGCTACCACCACAACCAGCTGACGTTCCGGATGGTCTACGCCTTCACCGAGAATTTCGTGCTGCCCCTGTCGCACGACGAGGTGGTCCATGGGAAGGGCTCGTTGCTCGCGGCCATGCCCGGGGACGAGTGGCAGAAGTTCGCCAACCTCCGGTTGCTGCTCGGCTACCAATTCGGCCAACCCGGGAAGAAGCTCCTCTTCATGGGGACGGAGCTCGGTTCGGAGCGCGAGTGGGCCCACGACCGCGGCCTCGACTGGGCCCTGCTCGGCCGCCAACGCAATGCCGGCCTGTGCCGGTGGGTCGCCGACCTCAATCGCCTCTACCAGGACCAGACCCCGCTGCACGAGCTGGACTCGGATCCGAGCGGGTTCGAGTGGGTGCAGATGGATGCCGACGAGCTCAGCCTGCTCACGTTCCTCCGCCGCGACGCCGCCGGCCGATCGGTGTTGGTCGTCTGCAACTTCACGCCGGTACCCCGCCACCAGCTCCCGGTCGGCGTCCCCGAGGGTGGGTCCTGGCTCGAGCTGTTGAACAGCGATGCACCCGACTACGGCGGCAGCGGCGTGGGCAACCTGGGCGCGGTGACGGCCGAGCCGGTGCCGTGGCGCGACCGCCCCCACACCCTGCGGGTTGCCGCACCCCCCTTGGGTTGCGTGTTCTTCCGTCACGAGTCGGGATCGTGACCGTGGCGCCCGCTTCGGGACCGGTCTGTGTCCCCGCCGCGGCCTCCCGGTGGGACCTGGTCGGGGTGCCCACCATGCCCACCGGCCGGTTGCCGCTCGGCGCCGTGCCCGTGCCCGGCGAGGGGGCCCACGTGTCGGTCTGGGCGCCGAGGTCGGCCAGGATCGCCGTGCGCGTGCTCGGGGACCGGTCCCGGCTGGTCCCCCTCGACGCCACCGACCGGGGCTATCACCAGGCGACGGTCGGCGGCCTCGAACCCGGGGCCCGGTACCGGCTGGTACTCGACGACGGACGCGAGCTGGCCGACCCGGCGTCGCGGGCACAGCCCGAGGGCGTGTCCGGGCCCTCCCAAGTGTTCGATCCACTGGCCCACCGGTGGGGAGACGCCGGGTTCGTGTCCCGGCCCCTGTGGCAGCAGGTCATCTACGAGGCCCACATCGGGACCCTGACCCCGGCCGGGACCTTCGACTCGGCCATCGAGGTGCTGGACGAGCTGGCCGAGTTGGGGATCACCGCCGTCGAGCCGCTCCCCGTGGCCCAGTTCTCGGGCACCCGCAACTGGGGGTACGACGGCGTCTTCCCCTACGCCGTGCAGGACAGCTACGGGGGACCCGCCGCCCTCCAGCGGTTCGTGGACGCCGCCCACCAGCGGGGGATCGCCGTGGTGCTCGATGTGGTCTACAACCACCTGGGGCCCGAGGGAAACGTGCTCGACGCCTTCGGGCCGTACGTCACCGATCGGTACCGGACCCCCTGGGGGCCGGCCATCAATTTCGACGGTCCCGGCTCCGACGAGGTCCGTCGCTACTTCGTGGAGAACGCCCTCACCTGGTTCCGGGACTTCCACGTCGACGGGCTCCGCCTCGATGCCGTGCACGGCATCGTGGACCCCACCGCCACCCCGTTCCTGTCCGAGCTGGCCGGCGCGGCGGAGCAGCTCGGCACCATGCTCGGCCACCGGTTCGCACTCATCGCCGAGAGCTCGGACAACGACCCCCGGGTCGTCTTGCCCTCGGCAGTGGGCGGACTGGGCCTCGATGCCCAGTGGAACGACGACTTCCACCACGCCCTCCACGCCGCGCTGACCGGGGAGCGCCTGGGCTACTACGCCGACTTCGGGGACCTCGGCCAGCTGGCCCGGTCCATGTCCGAGGGCTTCGTCTACCAGGGCCAGTACTCCGGCTACCGATCCCGGCGCCACGGCGCCGGCTCGACTGGGGTCGCGCCGGAACGGTTCGTGCTCTTTGCCCAGAACCACGATCACGTCGGCAACCGGCCCCGCGGTGACCGCCTGTCGTCGATGGTCGGGCCCGACACCCTCCGGCTGGCTGCGGCCGTGCTCCTCCTGTCCCCCGGGGTACCTCTGGTGTTCATGGGGGAGGAGTACGGGGAGACCGCGCCCTTCGCCTACTTCGTCGATCACGCCGACCCCGAGCTGCGCGAGGCGGTGCGCCGAGGCCGGAGGGAGGAGATGGCCGGTCTGGGCTGGACCGACGATCCCCTCGACCCCCTCGACGAGGACACCTTCCGGGCGTCGGCACTCGACCGGGCCCAGCGCTGGGCCCCGGGAGGGGTCGAGTTGTGGACCCTCTACCGGGCGCTGATCGCGCTTCGCCGCTCCCACCCGCCGCTGGCTCGCTCGGCGCGGCAGGGGGCGCGGGCGCAGGCCGACGGGGACGTGGTCATCCTGGTCCGTTCGGACAGCACCGAGTCGGTGTGCAGCCTGTTCAACTTCGGCGCCCACCCGGCCGAGGTCCGTCTGCCCGCCTCCGGCGGCCGATCCGGCCAACCCCGGTCATGGACCTGCCTCATCGATTCGGCCGACGCCAGACTCGGCGGCCGGGGTGAGCGGCAACCCGAGACCCTCGGGGCCCACGGCCTGGTCCGACCAGGCCCCTTGGGTTTCTGTGCCTACGGTGACGATGGTCACCGAGGCTCGTGAGCATGCGCATCTGGCCGGGAAGCCCCTATCCCCTCGGAGCGACGTGGGACGGCGAGGGCGTCAACTTCGCCATCTTCTCCGAGCACGCCACGGGGGTCGAGCTCTGCCTCTTCGACACCCCCGAGTCGAGCGAGCCCTCGGCCCAAGTGTCGATGCCGGCGGCGACCGACCGGGTCTGGCATGCCTACCTTCCCGACGTCCGCCCGGGCGCTCTCTACGGCTACCGGATCGACGGGCCCTATGCACCCGAGGAGGGTCACCGCTTCAACCCGGCCAAGTTGCTCATCGACCCCTACGCCAAGGCGGTCAGCGGCACCATCCGCTGGAGCGACGAGCTGTTCGGGTACACGATCGGGGACCCGGCCGAGGACCTCTCGCTCGACCCCCGGGACTCGGCCGGTGCCATGCCCAAGTGCGTGGTGGCCGATCCCGCCTTCACCTGGGGCGACGACCGGTCGCCGAACACGCCCTGGAACCGGACCGTCATCTACGAGTGCCACGTGCGGGGCATGACCATGCGCCACCCCGGCGTGCCCGAGCACCTCCGCGGCACCTACCTCGGTCTGGCCTCGGACCCGATCATCGACCACCTGGTCGGCCTGGGCGTCACCGCGGTGGAGCTCATGCCGACCCACCAGTTCGTGGCCGACCGCCACCTGGTCGAGCGGGGGCTCACCAACTACTGGGGCTACAACTCCATCGCCTATCTGGCACCGCACGTGGGGTACGCCACCGGCGGCCTGGGTGAGCAGATCGGCGAGTTCAAGTCGATGGTCCGGACCCTGCACCGTGCCGGGCTGGAGGTCATTCTGGACGTCGTCTACAACCACACCGGTGAGGGCAACCACCTCGGCCCCACCCTGTCCCTGCGAGGCATCGACAACGCCGCCTACTACCGGCTGAACCCCGAGGACCCGCGCTACCACGTCGACTTCACCGGGACGGGCAACAGCCTGAACATCGTGCACCCTCGGGCCATGGCCCTCATCATGGACAGCCTCCGCTACTGGGTCACCGACATGCACGTCGACGGGTTCCGCTTCGACCTGGCCCCGGTCCTGGTCCGTGGCTACGAGGCCGGGCACCCGAGTGCCTTCTTCGAGATCATCCAGCAGGACCCGGTGCTCTCCAAGGTGAAGCTCATCGCCGAGCCGTGGGACGTGGGTCCCGACGGCTACCAGCTGGGCCGGTTCCCGCCTGGGTGGTCGGAGTGGAACGGCGCCTTCCGGGACGCGGTCCGGCGCTTCTGGCGCGGGGACCCGGGCCAGGTCCCCGAGCTCGCCTCCAGGCTGACCGGCTCGAGCGATATCTATGCCCCCAGCGGTCGCCGCACCTACGCCTCGGTGAACTTCGTCACCTGCCACGACGGTTTCACCCTGACTGACTTGGTCAGCTACGAGCACCGCCACAACGAGGCCAACGGGGAGGACAACCAGGACGGGGCCCGCGAGAACCTGAGCCGGAACTGGGGGGTGGAGGGCCCCTCTCCTTCGGTCCGGATCGAACGGGCCCGGGATCGGATGAAGCGCAACTTCCTGACCACCCTCATGTTCTCCCAGGGCGTGCGGATGATCCTCGGAGGCGACGAGATCGGGCGGACCCAGATGGGCAACAACAATGCCTATTGCCAGGACTCCGAGGTCAGTTGGGTCGATTGGGACGTGGGCGAGACGGGCACTGCTCTCTGCGCCTTCACCCGGGATCTGATCTCCATCGTTGGGGCCAACCCCATCTTGCGCCGGCGCGACTTCTTCACCGGCGAGCCCGTCGGCGACCAGGCCCGGGACGCGACCTGGGTCCGCCCCGACGGCGAGATGATGACCGACGACGACTGGAAGGACCCCGAGAACCGCTCGATCGGCATGCTCCTCCCCGGGCGGGCCGCCGACGAGGTCGACACCCGCGGGCGCCTGGTCAAGAGCAATTCGTTGCTCTTGTTGCTGAACGCCTCGAGCCGGTCCCGATCCTGGACGCTTCCCCGACTGGAATGGCCCGGGCGATGGGAGGAGCTGCTCTCGACGGCGCGGCCCGGTGAACAGGGTCGGACCGTCCGGACCCCCGCCGTCAACCTCACCGCCCACTCGAGCCTGCTCCTCCGGCACAACGAGCGCCTCGACGAGTGACGGGGACCGCCCCGAACCACGAGCGGCACCGCCGGCGACTCGGCTCGACCTATCGGCTGCAGCTCAGCGGGCTGGGGTTCGCCCGGGCCGCCCGGCTCGTGCCCTACCTGGACGCCCTCGGGGTCGAGACCCTCTACGTCTCGCCCGTGACCATGGCCGTCCCAGGGAGCACCCACGGGTACGACGTGGTCGACCCGACACGCCTCGACCCGGCGCTCGGCTCGGCCGACGAGCTCGACGCCCTCCTGGCCGCCCTGGCCGGGCGGGACATGAGGCTGCTGATCGACGTAGTGCCCAACCACATGGCCGCGGCGGCGGCCAATCCCTGGTGGTGGGATGTGCTGGCGCGGGGGAGGGGCTCGCCGTTCGCCCCCTACTTCGACATCGACTGGACGAAGCACGAGGGGCGGGTCCTGCTCCCCGTCCTCGGCCGCTCCCTGGCTGCGGTCATCGCCGACGGCGAGCTCTCGGTGGCGTTCGAGGCGGGGGTGGCCGTACTGTCCTACTACCACCATCGGTTCCCGATCGGTCCCGGTACCCCCGTCCGGTTGGTTCGCTCGCTCCTCAGCGTGAGGCCTGAGCCCTCCCCCGAAGGCATCCTCGCCGAAGGCACCTCCGCCGACGAAAGCAGCGAGGACGACAGCAGCGCCGACGACGGCAGCGCCGACGACTGCTACGCCGACGACTGCTACGCCGACGACTGCTACGCCGACGACTGCTACGCCGACGACATGAGCCGAGCTGCTCGGCCACCAGCATTACCGACTGGCCTCCTGGCGCCTCGGCCGCCACGAGGGGAACTATCGGCGATTCTTCGACGTGGACGGACTGGTCGGTGTCCGGGTCGAGGACCCGGCGGTGTACGAGGCAACCCACGCGCTGCTCCTCCGGCTGGCCGACGACGACCGTGTCGCCGGGCTGAGGGTCGACCACGTCGACGGTCTGGCCGACCCGACCCGCTACCTTGCCCAGCTCGGCCACGACCTCGATCGGGGTGAGCGGTCCGGACCGGTGCTCCTGGTCGAGAAGATCCTGGCCCGGGACGAGAGCCTTCCGTCCCTCTGGACGGTCGACGGCACCACCGGGTACGAGTTCGTCGACCTGGTCGGCTCGCTCCTGGTCGACGGGGACGGTGCCGAGGCCATCGCCAAGCTGGCGGCCGACTGGGCGCGTGACGATCGTCCTTTCGACCAATTGGTCACCGCCTCGAAGCGGTTCGTCCAGGCGTCGCTCTTCCCGGGTCAGGTGGCACGCCTCACCGACCTGGTCGCTTGGCGCCTGTCCCGGCCGCCGGGCGGTCACGACCTGGCTCGGCCCGACCTGTCCCGAGCCTTGGTCGAGCTGGCCGCCCAGCTCGGCGTCTACCGCACCTACGTGGATGCCACCGGCGCCACCGGCGAGGACCGGCGCCGGCTACAGCAGGCCGCCATCGGGGCCCGGCCCAATCTGGATGCGGACGGGCAGCGGGCCATGGACTTGATTCTCCCGCTGCTGGGCGCCGACGAGCCCGCCGACCCCGCTCGGGCTGCCGTCGGCTCCTCCGACCCCGGTCGGGCTGCCGTCGAGCCCGGCGACCTCGAGCTGGTCCAGCGATGGCAGCAGCACACCGGCGCGGTGACGGCGAAGGGCGTGGAGGACACCGCTCTCTACCGCTCGGGAGCCCTGGCCGCCCTGACCGAGGTGGGCACCGATCCCGGCCGGCCGCCAGTGACCGTGGATCGGTTCCACCAGGCGATGGGCCGGCGTCGCCGCACCACCCGCCACTCGCTCTCGGCCACCTCTACGCACGACACCAAGCAGAGCGAGGACGTCAGATCCCGCCTGGCCGTGTTGTCCGAGCTCCCCGCGACCTGGGAGGAGCACGTGTCCCGATGGCACGGATGGCACCGGTCGCCGGCGGGCGCTCCCGACCCGCCAGACGAGCTCTTCGCCTACCAGACCATCGTGGGCGCATGGCCGCTCGATCCCGATGATCGGAGGGGCTTCAGCCGGCGGGTCCAGGACTACATGGTCAAGGCCCTGCGGGAGGCCAAGGTCCGGACCAGCTGGCTCCGGCCCGACGACGACTACGAGCGCGTGGTGCGGGCCTTCATCCGCCGGATCCTGTCTCCTTCCAACCGCCGCTTCCACGCCGACCTCGGTCGGCTGCTCGACATGGTGGGGCCGGCCGGGGCGGTGAACGCACTGGCGATGACCGTACTCAAGTGCACCGTCCCCGGCGTTCCCGACGTGTACCAGGGAACCGAGCTCTGGTCCCACTCGTTGGTGGACCCGGACAACCGGCGCCCGGTCGACTTCGAGCGGCGGGCTCGGATGGTCGACGCGTTGGACCGGGCGACCGACGGCGAAGTCGTCGACGGCTCGGTTCCTTGCCTCCTGGCCCGACGGGCGATTGAAGCTGATGGTGACCCAGCGGCTGCTCCGGTTGCGGCGGAGCCGTCCCAACCTGTTCGATCGCGGGTCCTACCTGCCGCTCGAGGTCGAAGGTCCCCGCCACCGCCATGTAGTGGCCTTTGCCCGACATCGGCGTTCGGACTGGGCCGTGATCGTCGTCCCGCGGCTTCCCCTGAGCCTGGCCGGAGCCGGCCGTATGCCGGTCGGTCCCGCGCTGTGGCGCGGCACATCGGTGGCTCTGCCCGGGGGCGCGCCCAGCCAGTTGATCGACGTGCTCACCGGTTCGAACCTGTCGCCCCGCGGAGCGCGCTTGCCGGTCGGCGAGATGCTCGCCACTCTGCCCTGGTCCGTTTCGGTCGGCCCCTGACTGACGGGGACCACCCGCCAGGGCCCCGGACCCGACGCCAGGCCACCGGCGCGGCCCGATGGCGGTCCTACAGTGGGCCAACCGCCACCCGCTTCATGTTGACCAGGCCCGATCCGTCCCATGCCCATCAAGGAGGCCGATATGGCCGTTCACCGCAGCGAGTCAGTGAAGGACGAATCCACCGCCGACTCGGCCATCGATCCGATGTTCGCCCGGGCCAGCGAGCAGGGACTGGTGGCCACCACCTCCATGCCTCCCGCCGCCATGCGGGCCGACACCGCGCTCCAACTTGTCCGCGACGAGCTCCTGCTCGACGGCTTGTCCCGGCTCAACCTGGCTACCTTCGTCACGACCTGGATGGAGCCCGAGGCCAAGGAGCTGATGGCCGACACCTTTGACAAGAACATGATCGACAAGGACGAGTACCCCCAGACGGCCGAGCTCGAGCGCCGGTGCGTGAACATGATCAGCGCCCTGTGGAACGCCGACGGACGAGGCGGCGCCACCGGGACGTCGACGACGGGGTCGAGCGAGGCGTCGATGCTCGGCGGCATGGCTCTCAAGTGGCGCTGGCGACAGCGCAGGGAGCAGGCCGGGAAGCCAGCCGACAAGCCCAACATGGTGATGGGGGCCAACGTCCAGGTGTGCTGGGAGAAGTTCTGCCGGTACTGGGAGGTCGAGCCCCGCTTGGTACCCCTCGAGGGGGACCGCTTCCATCTGACCGGTGACGAGGCGGCCGCCCACTGTGACGAGAACACCATCGGTGTGGTGGCCATACTCGGCTCCACCTTCGACGGGAGCTATGAGCCGATAGCGGACATCTGCGGCGCCCTCGATCGGCTCGGGGAGGAATCGGGACTCGATGTACCCGTCCACGTCGACGCGGCCTCGGGCGGATTCATCGCCCCGTTCCTCGATACCGACCTGGAGTGGGACTTCCGGCTCCCGCGGGTGCAATCGATCAACGCCTCGGGGCACAAGTACGGTCTGGTCTATCCGGGCGTCGGTTGGGTGGTGTGGCGTGACGCCGAGGCCCTCCCCGAAGACCTGGTCTTCCGGGTCAATTATCTCGGCGGGGACATGCCGACGTTCGCCCTCAATTTCTCCCGACCGGGCAATCAGGTGGTGGCCCAGTACTACAACTTCCTTCGTCTGGGGTTCGAGGGCTATCGCAGCATCCAGCAGGCCTGCCGGAACGTGGCCACCCGCTTGGCCGGCGACGTGGGGGAACTCGGCCCCTTCTGGCTCCTGAGCGACGGTAGCGAGCTACCGGTCTTCTCCTTCGCACTCAACGACGACATCTCGGGCTTCGACGTGTTCCACGTCTCGAAGGAGCTTCGCAACAAGGGATGGTTGGTCCCGGCCTATACGTTCCCGGAGAACCGGCAGGACCTCAGCGTGCTGCGGGTGGTGGTCCGCAACGGGTTCAGTCATAGCCTGGGTGACCACTTTCTCTCCGACCTGTCCGAAGCGGTCACCTACCTGTCGTCGTTGAGGGCGCCGCTGCCGCCGGCGCCTACCGGCTACCACCACTGAGCCGGCGCTCGGCCACAGCGCGAGTGTGTGCGAGGTCTGCTCGGCGACGGCGCGGGGTGGCGTGGGTGCGAGCCAGGCCGTCAGGCCGGCGGGGGTGTGACTCGTGGCCCACACGGGTAGGTAGGGGGTACCACGACAAGAGTCAACCGATAGGCAGAGTCAACCGATAGGCAGTGCCGAAGAAGGAGAGCCGTGGCCGACGGACCGAGGGATCAAGTCGACAGGGATATGCAGGACCACCAATTCGGAATGGCCGCGGCTGAGGACCAGGAGTTGGCCGACGAGCTCGAGGACGAGGGAGCGGCCGCCGACGAGCTGCCCGATCCGCCGGCCGACCCTCCCCGGGCGGCGGACAAGGCCACCCCCGTCGACGACTGAGGGTCCGCCGCTCGCCCAATCAGGAACGAACCAGGCGGGCGATGGCCTCGGTTGCCTCGGTGATCTTCTCCTGTGCTGCCGGCCCGCCGGCCTCGATGGCTTCGCTCACACAGGACCCCAGGTGGTCGCCCATCAACTCCAGGGCCACGGCCTGGAGGGCCTTGGTGACCGCCGAGACCTGGGTGAGGACGTCGATGCAGTAGCGGTCGTCCTCGATCATCTGCTGAATCCCGCGAACCTGGCCCTCGATGCGCCGCAGGCGCTTGGTCACCTGGTCCTTGTGACCCGTGTATCCCGGCATCCGATCCTCCTCGTCCTGATACCCCTCGAGGGTACACTCCCCGGGATGGTGACAACGCCAACACCGCCAGGTGAAGAGCGGGCAGCGTGACGGTGCTCCACGCAATCGGCCACGCCCTGTCGGTGACCGGCGCCATGGCCTGGCAGATTGCCTGGTCCCTCATCCTGGGTTTCACCCTCTCGGCCATCGTGCAGGCGTTGGTGCGCAGGCGAACGGTGGAGCGGCTCCTCGGCAGTGACACACCCAAGGCTCTGGCATCGGCGACCGCGCTGGGCATGGCCAGCTCCTCGTGCTCCTACGCCGCGGTGGCCCTGGCCCGGGGGCTGTTCCGGAAAGGGGCCGACTTCACCGCAGCCATGGTCTTCGAGATCGCCTCGACCAACCTGGTCGTCGAGTTGGGCATCATCATGGCGCTCTTGCTCGGGTGGCAGTTCACCGCGGCGGAGTTCGTCGGCGGCCCGATCATGATCGTCCTCATCGCGGTGATCTTCCGGCTGGCGCTGCGCCAACGACTCGTAGCTGAGGCCAGGGTCCAGGCCGACCGCGGCCTGGCCGGGTCCATGGAAGGGCACGCGGCCATGGACATGAGCATCCAGGCCACGGGCAGCCTGTGGCGCCGGCTCTCGTCTGGCGAAGGACGGACGGCCGTGGCCCACGTCTTCGTGATGGAGTGGGCCGCGGTGGTGCGGGACATCGTCATCGGCCTTCTGCTGGCCGGGGCTCTCGGCGCGTGGGTGCCCGACAGCTTCTGGCGCCACCTCTTCCTTACCGGTCACCCGGTGCTGTCCAAGGTCTGGGGCCCGCTCATCGGCCCGGTCATCTCGATCCTGGCCTTCGTCTGCTCGATCGGGAACGTCCCCCTCGCCGCCGTGCTGTGGAACGGTGGGATCAGCTTCGGCGGGGTCATCAGCTTCATCTTCGCCGACCTGATCATCCTGCCCATTCTGGTCATCTACCGGAAGTACTACGGGACGAAGATGATGCTCTTCATCCTCGCCTCCTTCTACCTCACCATGGTGCTGGCCGGCTATGCCGTCGAGCTGATCTTCGGGGGCGCCGGGATCATCCCTGCCACCCGCAACGCCAGCGTGCTCACTGCCACCGTCAGCTGGAACTACACCACCTACCTGAACATCGTCTTCTTCGCGCTGGCCATTGCCCTGGTCTGGCGCTTCTTCCGTACCGGAGGGGCCACGATGCTGAAGATGATGGGTGGGGCACCGGCGAGGGCGACGGCGGAGGCAGGCGGTTGAGCTCGGGCCCGACGAGTAGGGCCTGGCCGACCAGGGTACGCTGTCGGGCGCGATGAGCGACCCGCCTGCATTCGACCCGGGATCGGTCGACACCTTCCGGATCACCGACTGGGACTACGACCGGGCTACCCGCCTGATCACCCTCCGCTATGCCTTCGACGACCGGGAGCACTTCGCCGAGACGGTCGAGTTCGTGACCGAGCCGTCGACGGCCGAAGACCGATTCGATACCGAGGGATTCGGCCGAGCGGTCGACCACCTCCACATCGCCGCCGGAGTCAGCTACTTCAAGGCGGCCGCCCCGGCCACCGTGAGCATCGAGCAGGCCGCGCTCACCCCGGCCGAGCAGGAATTCCACCGGCTCCTCTATGACGACGGCCTTCGGGAGTTCGCCGTCAACAACGGGCGGCCCGTGCCCGTCGACGTGCACCTCAGCGCAGGGACGGCCACCGGTGCGCCGCCGGCGGTCGTCGCCCCGACCCGGCCGAGGGACGACGGGGGTTCGTCCGTGCTGGTCCCGATCGGTGGAGGCAAGGACTCGATGGTCCTCATCGAGGCGCTGCGCCCCCTTCGCCCCCGCCTGTTCGCTGTCAATCCCCATCCGTTGGTCAGGGAGCTGGCCGGCCTGGCCGGGCTGCAGCTCATCGAGGTACGCCGACGCCTGTCCCCACATCTGTTGGAGCTGAACCGGCGCGGGGCGCTCAACGGCCATGTGCCCATCACGGCCATCGTCTCGCTGATCGCCGTGGCCGGGAGCTACCTCTACGGCTACGACACCATCGCCATGGCCATCGAGCGCTCGGCCAGCGAGGAGACGTCCATGGTGGGCGGGGTGGCCGTCAACCACCAGTTCTCCAAGAGCTACCCCTTCGAGACGGCGCTGCGCCGGCTGGTGGCCGCCAGCATCGAACCCAACCTGACCTACGGCTCGGCCCTTCGGCCCTATTCGGAGCTGGCCATCTCGCGGTCGTTCGCCGGGTTGACCGAGTACCACGGCGCGTTCTGCAGCTGCAATACCGCTTTCCGACGCGAGGCCGCCGCCACCGACCGGTGGTGCGGGAACTGCCCGAAGTGCCGGTTCGTCGGCCTGATGCTGGCGCCGTACCTGGATCGCTCGGCGCTGACCGCCATCATCGGGCGGGACATGTTCGCCGATGCCGCCCAGATCGACGGCTTTCGCTCCCTGATGAGCAGCAACGACAAGCCGTTCGAGTGCGTGGGGGAGCGACGGGAGTCGGCCGTGGCCCTCCGGCTGCTCGGCCGACGGCCCGAGTGGGCGAGCTCCCCGGTTGTGGCCGCGCTGGCCCCGACCGCCGAGGCGCTGGTCTCCGACCGCGACGTCGAAGAGCTCATGGCTCCGGACCCGACGCTGCGCTTTGGCAATGGCGACATCGAGGGATTGGTCGCCCGTCTCGTCGGGCCACCGGTGCATCCGGCGGTCCCGAGCGCCCCGTGAGGCTGGCGTCACTCGTCTCCCGCCGCGTGGCTATCTGGGGAATGGGAGAGGAGGGGGCGTCCTTCGCCCGACTGCTCATCGAACGGGGCTCGACGCCGGTGCTGGTCGACGACGACCCGTCGGCCGCCGCCCGCCGCGCCCCGTCCGTGGCCGGCGTACCGCTCGCCGTCCACGGCCCCGACCCGGCCCTGTTGGGTGCGGTCGATGCCATCGTCCGCTCTCCGGGGGTCAGCCGGTACCGCCAGGAACTGGTCGACGCGGCCAACCACGGAGTGGCGGTGACCACACCGATGGCCGTGTGGCTCGAGGACTTCGAGCAGGCACCGGTCGTGGCCATCACCGGGACCAAGGGCAAGAGCACCACGGCCACGTTGGCAGCAGGAATCCTCAGGCACAGCGGGTCACGCGTCGCCTTGGTCGGCAACATCGGCGTGCCGGTCACCGATCTGTACGGCAGCGAGGAGGTCGACGCCTACGTGGTCGAGGTGTCGTCGTACCAGGCGGCCGAGGTCACCGTGTCCCCGCCGGTGTGCGTGCTGACCAGCCTGGCTCCTGACCACCTCGACTGGCACGGCGGGGTGGAGGCCTACTACCGGGACAAGCTGCGCCTGCTGTCAGCCGGCCCGCCCCGGTCCCTGGCTGTCAACGCGGCCAGCCACGAGGCCGTGGCCCGCACCGCGAGCCATCCCGGTCGGCTCCTCTACGGGGAACGGGGCCGGGTGTGGGCCGATTCCGGATGGATCAGCATCGACGGCGAGCGGCTGGTGGAGTACTCGGGCCTGCGGGCCCCCGGGGCCCACAACGTGGCCAACCTGTGCGGAGCGATCGCCGGTGCCCTGCTCTTGACCGGCGCTGCGCCATCGGTCGCGTCGGTGGCTGCAGTCATCGAGGAGTTCGACGGCCTGCCGTCGCGGTGCCAGTCGATCGGGACAAGAGACGGCGTCGAGTACGTAGACGACGCCCTGGCCAGCAATCCGCTCGCCACGACCGCGTCGATGGCGTCGTATACGGATCGCCCGATGACCCTCATCCTCGGGGGCGCAGATCGGGGGGTCGACTTCGCCCCGCTGGCCGAGGCGGTGGTGGCACGGGTCCCCACGCCCAACATCGTGGTCATTCCCCCCGACGGTGGGCGCATCGTCGACGCGGTGAGGACGGCGGGAAACCGGCGCCAGGTGGAGGTGTCGATCACCGAGACGCCCGACCTCGGCGGTGCCGTCCGGACAGCCGTGGCGGGCACGCCCAACGGCGGGGTCGTCCTCTTCTCGCCCGGTGCTCCGACCCCGGCCGGCCACGGCGGGTTCGGAGCGCGTAGTCGCCGCTTCCGCATGGCGGTTGAGGCCATCCGTCCCGCTTGAATTGGCCAGGGGACACCCGGCACCGTGTTCGAGATCGCAGACAAAGCGTTCGTCATTTTGAACGCGGTCGGGCGATGTGGCCCAGTCCCGGGGCACAATGGTCTACGTGGCTTCCATCAGCGGGCTCTCGGGCGCTCCATTCCATGCCACCTATGGTGCGGCCAAGGCAGGACCGATGTCCTTGGGCAGGACCAGGGACATCGCCTCGTCCATCCTGTTCAAGGCCTCAGACCGTGCCCAATGCGTGACCGGCCACACCTCGGTCGGCGGGGGCTTGGCGACCACGTCGCCGCTCGGGCATGCCGCGCCGCTGGTCGCCGTGGGGGCGTCACTGGCTGACGAGGAGTGGTCGGCGACGAACGGAGGCTCACATCAATAGGACCAGCCCTGCCGTGGAGCGCGCCGTGTCGATCCTGAACTTCCTGGCCGAGCACGAGTCGGAGACCTTCACGCTCTCGGAGCTCGCCCGCCGGCTCGACCTGGCCAAGGCCACCGGGCACACGATCTTGGCCACACTGGTCGACTGTGGCCTGGTGAGCCGAAGCCCTGAGCGCGAGTACAGCCTGGGGCCGGCGATCGTTCCCCTCGGCGAGGCCGCCTCCCACCAAAACCGGGCGGTGGCCATTGCCAGGCGAGCGATCAAGACGGTGGCGGCGGACCTGGGCCTCGACGTCGTCCTCACCGCCGTCCTGGATCGTTCCATCGTCGTCGTCGGGAAGGCGAGCACCGCCGAGTTCGAGCGCAACGATCTCCGGGTCCTGTACCTCTCGCAACGGATCCCGCTGGTCCCCCCGATCGGCGCCATCTTCGTGGCCTGGTGGGACCGGTCGCGGATCGACGAATGGCTGCGTGCCTTCCCGGAGGTCTGGTCGCCTGACCGGAGGGAGCGCTATCTCGATGCATTGGCCGCGGTGCGAGAGCGCGGGTACTGGGTGAGCGCCATCGCCAGCGACGACCTGAATCAGGTCCGCCAGATCCTGGGCTCGATCGACGCACGTTCGGCCGAGGGCGACCTCACCAGCACGCTCGACGGGTTCATCGAGCAGGTACGGAACAGCGAGGGCTACGTGGTCAACCGCTTGCTGCCCGACGCCCTCTATGAGCTCTCGAGCATTACCGCGGCCGTCTTCGACCGTTCGGGCGAGGTGAACCTCGCCATCAGCCTGAAGGGCTTCGTCCGTGCCGCCGGCCGAGCCGAGATCGAGAAACTGGGCGAGCGGCTGGTGTCGGCGGCGGACTCGGTCACCGAGGCCATCGGTGGCCGGAAGCCGAACGCCCGGTGACCCGGACCGCTCAGGCCGGAGCGGGGACCTTCGCCCCGAGCAGGCCCATCATGTTGGCGCCCATGATCTTCTCGATGTCCGCCTCGGGCAGGCCGGCCAGCTCGTCGACGTAGGAGACCGGGTTGGCCAGGCCCTCGACGTGGGGGAAGTCCGACCCGAAGATGATGTGGTCGGCCCCGAGCAGCTCGACCAGGTCGCGGGGGTCCTCCTCGTGGAAGGGGTGCATCCAGAAGTGGCGCTTGAAGGTGTCCGAGGGCCGCTCCTCGTAGTCCTGGGGCATGGTCCGCCAGGTGTGGTCCAGGTGCTCGAGGAGGGAGGGCACCCAGCCCGCCCCGTTCTCGATGAGGGCGATCCGGAGCTTCGGGTGGCGCCACAGGGCCCCGTGGCAGATCATCGAGGTGACGGCGTCTTGGATGTCCCGGTGGGTGTCGCGCACCGTGGCCGTGAACCGCTGGCGCTCGGCGAAGGCCTGGGTCTCGGTGTGGGAGCCCTCCCACTCGTTGGTGTAGCGGACGTACCCGGAGTCCGAGGCGTGGAAGACGACGAGCAGGCCCGCCTCTTCCACCTTGGACCAGTAGGGGTCGAACTCCTCGAGGGCGAACGAGCGGGGCCCCCGGTAGCCCCAGGCCGGGGCCGGGCGCATGAGGACGACCCGGGCACCGTGGTCGATGAGGAAGTCCAGCTCGGCCAGCGCCTTGTCCAACACGCCCGGGGTGATGATCGGGGTGGAGAAGACCCGGTCCTTGTAGACATAGGGCCAGGCGTCGAGCATCCAGGTGTTCAGGGCGTGGATGGCCGCGGCGCAGAGGTCGGGGTCGTCGCGCATGCGCTCTTCGATCAGGCTGGCCAGGGTGGGCAACATGATGGCGAAGTCGATCCCCTGCTCGTCGAGCAGCTCGAGGCGGGCGCCCGCCTCCCGGAAGGCCGGCGGGCAGTCGATGCCCCGGCCGATGATCTCCCGGTAGGACTTGCCCTCGGGGTTGCCCTGCTTGAAGTACTCCTCTTGGGCCCCGGGCCGCCCCACCCGCTCGAAGGTCGGGTTGGGGATGTAGTCGCTGACCTGGCCGCGCACCATGATCTTGGTCCGGCCGTGGAGGTCGACGTAGTCGATGGCCCCCTTGTACTCGGGGGGCAAGAACTTGGTCAGGGCGTCGGTCGTCTCGTAGAGATGGTTGTCGGCGTCGAAGACCGGGAAGTCGAAGGGCGAAACGGAAGACATGGGGACCCCCTGCGCTGGAACTGACTTTCTACCAATCGTTTGGTGAGACAAGCATACACGCGGCCCGGAGATGCGCCACCCCGTCACCGACCACCTCCGCCGGTCAGTGGCGGGCTCCCACCTGTTCGGGATGCTCGGCCAGCCACTGCCGCAGTTGCCGCTTCAGCACCTTGCCGGTCGTGTTCCGAGGGAGCTCGTCCACCGCGACCACGTGGCGCGGCACCTTGAAGCCGGCCAGCCGCCGGCGGACCCGGTCGGTCAGCTCGCCCGGCTCGACGGCCTTCCCGGCCCGGAGCACGATGACGGCGCAGACGTTCTCCCCCCAGTGGGGGTCGCTCACGCCGACCACGGCTGCTTCCCTGACCTCCGGGCAGGTGGCCAAGATGGCCTCTTCCACCTCTCGGGAGGAGACGTTCTCCGCCCCGGTGACGATGACGTCCTTCTTGCGGTCGACGACATAGAGCCAACCGTCGGCGTCGAAGCGGCCCAGGTCGCCAGTGTGGAACCAACCGTCGGTGAAGGCGGCTCGGGTCGCCTCCTCGTCCATCCAGTAGCCGGCCGTCACCTGGTCGCCACAGACCACGATCTCGCCGGTCACGCCCGGCGCCACCTCGTGTGCGGTGTCGTCCACCACCCGGACCTCGACGTTGGAAGCCGGGCGCCCCGCAGCGGCCAGGAGGTGTTCGGCCCCGTCCAGCGCCCGGCGGTGGGCGTCGGGCCCCAGGAAGGTGGCATTGCCCGAGAGCTCGGTCATGCCGTACCCCTGGGCGAAGTCGACCCCGAGCACTTCGATGGCGCGGCGCAACAGGCTCGGGGGCATCGGTGCGGCTCCGTAGGCGACCTGGCGGAGGGACCGGAGCCGGTCGCGATCGGCCGGGTGGCCGTCCAAGTGGTCGAGCAGGCTCGACATCATCGTCGCCGTCACCGTCACCGAGGTCACCCGGTGGCGCTCGACGCTGTCCACGAAGGCGGCCGCCTCGAAGCGGTCCATCAGCACCACCGGTCGTCCGGCGGCGTGGAGCCGCAACACGTTGTAGCCGGACACGTGACACAGGGGGAACGGGTACAAGAACACGTCGTCGGCCGCAATCGGCCGGCCGTACCGGCTGGCGGCGATGGCGGCTCCGAAATTGTCGTGGGTGAGGATTGCCCCTTTGGGTGACCCGGTGGTGCCGCTGGTGTAGATCAACCAGGCCGGCGCATCGCCGGTGACCGACACGACCGGCCCTTCCTCCACTGTGGCTCCGGCGCTCACCAGCGAAGCCCACTGTTCCAGGCCGATGCGGGTATGGACGTCGGGGAACTCGGGGGCGAGGGGGCTGAGGCGATCGAGCTCGACGCCTGGACCGATGAGCACCGATGACCCCGAGCGTCGGAGGATCGACGCCAGCTCGGCCGGGGCCAGCCGGTGGTTGAGGAACACAAGGATCCGGCCGCTCTCGGGCACGCCGTAGTAGCACTCCACCCAACTGGGATGGTTCTCGCCGATGATGGCCACTCGATCGCCCGGTTCGGTGATGGTGGCGATGACCCGGGCCGCTCCTCGGGACCGGTCGGAGAGCTCGGCGAAGGAGATGTCCTCGTCCCGGTAGAAGAGGGCCGTCCGCTCAGGGTCGGAGGCCGCGACCGAGTCGATCAACTGGTGAAGCAGCACCAGATGACTCTATCGACCGGCACAACCCGGGCCGGGGGTCGCACGTCGTTGTGGTGGGCGATCGCGAGCGAGAGCTAACCTCGCCCGTGCCCGCCGCCGCGGTGATGGGCACGGCACGGCGAACGAGACCGGGGTGGCCACGATGGCAGAGGGACCGCAGGCACAACAGGTGGCGGACGAGCTCGAGATCAGGAATCTGGTCGCCGACCTCGCCCACATGGCCGACATGGCCTCCGAGGACGACCTCTCGGACTACATCGGCCGCTTCACCGAAGACGCCCGATGGGAGATGGGTGGCAACGAGATCAGGGGCCGCCACGACATCCTGGCCGCCGCCCGCCAACGACGGGCGGCGGGGACCCAGGGCCCGGGTACCAACAGCCGGCACGTGATCACGACCCAGTCGGTCCGGCTCGACGGCGACGGCATGGCCAGCGGTGAGGCGTACTTCCTCTTCGTGGGGGACACCGACACCACGCCGCAGGTCAAGGGCATCGGCCACTACCGCGATCGCTTCCGGCGCACGGCCGAGGGTTGGCAGCTCGACCACCGCATCATCACCTCCGGCTGAACGGTCGTGGAAGGCGTGCTCCAAGGCGCGGTGGCGGTGGTGGCCGGAGCCAGCCGCGGCATCGGCAAGGGCATCGCACTCGAGTTGGGCGCGGCCGGCGCCCATGTCTGGGTGTGCGGACGCACGCTCGGTCCTGCGGCCGACGGCCGTGCCGGCTCACTGCACGAGACGGCAGGCGAGATCGGTGCCGCAGGGGGATCAGCCACCCCTGTCCGGTGCGACTTCACCGACGACGGCGACGTCGCCGACTTGTTCGCCACCGTGAGCAGCCGGCACGAATCGATCGACATCCTGGTCAACAGCGTGTTCAACGCGCACGAGTTCGCCGCCTCCATCGGACAGCGGTTCTGGGAGCTTCCCATCGACGCCTGGCGTCAGGTGGTCGACGTCGGGAGCCGTTCGGCCTACGTGGCCGCCGCCCACGCCGCCCCCATGCTGATCGGGTCGGGGCATGGGCTGATCGTCAACGTCTCGGGCCGGGCGGCCGAGCGGTACCTGTACAACGTGCCCTACGGCGCGGGGAAGGCGGCGCTGGACAAGATGACCAGGGACATGGCCGAAGAGCTCCGGGATGAGGGGGTGACCGTCGTCTCCATCTGGCCCAACGTCACCCGGACGGAGAACGTGGACGCCTCGGCGGCCGGCGGCAGCATCCTCTCCGAGACGTTCGGTGACCTCGACCTGTTGGAGACGCCGCGGTACGCCGGGCGTGCCGTCGTGGCCCTGGCCGCCGACGACGGGGTGATGGGCCGGACCGGCGGTCGGTTCTGGGTGGCCGAGCTCGCGGCCGACTACGGGTTGACCGACGAACACGGCCGGTCGCACCCCATCCCCGAGTGAACGGGAGGTCAGGCAGGTCTACGTCGGGGCGTCGGCCGGGTCGGCGCTCGGTCGCGGCGTGCGCTTCGCGTCGAACCGCTTGCCTCGAGGGATCACCGCGCCGTCGGGAGGGGTGGTGCGGTCGACCAGGCGGGAGAGCGAGACCGAGGCGGCCACTCCCTGGCTGTCGGAGATGGCCGCCTGGGCGAGGCCGATCCCTTGGGGACTGGTCCAACCGGTCCCGCTGAGGCACAGCCACTCGTCGGTCGGATAGCGCACGATGTTCAAGGTGAGATCGGCGTTGATCCCGGTGACCGGCAACGATCGGGGATGGCCGATGCCGCTGGCGAAGTCGGCGAAGAAGGCCACCCGGGCCAGGGGCCGGGTTTCCCGCCCGGCTATCACCGGCACCCGCATCCGTAGCCAGGTCGGATCGACGAAGAAGCCATCGGGGCGGTCGAAGGTGAAGTGGACCGCGCCGGCCACACCGGGCGGGTCGCTCGTGCCGTAGGGGCTCTCGGGCCGGCTGGCTCCGGCCGGCGGCCCCACCCGCGGCTCCCCCTGGTCGACGGGCAGGTCGCCGAGGTCGCCCACCCGCATCCGCAGGGCCGAGCACCGGGCCACCTCGGCGCCCTCGAACAGGATGGCCGCCTCGGTCACCTGGATCCGCCTTCCTTCCCGCACCACCCGCGCCTCGACGGCAACGGGACGGACCGGGACAGGCCGCATGAGGTCGACCGTCAGCCGGACCACCTGCTGGGGTACGAGCGTGGGGATGTCCTCGATCACGGTGGCCAGGAGGGCGGCGGCAGACCCGCCGAATTGGTGCTCGGGGGACCACGGCCCCCCGCTCAGCGGGGTGGGGATGAAGCGGTCCCCATCGGGCAGGAAGAGGGCGCGCTCCTCGTGACGGAGCTGGTCGGGGCACATCCGGTGAGTGTCTCAGTCGGCGTCGCGAGGGCGCAAACGCTCACGGCCCCTCGACGGTGGCCGGTCTGGCCGGCGTCGAGGGGCCTCCGAGGGCGGTGATGTCCTCGAAGCCGACGGTGTGCCCGCTCCACCCGGACGGTTGGGCCAGCATCCACAAGAAGTGTTCGGCCGCCTGGGCCGACGTCATGACGCTGGCCATGCCGTTGCCGGCGGTGGCGATCTCCTCGCCCTGGGTCTCGAGCACGTAGTGGAAGCCCTCCGTCTCGACCAGGCGATCGATCCGCAGGGTGTTGAAGGCGACGCCCTGCCCGCCCGCCTCGAGGTCGAGGTACTCGCCCCAGTGCTCCATGGCCAGCTTGCTCACCGAGTAGAGGGCCAGGTTGGGCGTCAGCGTCTGTGAGGCGCCCGAGCTGACGTTGATGACCCGCCCGCCCCGGCGCTCGAGCATGCCTGGAACGAAGCCCTGGCAGAGCTGCAGCGGAGCCACCACCTGGAGGCGAAAGGCCGTCTGCCACCGGCGCCAGGGGATCTCGAGGAGCGGCCCGTTGGACGTGAAGGCGGCGTTGTTTATCAACACGTCACAGCGGCCGTACCAGCCGAGGGTGTCGTC
Organism: uncultured Acidimicrobiaceae bacterium; assembly: GCA_963803065.1. Taxonomy (GTDB): domain Bacteria; phylum Actinomycetota; class Acidimicrobiia; order Acidimicrobiales; family RAAP-2; genus DASXMT01. The sequence continues at coordinate 278,787 of CAWDKW010000014.1, forward strand.
GACGATCCGTTGCGTCGCGCCGGCGTCGCTCAGGTCCGCCTGCACGGTCCGGGCTTCAACCCCCTCGTCGGCCAGTTGGGCGGCGACCTCCTCGAGGGTCCCGGGCAGCATGGCGTGGGGCTGGTCCCGGCCTGTCCGCCCGACCAGGACGACCTTGGCGCCGGCCCGGCCCAACGCCGCGGCCACCTCGCGGCCGATGCCCCGGGTGGCCCCGGTGACCACCGACACCGCCCCGCCCAGGTCGAGTCGGCCTCCGCTGCGCGCGTCTCCCATGAGGATCTCCTACGTCAAGGTGCCGCCGGAGCGCAACTCGCCGCCGGTCCGGCAGCCGACGCGGAGGTTTCCTAGTGTGGGTGGCCATGGGCGACGAGGAGACCCGTGCGAGGAACCGCGCCACCATCGAGGCCTCCATGGCCGCCGTGTCCAAGGGCGACGTGGACGGCCAACTGTCGCTGTGCACCGATGACTTCGTCCTCGACCTCCCCTACGCCGACCCGCCCAAGACCGTGGCCGGCAAGGAGACGGTGCGCGCGTACCTGAAGGCGGCACTGGGCATCTTCGAGCTCGAGCTGGCCATCACCGACATCCACGACTGCACAGACCCCGACCGCCTGGTGCTCGAATACACGAGCGTCGGATCGGTGACCACGACGGGCAAGCCCTACGCCAACCGCTACATCGCGGTGGCTACCTTCCGGGACGGCCTGGTCTGTACGCAGCGCGAGTACTACAACCCGCTCCCCGCCGCTCGCTCTCTCGCCGTCGACTGAGCTGAGTCCGGCCAGGGCCCGCGGCGCGGTCCGGACGCCCGCTCCCCGCCGAGGAGATCCCAGAAGGCCGCCCGGTCAGTGCTGCCCGGGGGCGACCTCGGGATGGCGCTCGGCCAGGACGGCCCGCATGCCCTCTTTCCAGGGCACCGTGCAGGGGCCGGTGATCGACCGCCGCCGGGCGACATCGGCGATGGAGCCGACGCTCGTGCCCGGCGCCGCCTCGACCTTGACCTCGGGGGTGGTGCCGATGAGCGAGCCGACGTAAGCGCACCACTGCTGGACGGTCACCACCTCGTCCCCGGCCCAGTTGACGATGGTGGCCGGCACGCTGGCCGCCTCCAGGAGCGGTCCGATCTGCGCGTTGATGTCGTCCTGGTGGATCGGGCAGTAGGGGGCGGGGTCGTGGCGGGCCGTCACCGGCTCCCCGGCCACCACCGCGTCGAGGTGGTACGCCGGGAGGCCGCCGTTGGGGCCATACGAGGCGTTCATGCGGGCGATGGTGATGGGCAACGAGAAGAGGCGGGCGCAGGTGCGGGCGACCGCCTCCTCGGCGATCTTCGACACGGAGTAGGTGGGGGAGTGGAGGGGCGACGCGTCACCCAGGGGATCGCTCTCCGGAAAGACGTGGCCGGCATCGGCGTGCGGCTTGTACACCGACTGGGTGGACATGACCAGTGCCGCCTTTGCCCGTCGCACGTGCTGCAACAAGAGGCCGGTGCCCTCGGCGTTCATGCGGATGGCCGTGTCGTAGTCGTGGCCGCCGCCCTGGAAGACGGCGAAGTGGACCACGTAGGTGAAATCGGTCGGAAGGGTGCTGTAGTCGCCGGCGGCCAGGTCGCACGGATGCGCATGCACGTGGTGCGACTCGAGCTGGTCCCGGGTGCCGGGCTGCGAGAAGCGGGCCACCCCCCAGACCTCGTTGTCGTCGGCCAGCGACGCCGCCAGCGGCAACCCGATCTGGCCTCCGGCCCCGGTGACCAATATCTTCTCGTCCGACAACATCGGCTCTCCTTTCCGCCCGGAGCATGTCCGCCCGCCGGAGCACGTTAGGCGGTGAGCGGCGCCGACCGCAGGTGATCAACCCGTCTCGTCCCCAGAGGGACGACCGACGAAAGCCGTGCTCGTCTACGTGCGAATTCCAGGGACGCTTCTGTCATCTAGTGTTCGCACCGGACCAACAGGAGGGAACGCCGTGGAGCTGGAGCTGACAAACGACCAGCAGTTGTTCCGGGAGACGACCCGGAAGTTCTTGGAGACCTCGACGCCGCTGACCGTGGTGCGGGAACTGGCGGCGGAGAACCCCGACGGGTTCGACCGGGACTGGTGGCGACGCGGGGCCGAGCTGGGTTGGACCTCGATGCTCGTTCCCGAGGAGCTCGGCGGCGGGAGCGTCTCCGGTGAGGGCGTGGTCGACCTGCAGCTCATCGCCGAGGAGGTGGGACGGCTGGTCGCCCCGGGACCACTGCTGCCCACCAATGTGGTGGCCGCCGCGCTCGGCGCGCCCGAGGCTGCCGGGCAGCACGATGAGGTGGTGTCCGGACTGCTCAGCGGGGGCACCATCGCCACCTGGGCCGTGGCCGAGCCGGGTGGGTCCTGGTCGCCGGCCGAACTGCAGCTGCGGGCCGAGCCCGGAGACGGCGGGTTCGTCCTTCACGGCGTGAAGACGGCAGTGGAGGCGGCGGCCCAGGCCGACTACTTCCTGGTGGGGGCGAGGACCGGCGAAGGCCTGACCCAGTTCCTGGTCCCAGCCGAGGCCCCCGGGGTGTCGGTGACGCCACTCGAGAGCCTCGACCTGGTCAGGCGGTTCGGACAGGTCCGACTCGACAACGTGGCCGTGCCCTCGTCGGCCGTCGTCGGTGCCGTCGGCGCCGCCGCGGCCGAGATCGAGCGCCTCCTCCAGTTCGCCCTCGTCATCCAGTGCGCCGAGATGGTGGGCGCCATCGACCAGGTGTTCGCCTTCACCGTCGAGTACTCGTTCGATCGTTACTCGTTCGGTCGCGCCCTCGCCTCGTACCAGGCCTTGAAGCACCGCTTCGCCGACATGAAGCTGTGGCTCGAGGCAAGCCACGCCACGTCCGGCGCGGCCGCTCGAGCGGTACAGGCCGGAGCCGACAACGCGGCCGAGTTGGTCAGCGTGGCCAAGTCCTACATCGGCGACCACGGTCCCGCCCTCTTGCAGGACTGCGTCCAGATGCACGGCGGCATCGGCGTGACCTGGGACCACGACCTGCACCTGTACATACGACGCGTCACCCAGGACCGGGTCCTGTTCGGTGCGCCGGCCGACCATCGGGAGCGGATCGCCACGCTCATCGGTCTGTAGGAGGAGAGCCATGACGACAACCACCGCCGCGGCCGAGTCCACCGAGGATGTCGGGTCCTTCCGGAGCCGGGCCCGCCTCTGGCTGAAGGAGAACATGCCACCGGCCCCGGGCCCGCGCTATGCCGAGGAGCAGCTCGACAGCGATGGCGTCCGAGCCCGTACCCTGCAGCGCACCCTCTTCGACGGCGGATTCGCCGGCATCTGCTTCCCGAAGGCGTACGGCGGCCAGGGGCTGAGCCCGGCCCACCAGCGGGCCTTCACCGAGGAGTCGGCCCCCTACGAGATGCCGATCGTGTTCAACACACCGGCGCTCACCATCTGTGCCCCCACCCTCTTGGACTTCGGGACCGAGGAGCAGAAGGGCCGTCACCTGCCGGCCATCCTGCGGGGCGACGAGATCTGGGTGCAGTTCCTGTCCGAGCCCACAGGTGGTTCGGACTTGGCCGGCCTGGTCACCCGGGCCGACAAGGACGGTGACGTGTGGATCCTGAGCGGCTCCAAGATCTGGAGCACGGGCGCCTACCGGGCCGACTATGCCCTGTGCCTGGCCCGCACCGACTGGCAGGCGACCAAGCACCGTGGACTGACCATGTTCATCGTCAAGATCCACCAGCCCGGCATCGAGCTCCAGCAGATCGAGATGGTCAACGGCAGCAAGGAGTTCTGCCAGGAGTTCTTCGACGACGTGGCCCTTCCCGAGCAGGACGTCGTCGGCCAGGTCAACGACGGCTGGACGGTCGCCTCCCGCCTGCTCTTCCACGAGCGCGACGCCGTCGGCGGCGGGTCGCCCTACGCCAGCGGGGTCGGCCCCGGGACCCGGAGCGGGCCGCAGAACGACGTCATGGAGCTGGCCCGGGCGGCGGGCACGGGCGGGGACCGCCACGTTCGCCAGTTGGTGGCCGAGGCCCGGGTGGGCGAGATCGTCCAGCAGCAGTTGATCAGCCGGGTCACCACCGGGCTCCGGACCGGTCATTTCAGCGGGCCGGCGGGCTCCATCCCACGCCTGTACGCGGCGGTCAACAACGAGCGGCGGGCCGACATCGCACTGGAGATCGCCGGCCCGGCCGCCGGGGTCTGGGCCGGCGAGGAGCTCGGTGGTCGGTACGGCATCGGGTACCTCGGCCGCCAGGGGGGCAGCCTGGGCGGGGGGAGCAACGAGATGCAGCGCAACATCATCAGCGAGCGGGTCCTGGGCATGCCCCGGGAGTACGCCGCCGACCGCGACAGGCCCTTCGAGGAGGTCCGGCGCAACCAGGCTCCTGCCCGCATCTAGAGGTGCCGGCCCCACCGATCAGCGGTCCAGCACGGACACGTCGCTTGCGGGATGCCCTACGCCCCGGCCGAGGCCACAGCCTCGGTGACATCCGTGTCTGAACCTCGTCCCTACCGGCGGTGTCCGGCACGCAATGCCGGACCCCGGTAGGGGCAGAGTTCCCTGTTGAGAAGGGGTACTCGCCTCACGCGGCGCCCCGCTGCAGACACGGATGTCACAAATTCCGATCGGATAGTTGACTCTCCCGGCCCGACCGGTCAGACTCACCAAGCAAGTCGTCATCAAAATGACATAAAGCCGCCGCCCAATCCGGGCCCGGCGCAGGACGAGGGGGGTTGCAGTGAAGAAGCGAACGTTGGGTGTCCTGGCCTCGGTGGGGGTCATCGGCGCGGCGAGCGTGGCCGTGGCCGTCCCGGCCCTGGCCGCGTCGTCCAAGGCGCCGATCACCATCGCCTGGATGAGCATCGAGTCCGGTCCCTACGCCACGCCCGGCACCAACAACGACATGAAGATGGCGGTCAACCAGATCAACGCCAAGGGCGGCATCGACGGCCATATGGTGCAGTTCACGCCCTATGACGCCAACATCACGCCCCAGCAGGCGGTGACGGCCACCCAGAAGGCGCTCGGGTCCAAGCCCACGGCGATCATCGGCTATTCGGTGGACGACCAGATCCAGGCCACGGCCCAGTTGCTCAAGCAGTCGGGGATCCCCGTCCTCTCGCCGGCGCAGGGCCCGGCGGCCTCGTCCAACGTCGTCCACGTGCCCGGCCTCTACACCGTGGTGCCCAACCTGGTCACCGCTATCCAGGGCTCCACCGCCTACGGCTTCTCCAAGTTCCACCCGAAGTCGGTGGGCATCTTCCACACCGACGACACGGCCTCCAACGACGACGCCGCCACCGCCCAGACTCTGCTGAAGAAGCAAGGGGTGAAGAACTTCACCGTGCGCAGCGCCTCCGATACGGCCACCGACACCACCCAACAGGCGCTGGCCATGAAGGGCGATTCCGTCATCTACGAGTACGGGTTCCCGACGGTCGAGGCCGTGTTCAACACGTCGTTGTCCCAGAACGGGATCACCGCTCCCATCATGGGCGACCAGAGCGGGAACTTCCTCGCCGCCTACGGCCTGAACAAGCCGGCGGAGCTGAAGAACTACGCCTTCACCCCCTTCTGCTACCCGGCCGTGCTCCCCACCAGCCAGGCCAAGGCGTACTCGTCGGCCTATACGGCCGCCTACCCGGGCCAGAGCCTGCAGACGTCCACGGCCTACGTCTACGACGCCGTCAACATGGTAGGGGCGGCGATCAAGGCGGCCGGCGGCAGCCTGAATTCCTCGGACATCGCCAAGCAGCTGGGGAAGATCACCTACACCGGCGCCTGCGGGACGTACCACAGCGACAGCAACCACGATCTGATACGCCAGGTGACCGTGGTCTCCTATGCCAACGGGACCAACCCGGGGACGCTGGCGGCCACCTACCATCTCAGTCCGGTGCCGGCCTCCTACTTCAAGAGCTAGACGGGCCCCAGCCGGCAGGAATCCCGATAGCGCCAGCACGGTCCGACCGGGGGAACCATGACCACGTCCACCACCGTCTTCTCCCATCTGGGCATCTGTGTGACCGACCTCGACCGGTCGCTCGCCTTCTACTGCGACGGGCTCGGCTTCGAGCGGGGCGAGGCCTTCCCCATCGACTCGACCTTCGGCGCCGCCCTGGAGGTGCCCGGTGACCTGGTCCTGACCTCCCAGTTCATCCGGCGGGAGGGTCTGGCCGTCGAGCTGCTCCACTACACAAGACCCGCCCCGACCGGCGAGCCGTCGCAGCGACGGAACCAGCTCGGCCTGACCCACCTGTCCTTCTACGTCGACGACGTGGACGCCACCGCCGCCGCCCTGGTCGCCGCCGGGGGTACGGTCATCGAATCGACCCGGACGACCAACGAGGGCATCGACCTCGTGTTCCTGCACGACCCCGACGGCGTGCGGGTCGAATTGATGAAGGCGCAGGGCTGACCGTCCAGGCCGACCGGGCCGGGCACGACGAGCGAAGGGGGACCAGTGGGCGCCGTTGACGGCAAGGTCGCATTCATCACCGGTGCCGCTCGGGGCCAGGGCCGGAGCCACGCCGTCCGCCTGGCCGAGCAGGGCGCCGACGTCATCGCCGTCGACCTCTGCGCCCCGGTGGCCAGCGCCGCCTACCCGATGCCCGTTCCCGAGGAACTGGAGGAGACCGGCCGACTCATCGAGGCCACCGGTCGCCGGGCGCTGACCCGGGTGGTCGATGTCCGTGACGACCGGGCCGTCGACCAGGTCGTCCAAGACGGTGCCGCCGCGCTCGGGGTCGTCGACATCGTCATCGCCAATGCCGGCATCAGCACCATGGACTCCCTGCTCACCTGCGAGCCGAGTGTGTGGCGCGAGGTGATCGACATCAACCTCACCGGCGCCTTCCACACCGTCCAGTCAGGGGTCCGGCCCATGGTGGAACGGGGGAACGGCGGCTGCGTGATCCTGGTCAGCTCCTTCATGGGCCTGAGGTCGTCAGGAGGCATCCCCGCCTACACGGCGGCCAAGCACGGACTGGTCGGACTGATGCGATCGGCCGCGCACGAGCTGGCCCCGTACCGGATCCGGGTCAACTCGATCCATCCTGGCACTGTCCGGACCCCGATGGTCGAGAACGAGGGCATGTTCAAGCTCTTCCGTCCAGATCTCGAGGCGCCGACGGCCGAGGACGTCGCCCCCGGGTTCGCCGCCATGAACATCTTTCCCGAACCATGGCTGGAGGCATCGGACATCACCGACGCCGTCATGTGGCTGGTATCCGACTCCGGGCGCTACGTGACCGGCATCACGCTCCCTGTCGACCTGGGCGCCACCATCAAGTAAGACCCATCCGGTCCCGTATATCGGCGGGCCGACCACCGACGAGGGAGGAAGCGCCATGGGCGAACTGGCAACGGAAAGAGTGGTCCTCGTGACCGGCGGGGGGAGCGGCATCGGCCAGGCCGGCGCCCGCATCTTCGCTCGCGAGGGGGCAGCGCACGTGTATGTGGCCGACACCAACGCCGACGGAGGGGCCGACACCGTGTCCCAGGTGGAAGCGGCGGGGGGGACGGCCACGTTCGTCGGCGTCGACGTGACCGACGAGTCCGCCGTGGCCGGCCTGGTCGCTCGGATCGTGGAGGAGCGGGGGCGGCTCGATGCCGCCTGGAACAACGCCGGCATCAACGCCGACAGTGCCCCCTTCCATCAGCTGGAGCTGGCCGCCTGGCAGCACATGCTGGACGTCAACTTGACCTCGGTCTTCGTGTGCATGAAGTACGAGCTGGCCCAGATGCTCGACCAGGGCGGCGGGGCCATCGTCAACACCTCGTCAGGGGCGGGGCTGGTTCCCGCCCCCGGCCTGCCCCACTACACCGCGGCCAAGCACGGGGTGCTGGGGATCACCAAGGTGGCCGCCCAGGAGTACAACAACCAGGGGATCCGGGTGAATGCGGTGTGCCCGGGCATGGTCGACACCCCCATGCTCAGCTCCTGGAACGGGTTGCCCGAGATGGCCAAGTTCCTGCCCGGGGGAAAGCTGGGCCGTCCCGGTCAGGTGGCCGAAGCGGCGGTATGGCTGTGCAGCGATGCCGCCGACTGGGTGTCGGGCCTCTCGATGGTCGTCGACGGGGGCGGGATCAACCGGTAGTCGGGCCGAGGTCAGTGGTTGACCGAGCCCAGGTCGATGGGCACCTGGGCACCGGTCATGTACTTGGCCTCGTCGCTGGCCAGGAAGGCCACCAGGCCGGCCACGTCCTCCGGCTCGAGGAAGTCGGCCGGGAGCGCGTTCATGAACAGCGCTCCCAGCGTGTCTCTTCGGTCCTCGATCATGGGGAACAGGTCCGGTTCACGCAGCATGTCGGTGTTGACGCCGACCGGGTGGATCGAGTTGACCCGGATGTTGTACTCGCCCAGCTCGTTGGCCAGCGTCCGGCACAGCCCGACCACGCCGTGCTTCGACGACACGTAGTGGCCCACGAAGGGTTGGCCCCTCAGCCCGGCCACGGAACTGGTCAGGATGATCGAGCCGCCGGTTCCCTGGCTGATCATGGTGGGCACGGTGGCCTTGATGGTGTGCCACATGCCGGTGAGGTTGATGCCGATGACCTGTTGCCACTGATCTTCGGTCAGCTCCCACAGCCGTCCTGCGCTCATCACCCCGGCGTTTGCGACCACGATGTCGAGGGTCCCCAACTGGGTGACGCCGTCGGCCACCATCTGCTCCAGCCCGGCCATGTCGCGGACGTCGGCCTCACCGGCGACGACCTCCCGCCCCAGCCGCTTCACCTGGCGGACGGTCTCCTCCAGATCGGCGGGGCTGGCGGCGGGGTACTTGACGGTGTCGATCGGCGCGCAGACATCGGATGCGATGATGTCGGCGCCCTCTTCGGCCAGCCGTACGGCGTGGGCTCGCCCCTGGCCCCGTGCCGCTCCGGTGACGAAGGCCACCTTTCCCTCGAGTCGTGCCATGGGCCCTCTCCCGTCGGTCTGTCCGGTGGTCGTCAAGCCAGGTGCGGGACGACGTCGTCGATGTAGAGCTGGACGCATTGCCAGCCCCGATCGATCGGCATCCCCCCGCACAACGGATGGATGAGCATCGATGCCGACTCGCCCTGGGCCTTGGCCAGGGCCACGCACTCCGCCGGGCTGGCGATCCGGTAGATGCCCTCGGCGCGCAGCTCGTCGGTGGTGGTGGCATGGGAATGGACGGCGGAGCGGATGTCGGGTGTCTGCCAGGCCGAGTAGGTCCGTGCCTCGTGGAGGAGGTGGTGACCGACCTCGGCCCACGCCTTGTCGGGGTCCTCGGCCACGTACAGCATCGTCGTCTGCGCCGCCGGCATCATGCAGAACCCCTGTGTCCCCTGGGCGGTGCACTGCTCGTAGTAGTAGGCCTCGAGCTCGGGGAGGTTGGCAGCAGGGAAGAACGGCAGTCCCAAGCGCGCTGCCCGTCGGGCCGACACCCGGCTGGTCCCGCCGACCAGGATGGTGGGGTGGGGTTGGGTGAGCGGCCGGGGCGTCACCCGCACCGTGGCCCCGCCGTACTCGAACGGCTCACCCGTCCAGGCCTGGAGCATGGCGTCGAGCGACTCATCGAGGAGCTTTCCCCTGCGGCTCCAGTCCTTGCGGTGGGCGGCGTACTCCTCGGGCCGGTAGCCCAGGCCGGCGACCACGATGAGGCGGCCCCCGCTGGCCAGGTCGAGCACGGCGATGTCCTCGGCCAGTCGCAAGGGGTCGTGCAGCGGCACCAGGAGCGCGGAGATGGTGACGCCCAGGCTCTGGGTGCGGCCGAAGATGAGTCCGGCCGTCGCCAGGGGTGAAGGGCTCCAGCCGTTGTCCGCCCCGTGGTGCTCCTCCAGGGAGACCATGGCGAAGCCGTTGGCGTCCATCAGCGCCACCATGTCGAGTGCAGCCCGGTACCGGTCGGACATCTCGGTCGGCTCCAGGCCGGGTTGGATGAAGTTGAAGCGAGCCGTCGACATCGCCATGGAAGGTCCCCTCTCTCGGTTGCTCACCGGACCGGGACGTCCGGTCGCCCCCGGGGCGCCGTCAGTCGGACGGGCGCTCCGCCGCAGCTTCGCGCAGCCGGGTGGTGCGGTGCACCGGGTCGGTATCGATCTTCGGGATGACGTGCTCGCCCATGAGCCGGATCGTCTCGAGCATCTGCTCGGTGGTGGCCGTCCCCACGCCGAAGACCAACTGGTCGGCGCCGGCCGCCTCCCATCGCCGGCACTGGGCCAGGGCGTCGTCGGGATCACCGATGACGCCCCCACCGTGGATGGACGCGTCGACGGTCTCGGGGGTGGCATCGGGGATGAGCTCGGGCCACACCGGGATCTCGGGCGGGTGGGGGAAGGTGTCGTGATAGCGGTAGACGTTGCTGCCGAGGTAGCTCGAGTGCGGCGCGGTGGCCCAGGCCCGGGCGGTGTCGGTGTCCTCGGCCACGAAGGCCCCGGTGGTCACCATGACGTTGTCGTTGACGAAGGCGCCGATGGGCTCGGCGTTGGGGATCTCCCGCTTGTAGGCGGCGAGCACGGGCGCCAGCGCCTCGATGGAGCCGACCGAGAACCCGAGCACCCCGAGGCCCTTCTGGGCGGCCATCGCGTAGCTCGAGGTGTTGCCGGCCGCGTACCACATGGCCGGGTGGAGCTTGCCGTAGGGCTTGGGCAGGATCTTGCGCGGCGGCAGTGACCAGAACTTCCCGTTGTAGCCCTCGTAGGTGTCCTGGAGCCACATCTTCGGAAACTCCCCGATGACGTCCTCCCAGATCTCCTTGGTGCCCGACAGGTCCTTCATGTCGGGCAGGAAGCCGAGGATCTCGTGGCTGCCCGCCCCCCGGCCGGTGCCGAACTCGAAGCGGCCCTCGGTCAGATGGTCGAGCATGGCCACCCGCTCGGCCACCTTGGCCGGGTGGTTCACCTGGGGCAGCGGGTTGAAGATGCCCGAGCCCAGGTGGATGCGGTCGGTGGCGTGGGCCAGGTAGCCGAGGATCACGTCGTTGGCCGACAGGTGGGAGTACTCGTCCAAGAAGTGGTGCTCGGTGACCCAGACGTACTTGAAGCCGGCCTTGTCGGCCGCTTGGACGACGGCGAGGTCGTCCATGAGGGCGTGGTGTTCCGCCTCAGGGTCGACCTCACGGCGAAAGTTGGGGACATACCCCTGAATGAAGAGTCCGAATTCCATGCAATGCCCCCACGGTGAGTGACGTCGAATTCAAGCCGAAATGCTACATGACAGATATATCTCAATCGAGGCCCTCGGGCCGGCTCCGTCCGGCCACGGGCTCAGAGGCGAGGAAGGACCTCGTGCTCGAAGAGGCGGAGGCTCTCCCACGCCAGCTCGGGCGGGATGCCCCCCATCAGAGGATGGAAGGCGACGAAGGCGAACTCCCCCTGGTCGTTCAGCTCGGCCACCATCTGGTCCGGGGTCAGGACGCGGTACTGCCCGGTGGCCCGGAGGGCCGCGGCGTCGGCGACGGGGACGTAGCCACCGGTGTTGGAGATGCCCGCGGCCGCCATCCAGGTCCCGTACGCATTGACCTCGTGCATGGCGTGGGGCGCGATGCGCTGCCACCCGACCTCGGGGTCCGTGGCCAGGTGGACGAAATCGGTGCTCCCGCCGGGATGGGGCCCGGGGTCGGGACGACCCAACCGCATGACCTCGTCGCGGTAGAACTCCCATACCGCCGGGGTCGAGGGCATGAATCCGTCGGCGATCCGGGCGGCCCGGCGGGCGGCCGGTTCGGTGCTCCCGCCCAGGTTGATGGACGGTCCGCCCGGTTGATGGGGGCGGGGAGTGACCGTGACCGTCCGCCCCCGGTACTCGAACGGTTCGCCCGTCCACGCCTGGCGGAGCACCGAGACCACTTCGGTGGTCCGCTGGGCGCGTCGGCCGATGGGCTGGTCGAACATGGCGAACTCCTCGCCCACGTAACCGTTGGTGAGGACCAGGTCCAGCCGACCCTCGCTGAGCAGGTCGACCACGGCGATGTCCTCGGCCAGGCGCAACGGGTCGTGGAAGGACGCCACCAGCGCAGCCAGGTTGATGCGGATGTTCGTGGTCCTGGCGGCCACGGCGGCGGCCAGGGGGAGTGGTGCGGGCAGGTAGCCGTCGGCGGATCCATGGTGTTCCGAGAGGATCAGTGCCACCGCCCCGAGCTCGTCGGCCCACTCGGCCATGTCGAGGGCGGTGCGGTAGCGCTCGGCCATGGAGGTCCCGGCAAAGGAGGGATTGCGGAAGTCGAAACGGAGCCCGAAATAGGCCATCGTTCAGTGTCCCGCCGACTCGTGGTGACGGGCGGCTGCCGCTCCCCCCCGGTGCCGCCCAGGCCGGCGCTGCCGCTCGTTCCTCATGGCATCCTCCCTCCCGTGACGTGGCGATGGTAGCGGGTCGGCCCCCCCCGTCGCACGGGCCCGGTGAGGCCCAACCAGGCCAGCGACAGGAATGTCAGGAATTCGCCCGGAGACCTTGGCGAGCCCCACGCATCGTGTTACCGTGACGCTCGGTTCATTGAGCCGTTGCCTGCCGAGTCATTTGGGGAGCACGCCGCGGCGGTAGCCACCCACGAGGGGGAATTTGATTGATGAAGCGTCTTTCGGCCGGCGTGGCCGCGATGGTGTGCGAAGGCACGCATGCCGGTGCCAGCTCGGGGTACCCGCCGATCCCCGAGGGCCCGATCACGCTCGCGGTCTCCGCTCCGCCGAGCGGCGCCGAGCCGTCCGATGGAGGGTCCACCAGGCTGGGCGTGGCCGAGGCGCGCCAGGCGTTCAAGGCCGGCGGTGAGGGCAAGGTGCCAGTCAAGGTCTGACCGTCGTCCCGGCCACGGTCGCCGTCGAAATCGGAGTGGGGAGCAACGCCATGGCAGACAACCAGCAGAAGAACGAGGAGTTCGTCGAGCCACCCCGCGACGAGATCCCCGGCATCAGCCGCCAACACGTCGCTGCCATGGAGTCGTCGGACGACGATGCGATCTGGGTCATGGCCGGCATGCGCCACGTCCTGTTGCGGACGATCGGCCGGAAGTCGGGCAAGGAGCACAAGGTGGCCCTGCCCTACTGGTCCGACCCCGCTGGGCACCGCGTCGTGGTCGCCTCGTTCGCCGGAGCTCCCCAGCACCCGTCGTGGTACCTCAACCTGACCGACCGTTCCGTAAACCCCGAGTTGCTCGTGCTCGACCAGGGACAGCGGTTCTGGGCCGAGGGACAGGTGCTCGACGGCGCCGAGTACGAGGAGACCTGGGCGGGGATCGTCGCCGACCGCCCGTACTACGCCGACTACCAGACCCGCACCGACCGGAAGCTCCCGCTGGTCCGACTGGTCGAGCTTCGTCCGGCATGAGCGTCGGGGACCATCTACGGTCACTGGGGAGCCACCATGGAGGGAGGCCGGCGTGAACGGTGAGAAGATCCTGGTTGTCGGGGCAACCGGTCAGGTGGCCTTGCCGCTGGCCATCTCGTTGGCCGGAGACAACGAGGTCTGGGCCATTGCCCGCTTCTCCGATCCGGCGGCCCGGGCCGCCCTCGAAGCGGCCGGTGTCCGCTGCCAGGTCGTCGACCTGGTCGATCCCGACCTGTCGGCCCTGCCCCAGGACTTCACCTACGGGCTGAACTTCGCCGTGGCCAAGTCGGGTGGCTGGACCGAGGACCTGGACGCGTCGGCCGGGTCGGTCGGCTTTTTGATCGAGCACTGCCGGAGGGCCAAGGCCTTCCTCCACTGCTCGTCGACCGCCGTGTACGAGCCGGCCCCGGCGACCGTGTTCACCGAGGACCACCCGTTGGGCGACAACCATCGGATCTGGGCGGCGAGCATGCCCTTCATGGCGACCTACAGCATCGGGAAGATCGCGGCGGAGGCAGTTGCCCGCTTCGGGGCCAGACGCTGGCAGGTGCCGACCACCATCGCCCGGCTGTCGGTGCCCTACGGCGACAACGGCGGGTGGCCGGCCGCGCATCTGGCCATGATGGCGGCGGGCATGGACATCCCCCTGCATCCCGAGCGGCCGAATCGCTTCAACCCGATCCACGAGGACGACGTGGCCAGGACGCTCCCCGGCCTGCTCGCTGCGGCCAGCGTCCCGGCCACCACCGTGAACTGGGGTGGTGCGCCGTCGTCCATCGAGGAGTGGTGTGCCGAGATCGCCGCACTGACCGGCCTGGAGCCCTCGTTCGTCGAGACCGACCAGACCATCGCCTCGGTGTGCGTGGACACCTCACGGTTGGTGGATCTGGCCGGCCCTCCGGGAACGGACTTGGCCGATGGGATCCGCCGGATGGTGACGGCTCGCCGTCCGGACCTGGTGGGGACGGGCCGGTGAGCGCCAGGCGGACGGGCCGGTGACCCTGTTCTGGACGGCAGTGGTGGCCGGGCTGGCCATCGGGTCGATCTACGGCCTGGTCGGTATCGGCTACACCGTGGTGTTCAACGCCACCCGCGTGTTCAATCTGGCTCAGGGGGACCTGGTCATGGTGGGCGTCATGGGCTCGTACCTCACCTTGGTGGTGTGGAAGCTGCCGGAGCTGGCCGCTCTGGTGATCGTGCTGGCCGGGGTGGCGGCCATCGCCGCGGCCGAGGAGCGCTTCGTCGTGCGCCCCTTCCTCAAGAAGACGGGGGCGGCCAGCTTCGGCTGGTTCATCGCCACGCTCGGCTTTTCCGCCGTGCTCGAGGCGGTGGTGGCGATCTTGTTCGGCCACCGGCCGATCGTGGCCATCCCCAGCCCGCTCTCGTTGCAGGGGTTCCACATCGGCTCGGTGCAGTTTGGCTATCGGCAGATGCTGGTCATCGGCACCTTCATCGTGGTCATCGTCGTCCTCGACCTCTTCTACGCCAAGTCCTGGCTGGGCCAGGCCATGCGGGGGACGGCCGAGGACCGCGAAGCGGCGAGCCTCCGCGGCATCAACCCGATCTCGATGAGCAGGACGGCCTTCATCATGGCCGGCCTGCTGGCCGCGATCGCCGGGTTCGTGATCGCCCCGATCACCTTCTCCGATCCCAACATCGGATTGAGCTTCACCCTGAAGGGATTCCTGGCCCTCGCCATCGGGGGCTTCGGCAGCATCCGGGGCGCGGTGGTCGGGGGGATCACCCTCGGCGTCTGTGAGCAGCTGTTCGACGCCTACGTCAGCTCCAACTACGAGATCCTGGTCGGCCTGATCCTCGTCCTCCTGGTCCTGACCATCAGGCCCGAGGGTCTGTTCCGCTCGACGGTGGCCCGGACGGTCTGAGGCCAGACGATGCTCTTGTGCAGGACGCGCTGGGGGCGTCTGGTCACCACGGTGATCTGGATCGGCATCGGGCTGGCCTTCCCCCTCGTCTACGGCTCAGCCGTCCAGAAGCTGGGGGAGCTCGACTACGTCTTGTCCCTGGTGATGGTGGGCGTGGGCCTCAACATCGTGCTCGGCTTCGCCGGGCAGGTCTTCCTCGGACCGAGCGCCCTGTTCGCCGCCGGAGGTTATGCCTCGGCCGTGGCGGCCACCCACTACACCAGCATGCAGAGCATCTACGCCATGTGCGCCATCTCGGTGGTGGTGTCGATCGTCCTGGCCGCGGTGATCGCCGCGCTGACCCTCCGGGTCGGCGGCTTCTACCTCGGCATGGTGACGTTGTTCATCGCCCTCGTCATCCCGGTCGTCGCCGGCCAGTGGTCCCTCACCGGCGGCCAGAGTGGTCTCTCCCTCCTCACCATCCTCACCTTCACCCAGAAGCCGAGTGGCTACGCCCTCTATGTCGTCGGGGTCGGGATCGTCGCCGTGCTGGCCGGGTTCGCCTGGGCCGTCCGGACCTCGCGGTTGGGGCGACGCTTCGGCTCCATCATGGCCAGCGAGGACCTGGCCACCTCCATCGGCGTGGCCCCGTACTGGACGAAGCTGGCCTCGTTCTTGTTGGCCGCCATCCCCATCGGCATCGCCGGGGGCTACTACGTCTACAGCCAGCAGTTCATCAGCCCCGACAGCGTGACCGTGCAGACCTCCATCTACATCCTGGCCGGTTTGGTCGTGGGCGGTGCGGGCACCATCCTCGGGCCCATCATCGGGGTCGCCCTCATCGGCATCGCCATCGAGCTCCTGAACAGCTTCAACCAGTACGAGGGCCTCGTCTACGGGGTGGTGCTCATCCTGGTGGCCATCCTCATGCCCACCGGGATCATGGGGGTGCTGCGCGACCTCCTGGCCCGGTTCCGGCCGGCAGCCATGGCCCCGCCGAGCCTGGAGGACCTGGCAGCCAGGATGGGAGGGGACACAGCCGGCGGGACCGACGCCGCCCTGGCCCCATCCGTACCGATGGCGCCGGAGGAGACGGACACGCCGCCGCTCGTGGTGACCGGGGCCCGCCGTCGCTTCGGGGGCGTGATGGCCGTCGACGGCGTGGATCTGACCGTCGAGCGGGGAAAGATCCATGCCCTGGTGGGGCCGAACGGGTCGGGCAAGACCACGCTGTTGAACCTGATCACCGGCTACTACTCGCTCGACGGCGGCTCCATCGCAGTGGGCGAGAAGCGGCTCGACAGGCTGAAGGGAACCGTCCCGGTGGCCCGGCTGGGGATCGCCCGGACCTTCCAGACCCCGAAGCTGAACGAGTTCGAGACGGCCCTGGGCAATGTCTTCGCCGGCGCCGACCGGACATCGCTCGGACCGTTGCTCGGGACCCTGTTCCACACCCCCCGGGCCCGCCGGGACGATCGCAAGGCCATGGCCGCATCGTTCGTCGCCCTGAGCGACGTGGGCCTGGTCACCAACGCCTTCGACATGGCCGGGCTGATCCCCCACGGGACCCAGCGCCTGCTCGAGATCGCCCGGGCCATGGCCGTGCGCCCCATGTTCGTCCTCCTCGACGAGCCCGCCGCCGGCCTCTCGCCCGCCGAGGCAGAGGTGTTCAAGGACGCGGTGCGCACGATGGCCGGCGCCGGTCTCGGGGTGTTGATCGTGGAGCACAACCTGCCCATCGTCTTCGACGTGGCCGACGAGGTGACCGTGCTCGACGAGGGCCAGGTCATCGCCCGGGGCACACCGGCCGAGGTGAGCCGCGACCCCATCGTGGTCCGCGTCTACATCGGGCGGCAACGACTGGACCGGCCGGGCCCCGAGGCCTCGGCCCCGGCCAGCCTGGCCGCCGACTCCCGGTCACCGGGAGCCCGGTGACCAGCGCTCCCGCGGCGGCGGCCCCCTCGGGAGGACCCTCCGGGGTCGAGCCCCCGGGCCTGCGGATCACCGGGTTGCGGGCCGGCTACGGCCGGGTGAGCGTGGTCACCGACTTCACCGTCGCGGTGGAGCCCGGCGAGGTGGTGGCCCTGGTCGGGCGCAACGGTGCGGGCAAGTCCACCTCGCTGGCCGCGGCCGTCGGGCTCCGCTACGGGCCCTCCGGTGGCCGGGTGACCGTCGACGGGACCGATGTCTCCAAGGAGTCGCCCAACGCCATCGTGGTCGCCGGGGTCAGCCTGGTGCCCGAGGGCCGCCGGATCTTCCGGGACATGACCGTCATCGAGAACCTCCGCCTGGGCGCGTTCGCCCGGAGGCGGACGGCCCGCCGGGAGATACCCGGCGACATCGAGCAGGTCTACGCGCTGTTCCCCGTCCTCTCCAGGTACAGCGGGAAGACGACGGGTGCCCTGAGCGGGGGCCAGCAGCAGATGGTGGCCATCGGTCAGGCGCTGATGAGCCGACCGAGGTACCTGCTCCTCGACGAGCCCGCCTCGGGCGTGGCTCCGGTCCTGGTGGACGAGATCTACGACACCATCGAGCGGTTGGTGGACGACGGACTCGGCGTGGTGCTGGTCGACCAGAGCGTCGAGCGGGCCCTCGAGCGCTCGAGCCGGTACTACGTCATGGACAACGGGTCCATGGTCCTCGAGGGCGACTCCACCGCGTCGGCCATCGACCGGATCAACCCGATCCTCTTGGGGACGGACACCTTCGGCCCGGCTCCGGTGCCGTCGACACCGGACGGATCGGGCTGACATGCTCACTGGGGGACACAGGCGCGCCGACCACGACGCGCACGACTGCCAAAAGGAGGCGGCGAGATGGCCGAGACGGGCAACTGGGGACGATGGGGCATCGACGACCAGCGAGGTGCGCTCAACCTCATCGACGGGCCCACCGTGCTCGAGGCCCTGAGCCGGTGCAAGACAGGCAAGGTGTACAGCCTGGCCATCCCGATCGGCCACTTCGCCACACCCCAGGTGTCGGACCGGCCGACGCCCGAGCGCCTGACTCTGGCCGCCCCGGCCGACTCGGAGGTGTACCAGGCCTACGGGGCCGTCGAAGGAGTCGGGGCCAATGAGGACCTCATCATCATCCCCAGCCATGCCGGGACCCACATGGACGCCCTGTCGCATGTCTACAGCGAGGGAACCGTCTACAACGGGCATCCCGCCGGATCGTTCACGCCGAAGCTGGGCGCGGCCAAGTGCGGGATCGAGCGCACCGGCAGCTTCGTCGGTCGCGGTGTCCTGCTCGACGTGGCCGCGTGGACCGGCGAGGAGTTCCTCGAGGCCGGGCGGGTGGTGACGGCCGACGACCTCGAGGCGACCCGGAGCGCCCAGGGCACCGAGGTGCTCGCCGGCGACATCCTGATCGTGCGCACCGGCTGGCTCGAGGCCCGGCAGAAGCCCGACGGACCGCCGGCCGGGCTGGAGCCGGGACTGGGCCTCGACGCCGTTGACTTCGTCCGGGACCACGACATCGCCGTGGTGGGGGCGGACAACGCCGCCATCGAGTCCATCCCATTCGACAAGAACATCTTCCTCGCTGTCCACATCGAGTTGTTGGTCAAGCTGGGCGTGACCCTGGTGGAGCACCTGTGGCTGGCCGATCTGGCCGCCGACCGGTGCTACGAGTCGACGGTGATCGTCGGTGCCCTGCCGGTGACCGGGGCGACCGGCTGCCCGGTCAACCCCATTGCCATCGGCTGATTTCCTCGGACGGCCTGGCCGGTCAGGCCTGACCGGTCAGCTCGGGCGGCAGGTCCTGGGGGTACTCGGCCGTGGTGGCCCCGTCGACCAGGAAGGTCTGCCCGCTCACGTGGCGGGCGAGGTCACTGGACAGGAACAGGAGGGCGGCGGCGATGTCAGAGGGGGCGCCCCACCCGGCCAGCGTCCCGTCCGAGGTCTCCCCGGTGGCCTCGATCATCCGGGGGGTCGCCGTCGCTCCCGGCGCCACCGAGTTGACCCGGATCTCGTGTCGGCGCAGCTCGGCCGCCGCCGATCGCACCAGGGACACGATGCCCGCCTTGGCCGCGCCGTAGGCGCCGTGGAAGGGCGAGCTGGTCGTGCCGCTCATGGAACTCACGAAGGCGAAGCTCCCGCCACCGGCGCGGATGAGGGCGGGAGCGCCGAACTTGATCATCAAGAAGACATGGCGCAGGTTCTCGTCGAAGACGCCGTCCCAGTCCCCCTCGGACATATCGACGATCGGGCTCCACCGGGCGCCGCCGACGATGTCGACGATCCCGTCGACCCGGCCGAACCGGCGCTCGGCCGTGTCGATCGATCGCGCCACGTCGGCGGCCAGGCGCAGGTCGGCGACACAGGGCACGCCGCCGATCTCCTCGGCCACGGTGGTGGCCCGGTCCTCGACGATATCGATGCACAGCACGGAGGCGCCCTGGGAGGCGAGGGCATGGGACACCTGGCGCCCCATGCCGAACCCGGCTCCGCCCACGACGAATCTCCGGCCGTCCAGTCGTAAGAGCTGCCCGTAGTCAGGAACGGGGCTGTCATCGGTGGGCATCGTCTCTCCTCGCTGCCGTCACGTGTGGGTCAGTATCGTATTTCCGATGTGCCTCTGCCCCCGGATGCCAGACCAACCGGTGGGCCCGGCCACCCGGGCCGCCCGACGCTCGCGGCCCGGGCCCGGTTGAGATGGAGCACTTCCGCGGCCGTTGCGCCGTGGTCACCGGCGGAGCCAGCGGGATCGGCCTGGCCATGGCGACCGCCTTCGCCGCCGAGGGTATGCGGGTGATGGTGGCCGACCGGGACGAGGAGCGGGCGCGCCGGGCGGCCGACCAGCTCCGGCGAGCCGGCGCCGATGCGCGGGCCGCCCTCGTGGACGTGGCCGACCCGACCTCGGTCGAGGTGCTCCGAGACCGGGTGCACGAGGAGCTCGGGCCGGTCCACCTGCTCTGCAACAACGCCGGCGTGGCCGCTCGGCGGCCGCTGGTCGAGACCACGCCGGAGGACTGGGAGTGGATCTTCGCCGTCAACGTCTTCGGCGTCGTGAACGGGCTCCGGGCCTTCCTGCCCGGGATGTTCGAGACGACGGGCGAGCGTCACGTGGTCAACACCGGGTCGATGTCGTCGTTGCGGGTCGGGGTGATGGGCTCCCAGACGATGTACACCGCCTCCAAGTTCGCCGTCCTGGGGCTGTCGGAGGCGCTGCGACACGAGCTCGAGCCTCACGGGATCGGGCTGACCGTGCTCGTGCCGGGACCGGTGGCCACCGACCTGGCCCGGACCTCCGAGCAGGCCAGGCCGGACCGGGGCGGGTCGCCGGGGACGGCCGGGGCGGGTCGGCCCACCGCGTCCCGATCCAGGCGGCCGGCTGGCGTGGATGGACCCGGGCGAGGTGGGACCGCTGGTGGTGCGGGCCCTCCGGGAGAACCGGCCCCTTGCCGTCACCCATCCCCAGCTCTGGCCCCAGGTGGCTGCGGTCCACGACGTCGTGGCCCGGGCCTTCTCGGACGGGTCGGGTGCACCTTGACCGCTCCGGCCACGGACATTACCCTGACGAACGGTTGGTAGACAGAGCTGCCCGGCACGAGGGCGACGCGACGGAGCGATGTCCCGGGATGCCCAGGGGGAAATGATGGATCTGGACAGTCGGCCGCTGCGAGGGGGCACAGGCCCGATGGCCGCTGCTCTCCGATGAGCCCGCTCGAGTACGCCCCGGCCGCACTCCCCGACGAGCTGGCCGCCTTCTACCGCAGGGGCGGCTACCGGTCGACGGTTTCGTTGGGCTCGCTCATGCGCCGGAACGCACAGGAGTTCGGCGTCCTGCCCGCGGTCATCGACGGCGACGTGTCGCTCGACTGGGCCGGGCTGATCGACCTCGCCGCCCGCTTCGGCGGCTACCTCCGGTCCCACGGCATCGGGCCGGGCGACGTCGTCCTGTGGCAGCTCCCCAACTGGTGGGAATCGCTGGCGGTGGCCTACGGGGTCTGGTCGGCCGGCGCTGTCAGCAGCCCCGTGGTCCCGATCTATCGGGAGCACGAGCTCCGCCAGGTGGTCCAGGCGGTCCGGCCCCGGTGCGTGGTCGTCCCCGAGTCGTTCCGCGGCGTGGACCACGTCGCCCTGGTCGCGGACGCCTGCCAGGCCGCCGGCCACCGGCCCGACCTGCGAGTGGTGTTGCGGGGAGCGGCCACCGGGTGGACGACGTTCGACGACGCCACCGCGGCGACGCCATACATCGCCGACGACATCGACCTGGACGCACCGGCCCTGGTGGGCTTCACCTCGGGGACGACCTCGGGGGCCAAGGGCGTCGCCCACAGCTCGGCCAGCTTCATCAGCTCCGGGCTCCGGTCGACCAGACAGGCCGGCTACGGCTGGAGGGACCGTGTCTACATGCCCGCCCCGCTGGCCCACGCCACCGGCTTGCTCTCCGCCGTCGCCATCCCGTCGTTCACCGGCTGCTCGGTCGTGCTGCGGGACCGCTGGGACGCCGAGCGGGCCATCGACGACATGGCCCTGTTCGACGTCACCTTCTCCTCGGGGGCGGCCATCTTCATCCAGGAGCTGCTCGCCGCCCTGGAGAGCCGGGGGCAGGACCGTTTGGAGCTGAGCGGGTACCCCTGTGGCGGTTCGACCATTCCCACCTCGTTGGCGCTGGCCGCCGAAGCGGTGGGCATGCACCCGGCCCGTTCGTGGGGGATGACCGAGTGCCCCGGCGTGACATCGAGCGCGCCCTTCGAACCGAAGGAGATCCGGTGCGGTACCGACGGCCGGATCGCCCCGGGATGCGAGGTGCGGGTCGTCGACGTCGACGGGAAGGACCTGGGGCCCGAGGCCATCGGCGAGTTCCTCATCCGGGGCCCCCAGCGCGCCATCGGCTATCTCGATCCCGAGCACACCCGCGAGGCCTTCGACGACGAGGGCTGGTTCCGGACCGGTGACCTCGGGTTCCTCACCGCCGACGGCGTGCTGTCGATGACCGGCCGATCCAAGGAGATCATCAACCGGGGCGGCGAGAAGATCTCCGGTCGGGAGATAGAGGACCTGTTGGCCCAGCACCCCGGGATTGCCGAGGCGTCGGTCGTGCCTGCGCCCCACCCTCGACTGGGCGAGCAGCCCGCCGCCTTCTACCTCACCCGGGGAGCTGCGGCCCCGACCGAGAAGGAGCTGTGCGACTTCCTCCGCCACGCCGGCCTGGCCCCGCAGAAGATTCCCGGGGTGTGGCGGGCCGTGGACGAGCTGCCCCGGACCGCCTCGGGCAAGGTGAAGAAGTACGTGCTCCAAGCCGAGCTGGCCGGCTAGGCCCCGCCGATGGACGAGCGAGCAGATGTGACGGAGACCGGGCGGAGCTCGCTGTTGGCGGGGAAGGTCGTCGTCGTGAGCGGCGTCGGCCCCGGCCTGGGCAGGCACATCGCCGAGGACGCCCTGGCCGCCGGAGCTTCCGTCGTGCTCAGCGCCCGTTCCCGCCACTACCTCGACCAGCTGGCTGCCGAGCTGGGCGATCGCTACGGCGCCGATCGCCTGAGCGTGACGCCCTGCGACGTCACCGTGGACGACGGCTGCCGCTCCCTGATGGCCGCCACCGAGGACCGCTTCGGCGCTGTGGACGGCGTGGTGGCCAATGCCTTTGCCACCGGGTCCTACAACGTCACGCTGGAGGAGGCGGACGTGGACTCGTGGATGCCTGCCTTCGACGTCAACTTCTTCGGGTCGCTCCGACTGGTCAAGGCGGCCATCCCCGCCCTCAAGCGCCGCGGGGGCGGCACGGTCGTCTTCGTGGGCTCACAGATCGTCCGCCGGGTCCGGGCCGGCCGAGGGGCCTACGCCTCGTCCAAGGCGGCGCTGCTCACCGCGTCGCACGTCCTGGCCCGCGAGCTCGGCCCCTACGACATCCGGGTCAACACGGTGGTGCCCGGTCGCATGTGGGGGCCGTCCCTCCACACCTACATCGGGCACTTGGCCGAACAACGAGGCACCTCGTTCGACGAGCAGGTCGACGTGATGGTGAACGACGTCTCGCTGCCCCGGTTGGCCACCGACGAGGAGTGCGCCCGGGCCGTGGTCTTCCTGTCCTCGGAGCTCTCGGCGGCCATGACCGGACAGGCCGTGGACACCAACGCCGGCGAGACGTTCCACTAGTTCCGTGAGCCTCGGACCCCCGTCGGTAAGCTCGCGCTGGCAAACCGGTCGCGTGGCCGCCTTGCCCTCGGTGCCGGGCGTGCGGCGGCACCGACCGGAGCAACCGCCGGCACCGGCCCTCAGCGACGCACCGGTCCGGCCTTCAACGACCATCGGCACCAGCCCTCGACAACGAAAGGATCCTCGTGGCAAGTAGTAAAGGTACCCAGTCACCCAGTGGGGTCGGTCCGGCCAAGCCGAGGCCCAACGCGCGGCGGTCCAAGCCGATGGACAGCGAGGCCCGGTGGGAGGAGATCATCGAGGTGGCGTCGGAGACCTTCCTCAAGAACGGCTACGAGGGAACCAGCCTCCAGGAGATCGCCTCCGAGGTCGGCATCCTGAAGGGGAGCATCTACTACTACATCAAGACCAAAGAGGACCTGCTGTTCGAGATCGTCGACCGGGCCCAGACCCTCTACCTGACCACCATGGAAGAGGACGAGGAGACCGCCTCGTCGCCCGCCCCGGTCCGCCTGACGGCGTTCATCAAGCGATGGATCACGCTGACCCTGAAGGAGCAGCGGGGCTACCGGGTGGCGGAGCGCTCGTTCACGAGGCTGAGCCCTCCAGCGGCTCAAGCTGGTGATCGAGCGGCGGGACAACTTCAGCGACTTCGTGAAGAGCATTCTCATCCAGGGGGTCAAAGACGGTGCATTCGACCCCACCGTCGATATCTCCCTGGCCACCATCACTGTGTTCGAGCTGCTCAACAGCACCCAGGAATGGCACCAGCCCAAGGGGCGCCTTTCCAAGGAGAACGTGGCCGAGTGGTACGCCCAGTTCATCATCCGGGGCCTGGGCGGGCCGCATTGGGCCGACCGTGCCGAGGCCTGAGAGCGCAGTCCCGGGCGCCGGCGGGCCGATCCCGGTGGTGACGAGCTCCGGCGAGTGCGGCTGACGCCGGTGAGAGCCCCGGCGACTGAGCGCTGACCGTTCAGCGGGCCGGCTAGGTCGCCGCCGGGTTCTCGGGGGTGCGGTAGCGGCTCGGGACGTCGATGAAGCCCTGTCGCCGCAGGAATCGCCACCGCCCCCGCTCTCGGACCAGGGTGTCCCGGTGGCGGCCGAGCATGGTCACCGTGGCATCGTCGTTGGCGTCGCGGGCGACCACCGTCCACATGACCTCGGTGGTGGCCCGATCTCCGTCGAGCTCGATGATCGGGTTGGACACGATGTGGAAGCTCGAGCCCCGCGCCCCTTCCATGGTCTTGGTCATGAGCGCCTCGATGGCAGCCGGCCCCTTCGCCCGTCCCACGGGACCGAGAAGCACCTCGCCCTCCGCCGCGAACAGCCCGCCGTAGGCGGCGAAGTTGCCGCTGTCCAGGTGGTGCCCGTAGTCGACGAAGAGCTGGCGGATCTCCTCCAAGTCCTCGAGCCGTTGCAGGCGCTCGGCCATCGCGGCCTGCGTGTCTGCCGTCCCGTCCCCACCAGTGGGCGTCTCTGCTGTCCGGCTCGCTGTCACCTGTGCCCCCTCGTTCATCCGTCCACGATATGGAGGACGGCCTTTCCCGGTACCCGCCGCTCCCGCAATGCATCGATGGCCGCGTCGACCTCGTCCCAGCTTCGCTCGCGGCTGATGCCGGTGTCGAGTCGGCCCTCGGCCACCAGGCGCCCGAGGATCTCGAGCCCCGTCGGCGAGGTTGCATCCTCGCCGTGGTGACGCGAGAAGCTCAGGCCGTGCAGCGACGCATTGGCAAAGAACCAGTCCGGTGGGACCGCACCCGGATCGCCCGACGAGCGACCGTAGGTGACGATGGTCCCCCCGCGGGCCACGCGGGCGAAGGCGGCGGACAGGGAGGTCCCGCCCACCGACTCGAGGATGAGGTGGGCCGGTTCGCCAGCCGGAGCCAAGCCCTGCTCCACCCGGAGGCGGGGAAGGCCCAGACCGGATACCGCCGCGGCGCGGCTGGGCCCGGTGCCCACGATGGCGATGACGTCGGCGCCGGACAGGCTGGCCAACTGGATGGCCAGCCGGCCGACCCCGCCGGCCGCCCCGGTGACGATCACCGTACGCCCGAGCAGGGACCCGCCCAGGCGGAGGGCGTAGAGCGCGGTCAGCCCGGCCACCCCCAGGGTCGAGCCGTCGGCCCAACCGACCCCATCGGGGAGCAGGGCCAGCGTGGCTGTGGGGACGGCGGCCAACTCGGCCCAGGCTCCCCGGCTCTCGGCGTACCCGAACACCCGGCTTCCGACGGCCGGTCCCGAGCCGTCGGAAGCTGCCTGCACCACGGTCCCGGCGACGTCCCATCCCACCACGGTGCCGGCGGGAAGGGCGGCGATGTGCCCGACCTCGCCGCGGTTCAAGGAGAAGGCGTGCACATGCACCAGTGCTTCGAAGGGTGCCGGCGTCGGCTCGGGGACCTCGCGCCGCGCCAGGCCGGTCGGGCTGTCCGGTGTCGCTACCAGCGCGAGCATGCGACCTCCCTGCCGTAGGCGGCCGACGCCGCCGGGGGCCGATGTCCGGCGGCGCTCATGGCGCCACGCACTCGTTGCGGAGCGTCCCGATCCCCTCGATGGTGCTGGTGATGCGGTCACCGGGCCGGAGGTACTCGGGTGGCGTCCGGGCGTGGCCGACGCCGGCGGGCGTGCCGGTGAAGATGAGATCCCCGGGATAGAGGGTGACGATGGCCGAGAGCCTGCTCACGAGCTCCGGGACGGAGAAGATCAGCTCGGAGGTGCGGGCCAGCTGCACCTGGCGCCCGTTGACGTCGCACCCGATCTCGAGGTCGTCGGGGTCGTCGAGCTCGTCCGGGGTGACCAGCTCCGGCCCGATGGGCCCGAAGGCCGGAAACGACTTGCCCAGCGAGAACTGCGGCGCGGGAGGCCGGAGCTGCACCGTTCGCTCGGAGATGTCCTGGCCCACCGTGAGACCGGCGACATAGTCCCACCCCCGGCCCTTCGGGACGTGATGGGCGCTCCGGCCGATCACCGCTACCAGCTCCACCTCCCAGTCGACCGTCCCGCCGACGATGGGGATGTCCGAGCCCGGCCCGGCGATGCAACTGGGGAACTTGGTGAAGGCGGAGGGCTCCTCGGGGGCGGCGAAATTCGATTCGCCCACGTGGAGCTGGTAGTTGAGGGCGATGCCCAGCACCTGCCTGGGCCGGGGCACCGGGGCCAGACGTGAACCCGCCCGGCCGGGCCCGGGATCGGTGCCGGGGCCGGTGCCTTGCGCCCACGCCATCAGGTCATCCCAGACGTCGAAGCAGGCCTGAGGGTCGCTCGGCAACGCGCCGCCCGAGGCGTCGGCCACGTCGATAGGGGCGTCCGCCGCCAGTAGGTGCATCCGTCCGTCGATGTTGGCAAAGCGCATGGTCCGGGCCTCCTGTCGCTGGTCCCCTGTTGTCGCCCTCGCTCGGTGTGTCTCAGAGGACGGTAGCCTCGCGGCCCGCTGCACCCCTCCCGGTGGGGAAGTGGCGGGCGCGTCGGGGCCGTGCCGGATGAGGTCTTCCTCGCTCGTGTCCAAGAGGATCTCCCCCCGGGCACAGGCACGATCGCGTTGCCACACCGTAGCCGTGACCATCGAGAAGGCCCGGCCGCCGTGGAGCAGGTCCACCGTGATGTCCATGTCCTCGTCGACCAGGACGGGCAGGGCGAACAGGCCGTGCGCCGACTTGATCGACTTCGTCCCCGAGTCGACGGAGGCCGCGGCCACCGTCATCTCGGCCAGCAGTTGGCCCCCGAAGACCACCCCGCGCTCGCCCAGTCCCGCGTTTGAGAAGCGGCATCGGCGCTCATCGACCTGTTCGAACTCCAGGACCGACACCAGATCCGTCACCGCGGCCATAGGCCCCCCTCTTCTGATCGCCGCCCAGCCCAGTGTGCCAGCCAGGTCGGCCGTTCTCAATACCAAACGATTGGTTGACGGAAGCCAGAGCGTGATGCTAGAAACGGCCAGGGGCGACGTGGGCCCGGTCCTCGGTCTTGCCGGACGTGGACGGGCCGGCGGCGGTGGACCCGATGGGGGAGCACACCATGGTATCCGGAGTCCGAGGAGTTGGACGGGCTGCGTCCCGCGCCACGCCGAGCCCCATCCCGGCCACGAGGACGGGGCCAGGGGCCGGTAGCTAGAACGGTCACTGGACTTCGAATTCAGCGCCGACGAGCACGCCTTCCGGAAAGAGGTCCAGGCCTTCCTCGACGCCGAGCTTCCTTCCGATAAGGCCTTCAACCACGAGTTCAACGAGGACGCCGACCTGTGGGCGTTTGCTTTCGAGTTCACCAAGAAGGTCGGGGCCCGGGGCTGGATCGGGCTGACCTGGCCGGTCGAGTACGGCGGCCTGGGCCGGTCCCAGGCCGAACGACTGATCCTGGCCGAGGAGTTCACCGCCCGCGACGCGCCGCTGGTGAACATGATCGGCTGGGGGCTGGCCGCCGGCGCGCTCTTGGTCGGGGGAACCGATGAGCAGAAGAAACGCTTCCTTCCCGGGATAGCCGCGTTCGACCGGTTCTGGGCCGAAGGGCTGACCGAGCCCGACTCCGGATCGGACCTGGCATCGCTCTCGACCCGGGCCGAGCGCGACGGGGACGACTGGATCGTCACCGGGCAGAAGACGTACACGACCTGGGGTCATCACGCCGACGTGATGTTCCTCGCCGCCCGCACCGACCCGGACGCGCCTCCGCACCGTGGGATCAGCGTCTTCTGCCTCGACCTGAAGGCGCCCGGCGTGTCCCTCTCCCCGCTGTACAACATGGCCGGCGGCCGGCAGAACCACACCTTCTTCGACGGCGTCCGTGTGCCGGGCACCATGCTGATCGGCGAAGAGGGCCACGGGTGGGGCTACATCATGAACGCCTTCTACGCCGGGGGCGGGCTGGGTGCCCGTCACGCCGAGATGCGGCTGATGCTCAACGAGGTAGTCGAGCACTGCAAGGTGACGACCAGGAACGGCGTGTCGTTGATCAAGGACCCGATCGTGCGCTCACAGCTGGCCGAGCTCGAGCTGATGGTCGAGACCGAGCGCCTCCTCACCTACGAGTCGCTGAGCAACGCCACCAACGGCCGCCCCCCTCGCTTCGGTGGTGCCCTCGGGGTGGTCGTCTCCAAGGAGCACAAGCCGCTGTTCGGCCAGATCATCACCCAGATCGTCGGGCCGCTGGCCCAACTGAGACAGGGGAGCCGCTGGGCGCCGGTCGACGGCGGGCCCGAGGCCTGGTACCGGTGGTCCTACGCCAACCACGCCGGCGGCACGTCCCAGGTCAAGCGCATGGTGTTGGCCACCCGCGGGCTGGGGTTGCCCCGTTGAGCGCCCCGGGGAGGCTCTAGCATGGACACCACGCTCGACCGCGGCCATGAGGAGCTGGGCCGGATCGCCCGGCAGCTCTTCGAAGCCCGCTGCCCGCTGGCCACCGTCCGCCGGCTCGAAGGGGACAGCCTCGGTTACCTTCCCTCCCTCTGGGCCGAGATGGCCGGGCTGGACTGGTTGGGTCTCACCTATCCCGAGGGGCAGGGGGGCTCGGGCGGGACCGTGGTGGACCTGAGCGTGATCTATCAGGAGCTCGGGCGGGCGCTCGTGCCCAGTCCCCACCTGGCCTCGGCCGTCATGGCGGGAGAGGCGCTGGTCCGAGACCGGAGCGGCCGCTTCGACGACCTGGTGGCGTCGATGGTGGCCGGCGATGCCATCGTCGTGCCCGCCCTCACCGAGCCCGACGCCGGTTTCGGGCCCGACGCCGTGACGACACCCGCTCGGGCCACGCCGGCCGGGTACCGGATCCACGGGAGCAAGGTGCTGGTGCCCTACGCCCACGTGGCCACATGGCTGCTGGTGGCCACGCGTACGGAGGCCCCACCCGATGGGGTCACCCTGTTCCTGGTGGACCCGGCGGCCGAGGGGGTGGATGTGACGGCCATGGCCAACATCGCCGATGCCCCCCTGTTCGAGGTCAGCTTCGATCAGGTGCTCGTCCCGCCGGCGCGAGTGGTGGGCGAGATCGGCCGAGGTTGGTCCGTGCTCGGGCCGGCACTCGACCGAGCCACCGTGTTGCGCTGCGCCGAGATCGTCGGGGCCGGGAAGGCCCTGCTCGAGCTCTCGGTGGCCTACGCCCAGGAACGAAAGCAATTCGGGCGGCCGATCGGGCAATTCCAGGCCGTTCAGTACCTGTGCACCGACATCGCCATCGACACCCACCTGACCGAGCTCCTCTGCCACCAGGCGGCATGGCGGCTCGACGCCGGCCTGCCCGCCCGCCGCGAGGTGTCCCTGGCCAAGGCGTACGCCAGCCGGGCCGTCCAGCGGATCGTGCACCGCGCCCATGAGGTCCATGCCGGCGTGGCCTTCATGGTCGAAGCGGATGTCCAGCTGTACACCCGGCGAGCCAAGCACTGGGAGTTCGACCTGGGTGAGGCCCGCTACCACGACGACGTGGTCGCCGCCGGGCTCGAGG
Source organism: uncultured Acidimicrobiaceae bacterium (assembly GCA_963803065.1). Lineage (GTDB taxonomy): Bacteria > Actinomycetota > Acidimicrobiia > Acidimicrobiales > RAAP-2 > DASXMT01. The sequence continues at coordinate 308,427 of CAWDKW010000014.1, forward strand.
TGTGAGACCCAGGGTCGGCGACCGGCGGGCCCAGAGGGCCGGCCACCCGATCGGCAACGACGACAGGAGGGCGAACTGATGGCAGAGCGAAAAAGGGCGACGACGAAGGGCTACGACCTCGACTGGATCGTGTCGGTCGATGACCACGTGATCGAGCCGGGCACCGTCTGGACCGACCGGCTCCCGAAGAAGTACCAAGACGTCGGTCCTCGCATCATCGCCGAGGCCGACGGTCAGGAGTACTGGGTCTACGAGGACACCAAGCAGGTCACTGGGGGCCTGGGCGCCACCGCCGGGCGCCCGCCCGAGGACATCACGGTGGAGGGTTATCCCTACAGCGAGATGCGCCCGGGGTGCTACGACCCCAAGGCCAGGTTGGCCGACATGAACGAGGCCGGCGTGCTGGCCTCCCTCAATTTCCCGTCGATCCCGCGGTTTTGCGGCCAGCTGTTCTGGGAGGCCAAGGACAAGGACCTGGCCCTCCTGTGCGTGCGGGCGTACAACGACTGGATGATCGACGAGTGGTGCGGCACCGACCCCGGTCGCTACATCCCCTTGACCATCATCCCGCTGTGGGACCCGCAGCTGGCGGTCAAGGAGATCGAGCGCACCGCGGCCAAGGGCTCGCACTCGTTCTGCTTCTCGGAGAACTTCGAGCCGCTCGGGCTCCCCACCATCCACGACCCAAGCGGGTACTGGAAGCCGGTCATCGCCGCGGCCGAGGACAACGAGCAGGTGTTGTCCATCCACATCGGGTCCTCGTCCACCATGTACAAGATCGCCTCGAACTCGCCGTTCATGGCCAATATGTCCATGGGGGCCATCCGCCCGGCGGCCTGCATGCTGTCGTGGATCTTCTCGGGCCTGTTCCAGGAGTTCACCAGGGTCAAGATCGCCCTGTCCGAGGGCAGCATCGGCTGGATCCCCTGGTTCTTGGAGCGGTCCAAGCAGGTCCTCGAGACCCAGCGCCACTGGGTGGCCAAGGGACTGCAGTACGGGGGCAACGGTGCCGAGGGTGCCCATGCCGTCTTCGGAGGCGAAGCCGACGTCTTCAAGATCGACGTCTACGAGGACTACCGGAACCACTTCTACGGCTGCTTCATCGACGATGCCACCGGGCTGGGGATGCTCGATGTGGTCGGTGAGGACAACGTGATGATCGAGATGGACTATCCGCACTCGGACACCACGTGGCCGCACTCGATCAAGCTGGCCCACGAGCGCCTCAACCACGCCAAGCTGCCCGAGGAGCTCCAGTACAAGATCCTTCGGGGCAATGCCGAGAAGCTCTACCAGTTCACGCCGGCCGAGCCACCGGCCCTGTAGCGGCAACGGAGAGGGCACGACACACCAGTGCCTGATACGGAGACGCGCCGGGGAACGGTGGAGGTTGCCGCCTTTCGAGTCGACGTCGACGCGTCGGTCATCGAAGACCTCGTCTCCCGCCTGGCCCGGAGCCGGCTGGCCGAGGAGCCTGCCGGTTCCGGCTGGGACTACGGGACCAGTGCCGCCTACCTGGCCGAGCTGGTCGAGTACTGGCACACCGACTTCGATTGGTTCGAGCACCAGGAGCGGCTGAACGAGCTGCCCCAGTTCCGGGCCCGGGTCGACGGGGTGTCTGTCCATTTCGCCCACCTTCGGGGTCGGGGCCCGAGCCCGATGCCGCTGGTGCTCGTGCACGGCTGGCCCAGCGGATACCTGGAGATGACCAAGCTGGCCCCCCTGTTGGCCGACCCGGGCGCCAGCGGCGGCGACGTCGGCGACGCCTTCGATGTCATCGTGCCCTCGCTGCCAGGGTTCGGGTTCTCGGGACCGACCGGCGTCCGCCGGTTCGGGTATCACCGGACTGCTGCCGCCCTGCACACCGTGATGGCCGCCGGGCTGGGATATGACCGCTATGGCCTGCACGGTACCGGCCTGGGTGCGTACGTGAACGGCTGGATGGCCTTCGCCCAACCCGATGCCGTGGTCGGCGTGCACACCCACGATCCCGCCCTCATGCCGTTGGCCTCCTTCGAGCCGCCGGCCCCACCGCCGACCGAGGCCGAGCTGGCCTTCGCTGCCTACGCCAAGGAGTGGTCGTCGGCTGAAGGGGCCTACGCCCAACTGCACCGGACCAAGCCCCAGAGCATCGGTCACGCCCTCAACGACTCTCCGGCCGGCCTGGCCTCGTGGCTCGTCGAGAAGCACCGGTCCTGGAGCGACTGCTCGGGCGACCTCGAGCGCCGCTACAGCAAGGACGAGATCCTCACCAGCGCCACCACCTACTGGGTGACCGGCACCATCACCTCGTCGTTGCGCGCCTACTACGAGCGCGTGACGGCCGATCCCCCCATGGAGCCGGGCCGTCGGCTGCCGGTGCCCACCGGTGTGGCCATGCCGCGGTTCGAGCCGTCCTTCCCCCCTCGGCGCGCACCCCGGGAGATGATCGACCGTGTGCATGACGTGCGCCACTGGGTCGACCTGCCCTCGGGTGGGCACTTCGCCTCCTGGGAGGAGCCCGAGGCGGTGGCCGAGAGCATCAGGGCGTTCTTTCGCCCGCTGCGGTGAGGCGTATTCCGATCCCGAACGAGGAGGCATGATGCCCGAACAGGCGAACTTCGTTGTCCAGACCAAGCCCGAGCACTACGAGGTCCGAGAAGCTCCTCTTCCCGACATCGGCGCCGACGACGCGTTGTTGGCCCTGGAGGGCTGCGGTGTCTGCGGCACCGATGTGGAGGTGTTCGAAGGGGCGTTGGGCGATCGCTATCCGATCGTGCCCGGTCATGAGCCGTTCGGCCGCATCCTGGCCATCGGCCGGGCGGCCAAGGCCAAATGGAACGTGGGGGAGGGGGACCGGGTGGCGGTGCACTCCACCTTGACCTGTGGTCGCTGCCGCACCTGCCGGGCCGGGCTGCGAGGGTGCACGGCCCCGGAGTTCGCCGACTCAACCATCTACGGGTTCCGCTCTCCCGACGTCGCGCCGGCCCTGTGGGGCGGGTTCGCGTCGCACCTGTATCTCGCGCCAGAGGCCATCGTCGTCCCCATGTCGCCTGGCATCAGTGTCGCTACCGCATCGCTGTTCAACGTCATGTCCAACGGCGTTGACTGGGTCCTCGACGTGGGCGGCTTCCGCGCCGGCATGTCGATCGCCATCCTGGGCCCCGGCCCCCGGGGGATCGCATCGGTGATCGCGGCATCGGCGGCCGGGGCCAGCGAGATCGCCGTGACGGGCCTGGCCGTGGACGCTGATCGCCTGAGCCTGGCCGAAGAGATGGGCGCCGACCATGCCCTCGACGTGACCGAGGGCCCGGTCGTGGACCAGGTGCTCGGGGCGATGTCCGCCCCTCCGGACCTGGTGATCGACTGCACGCCGATGTCACTGAGCTCGGTGACCGACGCAGTGCGCATCGCCGGACGCAAGGGCACCGTGGTGCTGGCCGGCATGAAGGGGCCGAACGGCCTGGCCGAGATCCCTGTGGACCTGGTCTCGACCAAGCAGATCACGCTGAAGGGTGCGGTGTCGCGGTCTCTGGCCTCGATGGAGTACGCCATCTCTTTGCTCGAGTCCTCCCTCACGTCGACGCGGTGGCCCTTCGAGACCTTCGCCAGCGACGCCTATCCGATCGAGCGGGCCGAGGAGGGGCTGCGGGCTCTGATCGGCCCCGACAAGCCCATGCACGTCCGGATCGTCCCGGGGGCCTGAGGTGGTTCCCACCGCCCCGGCTGTCGCCACCGTCGTCCTCGACGACGTGACCGTGATGGCCGAGGGCCTCTCGTTCCCCGAGGGGCCCGTGGCCTATGGCGATGGAAGCGTGTTGGTCACCGAGATCGAGGCGGGCCGGGTGACACGGGTCGCGTCCGACGGTGAGAAAGAGGTGGTGGCCACGTGCGGCGGTGGGCCGAATGGGGCGGCGGTGGGCCCAGACGGGGCGCTGTACGTCTGCAACAACGGCGGCCGGTTTGCCGACGGGAACTGGAAGGGCGGCTGGGTGGAGCGGGTGGACCTGTCCTCCGGGTCGGTCGACGTGCTCTACACCCATGACGGCGACCGTCGTCTCTCGGGCCCCAACGACATCGTGTTCGACCGGACGGGCGCGTTCTGGTTCACCGACACGGGCAAGTTCCAGGGCCGCCAGCGCGACGTGGGGTCGATCTACTACGCCACCATCGACGGAAACACCTTGGAGGAGGTGGTCTTCCCGGCCGAGAGCCCAAACGGCATCGGCATCGCTCCCGATGGGGGCACCCTGTACTACGCCGAAACCGTGACCGCCCGGCTCCGGGCCCGCCGGATCACCGGTGCGGGGGAGCTGGCTCCCCTCGAGGGGCACGGCGCGGCCTCGGTCGTCTGCACCCTGCCCGGCTTGCAGGGATTCGACTCCCTGGCCATCGATGCCGTCGGCAATGTCTGCGTCGCCACCCTGGTGACCGGAGGCATCGCCTCAGTCGCGCCCGACGGTGCAAGCCTCACGCAGTACCTTCTGCCGCCCGGGCTCGAGGACCACATGACCACCAACCTGTGCTTCGGCGGTCCCGGGCTGACCACCGCGTTCATCACGCTGGGCACGACTGGCCGGCTGGTGTCGTGCCCGTGGCCGGTGCCCGGGCTGGGCCTGGCCTTCAACTGCTGACCGGCAATCCGGGTGCCGCTCGGCGGCTACCATCCCACGGTACGGGACACCACCGGGTCTGGGGGAGGAATGGTCGAAGAATCTGAGGTGCGGTCTGCGCTCGACGAGGTGGCAGCCCTCGTGCAGGCCGACGGGGGCGACATCGAATTCGTGTCGCTCGATGCCCGAACCGGGTCGGTGGCCCTCCGCCTGCAGCTCGAGTCGGCCAATTGCGCCGAGTGCGTCCTGCCCAGGGAGATGCTCGAGGGCATCGCCACCGGGATGCTCCAGCGGTCCGTGCCCGGGATTACCGGGATCTCCATCGACGATCCCCGTGAGCACTCCGGGTCCGTCGACCAGGCCTGACGTGGAGGCTCCCGGCGGGCTGCTCGCTTCGGGCCGGGATGCCGACATCTTCGAGTTCGGCCCGGGTCGAGTGCTGAGGCGATCGCGCAATGGCCGCTCGATGGCCACGGAGGCGAGGACGATGGAATTCGTCCGGTCGCGTGGTTACCCCGTCCCCGAGATCTTCGAGGTCAGCGACGACGGAACCGATCTGGTCATGGAGCGGATCGACGGTCCCACGATGGTCGACGCCGGCGCGGCCCGACCATGGAACCTGAGGCGGTTCGGCCGTCAGCTAGCCGAGCTTCACCAGGCAGTCCATCGCCTTCCGGCCCCGGCGTGGGTAGCCGACGCGCCCTGCGGGAGTGGTGATCGACTGTTGCACATGGACCTCCATCCGCTCAATGTGCTCATGGCTCCCGGTGGACCCGTCGTCATCGACTGGCCCAATGCTGTCCGGGGCGATCCCGCGGTCGACGTGGCCCTGACTTGGGTGCTGATCGCCTCTGGCGAGGTACCGGCCGGGCGCGCTAAGGCCGCCGTGCTCGCCCTGGGGCGAAAGCTGCTTCTCGACGCATTCCTCAAGCCGGTCCTGGACGACGACTGCCGTGCCATCCTGGGCGACGTGGTCGAGTGGAAGTGCACGGACCCGAACATGAGCGCGACGGAGATCGAGCGGATACGCGCACTGGCCCGATCGGTCGGGAACTGAGGACGACGACCGAAGGGGTTGGCCCGACTGCGCCTGTCGTGTTCCTTCGTTACTTCTACAGCTCTTACTAATTCGAACTTTGGCCGGACCTGGCGGTCCCCTGCCAGTAGCGGTCCTCGACGAGGCGCTTGTACAGCTTGCCCGTCGGGTGCCGGGGGAGGGCCCGATCGAGTCGACCGTCCGCGGGCACTTGTAGTGGGCCAGTCGATCACGGCAGTAGGCGATCAGCTCGACCTCGAGCTCGGGTCCAGCCTCGTCCCACTCGACCGGCTGGACGACCGCCTTCACCTCCTTGCCCATCTCCTCATTCGGCGCGCCGATCGCGGCGACGTCGGCCACCTTGGGATGGAGCACGAGGACGGTCTCGGCCTCTTGGGGTAGATGTTCACTCCTCCCGAGATGATCATGTACGCCTTGCGGTCGGTGAGGTACAACCAGCCCTCGGTGTCGAGGTACCCGATGTCGCCGATCGTGCTCCAGCCGCGGGCATCGTGGGCTTCGGCCGTCTTCTCGGGGTCGTTGTGGTACCGGAAGTCGCCGCCTCCACCGAAGTAGACGGTGCCCGCGGTGCCGGGGGGCAGCTCCCGACCGTTGTCGTCGACGATGTGGACCGAGCCGGCGAGGGGCCGTCCGACCGTTCCCGGATGAGCCAGCCAGTCATTCGCGCTGGCCAACACCAACCCGTTGCCCTCGGTCCCGGCGTAGTACTCCCAGATGATCTCGCCCCACTGCTCGATGATCTGCTGCTTGACCGGTTTCGGGCAGGGTGCGGCGGCATGGATCACGGTCCGCAAAGATGACACGTCATAACGGCGGCGGACCTCTTCGGGGAGCTTCAGGAGCCGGACGAACATGGTCGGCACCACCTGAGTGTGGGTGATCCCGTGTTGCTCGACGGCAGCCAGGAACTCTTCGGGTTCGAACCGCTCCATTTGCACGACGGTGCCTCCGACGCGATGCACGGCCCGGGTGAAGCGCAGAGGTGCAGCGTGGTAAAGCGGTGCGGGCGAGAGATAGCGGGTGGACTGGTCGAAACCGAACACGAGCTGGCACAGGCGGGTCAGCGCGTCGGCCTCTTCCAGGGTCGCTCCGGTCAGGTCCCGCGTGACGCCCTTGGGCCGACCGGTCGTTCCCGAGGAGTAGAGCATGTCGTCGCCAGCGGGCGAGTCGAGGGACACCGCCGGATGGGTGGCAACGAACTCGGCCCACGGTGCCCACCCGGTCCAGTCCCCGGCGGCACCATCGGTTCCGGCGGCACCATCGGCTCCGACGGCTCCAGCGGCACCAACGGCACCAACGGCAAATCGATGGGGGACGTCGGCCACGGCACCGGTGAGTACCGACAGCCTCTCATGGAGGTCGGCGGACACAGCGACGACGGTTGCGCCGCAGTCTCTGACGATGTACGCGGTCTCCTCGGCGCTCAGCCGGGTGCTGATCGCGGTGTAGATCACGCCTGACCGATGCGCTCCCCACAGCAGTTCGAAGAACTCGGGCGAATTGTGTACCTGGAAGGCCAGATGGCCCCCTACGCCGAGCGAACAGGCTCGGAGCAGGCCTCCCACCTGCAGCGAGAGCCGGTCCAGCTCCCCGTAGCTGAGCGAGAGGCCCGACGTGTGCATGACAACGGCCGGCTTGTCCGGCATGATCTCGGCAAAGGTACCCGGGTGCATGTGTGCTCTCTCCTGGCCCGACAGGTATCACCGACCCGGTGGCTGACGGGATGGGGGCCAACCGTATCGTGAGCAGCTGCTGCCCCGATGGGCCTCCCCTGTCAGCTACGGCGGTCGAGCTTCTTATCAGTGACTTGCTCATTCTGTCGCCCGTGGTGAGCGCCGAGTCGAGCCCAGCCCAGCACAGATTCCACTACGGTGGACGGTGCGAACGATTGGTTGAACTGCAATTTTGCCTGCAAGGGGGTCCCCATGTCTTCCGTTTCGCCCTTCGACTTCCCGGTCTTCGACGCCGACAACCATCTCTACGAGACGACCGACGCCCTGACCAAGTTCTTGCCCCCCGAGTACAAGGGGGCCATCGACTACGTCGACCTCCACGGCCGGACCAAGATCATGGTGCGCGGCCAGGTCAGCGACTACATCCCCAACCCGACCTTCGAGCGGGTGGGGCGGCCCGGGGCCCAAGAGGAGTACTTCAAGCAGGGCAACCCCGAGGGCAAGTCCTACCGGGAGATCATCGGCCGGGGCATCGACTGCCCGCCGGCCTTCCGGGAGGCGGGCGCCCGCCTCGAGCTGCTCGACGAGCAGGGGATCGACTTCGCCATCATGTTGCCCACCCTGGCCAGCCTGATCGAAGAGCGCATGCGCGACGACCCCGACCTCTGCGCCGCGGCCATCCACGCCCTGAACACCTGGATGCTCGACGCCTGGCCCTATGTCTACAAGGACCGGGTCTTCTCCACCCCGATCATCACCCCGGGCGTGTTGGGCAAGGCGCTGGCCGAGCTGGACTTCCTCATCGACCACGGTGCCCGGGTCGTCCTCATGCGCCCGGCCCCGGCCTGGGGCTACCGGGGGCCCCGCTCGTTCGCCCTCGAGGAGTTCGACCCCTACTGGTCCAAGGTGGAAGAGGCGGGCCTGCTCGTCGTCTTCCACGCCTCGGACTCCGGGTACGTCCGCTACACCAACGAGTGGGAGGGCTCCCACACCGAGACCCAGGCCTTCGCCGAGCGCCAGCGGTTCACGGCCACGGTGCGCGACACCCACCGGGACATCCAAGACGCCGTCACCTCGATGATCTGCCACGGGGCCCTGTGGCGCCACCCGAAGCTCCGGATCGCCCTCATCGAGAACGGGGCGGGCTGGGTGCCCTCCCTCCTCGAGCACCTGGACCACACCTGGCGGACCATGCCCCAGGACTACGAGGAGCGGCCCTCGGACACCTTCAAGCGCCACTTCTGGATGCACCCCTTCCACGAGGAGGACCCCCGCGACCTGGTCGAGCTGCTCGGGGCCGACCACATCATCTTCGGGTCGGACTTCCCCCACGTCGAGGGCCTGGCCAACCCGGTCTCCTACGTCGACGAGCTGGCCGGCCTGCCCGAGGCGGACATCGAGAAGATCATGGGCGCCAACATGATGGGCCTGCTCGGGGCGAAGGTCCCCGCTCCGGCCTGAGCGGGGACTTACGTCCCGGCCTTCGACCCCAGCCACGGGTTGGATGAGTGGATCATCGGTCGTGTCTGGAGACCTGTCGGTCCCGGAACTGGAGCGGTGGTGACGACGACATGGAAACGGAGAAGCGGCTGAGCGAGCGAGCCCGCACCATCGGCCGCCGGGTCCGGGCCAGCTACCGGAACCCGGCGCGTCTCACCACTGTGGACCGGGCCCGCACCCTGGCCCGGCGCCGGGTGCCCCGCGCCGTGTTCGACTACCTCGACGGCGGAGCCGAGACCGAGGGCACCATGCGGGCCAACCGGTCGTCGATGTCGGCGGTTGGCTTCCAGCCCCGTATGGGGGTGACGGCGGGCGATCCCGCACCTGAGCTGTCCACCACGGTGTTGGGCCTGCCGATCTCCATGCCCGTCCTGCTCAGCCCAGTGGGCTTCACCCGTATGATGGACCGGCACGGCGACGTGGCCGCGGCACGGGCCGCTGGTCAGGCCGGGACCATCTTCACCCTCAGCTCCATGTCCGGGCACACCATGGAGGAGGTGATGGCGGCGGCCACCGGCCCAGCATGGTTTCAGCTCTACTTCCTGGGGGGACGGCCGGGTGCGGCCCAGCTGGTGGAGCGGGCCCGCCAGGCCGGGTATCAGGCGCTGGTCGTGACCATGGATACCCAGTTCCCCGGTAACCGAGAACGGGACCTGCGCCACGGCGTCAAACCGCCCCTCCAGATGAACCTGCACAACATGGTCAAGTTCGCCCCGCAGGTGGCCTTGCACCCGGACTGGCTGGTCGAGTTCGCCCGGGACCGGTTTCAGCTCGACATTGTGAACGCCACCTCCCTGGGCCCACCCGGGCACCCGATGACGGTGGAGGAGGCACTCATGGAATGGACGGCCGCCCCACCCCGGTGGGAGGACTTCGCCTGGCTTCGTCAGGAATGGCCGGGTCCGATCATCGCCAAGGGCATCGTCACCGGGGACGACGCCCGCCGCGCCGTCGACTGCGGTGTTTCGGCCATCATCGTGTCCAACCACGGTGGACGCCAGCTCGACGGGATGCCAGCCACCCTTCCCGCGCTGGTCGAGGTGCTCGATGCCGTCGGCAACTCGGTCGAGGTCCTGGTCGACGGGGGCGTGCGACGGGGCTCGGACGTGGTGCGGGCCCTCGCCCTCGGCGCCCGGGCCGTGATGATCGGCCGGGCGTGGGCCTATGGCCTGGCCGCCAACGGCGAACCCGGCGTCGAGGAGATACTTTCC
>CAWDKW010000015.1:0-273834 GCA_963803065.1 uncultured Acidimicrobiaceae bacterium
CACTGCTTCTGACCTGGCTAAACGTACCCTTTCGAACTATCTGCAGTAATCGACTGCGCTAAAAAGGGGAAGTTCAAGGGGGAAATGTGGGGACGCACCACACCTGATGGGGGGCCACAGGGGTTCTTTGGGTATGCTTTTCCCGATGGTCGGCACCTACACAAAGCATTACAGGGCGGCCGACGAGTGGGCGCCTCCGCAGCCTCCCGACGCGCTCTATTTCCCTGATGCAAAAGCGCTTACTGCATTCCTCCTCCGTCACCAGGCCGCTGTTTGTCCACACCGTCTGGTGCTCCCCTGCGAGCGGCCATCGCACCTCACTCTGATCGATTTTCGGCTCGCTGCACTTGATCGCTTTCGTCGGAAGCTGAAGAAGCACTTCGCGAAGGCCATCGACTTTCAGCACCATAGGCATCAGGCCGATGCCGTAGATCGAATCCAATCGGAACCGACTCCGATGGTTGGCGCCCGCTCCTCGACGGCACCTCCACTTCCGTTCGCATTCTCTTACCGGGTGATGGGACTCTTGTCGATCTAGTCGATCTCTCCCTCTCTCTCCCGGATTAGCTCGGGAGAGATCGGAATGGAGAGATCATGGCAAATGCCCCCGAAGGATCCGTAAGGCCAAATGGCGTGGCTCGGCGGAGAAACAACCAACCCTCACGTAAAACCGCTACTCCCGTGGAGCCACCAGCGGGGAAGCTCGCACTCAGCGTGCCGGAGGTTGCGTGGCTGATGGGTGTGAGCGTCAATACGGTTTGGAACCTTCTGACCGAAGACCGGCTGCCGAGTTTCACCATCCGCAGACGCCGTTTGCTAGCCCGCTCCGCGGTCGAGCAGTTCATCGCCCGAGGAGGAACAGAGTAATGCCTCCAGTCCATGAGACAGCGCCTCAACAACTAACAAAAACACAAGGACCATTACCCGGTCATGACCGGGAGACTCCAGTGCCTCGCCGTCGGATAGGGCTACAACGCTGTGCCCGCCCAGCGTTTGATGTCCACGGCGATCGCAACAATGGAGTTCGAGCGGGATCCGCCACAGTCAGGGCTCAGCAAGTGCCTGTCGAGAGGACAGAGCGGAAGGAGGGAATGATGGAAGGCGACGAGATAACCAATGCCCAGAAATATGAACCCTGGGAACTCATCGAGTGCGAGGTGGGAGCGTGGAGCCTAAATGACGCCGCCATCCCGATTGAGGACCTTTATGCAGAACAGCAGGGACACCTCGTGCGCACCAAACGCTCCTTCCTCCGTATGGCCAGATGCGGTGGCTTCGAAGTATTGCAGAGCACGGGCATCAATCCAGGCATAAACCTGCATTTGTTCACGGCGGGTCCGGCTCAGGGATTGTGGCGCTTCAGGTACTTTCCCAAAGACGAGTGTGTTCGAATCCACTTTTTCCATGCCGTCGAGCGGGGGCGCAGGGGAAACTGGACGACCTGCCAGCTCGCCTCGATTACGACCTTCTCGGGAACGGTCTGGCGAACGACGCCAACCGTTGAGCTGATGGAAAACCTCGGGCCAAGGCTAGCCAGAAGGGTTGCTCAGGCATTTAAGCTTCCCGCCCCGATTTTTTCGGAACAGGAACTTGCAAACACCCGTCGGCTCAGTCCGTCGGCGCTCACAGTTAGCGAAGCTGCATCTCTGCTGGGGTCCAAAGCCGAAACGGTCTCCGATCTCATTCTCGAGGGCAGACTGGAAGCCATCAGGTCGAGTGGTCGTCTTTGGGTCGAGCGAAGCGATGTCGAAACGATCATCGCTGAGGTTGGCGCGGAGATCGAGAATGGTGATTAGCGTCGCAACAGTTGAGAACTCCGGACCGACGCAAATAATGATGCACGGCCGGAGCCTAGGAATTGCCACCGTCTGCTCAATGGTCTGGCAAGTGTTTCGAACTGATACGTGTTGGTCCCCATGGGAGTGAGCAGGTCTCTTCGTCATCCAACGAAGGTGGGCCATGCGGTCTAATCGCAATCCCTCTGGTAACTCGAGGGAGCCGGCCGCCCAGGCCAAGCTATTTGCAGATCGACTATTTGGAAAGAACCGCCGGGGCACCGTCTGCGCCGCCTATGGGATCAGTGGTCAGCGGACCCCTACCGGTGGATACACGTTCGGCGGGAGACTTAGGCATAAGTACTTCGAGTGGCCACGCGAGCGGGAAAGGCTCCTTAGTTGGGCCGAGGGCAGCTGTGATAAGCACGACCTCTACCTGATCCCAAACCTTCGATCTGCCCGCAGTGCAAAAGTGGGATTCGGGGAGGGCGGCAGGTATGTCTGGGCTGACATCGATCACGTCACGGACGAAACTTGGCGGCGACTGGATGCCGTGCTGAATAGAGGATCACTTGTCGTTTACTCCGGGGGTCGTGACGGTCTGCACGTCTACCTTCGCCTCGACGGTTGGTATCCACCACGCATATTCGAGGAACTAAACGAACAGTTCGACGGCTACATCGGGGGTGACCACAAGCACAGAGAGAACACCCTGTTGCGCCTGCCTGGCACTTGGAACCACAAGGGCAGGGCGAAGGGTGTGGACTCGTACTCGGTGAGGCTGAGTGATGATGAGTACGAGATCTCTCCATGGTCACCCGCTGCGTTGAGCGAGGCATTTGGACGAGTGCCTCCGCTGACCCAGCCCAAGTCCAAGCCAAAGATAGCCAACGCAAAGAAGGGCCGTACCCCCCAAGGCCCCCGACGGGAGGCGCAACAGATAGTCCCGGTCGACGCTGAGCCATTGCCGGAAGAGTTGCCCGACGAAATCAGGCGGCTCGTTCATTTCAACACCAAAAAGACGGCGAAGACCGATCGAACACGCTCTGGCCAACTCGACGGACTCGTTGCTGTTGCGATGTCCTATGGCTACAACGATGGCGCAATCATGGGGATCGCACAGTTGAGCGAGCCCGGCCATGAAAAATGGCCGAACCCGACAGACCTTAAGCGCGAGATCCAAAGGTGCATAAACAACCGGCGTCCAGGTCATCCCCACGTGGGTCTGACCTGTCATGAGGCACGGTGTCAGACGGCCAGCTCACGAGTCTCTGATGAGATTGTGGCTATTCGCAGTCACTTCAGATCGGAGCACCGACCAGGTCGTACGCTGCCAGCAGACACAAAGATACTGGATGCCTTTTTGCAGCGCGCACAGTTGATCGGGGATTTGAAACTCGACATGTCACAGCGACAGTTGAGCGAGCTTGCAGGAGTGAGTCGAGTTACAGCGGGAAATGGACTCAAGAGGCTGATCAAGGCCGGTTACGTGAAGCACGTGGTGAAATCCAATGGTCAGCCCGTACGGGCAGGTCAAGGACCACTTAGCCATCGTGCCTTCCGTTACGAACTGAAGTGTCCAACTGTCGTACCTTTACCACACAACCACATTAAGAATGTTTTTTTGTTTTCTGAAGCTAATGAAGCTAATGAAGCTAATGACCTAACTTCCACATTAAACCCTAATCACGATGTGTGGCGGTATGGTGGACTAATGGCTGAAAAGAATACCTACGAGTCCCTACTACGAAGACTAACTACTATTAAAGAAATCGCTGACTACCAAGGACGTTCATCCCGTACTGTTACTAAACACTTACATACCCTGGCTTTCTATAGTCTAGCACGGCAATGTGTTGACGGTAAATCATGGGCACCACTTGAACGCCCACTAGATGAGGTAGCTAAGGAGCTAGGAACTTACGGTATGGGTGAACGACAAGCAAAACAACACGCCCGGGAGTCTGATGGCTTTCGTGCGTACCTAGAGACTCGTGAAGAAGAGGACAGGCAAATGTTTAAGGCACGTGAGGCTCGTGGGCATGTTTGGGATGGTTACAAGTTGGTCCCCCCTAATCGCTCGTCTGCAAAACGGAGGCCTAAACAGGGTGGTCGTCGTAATGGCAAATAGGGACGGTTCGTGTTGATCGTCGATCTAATCGATTTAAAATCCGCCGACAGGGGCATTGCCCGAAGTAGTCTCATTACACACTGGTTAGCGATCTCCTAGTCTCCCAACCCCGAATCCCTCCAATAACCCTCTTCCCCCGCAGTAGGGGGGGGAAGGCCGGGAGGTCAGATAGGTGACCACTGAGGCAATCCTGGAGGCCTCTCAGAGGAAGCCTGATTGGCGGAGTAGTGTGATCCTTGCTGGTCGACTCTAAGCAGTGTAGGTACCGATTGATTGTGCATTGAGAACCTTCCGTAGTGCAATCCATCCGGCAAATCAAATGGTTTGATGAGGGTGGTAGTCGTCACTTGCCCTCACATTGGAAAGAACTTGATCCTGTAACTCAAGGGGATCACGATGTCCGGTGGAGTGGAGCGTCAGTTGACCCAGGTTGCGATAGTGAAGGACGGATCGAATCGACGTATGACCTCGACTACGGCGAGGAGCATCTTCTCGAGTCCGCCGATGTTGGTTGACGGTTTAGCCTTGGCCGTTCCAAAGGCGACCGACGACGTGAGTCCGAACTTCATCTTCACATCGATGTCTGTGGGGGCGTCCTGATGCACTCCGAGTCGGACAGTGGCCAGTCGAGTGTGCGGCTCCAAGAGCGTCCCTGGCAGAGCGTGGAGGGTGATACCGGTGATGGTCATCCATCGTTTGGGTTCGACGTCGATTTGCAGGTTCCCCTCAGCGACATAAGCAGTTCCAGCGTGGACGACGCGGTGCTTGTCGGTATTCCAGAAAGCGTGCAACTTGCAGATGGGGGTCTGCCTTGCCTCGTCCACCGTGCGCCCAAAGTACGGCTGACTCTCTTGGATGATCGTGCTCTGGTCATCCGTGAGCCCGACAAGCGGGCTGTGACCCCTGCCTCGGCTTCGCTCTATGACGTCCTCCTTGAAGCGGCTCTCAGTCACACAGACGGGGAAGCCGTTGGCTCGCTCAACGTCCTTGCCGTTCGCAATCACGAGGGCGGCGATGAGATGGTCTAGGGCGCTTCGCGTGTTGTGGATGAAGTCTCCAACGATTACTCCCCAGTGGGAGGGAACAGGCGGCCCTTCATAAAAGACGACGTGTCCGTCATCCCCCGGATCGAAATGACTGGAGATATCTGCATCTCGATCGATGCCGATGCCGACTCGGTCCTCCAGGCACTTGAGGTGGTACTGGGCGCGCGAAAGCTTGAGTCCGACCCCGGCGAGGTCCAGGCCGTTCACGACCTACCCTTGGAGGCAGGGGTCAAAGAAACCGAAGGACGAACCGACCCACGGATACCCCCGAGTGAGCGGAGGTACCGATTCGGACCCATCAGGACATACTCGGCGACTCCGCCGATTTTGGTGACTCAGGTTCAATCCGTATGCTTTGCGCTTCTTGCAAATACTGGGAGCCACGCAAGAAGTGTGACATGTAGGGAGCGGTCCGAGTCGAGGGTAATGACGATCAGGCGAACCGTAGTCAGATTAGGAAGCCCGGACACCGTAAGACCCTCGCCTTGGCCCAGGGATACTGAGAGCTTGACTAGTACGCCTCCAGGTGCTCAGTTTCGGATGAAGGGCAATAGTTACTTTTTTGGGGAAGGTATTTGGTGGTCTCCTGCTGAGGCAAGTGCCCTTCAAGGCCACACTTTCGAACAGCCCACTAGGTATCCCACTTCGGATGGTAATGACCGGGTCCAGCCTGAGGCCCTATTTGTGAAACCCAACAACAGTGGGCACAGCTCCGAGGAGTGGGGGCCATGTCGGGTGGTGACCACTGGTCGTTGGACAAGGGCTTCCCGAGCAGAACACGGGCTGTTGGAGCTTGAGACACCAGGTGAACCTCCTTGAAGCCGTGACGGCAATGTGGACACCGGGGGGTCACTTTTACCTGGTGCACCGCCGCATCACGTTCGGTCAGCGTGAACACGCGAAACACGTCCTACCTGGATATTTACCGTGAGGCACCAGGTGCACTCGGATTACTGATGGGCCGTTTCCCTGCCTACCCTCATCCCCGACCTCCTCTCGGAACTAGGTTCGTGTAACACACTTATACGTGCGTTTTGGGGCGGACACGACATATTAATTTGATTACTTCGTGTCGGTGGTACGTCCAAACCAAATGGCATGGGCGCGTCGGGTGATATGTCAAGAGACCTAGCGAGTCAGTGGATAGTCGACTACCATAAGGTCATAACCACATCACGATGGAGCGAGGGACCGTGGCCCCGTGACCTCCAGCCAACCAGCCTTCGAGGCAACGGTGGCACTGCCCGGAACGATGAGGAGAGCAAATGCCATTAATCCACACAGACGCGCACGATTGGCGCAATGGGACGGCCACCGAGATTCTTAGCTCGGTCCTGAGACCAACTTCGCCGTTTTCGGGCGGTGAGCTATGACCGGTAATAGCCGTAACCGGCGCAACAAGTGTGACCTGTATCTGCCCGGCCACTGCGTCCATTGGATCCAGTCTCGAAAGGCATCTGAGGTAACGCCACGGTGCGGCACCCTCGTTGAAGTCACTGACACCGTGATTACGGTCGAGTACTTGGACAAGGTTGGGCATTACCGAAACCACGATGCCGGGCGGATCCTCAAAGTTGCAAAACCAGGTACGAAGGTCCGGGTCTCTGAGGATTACGGGCTGCTTGGTGTTGACATGGACCATTACACATACCGCTGCTTTTGCATTGCCGATACTGACCGGCCATGGACGTCATGCAGCTACGAACCGATGGTCGCAACGACCCCGGAGGCCCTAGCCGAGCGTCTGGCCTCTCGTGGCGGCTTCTCCGTTTCCGGCCGGGTAGTGAAGGGCTGGTCCAAATGACTGAGGATTTGCAACCCAGTCGACGTGCTGTCAGTCGGCCCATCTATTTGGCCATCCGCAGACAGTTCCCCGACGCAGCAATATCAGATTGTGAGCAGCTGGCCCTGAACATTGCCTGGAACATTCTGCACGCCACGGAGATTAGAGAGGACGAGTGGCGGATCTACCCGTTGAAGAACGCTGACGAGTATTTCGATGTTGACGAGGAGGCGCGAGCCCTGCAGCATGGAAATCTGATGTCCAGAATCACTGTGGAATGACGCCTTCCCGCCGTTGAGGTGATTCATTCGCTTCCGTTCGGCCGGCCTGACGCCACGCTCCTGTAACTTCGAGAAGTGACACCAGAGCAACTTACGGATGTATTGGGGCAGATCTACCATCTCGCTCGAACAGCCAAGCTCTTCGAGGAAGGGGATCCGGCCGATCTCCAGTTCGTGGCTGCGCACTTTGTGCTCGTCGACTCACAATACGCCATCGACAGCTACTCGCCGCTACACGAGTTCCGCGACTTTCGGGAGGGGTACCTGATGAAGTTCGGACTGCTTCAGGCGCTTCACAACCAGCTCAAGTCAGTCGAGGAAATCGCCAGGTCGGTGGGCAAACCAAAGAAGCTGGATCGTCTTGAAGGAGTAGCGAGCATCCTTGTGACGAGACACATGGTGGCCGGTCATCCGTTGCGGTCAAATGTTGACGGCACCATCTGGCGACACTTCCACGACCGCGGGAGCGTTCATGACCCGGCCATGATTCGAATCATGTCTTTCGAAGCGGGCCAACCGGCGCACTGGACTGGGAGAACCGTCGTCGTCTCCGATCTCTTGATAGATCAGGCCAAAGCCGTCGAGATTGCGCTGAGCGGAGTCCTCGATGAACTTGCGTCCTAGTTGGCATTGGAAATAGACAGGCCGACGTTGCTATACGCGGAGAGAAATCAGATGGTCATCTCGACGGGCGACATAGCCTCGGCCTCGAAGCGTCTCAACAACATCAGCTTCTGAAGCGGGGTCGATGTACAAAGTCGGGAAGCCGGGAAAATGTTCTCGCTGCACGCCGATGTCCAAGTCATCGGGCAAATAGTCCAAAGCGAAGGTTGCAATCGGAGGCGGCCAGTTGCCCTCCTGGCACTCGCTCGTCAATGCGAGGTCGTAAGGATCCTCATCCTCAGGCACCTCGTCGTAGTCATCGTCATCTAATCCCGGGACCATGAGGAGCTGCGGCTCGAATCGCCGAGCTTCCCGATAGTTCCTGAGCCGACGGATCCCCTGCACGTCTGAAGCGACCGCTTGTGCGACCTCCTCGGGTATGAGCACGAGGTTGTCGTCGAGGACACCATACACGAAGGCCTCATTCTGCTCGTCACTATTCATACTTCATTTTACCTGATGTGTTGCCACGACGGCAGCTCATTTGCGATGCATATTCTTGTTCATTAAATAGACGGCGCCGAGGGTGATTCCCGTATTGAGCAGCGCCTGATTCTTCTCGGTCACGAGAATCTGCTGTACGGCCGCCACCTCCTCCACCGTGGGTGGCCGACCCCATTCCTGTTGTAGCTGCCAAGCGATGTGCTGTGGGCTCGGTACCGGCCGACTAGCAGCGGCAAAGGTTTCGTTCATGGTGTTGTTGATGTACTTGAGTAGACGGAACCCCGGGGGGATGATGGCGAGCGCTCCGGAAATGAGGATGATCACAAGGAATACAGGTCCAGCTGACGTCCTCTGGAAGATGAGCCCGATGGCGAAGCTGGCCAGGAATATGATCCCAAAGACCCTGGTCCACTTCTGTCCGAAGGTTTTTGTACCTCGCGACGGTCTGGGCGGATGAGTGGCCTCCCACTCCTCCTTCCGAACCTGCTGTCTAGGGGTCAGACCCTTCCCATCTTCCAGTTGCCTCGCAGCCGGCCCATCAGGCTGGCCGGTCCGGGCCACTAACGAAGATCCGCACTCGCTGCAGAAAGAGGCGGTACTACGAGCCCCCGCTCCACAACTCGGGCAGTGAGCGGATTTCGTCATGCTTGTTCCTCGCTTGCCGCTCGCATTTGATTTCCGCCACCCCGGCCGGTGCTGAGAGTGCTATTGCGAGCACGAAAGACCCACCCGCACAGCACGCCGCCTATGAGGCCGCCGATGTGGTCCTGGTAACCAAGGTGTGGGGCGGGCAGGAGGAGCGTGAACACGGGCAGGTAATAGATGAACACCAGGATGCCCACGACGATGTCGACTTTGTTGCGGTTGAAGAATCCACGCACCATGACGTAGCCGAACCAGCCAAAAATCACGCCGCTCGCCCCAGCAGATATTGAACCGGACGGCTCGGTCAGCCAGGCGGCCAGACCACTCGTGAGGATCACGATTGCCGTCACGGCAATGAACTTGGGGATTCCTCGGTACGCAACGAGGAATCCGAGGACGAGGAGCGGAAGCGTATTCCCGTCGATGTGTGCCCAGGAGAAGTGAAGAAACGGGGCGGTGAGGATGTATGGCAAATCCGTCGCGATGCGGGGCCGGATCCCGTACTCGTAGGAAAGCCGATACTGGTCGGCGTTGTTGATGATTTGGATGATCCAAAGAACGGACAGTATGCCGAGCATGATTAGCAGGGCGTTGCGTGCCCTGATTAGAGCAGTGGTGTTTTTGACGGCCGGAGTCGTCTGATGTGAGGGACTTGAAATGACCTGCTCGGCTGGGGGACTGACCGTGGGTCTCGGGTTCTCGTACGAACCACTATCCGATCGTGGCAGGTCCGGAGCCAAATATGGTGCAGGTGGTGATGGAGTTTCGCGGACCCCAGAAGCAACATAGCCAGACCCGACGGGCAACGGTCGCCAACATTTCGGGCAGTTCGACGCAGCGAGGTCAACTTCTGTGCCGCAGCCAACGCAAAAGCGCCGTTTTCCCGTCGGAACCTCAGGTTCAGTCACCCGTGTTCCCTTCTGATCGTCCCCTGTCGACCTTCAGTCTGCTCGTCGCTGGACTTCATCTGGTCAGTGCTGTCCAAGGGCAGCCGTTAGGCCCTGTATACATCCCTGGGTCCATTCGGACTGATTATCCTGTCCCCGATTGTTGTTGTCGCTCATTGAACTGGATTCACTCTCGCAAAAGGACTTGATGCTTCCTCCGAAGACTCCCACCTCCTGGGCGTAGGCCTCCCCTAAGGTCCCTCCAGCAGCGAGACCGTCTTTGTACGATTGGGTCTGCGTCACATCGGTACCCCGGGTGGCGATGACCCCAATCACGATGAAGATGATCACCAGCACTACTGCTACGCCGATCCGCCCCCCTTTTTTCCTGCTCTTTCTAGATGGAGTGACATTGCCTACGTCGCCGAGAGTGGCATTCGGTCGAACCGACTCCGCCACTGGTGGGGTATTACCCGAAGGTTCATCATTGGAGTGGGGTCGGTTCAACGGCAAATCTGGTGGAGACTCTGACGCCAAACTGGCGGGTGGCGAGGAGCCGTAACCGGATCCAATCGGTAAGGGCCGCCAACACTTCGAGCAGTTGGACGCCTCGAGGCCAACCTCTGTACCGCAGCTAATGCAGAACCGGCGGTTTGTCGTCGGGACCTGTTCCTCGGACAACTCTGTCTCCCTTTTCCCTCGCGGAGGGCGGATGTCAAGGGGGGTAGACGTCCATGACGGTGATTGTGCCCGTGGCAGACACCCTCGCTAGAACCCTTCTGTGCTCCAAATGCTAGGTATTTGGTGTCGACGTGTCTAGTGCATTCCGGCTCAAGTCGCTTGTGTGCAAAAGACGCGTCGGGCGGCCCAACCAGCACAGGAAGTGGGTAGGCGAATCCGTGCCCGACGACTCCAGCTCGGTCTTAGCCAAGAGGACCTCGGCGAAGCCTCCGGACTCCACCGCACCTACGTCGGGCATTTGGAACGGGGCGAGGTCAACCCGAGCCTGCTCAATATCTTGAAGGTCTCCGCCGCCCTTGAAATCGATGCCTCCGACCTCGTGGTCGGCTTGGTCGAGACCATCGGCGATCCCCGGTCGGCGTAGAGAGTCGTCGAGGGACTCCGAGGGGCTTGCGGGTCCGTCCAGACGGCAGCTTCCTCTCTCGATCATCTCTGCCTCGCATGCGCAGCGTGGGCCTCAACAATCTGGCTCGGCTTGCCAAGGCGCTCGACATGGATCTGGGTGCATTGCTCGAGGGCTTCAATACGTTCCTGGCAAACCCGAAACTCCATAGGGAAACGCACGACCGTTGTCCCACCGATTCGGTTACGGAGTCGCCGCTCGCCCGTTTCATAAACGAACGATTATGAGAGTAGTGGAGCGCTGGTGATTCAGCACAAACTCGTGCCTAGTGAGCAAATCATAAGCCGTCTAAAAAACAACCTCTCATAGCCGTCTAACCAGACCAGTTATGATAAGATAAGATCATGGAAACGTTGATCGGTTACGCTCGAGTCAGTACCGATGACCAGCACGCATCACTCCAAGAAGGCACCAGGACAATGAGGGCACCAAAGAGAAAGGCCAGGGTGCGTCTCGCCGACCATCGGTCTGCGCTGGATCGTGCCATCCGGCGCACAGCGAAAAGATAAAGGACCACAACCACGACTACGGCCACTGTCGGTACCGGCTCAAGCTGCCACGTCCCGAACTGGCCGAATCCGAACGGCGGTAAGGCAGGGTTCATAGGGGTCCGGCCCGCACTCTATGTGGTCTCGGTGGCGACGATGGATCGGACAGTTCGACAGGCATTGTCAGCCAGCAGCCTCGATCAGGAAGAGCTGGGGAGTGGTTTGCCGAGTGCCCAGGAGAGAGCGGTCAGGGCATCGCTGGGTGTCCAGTTGGGCTGGGGAGGGTGCTTTAGATGGTCCACTCCCTGGGACGACAAGAATCGGCGCAGCGTCGGGGGCAACGTGCCATGAAAGGCAGGGGCGGCGGCGTTGGCGAAGACGATGTGACCAGCGGGCGTGACGAGCACGTACCCGTCGGAATGGTTGATGTCGTAGGTGAGTGGCTGGTGGGTGAGCCAGTCTATGGACGGTGGGTTGTCCTCTGGAACCTGCTCATAGTAAATACCGAAGTACTTAGCCAGCTCGGCCAGACTCGCTGGGGTCTCAGTCGTGAGGTACCAATCGGCACCCGTGAGCTTGGCATAGGCAGCCAACCGAGCGACCGTGTCTCGCCCAGGATCGACCGACAGCTCCACGATGGCCACCTTGGATGCCACCCCGCCGTGGACCAGGGCTCGCTGCACTTGGACCAGGTTCTC
Source organism: uncultured Acidimicrobiaceae bacterium (assembly GCA_963803065.1). Lineage (GTDB taxonomy): Bacteria > Actinomycetota > Acidimicrobiia > Acidimicrobiales > RAAP-2 > DASXMT01. Next base: position 11,986 of record CAWDKW010000015.1, read on the forward strand.
CGTGGTCATTGGGCAGATGTCTGTGCACAGAGTCAGGAAGGGAACGATCATCAACGTTTTGCCCTGCAGTGAGGCCAGCGTCACCGTCTGCCCGTGCTGATCGGTCAGGGGAACCTGTGCGATGGCTGCCGGAATGACCCGATTCTGAACGAGGCCACTTGAAGCTGGGGGTGGCGCCGGTGCGCCCGATGCCGAAGCCGACCATGACGCAAGCGCCGATGCGATGGCCAGGACGGACGCCGCCACAACCGCCATTCGCTTGGTACTTCCGAGCCTCATCAGATTCTCCTTGCTAACCTTCTACGGTTAGTAGTACTACATGATGAGCTACTTTCTAGAGCGGGGCAATTTGGGTTGCCCAAGCGCCAGCTGTAGACAGGAGACATCGCATGACCCGACTGGGCGACCTCGAACGCAGGGTAATGGACGAACTGTGGTCGTCGATGGGTACCGAGCGCACCGTCCGCCAGGTGGCGGAGACGCTGCCCACCCATGCCTACACCACCGTGTTGACCGTCCTCGACCGGTTGGAGCGCAAGGGGCTCGTTCGCCGTAGCCGGGACGGCCGGGCCTACCGGTATGCGGCCGTTGCCAGTCGTGAGGAGTACACCGCCGAGCTGATGCACGAGGCGCTGGTGGGTACCTCTGACCGAGACGCAGCCCTGGTGCGCTTCGCTGAGACGGTCTCCTCCGAGGATGCCGCCGTCCTCCGAGAGGCACTGCGTGCGGCCGGCACGAAAAAGCCGGATGTCGGCCGCAAATCATGACACTCGCCGTTGGCTTGGCGCTGCTGTCCGTTCTTCTCTACGGCCCCGCTGGGGTCGTGTTGGAACGGGCTTCGTGGCCGTCCCGTGCTCCCCGATCAGCGATCGCCCTGTGGCAGGCCATAGGGCTGGCCGGTGGGCTCGCAGCCGTCGGTGCAGGCTTGGCCGTGGCTGTTGCGCCATTGCACCTGGGCCTGTACTCGGGCATCGTGCACCTCGTGAGCCAGGCCGCATCGGGCCACCCTCTTCAAGGATTGGGCTTGAACGGTGCATTGGGCCTCACCCTGGCGGCCGACGTCGGCGTCGTCCTCGCCGGGGGAATGGTGCTCACCTCATGGAAGATCATTCGGGCCCGGGCTCGACACCGAGAACTTCTTGACCTGGTCAGCGCACCCACAGACCGAGCACCTGGAGCCGTGCTGCTCGACCACCCCCAGGCCGCCGCCTATTACCTGCCCGGTTTCCGTCCTCGCATCGTGCTCAGTGCTGGTGCGCTGGGGGTCCTTCAGAACGACGAGCTATCCGCTGTCGTCGCCCACGAACGAGGCCACCTCCACGAACGACACGACCTCGTCATGCTGCCGTTCGCTTCGATGCTCCCACTCCTCCGATGGATGCCGTATGTGGGCCGGGCTCCCCGGGCGGCGGCCACCCTAGTCGAGATGGCGGCGGACGATTTCGCCACCCGGGCCAACGAGCCGCACCTCTTGGCCTCGGCGCTCGTGCATCTGGCCTCGTCGGACGTCACCCCTCGATGCGCATTGGCGGCGAGCCAAACAAGTGTGGCCATCCGAGTGCACCGGTTACTTCGCCCGCAGCGCACGTCACGCTGGACTGCTATCGCCGTCGCCGTATCCGCCGTCTTCGTCCTAGCGCTGCCCATGGCGGCGTTGCTGGCTCCGGCCGTTTCGATCTGATCGCCCGAGGAGGCCTGAACGTTGCCGTTCGCAGATGAGATCTCCCCCCCGGTCCAGGTCCACCAGCTCTTCGCCGGGTGGCAGACCGACTGGATGAGCTTCGTGGCTCTCGCCATCGAGTTGGGCATCGCTCTCGTGTACGTGCTCGCCGTTGTCCGACTGGCTCGTCGGGGACGCCGTTGGTCGCCGTGGCGCACCGCTTCCTTTTTGCTGGGCACGTTGGCGGTGGTGGTCGCCATCCAGTCCGGGTTGGCTTCCTACGACGACTCCGTATTCAAGATGCACGTCCTCCAGCACTTACTGCTGATGAACGTCGGCCCTATCTTCTACGCCCTGGGAGCCCCGGTGACCTTGGCCCTGCAAGCGTCAGAACGAAAGACTCAGCGGCGCATCTTGAAGGTACTGCACAGCAAGGCAGTGGAGTTCATCACCCACCCGCTGCTCGTACTCATCAACTTCGCCGGCACGATGCTGATCTTCTTCCTCACCCCCTTCTATCAGTTCTCCCTGGAGCACCCCCTGCTCCACGAGTTCACGCACCTGCATTTCCTGGTTTCGGGGCTCCTTTATTGGTGGTTGGTGGTCGGAGTGGACCCGTCCCGGTGGCGACTGTCGTTTCCGGCCAAGTTGGGGTATCTAGCCGTCGGAATCCCCACCACAGTCATCTTGGGACTCGCCCTCACTCAGACCAACGCCTCGATCGCCCCGCTGTTTCACACCGTTTCTGATACCCACGCTGGCGGCGCCATCCTGTGGATCATCGGCGAGCTATTCACACTAGGAGCTATGGCAATTATCGTTATCCAGTGGATGGTGGTCGATAATCGAGCAGCTCTCCGAGGAGATCGCAGTGCCGATGCGGCCGACCTCGCTGCTCAGGCGGCAGCAGCGATCGAGCCTAGGACTAGAGCGGAACCGACCCGGGTGGTCGTCGTGGACGGCAGGCTTGTCGAGGCGAAAGACGGAGGCGTCATAGTTCCACCAGCCGCAGATAACTGATTCGGAGCACTAGCACGAAGTCGGCAGAACGCCATCTATGACAAACCTGATCCAGGCAAAGCAACAGCTCGAAGCCGAGCGTCCTCTAGCGATGACACGGGTGAATCTCGCCGCCCGAGAGATGGAGGAGTTCACCAAGGTCGCCAAGCCATATGGCGACCGCAAGGGAATCAGCTACTCAGCTTGGCGGAGTGTCGGCGTATCGGCGCCTGTGCTGCAGAAGGCCAAGATCGCCCGGACCCGACGTTGATCATCCTTCCACTTGAGCAGCTGGCCATCACCGTGTGAGTGCCCGTGGGTGCCGCCTTCATGGCGGGTAAGCGGCGAGGCTTAACTTATGGATGGCCATATGGTGATGGCGATCTATGCACCCTCCCCATAGTCATCGTCCACTCTGAGAAGATACCGTCGGCAGGAGGTATAGATATTTGAAACAATCCGTAACCCAATAACACACACCCACAGTATTCGAATGGCGGTATTGCGAATCCCAAATGGTTGATCAGCTTCGATGAAATCGATTCATCGGGCCGAGTGGGGCAAACTGTGCGTGACCACGACTGAACGGCAGGGAAGTCGGATTGTAGGTGCCATCGACACTGCGATCCAAGCTGCCCACCGAGAGCCGGGCCAGCGCCACGTGTAACTATGAGGTCATGCCAGATGTGAAGATTCCGCAGTACCACGAGCTGATGGTGCCCGTTCTCTGCGCCCTCAAAGAGCTGGGTGGCTCGGCCACCGTGAAGGAGATCCACGAGCGGGTCGTCGAGGACGAGCAGTTCTCGGAGGAGCAGCAGGCCGCCTCTACGAAAGACGGACGCATGTCTGAGATCCAATACCGGCTCCACTGGGCAAGGACCCATTTGAAGGGCATTGGCGCCATTACAAACAGCGCCCGGGGAGTTTGGACAATCCTCGACCACGGGAAAGTGATCACGCCCGAGCAGGTGCAAATCGAGACGAAGGCGTGGCGAGCCGAGGTTCAAGCCCAGAAGAAAAAGAAGGATGCCGAGGAAGCTGACCCTGAAGAACAGGATGCCGAGGGTGGCGGCGGGTGGAAGGACAAACTCATTGACCGTCTTCTCATTCTTGCTCCCAGCGGGTTTGAGCGGCTATCACAGCGGCTGCTGCGAGAGGCGGGTTTCGTGAATGTCACGGTGTTGGGAAAGAGCAGTGATGGGGGCATTGACGGCGTAGGGGTCTATCGCCTCTCACTGGTGTCATTTCCCGTCTACTTCCAGTGCAAACGATACAAAGGGACCGTCACGGCCGGTGCCGTCCGTGACTTTCGTGGTGCCATGTCGGGCCGAGGCGAGAAGGGCCTGCTCATTACAACCGGGTCATTTACCAAGGACGCTCAGAACGAAGCGAACCGAGATGGCGCACCCCCCGTCGAGCTAATCGATGGTGACCACCTGTGTGATCTACTCCGTGAATATCGGCTTGGTGTCGAGGTGCGTGAGCGAATCGAGGAAGAGGTCGTTCTTCATGCCGATTTCTTCAATGAGTATGACGAGGAGTCGCCGAACTGACTATTCCCGAAGGCAGCTGCGCCCTCGACCAGCGGGTGGCCCATCCGCCTGTAGCAGGCAGGAGGGTCAGGGACTTGATCACACCGGCCCTCCTGTGGCATCAATCAGGGTCCTGGTCGGATTCCTGCACCGACTGAGGCGGGGTGCGATAATCCCAGCGTGACTACGAAGGCATCGCCCCAAAAGACCGACATCTACGATGTCGCCAACCGGCTATGGGAGACGGCCGACGAGCTGCGAGCCAACTCCCACCTGAAGGCATCCGAGTACTCCATCCCAGTCTTGGGCCTGATTTTTCTCAAGTTCGCTGACAGCCGATTCGCTCAGGCCGAAGCCAAGTTGGCGGGGAAGGCTTCGAGCCGTCGAACAATCGGCAAGGCCGACTACCAGGCAAAGGGGGTCCTCTACCTTCCTGAACCTGCTCGGTTTGCAAATCTTCTCGATCTGAAGGAGGGGGACAACCTCGGAAAGGCGATCAACGATGCAATGGCAAGCATCGAGGACGAGAACCCGTCGTTAAAGGGCGTGCTTCCTCGGACCTTCCAGGCCCTCACAAATGACACACTGGTCAGCCTCCTGCGTTCCGTGAATGCGATCCTCGGCGACATCGAGGGTGATGCGTTTGGCAAGGTCTACGAGTATTTCCTAGGCAAGTTCGCTGTCGCCGAAGGTGCGAAAGGGGGTGAGTATTTCACCCCGACCTCGATCGTTCGACTAATCGTCGAGATCATCGAACCATTCAGCGGCAAGATTTTCGACCCGGCATCTGGGTCGGGTGGCATGTTTGTCCAGAGTGCTCGCTTCGTCGAACAACACAACAAGACCGGACGACTGTCCATCTACGGCCAGGAACGGATCGACGAGACCCTGCGCCTCTGCAAGATGAACCTGGCAGTTCACGGGCTTGAAGGGCAGATCAGCCAGTCGAATACGTACTACGAGGACCCCTTTAAATCAGTGGGGAAGTTCGACTATGTCATGGCCAATCCGCCTTTCAACGTCAACAAGATCGATAAAGCGAAGTTGGAAGGCGACAAGCGGTTCTCCCTCGGCTTGCCCAAGGCAGACAACGGTAACTACATCTGGATACAGGCGTTTTTCTCGGCTTTGAACGATCACGGTAGGGCCGGGTTCGTAATGGCCAACTCTGCCGGTGACGCTGGTGGTAGTGAACTGGAAATACGTAAGAGGCTGATCGCAGAGAGGGCCGTTGACGTAATCGTCGCCGTGGGGTCGAACTTCTTCTACACCGTCACGCTGCCGGTGACGCTGTGGTTCCTTGACCGAGGCAAGGTCGGCACTGACCGAAAAGAGGGCGTGCTGTTCATTGATGCCCGAAAGACGTTCCGCCAGATAGACAGGGCGCACCGGGACTGGACGCCGGACCAGATCGAGTTCCTGTCCAATATTGTGCGGCTATACCGAGGTGAACCGTTGGAGAGCGCTGAAGGCTCAGAGGGGCTAATGACTGCATCATTCCCGGACGGCGATTATGTTGATGTCCCCGGGCTCTGCGCCGTGGTCCCGTTGAAGGAGATCGAGACGCAGGGATGGAGTCTCAATCCGGGGCGCTATGTGGGAGTCGGCGCCATAGAAGATGACGGTGTCGACTACCGAGTCCGGCTAGAAGAGCTGGGCGAGGAGTTGGAAAAGCTCAACGGCGAGGCGGGGGCATTGCAAGAGCAGATCGCTGCGAACCTGGGGGAGTTGTTGAGTTGACCAGCGTTCATCCAGTGTTCGGGACTCTGCTGCCGCTCGGCTGGGAGTTGTCATCCGTTGATGAAATCAAATCCCCCGAGAAATCATCGTGCGTTGCAGGACCATTTGGCTCCAATATCTCCTCGAAATACTTTGTCTCCGATGGCGTACCCGTCATCCGAGGCAGTAACTTGACCGACGACCTGACCAAGTTTGTCGCTGATGGCTTTGTATTTGTCTCGCCCGAACGGGCCCTGAGCTACCCAGCACAGCATGTGAGGGGCGGCGACTTGGTGTTCACGTGCTGGGGAACAATCGGTCAGGTCGGGCTAATCCCCTATGACGGTCAATACGGAGAGTACATAATATCCAACAAGCAACTCAAACTACGTCCTGATATCTCCCGCACCGATCCGCACTTTTTGTACTATTACTTCGCATCCCGGCAGATGGTGCAACACATCCGCAATCGAGCGATCGGTTCTGCCGTTCCTGGAATAAATCTTGGGATATTGAAGAGCCTTCCCGTCGCTCTCCCCCCGCTCCGTATTCAGCACAAGATCGCATCAATCCTCTCCGCCTACGACGATCTCATCGAGAACAACAATCGCCGCATCATGATCTTGGAGGAGATGGCCCAGCGCATCTATCGGGAGTGGTTCGTCGATTTCCGATATCCGGGTCATGAGGGTGTGCCACTGATGCCATCGGAGTTGGGTCCGATACCGGAGAGGTGGGAGGCGGTCCGACTCAGCGATGTTGCGACCCAATCCCGCACGACAGTCGATCCAACTCGCTTTCCAAATGAAAGATTTGAGCACTTCAGCATTCCCTCCTTCGACCTCGACAGGAGACCTAGAGTCGAAGAAGGCTCGACGATTAGAAGCAACAAGTTTCTGGTCGGTCAGCACGCCGTTCTTTACTCCAAGCTCAACCCACGAATTCCCCGAGTCTGGATGGCTAACCCGAACGGAGAGAACCGATCCATTGCCTCAACCGAGCTGCTTGTGTTCACCACCGGAAGCGGCTGGAGTCTGCCACTCCTGTACTGCCTATTGACCAGTGAAGCATTTGCGGATCGCATTACCGGCATGTCTGGTGGCACGTCAACGAGTCACCAACGTGTCCGCCCGGCTGACGTGCTCCAGGTCGTTGTTGTAAATCCAAGTGCGCAACTTCGTAAGCAGTTCGACGAGGCGGTTGGGCACATGCTCCGCTTGTCAGACAGTCTTCGGCGAGCGAGCTGGCTACTCAGAGCAGTCCGTGACCTTCTCCTACCACGACTCATATCTGGCGAAGTCGACGTGTCCGACCTCGACATCGTTCTCCCAGATGCCGCCGCATGACCCCGCCCGGCGGTCGATACTAGCGAGGACCAGCTCGTTGAACAGCCAGCCATCCAGTTATTTGCTGATCTGGGGTGGGACACCGTCAACGCCTACAGCGAAGTCATGGGGTCGGACGGAACTCTCGGACGTGACGTCAAGTCTGAGGTCTTCCTCCTGCCCCGCCTTCGGTCGGCGATAGGTCGCCTCAATCCCGGCGCACCAATCGATGCCATCGAACAGGCCGTAATCGAAATCACGAAGCCCCGCACGGCAATGCACTACGCCCGGGCCAATCAGGAGATCTATACCCTGCTCCGGGAAAGAGTGGAGGTGTCGGTCCGTCAGCCCGATGGGACCACTTTGCCGGAGAAGCTCTCAGTCATCGATTGGGAGGACCCGAAGAACAACGACTTCCTGCTCGTTTCCCAGCTCTGGATTCATTCCGACCTTTACCACCGGCGCACGGACCTCGTTGGGTTCGTCAACGGAATACCGCTGGTCTTCATCGAGCTGAAGGCATCACACAAGAACCTCAAGAATGCGTACGACCAGAACCTGACCGATTACAGGGACACGATCCCTCAACTCTTCACACCGAATGCCTTCCTGATGCTGTCGAACGGTGCCGAGACGAAGGTTGGGACCATCACCTCGGACTGGGAGTACTTCTCGGAGTGGAAGAAGATCAACTCCGAGGGTGAAGAAGGAAGGGTTTCGCTGGAGACCGTCATTAAAGGCATGTGCACCAAGGAGCGCCTGCTCGACATCGTCGAGAACTTCATCGCCTTCCAGGACCTGCCTGGCGGATTCATCAAGCTGCTAGCCCGCAACCATCAGTACCTCGGCGTCAATAACGCTCTCGCTCGGATGCAGGAGTTGCGAACTGCCCCCCGGGAGGAGCGGGGCAAGCTTGGCGTGTTCTGGCACACGCAGGGATCCGGGAAGACCATGTCGATGGTGTTCTTCTCGCAGAAGGTCCTGCGGAAGATCCCGGGCAACTGGTCTTTTGTAATCGTCACCGATCGTGACGACCTTGATGAGCAGGCCTACAAGGAGTTCCTGTACGCAGGAGTGGTCACCGAGAAGCGCATGCGAGCTACGGGATCGGCTCATCTCCGTCAGCTCCTCGGCGAGGACCACCGCTATGTCTTCACGCTCATCCAGAAGTTCCGCACAGAAAAGGGTGAAGTCCATCCGGTGATTTCCGACCGTGATGACGTCATCGTCATTACCGACGAGGCCCACCGCACCCAGTACGACACCTTGGCCCTTAACATGCGCAACGCCCTACCCAATGCAGGGTTCTTGGGCTTTACGGGTACGCCGCTGATCGCCGGGGAGGAGCGCACCCGAGAGGTCTTCGGCGATTACGTCTCCATCTACAACTTTGCTGCGTCTGCTGCCGATCACGCCACGGTGCCCCTGTATTACGAGAACCGGATCCCACAGGTCGAAATCGCAAACCCAAACTTTGGCGATGACCTTATGGCGATCGTCGAGAATGCCGATCTCGATGAGGAACAGGAGAGGTCGCTCGCCCGGCACCTGGGTCAGCAGTACGAACTGATTACCCGTGACGATCGCTTGGATGCGGTTGCCAAGGACATCGTCGACCATATGTTGGGCCGTGGCTTTGCAGGCAAGGCCATGGTGGTGTCGATCGACAAGGTCACCGCTGTCCGCACCTACGACAAGGTTCAGCGATTCTGGACAGAGCGTCTGGACAAGGACCTCCAAGACCTGGAACGAGGTCAACTCTCTTCAGAGCAAACTGACCTCTTGGAGCGTGAGGTCAGCTTCATGCGCAGCACAGATATGGCGGTGGTGATCTCGCAGTCCCAAAACGAGATTGCCGAAATGGCTGCCCGAGGGCTTGGACATCAAGCCGCACCGAAAGCGCATGGTCGAAGAGAATCTGGAGGACAAGTTCAAGGACGCTCAGGACCCGTTTCGCCTCGCCTTCGTCTGCTCCATGTGGACCACCGGGTTCGACGTACCGTCGCTCTCGACCGTCTACCTGGACAAGCCACTTCGCAATCACACACTGATGCAAACCATCACCCGGGCAAATCGGGTATTCCCCGATAAGAACAATGGCCTGATCGTGTCCTACGTCGATGTCTTCCACAACCTCCAAAAGGCCCTCGCCATCTATGCCGTCGGGGGTAAGGGAGGCGAGGTGCCCGTCGAGGAGAAGGGTGCGCTCGTGGAGGCCCTACGAGAGGCCGTCGAGGACCTGAAGGCATTCTGCGCAATGAGGGAGGTCGACCTCGATGCGCTCGGGCACCTAAAGGGATTTAAGCTGGTGTCGGCAGCAAAGCAGACCGTCGAAATGTTGATGGCCGACGACGATGAAAAGATCGCATTTGTTGCCCGTGCTGCGCTAGTTAACCGGCTTTACAAGGCGATCCTGCCGGACCCTCGGGCCAACGAGTTCAGCCGGGTACGGGCGGTGTCAAAGTTCCTCGCTGACAACATTGCCTCCTACGCCGATCGTGTGGATATCTCTGAGGTGATGGGTCATATCCAGCAGCTCCTCGACGAGTCGGTAGCCGCCCAGGAGTATCTGATTCCCGAAGAGCGACGCTGACGCACTCTTCGACCTCGGCGATGTCGATTGGGAGGGGCTCGAAGCGGCGTTCAAGCAGGGGAGGAAACGGACGGCGGCAGAGCGCCTGAAGTCACTGTTGTCGGCTCGGATCACAGCGCTCGTTCGGCTGAACCCAGTCCGCCTCGACCTCGTCGAGCGATTTGAAAAGTTGGTTGCCGATTACAACGCCGGGAGTCTGAACGTCGAGGAGTTCTTTCAGCAGCTCTTGGCGTTTCGAGCGACGCTGGACGAGGAGGAGGCCCGGTCGCTATCGGAGGGACTAAATGAAGAGCAGCTCGCTATCTTCGACCTCTTGATGCGACCCGCACCCGAACTTTCGGAGGACGAGAAGAACCAGGTTAAGAAGGTTGCAGAGGAGCTACTCGCCATCCTACGCCGTGACAAGATCGTGCTCGACTGGCGTAAGGAGCAAGCCACAAGGGCGGCCGTGAGAGTCGCTGTTGAGGACACCCTCGATCGGCTTCCTGAGAAGTTCACTCAAGAGATCTTCGCAGCAAAAGTGCTCCGCTGTTTACCAGCATGTATTTGACAGCTACTGGGACGATGGGCACTCCGTATACGACAGGGCAGCGTAGTCCGCTGACTGTAGACCGGTTTGCGGCGTTCTCGATTTGTCGCCGGGTGTGTAGTCGTCCACGATCGAATCGGTCTCCCGTCGAGGCAGACCCCCTCAATGGATTCGAGGATCAAGCTGCCCGAGACGATTCAGTCGGGTTGCGGATCGGAACCGATCAATCCGGCTGTCGGGGTGCTAGCAGATGGCAAATGCGGCGCATCGCCAGGAAGCCGCCAGATCCACCCGTCCCTGTCGTCGACCGAAGCAGGTGCGCTGTGGTCAATCGGAAATACTCCGAATGGGTCGATCCAGCGCACATAGATTGTGGCCCCGAGCTGAAGGGCGACCTGAGTAAACCTGTCCTTGGAAACCCCACTCATGAAGGTCACCCGCTGTTGCCTCTGCGCCGACGGCTGGCGCCAGTTGCGCTTGTTGAAAAGAACATCGTATGCGGCCGATTCCATCCTTCCAAGGTAGGGCTCGACCTCTGGGTTTCTTCCGACAATCTTCGAGCGGTCTGCGTGAATCGTCATCGGACGGATGATTTTCACCCAGTGCCTCACCTCGTCGTGGCTGAAGGCAAGGGCATCGTGTCGGGGGTTGCTCTCAAGAAAGGTCGAGAGCGGGGGAATAAGCTTATCTGAGTCCCGCTTGAACGCCCGTTCGAACAGTCGAAAGAAGTCTCGGCAACGGCCAACGGCGCCCGTCTCTGCAAGTGAATCCGCCAAGAGTGCCAACCCGTCGGTTCGATCTCCAAGGAGGCCGATAACTTCCATTGGTGTCTGCCTGGGCATGACTCGGGACTGTGCATAACGGGCAGGTTTCCCCGGAGACAGAAGATGCACGCCGGATAGGGACTCAAGCTCAGCTTCGCCCCAGCCCTTCAGGGCAACACATGGTTGCGGAGATCGTACGACCCGTGCACACTGATGAACGACGGCTAGCACGTCTGCGTACTCTTGGATTGCAGCCTCGGCAGCTTGCCTCGTCCTGTCGGGCACTTCAAGACGGCCATGCCTGATGCAAGGCTCGCCCGCCTGGTCAAGGACAGCCACGCTCAGTCTCGTTTCCATATTCTCCATGGTCCAACTGACCCGAAATCCTTCAGGGGGTTCTGCTCCGGTATCTTCCTCAGCTCCATGAACCTGTTGCGTCTTGACCCACAATCCATTGCTGGCTTGATACTCGTCCATCACGATCCCTTGTGGGGTCGGTCTCACGAGTTGGATAGTTGCCAATCGGATGAGTATCACCTCTCGCAGGGTACCTTCAATGGGTCGTCGCCTGGCCGGTTCACGGAGAGGATGCCGATTGCGGCTCACGTCCTGATGAGCATCTGCGCCCGCTTCACTTTATTTCGCAGTGACGACCTGACTTCTCATGGGAGGGTCAGCCTGGACCTACCAGTGATGCCCGAGTTCGCACAACGCCCTGAATCTGCTTATTTGGAAACACAAACCCCTCAGGAAAATAGCGAGCTGGCTATACATTCCCGAGCATCCGGCCCTGAGCCTCGGTCAAATCAACGACTCCTCGCTTGTGTCGATAGTGCATGGCCAGCATCCTGGTGTCCTTATGTCCGAGCATGTCGGCGACCTGGTGTATCGGAACGCCCGCTTCGATGAGAAGTGTTGCGGCTGAGTGTCGGAACTCGTTTGGCGAAAGGATGGGGACCCGAGCCTCCTTGCAACGGTCCTGGACCATCCTGCGAAGGTTCGAGAAATCCATGGGTGTGCCGATGGCCGAAGGGAAGACGAGACCATTGTCATCCCAGGCCGGAGCCATTAGCCGCTCTCTTTTTTGATTTACAGCGTGTAGCCGTAATGCAACCACGACCCGATCAGGAAGTCGGACCGTCCGGAAACTCTCCTTCTTTGGTGGGCCGATGACTAGATTCCCTCCCGGCAGACGCTGCAATGACTGCTTGATCTCCAGAGTTCGGTTGTCCAGGTTTATCGCCTTCCACGGCAGACCGAGGACTTCTCCGGGCCGCAGCCCCAACATCACAGCCACGAGGAACATCGCCTCATGTCGGTCACCAGCAACACTTGCCAAGAGGCGTTGAGCTTCCTCCGGACGGAATGCTTTCTTTTCGACTGGCTCGACCGCATCTGGTGGCAGCTCGACAAGTCGGGCCACGTTCCGATCCAGGAGGTTCCGTGCCTGAGCCTTCATGAGCGCTGCTCCGAGGCAGGTGCGAATCCGGGAGAGCGAGGACCTGCCGAGCGGCTTCTGGTGGCCTCCACGGCGCTTTTGGGCCTCAGTAGGCGGCTTTCGATCCGCTAAGTGCTCCAGCAGGGCTTCCACGTCGTTGGGCGTTAGGTCACGAAGGCGCTTCCCCCACAGGGGCTCCAACTGATTGAACGCCCAGATGTAGTTGGACTTGGTGTTCGGGTGCTTCTTCGCAACTATCTTCTCGACATACCACCCAAGGAACTGCCCGAGTCGGGTGTCGTCTCCGGTGGGCAGTCCGGCGTTCGCTGTTGCTCGGAGTTTGTCCAGTTCCGCAAGGGCCTCCCTGCGGGTCCTCCTAGTCACCCTGCGACGTCTGCCGTCGATGACGATTTCGGCCCTGTAGACCGTTTCGAGTTGAACGGTGCCTTTTGAGGTTCGCCGAACGGTCTCTCGGTAGACCGAGCCTTCTCCGTATCCCAGCCTCCGAGCTGTGCCCATGCCGCACCCTAACGAAAAAGGGGAAGTGAAAGGGGAGGTTCAGAGTCCCCACCGGAACCCATCGCCACCCATCGAGCCACAAAGAACCAGTTCAGAAGGGTGCGTGGGTTTCTGTGGATACCCAGGGCACGCATGACGCGCAAGGGGTCGTGGGTTCGAGTCCCGCACGGCCCACACTGTGATGTCGCGAGACATCGTGGACAGTTGAACCTATGCACGGTAGGCCATCAGGGCCCTGCGGTGATGGGTTGGTAGTCCTTGGACGGGTCCAGGGTGAGGTGGCGGAGCAGTTCGCCATCCTCACTCAGGACCCGGACATCGACCATCCTGTGACATTAAGTTAGGGTCGATTTGGCTCCCGTTCCCGGTCATTTCCCCCTCGCTCGGTTAGCATAATTGTCATACGACAAGGGGGGGATATGTATCAACGCAACAGGATCAACGGATTTCTCGGTGCTGGGGTCGTCATTCTGGGCCTCGTCCTCGCGGCCTGTGGCTCGTTGAGCTCTCCGTCCACAACGGCGAAGCCCACGCGAGGCTTTGACACATCTGCTGAACCCCCGCCTGGGCCGCTGGTGTTCGATGGCACTTTCAACGGGCCCGAGGGCTCGCCGCCGAACCCGGCCCAGTGGACGCCCAAGATTGGGACCCCGAACGGTTGTTTCGAAGACAAGGATGGGCGGTGCTACGCACCTAAGGAGCTCCAGTACTACACCAACAACCAGAACGCGGCCCTGGACGGACAGGGCGACCTCGTGATCACTGCGAAGAGGCAGGTTACTCCCGCGGGCAGGGACTCGAGTGGCAACGTTGAAAAGAAATTTAGTTGCAACCTGAGCGAGTGTCAGTACACGTCGGCGAGGCTGTCGACCAAGAGCGCTTCCGGTGGCTATCTGTTCACCGCGCAGGGTGCTCGTTTCGAGGCCCGCATCAAGATGGCCGAAGGCGTCGGGGCCTGGTCCGCGTTCTGGCTGCTGGGCGCCAATTCGCTGCCGTGGCCCGCGCAGGGCGAGATCGATATCGCGGAGTCCCAAGGAGGAAACGCTGCATACCCCGTCACGTCGGTTCTCCATGGTCCCTCCGCCCTCACCCCCCCCGAAAGCCTGAAACTGAGCAGCCGGGGCGCTGACATACCCGCGACTACCCTCGCCTCGAACTTCTACAGCGAGTTTCACACGTACACGGTCGACCAAACCGCCACGACTGTGACGTTCTACATCGATGGCAAGCAGTGGTGGCAGGCGAAGAGCAGTCAGTTCACGCAGGCGCCCTGGGTTTACGACCAACCCTGGTACATAGTATTGAATCTCGCGGTCGGCGACTATGGCGGAACGCCACCGAGCACCGGCGGTTTCCCCAAGCAGATGATCGTCAACTGGGTGAAGGTTTACAAGCTCCCCTAGCGCCCCACGATGCCGGGCTGGTCCATGCCGTCACCGGCTTCTCAAACAAGAGCCTTCGCGGGCTGGTCGCCGGACTCCTCGGTGCGGACTACACCGAGCGCCAGATGACCTACGACCTGCGACGCTTGCGACTTCACGGACTGATCATGCGCGTGCCCCACACCAATACCTACATCCTCACCCCGGAGGGAATCCGGACAGCGGTGTTCTTCACCAAGGTCCACGACCGTGTCCTGCGATCGCTGGTTTCGGTACCTGCACGACACCTGAGCAATCCGCGCCTCTCGAGTTCCCTGCCTCTTCGCTGTGGACCATCTGTTCCACGACGAAGGAGGCAGCCGAGCTGGTGGAGCTGGGTTCTGTGGAACAGCGCTACAAGGCGGTGCTGAACGACGGCGCCAGCGTCACCGACGTGGCCCGCCGCTATGCGGTGGGCGCCAGGCAGTGCACACCTGGCTGTCCGCTCTGTGGCTTCGGGGCCGGCCGGCCGCTCCCTGAACGCATGGACGCGACGAGGGTCTGTCGCCTCGGTGTACGAGGGCGTCGGGAGTGGGTAGTCGCTCGCCCCCGCACGAGTCCACCAACCGAATGGTTCGGGTATCGGGCCACCGACGAATCGCCAGTATGGCGCGCCCACAACGGAGATGCACTCGGCGCTCGCCCAATCACATGCGTCGGAGCAAGTCATCGACGATGAGCTTGGCCGCCGTGGGACAGCCCTTGGTGAAGCCGAAAAATGGACCGAAGTCACGTATGGAGGCGAATCCGGCGATGTAAAGGCCGGCAATCGACGACTGGAACGCTTCGTCGAGAACGGGGAAACCGTCGACCACTTCGAGACTGTCGGCGAGCCCATTGAGGTATGGGACACGAGGAAGGTCGGCCTTGTACCCGGTGGCAAAGACGAGACGGTCGAACGTCAGACGGTCTCCACTTGAGAGTGCCACCGAGACCGTGCCGCTGTCTCCCACGGTGGTCTCCACAACGTGATTGTCCGGCCAGCTACGGATTCTCTCGTCAGCAAGGCGCGGCGTGAGCCACCACTCGAGGTTGAGACGGCCGACGTTCCAGAACTTCTGGGCGATTTCCCCTTGCTCGGTGGCCGACAGTGAGCGCCACCATCCGGGGCGACTGATGGTCGCGGCCAGGTACGGGTCGACGAACTTCCAACTCACTCGCTCGAAGCGGGGCATGTCGTGCCGGTGAACGATATCGACCCGCTCGACACCGTGTTCGCCCAAAAGCGCGGCCCATTCGTAGGCGCTCTGCCGACCTCCGACGATCAACACCCGCGCCCCGGCAAGCTCCTTGAAACGTACGAGATCACAGGTGTGGGCACTGACGCTTTCGGGGAGCGAGGTCGCCCATTCGGGGAACTGCCGGAAGTAGGCCGCGCCCGGAGCGGCGACGACGACGTCGGCTGCAATCTGGGTCCCGTCGTCTAGCGAGGCCACGAATGCGTCGTCACTGCGCTCGAGGCGCGAGACGAGCCGATCCACGACGGACACGTGCTTTTGGGTCTGAAACCAGGCGGCGTACTCTAGGAAGACGGCGATGGGGATGGGATCGATGTGGGTTGGAAGTCCTCGGTCCTCGATAAAGGCCTCAAAAGTGTCGATCCCTGACGCATCGAGATGCCAGTCGGTCCCTGAGCGCAGAAACATCCCTTTGGGCATGTGGTCCGTCCAGAATCCCATCGGATGCCCTACGACGACCGTGTCGATCCCCCGTTCGGTGGCCTGCGCCGCCACGGCCACTCCATAGGGTCCGGCTCCGACGACCAACAGCGTTACCACCTGTGTCGACCTCTCTCTGGCACCCAGTCTGACCTCCACCCCTATGGGGCGAAGCTGCCGCACTCATTGAATGACCGGCGTAGCCTTGCGTAACGGTGTACGGCCTTCAGCCTCCCGCATCGCGGCTCAAGACACGCAGCAAGAGCTTTTAGCATTCGTCGTCTATATATTTTGCCCGCGGCGCGTTTTTCTCACTTTCGAGCTGCCGCTATCACTTAACCGTGGAGCAGACGGGACTCTGTCATCGACAAGTGCCCGATCCACGGGCGTCCACCGGAGTATTGATTTGACTTAGCTTCCAAGGTGGTGGTGGGCAGTCAGTTCGATCCAGGTGACACTCGAAGGAGGACCGGTCACGCCACCTTTGGACAATGCCTCGCCGAGGCGGTCCTCCATGAATCTGGCTTGGTGCTCTGGGGTGTCCCACACCTCAATTACGACTAGGTGACCCGCCTCATTCAGACCTGCTGAATGTGCCACAAGTCCGTCGGGCCAGTTGCCTTCTCCACTGTCTGGATCGATGCCCAGCTCTTTGTTCACTGCGTAGTACTCCCGGGTGGTGACACCTTCAAACTCCAAAATCAACTCAGCAGCCACTATTTCTTCCTTCCATCTCGATGGACCTGGAAACGCAAGAGCAGCATGCCAGGTCTCTTTACCTCCTGCACCGGCATTTCGTCGTGTGGTGTCAGCCCTCGGAACGCGCACGGGACGACGTCTATGCGTAGCCACGTCTCGATGGGTGGGCATGACACCGTCACGCTAGGAGGCGCACTATGAACGCCGACATCTCGCACTACTCACAGATTCAGGCTTGACGTGATCTGGTCCTGAGCCTCGGTTTAATCGACGACTCCACGTCTGGCATGACCGATTTCCAGGGTAGGCCGAGAACCTCGCCGACTCGCTGGCGAGTGTCACGGCAACCACGAACAGAGAGCGGCACCGGGCTCGACGAATCGGACCCCCCAGCCTGGTGGATCGTGGAAGTCCCAGGGCCTCGAACTCGCCGATTGACTCAGAGCATGATGTGATCGACCCGCAGGCACGCCCAGCGGTAGCGTCGCGCCAGTTATAGATCCGAGATGACGTGCCTCAGGAAGGCTCCGCTCTTGTCGCAAACATCGGTCCCTGGTGGCGAAAAGGAACTGAGTGAAGCCGGTCGTCGTCGCTTTTTGGAGATGGATAGGCGCCAGCGCCGGAGAGTAGTCGTTCGCGCAGTCATCACCATCTCCGTGACGTGGGTAGTGCTCATCGCGATGTATTACCTCATGCCGGTCGGGACAAGTGGCAGGGGCGAGCTCGTTCGGCTCGTCGTTGGGCTTGCCGTCGTCGTTGTCGTGTTGATCTGGCAGGTCCGCGAGATCCTGCGTGCCGACTTCCCTGGGTTCAAGGCGGTCGAAGCGCTCGCCGTGATTGTTCCCCTGTTCCTTCTCGTCTTCTCGTATATCTATCTCTCGATGTCGCACTCCTCGTCTTCGACGTTCAGCGAGAACCTGAACCACGTCAAGGCCATGTACTTCACGGTTACGGTGTTCTCCACCGTCGGGTTCGGCGACATCACCCCCAAGACGGA
Organism: uncultured Acidimicrobiaceae bacterium; assembly: GCA_963803065.1. GTDB lineage: Bacteria > Actinomycetota > Acidimicrobiia > Acidimicrobiales > RAAP-2 > DASXMT01. The sequence continues at coordinate 29,839 of CAWDKW010000015.1, forward strand.
CACAGCGCGCATCATCGTCAGCGTCCAGATGCTGATCGACCTCGTGATCATCGGCGCGGGCGTGCGCCTGCTGATAAGTGCCGCCAAGACCGGTCTAGCCCGTCGCCAGCAGCCTACGGATCAAGACTGAGCCCCGACCCATGCCCAAGCCCTCTTCGGCGCTCCTTCATGTATGAGGTGAGCCCTTTCAAGGCTCACGTGCCACGGGATCTCCTAACCCATCTAGAAATCGTTCGTGGGACGAAGCGGGCGACTCAATTGCCTGCCTGCCTCTAATCTTCGGCTTCGAGCTCCGCCTCCGCGACAGCTACGACCACCCCGAGGGCCTTCGCGATCGCCCCGGCTGCCGAGACGACGCGGGCGGCGATCCTGGGCAGTCCGGAGCATGGGAGAGTGCGATTCCGTGGCGCCGATGAACATGACGGGGAACACCGCAGGCCGCTGTGGGACGTACCGTAGGTGAGGCCCGTGCCTCAGGTCATTCTGATAAGGCGTGAGCGGTGCGACCGTGCTGTTCGGCAGTATGCACATCCAGTTCGTCTTGGTCAGCGAGGTGGGGGGTGATGTCGAACACCACCCTCCGGACAGTGCCGGTGAACGGGAACGGCTTCCTGTCCTCATACGCCCGGTCGACCACGCCACCGTTGTCGCGGCCGATGTCCATGCCGGCGTACCCTGAGAAACGAATGGGCACGGTGAAGTCCATTCGCCCCTTACCCACCTGTTGGTCGTTGACGAATAGGGTCACGTCCCCTCCGGTCGCTGGTTTCGCGCCGTCGGCTGCGAACTCCATCCGCACAGCGACGTCGCCCGGTGGGAGGCCTTGTTCGGCCACCTGCGTGTAGGTGAAGACGCCCATCATCGAGTAGGTGTGGGTGAGCTTGCCGTCCTGCACGAACAGAGCAAACCCGCCGAGGTGGTCGGCCTCGGCGACGATCACCCCTTCGGCCCCCTCTTCGGGAACGACCAGCTCGGCGCTGATGGTGTACGAGCGGTTGTAGATCCTGGGGATCATGCCTGGCATCACATTCTGGACGTCGCCCCGGAACTCGAAGGTCGTCTGCTCCGGGATAGGCGGCACCACGCCGAAGAAGGCAGATAGCGGCGCCAGGAGCGGCAACACCTTGTAGCGCTCGGCTTCCTCCCAGAACAGTTCTTTCAGCTCTTGTACCTTCTCAGGATGCTCGGCGGCCAGATCCTTGGCCTGGGAGAAGTCATCGGGCAGGTAGTACAGCTCGGTTGGGTCGGCGTCCGGGTCCCACGAACCGGGCGCGTACGGAGCGAGGGCCTCGGGGGTGAGCAGCCACGGAATGCGCTCGGTCTTCACGGCCAGCCACCAGCCGTCCTTGTACATGCCCCGGTTGCCGATCGTCTCGAAGTACTGCTGCGTGCGATGCTCCGGGGTACGACCGTCGTGCAACGAGGCTGTGAACGGTGTGCCGTGCATCGGCTCTTGCGCAATGCCATCGACCGAGCCGGGCTGGGGGATTCCGGCTATGTCGAGGATGGTGGGGGCCACGTCGATGACGTGGGCGAACTGGGAGCGCACTGCGCCGGCATCCGTGACGCGGTCGGGCCAATGCACGACCAGGGGGTTGCGGGTCCCACCGAGATGCGAGCCCACCTGCTTGCCCCACTGGAACGGGGTGGCGCCGGCCCACGCCCAGGCCGCCGAGTAGTGGGGATCCATCACCGGGGAACCCCACTGGTCAAGCCCGCCGTAGCGCTCGACGAGCTGGAGCTGCATCTCCTCGGTCAGCGGGATGCCGTTCTGCATCGTCAGCTCGTTGAAAGAGCCGGTGATCGACCCCTCCATGCTGGCGCCGTTGTCACCCCAGATCCACACAATCAGGGTGTTGCCGAGTTCACCGAGATCCTCGATGGCGTCGACCACCCGCCCGACATTGTGGTCGGCGTTCTCGGAGAAACCGGCGTAGACCTCCATCTGCCGGGCATAGAACGGCTTCAGGTTTGATGGGACGTCGTCCCAGGCAGGGAAGGCTCCGTTTCGTGGGGTCAGCACCGCGTCGGCCGGGATCACCCCGAGCTCTTTCTGGCGGGCGAATGTCTCCTCGCGCAGGCTGTCCCAACCCTGGTCGAACTGGCCCTTGTATCTGTCGGCCCATTCGTTGGCCACGTGATGAGGGGCGTGGCTGCAGCCGGTGGAGTAGTAGGCGAAGAACGGCTTGTGCGCGTCCTGGGCGCGGACCGCGTGCATCCACTCGATGGTCCGATCGGCCATGGCACCGGGGAAGTAGTAAGGGTTGTCGGGGTTGTAGAACTCGTCAGGAGTGCCGATGATCTTCTGATTCTCGGCCAGGCAGGGGTCCCACTGGCTCGACCCCCCGCCGAGGATTCCGTAGAAGTAGTCGAACCCCCAGCCGTTCGGCCATCGGTCGAAGGGGCCTGCCGGTCCCTGCTGGCCATCGGGCGTGAGATGCCATTTCCCGAAGATGGCTGTGCTGTAGCCGTTGTCGCGGAGGACCCTGGGAAGCGGCGCGCAGTCGCGGGGAAGGATCGCCGAATACCCCGGGAAACCACCCGCGAACTCACCGATGGACCCGAACCCGACTGCATGGTTGTTCCTCCCGGTCAGGAGTGAGGCGCGGGTGGGTGAACACAGGGCAGTCACGTGGAACCGGTTGTACCGCAAGCCTCCGTTGGCCATACGGGTGAAGTTGGGCGTCTGGATGGGACCGCCGAACGTACTCGGGTTCCCAAACCCGGCATCGTCGATCAAGACCAAGAGAACGTTGGGCGCCCCATCGGGCGGTGTGGGGTGACCGATCAGATTCCAGTCGGGCTCTGACCCGTCCAACGTCCTCCGTATGGTGCCAGCGAAGGCCGGTCGACGAATTGGGAGATGACTGCGATCGACGTTGCTCGTGGCCTTCTGGGTCATTGCTCGTCCTCCGATGTATTCGCTGATAAGGGGTGTGCGGGTCGATGTCGAGCTCGCGATCGTGTCGATGGGTAGCCCCAGCGGATTGCCTCGCTTGACTTCCATTGGACTCGCTTCCGCTCGTGGTTTCAAGTGGCCTGCCGCGCATCGATAGGCGCCGAGCCGGCTCTTCCGGAGAAGCCCAAGCGGGGCGGAGGGTGGGCGCCAGGGAGAGCCGTGCCGGACGACGTAGGGGACGACCTGGGCGACGACCGAGAGGCATCGAGCACACCCGCGAGGCCGAGGCGCTCCCGCTAGTCATGATGCGGGGCGGCGTCGAGCCGATGTGGGTCTCGAGAACGGAACGATGGCATTTGTCGGAGGCCATGGGATGATGGGGTTCTGGCCGACGACAGGAGCCGACGATGAGCCCATCCTGGTTGGACCGATACGCCGATGCGTGGTGCCACCACCCGCAGGCTGGTGGTCGAGGTGGCGAGGAAGTGCTCGCCGCGCTCCTCACGTTCATGAGTGACGACGTTCGGTACGAAGACGTGCCAACGGGAGCTGTCTTCGTTGGCCATGAGGGAATCCGGCAAATGGGTGCTGGTGCCCTTCAGATGGCTGGCGACATGACCTTTGAAGTAACGCATTGCGTGATCGGTGAGCGTTCGTATGCATTTGAAACGATCTGCCGGGGCACGAACACGGGCTCAATCGGTCCACTGCCTGGAGCGGGCACCCCTTTCACCTTCCAGGGTGCGTCCATTGGCGAAATCTCTGAGGCTGGACTCGTCACCTCGCAGCGGGACTACTGGGACCTTGCGGGGCTTCTCGGCCAACTCGGGGTTTCACTCTGAGCTTTCCGCTCGTCTGCAGCACCGGACGTCGTTCTTGACCATAAGCGACGGCGTGCATTACTCAGCGAACAGCTACTGCTTTGCCAGGGCTCTCGCCGATCCTTGCCACTCTGGCGACGGCGGCGACCCCAAAACCCTCTGGCCTCAATGTGGCCGATCGCTGGCTGCCAATGCATCCGAGGAGGCACTAATCGGCCGCATAGATTTCCGCTGGCGACCTATAAAGGTCAGCGCGATACTGACCGGGCAACGACGAGCCAGGGGGCGCAGATGTCAGATGCTCGCATCGTCCGGAACGGTGGCGGACCGTTCAAAGCATCGGGAAGCGAGACTGACGGACGCTTCGACTTCTTTGTGCTCGACATCGACTATCTGGCTGGGCCCCCGCTGCACGTCCACGCCGCCCAGGAGGATACTTTTTACGTTATCGATGGCGTGCTGACGATCCAGATCGGCGAAGACGTCATTGACCTCTCTGCCGGTGACTATGGCTCGGCACCGCCCGGCGTTGCTCACACGTTCACGAACATCCACCCAGACCGCAGGGCACGGGCTGTGAACCTCATGACACCAGGCATCGGATTCGACCGGTATATCGAGCAGATCAACGCGCTGTCAGAAGGCAGTGGTGACCGGACCGCAATGGAACGGCTCGGCGAGCAATATGGCGTCGAGATGGTCGGTCCTTCGCTGGCGGTCAAGCTCGGACTGGGGTGAGCCCCCACAGCCACCTGACCCGTCTCACTACGCCCGTTGCAACGGCCCACTAGACGATTTCTGGTGGGGCGCCTATATCGCTGATCGGTTCCCCTGGCCAGGGCAGGCGTGTCGCTCAGTTCTCATGGCACAGCGATAAACGTTTCCTCATGTCAATTGATGTGACCCATCTGGAGGTGAGCATGATCGACCTGACCCAGTTTGAAGAACTAGTGCCGCTCGACCACGGCCTCAGCGTGGTTGTTACCCGCGGCGCCGACCACAGCCCGCATGCCGTGGTCGTAAACGCCTGTGTCCTTCCCCATCCGATGACAGGCGACCGCACCGTCGCACTGGTAGCCGGGGGTGGCACCCGCAAGCTCGCCCATCTTCGCGCCGACCCCACCATCGCCGTCGTCATCCGAACTGGCTGGCAGTGGGCAACGGTCGAAGGCCGCGCCGAACTGATCGGACCCGACGATCCCAACCCCGAGGTAGACGACGAGCGGCTCCGCCTCCTGCTCCGAGACATCTTCAGCGCAGCAGGTGGGACCCACGACGACTGGGATACCTACGACCGAACCATGCGCGAGGAGCGACGCACCGCCGTCCTGGTCACGCCTACGAGGGTGTACTCGAACCCGGGATAGCCACGCCTGAGCCTGCTGTGACGCACATCCGCCCAAGCGGCGCCCCGCCCCGGGAAGGACAGCCCGTCACCGAGACCATGGAGCGGAACACCGCTGAATCCTGCATCTGTCCGGTCAGCTTGGCCTGGGTACACCCGTGCGAATATGGGTCGGTGGACGACGACTCCTGGATGAGAGCCGGCCTTTGGGACCCTGACCTCCCGGGGGCCGATGAGCGCCGAGCCCTCCTCGAGTACCTGTCGGAGCGTGGTGCCACCCTCGAACAGATGGTGGAGGCCCACCGGTTGGGAAGCCTTCCGGGCGTGGCCGGCGAACTGGTGATGGGAACCGGGCCGGCGACCCTCTCGCTGGACGAGGTGGCCGCCCGCTACGGGGTCCCGCTGGAGCGCGTCCAGCGGGTGCTCCTGGCCGTGGGCCTACCGGTTGCCCCGGACAGCAAGGTGCCCGAGGGCGTGGGATCGCTCATCCTGGCCTTCGAGCAGGGGGTTGCGCTCATGGGCGAAGAGGCCATCCTGGCCTTTACCCGGGTGCTGGGTGCGGCCGCCATAACTGTTTCTGAGGCCGCAGTCGCCCTGTTCTATGCCGAGTTGGGTCCTGGAACGGGGCGGGAAGGATCGGACGAGTTGGCCCGGGCCCGGGTGTCGGAAACGGCCACGCTCGCCTTTGCCTCGGTCCCCGAGGCGCTGGTGCAGGTTTTGGTCGCGCAGTTCGACCGGGCAACCCGTCGCGCCGCCGTCGCTCGCGGCTGGTCGGCACCGAACGAGGTGAAGAGCGGGACTGTCCCGGCGCCGTCGCCGGGGGAGGTCATCGCCCTGGGATTCGTGGACTTGGTCGGATCTACCCAGTGGGCTGAAGGGTTGACCCTTCGGGACTACAGCCTGGCCCTCGCTCGGTTCGAGTCGTCGGCCTGGTCGAGCGCGGTCATGGCGGGGGGGAGGGTGGTCAAGATGATCGGGGACGAGGTGTTCTTTGCCGCCCCGTCCGTCGATGCAGCCTGCCGCATCGGGGCCGAGGTATGCCAAGCGGCCTCGGCGGATCCACTCCTCCCATCAGCTCGGGGCGCCATTGGATACGGCCTGGTGACGCCGAGAGAGGGAGACTACTTCGGTCCTCTGGTCAACCTGGTCTCCCGATTGGTCAAGACGGCTGCGCCCGGTGAATTGGTACTCACGGAGGAGGCGTCACTGTCTCTCCCGTCCACCGGATGGGTGCTCCGAGACCTTGGCCGGCAACGTCTGCGCGGCCTGGATCGACCCGTGAGGGTTTTCGCCGTCAGTCACGCGAGTTCGTAGCGTTCGACTTGGTAGGAACCCAGCCCTGTGGCCCTACGAAGGGGAGGTCGAGGTAGGTAACGATCCCTGGATGCGCACGGCACACCCCGGGGATGGCGTTGACTGCCGGTAGAGACGTCATGATCATCCCGAGGACCATGTAGTCGGCGAAGGTCGTAGCCGGGAAGTCGGCCGCCGGATAGACCTCAAGCTTGGTCTTCACGCAGGGCTGGCCTTGTATGTCGACGACGTAGCCGTGTTCGATCTGCCAGTCCGGGTCGAGGTGCCTGCCCTTCCGCCATCGCGTCTTCAGCTGTACGACGGGGCGGCCAGCCATGATGCCCTGCCAGTTCACGGCCACTCCGGCAACGCAGCCGGGAGCGATCGACCACGACCCAAGGTCCAGATGTTGCGTCGTTTGCGCGTACTCTGTTTCACACCGGATCTCGTCGAGCTCAATGCCGAGCGCGTCGGCCATCAGTTGTACGGCCTCCCCGAATATGGCGGTCCCGGCGGCAGTCATCGACGGTAGGGTCGGATCATCGATTGGGCGAGCGAATCCCACGGACAGTTCCGTATCCGGTGAGTCGTACCCGGTCGAGTCAACCGACTCGAGCACCGTGATCGAATCGACCCGATCGCACAGACCAGCCGACACGAGACTGAGTAGATTCGCCAATCCAGGGTTCATCCCCGATCCGAAAATCGAGCTCCGTCCACGCTCACAGGCGTCGATGACCAACTGGCGACCGGGGCCCAACGCGTGCCCGGTGAGAAACGACGCCGTCGTCACGATATTGACGCCCGCCTCGAGGATGCGGACCAGCTCGTCGACGTTCGGCCACTTCGGGTTGTAGACGACGCAATCCGGCCCCAGCGCGAGCAGAGCGTCGATGTCATCGGTGGCCAGAATGCCGGTGTTGGCAATGCCGCACAGGCCCCCGACGTCTCGCCCCACCTTGTCAGCTGACCACGCATAACAACCCACCAGAGCCAAGGCCGGATTGGCCATCACGGCGATGACCGACCGTCGTCCGACGTTTCCCGTGGTCCACTGGACGACGCGGATCGGCGCCCTCGCGGTGGGGACGCTCACCAGGATCCGGCCACCGATGTGAGGCTCACTGGCGCCACCGGCCCCACCGGATCATGTTGCTCATGGCGTCCAATCGTATCGTCGGCCAGGCTGCCGAGGACCGAAGGACAACAGGTCGAGGACCGACGGACTGGGGATCCAAGCGCATGGACGGCAGTTGATCGCTGGGGATCCGACCACGAGCGGCTGTCATCGCCGGTCGTCCTCCTTGGCCCGGCGACGGACTCGGACCGGTGGCTCACATCACGTGGTCATGCCCAGGGCGAGTCCGCCGATGACGAAGCTCAGGAAGAAGGGGATGATGATGTAACCGATGGTGCTCACGACTCGTTCTCCGTCTCATCCTCCACGCTGAGGATCTCGGTCTCCATTGTTGTCGGCGTTCTTTTGATAGCGGTAAGAGATTCATTGGAGGAACCTAAGAACGGCTCCGGGCGAGCACATCGACCAGGCCTCCGAGTGGCGGTCCCCACTGGCAGGCCACTCCTGGTCCAGCCCCGGGATCAGGATCGAGGAGGGATCGACCGTTTCTCGTCGGTGTGCCTTCGTGGTCGACGATCCGATCCCGAACAGGCCATGCTGGGTCCATGGACCGATGCGGAGAGTGCGGGTACGTCTACGGGAGCGTCGCCATCGGTGATCTCCCCGACGAGCTCAGAGCCATCGCCGACCGGTACCGAGATGCGATCCTCGACCCGGCGCTCGAGGGCCTGGTCCGTCTCAGGCCGGCACCCGACGTGTGGTCGGCGCTCGAGTACGCCTGCCACGTCCGTGACGTCCTCCTCAGCCAGCGGGACCGGGCCATCCTGGCACTGGTCGAGGACACGCCGACCTACCCACGGATGTACCGGGACGAACGCGTCTTCCTGGCCGGCTACCAGCGGGAGCCGGTGGTCGAGGTGGCGGGCGAGCTGGCGATGGCGGCCAACCTCATGGCCAAGCTGTACGAGGGCCTCTCGCCCGAGCAGTTGGCCCGCCCCTGTACCTACAATTATCCCGAGCCGTCCGAACGGGACGTGGCCTGGCTCGGTCACCACACGCTGCACGAGGTCACCCACCACTTCGACGACGTCGAGTACGTGCTGGGCCGGGTCTCCTCGCCCTAAGCGACTACTCGGGCCCCGACGCCAAGCCGAGTGCTTCCCGGGCCCACTCGGGGACGTCACGGTGCCGGGTCCGGGGCTCGTCGTCCCACTCGATGTCGTCGTAGCTACCGATGATCCCCGCCCATGTGGTCCCGAGGGTGACGGCCGCAGGGGTGGCCTCGCCGATCCACCAGAAGCCGCCGTCGTGATCGGCAAAGATGCTCACCTCGGCCGAGGACCGTTCGTCGTCGGCATCCCGTCCTCCCGCGTGGGCTCCGCGTTGGCCCCACGCCGCCCTCGCCTCCTCGAGCGTGTCGAAGAGCGGCGGCCACATGCTCTCCTCGGCCGGGTCGTACACTCCGTAGCGCACGCTCCCGTCGGGGAACCGGACAGCGGCTGGACTGCTCATGCCCCATTGTGGCAAATGCGGCGTCGGCCCCGACCAGTGCGTGGAGATCCGGCCGAACCGGGAGAGGAGAGTGTGGCTATGTCCGAGGAGATCTCGCCGTTCGAGTTGGCCGTCCCCGAGAGCGTGCTGGACGATCTCCGGGACCGGTTGCGCGGCACACGGTGGCCCGAGGCGGAGACGGCCGAGGGTTGGTCCCAGGGCATCCCGCTCCGCTACGTCCGGGAGGTCTGCGACTACTGGGCTGACCAGTACGACTGGCGCCCGGTCGAGAGCCGGCTCAACGAGCTCGGGCAGGCCCGCACCGCGATCGACGGCCTCGGGATCCACTTTCTCCACGTACGCTCGCCCGAGCCCGGTGCCTTCCCAGTGCTCATGACCCACGGCTGGCCGGGTTCGGTCGTCGAGTTCCTGAAGGTGATCGGCCCGCTGACCGATCCGGTCGCCTACGGCGGCAAAGCCGGCGACGCCTTTCACGTGGTGTGCCCGTCGCTCCCCGGCTACGGCTTCAGCGACAAGCCGTCGGTGCCGGGCTGGACGATCCAGCGGATCGCCGGCGCCTGGGGCGAACTGATGCGACGCCTGGGCTATGACCGCTATGGCGCTCAGGGCGGCGACTGGGGTGCCGCCGTGAGCGGCTTGATCCCCACTGCCGACCCCGCCCACTGTGCCGGGGTCCACCTGACCCTGGCCATGGCGGCCAGGCCCCAGCCGGGGGAGGAGCTGACCCCGGACGAGCAGGAGGCATGGTCGATCCGGGACGACTTCATCCGGACCGGGAGGGGCTACTCCTCCCAGCAGTCCACCCGGCCCCAGACCCTCGGCTACGGGCTGGCCGACTCCCCCTCGGGACAGGCCGCCTGGATCCTCGAGAAGTTCCAGGCCTGGTCGGACTGTGACGGCCATCCCGAGAACGTGTTCAGCCGAGACGAGCTGCTCGACAACGTCATGTGCTATTGGATCCCCAACACCGGGGCGTCCTCGGCCCGGCTCTACTGGGAGAGCTTTCGCCGGCCGGTCGCCGGTCCCGTCGAGGTGCCCGTCGGCTACTCGCGCTTTCCCAAAGAGCTCCTGCAGCCGGCCCGGCGTTGGGTGGAGGCCGTCTATCCCAGCCTGACCTACTGGAACGAGCTCGACCGTGGTGGCCACTTCGCGGCCATGGAACAGCCCGACCTCTTCGTGGGGGAGCTGCGGAGCTTCTTCGGCCAGATCCGATGACGAGCCGTCGAGGTGACCGGCCGCGAGCGCGCTACCGGGGAGCGCGGGGCATGCCCAGGCCGACCATGGCGATGATGTCGCGCTGGATCTCGTTGGTCCCGCCACCGAAGGTGAAGATGATCTGGCTCCGGGCGTTGCGCTCGAGCCGGCCCTTGAGCACTGCGCCGGGCGAGCCCTCGGGCAGGTAGCCGGCCTGCCCGACGACCTCGAGCAACAGCCGATAGACCTCGAGTGTGACCTCGGTGCCGTAGACCTTGGTGGCCGAGGCGTCCGCCGGGTTCAGCCCCTTGTCGGCTGCCCACGCCACCTTCCAGTTGAGCAGCTTGAGCACCTCGGCCTTGGCGTGCACCCGGGCGAGGTGGAGCCGGACCCATTCCTGGTCGATGACCCGGCGACCGTCGGCCAGCCTCTCGTGTTGGGCCCAGGACCGGACCTCCTCCAGGCTCCGCAGCAGGCCCGAGGCGGGGCAGAGGGCCACCCGCTCGTGGTTGAGCTGGTTGGTGATGAGCTTCCAGCCCTGGTTCTCGGCGCCGACCAGGTTTTCCGCCGGGACACGGACGTCGTCGTAGAAGGTGGAGCTGGTGATGTCTCCGGCGATGATGGGCAGCGGGGCCCAGTGGAACCCAGGGGCATCGACGGGGACGATGAACACCGACAGACCCTTGTGCTTGGGTGCGTCGGGGTCGGTCCGGGTGGCCAGCCAGACGTAGTCGGCGTACTGGATGGCGCTGGTGTACAGCTTCTCGCCGTTGATCACGTACTCATCGCCGTCCCGCACGGCCCGGGTCTTCAGGGCGGCAAGGTCGGTGCCGGCCGACGGCTCGGTGTAGCCAATGGCGAAGTGCACCTCGCCCCGCAGGATGCCGGGAAGCATGCGTGCCTTCTGGTCCTCGGTGCCGAGGGCCATGAGGGTGGGCCCGACGCTGTTGAGGGTGAGCAGGGGCAATGGGACCCCGGCCCAGTGGGACTCCTCCACGAAGATCATCTGGTCGATGGGCCCGCGGGCCTGGCCACCGTACTCCACAGGCCAACCCAGACCGAGCCAGCCGTCCTCGCCCATGCGGCGGATGTAGCGCGTGTAGTTCGAGCCGTCGTCGCCCGAGCCCTCCACCTCGCGCACCAGGTCGACGAAGTACGAGCGCACCTCGTCTTTGAGCTCTTTTTGCTCAGCGGTCAAGGCCAGTTGCATGAGACCCCCTTTGTCCCCGGGCACGTTAACAATCCCTCCGGCACCGGGCGACGCCGCCGTTCCCAGCGGGCCAACGTCCCACCGGCACCGTCCCGCTGTTACGATCGCCCGCCAGCGAACGGGAGTCGGCCCATGGACTCGAAGACGTATCAGACCACCCTGGCCAACCTGCAGGTCGAGCTGGCCAAGCTCCAGTACTGGGTGCATGCCTCCGGGGCGCGGATCGCCGTGCTGTTCGAGGGTCGTGACGCGGCAGGAAAGGGTGGGGTCATCAAGCGGATCACCGAGCGCACGAACCCACGGGTGTGCCGCACGGTGGCGTTGCCCGCCCCCAACGAGCACGAACGCACCCAGTGGTACTTCCAGCGCTATATCGCCCAGCTGCCGTCGGCCGGAGAGATGGTGCTGTTCGACCGGTCCTGGTACAACCGGGCCGGGGTCGAACGGGTGATGGGCTTTTGCACCGATAACGAGCTGCAGGAGTTCTTCCGTTCGTGTCCGGACTTCGAGCGGATGCTCCAGCGCTCGGGCATCCAGCTGATCAAGTACTGGTTCTCGGTCAGCGACGAGGAGCAAGAGCGCCGCTTCCTGTCACGCCTCTCCGACCCCACCCGACGCTGGAAGCTCTCGCCCATGGACCTCGAGGCCCGTCAGCGCTGGGTCGAGTACTCACGAGCCAAGGACGAGATGTTCGCCTCGACCGACACCAAACAATCGCCATGGTTCGTGGTCGAATCCGACGACAAGCGAGCTGCCCGGCTCAACTGCATTGCCCACCTGTTGAGTCTCGTCCCCTACGACGAGGTCACGCCTCCGTTCACCCAGGACCTGCCCCCACGCCCCTCGGGCCACGGCTACGTCCGGCCGCCGCGCGATGACCAGACCTATATCCCCGAGCTCTATCGGTAGGCAGGGCAGCTCGCCCCGATCAGGGCAGCTCACCCGATCAGGGCAGGCCGACCTCCTTCGGGGTCACCGGCCGGGAGGGGATGACGGCCCGGACCACCCCGGCGTCGACGACGCGGTAAGGGACGCCCAGTTTGTGGAGCTGGGCTACGAACGCCGTCTCGGACAGTGATGCCGGACCGATGATGGCCTCGGTGTCGGCGAAGAGCAGGTAGGCCTCCGGGATCTTGTCGGGTGGCACGAAGAGCCAGGCCGGCGCGCGGGAGGTCTCGACGACTCGGTTGAGCGACTTCCACCGGTTGGTGTCGGCGCCGGGGACGGTGGTGATGGCCAACCGCTCCTTGGACAGGAAGTCGAAGTCATAGGCCAGCCAGTACTCGGCATACCCGGTGCGGACGCCCGCCGCCTCCAGGCGGTCGATGGCCTGCACGGTGGGGGCGTTGGGGTCACCCCAGCCCAAGAAGAAGCCACCACGTGCCGGCGCGAACGACGAGGCCGTCTGGCGGAAGGAGACGACGGTCAGTGCCGCACTCGCGACGACGACTCCGCACATGAGCAGGCGCGCCGGGCTCGAGAGGCCGGCGGTACCGTGGAGGTGCCGAGGTCGGAGCCGTCGTGACCGGCGACGTTCCCGAAGCCGCCCGACCAGGAGGGGCGCCTCATCGCAGGCGATGGCGAGGACGAGGGCGAGCAGTGCCCCGACGAAGACCCCGTAGCGGCCGTCCTGCCAGTACCACGTGCCCGGTTGCAGGGCGAACAGGAAGGGCAGGGCCACGGCCCCGGCGGCGATGGCCAGGCCCCGGCCGCCCTTCACGACGCAGAGCGTCAGGGCGATGACGACGATGGCGTCGAATCCGAACTGGAAGCCCAGCTGCACGGGGTGATGGAAGGCCTCGGTCTCCTTGACCGGCGCCACCAGGTTCGTCTGCATGGGAAGGACGTGGTTGAAGAAGATGTCGACCCTCCCGCCGTATCCCGGGTTCACCTTCACCCGGCCACCCGGGAACGAGGAGGCCTGGAGCGAGCGGAACCCGGGGACGTTGTCCCACAGCCAGGGGAGGGCACCGAGCCCGACGGCGGCGAGGCCGACCAGGATCCGGGGGACCCAGACGGCGACACGATGTCCCGGTGGCGAGACCACGACGGCGCCGATGAGGATCAGCCCGGTGGGGACCAAGAAGTAGGCGATCTCCGGCGACGACCACCAGCCCAGGCCCAGGAACACGCCAAGTCCGACGACGTCGAGGTACCCGTAGCGACCGTCGAGGCAGCGGAGGGCAAACAGGAGGCAGGCCAAGCCGCAGACCATGGTGACGCCCCGAAAGCCCCGCTCCACCGTCGAGTTCCACACCGCGGCGAGCGGTGCAACCCAGACCAGCACCCCGGCCAGCGCGGCCACCTGGCGGTCACCGACCAAGCGAAGGGTGATCCGCCAGGTGAGGAGGGCCCCGACGATCGACAACAGGAGCGGGGTCATCTTGACCATGAGGGCGCTCTGGCCGAAGACCCCGAAGAGGGCGGCGGTCACATAGGGCTCGACGCCTCCGTAGAACTGGCCCGGGTAGAAGGCATTGAAGTGACCGTCCAGGATGCTCTGGGCCGCGAGCCCGACGGAGGCCTCATCGGCATTGAGGGCGTTGTGGAAGAGGTACCACAGCCGGAGGGCGGCCCCGAGCCCGGCGGCGAGCACCAGCACGGTCCGGACGAGCACCAGCCGACTGCCGTGGCGGACGACAGTGTGGACCTCGTCCTCCACTCGAGGCGGATCGGTGACGGTCCCGATGGACACGTTCCCCCTGTCGTTCTTCTGGTTGGGGCGCCGACCGGTTGGCGCATGCGGGTACGGCCACATCCGGGAGTGGCGAGAGGCAAATCTATTACACGCCTCGGCCCCCCTTCCTGGTCGGCCCCGACCGCGAGGGTGCTGCCGCCTCCCGCTCCGTCGTCGGGACCGACGGCGTCTCGAGCCCCTCCCAGACCGGCCGGAGGTCGTCGGCCAGGCGAGCCAGCTCCTCCACGTGCAGTGCGGTGAGCTGCTCGAGGGCCGCCATCCCCTTGTCCGTCAGCACCAGCCGCACCACCCGGCGGTCGTCGGGGTCCTCGACGCGGTCGACGAGCCCGAGCGCCTCGGCCCGCTGGGCCAGCTCGACCGTACTGTGGTGGCGGAGCAACAGGTAGCCGGCGACGTCGCCGATGGTGGGGCCGCGGGGGTCAGGGTGGCCGCGAACGGCGAGCAACAGCTGATGGTGGCTGGGGGTCAGACCCGGCGGCGTGGGCCTGCTCCTCACTCCAGTGGAGGAACCGGCGCAATCCCGTCCGGAGGGCCAGGAGGCGCTGGTATTCCTCGTCCCTCAATGAAGATCGTGCCACGATCTGATTCTTCTCCATGTCCCTCGCGACACGAGCCAATGGTCCCATAGATCCCCGTGGTTCGGGCCGATCGGCACCGGAACTGCTGGACACCGAGGACCGTACGGTGGCCGAGCTCGTGGAGATCGTGCAGCTCACCGAGCAGCCCGTCAGCCAGCTCGTGGAGTCACTGGTCAACCTGGGCTACGTCGATCGCCCTCTCCGGTCTGCCGTCGGGGCCCAGTCGGCCAGGACCCGGCGGTAGCGGGCATCCCATTCGTCGTAGACGGCGCGCAGGCGTTCCCCCGGCCAATCGGCCGGGAGGAGCTCGGGCGGGAGAAGGGGGTCGGCCTGGAAGTGGCGGAGGACGCTGGCCGAGAGCAGGAACCCGGGCTCCAGGTCGCTCCAGTCACGAGGTGGTCGGGCGACCAGCTGGTCGTCCAGCTGCCGGGCCCGCGCCGCCCACGCCTCCGTCGGCCACAACCGCTGGACCAGCTCGTCGGGGTCATCGGGGCGGCCCGACAACCCTGTCGTGTCGGGCCCCAGATCAGCGGGGAGCTCGACGTCGAGATTGTCTGGCCTGAGCCAGATCCCGTCGCGCAGCTCAGCCAGCCGGGCGAAGGTCAGGGCACGGCGCCGGCGGCTGCGGACCTCGGCCGTGCTGCCCGTGGTGGTGATCACCACTACCCGCCAGTCGCCTCGCCACCGGCGAGTACGCCCTGATCGGCTGGCGTTCTGGCGTCGCTGCCGGTCGAGGAGGTGGCCCGACAGACGGTATCGGCCGGCCCCGTCTGTCATCACTTCGCCGGAGGCAACCATGCGGCTCAGGGCGACGCGGGCCCGGTTGGCGTTGATGCCGAACAGGGAGGACAGCTCGACCAGGTGGGAGACGGGCAGTTCGGGCTGGTCGGCGCCGAGAAGAGTGCTGGCCAGCACCGAGCGGGCCGTCATCCGTCTATTACCAGTATCCACCATCTGGATGGATAGCGTAATATGTCGGGGATGCGCACCTCGGTCGTCCCCGAGCCGGCCATTCGGCCCGAGGTGCTGCCCACCGACCGCTTGCTGGCCAACGGGATGTGCTCCCCGGGGTTGCGTCCGGCCATGCGACGCATCGACGACCGCCGCAATGCCCTGTCGGTCGCGTCCTTGTGGTTCTGGGTCGTCGCTGTCGTGGCCCTGGCCGTGCGGCTCGACAGCGTCGCTGCGTACGTAGCCGCCTTCGTCGTGATGGGGCCGCTGTATGTCCGGTTCGCCATCCTGATGCACGAGGCCGCCCATAGGCTGCTCTTCAGCGACAAGCGGGTGAACGACCTCGTGGGCACGTGGCTGATCGCCTATCCGGCCTTCACCCCGATCGGTCTCTACCGGCGGGGCCACATCGCCCACCACCGCCAGGAGTTCGGACCCGAGGAGCCCGACCTGTCTTTCTACGGCGGCTATCCGTGCACGCGTCGCGATCTCCGACGGCGGCTGTTGCGGGACGCGGTCGGCATCTCCGGCTGGAAGAACTTCAGGCCCTTGCTCTTGTCCGTGCGGGTGGCGGCCTCTCGCCGAGTGGGCCTGTCCATCCTCGGCGCCCAAGCGCTGCTGTGGGCGCTCTCCTGGGTGGCGACAGGGCGATGGTGGATCTACCCCGTCTTGTGGTGGCTGCCGTGGATGACCCAGTGGCGGGTGCTCAACCGGTTGCGGGCCATCGCCGAGCACGGTGGCATGGAGGCAGGCGCCGACCGTCGGGTGACCACCCACGCCGTTCGCCAGTCCTGGGCCGCCCGCTGCTGGTTGGTGCCCTACAACACGGGATGGCACCTGGCTCATCACGTCGACATGGGCATCCCCTGGCGCAACCTGCCTCGGTTCCACGCCGAGCTCGAGCGGGCCGGCTACGTCACCGCCGAACTGACGTACCCGTCGTACCGGGCCTTGTGGGCCGCCCTGACCGACGCCTGAACCGGCCGTCGACTAGCCCGCCTGCTCCTCGAGCCGAGCGCCCCGGCTGGCCGCGGCAGCCGACTCCCAGCGGGACTCGATGCTGCCGTACTTCCACACGGCGAGGGCGGCCACCCAGATGACCAGGAAGAGGCCGACGATGATGAAGCCGGCCTTATTGATGTCGAAGTTGGCCATGAAGTCCCAGAACCCCCCGCGCAGGCGGAGCTCGGTGGTGAGAAGGCCGACGATCTCGATCGTGCCGATGAGGAACGCCGCCGCAATGGACAGACCGGTGATGACCAGGTTGTAGTACACCTTGCGGACGGGCCGGGCGAAGGCCCAGCCGTAGGCAAAGTTCATGAAGCAGCCGTCGACGCTGTCGAACAGCATCATCCCGCCCGAGAACAGGAGCGGCATGGCCAGCACGGCGTACCAGGGAAGCCCTTCGGTGGCCGCGGCAGCGGTCGCCGCCAGCAACAACACCTCGGTGGCCGTGTCGAACCCGATGCCGAAGATGAGCCCCACGAAGAACATCTGCCAGGTGTGGTTGATCGAACGCATGAACCGGCCGAAGAACCGGTACATCAGGCCGCGGGCCTGGAGCTGGCGCTCGAGCTCCTCCTCGTCGTAGAGGCCCAGGCGCATGTCCCGGAAGACCTTGACGATCCCGGCCAGAACCACGATGTTCAACAGGGCGATGAGGTACAAGAACGAGGCGGCCAGCCCCGTCCCCACGATGCCCCCGACCGTCTCGTAGCCGGAGTTCGGGTTGACCACCGCCCCGAAGACGGCTTTGGCGGCAATGGAGAGCCCCACTCCGACCAGCACGATCACCGTCGAATGGCCGACGGCGAAGAAGAAGCCCGTGCCCAGGGGTCGCCGGCCCTCGATCATCAGCTTCCGGGTCACGTTGTCGATGGCCGAGATGTGGTCGGCGTCGAAGGCATGTCGCATCCCAAGGGTCCACGCGGTGACGCCCAGTCCGATGCCGATGCCCAGACCTTTGTACTGGAAGTGCTGGGGCGCGACGGCCAGGAAGAAGATGGCCCAGCCCGTGAGGTTGACGGCCACGACCACGGCACCCATCCCGCCGAGCCGGCCCCACTCTCTTGGTGTCAGCGCGCTCCGGATGCGGCGGGCACGGTTCGATGCGCTGCCCATCATGTGGGTCGTGCCTCGGCCCTGGGGCCGACGAGGCCGACCGCTCGGGTCTCGCTCTCGATCCAGAACCGCACGAACCACCCCTCCTTCGGGAGCCGGTCTCGTCGGTGCAGAGCGAGGCGACCGGACTCGTCCCCCCGAGGGGCTTCACCGTTGCGGGACAGTGCCGGAATCTCACCGGACTTCGCTACACAGTGCACCACTCCGCCTTCCACGGAGCGGCACGACCCTACGACGGCACTGGTCGGGGGTCAAGTGTCATGTCGACGCCTGCGGGGACATGCGCCAGGTGGGGGAGCGCCAGCGGGGGAGAGGCTGGTCTAGGTCCACCGCGCCGACGGGTGTTCGCCGCCATGGGCCGGCTGTGACCATCTCGTCCGGGAGCCGATGACCCAGGGCAGGTGGGCCAGGGCGTCGAGGAACAAGACGGCCCCTACGCCCACGCAGGCCCCACCGAGGGCGTCCGTGGGGTAGTGCCAGCGGAGGACGACGACCGCGGCACAGATGCCGACCACCAGCGCGGTAGCCAAGACGGCCATTGCCGCTCGGGCGATCGGCGGTATCACCAGCACAGCACCGGTGGCCAGGGCGGCCACCACGGTGACCGTCCCCGACGGATAGGAGCCAACGGCATCGCCGATGTGGCGGTGGATGAGGGGCTTCGCCACCTGGTCGACGACCAACACGGCGGCGAGGGGAGCGACAGCGCAGACCACGGCGCGCACCCAGTCGCGGGTCAGCCCGACGACGAAGAGCACGACGACGCCGATCAACGCCCCCGAGAGCGAGCCGACCTGCGTCAGGTCGTGGGCCCACCGTGCCCCGTCGCCAGCCCGAAGGAGCTGGTTGCCCAGCGTATCGATCGAGTTCGGTCCGGGACTGCGAACCAGCAACAGGCCGGCTAGGGCAGCGACGGCCAAGAGGGCCGTTCCCGTGACCAGCTCGACCGCGGTCCAGCCCATTGAGGCCGACTCCGGCCCTCGGGACTTGATCGATGGCGCCTGCGACGACATGGCGTGGAGCGTACGGGCGCCGCAGCGTCCATGGGGCGCGGCCCGTCCCCGCGCTCACAGGAAGCCCTCATGTCCCTCGGCGCGACACGGCGACCGCCTCGCCGTGGCCGAAGGGCACAGATCCCCCGGTTGCCCGACCGGGGAGGCCACAATGGGGGGGCGGCAACAACGGCCGTCCGTATCCCATCACCTCAAGGAGAGTCTCACCCCGTGAACAAGTCTGAACTGATTGCCGCCGTCTCGACCCACACCGGCGTCGACGCCAAGTCCGTTTCCGCTGTGCTGAACGGCACCGAGGACGTGGTCACTGCGACCGTGAAGAAGGGCGAAAAGGTCCTCATCACCGGCTTCGTCTCGTTCGAAAGGGTGGATCGCAAGGCCCGCACCGGCCGCAACCCGCAGACCGGTGAGGCCATCAAAGTAAAGGCGTCCAAGGCGCCCCGGGTGGCGGCCGGCGCCTCGTTCAAGAAGGTCGTGAACGGGCAGGCCCCGGCGCCGAAGCTGGTCACCAAGAAGGCAAAGTAGGACTCGACCCCGGCGAGCCGACCGCGATCGGACGCCAGTGCGTGGCCGGCCGCGTACGAAACGTCGCAGCCCGGGGGTAAAGTTGAAGTCTGTTCTGCCCCGTGAGCGCGGTTCCCGCCACCTGCGCTCCGGGGCAGGACCCTTTTCCGTCCTGACCAGGAAGACGGTCGGCGCGGAGCCTTCGGGCCGGGGTCGGAGACCCCGTCGGAGAACCTCTCGTAACCACCGTCGCCTCCGCCGCTCAGTGGCGGGCCGGCTGCGCCTTGTGCAGGGCCGCTGCGGCGGCCGATCGGGCCTCGTCGAGCGCCGACTGGAGGCGATCCAGGGTCTCGTCGAGGTGGCGGTCGCCGACGAGACCGGCCGCCTCGCTGACCAGGTCGCGAGCCGCGCTGGCCGCCTTACCCAGGGCGTGCCCGCCGGCTCCCCTGGCCTGTTCGGCGGCGTTGGCGATCGGCTCGGTGCCCCCGGCCCGGCGAGAGCGCTTCCTCCGCCTGAGGACGAGGGCCACGACGAGCAGAAGGACGGCGGCCGCACCGAAGAGGGGTCCTTGTTGACTTGGGTTTGCGCTGGGCATGAGCATCTCCGATCCGGGGGCGCTGGGCTGTGGGCGTCCCGAGTTGAAGGCCTGGTACCCGTGCTTGTACCCACCGTGGCCACGCTCCATGCGCCTCTTCGGGTGGCCCGTCCAAGATGTCCGGCGACGGCCGATGTGCCATGATGCGGACCCCATGGACAACTCCGACACCACCTCCCCGACGATCCACCGCTGCGGGCTGTGCGGAGGTCTGGTCCATCCCGGGGACAACTCGGCCACGGCGGCCTGGTGCCGGAGATGCAGCCGCGTCGTGACAACCCGGCGTGACGGCGGCATGTCCTAGATTCGACGAGGACCAGGGTGCCTGCGATCGAGCTGTCGGCGTTGCTCGATGCCATGCCCTTTGCCCGTTATTGCGGCGTGGAGCTCGTCGCCGCCACACCCGAAGCGGTCGAGGGTCAGCTCGCCTGGTCCGAGGATCGCTGTACGGCGAGGGGTCGACTGCACGGCGGTGCACTGATGACCCTGGGCGACACGGTCGGCGCCGCCTGTGCCTTCGTCAACCTTCCCGAGGGGGCGTCGACGACGACCATCGAGTCGAAGACGAACTTCATCCGGGGCGTCGACGGGGGCACGGCAACGGCCATCGCTCGACCACTGCACGTCGGCGGACGCTTCATCGTGGTCCAGACCACCATTACCGACGGCGATGGAGCATTGGTCGCCCAGATCACCCAGACCCAGGCCGTCCTGCGCTCGTAGCGGCCGGCGCCCAGGTGCGGTGGTCCCTGCCGTTCTCCGCATCGAGCAGGCTCTGGGGTCGTGACCGGGCCCCACTCATCCATGCCCGACTCGTCCATGCCCGACTCGCCCGATGCCTGACTCGTCCATGCCTGACTCGCTCGTACCCGAGGAAGCCGGTACCGCGCTGCGCCGGGTGCTCGGGTCCGAGGTCACCGGGGGCGTCGTCCTGACGTTGGCCGGCGTTGCCGCGCTGGTATGGGCCAATAGTCCGGTGCAGGCCACCTACGACCAGGTGTGGGAGCACAGCGCCCGCCTGGGGACCGGTGGCTTCTCGGGCCTGACCACCGTGCGGGGCTGGGTCAACGGCGGGATCATGACCATCTTCTTCCTCGTGGTCGGGCTCGAGATCGCACGCGAGAGGCGGTACGGCGCCCTGTCCGACCGACAGACCGCGGTCGTGCCCGTCGTTGGGGCGCTGGGAGGCATGGCCGGCGCCGCCCTGGTCTACTTCCTCGTCAACCACGAACCGCCCGGTAGCCGGGGGTGGGGCATCCCCATGGCCACGGACATCGCCTTCGCCATCGGTGCACTGGCCCTTCTCGGACGACGGGTACCGAGTGGGCTCAGGCTCTTCCTGTTGACGCTGGCCGTCGCCGACGACATCGGCTCGGTGATCGCCCTCGCCGTGTTCTACTCGAGCACGCTCGATGTGGGGGCACTGCTGGGAGCCGTGTTCGTGGTCGCCCTCCTCATCGCCGCCCGTCGCCGGTGGACCGCTGCGGCCTGGCCGTACCTGGCCGGAGGCGTGGTCCTGTGGGGGCTCCTGGCCGCGGCCGGCATCGAACCGGCCCTCGCCGGGGTGGTGGTGGGCGTCCTCATTCCCTCCGGTGTGGCCCTGGCCAAGCCCGGCACAGGACGGGCAAGGCCCGGTCCGGGGCTGGCCCAGCCGGCGGTCGGGCCGGCCAAGCGTGACCCGGCCGAGCGGCTCGAGTCGAGGCTCGGGCCGGTGTCGGCCTACTTCGTCCTCCCTCTGTTCGCGTTGGCCAACGCCGGGGTCACCATCGAGTCGAACATGCTCGCCCATCCTGGCGCGACGGGCGTCTTCGTGGGGATCGTCGCGGCCCGGTTGGTGGGAAAGATGGTCGGGATCGCGCTGGCCAGTCTGGTCGTGGTGTGGCTTGGTGTGGGGCGCCTCCCGGTCGGGGTCACCCGGGGCCACCTGGCCGGCGGGGCCGCGGTGGCCGGCATCGGCTTCACCGTCCCGTTGCTCTTCGCTGAACGGGCCTTCCTCGGCCGGCCGACGTTGGTGGCCGCCAGCCAGGTCGGGCTGTTGGCCGGATCGGCCGCCGCGTTCGTGGTTGGGGCCGTGGTCCTGATCGCCGTCGATCGCCGACGGGGCCGTGGGCATTCGGGGGGATCGTATGCTGTCGACGCCGGCCCCCCATCTGGCGGAGGGCCCGACCCGACTCGGGCGACGAACGAGGAGACCCCATGACCATTGCCATCGGTGACCGCATTCCGGACGTGCAGGTGATGACCAGTCGGCCGGAGGGCCCCGTGCCGGTCCAGACCGGCGAGGTGCTCGGCCACGGCAAGGTCGTGCTGTTCGCCGTACCCGGTGCGTTCACGCCCACCTGCTCCGACTACCACCTCCCGAGCTACGTCATCCGCTACGACGACCTGAAGGCCAAGGGGGTCGACTCCATCGTCTGCGTCTCGGTCAATGACCCATTCGTCATGGGGGCGTGGGGCGAGGCACAGCACGTCGACGACCGCGTGCTGCTCCTGGCCGACGGCAACGGGGACTTCACCAGGGCCATGGGCCTGGAGTTGGACGGAAGCGCCATCGGCCTGGGAACGCGGTCGCAACGGTATGCGGCGATCATCGAGGATGGGGTGGTGACCAGCCTGCAGGTGGAGCCCGGACCGGGGCTGTCGGTGAGCGCGGCCGACGCCATGCTCGCGCTGCTGTAGGTCCTCGGTCTGCTCGTGGCCCGTCGCACCGCCTGCCATCGGCCACTACCGTCGAGCTGTGGAATTGATCGAGGCCCTCAGGACCACGGGCGCCGTCCGGGAGTTCGAACCGGAGCCGGTGGCCGACGACGTCGTCGAGCGGATCCTCGACACCGCCCGGTTCGCGCCGAGCGGCGGGAACCGACAGGGTTGGCGGGTGATCGTGGTGAAGGACCCCGACGTCCGGTCGGCCATCCGCGACTGCTATCTGGAGGGGTGGTACGAGTACTTGGCCCAGGCGGCCGCCGGTCTCGTCCCGTGGGCGGCGGTGACCGACCGGGAAGCCGAGCGCCGTGCCGTGCTCGGCGCTCCGGCCCTGGCCGCCGAGGCCGCCCTCGGGCCGGGGGGACTGGCCGAGCACCTGGACGAGGTCCCAGTCATGCTGGTGCTCCTGGCCGATCTTCGGGCGCTGGCCTCGGTCGACCGGGATCTGGGGCGTTACACCTTGGCCGGCGGGGCGTCCATCTACCCGTTCGCATGGAGCATCCTGCTGGCGTCGCGGGCCGAGGGCCTGGCCGGCGTCATGACGACCATGGCCATCCGGGAGGAGAGGACGGTGAAGGAGATCCTGCACGTGCCCGAGGAGCTGGTGATCGCCGGCGTGATCGTGCTGGGGCGCCCGGTACACCGACCGACCCGGTTGCGGCGAGCGCCGGTCGGCGCGTTCGCCACCGTGGACCGGTCCGATGGCCCTGCCTTCGGACCGGCGTGATCGTGGACAGGAGTCGACCATGAAGGTACGGATCGGAGTGTCCCTGGGCGTCGGTGCCACGACCGACGTGGGCGCGTTGGGTCACCTGGTGGACGACCTGGACGAGCTCGATTTCGATTCACTGTGGCTCCCCGAGGTGCTGACGGCTCCCGCCGTCGATCCGCTGGTGGCGCTGGCCTTCGCTGCCGCCCACAACCCGAGGCTGAAGTTGGGGACCACGATGGTCCTCCCGGGCCGGAACCCGGTTCGACTGGCCAAGGAACTGGCCACGTTGGACATGCTGTCGGGTGGTCGGCTCCTGGTCACCTTCGTCCCGGGGCTGGCCCGCTCGCCCGAGGTCGACGCCGTCGGTGTCCCCACCGCCGAGAAGGGGTTGGTCATGGACGAGGTACTGCCGTTACTTCGTCGGTTGTGGAGCGGCGAGCAGGTGTCCCACCACGGCGATGCTGCCGCCTTCGACGACGTGGTCGTGTCCCCCAAGCCTGCCCAAGAGCCGCTGGAGTTCTGGACCGGGGGCATGGTCCGGTCCGCCCTGCGGCGGTGTGGTCGCTTTGCCGACGGCTGGCTCCCCTCGGCCTGCACGCCGGATGAGGCGGCGGAGGGTCGCGAGGTGATCCACGAGGCTGCCGACGAGGCCGGGCGCTCCATCAGCGCCGAGCATTTCGGGGTCTCGATCGCCTATGCCCATGCACCGCTGTCACCCAGTGCCTTGCAGGCGTTCTCGGCCAGCCGCCGCGGCGCCGACCCCGAGCGGGTTGTCCCGGTGGGCATCGACGCGCTCCGGGACCACCTCGAGCGCTTCATCGACGTGGGCTTCTCCAAGTTCGTCGTGCGGCCGTTCCAGCCGACCTCCTCCTTGCGGGGCGAGCTCGAAGCGCTGGCCGACGGCGTCGGCGACCTGCAAAATTGATGCAGGCCCGCTTCCCTGCCGCTGGGCCGATGCCGTGACGCCCACGCAGGCTCGATGACCCGGACGCGGCCGGAGGAGATCGAGTTCCGTCCCGACGACCTCGGCGCGGTGCTCCACCGCATGGCTGCGATGCGCGCAGCGTCGTCGGGGTGGGTCAACGTCCGTCCCATCGTCGAGGCCGAGCACATCCCGCCACCGCCGGGGCTCTTCTCGATCTTCGGGGGATCGATCCACAAGATACCCACGGCAACCTGGATGCCCGGCAAGGTCGAGCGATCGGGCTCCGTCCGTGCAACCAGGATCGGCCTCCAGCACAGCAGCGGCCCGCGGGTGGTGGCTCGGCTTGGTGAGCGCGGGTTGGCGCTGCCCGAGGGCTGGCGGGTTGTCCAGGACCATCCTCGGCGCGGTTTGGTGGCCACGGTGCCTGCCGGTGCGGACGACGCCGCCGCGCTCGAATGGCTGGTGCGGGCGGCCGACGCACTGTGCGAGGTACCCCGCACCGGCCGGTGGCGGGCCGAGGTGTACGACACGAAGAGAAGCGAGGTGCGATGACCGAGAAGCGGGTCGAACGACCCGACCGCCCGAGGATCGGCCCTGTCGAGAACCCGTCGGCCGAGGCCCTCCGGTCCCTCCAGGTCGTGGGGGCCATCCGCGCCGACGCCCCGACGCTCAACGTCTTCGCCACCCTGGCCAGGAACCCCCCGCTGCTCAACCAGTTCGGACGGTTCGCCACGTTCCTCCTGAAGGAGGGGATACTGCCCGGCCGGGAGCGGGAACTGGTCATCCTCCGGGTCGGCTGGCGCCTGGGCTCCGAGTATGAGTTCGGCCAGCACACCATCGAGGGCCTCCGGGAGGGGCTGACGGACGAGGAGATCGGCGCGGTGGCCCGCGACGGAGCCTCGTCGGGTCGCTGGAGCAGTGACGACCGCGCCCTCTTGGCCATGGCCGACGAGCTCTGCCTCTTCGACGGGGTCAGCCACGACACGTGGCGCGCCCTCAGCCGACGATGGAGCGAGGCCGAACTGCTCGAGCTGGTCGTCCTGGCCGGGGCCTACCGGATGGTCTGCGGTCTGCTCACCGCCGTCGGCATCGAGCTCGACGAGGGGATCCCGGGTTGGCCGCCGGCGGCCGAACCGCCGGTGGGGTGAGCCGATCGGACTGGCGCCCACCAGGAGCCGGCCGGACGGCGCCGATGGGTCGGTGTCAGTCAGGGCGGTTGCCCAGGTGCCAGCCGCCGCAGTAGGGGCACGGATAGGGATCGAGGTCGGCGCCCTCCTCGAGACGGAGGCGCAGGGACGCCCGGTTGGCCGCGTCCTCCGTGGGGAAGCGGGACTTGGGCTGCCCGTCGGCTCGCCAGTGGTCGAGGCGCGGCACCGACCCGCTCCTTCCGGCGTCCCGACGCGGTCGGCGCCGCCGTGCCTTTGCCATGGTCGACGCTCCGCTCGGCTCTCGCGCCCTACTCGTCGTAGACGGGGGGCCGTTTCTCCCGGAACGCCGCCGACGCCTCGGCCAGGTTGCCGGTGTGCCCGGCCAGCAGCTGCGTCCGGTTCTCCATTGCCACGGCGGCCTGGAGGCCGCTGACCTCGAGGGCCGACCACAGCGAGTCCTTGGTCAATGCCAGCCCGAAGGGGCTGAAGGCGCACATGCCCTCGGCCATGCCGATCGCCGCCTCGACCACCGCACCGTCCGGGTGGACCTGGGAGACAAGGCCGATCCGGAGCGCCTCGTCGGCTCCCACCCGCTTGCCGGTCAGCAGGATCTCCGACGAGTGGGACAGGCCGACCACCTTGGGCAGCAGCCAGCTGACGCCGAGCTCGGTCCCCGACAGCCCGTTGCTGATCCCCGCCCCGCAGAACACGGCGGTCTGCGAGGCCAGGCGGATGTCGGCGCCCAGCGTCAGGCACATCCCCCCGCCGTAGGCCGGCCCGTTGACGGCGGCAATCACCGGTTGAGGGAGGGCTCGCAGGGCGGGCACAATGCCACCCATGAACTCCATGGCCCGCATGCCCAACCGGTGGCGACCGAGGTGGTCGGTGCCCGGCGGGAGGCCGGCGTGTTCGAGCTCGAGCCCGGAGCAGAACCCACGTCCGGCGCCGGTCAGGATCACCACCCTGCAGTCGTTGTCCGTGCCGACCTCGTCCAGGGCCGTATACAGGTCGCCGACCAGTGCGAAGGACATCGAATTGAGCCGGGCCGGATTGTCGAGCGTGATCAGACGGACGTGGGGACGGACGGTGTCGATGCGGACGAGGGACATGGCCCCAGCCTCATCGACGATGGGCCTCGGCGCCACTCGGGCCCGGGGGGAGCGAGGCGGCGGTCGAGCCATGGGGGAGGGAAAGCATGGGTAACCAGCGAGAGGTGCCCATCGACCCCTTCGGCACCATCGACCCCTACGGGGGGGCCGGTCGGCCCGAGTCGCTGACGGCCTCCCTGTTGGTCGCCTCGCCCGGGCTGGCCGACCCCAACTTCGGGCGTCGGGTGGTCCTCGTGCTCGACCACGGCACCCATGGCGCGCTCGGGCTGGTCATCAACCACCCGGGCGGCGTGCAGGTCCACGAGCTGCTCGCGCAATGGGCCGCGCTGGTCTCTTCGCCCAGCGAGGTGTTCACCGGGGGCCCAGTGGCGAGGAACGCCATCATCGGTCTGGTCCGGCTCCGAAGCGGTCCCGGCGATCCCCCCGAGGGCTGGCGGCCCTTGTTCGGGGTCGACTCGCCCATCGGAACGGTCGACGTCGGATCGGACCCGGCGTCGGTGGCCGCTTCCATCGCCGGTGCCCGCCTGTTCTCGGGATACGCCGGGTGGGACGCCGGCCAGCTCGAAGCGGAGATCGACGACGGATCGTGGTTCGTCGTGCCCGCCGACGAGGGGGACCCGCTGACTGAGGATCCCGAGGGTCTGTGGCAGCACGTGCTCCACCGCCAGGGCGGCGTCTTATCGGTCCTCTCGCGCATCCCGGTCGACCCGTCCTGCAATTGAGGCCGGCCAAATTGAGGCCGAGCACTGTGAGGCCGGCCAAATTGAGGCCGAGCATTGTGAGGCCGGCCAAATTGAGGCCGAGCATTGTGAGGCCGGCCAGTTGAGCAGGAGCGGCGAAGCGGCCAGGGCTACCATCCACGCTGTGGAGGAGGGCAACCGGCAGCCGCACTGGCAACCAGAGGTCAGGGCCGTCACCGCGGCGGAGGTCCGAACAGTGGTGGACGTGCTGGGCCGGGCGTTCGACGACGACCCCATCTCCAACTTCACCTTCTCCGGTGACCTCCGGCGCCGTCGCGGGTTGCGCTCGTTCTTCCGTGCCCAGATCGTCCACCAGTACCTTCCCTACGGCCAGGTGTTCACCACCGACGGCTTCGGCGGCGTCTCCGTCTGGGGGCCGCCCCATCGAGCGCGACAGGGCTTCCGCGAGCTACTGCAGCTCATGCCGACGTTCCCCTACATCGTGGGCCGGCACATGGTGAACACCCTCCGGCTCCTGACGGCCGTCGACGCCCTTCATCCCATGGAGCCGCATTGGTACCTGGCCACCCTGGGCACCGAGCCCGCCCGACAGGGCCAGGGGATCGGGTCCGCCCTCCTTCGCTCCGCGCTGGCCCGGGTGGACAGCGAGGGAATGCCCGCCTACCTCGAGTCGTCCAAGGAGCGGAACGTGCCCTTGTACGCCCGCTACGGCTTCGAGGTCATCGACGAGTTCCACGGGCCGGGGGGCGCACCGACCCTGTGGCGCATGTGGCGGGAACCGCGGCCGCCAGAGACCGACCCACCCTTCTGACGCAGAGGGGCAGATCCCCTCTCATCCGACTCCCTTGGGGTCCTGAGCGCTCGATCCCACCCCCGGACCTCGGTTCGATCAGAGGTCCTGGGAGTACGTGCTACTGAACCCCGGATAGGCATCGTCCAATCGAGGGCCCAGGCCCACAGGATGCTCGTCGATGCCGAGCCCCGATCGCATCTGGGCCGTTGTCGCCTGGTCGATCAGCGGGCGCGCCGTGGTCGGGAAGACATCGGGAGGGTTGCACCCGTCTGGGACGTTGGTGGCCCAACCGGTGAGCCCCTCGCCCGCACCGGTGATGTGGGAGAGGAAGTCGGTCAGCCGTTCCCCGTCCGCGGCCACGGTGCAGATGTCGTCGAAGACATTGTGGCCGGTGTTCTTGATGACGATCAGGCGCTTGGGCGTCGGGAGGGTGTCGTAGAGCTGCCGCACCTCAGAGGGAGGCAGGACCATGTCGGCACTTCCGTCCATGACCAGGCCGGGCTTGTGGGCCGTCGGCGGCGTGCCCGGCACCGGAGCCAGGGCCACGTAGGTGCGGACGGCCGGGTTGCCGGCCATCGTCACTGCCGTGCCCCCTCCCGACGAATGACCCAGCACTCCCACCTTGGACATGTCCACGTGGTGCTCGAGGAGAGCATTGGGCGTCTCGTTCTGCTGGCGGAGGTAATCGAGCGTGTTGTCCAGATCGTCGATGTCGCTGTCGACCACGACCGGTGTGGTGTCAGATGAGCCGGACGGGGCACCGGTGGAGTCGGCCAGCACCGACGCCAGGTCCCGGGAGCGATGGTCGGGGGCGGCGACGATGAAACCCCACTGGGCCAGGTGCTCGGTCAGGAAGCTCGACTGCTCGGGGTACGAGGCGTACCCGTGGCTGAACAACACGACGGGGAAGGACCCGTTCGGGTCGCCGCTCGGCCCCGGGTCGTTGGCGATGGGGACGTTCAAGTACGAGTCGGTCTGCACGGCGTCGGGCATCCCGGCCAGTACGGGAGAGGTGACCTCCGAGCCCGTCAGCCACTGGCTCAGGTGGTACGTATAGGGGGTCAGTCCGCGCACGGCCGACTTGTCCACCGGGTACCACAACTGCACCTGGTCGCCGTTGGCCATCACCACGCGGGCGGTGCCCGCCGCGTAGGGCCCCGGCTGGGCGAAGCGGGTGTCGTCGTGGGAGGGGTGCACCCGTCCGTGAACGCCGCTCGGCCCCCCGGTGCCGGTCGCGCTCGCCGCCGAACACGCGGTGGCGATCAGTGCCACCGATGCCAGAGCCGTCCCGATCCGCCCGAGCGCACCGATCCGCTCCAGGCCACGGCGAGCAGGGGCATGCTCGTGCATGCGCGGGAGGCTAGCCCGACCGTGAGGGATGAGCCGGATGGGCGCCGACGTGGAGGCCCTCGGGAAGGTCGGTCGGCTCCGAAACGACCGCCTCCAACAGCTCGAGCAACGCCCGGGCCGGGGCGGACGGCAGCCCGCGGCTTCGCTGGGCCACGCCGACCCGGCGGCGAGGCAGCCCCACCACCGGCACCGGTCTGAACTGGGGCCGGAGGAACCGGGGAATGGCGGTGGCCGGGAGGATGGCAGGTCCGTAGCCCTCGAAGGTCAGGGAGGCGATGAGCCGCAGCCCGTCGATCTCGCCCGAGGGCACGAGCGTGATCCCCGCCGGGCGGGTGGCCGCGTCCAGCTCGTCCCGCATGGCCGTGCCCGGCAGCGGGAGCAACAGCTTGAGATCGGCCAGCTCGGCCAGCTGCACCGGTGTCTCCCGCAGGGCCAGAGGGTGATCCTGGGGGACCACCAGGACCAGGTCCTCCTCGAACAGGAGCTTGGCCACCAGATCCTTGCCCGGCACCGGCAGGTTCAAGATGGCCAGATCGAGCTGGCCGTTGGCCAGCTGCGGCTCGAGGCCGGTGGTGATGCCCTCCACCACCACCAGGTGCAGCTTGGGGTGCCGCCGCCTGGCCTCCTCCAGGACCTGGGGCACCAGCCACCGCGCCGTCGTGCCGATCATGCCCACCCGGACCGTGCCCGCCACCTCGTCCTTGCAGGCGGCGACGTCCGAGACCAGGGCATCGAGCTCGTAGAGCACGCGCCGGGCGCGGGCCACCACCACGCGGCCCTCCTCGGTGAGATGCCCATTGGCCCGATCGATGAGGGGAGCCCCCAGCTCCTGCTCGAGCCGGGCCACGTGGGCAGATATATTCGACTGTACGGTACCGAGGTGGTCGGCTGCCGCCGAGAAGGTCCGGTGGTCGGCGATGGCGACCAGCGCTTGTAAGTGTCGAACTTCCATCGCCCTACACGATAGGCGATATCTACAAAAACTGTTTGACAGATGTGGGCGGCATCCTGCAGAATAGGTAGCAGACCACAGGGATCAGGAACCCCCCTCCGTTCCTTGTCGTGTCAGAGTGAAGGGATCGCCCTCCCCCCCGGCGGTCCCTTCACCGCGTCCGGGGTCAATTCCGGTCAACGGAGCGGCCCGTTCCCCCAGCCCCGGGTGGGCTCCGGTGCCTTCATCGGCGATAGCGT
Source organism: uncultured Acidimicrobiaceae bacterium (assembly GCA_963803065.1). Lineage (GTDB taxonomy): Bacteria > Actinomycetota > Acidimicrobiia > Acidimicrobiales > RAAP-2 > DASXMT01. Next base: position 60,283 of record CAWDKW010000015.1, read on the forward strand.
GTGATCCATGGCCCGGGCACATTCGGCGGTATTCGTCGACCTCGACCGGACTCTCCTTCGTGGAGCGAGCGGGCCCATCCTGCAGGCGGCGATGACAGCCGAGGGCGTGCTCCCCACCGTGCGTGAGCTGCCCGGCGACCACCTGCTCTACGCCTTCTACAACCGCTTTGGCGAGACGACCCCGTTCATCGCCCTGGCCCGGGCGGCAGCCCGGGTGATGCGTGGACGGTCGGCGGAGGAGACCCGGCGGGCGGGCAAGGCGGCAGCAGCCCGACTGGTCGACCAGGTCCAGCCCTATGCGCTCGAGGCCCTGGCCGAGCACCGCCGGGCCGGTCGGAGCCTGGTGCTGACCACCACCACGCCGATCGACCTGATCGACGCGCTGGCGGTGACGCTCGGGTTCGACGCCGTCGTGGCCACCCGGTACGAGATCGACGACGGGCGCTACACCGGTCGTCTGGATGGTGGGTTCGTCTGGGGCGCCGGAAAGCGGGCCGCCGTCCGGCGATGGTCCTCGGAGCAGAACATCGACCTGGCCACCAGCCATGCCTACTCCGACAGCCTGTTCGACGTGCCGTTGCTGACGCTGGTCGGCCGTCCCCACCCCCTGAACGCCGACCCTCGGCTGGCCGCGTTCGCGCTGGCCCGTCGGTGGCCGCTCGAGTACTGGGACCGGGCCCCCGGCGTCCCGTCGATTCTCGGGCTCGAGCCCTACCACCTCCTCCGGCCCTTTGTTCGGCCCGAGAGCTTCCCCTACGCACGCTTCGACATCACCGGAGTCGACCACGTGCCGCCGAGCGGCCCGGTGCTGCTCGCCGCCAACCACCGCAGCTACTTCGACGTCGCCGCCCTGGCCCTCGTGGCCGCCCGCATCGGCCGCCCCGTCCGGTTCATGGGCAAACAGGAGCTGTTCGACGCGCCGATCATCGGCCGGATCGCCCGCGCCCTGGGCGGCATCCCCGTGGACCGGGACGCACATTCGGGGGCCCCGATGCGCGAGGCGGCGGCCGCACTGCGAGCCGGAGAGGTCGTCCTCGTCCTCCCCCAGGGGACCATCCCCCGGGAAGAGGCGTTCTTCGATCCCGTGCTGACCGGGAAGACCGGCGTGGCCAGGCTGGCGGCCCAGACCGGCGCGGACGTGGTGCCGGTCGGTCTCTGGGGGACGGAGCGGGTGTGGCCCCGTTCGTCGTCCATCCCGATCATGACCACGGTCCTGCGCCCCCCGATGGTCACGGTCAGGGTCGGGGCCCCGATGTCGCTGACCGGCGAGGACGCGCCATCCGGCACCCAGGCGGTGATGGCCGCCATCGTCGACCTCCTGCCCGAGGAGGCCCACGTGAAGCACATGCCGACGGCAGACGAATTGAGCCGGACCAGACCCAGGCGGTGACCCTCTCGAAGCCTTCCTCGGTGTCGCCGGCGGTTGCCCTGACCCCGCGCGCCGCTACCGCCATCCGCACCGCCTCGGCCATCAACGGCCTGTCCCGGCTGTTCGGTCGGGGGAGCGGCACGGTCATCGGGGGTCGAGCCGGGCTGGCCATGGACAAGCACCTGTTGTCGACGCTGGCCCAGGGCCGGCACGTCGCCCTGGTCAGCGGGACCAACGGGAAGACCACCACCACCCGGCTCCTGGTGGCGGCGGTGCGCGCCGGGGGGCTCTCGGTGGCCACCAACGCCACCGGGTCGAACATGCCGGCCGGGTCATGTCGCCGCCCTCATCGGCACCGGGGAAAGCGACGCGGCCGTGCTCGAGGTCGACGAGAGCTATCTCGGCCAGCTCATGGAGGAGACCCATCCCGCGGTGGTGCTGCTGCTCAACCTGTCCCGCGACCAGCTCGACCGGATCGCCGAGGTGCGGATCCTGGCCGATCGCTGGCGCCAGTCCCTCCTCGGGCAGCGCGGGGACGCCCGGACAACGGTGGTGGCCAACGCCGACGACCCCATGGTGGCCTGGGCGGCTTCGGGAGCCTCGGAGGTCCGCTGGGTCGGGGCGGGACAGGTCTGGCATGAGGACGCGGTCGGCTGCCCCGCCTGTGGGGGCAGGATCGAGTTCGCCGAGTCGGGTCGGTGGGCCTGCGACACCTGCGAGTTCAGCCGGCCGACCTGCCAGGCCTGGCTCGAGGGCACGGAGCTGGTCCTGGCCGACGGCTCGCGGCGCCAGGTCAACCTGGGGGTCCCGGGCCAGTTCAACCGGGCCAATGCGGCCATGGTGGTCACCGCCCTCCCCTTCATGGACCATCGCTGGGATGGCGGACCCGGGCGGAGCGCCGACGACGCACTGGCCGCCATGGCCATCGTCGAGGAGGTGGCCGGGCGGTTCTCCACGGTGGTCCGGAACGGCGTCGGTATCCGGCTGCTCCTGGCCAAGAACCCGGCCGGGTGGACGGCGCTGTTCGACCTGCTCGACGAGTCGGCGAGCGCCGCCTGTCCCACCGTGCTCTCGGTCAACGCACGCATCGCCGACGGGCTCGACACCAGCTGGCTGTGGGATGTCCCCTTCGAGCGGCTTCGGGGGCGGACGGTGGTGGCCACGGGCGAGCGCTGTCGCGACCTGGCCGTGCGCCTGCGGTACGCGGAGGTCGGCCATACCGTGGTGCCCGATCCGCTCGCCGCCCTCGATGTGGCCATCCACGGGACGAGCGGCACCCAGGTGGAGTTCGTGGGGAACTACACGGCCTTCGCCGTGCTCCGCGGCCGGCTGTGACCGGCGGCCGGCTGTGAGCGCCACCACGTCGCCGCTGACCGTGGTCGTGGTGTTCCCCGACCTCCTCGGCACCTACGGCGACGGGGGAAACGGCCTGGTGCTGGCCCGGAGGGCGGCCTGGCGGGGCATCGACGTGGAGCTGGTCGAGGCCACCTCGGACCGGCCCATCCCGGCCGGTGACATCTATTGCATGGGCGGCGGGGAGGACGGCCCCCAGGTCCGGGCGGCCCGGACCCTGATCGCCGACGGGGCCGTCGAACGGGCCGTCGCCGGCGGCGCGGTCGTCCTAGGGGTCTGTGCCGGCTTCCAGCTCCTCGGCCGGTCCTTTCCCGATGCCGCCGGAGGGCCTCACGAGGGGCTGGGCCTCCTGGATGTGACCTCGCGGAAGGGGACCGACCTCCGAGCGGTGGGGGAGCTGGTGGCCGAGCCCACCCCGGATGCGCCGGTCTGTGCCGACGGCGCTGCGCTCCCACCCCTGATCGGTTTCGAGAACCACGGTGGCGTGACCACCATCGGCGCCGACGCCGTTGCCCTCGCCCGGGTGGTGCACGGGGTGGGCAACGGAGACGGGCTGGGATCCGAGGGAGCGTGGTCCAACCGGGTGGTGGGGACCTATCTGCACGGCCCGGTCCTGCCCCGGAACCCGGTGCTGGCCGATCTGCTGTTGGGTTGGGCCATCGGGTCCGACGGCCCGCTGGACCGGCTCGAGGACGTCGAGGAGCAGATCTTACGGGCCGAACGGACGGCGGCCGCCCCGAGCGCCTCGGGCGGCAGAGGACGGGGGCTCCGCCGACGGCTCTTCGCTGCGCGCCGCTGAGGACGCGCCGGCGCGGCGAGGCCGTGCGCCGTGATGGCTACCGGGCGTTCAGGGGCCAGTCGTTGCCGTCGGAGCTGGTGCTGACGACCGGGTCCGGCCTCGGGGGCAGCGCCCACGAGCGGCGCCAGGGGGCCACCGAGGGTCCCCGGAGGGGGGGAGTGGTGCCCGACGCGGCCTTCTTTCGGGCCGTCCACCAATCGGTGGACACCTCGTCGGCCAGGGCCGCCACCGCGGCCTCGATCCTGGCCCCGAACTTTCGGGCATCCTCGCCCTCGTCGGGCCGGATCGACGAGCCGAACAGCACCGTCGTCGGGGTGCGTCGCAGCCCGCTCCGACCCTTGGGGAGGATGTGGCGGGTTCCCTCCAGGTGCACGGGGACCACGGGCCTGCCGGTGCGAGCGGCCAGATAGGCGGCGCTGGCCGGTGTCCACGTCTGACCCCAGCCGTCGGGAGAGCGCCCGCCCTCGGGGAAGATGACCAGGTTCCAGTCATCGGCCAGGAGCTCGGCGGCGAGCTCGGCGGACCGCCGGTTCACCTTGGCCCGCTCGATAGGTATGGCGGCCAGAGAGAAGGCAAAGAGGTCGGCCTTCCAGCGGCGGTCGAAGAAGTAATCAGCGGCGGCGGCCACCACCGTCCGGTGCCGGAACCGGAGGGGAAGGGAGGACAACAAGAGGGCGGTGTCGACGTGGCTGGCGTGGTTGGCGGCGAAGATGACCGGCGCCTCCACGTCGGTGAGGTAGTCGGCCCCCCGGATCTCGGGCGATGCGATCACCTTGGTCAACGGCCGGGTGACGTTGTCGAGGAGCATGGCCCGGGCCAACCGGACCGGGTACTTCCGGGACCAGGCGGTGTCGTAGTCGACCCCCAGCGCGTGCTCGGGCGCGGGGCGGGGGACGCTCTCGGGCCAGCTGGGCGGGGCCAGCGGGAACCCCGTCCTCCCGGCCCGGGAGGCGAGGCGAGAAGGGGCGTAGCGCTGCGCCGTGCGCCCGGCGATCCCCCGCAACCCGGTACCGAGGGCGGCGTCGGCCTGCACGGTGCGCCGTGGCCGCAACAAAGAGCTCGACGGCCGGGACGGGCTCATTGCACATCGGCCATGAGGATCGGCGGCGCGTGCAGGTGGGTCAAGGTGGGCGAGGGGCCCACGACGTCCCTGGCCATCTCGAGCGCATCGGTCAGAGTGGAGGCGGCTCGGAACCCGAGGCGGTGCACGGCGGCCGTGTCGCCCCCGACGACGATGACCGCACCGACGTGCTGCAGCGCGTGGGCGCACCAGTACCACATGTAGAAGGGATGCACACCGTGGTAGGCGTGCCCGGTCCGGTAGAGGTGGATGTACCAGGGGTCGGTGGCGAAGCTCTCCTCGTACCCCTTGGCCACCTCGATCGGGTCGGTGGTCTCGCTCAGCACCTGTTCGAAGAAGTCGATGTAACTGGGGTGGTGGACCGGGTTGAAGGCCCACGGCGTCGGGTGGCTCATGATGACCACGCCCCCCTCGCGCACCAGCGGCTTGCCCCGGTAGAGGTTGAAGAAGTACCCGAGGCCCAGGCAGGCCACCAGGATGGGGTTGAGGATCGAGTTGACGTTGTACGGGCTGATGTAGGGAAGTCCCATGGTCACGATGTCCGTCTGCCCCTCGACGGCGACGCCCTGTTGCTGCCAGACGTTCGCGGTGGTGAGGGCGTGGACCGCCTCGACCTCACCGGCCTGCACCGAGGTCATGCGATGGGGGGCCTTGATCGACTGGAAGATCTGTCGGGCCAGCTTGGGCGGTGTGCGGTCGAGCGCCTTGGACACGCCCAGGTAGCTGAGCCGGTCCCGTGCGCTCCACTCCCACTCGCGCTTTTGCAGAAAGGCGAACTGGGCCGGGAAGGCGTTGGTGTTCAGCGTGGTCTCGATCTGGAAGACGGTGACGCCGCTGTCGGCGATCAGCCTGCCCATCCGCCAGTTCGACGAGTGCAGCTCGGAGCGGTGCTGGTCCATGAACGACCGGCTGTGCTGCATGGTCTGCGGGTTGTGGTGGTGGCGGAGGCTCCTGTAGCTGGCCAGTCCGGTGGCCACGCTCTTGTGCCCGCCATCCATGGCCACCAGGTTGATGTTGACGTAGACGAGGAGGTCGCTCTCGGCCGCTCGCCTGTTGATCTCCACGTCCTCGCCCTGTTCCGTGAGGCCGAGGTGGACGAGGGCAGCCGGGTCCTCGGCGTCGTGCTGGGTCAGCAGTCCATTCGGGGCGAAGGCATCGTAGATGCGGTCGCCCAGGGCATGGCGGAGCTCGGCCTCGGTCATGCGTCGGTGGAGGGCCAGGGCCACGATGAGCTCCACGTCGTCGACGCCGGCGGCGGCCGCCATGTCCAGGACCTGCTCGATGACCAGCTGCCGGTTGTCGGGACGCTCCATGGGGGGAAGGGGGAGCGAGATGTCGTCGAAGGCGATGGTCAATCGCATGCCCGGGCGCAGCAGGGCGGGGAGCGGGTCCCGGTCGCCCTGCGGGTTGCAGAGTGCGTGGCGGATGGCGGTGGAGGGGTCGGTCAGCGGGTCGAGGGGCTCGGGGGCGTAGACCACCCGGCTGCCCTCGGGAAGGCGCTCGAGCCGGAACTGCTCGCCGTGCCAGAAGAGCGTGGGCGGGGTGGATCGGTCGACATCGAGCACGAAGCCTGGCCTGGGGCTCATCGGGGTCGTCCTTTCCGGTGGCTGAGGTCGAAGGCCACCTTGACCGCCCCGCGGCGGCCGGCGGCGCCGGCATGGGCCACCGCCTCCTCGTAGCGGTCGATCGGGTAGGTGGCCGAGACGAGCGAGCCGAGGCCGGTGGCCTCGATGACGTCCATGGACAGCGCGAAGGTCCTCCGGGCCGGGGCAGCCGGCTGAGATCCATCGGCCGTCCCGGAACCATCGGCGTTCCCGGAGGAATCCGCCGTCCCGGAACCATCGGCCGTCCCCGCGGAGCCGGGGGACCCTGGCGGACCGGGCCGCTCGACCCCATAGGCGTAGGCCCCCACCAACAGGATCTCCCGGTGCCACAGGGGAGCCAGATCGACATGGAGCTTGCCCGGCATCCCGACCAGGACGACCCGACCTCGGGGCCTGACCATGGCCATCGCCTGGGCCAGCGTCTCAGCCGAGCCGACGCAGTCGAAGACGACGTCGGCACCCCGGGTCAGTCGCCCGGCGAGGACCAGGGATCCGGACTCCCGGCGGACGGCGCGGGGGAGCTGATCGGGCGGGACCACCGTGTCGGCACCCAGTGACTCGGCCAGGCTCCGCTGGTGGGAGTACTTGGCCCCGACCAGGACGGTGCACGGCGTCCTCGGCCGTACCACCTGATGGAGGGCGGCCACCGTGGCCAGGCCGAGGGTGCCCGCCCCGAGCACGGCCACCGTGTCCCCGGCGGCGATGGCCGCACCCAGGGCGGCGTGGACGGCGCATGCCGTCGGCTCGACCAGGACGGCGTCCTCGTCGCTGAACGAGCCCGGTACGGCGTGGAGCTGGGTGGCGTGGGCGACCAGCCCGGCCGTGGACCACCCACCTCCGGTGTCGGCGCAGAAGCCGGTCTGGAGGCCGGGGGCGAGGTCGCCGAGTGCCACGTTTCCGCACAGCCCGGTCTGTCCGCTGGCACAGGCGGGGCAAGGGGGCTCGATTGCTCTGGGGGCACACCCGAGCACGGGCTCGATGACGGCGCGGGTGCCGGCCTCCAGGGTGGCACCGGTGTGGTCGACGCCGCCCTCGTCCAGTACGCCCACGACCTCGTGGCCCGGGACGAACGGGAAGCTCACGATGTCCTCGAAGTAGCGCGAGCTGCGGCCGTCCAAGGTGGCGAGGTCGGAGCCGCAGATGCCGGACAGGAGGGGGCGGAGGCGGTACCAGGCGTCCCCGGGCAGCTCGGGCGGGTCCACGTCGAGGAGCTGCAAGGGCCCGATGCCGGCGCCTCGGCCCGAGCCGAAGACCGAGGCGACCCGGGAGGCGGCGAAGCGGGGGAGGTTCCGCTCGAAGACGAGCGCCTTCATCGGACCCGTTCCCGGGCCGAGTCGGGAAGGCGACGCCGGGCGCCGGTGAGGGCGGCCTGGCTGACCCGACGGCCCCGTCGCAGCGATGCAGGGGTGTCGAGGGGACCCAGGGGGAGGAGCGGCCGGTCGCCGCCGCGGCTCTTGGCCCAGTGCTCCACGTGCCAGCCGCGGCGCCGGGCGATGGCGGCCAGCTTTGCCTCGGGGTTGACGGCGACCGGGAACCCGACCACGTCGAGCATGGGAAGGTCGCTGGCCGAGTCGGCGTAGGCCACCGACTCCTCCAGCCGGAGCCCTTCAGCCTCGGCGTAGTCGGTCAGGACCAGGGCCCGAGCCTCACCGATGGGGGGCAGGTCCTCCATCCGCCCGGTGAACCGTCCGTCGCGTTCGCTCAGGCGGGCGCAGATGATCTCGTCGAAGAGGGGCCGCAGTGGCTCGACGACCAGGTCGAGGGCGCCGGTGATCAGGATGGTCCGGTGTCCGAGGGCCCGGTGCTCTCGGAGACGGGCAAAGCCGGCTGGGAAGGACTTGGCCAACAGGAGGTCGTGGAAGAGCTCCCAAGCGTCGTCGCGCAGCCGATCGGCCGGGGCACCCTCGTAGCGCCGATAGAAGGAGCGGAGGAAGTCGCCCCGGTCTCGCCGGTCGAGGGCCAGGAGGCCGGGTGCGTCCCGAACCAGGTCGGCGACGAAGGTCGCCCGTTGGGCGGACGGGAGGTGCCGTGAGGCCAGCCAGGCATAGGAATCCACCACGTTGGAGGCGATGAGGGTGTTCTCCAGGTCGAAGGCGGCCATGTGCCGGTCGGGGGAGAGGATGGCCTTCCTCGACCGTTCGCTACGGGTGGGCTGCGTCGACTTCTCCGGGGTGGTCCGAACCCGTGCGTGGTCGACCACCGAGGGGAGATGGACGTCGTGGACGTAGTGGTCCCAGTCGATCTCTCCAGGGTCGAAGCAGAAGAGGGCCCGCTCGTCCGCGTCGAGCCGGTCCCACAGGGCGAGCAGGCGATCGACGCGGTAGCGCGCCTCGGTCTCGGCGTAGGCGCCGTAGAGCTCCACGTAGCCGAGCGCCCGGTCGGCCAGAAGGTGCCGTTCTTCCAAGGCGGCCATCCACGCCGCCTGACGCCCGCGGATCGGAAGCGTCCCGACGATGCGCTCGGCCGCCTCCATGACCTTCCCGGCCCGCTGCAGCTGCCGCTGCACTCGGCCCCGCCCCGGGAAGGACCACTCGGGCACCACGATGGGCTGGCCGTCGGAGTCGTAGACCGGGTGCTCGGTGAACCAGGACTGGACCAGCTCGACCAGGCGCCCGTAGCGGAAGGGGTTCCGGACCCCGGAAGCCACGTGGTAGACGGATGGCCCTTCCTCACTGGGACCGTCGGCTGCCACGGCGATGATGGTGGCAACCACCAGGTCCACCGGGATGACGTCGATCACCCCCTCGGGCACACCGGGGAACTCCTTGAGGAGGCCTCGGGCGTAGGACACGATGATGGGCTCGGCCATGCGGAAGCCGCGGATCCAGCCCGGTACCGGCTCGGCCAGGGCCGACTCGATGATCGACGGCCGGACGATCGTGAAGGGGAGGGCCCCGGCGAACTGGGCGGTGAGTGCCCGCTCCCCGAGGGACTTCGTGTAGGCGTAGGCGTCGGGCCAACCCAGCGCCGCGGCCCGGGCCTTGCCCGCGTCGACCAGCTGCTTGCGGACCCAGTCCTCCCGCAGCCGCTCGGCCCGCTCGGCCAGCAGGTGGATGCCGGCGCCCCCCAGCTCGCCCCGGGCCGCCTTGGTGAAGCCGGCCAGCCGGTTCGGTTGCCGTGACTCGGCGTCGGCGTCGCTCCGCAACCGCCGGGCGGCGGCGACCTCGCCACGCCAGTCCACGTCGAGGCTGTAGCGGTTGCCCTCGAGCAGCTGCTCGGGGGCCTCGCCCTGATGGGTGCCGGCCACGTACGCGGTGGACACGGGGATGTAGTGCGTCGGCCCGACCTGCCCGGCCTCGGCTGCGTCGGCTCGGGCGGCCACCACGGCGGCTGCCACCCGCGACGGCCCCAACAGGTTCACCTCGACGGCCGAGTCGAGCGGCGAGTCGAAGCTCACCGTGGCCGCCGAGTGGATGACGACGTCACAGGTGGCGAGGACCTGACGGGCATCATCGTCCAGTCCGAGCCCGTCGGTCCCCACGTCGCCGGCGAGCGCCGACACCCGGGATGCCACCTCGGCGTCGAACCGGTCGCCGTAGGCCTGGCGGAGGCGATCGAAGCAGTCGTTCTTGAGGATCTCACGGGTGGCCCGCTGCATGGGGCTCGAGCGCCGGCCGGGGCGGATCAAGAGCACGACCTGGCTGTCGGGGATGGTGCGCAACAGCCGTTCCACCAGGGCGGTTCCCAAGAAGCCGGTGGCACCGGTGACAAAGAATCGCTTGCCGGCGAGGGCGTCTCGGACGCGGGTCACCGGATCTGTCTACCATATGGTAAGTGACCGAGTCGAGCACTCCAGCGAGGGGGACGGGATCCTCGAAGGCCCCACCGGAGGCCGTCGCGGACGCGAGAGGGGGTCCGGCTCAAGCCCCGGGTGCGGGTTCGGCTGCGGGTTCGGATGCGGCTGCGGGTTCGCAGGGCCGGCCCCGGCGCGTCCGGCGGCCCGTCCCCGAGCGGGCCGGGACGGAGACGCCCAGCACGTCCGAGCGGATCCTCGACGCCGCTCTGACCTCCTTCGGCGAGCGCGGCTACGAGCCCACATCACTAGACGCCCTGGCTGCGGGGCTCGAGGTGCGCAAGCAGACCATCCTCTACTGGTACCCGTCCAAAGAGGCGCTGCTCGACGCCGTGATCGACCGGAGCGCGGCCGAACTGTCGGAGGCCCTCGAGGCCTCGCTGGCCACCGCCGGCACCGGTTGGGCGAGGGTCGAGGCCGTGGTCCGCTCGGTCTTCCGCCTGGGGGTCCGGCGCCCGGAGCTCCTGGGACTGGCCCGCGAGATGGGTCGCCTGGGAGCTCCGGCGGCGACCAGGTTCATCGGCGCGCTAGAGCCGTTGGTGGAGCGAGCAGCGAACTTCCTCCGGTCGGAGATGGATGCCGGCCACATGCGGCGCCATGAGCCCCGCCTGTTGCTGTTGGCCATCTATTCGTCGGTTACCGGGATGATCACCGAGGTCGACGTGCTCCGGGCCATGGGCGAGGAGCCGACGGCCCGATCCCTCGTCAAGCGGCGGGCCGAGATCCTGGAGTTCCTCCGGTCCGCCCTGGTGACAGACTCGGCCTGACCGGGGGCGGTCAGTGAACCCCAGATGCCCGGCTGCCGGCTACCCGCCTGCCCGCGGATCAGTCCTTCTTGGTCGGGCTCTTGCGGGACCGGCGGGCCGGGGGAGCCGGCTTGGGCTTGGGCGGCGGGCGCGGAGGCGTGTACCGCTTGTTGGCCTCAGGGCGCTTGGGACCGGTATTCGTTGCCGCCTTCGTCTTTCGTGAGCCCGATCCTCGACCGCCGGCGGTTCTGGTGGTGGCCGAGCGCGACTGGGTCCTGCCTTCGGCCCGAGCAGTAGCGGCTGCCTCGCGTTGCAGCTTGTACGAGCGGTACAGGAGCCAAAAGGCAAGCGCCCAGAAGGGTATGGCCAGGACGAAAGTCGAACCCGAGAAGCCGGCCCCGGTGAACAGGGCGACGAACCCGACGGGCGCCCGCCGACCGAGGAGTGTCGCCCCGGCTAACAGCGCCCCGGCGGCCAGCCCGACGACGAGCACCGTCTGGGGGGTCAGCTGGTTCTTGGCAAGGCGGAAGTGAGGGTTGCTGGTCTCGGTGACGTAGACGATGAGGCCGAAGACGGCAGCCAAGACGGCGCCACCGAAGGAGAAGAGCCTCTCCCGATCGTTCAGTCGGTCGATGGACCACTTGACGGCAATGTCGGACTTGGGAGCGTCGGTACCGGATTGCTTGGCCGAGGCCTTGTTCGGGCTCGGCTTTCTGGTTGGGCCGGTCGGCTTGGCCGGGCTCGGCCGTTTGCTCGCACCGGATGTCTTAGTTGGGCTCGGCTGCTGCAGCCTGGCCCGGACCCGATCGAAGCGACTCGGCTCCTTGTGAGTCTGCTCCTCGGAGGGCTCCTCCTCCCCCTCCTCCTCGTACTCCTCGTACTCGTCGTCCTCGTACTCGTACTCTTCCTCCTCGTCGGGCTCGTCGTCCTCGTACTCGTCGCCGTCGTAGGCCTCCTCTTCGTAGGGCTCGTCGTCCTCGAACTCTTCGCCCTCCGCGGATACCTCGTCCTGGTCGAGCTCCTCTTCCTCGTATTCCTCGCCCTCGTCGAGATCGTCGCCTTCGAACTCCTCGCCTTCGTACGACTCCTCTTCCTCTTCCTCGTACTCGTCGCCTTCGTACGACTCCTCGCCCTCGTCGTACACCTCGCCCCCGTCGAGATTTGCACTCTCGTCGTGGTCGGCCTCGTACCTCTCGTTCGGATTGGAGCCCGATTTCCTGTCCTTGCGCATCGGTTTCAGGCTACCGGGCCGGAGAACGGCCATCCGCCGATGTCGCTGACGGTTGTCGCGCCTGGTGACCGGCGATACGGTCGCAAACATGGACTTCAGAACCGAGTCGGTATCGTCGTTGGCTGATCAGGTCCGCAAAGGGGCGCTGTCCGCCCGGGACCTGGTGGGGCACGCTCTTTCTCGGATCGAGGCGGACAACCCTCGCCTCAACGCATTCGTCGCCGTAGATGGAGAGCGTGCCATGCACGCTGCGGCATCGATCGACGAGGAGGTCGCCTCCGGCGCCGACCCCGGACCACTGGCCGGGATCCCGATCGGGGTGAAGGACCTCGAGGACGCATCGGGGTTCGTGACCACCCAGGGCTCAGCGCTGTTCGCTGACGGTCAGCCGGCGCACACCGACTCGCCCCTGGTCGCCCGCCTCGTCGCCGCTGGCTGTGTCGTGGTGGGCAAGACCAATACACCCGAACTGGGCTGGAAGGCCGACACCGACAACGCATTGTTCGGTCCCACGCTCAACCCGTGGAGCCTGGAGCACAGCCCCGGGGGGTCCTCAGGGGGGAGCGCGGCGGCGATTGCGGCCGGCATGGTGCCGCTGGCCACCGGGTCCGACGGTGGAGGATCGATCCGGATCCCTGCCGCCTGCTGCGGCCTGTCGGGGGTAAAGGCGTCGTTCGGCCGGGTACCAATGGGAGGCCCCCATGCCCCCGCCTGGCCGAACCTCTCGACCCGAGGGCCGATGGCTCGCCGCATGGTCGACGTGGTCACCGCGCTCGAAGTGGCTGTCGGTCCCGATCCGAGCGATATGAATTCCCTGCCCCGTGCAGAGGCGTCGTGGACGGCGGCCATCCATGAGCCGCAACTGCCGTCTCGGGTGGCATGGTCGCCCAACCTCGGATATGGCGAGGTCGACGCGCAAGTGCTGGCCGTCTGTGAGCGTGCGGTCGGGATGCTGGCATCGATGGGTACCGAGGTGGTGGAGGTCGACACTGTCTTCGACGCCGATCCGATCGACGATTGGCTCACACTGACCGGAACCTACAACCTCCGGACACTCGAATCGCTCCGGGCGACGGCCGAGTGGGATCGTGTCGATCCCTTTTTGAGGTTGCTCATCGACGGAGCGGAATCGCTGAAGGCCTTGGACATCGTCCGTGCCGAGGACCACTGTCACCATCTCAACCTTCGGCTCGTCGACTTGTTCCACGATGTGCGCCTCTTGATCACCCCGACCACCGCAGGCGCAGCACCTTTGCGGTCCTTGGACGGCATGAGCATGGTCAACGGCACGCCAACGCTGAATTGGGTGCAGTTCACGTACCCGTTCAACATGACCCGCTCTCCGGCTGCCTCGATCTGTGCCGGACTCACCCACGAGGGGCTGCCGGTCGGCTTGCAGTTGGTCGGGCCACAGCATGGCGACCTCGTCGTCCTGCGCTCGGCTGCGGCATTGGAGGAGGCGATCGGGTTCGAGCAGCTGGCTCCCTGTTGACGAAGCGAAAGGTGTCCAGCAGCGGTGGGCCCGGCGATCTCTCGTCGCCGAGCTGGTGACCAAGTCGACGAACCCCGGTCCGTCGTCGGGCTACCATGACCCTCTGCGTCTGGATGGCCCGCGGCCACCTGATGGCACGGGCGTTTAGCTCAGTTGGTTAGAGCGCAGCCTTCACACGGCTGAGGTCGGAGGTTCGAGTCCTCTAGCGCCCACCACAATTTTGGACAGAGAAATCTGTGAAATTTCGGCGACGACGGAGAAGTGAGGGGGGTCTTCTACGTTTCGCTGACCTTGCGTCCGGCCGAAAGTCTGGACCGGGAGTCAAGCTCGGCCGCGCGCACCTGGAGGTCACTCAAGGCCGCTACGGCATGGAGCGGGAACGGTTCGTCATCGTCCGACTCCATCCAGCGCTCAACGGCGACCGAGAAGGCGAGCATCCCCACTTCCGCGCCCAGCCGGGCGGTCAGCTCATCTACGCCCCGTTCGCGCAGGGCGGCGTTGATCGACCTGGCGATCCGTGCGTGCTTGAGCAGTCCCCGCTCCTGCAGTTCGCTGTTCGCCGCGACCACCAGCACGCGCTGGGCGGCCTTGACCCGCTGTTGCGGGGTCATCGCGAACTCTGCGGCCTCGAACGTCGCCTGCAGGCACTCGGTGACCGTCGCATCCGGGGCGGCAGCCCTGATGGCGTCGGCGAACAGCCCGGCCAGCACGTCTTCACCGCCGAACAACACCTCCCGCTTCTCGGCAAAGTGCCGGAAGAACGTTGCGCGGTTCAAACCGGCGCGCTCCGCGATCTGCGCGACGGTCGTTTCCTCGTACCCGTTCTCCACGAACAGGTCCAGCGCGGCGGTCTCCAGGCGCTTACGCGCGTCGGGTGCCCATCGGCTCACCGTCACAGCATAATCGCCACCTGGAAAGTGATGCGACTAGATCGCATAGTCGTGTTAGAGTTGATGCGACCGGATCGCATAGAAATTCCGGTGGCGGCGTGTGCGCCGCGCATCGTCATCACCTGACGCACGACCAAGGAGGCCTTTCATGCGCATCTTCGTCACCGGCGCCTCCGGGTGGATCGGCTCGGCCGTCGTACCCGAGCTCATCAGTGCCGGCCACCAGGTCCTCGGGCTGGCACGCTCGAACCCCTCCGCTAAAGCAGTCGCCGACATGGGCGCCGAGGTGCTGCGCGGCGACCTGAACGAACGAGATGTGCTGCGCGCCGGTGCCCTCGACAGCGACGGCATCATCCACCTGGCCTTCGTCGTGCCCAGCGTGAGCGAGGCGGCGACTCGGACCGATGCCAAGGTCATCGAGACGTTTGCCTCCAGCCTCGCCGGCTCCGGCAAGCCCCTGGTGATCTCGGGCGGAACGCTCGTCACGCCCGGACGACCCGCGACCGAACGCGACGAACTCGTCGCTGTCGGGTCCATCGCAGCCCGCATCACCAACATGCAGGCTGCACTCGCAGCCGCAGGCAGGGGTGTCCGCTCCTGCCTGGTCATGCTGCCCCGCTCGGTGCACGGCCAGGGAGAACGTCACGGCTTCGTCCCCCAGCTCATCGCCGCGGCCCGGGCGAAGGGTGTCTCCGGCTACAGCGGCGATGGGACCAGCCGCTGGCCCGCCGTTCATGTGAAGGACGCCGCGAGCCTGTACCGGCTAGCCATCGACCAGGCTCCCGCCGGCGCAGTACTCAACGCCGTCGGTGATGAAGGCGTACCCGTCCGCGAGATCGCCGAGGCCATCGGTCGGCACCTGAACCTGCCCGCCCGGTCCCTGCCCGCTGAAGAATTCGGCGGCATGCTTGCGCACATCCTCAGCACCGACATGCCCGCTTCTAGCACCATCACCCAGGAACTCCTGGGCTGGAAGCCCACCCACCCCGGCCTCATCGAGGACATCGAACAGGGCCACTACTTCGTCTGACCAGTGTCCATGGACGCCACTCTCTGGACCACTCGAGGGAGGAACCTCGTCATCCAAGAGCGGTGACCGGGCCTGCGATCCTTGGCGCGCGGTTCGTATTGTTGGAACCAGGGACCGCCAAGAAGTCCCTGCTCAGAGGGTTGCGTGTCGGCGTCGTCTGATCTGAGTCCCGTCGGCGTGCGCGGTCGAATCTGGTAATTCCGTGTCGCTCGGTCCGTTTTCTGGGAGGCAGTCCGCTGTTCGAGCCTCTTGGGCAAGATCGTCGAGGGCATCGTTCAGCCGCTGTTCCGAGCCGGGCAGGAGGTGTCCATAGCGGTCGAGGGTGAAACTCACCGACGAGTGGCCGGCACGAGCGGCGACCTCCTTCGGATTCGGCGATGCACAGTGCCACTGCGGTATGGCGGAGGTCGTGTGGCCGGAGGTGTACCAATCCGGCCGAGGCTGACCCTCAGAGCCCCAGTCCGGTGTCATGCCCTTGATCTCGGCCGACGCCCCGGTCTCGTCCCCGAGATCGTGCCAGCTCGAGCGTCCGTTCTCGCCAGACTTGAACCGCTGAACCAAGCTGTGCGAACTGGTCGTCGTCGATCTCGAACTCCTGTCTTCCAAGACGATCGAACCGAGAAAGCATCCCCGCGAACATGGTTGGGGTAAATCCTGGATCCTTGTCGGCCGCAAGCGCGCAGAGGTTCTCGATGCCATATCGACCTTCCACAGCCGACAGATCGATGAAGTCGCGTCCCTCGGCTCGGCCGAAGATGGCGAGCACCTTGTCGACGGCGAGCTCTTCACCCGCGAGAGGGGAACGAGGGGACCCGGCTCTGCGGGAAAGAGACGGGCGTCGGCGGCAAGGTTGACGGCGGCTTCATTGCCGTGTTCCTCTACCACCAAACGTGCGAATCCTGGGTTGACCTGGATGCCACGGACAACCACCCCTGCATCTCGGAGGACCCGTTCCACGGCCGGGACCAGCTTGTCGACGCTGGCTGGTGTCGGCCCGAAGAAGTCAAGATCGCGGGTCTGCCGATCCACGTCGCCCCTTGAGATGAGTGCTGCCCCACCAGCAAGGGCAAACTCCTTTGCCTCATCGAGATCAGCGATGATCTCGGCGACCCGTTCTTGGAACGGGCTCAACATGCAAGCTCGATGCCCCTATGGCGTTCGAACCACGTTGCCCAGGCTCGCCGTACCGGGGGTGGCAGTACCAGGTCGTCCCAGAGTTCGAGGAGCTGGTCGACTCTCACGTAGTGGCGGACGTCTTCCTCATTCCCTTCCCGAAGGACCTGTTCGTAAACACGTGCCCGCTCGGCCCGTTGAGCCAGATCGTAAGTGAGCGGAGGACCGCTCCACCGGACATGGAGCGGCAGCTCGATGCGACCAGCCGCCTTGATCGTCCTCGGGTCGTCAACATCATCCGGCACAGCGACCGGACGTGCTGCGGGGCCAAGCCTGAGACTGCGAGTCCGAGCCATGGCAAGAATCCTATGGCCGCCTCCCGATGATGGCGTCGCTTCTAGGTAGTAAAGGTGCCTTTGCCGGCAGGGAGCCGAAGTTGCGGCAATGCCGTCGAGAGCCCTGGCGTACGCGATTCGTGCTCGCTTGAACGGAAAATGACGGTATTTGGCGGAAAGTAACGGACAACGAAGATGGGCGGTGACCTGCACTTCCTGATGTTTGCCCAGATGGCGGAATTGGGCTCCAACGGATTCACACGGTTGAGGTCGGAGGTTCGAGTCCTCGAGCGCCCACCACGAAGTCCCTGGTCAGATTGGCATTTCTGGACCACCAAAGGTGGGACGGACCACAGAACTTCGCCCGTATTCGTCCCGCCGTAGTCCGCCGTAGCCGAGAATACCGACAGTCAACAGTGCAAAGAGGGGGACGTGGCAACCTCCCGGCCCATCCTCCCGTTGAGGTCACACTGCGAATGCCGCCGGGCGCCATTGGCGACGTCGGGATCAAGGTGAGCTGGAGGAGCACAAGGGGAGATCGGCCACCTGAGCCCGCTTGGCCGTGTTGTTGACTCGAGACCGAATTTCCCTTGAGCAACTCGAGCCTTTCGGCCACTTCCAAAGCGTCGAAACTTAGGCCGGTGGCCTCATGGGATAGACCCACTTCGGCCCCACCAGCTTTATCGTCGACGTGCGCGTCGCACGAGTCAACGACGTGCCACGTTTGGCGGTTCCGGTACCGCCCCGCCACTCGACGGGCTCGGGGCAGTGCGTCGGCCGCATCTGACTGGTACACCATGCGCCAGCACTGACCTGGCTCGACGCAAAACGCCTCGGCGTAGTGATCCTTCGACCGAGATTAGATCTGGGACGCGATAGACCTCCCGAGAACTAGGGATGTCGCGCCCCGCAGAGACCCAAGCCGAGTCAACGCACGTGCGCCTACAGATGGCCGACGCACGTTCCTCCATGGCTATTGCTGTTCGTGCCGTCTGGGCAGATCGTGTCCGACCACTTGATCGAGTTGAAGGCGCCGCCGGTGGTCGTGGCCCCTTTCAGGTTGGCATTGGTCAAGTTGGCATCGTTCAGGTTCAATCCGTTCAGGCTTGCACCCTGCAGATTGGCCCCGCTGAGGTTGGCAAAGGCCAAGTTGGCCGAGCTCAGGTTGGCACCCTGGAGGTTCGCACCGCTGAGGTTGGCAAAGGCCAGGTTGGCACCCTGGAGGTTCGCACCGCTGAGGTTGGCCGAGGCGAAGCTGGCCCGTGTGAAGTTGAACCCGGCGAGGTTCGCCCCTTGCAGGTTGGCCGAGCTCAGATCGCAGCCCCAGAATAGTGCTCGGCACAAGGTCACCGTCTCGCCGAGCGGGTTCGAGGTGGAGCCGAGGAAGCCCACTCCTGGGTTGTAGGTGGCAACGATCGTGTGGTTGCCGGCGGTGGCGTAGTGGACGTGGCACAGGGCGACACCGGCAGAAACAGGCACTGCGCTACAGGCGGCGATGGTGCTCCCGCTATCGGCGAAGGTCACGGTGCCGGTGGACGGTGGGGGCGAGACCGTAGCCGTGTAGGTAACGACTTGCCATGGGGTGGCTGGGTTGGGCGAAGCCGTCACTACGGTCGACGTGGGCGCCGAGTTGACCACGAGGATCGGCTGGCATGAACCACTACTGGCACTGGAGTTGAACCCATCGCTGTCTGCGAAGAAGGCGCTGCCGTAGTAGGTGCCCGGTGTCGCCGGGGTGGTCGTCCCGATGGTATAGGTCCCATTCCCCGCGTTGACGTTGTTGTCGACGCCGAGGGTGAAGGCCAGGTTGTGGCAACTGGGATCGGTGTAGGCACCGAGCGAGATCGACCCCAACGGCTCATTGGGGCTGGCCAGACCACCGCTCAGTGTCCCAGTGAAGGTGACCGGGGATCCGAACGTGGCTGGGTTGGGCGATGCTGACAAGGTCAGCGTCGTCGGTGCTGGCTTGGTGAGCACCATCTGCCAGCTGGCCTTGAAGATCACCCCGCCGCTTTGGTCGGCCACCTGGACTGTCCCGGCATAGGTTCCCGGTTGCACGGTGTCGGGAATCGTGAATGGGACCAGGCCGGTGTTGTAGTCACCGGCCGTGATGGGACAGGAGACGGCGGGGTCGGTGCTTGCAGGGGTACCGACCGGCCAGACGAAGGGCCCGGCCCATACGTTGGGGCCAGAGGCAGGAATGACCGCCGATCGACTGTTGGCTGGCGTTCCGCAGACGGGATAGCTGAAAGAGATCGGGACGTTGTCGGGATTCTTGAAATCGACGACGACCTTCCCACTCGTGATGTCCTCCTGGAGGTTGAAGTCCCACCGGACGTAGTCGGTCTGACCGATTACGGGCGGCCATGTTGTCGCTTCGGCGGCGTTGACAGTCAGATGCTGAATCGTGTTGACCGTATAGATGATCGGGACGGTTCCTTGGTCGGGAGTGGGCGAGTAGACCGGGTTGGCTCCCGACGGAGTCGAAGGCAGGATCAGCACCCCAACCGCCGTCATCACTGCGAACCCGATTGCGACCAGAGGGCGCGCACGAAAGCGACTGAGATTGGACATTTCCCCCCTGGTGGTTTGGGCCACCACGGACCGTAGTCGACGCGCAACAAAGAGTCCAGACTGTCGGGAAGGCTAGGAGCCCGGCACACCACGACTAGGAAGCCGGTACAGGTAATAGGAAACTGATGGCACGTAAGCGAACTTCCGGAGCCAGCTCTGTCGAGGGAGTGTTGTTTGCGCGTCCTCGCTCTCCGGCCTCGTGGCTCCGCTGAGCTAGGCCGGCACGCCCCGGAGAAGGGGCGAACGGGTCAATGAACGATCAGGCGCCAGCCGTTCAGGCGTCGCGGCGCACGAGGACCCAGCAGCCGATCCCGAGGATCACCACGGTGTACAGCACGAGCAGGGCGAAGCCGGTCCACGGACTGAAAGCTGGCCCGACACGGTCGGGCGCGCCATGGGTAGAGAACATGACCAGGCCGATGTTGGCCGGCAGGTAGCGGGCCACGGCGTTACTGATCGACGTGGGCAACGCCTGGACGATGAGGGGCAGGACCAACACCACTCCGGCGAAGGTCGAGATGGCGCCGGCGGTGTGCCTGATGATCGTGGCCAGTCCCAACGCCAGCAGTCCGAGCACGGCCAGGTAGAGACCGCCGCCGACGACGGCGCGCAGGACGCCGGGCTGCCCCAAGGATGCAGAGCCGCCTGAGAGCGCCGCCTGGATGCCGTGGGGGACCTTCACACCGAGTTGCTGGGCGTGCTGCGCGACCGCCGCTGACGACCCAACGGCGTGATTGGCCGACAAGATCGCCTGGCCGAGGGCGAAGGCAGCGAAGACGAGGATCTCGCTCGCCACCACCGCCACGACACCGAACACGAGGACCTTGGCGGTGAGCACGAGCGGGCGGCGGGGCACGGCCGAGAGCGTGGAGCGGATCGTTCCTGTGCCGTACTCGGCGCTCATGACCAGGACACCCAGGACCCCGAAGATGAGCTGGCCGAGGAAGATACCGATCAGGCTCCGGCGGGTTGGATCGTCGATGATGTCGGAGGGGCTCACCGTTCCGGTGCTCACTGCACACAGGCCCACCACGGCCAACCCCGTAGCGACGAGCGTCCACATCGTCGAACGGACCGACCACAGCTTGGTCCACTCGAACGCTATGGCCCCGCGCAGTCCGACGCGGCCCGGCGGCTGTTCAATCGCGAAGGGGGTCGGAGCCCCGAGCACAGTAGTCACGATCCACCTCGGAACTCGACGGCTTGGTCAGTCAACTCCATGAAGGCGTCCTCCAACGAGGCGACAGGGGTGAGTTCATGGAGGGCAATGCCCATCGCCGCGGCCAGGTCACCCACCTCAGGTGCCGATAGGCCGGTAACCGTCATGGACCCGTCGGGATCGGCGATGACGGTCCCGCCTGCGTTGGTCACGGCATCGGACAATTGGTGGGGAGCCAACGTGCGGACCGTTACCGACTTCCGAGAGCTTCGAGCCACGAAGTCAGCTACTGACGTCTCGGCGATCAGCCTGCCCTTGCCGATGACCACCAGATGGTCTGCCGTGAGCGCCATCTCGGCCATGAGGTGGCTCGAGACGAACACGGTCCGACCCTCCCCGGCGAGCCTTTTGCACAGCGTGCGCACCCAGCGGATACCCTCGGGATCGAGGCCGTTCACGGGCTCGTCGAACAGGAGCACTCCCGGGTCGCCCAGCAGAGCGGCGGCGATGCCCAGGCGTTGGCCCATCCCGAGCGAGAACTTGCCAACTCGTTTGCCGGCCACCGTGGTGAGACCCACGAGCTCTAAGACCTCGTCGACGCGCGCCCGAGCGATGGTATTGCTCCTGGCCAGGGCGAGCAGATGGGCGCGGGCGGAGCGACCGGGATGGATTGCCTTCGCCTCGAGGAGCCCGCCGACTTCTCGCATCGGCCATGGGAGGTCGTGATAGTGCTGTCCCAACACGGTGACGGAGCCCGACGCCGGCGCGTCGAGGCCCATGATCATGCGCATCGTGGTCGACTTGCCTGATCCGTTGGGCCCGAGGAAGCCGGTTACCGTTCCCGGACGCACGTCGAAGGACAGGTCGTCGACCGCCACCACGTTGCCGAACCGCTTTGAGAGCCCCCGGGCCTCGATCACCCGCTTAGCCTTGCACGGCGCACCCCCTTCTGGCTATCAGGGAGATCCCTGACTCAAGCATCAGGGATACCTTCTTGATCGGCACTCTGCCTTGATCGGCACTCTGCCTTGATCGGCACTCTGCCTTGATCGGCACTCTGCCTTGATTGGCTCTCGTGCCCAGGGACGAACGACGGCCGTGACCGAGCAGGGCGGTCGGGTCGCAGGCTCGCCCGCTGGATATCGCGCATCATGAGCGGTCCGGATCGTGCCTCGGATCCTGACCTGCCGCTTCCGCCTTCACCTGGCTCGACACGACGGATTCGTTCCGCAGCGCTAGCCCTTGGCCAGAGCCGAAGCACCGCCGGTCAGGCTCCATCAGGTTGTCGCACTCACGCGACGCCAATTCAATGCGAGAAGCGAACCTTCGGGAGGATCCTTCCCAGCCATTTCGGCTGTCGCCAACTGTGATGACGACCGAAGCGCAGAAGTACCGGCAAGAGGACCAGGCGAACCACAAAGGCGTCGAGGGCGACTGCGATGGCCAGGATCACCCCCATTTCCTTGGGGGCGAGCGGACCCGACAACGCAAAGGTCAAGAAGACGGCGATCATCACCGCAGCAGCAGAGAGCACGACGCGCCCCGAGGTGCGCATGGAGCCGATCATGGCGTGTTCGGGGTCCGGGTGCGTCTCGTAGCGCTCCTTGGCCGCTGACAACATGAACAGCGTGTAGTCCATGGCCACGCCGAAGACCATCGCCCCGAAGAACAGGGGCGCCCACGCATCGACGAAGCCTTGGGGCTGGAATCCGAGAAATCCCGACAGGACGCCGTTCTGGAAGATCAGTCGGCCGATGCCGAACGCACCGGCAACCGACAGGGCGGTGATGGCCACACCCAGGGCGGCGATGAGGGGCGCCTGGAGCGCGATGAGCAGCAACAAGAACCCGAGGACGCCCAGCAGTCCGAGCACGAGCGGCGTATGTGATGAAAGCGTTGCCTGAAGATCGTGGTTCTCAGCGGCGGCACCGCCCACCAGGCTTCCGGTCGGCAAGACATGTCGGAGATGGTCGATGGTCGTCCCGGTTGCCGATGTGGAGGGGCCGGTGGTCGGCACCACCTGGTCGAGCACCCATCCGGCGCGAGTCGGTCCGGGTACGGTCCCGGCCACGCCAGGGGTATGTCGGAGAGTGGTAAGTGCGGCAGATTGCTTCGCCGTCGGCACCAGAACCTGGAGGGTCCCGGGAGCGCCCGAGCCGAAGGCGCTGACCACCTGGTTGTAGCCGATCCGTGCGTTGGCGCTGGCAGGAACGATGGTGATGGAGGGCATGTTCGTCCGCATCCCGATGATCGGGGCCGCGGCCAGAAGGAGCAGGACCACTGCAGCCGCACCGGCCGGGACGGGGTGCCTCCACAAGAGGCGACCCCAGGCATGGAGGGTCCGGTCGAGTGGACCGGGACCTTGGGGGCGCTCCCTGCGGCGGAGGTGGATCGTTCCCTTGTTGATCCTCGTCCCGAGGCGCCCCAGGACCGCTGGCAACAAGGTGAGGGTGGCCGCCAACACCGCGCCAACCGACAGCATGATCCCAAAGGCCATGCTCCGAAAGGCCGGGCTGGGCACGAACAGGATGGCGGCCAAGGAGGCGAGGACGGTGAGGGCGCTGAAGGCGACGGCCTTCCCCGCAGTGTCGATCGTCTCGGCCACCGAGGCGACGACAGCATCCCGATCCCCTGGTGTTGCCCCTCTCCGCTCGAGCGCAGAGCGGAAGCGCATCACCAAGAACAGGGCGTAATCGATGCCGAGGGCCAGGGCGAACATCAAGGCGAAATTCAGGGCCCAGATCGAGACCGGCGTGAACTTCGTCGTGATCACCAGGGCCCCGGCGGCAACGAGGAGACCTGCCATAGTGAGTAGTAGCGGGAGACCGGCCGCCACCAGGCTCCCGAAGGCGATGACCAAGATGATGATGGTCACCGGCCACGAGAGCATCTCCGAACGGAGCATCGCCGATCGATTGGCGTTGTTGAAGTTGGACCAGAGGGCACTGTCGCCGGTCAGCGTGACGCTTATGCCAGGCCGAGACAGCGCCCCAAGGGGTGTCGCTAGGGAGTCGGCCGCCTTGACCATGCTGTTCGAGTTGGCGGCGGCCCCTGCGGTGATCACTCCGGTGCGCCCGTCTCGGGACAGTGACACTCCGGTCTGGGGCGGCACCACGGTTGACAGCCGGTGATCGCTCTGGAGCAGGTGGGTGGCCTTGGACACGATGGTCTGTGCCTGGGGATCCGAGGCGATGGGGGCGCGGTGATCCACCACCACGACTTGCAGGGCGGTGGCCCCGAGTCCCGAGAAGTTCCGCTCGATGATTGCCCGAGCCTGGACGGACTGGCTGTTGGACGCCTGCCAACCAGCACCGGCCAGGGCGCCCTCCACCCGGACGGCGAAGAAGCCGAACACGACCAGGACCAGCAGCCAGCCGATCAGCACCCGACGGAAGTGCGTTGCCGTCCACGCGCCCAGCCGTGCGAACGGACTGCGTTGGGCATTCGGGTTGTCTCCATCGTGGCCCCCACCAGTCGGACCCGAGGAAGCCGATGAACCGGGAAGAGGTTCAGTGCCGGCTGGAGTGTCTTGGTCGAGATCGATGCTTGGGGTCAATGCCATCGGGGCTTCCTTTGGTCGTCCTGACTCGGTTGCGAACACCTCAGATACTGGGTGGGGTATATAGTACACCATACCTAGGGGGGTATGTTCGACCGACTCGGTGTCCATGCTCGAGTGAGGGTCTCGTCTCACCTGCGGGAGGACCGTGCTCGCTCGAGCAACCAGGGACGCGGGCGACGGAGACACCCAATTCCCGATGGTCCAACGGTACCCCCACGGGTATAGGATAGGAACGAACGAGGGAGAAGGACGTGGGACGGATGGGATGCACGATCAGTGGCGATCCGATGATGGTGGTGTGAACAGTGGACCGGGACCAATGGGACGAGCGATACGCCGGAGACGAGCTGGTGTGGAAAAGTGCGCCCAATCAGTTTCTCGTCTCAGAAGTAGGCAGCCTGCCACCGGGGCGCGCCGTCGATCTGGCCTGCGGTGAAGGCCGCAACGCAGTCTGGCTGGCCGAACGGGGATGGAAGGTCACCGGGGTGGACTTCTCACCGATCGGTCTGGCCAAGGCGGAGCGGCTGGCACGGTCACGCAACGTGGACGTCCGGTGGGTCGAGTCGGCCGTCCAACAGTGGACACCTCCGTTGGAAGGGTTCGATCTCGCCGCGGTCTTCTACCTGCAACTTCCCCAGCCCGAGCGCTCCACCGCCCTGACCGTCGCAGCGATATCGGTGGCGCCCGGTGGGACGTTGCTGGTCGTCGCCCATGACCACGACAATTTGACCAGAGGATTCGGCGGTCCCCAGGACGACGCCGTCCTGTATTCCATCGATGACGTGAGGGACGTGGCCGAAGCGAACGGTCTCATCGTGCAGCGGGCGGAACAGGTGGTCCGCCTCGTTGAGACTGAATCTGGGGACCGTGACGCCATCGACACGCTGGTCCGGGCGGTTCGACCGGTGTGACCAATGGGCCGAATAGGGCAAAGCGGTCAAGAGCCGATGGGCCGTTCTCCGAACGGAAGCCGCTCGTAGACGAGCCAGTAGGCACAGATGAACTATCCACGAGAGGAATATGAGATGGAATTACCCGAAGATGTTGTCGAAGATGTGCGCAAGCGCCTGCGCCGGATAGCTGGGCAAGTCCAGGGCGTGGAGCGCATGCTGGTCGAGGGCCGAGAGTGTCGTGACGTCGTTGCGCAGCTTTCCGCCGCCACCAAGGCATTGGAACAAGCCGGATTCAAGCTGGTCGCTTCGGGGCTCGTCTTCTGCCTCGAGAACCCCGAAGAAGCAGAGGCCGACGGCTACGCGATCGAAGAGGTGCAACGCATGTTCATGAAGTTGGCCTGAGGAGGAGAGAGCATGTGTAGAGCTGCGACCTGTCAAAGATGCGGCAAGGCTTCGTGGAAGGGGTGCGGCGCACACGTCGAGGAGGTGCTCGGCGATGTGCCGAGTGACCAGCGCTGCCAGTGCCGAGAAGCAACGAAGCCCGTCGCCACGCGCACGTCCTGGTTCTCGCGATGAGCGCCTCCCCGGATGACCGGATCAACCAGGTGGTCATCGTCGGAGGTGTTGCCGGAGGCATGTCCACGGCGACTCGACTG
The DNA here is from genome assembly GCA_963803065.1 of uncultured Acidimicrobiaceae bacterium. Taxonomy (GTDB): domain Bacteria; phylum Actinomycetota; class Acidimicrobiia; order Acidimicrobiales; family RAAP-2; genus DASXMT01. Next base: position 85,963 of record CAWDKW010000015.1, read on the forward strand.
CGCCGGCTCGACGCCGATGTGCGGATCACCGTGATCGAGCGCTCGGGCCATGTCTCATTCGCCAATTGCGGTCTGCCCTACTTCGTCGGCGGGCTGATCGAGGAGGAGGACGACCTCACCCTCCAGACGCCCGAGCAGCTCTTCGACCGGTTTCGGCTCGATGTCAGGGTCAACGACGAGGTGGTCGCCATCGACCGAGGTGCCCACTGCGTCACGACCCGCTCGACGAGCACCGGCGAGGAGAGCCAGGTTCTCTACGACAAGCTGGTGCTCAGCATGGGCGCGGCGCCGGTGCGCCCGCCGATCCCCGGGTACGAACGGGTGCGCACGCTGCGGACCGTCGAAGATGCGGCTCGCCTCGCTTCCGATGTCGACATCGCTCCGGGCACAGCCGTCGTCATCGGTGCCGGCCTCATCGGCCTGGAGATGGCCGAGAACCTCGTCGCTCAGGGGATCGACGTCACCATCGTCGAGGCGACCCCCCAGGTGCTCCCGCCCCTCGACCCCGAGATGGCCGTCTTGGTGGCAGACGAGCTCATGGCGCACGGTGTGCACATCGAGACGGGGGCCACGCTGGCCTCGATCGAAGAAGCGGCGGTCACTCTCGCCGACGGCCGGGTCCTGCCAGCCGACCTCGTGGTCGGAGCCATCGGCGTGCGTCCTGATGTCCGACTGGCAGAACTGGCCGGCTTGGATCTCGGTCCCAGCGGGGGGATCAGCGTGAACGAGGCGAACCAGACCAACGATCCCGACGTCTATGCCGTAGGAGATGCCGTCGAGAAGCCAGACGCCATCTCCCATGCGACATCGCTCATCGCCCTGGCCAACGTGGCCAATCGCCAGGGTCGGCGGGTCGCTGACCACATTGCCGGAAGGCCGGCGCGCCCCGTCGCGTCCCTGGGGACGGCGATCGTCAAGGTCTTCGACCTGGTGGCGGCGACTGTTGGCTGGAACGAGCGGCGGCTGCAAGCGGTTGGTCGCCCGTATCGAGCCATCCATTCCCACCCGTTCGATCATGCCACCTACTACCCGGGCGCGACCCGAATGGCCGTCAAGCTGCTCTTCGACCCGAACGACGGCGTCATCCTCGGCGCGCAGATCGTCGGGCGAAACGGGGTCGACAAGCGGATCGACGTGATCGCAACGGCGATGGCGAACGCCATGACGGCGGACCAACTTGCCGACCTCGAGCTGGCCTACGCACCACCGTTCTCGTCGGCCAAGGATCCGGTCAACCTCCTCGGCTACATGGCCGAGAACATCTTGAGCGGCGATTGTGACGTGGTGGACCCGAATGAGCTCGCCGGGCTCATCGAAAAGGGGTGGTCTGTCGTCGATGTCCGCACGGCCGAAGAGCACGCAGATGGAGCGATCCCAGGATCGACGAACGTGCCGATCGACTCACTGCGGGACCATCTCGAGGACCTGGGTGACGGCCCGGTCGTCGTGTACTGCGAAGTGGGCCAGCGCGGGCATACGGCCACGGCCTTGCTGCACGAGCTCGGATTCCAGGCCCGCAATCTCGACGGCGGCTACCAGACGTGGAGGGCGTCGACGCGAGCACGGGGAATATGACGCCCACCCAGGTTTCGTAGGCGAACGGTCAGATCGATCGAGCTGTCCTGTCCAGCGCGGCCTCGCCGAAGAGAGTGGGACCTTCGGCCCTACCTGGCGTCCTGAGCATGGCGTTGACTGAAGCTATGACTCATCGCGTGGTGATCCTCGGTGGTGGTACCGGCGGGACCTTGACCGCGAACCGGTTACGCCGCGCCTATTCCGACTCCGAGGTAGAGATCACGGTCGTCGACCAGGACGACCGTCACGTCTATCAGCCCGGCCTGCTCTTCGTCCCGTTCGGGTTGGCCCATCCGGAGGACATCGTGCGACCGAGGGGTCGCCAGCTCCATGACGGTATCGTTTACGTGAAGAGCGCGGTCCGCCACGTCGACATCGAGGCCAACCAGGTTCATCTCGAGAACGAGTCGATGCTCGACTACGACGTGCTCGTCGTCGCCAGCGGCGCCGTCCTGGTGCCCGAGGAGACCGACGGGCTCGCCGGCCCCGGGTGGATGGAGAAGGTGTTCACGTTCTACTCACCCGAAGGTGCCGCGGCGCTGGAAGCGGCGCTGGCCACGTTCGACGGTGGGCGGTTGGTGGTCAACGTGGTCGACCTGCCTATCAAGTGCCCGGTGGCGCCGCTCGAGTTCTGCTTCCTGGCCGACTGGTACTTCCACGAGCGGGGGATCCGCGACCGGGTCCAACTGTCCTATGTGACTCCCCTCGACGGTGCCTTCACCAAGCCTGTCGCCTCGAAGCGATTGGCCGGGATGTTGGCCGAGAAGGGCATCGAGCTGGTCACCGAGTTCAACACCGGCGAGGTTGACGGGGCGGCCGGTCGACTCATCGGCTACGACGGCCGCGAAGTGGGTTTCGACCTTGCCGTCGTCGTCCCGCTCCACGGCGGCGCCGCCTACGTCGGAAGGTCGCCGGGCCTCGGTGACGAGCTCAACTTCGTGCCCACCGACGAGCACACCCTGCAGGCCAAGGCAGCGCCGAACGTGTTCGTCATCGGCGACGCCGCCAACGTCCCGGCCTCGAAGGCCGGATCGGTGACCCACTTCGAGGGTGAGGTCCTGGTCGAGAACGTGCAGCGCTACCTGGCCGGCGAGCCCCTCGAAGCCAGCTTCGACGGTCACACCAACTGTTTCATCGAGACGGGTTTCCACAAGGCCTTGCTCATCGACTTCAACTACGACACCGAGCCACTGCCCGGCCACTACCCCGGTGGCGTCGGGCTGCCGTTGCTGGCCGAATCCCACCTCAACCATCTCGGCAAGCTCATGTTCCAGTGGTTCTACTGGCACGGCCTGCTGCCCGGTCGCGACGTCCCGGGGATCAGCTCGGCCATGCCCTCCGCGGGGAAGACGCCCGTTCCAGCCGTCGAATCGAGAAAGGACTGACCGGATGTCGACCACGACCATCACCAACATCGACGTAGAGCTCAACGACGAGGGGTTCTTCGTCCATCCCGAACAGTGGGCCGAGGACATGGTGCCAGAGCTCGCACGCCGGGAGGGCATCGACGACCTCAACGATGCCCACTGGAAGGTCATTCGCTTCATGCGATCCGAGTACCTGGCCAAGGGGACCGGGCCCACCGTGCGGGTCCTGGGCAAGACGTCGGGCGTGTCGATCAAGGAGCTCTACCAGTTGTTCCCCAAGGGACCGGCGAAGATCGCCGCCAAGATCGCCGGCATCCCCAAACCCCGCGGCTGCATCTGAGAAGGGCTCGCTATGAAAGACGCTATCGAAAAGGTCTCGGTCATCATCTCCAAGGGCTCCCTGGAGGGGGTCTACCCGGGGCTGATCATGGCCAATGGGGCCAGGGCCGAGGGCATCGAGGCCAACCTCTTCTTCACCTTCTTCGGCCTCGATGCCATCCACAAGGCCCGCAACGAGCACATCAAGCTGGCGACGGTCGGGAACCCGGGCCTGCACTTTGCCACGATGGCCGGCGGACTTCCCGGAGTGTCCACCGCCATGACGCACTACATGAACCACAAGATGGAGAAGCTCGACATTCCCCCCATTCCCGAGTTCATCGAGATGATCGCCGATACGGGCGCCGGCCTGTATGCGTGCAAGGCGTCGGTCGACCTGTTCGGACTGGAGAAGAACGACTTCATCGACCAGGTGCAGGACATCATCACCGTGGGCGAGTTCTACGAGAAGGCCGCTGGCGGTCAGATCATCTTCACCTGACCGTCGCATTGGGAGCTATCGATTCCTGACCCCTTGGCTCGCTGGCGTGGGATTCAGCCAGGAAGATGCCACCGAGTGCTGCCATGTGGCCACCGAGCAGCAACCGAGCAGTACGGTGTTTCGACCACCATGGGTACCGACGGAGACAGTGCGACGGCGATCACTCCTGCCGACGAGGAGGTGTTGGAACGCCTGGTCGGAGCGGGGACGTTTGCGCGTGGCGTTGGCTACGCCCAGGCCGGTGCGGTTCGGAAGCGCACGTGGAGCCCGGGCGGCACACACGTGGTCGGTGAGGTCCAGGGCGGCGCTCCGAAGCCCTACGTGGCGTCGGTCGTCCTGACGCGGTCACCGTCCAAGCGCCTGTCCGCCTTCCGGGCCACGTGTACCTGCCCGGTAGGGGCGAATTGCAAGCACGCCGTCGCCCTCGTCCTGGCCGAGGAGCTCCCGGCGCCCTCCAGCCGAGCTCCCTTGCTCACCCTGGTCAGGAGCGACTCGGGATCCTCCCGACCGACTCCTGGAACCGCCGCCGCCGGCGGCCGGAGCACCGACCGCTTCGGTGGCGACCCGCCACATCACCCAGACGCCGAGCCCCCACCCGGCCCAGAGTCGAGGCCCGATGTGGCGATGACCGATTGGGAAGCGCCCCTTCAGGCGCTGCTGGTCCCCGATGAGGGCAAGTCGGCCGAGCTCGCCTCCACTGAGATCGGACTCCAGTTCGAGCTCATCCTCGAAGCGGGTCGGCCGGGAGGCCGCCGTGCAGCTGCTGGTGGCCCGGGAATACGGGTCCGGCCAGTGGTGCCAGGACGGAACGGGAATTGGGTCAGGACCGGTATCTCGTGGTCGAACCTCGATTACTTCCGCTACGCCTCGACTCGGAGCAGCGAAGCAGACGAGCGGCTTCTGTTGGTCAAGGAGGTTCTGGCCCTCAGTCGGCTGGCACATCGCCGGAGCATGCACGGCTACCCCGACGAGGTCGTCAGGCTCGAGTCCATCAACAGCAGGAGGTTGTGGGACCTCTTCGGGGAAGCCCGTGCCCTCGGGCTCCCCTTGCTGCAGTCGCGACGCGGCGCCGAGCCCGTCACGTTGCTCCCGACTGATGTCGCGGTCACGATCGATGTGACCCGGACCACATCAGGGCTGCGGGTCGAGCCCCGGGTCGGAAACGAGAGCCGAGTCCTTCCGCTCGAGAAGTCCATGCTGATTGGCAGCCCGGCGCACGGGATCGCCTGGTGGGAGGGAGCGCCCCGCCCGACCCGGAACGGGCAGGCGTCGGGGCTCGGGCTTGCTCCGCTGGCCACGCCGGTGGATGACAACCTGCGCGCGTTCCTCAGGATGGCGACGATCGACGTGCCTCGCCACGATGAGAAGCGCTTCATGGGCGCCTTCGTCCCGAAGCTCCGCCGCAAGGTGGCGCTGGGATCGAGCGACGGGTCCGTGGAGCTGCCCGAGACCCGTCCGACGACGCTGATCCTCGCCATCCAGGCGGACGACGGCCACCGAATCGGGTTGAAGTGGAGGAGGGCCGGCCAGGGCGTGGAGGGGCAGGAAGGCCTGTGGGACGCTCCCGGCCGAACCCATCAACGAGTGGCCGAGAACACCATCATCGAAAGGGTCACGTCCGTGGTTCGCTCCGTTCCCGGGCTGTTCGAGCGCACGCGCTTCGGGCCTCGCCTGGCCCCCGAGGCCGAGCTAGAGGGTATGGCGGCCGTCCGGTTCGTCACCGACCTACTGCCGGTGCTCGAGGCGACCGATGGCGTCACGATCGAGCGGATCGGCACGGTGCCCGACTACCGTGAGACAGCTGTCGCCCCGGTGGTGAACCTGCGTGGTTCGGAATCGGCCGATAACGACTGGTTCGACTTGACGATCGACGTCTCGGTGGGTGGTGAAGACGTGCCGTTCAGCGAGCTCTTCGTGGCTCTCGCCGAGGGCCGGTCGCACATGGTCCTCCCGTCGGGGACCTATTTCTCCCTCGATCGGGAGGAGCTCCGAGAGCTCGCCCGGCTGATCGCCGAGGCGCGCACACTGCACGACGCGCCGGGCGACGGAATCCGCCTCAACCGGTTCCAGGCCAGCCTGTGGGAGGACCTCCAGCACCTGGGGGTGGTCACGGCGCAGGCCGGTCGCTGGGAGGACTCGGTGCGGGCCCTCGCCGGCGCCATCGACCGGAGCGACCACCCGGCTCCCGGCTCCCTGCAGGCCACCCTCCGGTCCTACCAGCACACCGGGTTCAACTGGTTGGCCTTCCTCTTCGAGCATCGGCTCGGTGGCGTGCTCGCCGACGACATGGGACTGGGCAAGACATTGCAGGCGCTGGCGCTGATGTGCCACACCAAGGAGCAGGGTCTGACGGACGACCCATACCTGGTCGTAGCCCCGACCAGTGTCGTTGGAAACTGGGCGGCCGAGTCCCGCCGGTTCGCGCCCGATCTCGACGTCGTCACGGTCACCGAGACCGAGCGCCGCCGAGGCCTCACCCTGGGGGACGTCGTCGCTGGCGCTGACCTGGTCGTCACCTCCTACAGCCTGTTCCGGATCGAGTACGACGACTACGCCGGGGTCGAATGGGCCGGGCTGTTCCTCGACGAGGCCCAGTTCGCCAAGAACCGGTTCTCCCAGACCTACCTGCGGTGCAAGATGATGCCTGTCTCATTCAAAGTGGCGATGAGCGGGACACCGATCGAGAACAATCTGATGGAGCTGTGGTCGTTGCTGTCCATTGTCGCACCGGGTCTCTTCGCCAGTGCCGAGCGGTTCGGAGAGCACTACCGGGTGCCGATCGAGAAGCATGCCGACGAGGAGCGGCTGACCCAGCTCCGGCGCCGGGTTCGCCCGCTGCTCCTGCGACGGACCAAGGAGCAGGTGGCCAGCGACCTGCCCGACAGACAAGAGCAGGTCCTCGAGCTCGACCTCGGCCCCAAGCACAAGAAGGTCTACCAGACATACCTGCAGCGGGAGCGCCAGAAGGTCCTCGGGCTCCTCGACGACATGACCAAGAACCGCTTCGAGATCTTTCGTTCCCTCACCCTGCTGCGACAGGCGAGCCTCGACGTGTCCCTTGTCGACATCGAGCACGCCGGGGTGCCGTCGACCAAGCTCGATGTGCTGATGGAGATGCTCGGGGACATCGTCGCCGACGGGCACCGCGTGCTCGTGTTCAGCCAATTCACGCGGTTCCTCAACCTGGCTCGTGATCGCGTACGCACGGCCGGCATCGAGCACTGCTATCTGGACGGACGGACCCGCAATCGGCCTGCGGTCATCGCCGAGTTCCGGGAGGGTCAGGCCCCGGTGTTCCTCATCAGTCTGAAGGCTGGGGGATTCGGGCTCAACCTGGCCGAGGCGGACTACTGCATCCTGCTCGATCCCTGGTGGAACCCGGCCACCGAGGCACAGGCCGTCGACCGCATCCACCGCATCGGACAGACCCGCAAGGTCATGGTCTATCGCCTGGTGGCGAAGGACACGCTGGAGGAGAAGGTCATGGCCCTCAAGGCGAAGAAGGCCGCCTTGTTCGCCAATGTCATCGATGGGGGCGGGTTCGAATCCGGAGCGATGACCGCGCGTGACATTCGGGACCTCTTGGACTGATCCCGCCGGGGCGCTCCGGGCCGTGCGGCCTCCGAGCTGTTGGGTGCAGTGCTGTTGTTGGGTGCAGTGCTGTTGTTGCGTGCAGTGCTCCATTTTCCTTAGTAAATCCACTTTACTAAAGAGGTACAACACGGATGTAAGACCCTTCCGGCGGGCGAATGAGGCGAAACCTACGATCAAAATTCCAACCATGTAACGTTGACTGAACGAAAATGCCATTCAACCCCTGGTTGCAGAGGTGACGAGTGTCCGGCGGTTCGACGACGAGCACAACCGAGGAGCCAGGGGAGGGCTGTCCTGGGGCCGATTCCTCCATCTCGGGTCCCTCACAGGAACCCCACATCGCAGTCCCGCATCGAGGATGCCAGTGACGCCTGTGACGACTGAGCGGAATCGACTGGCCCCCCTCGACGGCATTCGGGCATTCGCGGTCACCGCGGTGATCCTGTACCACGCCGAGCCGAGTTGGGCCATCGGAGGGTACTTCGGGGTCGACGTCTTCTTCGTCCTTTCGGGCTACCTCATCACCTCGCTCCTTCTCAGGGAGTGGCAGGGTTCCGGGGGCATCGCCCTCCGGGCATTCTGGGCACGCCGGGCCCGGCGGCTGCTCCCCGCGCTGTTCCTCATGCTCGGCGTGGTCGGCGTCGTCGCCGTCGTGCTGCCGCAAGTGCTCGGGTCACCAGGCCTCTTGGGTGACACGGTGGCCACTGTCGGCTACGTGGCGAACTGGCACCTGATCGCTGCCCATACGAACTACTTCGCCCTGGCGGCCAACCCGTCGCCGCTCCTGCCGACATGGTCGTTGGCCATCGAGGAGCAGTTCTACCTCGTCTGGCCGCTCGTCCTCCTGCTGCTCGTCGGCGGCTTTCGACGTCGACGCCGCGTCCATGCCAGCCAAGACCCCGGCGGGAGTCGGTTGCTCCTGGTCGCGGGAGTGGCCGCCACCGGCGCAGCTGCGTCGGCCCTCCTCATGGCCTTTTTGACCCCGATTGGTTCCGCTTCGGTGAACCGCACCTACTACGGGAGCGATACCCGAGCCCAGGGCCTGCTCATCGGAGCCGCCCTTGCCGCCGTCTGCCTGTGGTGGGGCCCCATCCGCACCGCGCTGGGCCGCCGACTGCTCTGGGTACTGGGCGTCGCCGGGGCTGTCGGCATCGCCGTCATGTGGCGCACCGTGGCGGAAAGCTCGGCCTTCACCTTCCACGGTGGGTTTGCCCTGCTGGCCGTCTGCACGGCGGCCGTGATCGCCTGCGTGACCCTTACGCCCGGCCATCCGCTGGCCCGGGGACTCTCGGTGCAGCCGCTGCCGTACATCGGGCGGATCTCCTATGGCATGTACCTGTGGTACTGGCCCGTTCTGTTGGTCATGACCTCCGATCGGACCCACCTGCAAGGCCTGTCCCTCCTTGCCGCTCGCATGGTCGTCATCGTGGCCATCTCCGCCGCCTCGTTCTACCTCGTCGAGACCCCGGTGCGGCGAGGGGTGCTGGCCGGCTGGCGCTCCTGGGTCGCAGTCCCGGCGTCAGTGGCCACCATCGCCGCCCTCCCGTTGCTGATGCCGTCGCTCGATGCGCAGGTTCCGGCAGCCCAGGCCACCACGACCCGCGCCTACTCGGCGCTGGCACAGCTGCCCCCGGTTGTGGCGACCACCAATCCCGTGCGCATCCTGCTGGTCGGCGACTCGATGATCGGCTCCCTCGGCGTCGGACTCTCCAGCCTGGCCTCCCATTACGGCGCCCAGGTGGTGAACCGGGGTTCGCCCGGGTGCTCTTTGGCCGAAGCAACCCAGGTGCGCGTGTTGTGGTACACGGACCCGCCGGGCGTACCCTGCGAAGCGGACAACCCGCAACACGTGCTCACCACGTACCGGTCCCTCGTGCGCCAGTTCGATCCCGACGTGGTGGTCTATCTGGCCCGCAGCGACACCCTCGACACCGAGCGGGACGGGACCTGGCAGCACCTTGGCCAGCCCGCGTTCGACCGCTGGGCCGAGGCACGGTACGAGCAGGCCATCGCAACGCTCTCCTCGAACGGCGCTCACGTCGTCTTGTTGACCACGCCGTACTACCAAAGCGGGCAACAGGGCGACGGCCAGCCACTGCCCGAGAACGATCCGAGCAGGGTGACCATCGACAACCGCCTACTGGCTGCGGCGGCAGCACGAAATGCGTCGAAGGCGACCGTGGTCAACTTCGGAGCCATGCTGTCGCCCGCCGGCCGGTTCGTCACCCAGGTTGACGGGGTGCCCGTACGGTGCACAGACGGTATTCATGTCACCGTGCCCGGCGGGCAGTGGGTGGGGGAGCACCTGCTGCCCCGTCTCGTCTCGTTGGGACGGGCCCGGTCCACCTCCGCCGCCCAGGTCCACCGTGTCCCGTTGCCGCCCCAGTCCCCGCCCTCGTGGTACTCGAAGCTTCCCTGCGCCACCTGAGGCTCGATCGGCCGCCACCTGAGGCCTCGATCGGCCGTCCCCGAGCGCTCGATCGGCCGCGAGCGGGACATGTCACCCCGCTTGCTCCCACACCGACATGCCTGCGGCCATGACGAACCCGTTGTACATCATCGGGACGATGAAGAAGATCCAGAGGAACTGGCCAGGCCGGACGATCACATCGTTCGCGTCGAACTGCATGTCGCCGTTGCCGGTGAGGCCGGAGTTGCCGCAGCATCCCAGCCAGCCGTCCAGACTCGAACCCATGTGAGCCAAGGCCTTCGCTCTGGTGAACGAGGATGGCAGCCTGTACAGGTAGGTCTGCACCGCGTCGTTGGCCACGTTGCCGTCGTAGTTCACGTTCCAGAACACGCGTTGGACCTCCCAGACCTTGCCGGGGTCTGGAGCGGCGCCCTTCGAGAGTTGTACGCCGCCGGAACCGTTCGTGATGGAGCTCTGGGTGGTAAAGGACCTGTCCGACCGATCGACTGTGGTGGCCGCGGCCAGAGTGGCTGGTGTGGCCACCGCAGCGGTGAGACCGAGGGCCCCGCCGCTGGCGGTTAGAAAGCGCCGCCGGGTCAGCGGGCGCATGCCATCCCTCGGGCCGCCGACCGTGGCGCCTGTTCGTGGTGTTTCCTCATGGGTTCCCCTCTGTTCAGGGTCGAAGCCTATTTGTGTCCTCGACTCGATGTTGCGACCAGTCCAGGTTCGATGTGCGACCAGAAATTACCGGCTGGACACAGAGCGGAAACAACGCAGGGATACAACTGGTGGCGAAGCAAACGAGCACCGCCGAAATATGAGAGGAGAGTGCAGATGGACCTCAGCCTTCGTGGTGCCTTCGACAGCGATGGTGCCGCCCGGACGACCCGGGCGTTGATGTCCCAACTGGACAAGGTGCCGGCGTCGAGATTTGCGGCAGAGCCCACCCGACATCCAGACAACGGGGCGGCACCACCCGGCTGAGCACGGCCGAGGGCGTCCGATCCGGAACGAACGGGTGCGGTCCCCGGTCTTCCCCCTCCCGGGGACCGTCCGTTCGTTCTTTTCGTCGTTGCCCTGGTCGTTGCCGGGCGAAACCGACCCGGCAACGGTCGGCCCAACGTGCGAGGCTGGAAGGGTGTTCGAGCGCTTCACTGACCGTGCCCGCCGGGTGCTGGTCCTGGCCCAAGATGAATCGCGCCAGCTCAATCACAGCTTCATCGGGACCGAGCACATCTTGCTCGGCCTGTTTGACGAGAACGATGGCATTGCCGCTCAGGCCCTCCGGCGGCTCGAGATCTCCGGTACGGCGGTACGGGCGAAGGTCAAGGAGACGATCGGAGCGTCGGGCGAGCAGTCGGGCATCGGACAGTCCGGGCCCCCACCCTTCACGCCTCGGGCCAAGAAGGTCCTCGAACTGGCGCTGCGGGAGGCGCTGCAGCTCGGGCACAGCTACATCGGAACCGAGCACCTTCTCCTCGGCGTGGTGCGGGAGGGCGAAGGTGTCGGCGCCCACGTGCTGGTGAGCTTGGGTGCGGACCTGTCCCGGGTGCGACAGCAGGTCATCCAGCTGCTTGTCGGGGAGCACGGAGACGTACCTCCGGCCGCCTCGGCGAGCACGCCGCCACCACGTATTGGCGGATTCCACCGCACGATCCTCGTCTCCTGTTCGTTCTGCGGGCTCCGACCCCCCGAGTCAGGCCGACTCATATCCGGAGACAACGCATTCATATGTGAACGCTGCATCCGACAGTGGTCCGATCGCCTCGGGGCGGACCCAGGGCCGGTCGGACCGGTTGTCTCCCGTGTCTACGTCGCGCCGTCCCCAGGGAACGCGCCAGACGACGCAGCTGATGACACGGATGAAGCGATTGGTGACGCCGGGGAAGCGCCTGATGATGCGGACGGCGACGGATGATTCCGACAGACGCCTGATCCCGTAGACGGACGGCTCATCGCGTAGACGGACGCCTGAGCCCGTAGTCGGACGCCTGAGGCCCGCTCAGGACGTGTGGACAGCCCTCTGATCGACAGCTAACTTCCACGACTGGAGCGCTCCCTTCTCTGACCGGATCGGGCGCCTGCCTCCGGGCAGTCACGCGACCACGCCGGCCTGCGGCCCGGAGCCCACACACAACCTCGCCGAAAGTGACGGTCCGAGGCAACGTGGTCGGCGTATGACAAACCACAAAGGAGCCCGATGTCTGATCTGCCGCCGCCCCCAGGATCGCCGCCACCTCCGCCGGGATCCTTGCCCTCTCCGGACGACCCGGCCGCGGTCGACGCCGCCGCCGGTGTCTCCCATCGGGTCGTCGGCACGGTCATGCCCGTCCTGCAGGTTGACCTCAATCCGGGCCAGGGCCTCGTCTCACCGGGTGGCGAGCTGTCGTGGATGACGTCGTCCATCCAATTGTCGACCTCGACGTCGGGCGCAGGATCGAAGGGTATGTTCGGCGCTCTCAAGCGGACCGTGGCGGGTGGCGGGCTGTTCCTCACCGAGTACCAAGCCGAGGGCGCCCCTGGCACGATCTCGTTCGCCGCGAAGCTGCCGGGGGAGATCCGTCCGGTGGCCATCGCCCCAGACCGTGAGTACCTGGTGCACCGGCACGGCTTTCTAGCCGCAACCTCCGGGGTGAATGTGTCGATCGGGTTCCAGCAAAAGCTTGGTGCCGGGATCTTCGGTGGGAGCGGGTTCATCCTCCAGCGGGTCACTGGACAGGGCACCACCTGGATTGCGCTCTCCGGAGAGCTCGTCGAGTACCACTTGGCGCCCGGGGAGAACCTGCGGGTGATCCCCGGTCATGTGGGGCTCTTCGACGCCGGCATGAGCTTCGAGATCAAGATGGTCAAGGGTGTGAAGAACATGCTCTTCGGGGCCGACTCCCTGTTCCTGGCCTCGCTGACCGGACCGGGAATGGTCTGGCTCCAGACGATGCCGATCTCACAGCTCGCCCACGCCATCGCGCCCTACCTGCCTCAGACAGATAACTCGGAGGGTGGCACCGGCGGAGCGATCCTGGGCGGACTGCTCAAGAGCTGACGGGCAGCTGGTGCCTCCTCCGGAGCCGGTGGGTACAGTGCGCCGACAGCTCAGGATCCGGGCAGCAACACCTCAACGGCCATGCCCCGGCTGGCCAAGTCCATCATCTCGTTGTCCTCGGCATAGCGGATGCCTTGCACGTTGAACAGGCGAACGGACTCGGTGCGGGTCGGGAACGGGCCCCAGTGCCACGTGCCGCGGCCGAGCACCAGGGACTGGAGCGGCTCCATTGCGAATACCCTGATGAGATGGGCTTCCGCGTGGTTATCGAGCGCGAGGCCGGCTGGCGCCACGGCGATGACGCAGGGATGGTCGAGCGCCATGATGGCCTGGGTGTGGGTGGCGTGGCGGTACAGCATCTCGCACACCAGGCCACCCGAGATTGCGGGGACCTCGGATCGCGAGTGCCCGATGATATTGACGTGGGGGTCGGCCCACTCGTACTCGAGTCGGTGGGTCCCGTCACGGGGGTCGGTGTCGTCCACTGGCAGCCAACCGAAGGGCGCCCAGGACTCCTCCATCAGCGCTTCTGGGCTCACCCGGCGCAGCCTCCGTTCCGGTTCTCCCACCGGACCTCCCTTCCCTCGTCCCTTGTCGATCTAATCTGACAGCGAACAGCCTACGGAATCGCAGGGTGGAGAGCAGAGGGGCACCGACCATGGACGTGCGGAGCATCGAGGACGCAGCACCAATCGTTGAGCACAACGGCACGGTGCCGGTGTGGTGGATGGTGGCGTCCCGGGAGATGAAAGAGGCGACCGACGGCGGCTTTCTCGAGCTGGTCAACGAATTCGAGGTGCCGGGCGGTGGCGCCGTCGAGCCACACTCCCACCCGACGCACGAGTTCTATTACGTCCTGAACGGGCGGGGGACCATGACCATTGAGGGCGAAGATCGTGAGATCGTCCAGGGTGATCTGGTCTACATCCCGCCCAATGCGGTCCATACCCTCCGGCCGGTGAGCGATCATGCCCCGATCCACTGCTTCTGCTTCGCCATCGGCGTCAAGGGCGCTGGGCCTGTCGACTACACCAACCATTGATGTGGCTCGGGTACTCGTCACCCGCCATCTTCCCGAGGGCGGGCTCGACCCTCTCGTCGACGCGGGCCATACCATCATTCAGCGAACCGAGGACCACCCGTATGAACCCGAAGAGCTGGTGGCACAGGCCACCGACGTCGACGGCATCCTCTGCCTTCTCACCGATCGCATCGACGAGGCCGTCCTTCGGGCGGGCGCAGCGGGACGCTTGCGGGTGGTCGGCAATGCAGCCGTCGGCTACGACAACGTAGACCTGGCCGTCGCCGGATCCGTAGGCATCGCCGTGTGCAACACGCCAGGGGTGCTCGACAAGACCACCGCCGACTTGGCGTTCCTACTGATCCTGGCGGCGAGCAGGCTGGCCTCGGAGGCGGAACGCGATCTGAGGGCCGGTCATTGGAGTGGGTGGGGGTTCATGGACTACCTGGGCCGCGACATCCACGGAAGCGTGCTGGGACTGGTCGGGTATGGGAGGATCGCCCGCCAGGTGGCCAAACGTGCCCAGGGGTTCGACATGGCGGTCATCCATCACAGCCGGACCGAGTCCGGGTGTCCGGGCTACGTGTCCGAGTTGGACGAGCTCCTGGCCGCGGCCGATGTAGTGAGCCTGCACGTACCCCTCACCGAATCGACCCGCCACCTGATCGGTGCCCCGGAGCTGGCCCTCATGAAGCCCACAGCCGTGCTCGTCAACACGGCCAGAGGGCCCGTGATCGACGAGGAGGCGTTGGTGGATGCGCTCGAGTCCGCTTCCATATTCGCGGCCGGGCTCGACGTCTACGACGGCGAGCCGAAGGTCAACCCCCGCCTCCTTGCTGCGCCCAGAACCGTGCTCCTGCCCCACATCGGGAGCTCGACCACCGAGACCCGGACCAGCATGGCCCAGCTGGCCGCCCGGGGAATCTGTGACGTGTTGGCCGGGCGGACACCGCCCAACCTCGTCACTGGATGAGCTGGGGGGCGGTCAGCCTTCGGGTGAGCCGGTCAGCCTTCGGTGATGGGCGACGTGTCGAGCTCGAGCAGCTCCACCGTTGTCCGTCCATCCCGCAGGGCCGCGAAGAGTCCGATCTCCTTGTCGGCTCGGGCCCGGCCGGCGGCCATGACCTGGTCAAGTTGGCCAGAGGGGATCACCACGACGCCGTCAGCGTCGGCCACGATCCAGTCACCGATGGCCACCGGGGCATCTCCAACCTGTACGGGTGAGCCGTTGGTACCTGGGAGCTTCTTCGTCGCGCCCCGTAACGCCACCATGGTGGCGAAGACCGGGAACCCGTGGGCCTCGAGCGCCGACCGGTCGCGGACGCCCCCGTCGATGACCAGCCCGACGATTCCCTGAGCCTCGGCTCCTGTGGTGAGGACCTCTCCCCAGTATCCTCGCTCGGGTACGTGGGCGGCGTCGACCACCAGCACGCTTCCCTTCGGAGCCCGGACGACCGCGGCGTGGATCGCCAGGTTGTCGGCCGGCGAGCAGAGCACCGGATAGGCCGGCGCGGCGATGGTCGCACCCGGCCAGACCGCCGCCACCCGCGGGTGCATCAGCAGGGCCCCCGACTCACCCAGCGTCGCTGCACCCAGCTCGAGGAGCGCTGACGCCCTCGCCCGTTCATCACCCATGACGTCCTCTCCCTTGGTGTCCTTTGAGAGCCCCTACCAGAGCTCGTCGACGTAGGTATCGGTGCCGATGACGGTGGGAAGGAAGGGGGCGGCGAACGTGACCCGCCCGACACCGCCACGGTCGATCTCCTCGCCGTACAGACGGAACGCATCCCAGCACTGACTTGGCTCGGTGTTGAGGAAGCACAGCTGCAAGATGCGGTTCTCGTCACCGCCTGAGGTCCCGAGGGACATGGGCGACTCGCGGCGCTTCGACGACCGGAACTGCTCGTCGAGGGTCCAGGATGCGAGCGAGTCGGGTCCATCGTGGCCGAGCAACGTCGGAGCCGCGGACATCTCAAGCCAGTCCAGCAACTGCTCGGAGCTCACCCCGTCGGCCGGCTCGCTCACGACGACGCCCAAGCCGGGATAGTCATGGTCGAGGGCCAGCTCGATCGGCACGCCGTCGTCGTCCTTGTACGTGATGCCGACGAAGTCGTAGTTCGCGGTGTGGGCGTGGGTCCGCTCGTCGAAGCCCCTTCCGTTCTCGTAGAGCCAGAAGACGCTGGGACCGTCCCAGTCCTGCCCGGCATGCTCCAGCCCCTGGTGGCGCCAGTAGATGGAGAGGAAGGACCCGGCCTCGACCGGCTCGGCGAAGGGGCTCGTCTCCGGGAACCGGAGGTCCTTGAGGCGACGGGTGGCCACCCACCGACGACCGGCAAACAGCCCGGGAAAGATCAGGCATCCGGCATAGAAGTGGTCTCGCTCATACCAGCGGTTGTAGGCAACCTCGTGGCCACGATGCGGGTCCACCATGGTGAACAGCATGTTCCCGATCTTCACCGGATAGTCGTCCATCATCCACCCATTCGTCGTCTTTCGCCCGGCTGTCCGGTTCGGTCAACGGCCCCCCTGCGTGGCCAGCCCGGCCTCCCGCATACGATCGGACCGGAAGGTGGCGTCGGTGTCGAAGCGCGGGATGACCTCTTCTCCGAAGAGCTTCATGCTCGCTACCGCCGTCTCGAACGGCATCGTCGTGGTCATGGGGCTCACGACCAGTTGATCGGCCCCGGCCGACTCGTACTGCTGGCATACCCGGGCGCAGTCCTCGGGGTCGCCCACGGCAATGATCCCTGCCTCGACCTGCTGTCTGATCTCATCGAGGGTGGGCTCGGGCATGACGGCCGGCCAATCCGGCACCCCGGCCGGCTTCGGGAACGTGTTGAGCCACCGGTAGACGAGGCTCTGGTACAGCCGCATGTCGATATGGGTGTTGAGCTCAAAGGCCTCGTTCCGGTCGGGCATGCAGGAGAGATGGGTAACGCACATCACGTTGTCGTTGACGAAGTCGCCGACCGGCTCTGCCTTCTGGACGGCGTTCTTGTACACCTCGATCAAGCGGGCCAGTTCCGAAGGAGCCCCGACGGTGAAGCACAGGACGCCCAGCCCCATACGGCCCGCCTTCTCGAAGGTCGGGGGATTGCCGCAGGCCACCCACATCGGCGGGTGGGGGCGGGCGACCGGCTTCGGGAAGATCTCCCGGGGAGGCACCGAGAACGACTCGCCCTCGTACGAGTAGAACCCGTCACGCCACATCTTGGGTATCTCGCGGATCGCCTCGTCCCACAGGATCTTCGAGTGGTCTATCTCCGGGATCCCGAATCCGAACATCTCGGTGGTCGACGATCCCCGGCCCGTGCCCAACTCAAAGCGGCCATCGGACAGGTTGTCGAGCATGGCCGCCCGCTCCGCCGTGCGCACCGGGTGGTTGACCGGTGCCGTGATGTTGAAGATGGCCGACCCCAGATGGATGCGCTCGGTACGCGAAGCCACGCAGGCGAGGAACACCTCGGGAGCGGACATATGCGAGTACTCGCGGAGGAAGTGGTGCTCGGACGCCCACACGTACTTGAACCCGAACTCTTCGGCCCTGATCGAGAGCTCGAGGTTGTCGAGGAGACGGCGCTGCTCGTACCCGGGAGTGGTCTCGGCCACCTTGTCTGGGACGAAGACCTGCGCGAAGTAACCGAACTCCATTCTGACCCCCTTGTGGCACCCGATCGACCTGTCGCGACCTGTCATACCATGTCTCGATCGTGAGCGCCTTGTCGGGTTCAACGATGATCGTGGTGTCGCGCTATGCGTCGGGCCTTCCGGTCCCCGAGTACATCCGAGAATTCGGTCACGTGGTGCACCGGGGAGTGGATCTGAGAAACTGTCGGTCAATGTTCGACGACTTGCTTGCTGCCAACCGTCAGTACTCACATGAGTTCGCCCTCAAGGGCATCCCCGGCCGTGCGGCCAAGGGCTTCGGCCTGGTGACCTGTATGGACAGCCGGATCGAGCCGTTGACCATGCTCGGCTTGCACCCGGGCGACGCCAAGATCCTGCGCAATGCGGGCGGCCGCGTCACTCATGACGTCTTGCGCTCCCTGGTCCTGGCCACGACGTTCCTCGGCGTGACCCACATTGCCGTCATGCACCACACCGACTGTGCCCTCGCTCGGGGGGGCGAAGCGAAGGTCCGCTCCGGATTGAGCGAGGCACAGACCGCCAGCTCGGAAGGCTGGGACTTCTTGACCATGAACGATCCCGACGATGCGTTGATCACCGACGTCGACGCAGTGCGTACCTGCGAGGTGCTCCCGGAGGGCATTTCGGTCGAAGGATGGCGCTACGACGTGCACACGGGCGTAGTCGCCAGGATTGTTCCCCAACGAGCCTGACGTCACGATGGCCGACCAACTGAGCGAGCTCATCGTGCCCGATGCCGATGCTTGGCGGGTATGGCTGAACGGGCATGGGGACTCCGCCGGGGTGTGGTTGGTCCTGGCCAAGAAGGGCTCCGTCACGCCGACCAGCCTGACCTACGATCAGGCATTGGAGGAGGCCTTGTGCCACGGCTGGATCGACGGCCAGGTCGGCCGTCGCGACGAGCGCACCTACCGGCAGCGCTTCACACCTCGCCGGGCCCGCAGTCCGTGGTCGAAGCGAAACGTCGAGATCGTGGAGCGATTGGTGATCGAGGGACGGATGCGACCTGCCGGGATCGGTGCTGTCGAGCGGGCCAGAGCCGATGGACGTTGGGATTCGGCCTACGCCGGCCAGGCCGCCATGGACGTGCCACCCGACCTGGCGAAGGCTCTGGCCGCAGCACCGCGGGCATCGGCCATGTTCGAAGTCCTTACCAGTCAGAACCGGTACGCCGTGCTCTACCGGATCGAGTCGGCTAAGCGAGCGGACACCAGGGCCCGGCGAATCGAGCAATTCGTGGCCATGTTGGCACGGGGCGAGACCATCCACCCGCAGCAGCGCACGATCGACCCCTGAGATAGCGCACGATCGACCCCTGAGATACTGCGCGAGCGGTGACTCCGTAGCCGTTTGTGACCCCGCACCTTCGCCGCGGGCGTTGTTATGGTGATCGCTGGATCATTTGATGCCGTTCGATCGCATTCTCGAGCGGGTGATCGTACGAGGAGGGCACTGATCATGAAGGGGTTCAAGAATTTCCTGATGCAGGGCGATCTGATTGTGATCGCCGTTGGTTTGGTCGTGGCGCTCGCCTTCAGCACCCTCATCAAGGCCTTCACCGACAGCATCATCACGCCTCTGGTCAATGCTGCCGCCGGCGGTGGGTCGACGGCCAAGGGGCTCGGGTGGACCATCAACGGCCAGCGGATCGATCTGGGCACGTTCATCTCTGCAATCGTGTACTTCGTCATCTTCATGGCAGTCATCTACTTTGTCCTCGTCGTGCCGTACCGGGCCTACATGAAGAGGCGCGGGTCCTCGGTCTTCGGTGACCCGCCAGCGACCAAGAAGTGCCCCAACTGCCTCTCGAGCGACATCCCGATCGCCGCCACCCGGTGCAAGTACTGCACCAGCGAGCTCCCGGCCGCTTCCTGATCACGGACGCGGCTCTGCGTCCCGAGCCGGCTGGGACCTGCCCGACCGGCCTCGGGCCTTGGCCACACGTAGAGAGGACGCGGACGCGCCATGCGTTGAGGACGATGGTTTCGCGCCGCGCACCTCTGGCGCCCGCTCCCATACAATCTCTGGTGGTGGGCACCACTCCCGAAGTCATGTCCGGCGCAGCCCCGGCTGAGGCGGTCGAGCGCCCTGAAGCGGTCGAGCGCCAGCTCGAGGTCCACCGCCGCGAGCTCACGGGCTACTGCTACCGCATGCTCGGATCAGGCTTCGAGGCCGAGGACGCGGTGCAGGAGACGATGGTCCGGGCCTGGCGGGGCATCGACCGGTTCGAGGGTCGCTCGGCCATGCGGTCCTGGCTGTATCGCATCGCCACCAATGTGTGCCTGGACATGGTGCGTGGACCACAGCGGAGAGCCCGGCCGATGGATCTGGGTCCCGCGTCGACGGCGGAGTCCTATCTCGCGCCGGGCCTACCCGAGCACATGTGGGTACAGCCCGTGCCCGATGCCGGGGTGGTGCCCGACACTGGCGACCCCGCCGAGCTGGCCGCGTCGCGAGAGACGATCCGGCTCGCCTTCGTGGCCGCCCTCCAGCTCTTGCCGCCCCGACAACGTGCGGTTCTGATCCTGCGCGAGGTCCTCCGCTGGCACGCCGACGAAGTGGCCGAATTGCTCGAAACCAGCGTCGCCTCGGTCAACAGTTCGCTGCAACGGGCCAGGAGCACGCTGGCGGCCCAGGATCTCGACGACGCCCAGCCGACTCGGGTCGACAGCCATCAGGAGGATCTGCTGGCCCGTTACGTCGACGCCTTCGAACGTTACGACGTCGATTCCCTGGTCTCGATTCTCCACGAGGACGTCGTCCAGTCGATGCCGCCCTATGCCCTCTGGCTCCGGGGCCCCCTCGAGGTGGGCCATTGGATGCTGGGCCAGGGAGCGGGTTGCCGGGGGTCCCGGTTGCTGGCCACGTCGGCAAACGGATGTGCCGCATTCGGCTCGTACCGCCCGGCCGGCCCGGGTGCCCACGAGCCGTTTGCCATCCAGGTGGTCGAGGTATCCGAGAATGGGATCTCCGGCCTGCACAACTTCCTCTACCCCGAGCTGTTCGCCGCCTTCGGGCTTCCCTCCCGGCTCGAGTCGTAGCAGCCGGCCACCCTGGGCCGGGCCGTCCCGCTCGGGTGACCGACGGCTCAGGACGGTGAGACCGCCCGGTGAGACCGCCCGGTGAGAACGGCAGGTGAGAACGGCCGCTGAGCGGCACTTCTGGCTCACCGACCGCCCCGTGACGTTCGGAGTAGGCCGCGGACCCCTACTCTGGATGCATGGGGTTCTATGGAAACGGCTACGGGCACAGCTCCTGGATCTTTCTCGTGGTCATCGCGATCGGCATCGCCATGAGGATGATCGCCACGAGGCGCCGGGGGCCGACTGGTGGCCACACCCGGACGCGTCCTGGGCCCGCCCCGGGAATGCCGTTGTTCCAGGATCAGACCCGGGCGGCTTCACCAGCAGCGCCGCCCCGGACAGGTCCCACCTATACCGGCGTCCCGGCCGGTTGGATGGCGGACCCGTCCGGAAAGCACGAACAGCGGTACTGGTCGGGATCGGCGTGGTCCGACCACGTGATGGATGACGGAACCCCAGGAATCGACCCATTGCCGATTCGCACCAATCGGGACGATGTGGACCGATCGGGAACGTCCGACGGCGGTCCATTGTCACCGGGCGAGCCGCCCCCCGGCGAGCAGCCACCCGACCGCAACTGACGGATTCGGGATTGGGGCCCCGGCTTCGGTGGGGCCCCGGCTTCGGTGGGGCTCAGGTCTTGCAGGGACAGGCCTCAACGCGACTCCGGGCTCGGCGGCTCCAATGCCTTCCGAGCCGCGCTGATGTCCTCTCGCCCCAGGCCTTGATCGACGGCCACGTGCCACTGCCTGGAGATCGCAGCCAGGACCGGCAAGGGAGGGGAGCCTGCCTCGGCGATGGTCAGGTCGACGTCCTTGAGGGCCCACTCCAGCGGGAACTCGGGCTCGAAGTCGCCGTTGTCCATCTTGGCCATCTTGGCCATGGCCAGTCCGGATGCCAGTGGTCCGCCCTCGATGGCTCCAGTCAGCACATCGTGACCGATGCCCATGCGGTCCGAAAGGGCCAGGGTCTCCGCCGCCCCCTCCACCAGGAAGGCCAGCCAGGCGTTGACCAGCAGCTTGAGACGGCTCCCGGCGCCGGCTGCTCCCACCCACAGGGTCTTGCGCCCGATGGCCGAGAAGACGGGGTCGACCGCCGCCGCCGCCTCCACCGGGCCCGAGGCCAGGATCAGAAGTTGCGCCTGCTCCGCCGGTCCCTTGCTGCCCGACACGGGAGCATCGACGAAGAGCACGTCAGGGCGGATCTCCTTCACCATGGCAGCCAGGTCGAGCGTGGGCTGCACGCCGATCGTGCCCATCTGGGCCCAGAGCGCTCCGAGGGCCATGGCCTCGAGCACATGCCCGTCGATCATCACCGATGTCACCGCCGCACTGTCGGGGAGCATGGTGATCACCACGTCGGCCGCCCGTACGGCGTCCTCGGCTCTCTCGGTGGTGGTGGCGCCGGCCTGCACCAGAGGCGCTGCGGCCGATTGGCTCCGGTTCCAGACCGATGTCGGAAAGCCGGCATCGACCAAGTTGCGGGCCATGGCCGACCCCATGATGCCAAGACCGATCACCGCCACCCGGGGTCGCTGAGCTGACCGTGCCGTCGCAGTCTCCGTCATAGCAGGCTCCTTTGTTCTCGCCCCGAGGACACAGCCCGAGCACGCCGGCGCGCGCACCGGCGTGCGTGCACAGCCGTGCACGGCGGCTCCCGGCACACCGCCGTGCACCGCCCGGGCCCTCTGGGCATCTCATTTGATCGTACCGAATGGGGCATCCCAAGATGGCGGGGATCGGCCGGCACCGGGATGCAACGTCGATCCCGAGCGGCGGCGGTCTACCGGGGCACGTTCCCTATTCTGGTGTCCATGTCGGCTGCTCTGGCGTCCATGTCGGCTGCGCCGTGCCGGATCCTCATGTTCACCGGAAGCCTGCGTGCCGCATCGACCAACACTGCCGTCTTGCGAACTGCCCAGGTCGTGTCGCCGGAGGGCACCGAGGCCGTCCTCTACGAAGGTCTCGGCGCACTGCCCCTCTTCAATCCGGACGACGACGCCGTTCCGCTGGACGCGGCGGTCGCAGACCTTCGGGCGTCCATTGCCGGCTCCGATGCACTGTTGTTCTCGACCCCGGAGTACGCCGGCGCCCTCCCCGGACCGTTCAAGAACCTTCTGGACTGGACGGTCGGGGGCGGAGAGACGTACGGGAAGCCAGTGGCGTGGATCAACGCGTCGGGGTCCACGACCGGGGCGGTCGACGCCCATCGATCGTTGCGAACGGTGCTCGCGTATACGGGAACCGACATCGTCGAGGCTGCCTGCGCCCAGATTCCTGTCGCCCGGTCGGCCGTCGGTCCCAACGGGCTGATCGTCGACACGGCCGTCCGCAAACAGATCGCCGAGGTGCTGGGTGTCCTCTCGTCCCACCTCCGGGCGGGGCCCGGCTGAGGCTGGAGGTCGGGGCCCTGCTGCCACTGGGGCAGAGGTTGGAGGCAGCCCTCCTCAGATCCCGAGCGTCACCTGTTCGAGCTGGCGGACGGCCTCGGGCGGACCCTGCAGGTCCACCAGGGCGTGGGCACGCCGACCGTTCACGAACATGACGATCTCGCCCGGAGGACCAACGACGGCCACCGTGTCCGAGCCCGCCTTTGCCTCGATGGGCTGATGGCCCGCGGGCTCGAGGCGGACCCCCACCGGCGAGCGCCGGAGCGAGAACTTGGCCATCTGCCGGAGTCTCGCCGCCAGGGCCTGCTCCAGCGCTCGATCGTCGGAGCGGGGGCGCCAATCGGGTCGGGCCCGTCGGACATCCTCGTGGTGGACGAAGAATTCGACTGTGTTCGCTGCCGAGTCGACAGCCGGGATCCGGGTGGGCGACCAGGCCGGCGGACCCGAACGCACGGTGGCGACGAGATCGGCGAACGGCCGGTCTGCATAGTGGGCCAGCAAACGATCGGTGTGGGCGGCAAAGGATTGCAAGAGGATGCCCGGAAGGGCATCCGGCCGGCGCTCACGGATGATGAGGTGGGCGGCGAGGTGGCGGGCGCGCCACCCCTCGCAGAGGGTAGGAGCGTCCGGGCCGACCTCCGTGAGCAGGTCAGCCAGCGATGCTCGTTCCTGTCGGGCGCAGGAGTCCATCACCGCAGCCTAGAAGGCGGCGCTGCGCCCTGAGGGGGGCGGCAGCGAAGTGGCGTGGGACCGGACCTGGCGGCTACCCGGGACGCGACCGATGTTTCACGGTGCGACGGAGCTGGAGGATCCGGATCGACCCCAGGCAAAGCACGATGACAGCGCCCACGACGGCGGCCAGGAGGAGGGCCAGGGCAAGCGGGAACGACCCCGAGGCGGTGAAGAAGCTGATCTTCACGTTGTGCAGGTTCTGGAAGATGAACACCAGCATCACGACCAGCAAGACCAGGGCCGGGACCAGCCCGAGCCACAGGCGTCCGGCACGAGTGGAGGGGACACCGGTCGGCGGCTGCGGGGTGGCGACCGGAGCGGCGCCCCCATCGACGCCCCCATCGACGCCGGAGCCGGACCGGGCGGCCGCCACCCGATCGTCGGGGAAGCTCGTGCCGTCTGCCTCTGGCTCTTGCTCGGATTCCATCCTTCGCTTCTCTCCTCGGCGGGTGCGGTGATGCCACCCCGCCGACCCCGTCGATGCTATTCGTGCCCTGCCGCTGCTGCCGATTGGCACACCTCATCCGCACCGTGCCCCATGCTGTCCGAGGTGCAGGTCGATGAGATACCCAACCACGACGCAGACCATGCGCGCGCGTGAGTCGGTGCTTGAGCAGCCAAGTAGGGCCCCACCCCCAGCAGGTCACCCTGGTGGCAATAAGAATGCGCTCGGCCAGGAAGCACTAAGTCCGGACGGGCGGGGCATCGAGAGCGCAGTGCATGCACTCGGGCGCCGCCACGGCGGCCTCAGGGACCGGACCTGGACGGGTCGGGTTGCGGATGGCCACGGCGGCGAGGATGCCTCCGGCAATGCAGGCCCCGGCGGAAATGGCCACCGCAGTCTGGAACCCGGCGGCGAACTGGTGGGGGTGCAGGTAGCTGTCGCCGGAAATGCCGGCCAAGGCGGGCAGGACGGCCACGGCGATCAGACCGCCGGTCCGAGCCACGTCGTTGTTCACCGCCGAAGCCAACCCGGCATGCTCCACGGCGACCGAGGACATGGCCGTGGCGGTCAGGGGAGCGACGGTGATGGCCAATCCCGCCCCGAAGATGAGGACGGCGGGGAGCACGTAGACGACGTAGCTCGAGCCGCCAGTCGAGCGCACAAGGAGGGCCAGGCCCGCGCCGACGACGATCGGACCGAGGCCCATCTGGAGTCGAGGGCCGAGTCGGGTGGCCAGCCTTCCCGAGCGGGCGGAGAACACCAGCATGATGGCGGTGACAGGCAAGAGCGCAAGCCCTGACTCGAGCGGTGAGTACCCGGACACCACCTGGAGTTCGATGGGCAGCAGGAACAGGGCCCCGCCCAAGGCGGCGTAGACCACGAAGGTGACCGCGTTGGTGGCACTGAACTGGCGCGCACGGAAGAGGGACAACGGGAGCATCGGGCTCCGTTTGTGCTCCTCGACGACGAGGAACGCCACCAGCCCGGCACCGGCGATGCACAACATGGTCAGGATCACCGGGGATGACCAGCCGAGGCTGGGCCCTTCGATCAGTGCGTAGGTGACGGCCGCCAGCCACACGATGCCGAGAGCGGCGCCGGTCATATCGAGCGTACCGGTGGTGGTGGGGTCCCTCGACTCGGGGACATGACGGGCAGTGAGGACGAGCACCACGACCACGATGGGGACATTGATGAAGAACACCCATCGCCAGGAAGCGACGGAGATGAGATACCCGCCGATCAGGGGTCCGGCCGCAGTGGTGAGGCCTCCGAGCCCGGACCAGGCGCCGATGGCCTGGGCGCGGTCCTCAGGTTCGAATGACGCCTGCAGAATGGCCAGGCTTCCCGGCGTCAACAGGGCGGCGCCGATGCCCTGCAGGGCCCGCATGGCGATGAGGAACCCGGCGTTGGGGGCCAGGCCGCAGGCCATGGAGGTCACGGCGAACCAGGCGACACCGATGGAGAAGACGCGACGCCGCCCGAAGCGGTCGCCGAGCGTACCGCCCAGGAGCAAGAAGGCGGCAAGCGTGAGGGTGTAGGCGGTGACGACCCATTGCAGTGGTCCGAGCCCGGTATGGAAGTCCCTCCCGATGGTTGGCAGGGCAATGCCCACCACGGTGGCGTCCAGCGCGGCAATGCCGGACCCGAGGACCGAGGCGGCAATGACCCATCGGCCGGCGGCCGAACGGTAGCGAAGTGGCCCCGACGCCGGGTCGGAGGAGCCGGGACCGGTAACCGGTGATCCTGTCAGCGCGCGTTGATGTAGTCGAAGAGCTCGGCGCGGTCCTTTTCGAGGTCGCCGATCCGGCTCTTGACCACGTCGCCGATGCTGACGATGCCAACCAGGATGCCGTCCTTGACCACGGGGACATGGCGGATGCGACGTTCGGTCATGATGCTCATCAGGAGGTCGGTATCGTCGTCGGGCGAACAGGAGTACACCGTCGACGACATGATCGACGAGACCGGCTGGTGGACGAGGTCGTCACCGAGCTCATGGAGCATGCGGACCACGTCACGTTCGGAGACGATCCCCTCGATGTGCTGTCCGTCGGAGGACACGACCAGCGCCCCGATCTTGTGTCGGGATAGTTCCGCCACCGCTTGGTCTACGGTGGCGTCGCCGCGGATGGTGTCGACTGCCGTACCTTTGGCTGCAAGCAGGGTCGAGATCTGCACCGTATGGACCCCCCGATCGGAGTGGTGTTCTTTTCCAAAACGTACCCTACCGGCGCGTCCAGTGCATCGGAAGCGTGATCCAGGAACACCCCTGTTCTGGAAGCGGCAACGCCCTGTTCTGGAAGCGGCAACGCCCTGTTGGGGAGCCGGAACGACCTGTGGGAGAACCGGAACGACCTGTTGGGAGAACCTGGATGGCCGGGGTCTGCGGCCGAGTCCGGGACGGCCCGAAGACGCTTGGTCCTCGCCTTCTAGGGTTGCCGCCCGATGGGCATGAGCGAGGGCCAGAACTGCCGGTCGACCGTCAGCACCGAGACGACCGACTTGTCGTTTGGCGCATCGATGGTCTGGTCGGCGCCGACATAGAGGGCCACGTGGTAGACGCTGTCCGGATTGCTCGGATTGCTGCCCCAAAAGACCAGGTCGCCGGCCTCGAGGGCATCGAGGGCTACCGGCGCACCCGCGGTCTCGTACTGGGCGTTGGCCACCCGGGCGATGCCGACGCCCGCCGAGCCCCAAGAGGCGTAGGCCAGACCCGAGCAGTCGTAGGCCGTTGGCCCGTCACCCCCGAGGAGGTAGGGCTTGCCCAGCTGCTGGAGCGCGAACAGCGTCGCCCGGTCGCCCGGGGTGATGGGCTTCAGGAGGACCGCCTGAGTGGGCGGGGGACCACTCCCTGCGTCTCCGAACCCGTAGGACGTCCCGTTCTGGTCGACCACCCAGTAACCCTGACCCGAGCGCGTGGGCACCACGCGTTCGGCCGGTTCGGTGGCGATGCTGCCGGTGGAGCCGAAGTAGCCGGCGTCCCCGAAGGTGAAGACGCCCCCGTCACCGGCGAACATCCAATAGCCGCCACCGTCGGGGGTGGCGGTCAGGCCGACCATCGGTTGGTTCAGAGGCTGGCCGCCCATGGAGCCGAAGAAGCTGCCGTCGCCGAAGGTGAAGACCCCGCCGTCGGAGGCGATCAACCAGTAGCCCCCGCCGTCGGGCATCGCGGCCAGGCCCACGATGGGCTGGTTCAGGGGCTGGCCTCCTTCCGAGCCGTAGAATCCGGCATCGCCGAAGGTGAAGATCCCGCCGTCGGACGCCACCAGCCAGTAGCCCCGGCCGTCCGGCGTCGACGCCAGGCCCACGATGGGCTGGTTCAGGGGCTGGCCTCCTTCCGAGCCGTAGAATCCGGCATCGCCGAAGGTGAAGATCCCGCCGTCGGACGCCACCAGCCAGTAGCCCCGGCCGTCCGGCGTCGCCTCGCTCCCGACGATGGGTTGATCGAGCACCGGCGTGGAGCCGAGGGACGGGGCGTGGCCAACGGCCAAGACCCCGCCGTCAGGTTGGGCCAACCAGAAGCTGGTGGGGGCGATGGCACCGTCGGCGTGCGCCGGTGCGGCGTCGAGCCCACCGACGAGGACCGAGACCAGCATGATCGCGGCGAGGGCTATCCCGGCGATTCTGGCCGGGCCAGGTGATCTGACTGGATTGGCTCGTGACGCTGCCGGGTCGGCTCGGGACATTGCCGGGCAAGGGTACTCGTTCAGCCCCGCTGCTCCGCGGTTTTCGGCGCAGCTATGCGGGCTCGCATGATGGCCAGCCCGGACAGGACGCACAGCACGGCCAGGACGATGGAGCAGATCAGCGTGGCCCGGAAGTCTCCGATGTGCTGGGCAGAGACACCGACCCCGATGACCGGGATGGTCAGTCCGATGTAGGCGAACAGGAAGTAGGTAGACACGACCTGGCTGCGGGTGGCGGCCGGAGCCAGTCGGTTGGCGGTGGCCAGGCTGCCCAGGAACAGACAGCCCACGGCCACACCACCGACACCCGTTCCCACCAGGAAGAGGGGGAACGAAGCTTGCGAGAGCCCCGCGACGATGAGGGCCAGTGCGGGCAGGAAGATGCACAGACCCATCAACATCACGGTTCGGCTGGCCACGCGTGCGAGGGTCATCTGGGTCACGGTCGCAACGGCAAAGATGAAGAACACGACCGCACCGGCGATCGCCCGGTTGTCTTGGTCGAGCACCGTGGCCAGGAAGGAGGGCGCCAACGAGCTGAAGAGCCCGAGGAGGGCGAAGGCCGAGAACCCGGCCAGCGACGCGGCCAGGAACTCACCGCGGCCCCGCGTCGGGATGCCCAGGCCCCGGAACCGGTAGGTGAGGCGGCTCCTGGTCTCCACAGTCTCGGGGGAGAGGAGGAGGAAGACGGCTGCGACCGCCAATAATCCGAGGTAGACCTCGAACACCAGGACGGTGGGATTCGGCCCATATTCGGCAAACAGCCCGGCCACCAGCGGCCCGAGCCCCAGCCCGCCCATGTTGGCCCCTGTCGACACCAGGGAAGCCCGGCGCCCCGACTCCGGGCCGGCCAAGTCGGTCAGTGCCGCCGTGGCCGTCCCCGTGATCAATCCGGCAGCGAGGCCCGAGAGGACACGCCCGACGAAGAGGAAGCCGAGCCCAGGGGCCAGGATGAACACCACGGTGCTGGCCGTGCTCGATGCCAGGGCGGTCCAGAGGACCGGTCGCCGGCCCACCTCGTCGGACGACCGACCGGCGAAGAGGAGCGAGACCATCACCCCGGCCGCGTAGCTGGCATAGATGAGGGTGACGATGCCTTCGGAGAAGTGCCACGACGCCTGGTACAGCACGTAGAGAGGTGTAGGCAGTGTCGTTCCGAGCATGCCGACGGCGAACACGTAGGCGATCAGCCAGAATGCGGTCGACCTGGATGCGTGCCGCTGCCGGTACTCCGCCATGGACCACGATCCTGTCATGTCGACCAGGAATGTCGCCGCTCATGCGTCGCCCGGCGACCGGCTGCGGTCAACGGCCTACGCTTGTGGCGTGAAGGAGGCCGCCACCCACAACCCATGGCTCGGTGGCGATCGGGCTCGCGGCGCCGGCTATGACGAGCGGTTCCATGCGCTGGCCGCGAGCGGGGAGGACGTCCATGGGGAAGCCGATTTTGTTGCTTCACTCGGGGTCCGCTCCGTGCTCGATGCCGGGTGTGGCACCGGTCGCGTGGCCATCGAGCTGGCGCGCCGCGGGCTCGACGTGGCCGGTGTCGACTTCGATGGGGCGATGCTCGACACCGCTCGCGACAAGGCCCCGGAGCTGTCATGGCGAGTCGCCGATCTGACCGATCCCCGCCTCGACCTGGGCCGTGACTTCGAAGCCGTGGTGATGGCGGGCAACGTGATGATCTTCCTGACGCCGGGGACCGAGGGTGCCGTCCTGGGGACAGCCGTCCGTCACCTACGTCCGTCGGGCCTTCTTGTGTGCGGGTTCTCGCTCCGCCCCGGCGGTCTGGGGACGACCGAGTACGACCACCTGGCCGAGGAGGCTGGATTGAGCCTGACCCAGCGCTGGAGTACGTGGGACAGAGCGCCCTTCGCCGACGACGACACCTATGCCGTCTCGGTGCATCGCTTCGACAATCTCTAACCCTTCACTTAATGGTTAGAGATGAGTTAAACCTAAGCATGATGGTTATACCGCCACTCCAGCTCCCAGACGTTCGGTCGCCTCGATGTACTCCTCGACCATCTCGTAGATGACGTCTTTTGCCTTGCGCACGGTTGTAGCCCGCCCGATGACTTGTCCGCACGGGTTGAAGGCCACATCCTTGGCCTGGACGGGGTAGCGCGATCCACGTGAGACCGCTTCGATGGCCACCAGCATCTGCAGGGGCATCGGGAGCGGGTCGGGGGTGTCGTCGGCCTCCCAGGCGTCGGTCCAGTCGTTCTTCAGCATGCGCGCCGGCTTGCCGGTGAACGACCGGGAACGGATGGTGTCCCGGCTGGTGGCGGCGAGGTAGGTCTCCATCTGCGCAGGCGAGGAGGACGACTCCTCGACGGTCAGCCACAGCGTGCCCGTCCACACCCCCTGGGCTCCCATGGCCAAGGCCGCAGCCATCTGGCGACCGCTTCCGATGCCACCGGCAGCGAGGACGGGCAGGGGGGCAACGGCGTCGATGACCTCGGGCCACAACACAATGCTGCCGACATCTCCCGTATGGCCGCCGCCCTCGGATCCCTGACAGATGACGAAGTCCAGACCGGCCTCCTTGTGACGCAGGGCGTGCTTCACCGAGCCGGCGAGAGCGCCGATCATCAAGCCGGCCGACTGGACCCGCTCGACCACGTCGGGCGGGGGGGTGCCGAGCGCGTTGGCGATGAGCTTGACCTTGGGATGCCGGAGGGCCACGTCGATGAGCCCGTGGGCATGGGCTGCCGTCCAGCCCATCATGCCCGTGCTCTTTTCCTCGCTCTCGGGGATCTCGGGCACGCCATGGTCGGCAAGCAGCTTCCGAGCAAACTCGCGGTGGGTGGCGGGGACCATGCCTTGGAGCTGGGCCTCGAGCTTGGTTGGGTCCATCTCGTCCATGCCCTCGTACTTGGCCGGAATGACGATGTCGACGCCATAGGGGTTATCGCCGACATGCTCGTCGATCCATGTCAGCTCGACCTCGAGCTGCTCGGGGTTAAAGGCGATGGCGCCGAGCACACCGATGCCGCCGGCATTCGATACCGCGGCCACGACGTCCCGGCAGTGGGTGAAGGCGAAGATCGGGAACTCGATCCCGAGCCGTTGGCGAATTTCGGTGTTCATGAGCTGTGCTCCTGTCTCGTGGGGGAGTGGTCGATGATCTCTGCCCGTGTGCCCGTGGTCTCGGCGGGGCTCCGGCCCGTGGTCTCGGCGGGGCTCCGGCCCGTGGTCTCGGCGGGGCTCCGGCCCGTGGTCTCGGTCGCCAGCCCGAGGAGGGCGGCCAGTCCGGCGACTGCGGTCTGGTCGCTCACCGAACCGGGATCGACCCTTTGCTGCATAGCCAGCCCGTGCAAGAGGGCCTTGACCAGGATGGCCAACTGGTCGGGCGGAGCAACCGGCTGCGAGCCCACCTCGTTGGCCCACCAGGAGAGCTCTCGCTCGCTGCGGGGCTGTGACTCCCGGTTGCGCGCTCGGAGCACCGCAGCCACATCAGGGTCGCGGGCCGCACGCAACCACAGCTCGTGCTCCAAGAGCATCCAGCGCCGCACCCGCTCGTCGGTGCCCTTGCCGATGTTGTCCCACACCGCTCCCAGCTGGGCCATCGGCTCGTCGGTCACCGCCACCTCGGCGAACAGGACGGCCAGAAACGATTGCTGCCACCAATCGAGAAGGGCTAACAGGAGACCCTGCTTGGAACCAAAATGGGCGTAGACGGCGCCCGAGGTCCGCCCGGCTGCCGCGGCCACGGCATCGACCGAGACACCGTCGATGCCATGTTCGGCGAAGAGGTCAGCAGATGCAGCCAACAGCCGGGCCCGAGTCTCGGCCTTTCGCTCGTCCTGGGTTAGTGCCACCGGTCGCCTCCCTCCCCGTACTCGTCCGGCGCCCTCAAGTTACGTAGGAAACTCTATATATCTGAGGGGGGCAGCGCAACGGGGGCAGCGCAACGGGGGCAGCGCAACGGCGGCAATCGGGCAAGCACACCGATGGGCCGCCCGGGTTTAGGGTGAGGGGCGGTATGAACCGCTGAGGAGGCCTCGAAATGGACAACCGGGACAAGCTCTACATCGACGGGGCATGGGTGGCCTCGACCGGGACGGGCACGCTGAGCGTGATCGACTCCACCACCGAAGAGGTGTTGGCCACCGTCCCCGAAGGGACAGTGGAGGACATCGACCGTGCCGTAGCCGCTGCCCGCCGGGCCTTTCCGGCCTGGGCCGACACCTCGGTCGAAGAACGAGCAAAGATGCTGACCCGGGTGCAGGAGGCGCTGGGGACTCGAATGGACGAGCTCGCCGACATGATCACCCACGAGGTCGGCATGCCGTTGACGTTGTCCGGTCTCATCCAGGTCGGTCTGCCCATGATGACGTTCGGCTCGATGGCCGAAGTGGCGACGGAATTCACCTGGGAGCAGGAGGTCGGGAACTCCCTCATCGTTCGCGAGCCGATCGGCGTCGTTGGCGCCATCACCCCGTGGAACTATCCGCTTCATCAGATTGCGGCCAAGGTGGCGCCGGCACTGGCCGCAGGATGCACCGTCGTCCTGAAGCCGAGCGAGGTGGCGCCGCTCAACGCCTTCGTCCTGGCCGAGGTGTTCGACGAGGTGGGTCTTCCTCCCGGGGTCTTCAACCTGGTGACCGGGCTAGGACCGGTCGTAGGAGAAGCGATTGCGGCCCACCGCGATGTCGACATGGTGTCCTTCACCGGGTCGACACGGGCCGGGAAGCGGGTCTCCGAGGTCGCGTCGGCGACCGTCAAGCGAGTGGCCCTCGAACTGGGTGGCAAGTCGGCCAATGTCATCCTGAGTGGCGCCGACCTGGAAAAGGCTGTCCCCGATGGTGTGAGCAAGTGCTACATGAACTCGGGCCAGACCTGCAGCGCCCTCACCCGGATGCTGGTGCCTCGGGACAAGCTTGCCGAGGTGGAGTCGCTGGCGACTGCCGCCGCCGAGAGCTTTACCCCCGGGAATCCGTTCGAGAAAGCCACACGCCTCGGCCCACTGGTCTCAGCCGTCCAGCGGGACCGGGTGCGGGGTTACATCCAGCGAGGTGAGGAAGAGGGAGCCCGCCTGGTGACGGGAGGGGCCGAGGCGCCCGATGGCCTCGAGAGCGGGTACTTCGTCCGACCCACGGTGTTCTCAGATGTCACGCGGGATATGACCATCGCCAGAGAGGAGATCTTCGGGCCCGTGCTCTCGATCATTCCCTACGACACCGAAGACGAGGCCATCGAGATTGCCAACGACACCGACTACGGCTTGGCCGGCGGTGTCTGGGCCGAGGACGCAGACCATGCCAACGCGGTAGCGCGCAAGCTCCGTAGCGGCCAGGTGGAGGTCAACGGTGGCGGTTTCAATCCAGTGGCCCCCTTCGGGGGCTACAAGCAGTCCGGAAACGGCCGCGAGTACGGCAACTTCGGATTCGAGGAGTTCCTCGAGGTGAAGTCGCTGCAGCGCTGAGCGATCCGAGCCCGCTGAGGGCTCACATCGTGACCAGGGGCGCTTGTCACTGGCGTGCCAGGCGGACGATGGCATTGAAGGCCGCCGCGGCCACGGCGGATCCGCCCTTTTCGCCGCGGTTCGAAATGGCCCGCACCGGCCGGCCGTACGGCGGGTGGGAGGCGACGCGGCGCAGGGCCTCCTTGGACTCGGCCGCCCCGACGAAGCCCACCGGCGTGCCGACGACGAGCGCCGGTCGAAGGGCGCCCGACTCCACCAGACGGACCACCTCGAACAGGGCCGTCGGCGCACAGCCGATGACGAACACGGCTCCGTCGGGCCATCGGGCCGCGGCCCGGGCGATGGCGTCCGCGCTCCGGGTGGGGACACCATCCGGGCCGGCCGCCGCCTCGTCGAGCAGGCATGTGGACGGTACCGACGTGATGCCGGACCTGACCATCTGAACGTCGCAGATGACCGGAGCACCGGCCAATACGGCGTCGATGCCGGCCGACACCGAAGCGTCGTCCACGACCATCAGGTCGGCAAACTCGAGATCGGCTGAGGCATGGATGACCCGGGCCATGATCGCCGCCACCTTGGGAGACAGGTGGCCGAGGTCGACCCGCTCGTGGATGATCCGGTAGCTCTGGGACTCGATCGGATGGACCCGCGACGTGGTCATCGGTCCCACACATCGGTGATGGCGCCGCGTGGACAGATCTCCACGCACTCGCCGCAGCCCGTGCAGCGGGCATCCACGACCAGGGGACGTCGAGCAGCCGGTACCAGGGCGTGGCCGGGGCAGGTCGAGAGGCAGGCGCCGCATGCCGTGCACCGGTCATCGATGGCCACCGACCACGGCGTGCGTCGGGCCCCCGCCACCGGATAACCGTCCTGAGGGTCCTCCTCGGCATCGTCCCGAAAGCTCGGGAAGGAGGTGTCCACTTCCAAATCGCCCGCCTTTGGGCGAATTCCCGGGATTGGGCGAATTGGAGGCTCGCCGTCGACGCCCCGATTCGCCGAAACGCGGGAGATTCCAAAAAAGAACATGGGCCGACGGGCGGTCGACAGGAGGGCAGCCGGGGCACCCGGTCCCCGGCCTACAACTGTCGTCGAAGCGCTCTCGGTCATCGTGGGTAGCCCCGTGGCGTAACGATGCGGTCGTTCAGGACAACCGTCGTCGACGACCCGACGATGACGCATGTCGTCATGGTAACCGTGACCGGGTCGACCTCTTCGAGGGTGGTGACGATGACCTGCTCCCCATGCCGCCCCGCGTCGGTGACGATACCGACCGGGGTGGTGCCCGGCCGTCCGCCACCCAGGATCCCGAGCGCCTTCCCCAGCTGCCAGGTTCGCCTCTCGGACCGGGGGTTGTAGAGCACGACGACGAGATCCGAGTCGGCCGCGGCACGGAGTCTGGCTTCGATCCGGTCCCAGGGCGTCAGGAGATCGGACAGGCTGATGAGCACATGGTCGTGCCCGAGGGGTGCGCCGAGCCGTGCCGAGGCGGCCAGCCCCGCCGTCACGCCCGGGACCACGTCCACGATGACGCCGGCAAAGGCCGGCTGGTCGGTCAGCTCCAGGACCGGTGATGCCATGGCGTAGACGCCGGCATCACCGGAACACACCATGGCGACAGTCTTTCCTTCGACTGCCAGGGTCAACGCCTCGCGAGCGCGCTCCACCTCCGACCCGAGGCCGGACCGGACGACGCGATGGTGAGAGGCCAGCAGGTCGCCACATTGGTCGACGTAGGCGGAGTAGCCGATCACCACGTCGGCACGACGGACGGCCTGCTCGGCCGCGGGCGTCCGGTGGATAATGCCGCCCGGACCCAGGCCCACCAGAACGACGCGTCCAACGGGATGGCGTCGTCGGGCGATGGCAACAGTGGCGTTCTTCGAGGTCCGTTTCTCGACAACCAGGGTCCCGCCCTCCCCGGATGCGAGGAGCGCCGCTGCTTCGCACACGCTGGCCGTACCCACGGCACGGCGCGCCGCGTCGCTCGGGTTGGGGACCTGGACCGCAGCCAGTGCCTTTGCGCTGAACGAGGTGATCGGAAGGCCGAGGCCGGTGATGGCGGGATGGTGCCGTCGTCGATCGATGGTCGCCACCGCCTGGATCGAGGCGGCCGAGAGCCCGGCTTCGGCCAACGCTGACGCCACCAATTCGGCGACCTCCTCGCTCCCGGCCCCGGTCGAGGAGCCCACGCCGACCACCAGCGACGGCGGTCGCAGGAGGACCGTTCCGGGGCCGGTGGATTCGCCGTCTCGATCGCCATCGCCACGTTTACCGCCATCGAGACTGCCACCGCCACCGCCATCGAGATCCACCGCCACCGCCATCGGTGACCAGGATGCGCTCGGGCCCCGACCCGCTTGCAGGTAAGCCGTCAGGCAGGGGCCAGTCCAGCGGGTTGTCGATGATGGGCGATCGGCCATCGAGCAGCGCGGCAGAGACGGCGGCGACGTCGCCGAAGGCGGCGAGACCGGGAAGCGTGTCGATGGCCACCAACCCGGTGGCGTCCGTTGCCGTGGTGACCACCGGCGCAGCGCCGAGGAGCGCACCAACTCGTCGGGCCAGGTCATTGGCGCCGCCGTGGTGCCCCCCGCACAAGGCAACGGCGAAGTGGGCCGCCTCGTCGACGCAGACCACGGCCGGATCCGAGTGCTTGTTACCCAGCAGCGGGGCCACGATGCGGACGGCAGCCCCGGTGGCGGCGAAGAGGACGAAACCGTCCACGTCTCCTTGTGCCCATCGATGCCGGACGACCGCGCCCATGGACCCATGGACGTGCTCGAAGGGAAGCTGAACGGCAAGCCGGCGACCGGTCTCCGTGATGCTCACACTGAGGACGCTCATGGTGTGACGGTGCTCATGGTGTGACGGTGCTCATGGTGTGACGGTGCTCATGGTGTGACGGTGCTCATGGTGTGACGGTGCTCATGGCACCGCTCTCGCCTGCGGGCCCCCAGGCTACGAAGACCGGGTTTTCGGCCGCCAGCCGGATACTGCCGTCGGGGAGGGCCCGGCCTCTGCTCACGCCCACTTGCACGATATTGCCCAGCCGGTCGGCGGCTTCGGCGGCCCGGTCGAGTGCGGCAAACGTGGCGACGATGCGCCCGTTGGGGCGCAGCCGGGCCAAGGCCAGGTCGAGGGCACCGAGACCACCGCCGCCGACGAAGATACGATCGGGGTCGGGAAGACCCTCGCAGACCTCGGGCACATGACCGTGCACGGCTGTCACCCCGACGCCGAATCGGGAAGCGTTCTCCGAGATACGGGCGACGTCGTCGCTGTGCTCCTCGATGGCGAAGACGACCAGACCGGGGGAGAGGGACGCGCACTCGATGGCCACGCTCCCGCTACCGGCCCCGACGTCCCAGAGGACACCGGAGGGTGGGACGGCAAGCTTGCCCAGGGCCACCGCCCGGACCTCGGACTTGGTGATCATCCCGTCCCGGTGTCCGTAGGCGTCGTCGGGTAGGCCCCAGGCCAGGGGCTTGGCATCCTCGGGTGCACCACCCCAGCCCGCGATCCGACGTCCGGCCGGCCCCAAGAGGATGACGACCGACAGCGGGTCCCATACCCCCGAGGCGAGGTCGTCCAGCCCGACCATGGTGACCGACTCGTCCGGATGGTCGAGCCGACTGCACACGGCCACCACGTCCACAGCTGCTCGCGCCGCCACGAGGGCCTTTCCCACCGCTTCGGGAGGTGATCCCGGTGAAGTGAGCACGGCAACCTTGCGCGCCACCCGGATGGCACCGACGGCATCGGCCAGGGGTCGCCCGTGGGCCGAGATCACCGTGGCGTCGTCCCAGGGCAGGCCGATGCGGGCAAAGGCGAGCGATACCGACGACGGCGCGGGCAGGATGACCAGGTTCTTGCGATCGATCACCCGCAAGAGGGGGCGCACGATGCCGAAGAACCCGGGATCGCCGGAGGCAAGAACGCACACGGTCGTCCCCTCTCCGGATGCGGCGGCGGCCCGGCGGCAGGCCTCGTCGGCGTCACCGCCGATGACTGCCGACGGGACCGGGGCCACGCCGTTCGTTCGCTGCCATGCCTCGAAGGCCTCGAGATGGCGGCGTCCGCCGAGGACCAGCCCGGCCCTGCCCAGCGCGGCGCGCCCCTCCGGGCCGACATCGTCCAGCGAGAAGCCGGCGATGCCGACCACGGTGACGGTCCCCGACGGGTCAGGCACGGGCAATCACGTGGTCGCCCTCGAAGTCGACCATGACGACCTCGCAGTCGAACGCCCCGCCGCCGTGGGCGATGCAGTTGTCCCGGGCCAGCTGGCACAGCCGTTCCAGAGGAGCCCGGGTGCCGGACGCAAGACAGGCGTCATAGAAGTGCCTGGCCGTTGCCGTCTCAGTCGCGGCGGCGACCACGACAGCCGGGGAACCGGTCTCGGCGGCCACTGCAGCCAGCAGGTCGGTGTCCACCGTGGACCGGTGGAAGTGGGTCATCATCACGCCCGCGGCCAGCTTGGCGATCTTGCCCGCCATGGCCACCACGATCACGCGGGTCATCCCGTCGGCCGCGCACCGCCGGAGGGCGATCCCGCTGAAGTCGCCCACCTCGACGAAGGACACCGGGTCCAAGGTGGCAAAGAGCCGTTGGGCGGCAGCTTCGGACCGGCTCCCCGTGCACAGGACCATGGTCCGTTCACCCTGGGCCGAGGCCACGTCCACCTGTTGGACGACCGAGGCCCGGTAGGCGGCGGTGGAGAACGGCCTGACGATGCCGGTCGTGCCCAGGATGCTGATGCCGCCGATGATGCCCAAGCGCTCGTTGCTGGTCCGCTTGGTCATCTCCTCGCCCCCCGGCACGCTGAAGGTGACCACCAGCAGGCGATCGGTGACCTCGGCCAGGGCGGCGAGGATCATCCGGCGAGGCACCGGGTTGATGGCCGGTGCCCCGACCTCGAGGCCCAGGCCCGGCTTGGTGATCGTGCCCACCCCGGGCCCGGCGACCAGTGCGGTCTCGGTGGCGCCGCCGGGGGACCAGCGGACATCGGCGGTGAGCTCGGCCCCGTCGGTGCAGTCGGGATCGTCGCCCGCGTCCTTGATCACGGCGGCCCGGACCGTGCCGACCCCGTCGCCGACCGGTCCGGCCCCGACGACGGGAAAGGTGACCCGAGCCCCCTGGGGCAGCCCGACCTCTACCTCGTCGGGGACGAGCCCGGTGTCCAGGCCGCAGGCGGCGGCTTTGGCCGCGGCCGACGCGCAGGTCCCGGTCGTCCAACCCGTCCGCAGGCCGGTCCGCCGCTCGGCTACCTCAGGGCTGAGCTCTGGCTCGTTCGTCTCCCCCGCCACGGCGGCTATCCCGGCCCGGACGCAGGGGGACGGGGCGGGTCGCCCTGCAGCTCCCGGACGGCGCGACCCTTGACGGCAGCCGCGGCCGGCACCCCCGCCGGCAGCCCCTTCGGCCACGCGCCCGGCAGGCCGCCCGCCGGTCGTTCCGGCTCGGGAGCGCTTGCGGAACTTGTGGGCGAAGGTAGGGGAGTAGAGGTGGCTTCGGGGTGCGGTGCCGGCCAGCGCCGCACCAACGAGGACCAGCACGGTGGTGGTGGCCCCGGCTGCCGCCAGGTCGGCGGCGAGGTTCCCGACGGTCGTGCGCACGACCTGCTCGTCCGGCCAACTGGCCCGGATGACGATGGCGGCCGGCGTGTCGGGCACGTACGCGCTGGCCGGTCCGAGGAGCTCTTCTTGCAGTGCGTTGGGCCGCGCCGCCGACAGGAACACGGCCAGGGTGCACCCGGTGGCGGCGAAGGCCCCGAGCGTCTCCTTCTCCGGCATCGAGGTCGAGGTGCGGCTGGCCAGCCTGGTGATCACCACGCTCTGGGCCACCTGGGGAACGGTCAGCTCGCGCTCGACGAGCGCGGCGGCCGCGGCCAACGAGCTCACGCCGGGCACGATCTCGAACGACCGCTCGTGGGCGACGCACCAGTCGAGCTGCTCCTGGATGGCGCCGTAGATGCCGGGGTCTCCGGAATGCAGCCGCACGATGGCGGCTTCGGCGTGATCCTCGTAGACCCCGAGCACATCCTCCAGGGTCATGGTGGCAGAGTCGTGGATCGACGCCTCTGGACCGGCGTGGGTCAGCACCTCCTCGGGCACCAGTGACGAGGCCCAGATGACCACGTCGGCGGTCCGGAGCCGATCGGCGCCCCGAAGGGTGATGAGGTCGGCGGCGCCGGGCCCGGCGCCTACGAAGCTGATGAGGCCGCTCATGCGATCGGGCCGGTCATCGGCGTGCCCGGGCTCATGGGCGCGTGCCCCCGTTGGCGGCCCCGGCGGGCGGAACGATGACCGTGGCCAGGTAGCTGGCCGGTCGGTCGGCGGCCGTCGCCACGGCTCCGATCTGCTCACCCGGGAGGCCGAGCAGCTCGCCGTAGACCGCACCGTCGAGGCGGCCGTGGTCGGCCAGCAGGGCGGCGATGGCAGGAAGGTAGCGGCCGCCCTTGTAGATCACCACGGCACGTCCCGGGTCGGTTAAGGCGTCGGCCAGGTGCCCGACGCCGTCGAGCGCGGTCACCAACGACAGCGACTCGGTCCCGTCGAGGAGCACGGTTCCCGAATGCGCGGCCAGGGCCTGGTAGGCGGTGATGCCGGGGACCGTGGAGACGGGAATCTCGGGAAGCAGACGCCGCACCTCCTCGGCCAAGGAGGGGAACGTGCTGTAGACGTTGGGGTCGCCCAGGGTGACGAACGCCACGGTCTGGCCCCCTTCCAGCCAGGGGGCGAGCGTCGCGGCCGCGGCGCGGTGGGATGCGGCCCGGGCGTCTCTGCCCTCGGGGGCGTGATCGGCTGTCATCTCGAAGGGGAGACGGTCGATGGGGACGCCAGGAAGGATCTGTCGGACGATCGCCTCGGCCCGACCCACCGAGTCGGGGGACGTGGTCGGTGCCGCCACCCGGTCGGC
Organism: uncultured Acidimicrobiaceae bacterium; assembly: GCA_963803065.1. Lineage (GTDB taxonomy): Bacteria > Actinomycetota > Acidimicrobiia > Acidimicrobiales > RAAP-2 > DASXMT01. Next base: position 126,122 of record CAWDKW010000015.1, read on the forward strand.
CGCCTCCAGCGTCGTGACGGCCAACCGGGTCACCAGGCCCGGGTCACCAGGGCCGACGCCCACCCCGACGAGTCGGCCCTGGCGGGCAGGGGCGGGGGGTGCAGTCATGGCCGGAACATGCTACCGGCCGAGCCGAGCTGCCCCGTGAGCTGGCCTCCCTGGTGAGCCGGGCTGCCGCGGGGGCCGGGCTGCCCCCGGAGCTGGTCTGCCTTCTATGCGGGAAGCCGCGGTCGAGACGAAGCGCTCGGCCGGCCCGGGGTCGGCTCCCAGGTGGAGGTGAAGGTACGAAGCCGCCAAGGTCGGCGTGGCAAAGCCGGCGGCGGCTGCTCCTGAGCGTCCTTCGAGCTCGAGCGCCGAACCCGGTGGGTCGACGCTGGAGTAGTGGAATTCGTGACCTCGCAGCGTGGCCCCTCTGGTCGCGATCGGGCTCCCGGTGATGGCCGTAGCCCTCCGGTAGCCGAGTGAGAGCCGCCCGGTCATAGCCCCCTCGGCGTCGATGGCGCCGCAGAGGGCGTGGCCGTCGAGGGACCGGCACAACCAGAGGAGGCCACCGCACTCGGCCCAGGTGACGAGGCCGTTGTCGATCCGGTGGCGCACGTCGTCGAGCAGCGGTCGATTGGCGGACAGCGCCTCGGCGTACACCTCGGGGAAGCCGCCGCCGGCGTAGAGCCCGACGACACCGTCGGGCAGGGACCGGTCGACGAGCGGATCGAAGGGCACGATCTCGGCGCCCGCTTCCTGTAGGCGGGTCAGGTTGTCGGCATAGGCGAAGCTGAACGCCCGGCCACCGGGCACGCCGATACGGACCGTCCGGCCCGCCGGGACGACCCGCTGCGTCCCGGCCAGCTCCGCCGTCGGGTCGGTCGGTCTGGCCGGCGCCGACCGGGCGACCGCCACGACGGCGTCGAGGTCGACCGACGCCGCGATGGCAGCGGACAGGCGGTCGATCGCCTCGGCCACTGCCTCCGGGCGCTCGATGACCGGGACCAGGCCCAGATGCCGGTCCCGCCAGGTCAGGGCGTCGTCCCGCTGGAGGGCGCCGAGGACGGGAACGCCCCGCCCCACGAGCGGAGCGAGCGCCTCCCTCAGCAGAGCCTCGTGGTGGCGGCTCCCCACCCGGTTGAGGATCACGCCGGACAGGGGCAGGTCGGGATCGTAGGTGTGGAACCCGTGGACGAGGGCGGCCACCGAGGTGCTCATGGCCGATCCGTCGACAACCAGGATCGTCGGTGCCGCGAGGAGGGTCGCCATCTCGGCTGTGCTGGCTGTGTCGGCCTGGCTGTGTCGGCCGGGGTGGGTGTGGCGGCGGGGGTGGGTGTGTCGGCCGGGGTGGGTGTGGCGGCCGACCAGGACGCGCCGTCGAAGAGGCCCATGACTCCCTCCACCACCAGCATGTCGGCGTCCCTCGCTGCCCTGGCGGCGAGCGGGGCCATGGCGTCGGCCCCGCAGATCCAACTGTCGAGGTTTTGACCGGGGCGTCCGGTGGCCACCGAGTGGTACCCGGGGTCGATGAAGTCCGGGCCCACCTTGGCCGAGGCGACCCGGAGGCCGCGCTTGCGCAGCGCGGCCATGAGGCCGGTGGCGATGGTCGTCTTCCCGACGCCGGAGTGGGTTCCGGCCACCACCAGCCGGGGAGGGATCCGGAGGCTCACCTGCACCGGTTCGAGAGCACGGCCGAGCGGGTCAGAACTCGATTCCCTTCTTGGCCTTGATGCCCTGGTCGAAGGCGTGCTTCACCTTGCGCATCTCGGTCACCGTGTCAGCCACCTCGATGAGCTGGTCGGGAGCGTCGCGTCCGGTGATCACCACGTTGGTCTTCGGCGACCGGGCCCGCACGCCGTCGGCCACCTCGTCGGCGGTCACCCAGCCGTACTTCACCGCGTAGGTCAACTCGTCCAGGATCAAGAGGTCGTAGTCGCCCGAGGCCAGCTTCTGCCGGGCCACGTCCCAGGCGTGGCGACCCTTGGCCGCCGTCTCGTCCATGTCCTCGGACTCCCACGTGAAGCCGTCGCCCAGGGTGTGCCACTCGACGTCCAGATGGTCGGCCAGCTTTCGCTCGCCGGTCTTCCATTTGCCGCTCTTGATGAACTGGACGACGCCCACCCGCCAGCCCCGGGCCCAACCCCGGCCCATGACCCCGAAGGCGGCAGAGGACTTGCCCTTGCCGTAGCCGGTGTTGATCAGGACGATGGATTCGGCGCGGGCCATGGCAGTCACGGTACCGCCCAGGGTCGGGGGGGCCGGCACCGTATAGGCTCGGCGCTCGGAGCACAGGGAACCCGGTGGGAGTCCGGGGCTGTCCCGCAACTGTGATCGGGGAACGACCCTCACCCGATGGCCACGGCCCGGATACGGGCGGGAAGGCCGGGGGAAGTGATGATCCGAGAGCCAGGAGACCTGTCTCCCGCCCCGTTCCGGGGTGCGGGCCCCCCTCAGGGGCAGGAAGGACGCGTGGACGTGGCAGCGAAGACCGGAGCACTGGGGGCAACGAGGACGGGTGCCCTCGGGACACTCACCTTGGTGCTGGGCGGTACCCGGTCGGGCAAGTCCGAGGTGGCCGAGCGGCTGGCCGGCGACCGAGCCGGTTCCGAAGGGCTGGTGACCTACGTGGCCACTGGCGCCTTCCCGACCGGTACCGGCGATCCCGCCTGGGATGCTCGGGTGCAGGCACATCGCAACCGCCGCCCCCCTCGATGGGGGACGGTGGAGCTGGGGCCCGGGCGCGACCTCGGAGCTGCTTGTGCCGCGCTGGCCGGAACGGTGCTGATCGATTCGCTGGGGGCGTGGGTGGCCGGCATGGAGGACTTCCGGGTCGATCACGAACGGCTGTGTTCCGACCTTCGCCGGCGAACGGATACGGCAGGGGGCCTCACCGTGGTGGTCAGCGAGGAGGTCGGCCTCGGCGTGCACCCGCCCACGTCGGCCGGCATGGCCTTTGCCGACGCCCTCGGACTGGTCAACCAGCGGGTGGCCGCGGTGGCGGACGAGGTGCTCCTCGTGGTGGCCGGCCGGGTCCTGGCCCTCAGCGGGGGCCGCTGACCCGTGCGCGGCGCGGTCGCGTTCCTCACGCCCATCGGCAAGGCGCGGGTGCCACAGCCGTCTTCGCTGGTGTGGTTCCCATTCGTCGGCGGGGCCATCGGGGCACTGCTCGGCTTGGCCTGGTGGGGCCTGGCCAAGGCGTGGCCGCCGGGTGTCGTCGCTGCGCTGGTCGTGGCGGCCGACTTGGCCCTCACCGGGATGTTGCATGTCGACGGCCTGGTCGATTCCGCTGACGGTCTCCTGCCGCCCCACCTGACGCGCCAACGACGGCTCGAGGTCATGAGGGAGTCGACGTCGGGTGCCTTCGGTATCGCCTCGGCGGTGGCCGTGCTTCTGCTCCGTTGGGTCGGATTGGTGGCCATCAGGCCGTCGGTGCTCCTCCTCGTGGGCATCTGGGCCGGATCGAGGACGATCATGGCTGTCGTGGCCACGTCGGTTCCCTACGCCCGGCCGGAGGGCGGCCTGGCGTCGGCGTTCATCGATCCCGCCCCGGGCAGCGGCGGCCGCGACCGCCGTTCGAGCCGGGCCCGGAGGAACCGCCTGTTCGTCGGACTGCTCGGCGCGGTGATCGCCGTCGGGTTCTGCACGGCATGGCGGCCCGTCGGCGGTGCGGTGACCGTGTTGGCCGAGGTGGGCGCAGCCGCACTGGTCGTGTGGTTCGCCCGGCGCCGGATCGGCGGCTTCACCGGTGACGTCCTGGGTGCGGCCGGCATCGTGGCCGAGACCATCGCATTGATCGTGGCAGCGGCCCGGTGGTGAACCGCCTGCGGCACCGCATGCTCGGGGCCGCCCTGGGCCTGGTCGTCGACGGGCTGGTCGGTGAGCCACCCAGCGCGGTGCACCCGGTTGCCTGCTTCGGGCAGGCGATGACGTGGGCGGACCGCCGGTGGTGGCGAGACGACCGTCGTCGGGGCGTGGCCTACGCCGCCCTGGGCATCGGCGCGGCCGCCGGCGTCGGCACCGTCCTCGATCGGTCCGTCCCGCACCTGGCGTCCACGGCGTCGGCCACCGCGGTATCGGTCGCCGGGCGCGCCCTGGGCGACGCGGCCCGGACCGTCGGCGCGGCCCTGGCCGGCGAGGATCTCACGGCCGCCCGCGAGGCATTGCCCGCCCTGGTGGCGCGGGACCCCCGCCGGCTAGAGGAGAAGGAGATCGTTCGGGCGGTCGTCGAGTCGGTGGCCGAGAACACCGCAGACGCCATCGTGGCCCCCGCCCTGTGGGCGTCCCTGGCCGGTGCCACCGGTGCCCTGGCCCACCGGGCGGCGAATACCCTCGATGCCATGGTCGGCTACCGGAACGAGCGCTACGAGCGCTTCGGATGGGCTGCGGCCCGGGCCGACGACCTCTTGGCCTGGCCGGCGGCGCGGGCCACCGCACTGCTGGTGGCGGTGGTGCGTCCAGCGCGAGCGCTCGACATCTGGCGGGCCGTGCGCCGAGATGCACCCGGGCATCCGTCTCCCAACGCCGGTGTGTCCGAGGCCGCCTTCGCCGCCGCGCTGGGGCTACGGCTGGGCGGGGCCAACCGTTACGGAGACCGAGTCGAGGTGCGACCGCACCTGGGAGATGGGCGGCCGGCCGAGCCTGGCGACATCGACCAGGTCGTCCGGTTGAGCCGCGATGTCACCGTGGCCCTGGGCCTGATGCTGGTGGCCCCGACGCTGGTTGCCTGGTTGACCGAAAGGAAGCCATGACCGTTGCCCTGCCCACTCCCTCCCCCCTGGTCGGACCGCCGGTCCCCGCCGTCGGACCGCCGGTCCCCGCCGTCGGACCGCCCGTCCCCGGCGTCGGACCGCCCGTCCCCGCCCCGGGCCCTCATGGGGACGATGCCCGCCGCGTTGCCTCGGCCCTGGGGGTGGAGGTGTCCTCGATCCTCGACCTGGCCGCGAGCATGAACCCGTTCGCTCCGAGCGTTGCATCACTGGCCGCAGCGCATCTGGAGGAGCTCGCTCGCTACCCGGCGCACGGCGAGGTCCGTGCCGCCACCGAGTCGCTCGCCGCGGCCATGGGCGTCGACCCCGACCGGCTGCTGTTGACCAACGGGGGATCCGAGGCCATCGCCCTGGTCGCCGCTGAGCTCGGCCGTGGCTGGGTCGACGAGCCGGACTTCTCGCTCTACCGTCGCCACCTGGGCCACCTCGACCCGGCCGCGGCCCGGTTCCGCTCGGACCCCCACAACCCGACGGGACAACTGGCCGGGCCGGAGGACTGCGCCGACGTGTGGGACGAGGCGTTCTACCCCCTGGCCACCGGACGGTGGACGCGGGGCGACGCCGCCCAGGGTGGATCGGTGGTGGTGGGCTCGCTGACCAAGCTGTTCGCCTGCCCCGGTCTCCGGTTGGGCTACGTCCTGGGCCCGGCGGGCGACGCCGACCTCGTCGGTCGGCTGGAGGCCCGAAAGCCGCGATGGTCGGTCAACGCGTTGGCGCTGGCCGTCCTGCCCGACCTGTTGGCCGCCGCCGATCTTCCCGGTTGGGCCGCGTCGGTGGGGCGAGCCCGCCAGGAACTGGCCGGGATGGTGAGTGCGCACGGGTTGCGGCCGCGGCCGAGTGCGGCCAACTTCGTCCTCGTCGACGGGGCCGTGGGCCTCCGCGAGCGACTGGCGACACGGGGCGTGCTGGTTCGGGGCTGCGCCAGCTTCGGGCTACCCGATGCAGTCCGGATCGCCGTCCCCTCGCCGGCGGGGCTCCGACGGCTGTCGAAGGCGCTCGAGGATGTGCTGGCATGAGGGGCGCACTCATGGTCTGCGGCACGGCCAGCGACGTGGGCAAGAGCCAGATCGTGGCCGGGCTCTGCCGGCTCCTGGCCCGCCAGGGCGTCCGGGTGGCGCCATTCAAGGCACAGAACATGGCCCTCAACTCGTTCGTCACCCCGGACGGCCACGAGATCGGCCGGGCCCAGGCCATGCAGGCGATGGCCGCCGGGGTGGAGCCCGACGTGGCCATGAACCCGATCCTGCTCAAGCCGACCAGCGACCGGTCGAGCCAGGTCATCGTGCTCGGCCGCCCGTGGAAGAACCTCGACGCGGTGTCCTACCATGCGGCCAAGCCCGAGCTCATGGACGTGGTCACCGACGCGCTGGCCGACCTTCGCTCGCGCTACGACGTCGTCTTGTGCGAGGGCGCCGGCAGCCCGGCAGAGATCAACCTGCTCGAGGGCGACCTGGTCAACCTGGGCCTGGCCTCGAGGGTGGGCATCCCAGCCATCGTGGTCGGCGACATCGACCGCGGCGGCGTGTTCGCCGCTCTCTACGGGACCGTTGCGCTGTTGCCCGACGAGCTCCGGCGCTGGGTCCGCGGGTTCGTCATCAACAAGTTCCGAGGGGACCCCGCCCTGCTGGGCGATGCCCTGTCCGACCTCGAGCGGCGCACCGGCCGCCCGACGCTCGGCGTGCTGCCCTTCGCCGAGGGCCTGACGCTCGACGCCGAGGACTCACTGGCTCTGGCCCTGGCCCAGGGGGCCCGCCAGGCGACGGGGACGGCGAGCCCGGCCGGGGGCGCCGATCGCGATCCCCTCGACGTCGTGGTCATCCGGTTCCCCCACATCTCCAACTTCACCGACGTCGACGCCTTGGCGGTCGAGCCGGGGGCTTCGGTCCGGTTCGTCGACTCGCCGGATTCGCTCGGGCAACCGGACCTGGTTGTCCTGCCCGGAACGAAAGCCACGGCCGAGGACCTGGCCTGGTTCCGTGCGCATGGCTTCGAAGAGGCTCTGGCCAGCCTGCGCGGCGACGGGGCCGGGGGGATCAACCCCAGGTCGCCGATGATCCTGGGCATCTGTGGCGGGTACCAGATGCTCGGCGAGCTCATCGAGGACCCCGGATCGATCGAGAGCCGTTCCGGCGCGGTCGCCGGGCTCGGCCTCCTGGACCTCCGCACGGTCTACCTGGCGGACAAGCGCACCCGACAGCGCCGGGGGCGGACCACCTGGCGCCAGTCATCCCTCCTGCGCCCGTACCCCTCGGCCCCGGGGCGAGCGCCGGGGGCCACTGGAGCGGGCACGTCGTTCCAACCGGACTGGGAGCTCGAGGGATCGCCTCGACAAACACCCTCGGTCCCCATTTCCGGTTATGAGATCCACCACGGGCGGACCCATGCCGGTCCCTCGGCCGTCCCCTGGTTCCTGATGGGCGACGGCCGAGGCAACAGGACCGAGGGGATCATCGACGACGGGAACGGCGTGTGCGGATCGAGCCTCCACGGCCTGCTCGAGGGGGATGAGTTCCGCACCACATTGCTCGGCGCAGTGGCCGAGCGGCAAGGGAAGCGGTGGGCCCCGACGGGGGTGTCGTTCGCCCGCGCCCGGCAGGGACAGATCGACCAGCTGGCCGACCTGTGCCAGGAGCACCTGGACCTCGAGGCCCTCTGGCGGTTGGTCACCGAGGGCGGCGGGACCCGGTGGGAGGAGGCCGGCAGCGCCCGGCGGGAAGAGGGCGGCGGTCGAGACCGCCCGCGGACGGGGACATCGCCATGATCCTCGTGCTGACCAATGCCGACACCGAGATCCTCTCGTTACGCATCGTCGCCGAGATGCTGCCGCCCGGATTCCCTCGATTGCGAGCCGCCAATCCGGCCCACCTCGATCGTGCCCCGGATCTCGACGGAGTAGATGCGGTCATCGTCCGGCTCCTCGGTGGGCGCCAGGCCTGGCAGGCGCAGTTCGACGACCTGCGGGCCCGGTGCCTCGGCCGGGGCGTGCCACTCCTGGCTTTCAGCGGCGAGGCGGTGCCCGACGCGGAGCTCACCGCACTGTCGACGGTCCCGAGTGCGACCGTGTTCGAGGCGTTCCGCTACCTGACCCAGGGTGGTGTCGAGAACCTGAGCCAGATGCTGTGCTTCGTGGCCGATACCGTCCTGATGCAGGGGTTCGGGTTCGACCCGCCCGTCGAGGTCCCGGCCTGCGGGGTCCTGTCGACCGAGGGAGCGGTCCACCGTCCCGAAGCCCCCACGGTCGCCGTCTTCTTCTACCGCGCTCACGTGGTATCGGGGAACACGCGCTTTGTCGACGACCTGTGCGCCGGCATCAGTGCCAGGGGAGCCAACGCGCTCCCCGTGTTCGGCTACTCCCTTCGTGCCGATACCCCATCGCCTGGGCTGCCGCCCGAGCGCTCGCCGGTGGTGGAGCTGATGGCGGCCCACCGGGTCGATGCCGTCATCACCACGGTGTTCGCGGCCGGCAGCCTCGACGAGCAAGCCGAGTGCTGGGACGCCGGGGCGCTGGCCGAGCTGGGCGTTCCCGTCGTCCAGGCGATCTGTGCCACCGTGCCCTCGAGCGTCTGGGAGTCCTCGCCGACTGGGCTCTCACCCATGGACGTGGCCATGGCCGTGGCCATTCCCGAGTTCGACGGGCGGGTCGTCACGGTTCCCTTTTCGTTCAAGGAGACCGTCGACGCCGATGACGTGCTCGGGTCGACGGTGACCGCCTACCGCACCCGACCCGATCGAGTGGCGCGGGTGGCGGGTCTGGCCGTTCGCCTGGCCCGGCTGAGGGCGACGGTACCGGCCGAGAAGCGGGTAGCCCTCGTCCTATCGGCATACCCCACCAAGCGAAGCCGCTTGGGCAACGCCGTCGGCCTGGATACGCCGGCCTCGGTGATCGACCTGTTGCACGCCATGCGGGATGCCGGCTACCGGGTCGACCGCATCCCGGCATCGGGGGACGACCTGATGGCGGAGCTGGCCGACGCCCTGACCTACGAGCGGGACACGTTGTCGCCGATCCAGACGGCCGGCGCCGTCGGCCGCTGGCCGGGCCACGCCTACCGGGACTGGTTCGACGGTCTTCCGGACGACCTGCAGGGCACCTTGGTCGAGGCATGGGGGCCCGCGCCGGGCACGGTCTACGTCGAGCCGGCCGCTGCGGTGGGATCGGCGTCGTCGCCCCGGGACCGAGGTGCTGGCTCGGCCGGGGAGGACGTGGACCTGGTCTTCACCGGGGTCGACCTGGGCGGCGTGTTGGTGACGGTCCAGCCGCCCCGGGGCTTCGGGGAGAATCCGATCGCCGTATACCACTCGCCCGATCTTCCCCCTACCCACCACTACCTTGGTTTCTACCGTTGGCTCGACGAGGGCTGGGGTGCGGATGCCGTCGTGCACGTCGGAAAGCACGGCACGCTGGAGTGGCTGCCGGGCAAGTCGGTGGGTCTGTCGGCATCCTGTTTCCCGGACGCGGCCTTGGGCGACTTGCCCTTCATCTATCCCTTCGTGGTGAACGACCCCGGCGAGGGAACCCAGGCGAAGCGCCGGACCCATGCGGTCATCGTCGACCATCTGGTCCCACCCCTGACCCGGGCCGATGTCTACGACGACCTGGCCAAGCTCGAGGCCCTCCTCGACACCCACGCCCGGGTGGCCTCGCTCGATCCGGCCAAGCTTCCCGAGGTCCGCCGTCAGGTCTGGGATGTGATGGTCGCCGCCGAGATACATCGGGATCTGGGGCTTTCCAGCCCCCCCAGCGCACCGGAGGGGCCAGCGGAGTCCCGGCGGGGAGCAACGAGCGGTTTGCCCGGAGCCGGCCAGACGGCAGCGGACGGTTTGCCCGGAGCCGGCCAGACGGCAGCGGATGGTTTGCCGGGAGTTGGCCAGACGGCAGCGGATGGTTTGCCGGGAGCTGGACAGGGTACGCCAGCGTTCGACGACCCCGCCTTCGACGACCTGCTCTTCGACGTCGACGGTTACCTGTGCGAGTTGAAGGACGCCCAGATCCGCGGCGGCCTCCACGTCCTGGGGACCCCCCCTGTCGACGATGCCCTGGTCGACATGGTGCTGGCCATCACCCGGCTCCCGCAGAGCCACGTGGGGTCGTTGCGGTCCGAGGTGGCGGCGCAGATCGGCGAGGGGGACGACCCCCAGGCACTCGATCGCATCGACAAGGCGTCCCGGCTTCGGGTGCTTGCCTGCCAGCGCGCCGGTTGGCAGCTCGACGCCGTTCCAGACCGGTACGACCCGAGCGGCGAGATCCGGTCGTCACCGGTCCTGCGGTGGGTCTGCGATCGGCTTGCACCGGCGTTGGCCGCCACCACCGGGGAGATCGAGGCCGTCCTGTCCGCACTCGATGGCCGCTTCATCCCACCCGGGCCGAGCGGTGCCCCGTCGCGAGGCATGGCCCACGTGTTGCCCACCGGCCGCAACTTCTATTCGGTCGATCCGAAGGCCATCCCTTCGCCGTTGGGCTGGCAGGTGGGCACGGCATTGGCCGATCGCCTCATCGAGCGGCACCTGTCGGAGGAGGGTCGGTACCCGACCACCGTCGGGCTGGTGGTGTGGGGCACGGCAGCGATGCGCACCGCCGGCGACGACGTGGCCGAGATCCTCGCTCTGATCGGCGTCCGGCCGCAATGGGCGGCCGAGTCGGGCCGGGTCGAGGGAATCGAGCTGATCCCGCTGGCCGAGCTGGGACGTCCCCGGATCGATGTGACCGTGAGGATCTCGGGGTTCTTCCGGGACGCCTTCCCCCATGTCCTGGGCCTGCTCGATGATGCCTTTGCCCTGGCCGCCGGGGCAGACGGCGAGCCTGCCGACCAGAACCCGATCGCATCGGCCGGGACGGCCGACCCGAGGGTCTTCGGGCCCAAACCCGGTGCCTACGGATCGGGCATCCTGACCGTGCTCGAATCGCGGAACTGGCGAACGGATCACGACCTGGCCGAGGTCTATCTGGCCTGGGGCGGCTACGCCTATAGGCGGGGCCCGGGCAATGGCACCGGTTCGTCGAGCGCTCAGGGCCCGGTCGTGGGCTCCCCGGCCCCCGATGCGCTCCGCCGCCGTCTGGCCACGGTGGAGATCGCGGTCAAGAACCAGGACAACCGCGAGCACGACATCTTCGACTCGGATGACTATCTCCAGGATCACGGTGGGATGGTGGCGGCCGTCCGGTTCCTGACCGGCGTCCGGCCCAAGGCCTGGTTCGGTGATTCGGCAGACCCGGCTCGCCCCCGGGTGCGGTCCCTGGCCGAGGAGGCGGCCCGCGTCGTTCGCAGCCGGGTCGTCAATCCGAAATGGCTATCGGCCATGCAGCGGCACGGGTACAAGGGGGCCTTCGAAATGGCTGCGACCGTCGACTATCTGTTCGGGTACGACGCCACCGCCGACATCGTCGAGGACTGGATGTACGAGAAGGTGACCGAGACCTACGTCGGTGATCCCGGCATGCGGAAGTTCTTCGAGGCGTCCAACCCCTGGGCCCTCCGCTCCATCGCCGAGCGCCTGTTGGAAGCGGACGAGCGCGGCCTGTGGGATGCGTCGAACGAGGCCCGGGACACGCTTCGTGCCGCCGTCCTCGAGGCCGAGGGCTGGGAGGAATCCCGATGACCGAGCCGGAAGGCCGTCAGCCGTCCCACTCACCGTTCCCCTTCAGTGCCGTGGTGGGCCACGAGGACCTCCGGATGGCCCTCATCCTGTGCGCGGTGGACCCGGCGATCGGAGGCGTGCTCCTCCGCGGGCAGAAGGGGAGTGCCAAGACGACGCTGGCACGGGGCCTGGCCAGCCTGCTCCCAGGGGAGGCACCGTTCGTGGACCTCCCGGTGGGCGCGTCGGAGGATCGTCTGGTGGGTTCGATCGACCTCCGGGCCGCGTTGACCGGGGGCGAACGGCGATTCGCCGCCGGGCTGCTGTCGGCCGCCCACGGCGGGGTCCTCTATGTGGACGAGGTCAACCTGCTTCCCGATCACCTTGTCGATGTGCTGCTCGACGTGGCCGCCAGCGGTGTCAACCGGGTGGAACGCGAGGGCGTGTCGCACAGTCACCCGAGCAGGTTCGTCCTCATCGGCTCCATGAACCCAGAGGAGGGCGAGCTCCGTCCGCAGCTGCTCGACCGCTTCGGCCTCTCGGTCGAGGTCGTCGCCAGCCTCGATCCGGACGAGCGCAGCGAGGCCGTGCGGCGGCGCCTGGCCTTCGATGCCGACCCGGAAGGCTTCACGGCCAGCTGGCGCGACGCTGAACTTGCTCTTCGGACCCGATTGGAAGGGGCCCGTCCGGCCCGGCTGGCGTCCGAGATGGTCGTTCGAGTCTCCACGCTGTGTGCTGACGCCGGGGCCGAGGGTCTCCGGGCCGATCTGGTCATCTGCAGGGCGGCGTCGGCTCTGGCCGGTTGGGAGGGCCGCACTGAGGTGTCGGAGTCGGACGTTCGGCGGGTGGCCGACCTCGCCCTGGCCCACCGTCGGCGGCGCTCGCCGTTCGAAGCCCCGGGCATGGCGGCCGACGAGCTCGAATCGCTGCTCGACGATGCGTTCTCCGTCGGCGAGGCAGGAGGGTCTGACGGTCCCGGCAGTGGAGCAGCCGGGAGCGAAGCGCCGAACGGGGATGCGTCTGGCGGGGACGCGTCGGGCCGAGACGTTCCAAGCGGTGACAGCCGGGGTCGCAGGAGTTCCGGTGACAGGAGTTCCGACGACACGAGTCCCGACGACGCGAGTCCCGACGACAACGGTTCGGAACGAGAACAGGTCGTCGCACCGGGGCCGGCGCCCAGCCGCGTCCGTCGGATCGAAGCAAGCCCTCCAGGCAGTGCATCGACCACGTCAGGTTCCCAAAACTCCGGCCGGCGCACGATGACGCTAGGGGAACGGGGGAGGCTGGTGTCCGATCGGGTACCCGAGCCGGGTCGCCCGCTCGGGTCTGTGGCCATCACCGCCACCGTCGCTGCCGCCGCCACCCGTCAAGGTGGCGGGGCCACGTTGGCCATCGAGGAACAGGATCTGCGGGAGGCGGTGCGTCAGGAACGGGCGGCCAACCTGGTCGTCCTGGCCGTGGACGCGTCGGGCTCCATGGGCGCCCACGGCCGGATGGCTGCAGCCAAGGGGGCGGTGCTCGCCCTGCTCACGGATGCGTACCAGCGCCGGGATCGGGTGGCGCTCGTGACGTTTCGGGGCGACGCGGCCGAAATAGCCTTACGGCCCACCGGGAGCACCGAGGTGGCACAGGCCCGGCTGAGCGAGCTCCCCACCGGTGGCCGCACCCCGCTTGCCGCAGGGATCGACACGGCGCTCGGTCTCGTCCGCACGGCGACACACGGCGCGTATCGACCCCTCTTGGTCGTGGTGTCGGACGGACGCGCCACAGCGGCCGCGGGAGACACAGACCCCGTCCGGGCGTCTCTGCTGGCGGCTGAAGCGGTCCGTCGTGCGGGCGTCAGCGCCGTCGTGGTCGACGCAGAAGGGGCCACGTCGTCCAATGGAGCATCGGCTGGCGTCCGACTGGGACTGGCCCGGCCGCTGGCCGAGGCCATGGGGGCCCGGTACCTCACGGTCGACGATCTGTCGGGCGAGGCGATCGCCGACGCCGTGCGTGGCGAGTTGCTCACCAACTGAGTCAACCAGCGCAACCCGCTGGGGCTACAGGTCCCGACCCGGTGCCGGAGCCCCGACCCGACGCCGGAGCCCCGACCCGGTGCCGGAGTCCCGAGCCAATGTAATTTCTGGGAGTTCCCGCGTTTGGGCGAAGTGCCTGGTCACGCATTTCGGCGTCACGCATCCAATTCGCCCAAACGCGGGACGAAATGAATGAGAGAGGTTGCCCGCAGCGATGCCGACAGCGATCCGGAGCCGAAGCCGAAGCATCCGAAGCTCACGAGTTCTGGCGAAGTACCCTCCTGGCGATGAACGCCCACCCTCCTGGCGATGAACACCCCTGGGTCCCGATGACATGAGCGCCCGATGGGACCCGATGAAGGGAATCCTGGCCGGACCGATCGACGGTCCGGCGAAGTTGGCCACCGTCTACCCGGAGGTCGAAGCACCCCCGGGACTGGCCGTCACGCATCGGGCGTCGGGGTTCACCGGAACCGTCGTCCGGATCGAGACCGGTGGTGTCGAGCTCCGCGGTCAGACCGGGCTCGAGCGCGTGTTCCGCCACAAACCGGGTGGGTTTGCGGTGGACGGACGGGCCGTCACGTTGGTACGGCCCCGAGGAGACAACCCCGCAGAACAGGGGATCACGGCGTCAGGCTCGTTGGCCGTTCCCTCGCAACCGGCACGGGTGGCGAGGGCCGGCCGAATCCTCGTCGAAGGGGTCCAGGACGCGGTTCTGGTGGAACGGGTCTGGGGCGACGATCTCCGGGTCGAGGGCATCGTGGTGGAGCAGCTCGATGGCATCGACCATCTGCCCGCCGTCGTTCGCGACTTCCGGCCCGGGCCGGCCCGGCGACTTGGCGTGCTGGTGGACCATCTGGTCCCCGGGAGCAAGGAGGCGCGTTTGGCTGCCTCGATGTCGGATGCAGACGTGCTCGTCACGGGGACGCCGTTTGTCGATGTGTGGGAAGCGGTCAGGCCAGGCGTCGTGGGGATTCCGGCATGGCCCAGGGTCCCGAAGGGCACCGATTGGAAGACCGGGGTCTGCGATGCCTTGGGTGTCCCTGACTCGCACACGATGTGGCGCCGCATCCTTGCTGCCGTCGATTCCTACGCCGACCTGGAGCCGGCGCTGGTCGGTGCGGTCGAAGCCCTGATCGACTTCGTGACCGCCGTGTACTGAGCCCATCCAGCCGCAGGCATCGGCCCCCGTATGACCGGATCCGCTCGGATGGTGCAGGCTGGAGCAGTGCCGCCCGAGACCCAACGCCTGGGGATGTTCCCGCTCTCGACCGTCCTGTTTCCCGGAGGCGATCTCCCCCTCCACATCTTCGAGCCGCGGTACCTGGCTCTCACCGCAGACTGCCTCGGCGGTGACCGGGAATTCGGCGTGGTCATGATCAGCCGGGGACGGGAGACCGGTGGAGGCGACGAGCGGGTCGACACGGGCACCGTGGCCCGGATCGGCCGAGGATCTCAGCTTCCCGACAATCGGCTGCTTCTGGAGACCCAGGGCGTCCGCCGGGTTCGGGTACACGAGTGGCTCCCGGACGACCCGTACCCGCAGGCGATGGTGGAGGAGATGGCGGACGTCCCCTTTGACGATGATGCCACCTCGCTGGCGTCGGCTGAGAGCTCGGTGCGCCGGCTGCGTTCGTTGCTCTCCGAGATGGGGGACGTTCCCGCTCTGCCCCATGATCTCGATATCGGCGACCAACCCGAAGTGGCCGCATGGCGAATCTGTTCACTCGCCCCGCTGAACCTCATGGACCGCCAGTACCTGCTCGAAACTGACGATCCACGGGTCCGCATGGAGTCATTGACAGAGCTGTGCGATGCCATGGCCGCCGACGTGACCGGCCTGCTGTCTGGCGGCCCGACCGGCGGCTTCCCGGACCAGGGCGAGCTCGGCGAGTGAGGACTGCACGACCCGGTGACCGGCCCCGAGCGCCGGCCCCCGGCCCCGAGCGCCGGCCCGCGGCCCCCGAGCTCGGCGCCCGAGAGCGATACTCCGCAGGGACGGCTATATCGAGACGACGGCTATACCGAGACGTCGGCGTCGTCCCAATAGGCGTACACCGATGAGATGAGGCCGTCGTCATCAACGGCGAATATTTCGATCCCGCTCATGACCATGGTGGCATCCCCAACCTCCACGCCGATCCGGAAGTTGATGGCCACGTGGTCACCGCAGGTATGAACGGTGGGGGCCGAGAACGTCCAACCATCGCTCGCCTCGACGCTGCCGGCGAAGAAGGCCCGGATGGCGTCCCGACCGACGTTCGGCGGGTTCGACGCCGGGTCGGCCTGGACGGCATCCTCGGCGAAGAGGGCAGCGATGGCATCGGGATCTCGTCCGTTCAACGTCGAGACGTAGGTGGTGATGAGGGATCGGAGTTGGTCTGACGTCGGCATGGGACCTCCAGGGGTCGATGTGACCCGCCGGGCACAGGGCCTGACGGTTGGATGCGGCGCCGGGCGCCGAGAAGGGTTCAGGCGCCGGTGGCGTGCACGCCACCGTCGACGTGCACCATCTCTCCCGTGGTCATGGGGAAGAGATCCGAGAACAGCGCGATGCAGGCCCGAGCCACCACGTCGGTGTCCAGGAGGTCCCAACCGAGCGGTGCCCTGGCCGCCCAGGTGTCCTCGAAGGCGCCGAAGCCGGGGATGGACTTGGCCGCCATCGTCTTGACCGGGCCGGCAGCGACCAGGTTCACCCGGACCTTGTCCGGACCAAGGTCCCGGGCCAGGTATCGGGAGAGGGACTCGAGGGCCGCCTTGGAGACGCCCATCCAGTCGTAGGCGGGCCAGGCCACGGTGGCGTCGAAGTCGAGGCCGACGATGGACGCACCCACGCCCCCGTCTGAGCCGGCCGCGGCGAGCAGGGGCCGGAAGGCCTCGGCCAGGGCCTTCAAGGAGTAGGCGGAGACGTGGAGGGCCACTTGAACCTGGTCCCAGTCGGCCCCGAAGATGTCCCCGCCCAGGCATTCGGGCGGCGCGAATGCGATGGCATGCAGGAGGCCGTCCAGTCGGTCCCATTTCGATCCGAGCTCGGCCGCGGCGGCCGCCAGCTGTTCGGGCTGGGCCACGTCGATCTCCAACACATCGACCGGCTCCTGAAGCTTGCGCGCCGTTCGGCGGGTCAGCGACAGCCCACGGCCGGCGCCGCTGAGGACCACCTCGGCCCCCTCTTCCTGGGCTAGGCGGGCAACGGCGAAGGCCAACGACGCGTCGGTCAGCACGCCAGTCACCAGGATTCGCTTTCCTGTCAGCAGTCCCATCAGGCGGTCAGGTTACAGGGGGATCAGCACTCCTACCGGGGGAGGTCGGCCGACCTACAGGCGGGAGCCGGCTGACGCTGAGCGGACGAGTCAGCCGATGTTTGACCGGCGGAGTTGCCTGAACGGAGCCGGGCGCCCACGAGGTGCGAGGACAGCGGTTGTGTGTGCAAGGGTATGGCCCATGCGTGTCGGAATTCTCGGAGGAACAGGCCCGGCTGGCCGGGGGCTGGCGGCGCGGCTGGCCGTCGGTGGGACCCCGGTGGTCATCGGGTCGCGTAACCCGGATCGAGCACGGGAGGTGGCGGGGCACCTGCGCGAGGTCTGGCCCGAGCTCAACCTCCAGGTCGACGGCGCCGCCAACGAGGACGTGGCCCGATGCGACCTCGTGGTCGTGGCGACGCCCTGGGAGGGCACGCTGTCCACCCTGTTGCCCTTAGCCGGTGTCCTGGCCGGCAAGGTCGTGGTCTCCATGGTCAATGCCCTGGCCAAGGAAGGGCGGGAATTCCTGGCTCTGGTGCCGCCGCGGGGTTCGATGGCGGCGTCGATCCAGGCGGTCCTGCCCGACTCGCTGGTCTCCGCCTCGCTCCACCATCTTCCTGCATCGGAGATGACCAAGCTCGATGTTCCCCTCGAAGCCGACGTGCTGGTCTGCTCGGATCACCCCGACGCCATCAAGGCGACGGTGGACCTGGTCGATGGGATCGAAGGGCTGCGGGCCATCGATGCGGGCAGCCTGTCCCAGGCGGCCGCGATCGAAGCCTTCACCGCCGTGCTGATCAGCGTGAACATCCGTTACAAGGTCCATTCCACGGTCGTCCTGGCCGGCTTCGACAGCTGAGAGGCGAGCACCGGCCCATGATGCGCCTCTACGACACTGCCCGCCAGGCGGTCGTGCCCTTCGAGCCCGGCCCGATGGTCACCCTCTACTCGTGTGGGATCACTCCCTACGATGCCGCCCATCTCGGCCATGCCGCGACCTATCTCACCTTCGACATCCTGCAAAGACGGCTGCGCGACCTTGGCCACGAGACCCGCTGCGTGCGCAACGTGACCGATGTGGACGACGACATCCTTCGCAAGGCGCGAGAGCTCGGCGTGCACTATCTCGACCTGGCCGCCGAGGAGATCGCCCGGTTCGACGCCGACATGAACACCCTCGGGCTCATTCCCGCCTGGTCCGAGCCTCGGGCCACGTCGGCCATCCCGGACATCCTGACCCTGATCGACGCCGTGCTCGAAAGCGGCCATGCCTACCAGTCGGGCGAATCGGTGTATTTCGACGTCACGACGTTCGATCGCTTCGGGGCGTTGAGCCATCTGGACGCGGCGGCCATGCTGACCCTGGCCGCCGAGAACGGTGGGAACCCTGGCGATCCCAACAAGCGCAATCCACTCGACTTCGTCCTTTGGCAACCATCCCTGCCCGACGAACCATCATGGGAATCGAGATGGGGCCCCGGTCGGCCCGGATGGCACATCGAGTGCTCGGCGCTGGTGCTGCGTGAGCTGGGGGAGACCGTCGATGTTCATGGCGGTGGCCGAGACCTGGTCTTTCCTCACCACGAGTGCGAGACGGCCCAGTCCGAGTCGGTGACCGGGCGGCCCTTCGTCCGGCACTGGCTCCACGTGGGCCTGGTCGGCCTCAACGGGACCAAGATGTCGAAGTCCCTGGGCAACCTGGTCTTTGTCGGCGAGCTTCTCGAAGACTGGCAGCCCGTGGACATCCGCACGGCATTGCTGGCGCACCACTACCGCCGGGACTGGGAATGGAACGACGACGACATGCCCAGCGCGGCGGCCCGGCTGGAGTCATGGAGGAAGGCAGCCGGGCACGCGGGTCCACCGCCCGCAGCCGGCGAGACCGATCCGGCCCTGGAGGCCGTCCGCCGCGCCCTCGATGACGACCTCGACACGCCTGGGGCCCTGGCCGCCCTGGACGATATGGCCGACGGCGGACAACCCGTAGATCGGGGAGCCGAGTTGCTCGGCATTACTCTGTAGGTCCGGACTCCGGAAGTCCCGGCACTCGGTTTCCCCGACGGCTGTTGTGACCGGCGGGGTCTTCGCATCACGGAAAGGCAGCATGATGGCAGGCGCAATTTCGGTCCGGCTTCCCGACGGGTCGACCAAGGAGCTGCCCGAGGGGACGACCGCCCTCGAGTTTGCCGCGTCCATCGGACCACGGCTGGCCAAGGCGGCGGTGGCTGCCACCGTCGACGGTGCCGAGGTCGACCTGTCCACGGTCCTGACCGATGGCTCCGAGGTGGCCGTGCTCACTGCCGATTCGGACGCCGGCCGAGCGGTGCTGCGCCACTCCACCGCCCACGTGCTCGCCCAGGCGGTGCTTCGGTTGTGGCCCGGCGCGCACTTCGCCATCGGGCCGGTCATCGAGGACGGCTTCTATTACGACTTCGAGCTGCCCGGCGGGGCGCACTTCTCCGACGACGACCTCGGCCGTATCGAGTCGACCATGCGAGAGATCATGGCCGAGGACCAGCCCTTCGTCCGTCACGAGCACTCGATAGCCGAAGGCCTCGACCTGTTCGAGGACCAGCCCTTCAAGCGCGAGATCATCGAGGCGGTGGAGGCCGGCGCCGACGAGGTTGATGCCGGGTCGAACGGGGTCGTGCCCGAAGTGTCGACCTACTGGAACTCGCCCACCTTCACCGACCTCTGCCGGGGCCCCCACGTGCCCTCGACCAGCAGGCTGGGACACTTCCGCTTGATGCGGGTGGCCGGCGCGTACTGGCGAGGCGACGAGAAGCGACCTCAGCTCCAGCGCATCTACGGGACGGCGTGGGAATCGGAGAAGGCGCTCGCCGCCCACCTCCACAAGCTCGAGGAGGCGGAGCGCCGCGATCACCGCAAGCTCGGAGCGGAGCTCGACCTGTTCTCGTTCCCCGAGGAGATCGGCTCGGGGTTGCCCGTCTTCCACCCCAAGGGCGGAACCGTCCGTCGCCTGATGGAGGACTACTCCCGCCAACGCCATGTGAAGGCGGGCTACGACTTCGTCAACACCCCGCACATCACCAAGGCGGAGCTGTTCGAGACCTCCGGGCACCTGGACTGGTTCGCCGACGGCATGTTCCCGCCCATGGAGCTCGACGGCGGCCAGCAGTACTACGTGAAGCCGATGAACTGCCCCTTCCACATCCTCATCTACAAGAGCAGGCAGCGCTCCTACCGTGAGCTGCCCCTCAGGCTCTTCGAGTTCGGCACCGTCTACCGATACGAGAAGTCCGGGGTCGTCCACGGGCTGACCCGGGTGCGCGGCTTGACCATGGACGACGCCCATATCTTCTGCGCCCGAGACCAGATGGCGGCGGAGCTGCACTCGACGCTGCTGTTCGTTCTCGACGTGCTGCGTGACTACGGGCTCGAGGATTTCTACCTGGAGCTGTCGACCAAGCCGGAAGGCAAGGCCGGCGGGACCGACGCCGAGTGGGAGGAGGCGACCGAGACGCTCCGGGCCGCCGCCGAGGCCATGGACCTCGAGCTGGTGCTGGACGAGGGGGGCGGAGCCTTCTACGGTCCGAAGATCTCCGTGCAGGCCAAGGACGCCATCGGGCGCACCCACCAGATGTCCACCATCCAGCTCGACTTCCAGATGCCCAAGCGGTTCGAGATGGACTACGTCGGGGCGGACAACGCCCGGCATCAGCCGATCATGATCCACCGGGCTCTGTTCGGCTCGGTGGAGCGGTTCTTCGCCATTCTCTTGGAGCACCACGCCGGCGCCTTCCCCACCTGGCTGGCCCCCGAGCAGGTCCGGGTCCTGCCCGTGGCCGACGTCCACGAGGCGTACGCCGAGAAGGTGAACGACCGACTCCGTGCCGTCGGCATCCGCACATCCGTCGTCCCTGCCGGCGAGCCGCTGGGGGCGAGGATCCGCCACGCCAAGATGGACAAGTTGCCCTACGTCCTGGTGGTGGGGGACGACGACGTGGCCGCGGGGACGGTGGGCGTGAACCGGCGCGGCTCCCAGAAGCCCCATCGCGGCGTGGCCCTGATGGCGTTCTGCGAGGACCTCGAACAGGAGATCGCCGAGCGGCGGGAGCCCCAGGTGAACGGGTCAGGTGGTCAGTGAGCCTCGACCACCTGTGGGCCGGGTGGCGCAGGGACTACGTGACGACAGCCCCCGAGGTAGCGAGGGTTGGCGCACCCGGGCCCGGCTCCAGGCTCGAGGCACATGAACAAGGCGAGGACGGCTCCCCGGACGACCCGCAGCGGTGCGTCTTCTGCCGGATCGCGGCCAGTGGGCCGCCGTCGGCCGACAACGGCGTGCTGTGGCGGGGAGAGCTCACCTTCGCCGTCCTCAACGCCTATCCCTACGCCAGCGGCCACCTTATGGTCATGCCCACCCGTCACGTACGGTCGATGGCCGACCTGAGCGAGGCGGAGGGCATCGAACTGTGGTCGGCGCTGCGGGCCGGCGTGGCCGCCCTCGATGCGGCCTACGGTCCCGAGGGGGTGAACGTCGGCGCCAACCTGGGACGGGCCGCCGGGGCGGGCATCCCCCAGCACCTGCACCTGCACGCCGTGCCCCGCTGGGTCGGCGACACCAACTTCATGACCGCGCTGGCCGGGGTGCGCGTCCTGCCCGAGACCCTGGCCGACAGCTGGCAACGCCTGCATTCGGTTTGGGCGGCCTGACCGGGCGATCGCCCTCCGGCGACCCGACCAGACGCCGGGGGCGCCGATGCGGACTCAGGCGACGTGGGCTTTGGCGCCCGCCGACCGCGGATCGGCCGACGGGGCGATCTGGGCGGTCAAGTGGGACGGCACCACGTCGTAGTGGTCGTGCGTGGCTCGGAACCGCCCCCGTCCGCTGGTCAGCGAGCGAAGGTCGACGGCGTACCGGGAGAGCTCGGCCAGGGGGACGAGGGCGACGACCACCTGGTGGCCGCGCTGATCGACGTCCGAGCCCATCACCCGTCCCCGCCGGGCGTTGAGGTCGCCGAGGACGTCGCCTTGCAGCTCGGCTGGGACGGTCACCTCGACCCGGGAGATCGGCTCCAGGAGCACCGGTGACGCCTTGGCCAGCGCGTCGCGGAACCCCAGGATTCCCGCCATCTTGAAGCTCATCTCCGACGAGTCCACCGGGTGGTGCTTACCGTCGAGGCAGGTGACGACCACGTCGACCACCGGACAGCCGAGCGTGCCCCCCTGGGCCATGGCCTCGGTGACGCCCTTCTCGACCGCCGGGATGTACTGGCGAGGAATGGCCCCGCCCACCACCTCGTTGGCGAACGAGAACCCCTCGCCCCTGGGAAGGGGCGCGATGCGGAGCGAAACCACGCCGAACTGCCCGTGCCCCCCGGTCTGCTTCTTGTAGCGACCCTCCGCCTCGATGGTACGGGTGATGGTCTGCCGGTACGGGACGAGCAGCTCGTCGCGCTCCACGCCCACACCGAACTTCCGGGCCAGGCGCTCCAGCGCCACGGCCACGTGCGTCTCACCCGCGCCCTCCAGGATGGTCTGGTGGGTCTCGTCGTCCCGGCGGACCGAGAGGGCCGGGTCCTCTTGGATCAGGCGGTGCAGGGAGGACATCATCTTGTCCTCGTCGGCCTTGGTACGGGGCCGGATGGCGACGGAGAGGGCAGGCGGACCCGGTCGGGGGAAGGGGGGCGACAGGACCGACACCGGCATGCCCCGTGGGGCGAGGGTGTCGCCCGTGTCCGCCTCGGACAACTTGGGCACGGCGAAGAGATCTCCGGCCAGCACCTCGGGGACGGGGACAGCCTCTTTTCCCCGAAGGGTCTCGATCGTGTGGAGCCGCTCATCCGAGTGCGATCGGACGTTGGTCAGGACCACATCCGGGCGAATCGTCCCCGACAACAGGCGGCAGAGGGAGAGGCGTCCGACATAGGGGTCGGTCATGGTCTTGAACACCCGGGCCAGGGGAGGGCCCTCGGGATCACAGGCCACGTCGCGTTCCGCGTCTCCGGCCGAGACCAGCGCCGGGGGGCGTACCCGGGGAGAGGGGCACAGTTCGGCCAGGACCATGGCCAGCCGGTCGATCCCCACCCCGCTGGTGGACGAGGCGCAGACCACCGGGAAGACGTTGGCCGAGGCCACACCGCCGGCCAGGCTCGCCTCGAGCTCCTCGAAGGAGAGGGTGTCGCCCTCCAGATAGCGCTCCATGAGGGCGTCGTCGCCCACGACGATGCCCTCCACGAGGGCCTCGTGAATGGCGTGCTCGGTGGCGACCAGCTCGGGGGGCAGGGGTTCCGTCTTCCCGATGGTGCTCCCGTCGGAGGGGTAGACGACGGCCGTGTCGCTCAAGAGGTCGACCACACCGCGGAGCTCCGACTGGCTGCCGATGGGCAGCTCCAAGGGGGCGACCCCGGCGCCGAACGTCGAGCGGAGTTGGTCGAGCACGGCGTCGAAGTCGGCCCTCTCGCGATCGAGCTGGGTCACGACGATGATGCGCGGCAGCTTGGCCTCCGAGGCCATCTCCCAGACGATCTCGGTCTGGATCTGAATGCCTTCGACTGCGCTCACCACGACGACGGCCAGGTCGACCACGGCCAGTGCTGCCGCCACCTCGGCGGTGTAGTCGGCGTACCCGGGGGTGTCCACCAGGTTGAGCTTCACCGTTCCGACCACGCTGTCCTGGACCACGCACGGGGCCAGGGACAGTCCCATGGTCATGTGGTGGGCGACCTCTTCGGGCTCGTGATCGCAGACGGTCGTGCCGTCCTCGACCCGGCCGGCCCGATGGATGGCGCCGGTATGGCACAAGACGGCCTCGACCAGGGTCGTCTTGCCGACACCGGTGTGACCGATGAGCGCCACATTCCGAATCTGCTCGGAATCGAAACGGTCCATTGAGGGCACCTCCTGGTCGACCGACCCATCGGTCGCGGCCGATCGCGAGCCTATCGTCGGCCACGTCCGGACGTAGAGCCGTTCGCGCGCACGGGCCGCGACCGGTCGGCGCTCGAGCGGTCGTGGAGGTGGAGATGGTGAGTGTGCCTGGCCGTCCGGCGGTCGAGTGGACCCGGCCACCAGAAGTGCCAGCGGCGCATGCCGGTCATAGCTGGAATCAGGCGCGGGGCCATGATGAAGGCGGCCACGATGATGCCGATGGCCACGCCCGACCCCAGCTCGGTCAAGGTGGTGATGCCGGTCAGCAAGAGGGATGCGAACGTCCCGGCCAGGATGATGCCGGCCGCGGCCACGGTCGGGGCCCCGTGGGCGATGGCCAGTCCCACCGCATCGGCCGGGTCCTTGCCGCTGCGGAGCTCCTCTCGGACCCGCGCCGTCATGAGGATGTTGTAGTCGGTGCCGATGGCCACCACGAAGAGGTACAGGACGATCGGTATCGAGAAGTCGAGGCCCACCAGTCCACCTGCCTTCTGGAAGATGAGAACGAGGATCCCGAGCGTGGCCAGGAATCCCAAGCCGACGCCGAACAGCAGATAGAGCGGGCCGATGACGGCCCGGAGGAGCAGGCCCAGGATCACCGCGATGATCAGCGCAGCCACCGGGAAGATCACCGAGAGGTCGTGGTCGATGGCGTTCCGGATGTCCACCGACTGCGAGGTCGGTCCGCCTACGAGCACCGTCGCACCGGGAATGGAGCCGTTGGCCGCCGACCGGATGGGACCGGCCACGTCGGCCAGGGCCTGGCCCGAATAGGGGTTGACATCGAGCGAAAGGGTGATCAGGGCGGCGGTGCCGGTGGCGTTCTTCTGGACGGGAGCCACGGCGGCCACCCCCTCGGCGTGCTTCAGCTTGTCGACCAGGGCGGTGACCGACTGGCTGGAGAGGGGCGCGGCGCTCTCACTGGTGGCGATGACGCTCGTCGGCCCCACGTAGCCGGCCGGAAAGTCTCGTTGCATCTGGTCGTAGGCCACCACGGACGGTGACGTGCTCGGGAGCTCGCCCACCTCGTCGTAGTCGGCTCTGAAGCCGAAGGCGGCGAGGGCGAGGATCAACAGGACGCCCCCGTAGCCGGCCACGATGCGCCCGGGGTGGCGCCCCACGTACTTCCCGATCCGAGCCGAATAGGACTCGGCCCCGGCCGGCTTCTGCCGGTGGGCGGGCCAGAACACGTGGCGGCCGAGAAGGGCGAGCACCGCGGGTACCAGGGTCAGGGCGCTGAGCAGCATCAAGGCGACCGAGATGATCAGTCCCGGCGCCAGGGTGCGCAGGAGGCCGAGCGAGGAGAGGAGCAGGGCGGCGAAGGCGGCGATGACGGTGAGGGCCGACGAGGAGATGACCTCGCCCACCACTTCGGTGGCGTGCTGGAGTGCTGCCATCGGCTCGTCGCCTTTGGTCAGGTTCTCGCGGTAGCGGAAGACGAGGAAGACGAAGTAGTCCGTCCCGATGCCGAAGAGGACCACGATGAGCAACGGGCCGAGCAGTGTGCCCACGTCGAAGTGCGACACGTGGGCCACGGCGGCCACCAACGACGAGGCCACCTGATGGATGAGGCCGATGAGCACGACGGGAAGAACGGCGATCAGCACGCTGCGGAAGATGAGGCCCAACAAGATGACGATCAGCGACACGGTGGCGATGGCGATGATGTTCTCGGCCTTGGCGAAGGAGTTGGCGGTGTCGAGGGCAATGGCAGAGGCCCCGGTGAGGCCGGCCGTGAGGCCGGTGCCGGCGAGTAGTCGGGGGACCTGCGCCCGGATCGCCGTGACGGCGTCGTTCACCGGCACCTCGCCGGGCTGTCCCCGGAGCATGACGTCGACCAGCTGGGCCTTCCCGTTGGGCGACAGGAGGGCCGGCGACGTGAGGGTCCCGGTGATCTCGCCAATGCCGGCATGGGAGAGACCGGTGGCGAAGTCGGTGACGGCCTGCTGGTTGGCGGCGGTGAGCGGGGCGCCGTCGGTGCGCTCGACGACGAGGAGGTCGGTGTTGCCCGACTGCTTGGGGAAGTTCTTGGCCAGGGCGTCCTGGGCCAGCACCGACTGGTAGTGCCCGGGCAGGAAGCTGGCCTGGTTGGCGTTGGTGACCGAGCTGATGGACGGGGAGAACACAACGATGGCCACCGAGGCCAGCACCCACACGGCGATGACCCGCCACGGGTGCCCGGTGACCATGCGCGCTAGTGCTGCGAACACGATGACCTCCAATGGGCGCCGGGGTTCCCTCCGGTTCGTGTCCGACCGATGTTAGGCCGGTCAGGTGGTCACAACGGATCTCCGGGGGAAGGCGATGGGCCAAGAGTCCCTGCGTAGGGTGGTGAACCACTCAGAGCGGCCATTCCCGCTAACACCAGCAAGCGGATGGTAGTGTGGCTGAGAAACCTCTCGAGGAGCTGCCATGTTCGACGGCCGCTGGCGCGACACCGTGGACCGGGCGACCGGTCCGGTCGGTCACAGGCTGCAGCAGATCGGGGTCACCGCCGACATCTTGACGGCAACCGGCCTGATCACCGCCACGGCGACCGCGGTCGCCGTGGCCACCGGTCATCTGCACCTGGCCATCCTCCTGCTCATCCTGACCGGTCTCCACGACCTCTTGGACGGCCCGGTGGCCAAGGCCTCGGGAACGGCGTCGGTCCGGGGCGCCTTCTTTGACTCGGTCACCGACCGGGTGGCCGACGCCCTGTTGCTCGGCGGCGTGGCCTGGTACCTGGTCACGACCCACCCGGGCCATCTCGTGCTCCTGCCCTTCGGGGTGCTCGCCGCCACGATGCTGGTGTCGTACCAGCGGGCGAAGGCCGAATCGCTCGGCATCTCGGCCAAGGGCGGCCTGATGGAGCGGGCCGAGCGGATGATCCTCCTCGGCATCGGTTTCCTGTCCGCCTCCTTCCTCGTCCCCGTCCTCTGGGTGCTGCTGGGGTTGACCGTGCTCACCGCGGGCGGGCGCTTCGTCAAGGTCTGGCGCCTGGCCGAAGCGCCGGCCCCTACGGTGGCGGGTCGCCGTCCTCGCCGGGAGGGCGCCATGGCGCGCAGCTCCCGTCGTCGCCCCATCGGTTCGTCGTCCCGCTGGCGGGCGCGCCGGCAGGGCGAGCTGTCCAGCCGGTCAGGCCGCACCTGGCGGGCCCGTCAGGCCCGGCAAGGTCTCCGTCACCGAGCCGCGGCTCGGCGCAACGGCTGACTTCTGCTCTATCTGTCACGAGCAACCGATCGAGCGAGCATGGTGGTTTCGGCCCGTCTGATGTTCCGGACCTACAGCACGTTGGGACGCGCCCTCGCCGCCGTGCCCGAACCCGTCGCCCTGGGCATCGCCGGCCTGGTGGGCGACGTTCTCCATCAGGTCCGTCACGAGACCCGGCGAAACGTCGAAGCGAACCTCCGCAGGGTGGTCGGGCGGGACATCGACCAGCCATCCCTCGATCGCTGGAGCCGCCGGGCATTCCGGGCCTATGCCCGCTACTGGGTGGAAGGGGCCCGATTGCCCAGCACTCCGCGCCGGGAGGTGCTCCAGCGGTTCGTGGTGGTCGACGGGTTCGAGCACCTGGTTGCGGGCATGGCGTCGGGGAACGGCGTGGTCCTGGCCCTGCCCCACGTGGGGAGCTGGGAGTACGGCGGGACCTTCCTGGCTGCCGTGGGCTTTCCTATGACCTCGGTAGCCGAGCGCATCGAGCCTCCCGAGCTGTTCGACTACTTCGTGTCCCAGCGGGCGGCCATGGGCCTGACCATCGTGCCCTTGGACGGCGGGTCGGGCGGTGCGGTGATGCGAACGCTCCGGGAAGGCGGCCTGGTCGGGCTCTTGTGCGACCGGGACCTTCTGGACAACGGTATCGATGTGGAATTCTTCGGGGAAAAGACCACCATGCCTTCGGGTCCGGCCACGCTGGCCATGCGAACGGGCGCCACACTGCTGACGGCGGCGGTCTACAGCGGCCCCGGTCAGGACCATCATGCCGTGGTCGGGGGCCCGATCGACCTCACCCGGACCGGGACCCTCCGCGCCGACGTCTCCCGGGTCACGCAGGAGATCGCCGACCGGTTCGAGTCGCTGATCCGCCGGGCACCGGAGCAATGGCATGTCTTTCAGCCGTTGTGGTCGGCCGACCGGATCGAGGGCGGTCGGTGAGCGGGGAGCCGTTGGAGCACCCGGCCTTCTCGGCCGGCCGGGACCGGTTCCGGGCCTTGACCGAGCACGTCGACGACGTGGCCCTGGTGGTCGGGCTCGACGGCCGCATTCTCTATGTCAGCCCCTCTGCTCGGCGCCTCTTGGGCTACGACCCGAGCGGGG
This sequence comes from uncultured Acidimicrobiaceae bacterium, assembly GCA_963803065.1. Taxonomy (GTDB): domain Bacteria; phylum Actinomycetota; class Acidimicrobiia; order Acidimicrobiales; family RAAP-2; genus DASXMT01. The sequence continues at coordinate 153,887 of CAWDKW010000015.1, forward strand.
CCATAGGGACGGACGTCTTCCAGCTGGTCGACGTGGACGACCAGAGCGCCATGCGGGCCTCCTTCGGCGACCTGGTGGCCGGTCGCCGCCTCACGGTCGCCCTCGAGATGACGGCCGTCACCGCGGACGGGTCGTCGATCGACGTCGAGGTGGTGGCTTCGGCGCCCACAGAGTCTGTCGGCGGCATCGTGGTCAACGTCCGAGATGTCACCGAGCGGAAGCGGATCGAACGGGAGGCCCTGGAGGTCCAGACCCGCTACGCCACCATCATGGAGTCCCTGGTGGACGGCATCATGATGGTGGACGCCGACGGGGTCGTCGTGGCCGTCAACAACGCACTGGTGGAGTTGTTCAACGCCTCCAAGACCTGGATCCTGGGCCGGAAGCTGGTAGAGGTGCTGGCCATCGGGAGGGAGCAGGGGTGGTATCCCATCGACTCGGAGGGCGTGGAGGTCCCCATCGAGGAGTACCCGGTGCTGCGGAGCCTGTACACGGGGGAGCGGTGCTTCGGGTACGTGAACGGGATCAATCGACCCGATGGGCCGGTGGTCTGGATGCGGGTCAACTCGCAGGGCATCGGGGGCGAGGACGGTCGCCCCCGCATCGGTGCGGTGGCCTCCTTCAGCGACATCACCGAGGCGCGCAACGCCGGGAGGGCGCTCCGGGAGGAGCAGCAGTTCCTCCAGGTCCTGTTGGACAACCTCGAAGAGGGCATCGTGGCCTGCGACGAGGACGGGGAGGTCACGCTGGTCAACCCGGCTGCCCAGCGGCTGTTCGGGTTCAGCGGCGAGACCGATCCCACCGGCAGGCGGCCGATCAGCGTGTGGCTCCGGGGGAGGGACGGTTCGCCGATGGCGCCCGAGGAGAACCCGCTCTTGCGGGCGCTGGCCGGGGAACGGCTCCGCGAATCCGAGCTGGTCCTGGTGGCCGGGTCGGGCTCCCGCAAGCTCATCAAGGTCAACGCCCAGGCCCTCTTTGACGATCTCGGGCACAAGCTCGGGGCGGTGGCGGCCATCCACGACGTCACCGAGCAAAAGCGCAACGAGGAGCGCCTGGCCGATCTGGCCCTCCACGACCCGCTGACCGGTGTGGCCAACCGGACCCTCCTGGCCGACCGTCTGGGAAAGGCCGTCGGTGATCTCACCAATGGTGCGACCACCGAGGTCCCGTCCGAGCGGGTCCAGGGCCCCGGCGGCTCGATCGCCGTCTTCCTGCTCGACCTCGATGACTTCAAGGAGATCAACGACGCATTGGGTCACGACGTCGGCGACGAGGTACTGGTGGCGGTGGCCCGGCGCCTGCTGGCCATCGTGCGTCCCACCGACACCGTGGCCCGGCTGGGCGGGGACGAGTTCGTCGTGGTCTGCCAGGTGAAGCGGGGCGAGGAGGAGATGCAGGGCATCTCGGACCGGATCGCTACCGCACTGAGCGAGCCCTACCAGATCGGCGGCCGGTCGCTCGTCGTCTCGGCCTCCATCGGTGGGGTGCGCACCGACGACCCGTGGACCGACCCGTCCACCCTGTTGGCCCGGGCCGATGACGCCATGTACAGCGTGAAATGGAGCCGGCGCCGGTCCCTGCCGCCGCCCTCGTCCTGACAGCCTGATGCCGGCATCGGAAGTGGATGGTTCATCGGGGCTGAACGTCGCCCTGGTCTGCCCCTACAGCCTGAGTCGCCCCGGCGGCGTGCAGGGGCAGGTGGTCGGCCTGGCCCGTGTTCTGGCGGGACGGGGGCACCGCGTCGCCGTCTTCGCTCCCCTGGACGACCCCGATGATGTCCCGCACGACATCGACCTGGTGGTGTCCGGGCACTCGGTGTCGCTCCCGGCCAACGGCTCGGAGGCGCCGGTGTCGGTGTCGCCCCGCGCCGCCCGCAGGGCCCTCGGGGACCTCCGGGCGGGACAGTTCGACGTCGTCCACGTGCACGAGCCCTTCTCGCCGGGCCTCCCCTACGCCCTCCTCGTCGGTCGGGACGTGCCGCCGATGGTGGTCACCTTTCACCGCAGCGGCGGGAGCTTCTTCTATTCGCTGTTTCGGCCACTGGCCACCAGGTTGGCGGCGAAGCGGTTCGCAGTTCGCTGCGCCGTGTCCGAGGCGGCGCGCCAGACAGCCCACACGGCGGTGGGTGGTGACTACGTCGTGCTGTTCAACGGGGTGGAGGTCGATCGATACGCCGACGCCGTCCCGTGGCCCACGGAGGTCCCGACCGTCCTCTTCCTCGGCCGCCACGAGGGGCGCAAGGGCCTCCCCGTCCTGCTCGACGCGTTCGCCCGGTTGCTCGCCGACCAGCAGACCCGAATGGCACCCGGACCGACGCTGTGGGTTGCCGGGGACGGGCCCGACACCGACGGGCTGCGCCGCCGCTACCCGCAGTCCCCGCACATCCACTGGCTGGGCGTGCTCACCGAAGAGGAGAAGCTCCGTCGCCTGGCCGGCGCCGACGTGCTCTGTGCCCCATCCCTCGGCGGCGAGTCGTTCGGGATGGTGCTCCTCGAGGCCATGGCGGCCGGGACCCTCGTCGTCGCCAGCGACATCCCCGGCTACCGGGACGCGGCCGGGGGCAAGGCCCGCCTGGTCCCCCCCGGGGACGCGGCGGCGCTCGCCGCCGCACTGGCCGACCTCCTGGGCCCGGCGACCGGTACCCGGGCCGACGAGCGTGAGCGGTGCCGGACCGAAGGGGCCGATCGAGCCAGGGAGTGGTCGATGGACGGGCTGGCCCAACGGTACGAGGCGCTGTACCGGGACGTGACGCACCCGGGGCGTCCGTGAGCCGCCGTACACTGCTGGGGTCATGACCGCCATCCCTCCCGGCCAGCAGCCCCCCGATGGGCCCGGCCAACGACCTCCAGGCGGCCCACAGGCGTCAGATGCCCGGGACACCGCAGCGGGAAGCTCGGGGGCCGATCGCCCGATCGGGGGTCCGAGCGGGCGATCGAGCGGCAGCGGTAGCGGACGCCAGAGCGGCGGCGGCCGCAGCCGGGGCGGGCGAGGAAAGGGAAACGGCGGTCGAGCCGGCCAGGCTGCTTCGGGGAGCCAGGGTGCTTCGGGGAGTTCGGGGAGCCAGGGTGCTTCGGGGAAAGGCCGGTCCGGGCGGGGCGCCTCGGGGCAGCGTGCCTCGGGGCAGGGCGCCTCGGGCAATCGGAACCGCGGCCAGCAACGGGGCGGGCAACGCTCTGGACAGTCCCGCTCGTCCGGTGGCGGACGGACACAATCTGACGGCCGCCACGGTCGGGGTTCCCCGCGACCCGGCGCATCGGGCCGAGGTCCGGATGCGATGGATCGCGATGAGCAGCGCGCACAACCGTCTGCGCCACCGACCACCATCCGTCCCGTGGAAGTCATTGAGGAGGATCGAGCGGCGACAGCGAACCGGCGCCGGGCCCTCGGGATCTGCGCGGCGCCCTCCGCCATGATCGGCCTCGTCCTCGGGGCGGTGGTCGCTGCGGTCGCGGCCCCGGTGATCGGGGTCATCGTGTTCGTCGTGGTTGCCGTCCTTCTCACCGCCTGGTTCCGCGCCCGGGCTCCCCACGTGGTGATCCGGGCCCTGGGCGCCCGCCCGAGCGACCCGGATGACCATCCCCGGGTGCACAACCTGGTCGAGGGCCTCTGCGCCACGATGGGCCTCCCGCCCCCCACTATCTACGTGGTCTCTCACCCGAGCCCCAATGCATTGGCGGTCGGCCCAGATCCGCGCCGCGCTGCACTGGTCGTGACGTCGGGCCTCGACCTGACATTGAGCCTCGTGGAACTGGAGGGAGTCCTCGCCCACGAGCTTGTCCACGTCAAGCGGCGGGACACGGCCACCGCGGGCGCAGCCGTCGCCGTGGTCGCTCCGCTTGCCGCGCTCACCGGTTCGGGTGCGGGCTTGGTGCGGAACCTCATCGGGCCGGGCCGTGAGTTCATAGCCGACCAGCGGGCGGCCTCGATCGTGCGCTACCCGCCCGGACTGGGCTCCGCCCTCGAGGCCATGACCTCGGCGCCGAGCCCGGTCTCGTCGTGGCCCCCGGGGCCGGGTCGGACCGCGGCAATCACCCGGTGGTTGTGGATCGACCCGATGGTCGGGTCGCGGGCCGAAAGTCCCGAGGGCAACCTGGACGACACCGGCGTGCGCGCCGCGGCCCTGGCCGAACGCTGAGAGCCGCCCTTCGGGGCGAGGCACCGAGTGCCGCAGCTCGTGGCGCCCGTGACTACTCCTCGATCGGGCAGATTCCGGTCACCGAGCCGTCGAGCTCGCACTGAGCATCGACTCCGAACAAATGGTCTCGGAGCTTGCGCAGCAAGGCCTCGAGGGTGCGCTCCTCTTCGAGGCTCAGGACGTCGGCGAGCACCTCGTCGATGTGAGCGACGTGGAGCGGGATGGCCTCGTCCATCATCGCCTTCCCCTCCGTCGTCAGGGCAGCGAACGACCCTCGACGGTCCTCGGGGCAGGTCTCGCGTACGACAAGGCCCGTTTCCTCCAGCCGGTCCACCGACCGGGTGAGACCACTGGGGGAGAGCGTGGTCTGAGCAGCCAGATCGCTCATCCGCAGCCGGTTGCCCGGCGTGCGGGCCAGCCGGATGAGCACGTCGAAGGACTGGTTGGAGAGTCCTGAGTGGGACTCCAGCCGTCGTTCCAAGACCTGCCGGAGACCGGCGGCCGACTCGAAGAGCAGGCCGATGGTGGTCAGGCGCCGATCGCCGAGCTCCCCGATCCCGGCCAATCCGGGAAGTGGACCTTCGTGGAGTCGATGGTCTGCCATGAGGACATCCTATCTGGTCGGAAGGGGTAGTTGCGACCGCAAACATCTTCCTCTATAGTTATTTGTGTAAGCAACTAGTCGATGCAACTAGCCCGGGAGGCAGTGCGATGAGTGACATGACGACAGTAACCAGCAGAACGATCGAGGGTGTGGAATTGCCGGCCGCAGGGAGGTACGTCATCGATGAGTCCCATACCCACGTGGGATTTGCCGTGCGGCACATGGCCGTGTCCAAGGTGCGCGGGCAGTTCGCCAAGGTGGACGGGACCCTGGTCATCGGCGAGGACCCGTTGGAGTCCTCGGTCCAGGTGACCATAGGCACCGACAGCGTCGACACCCGGGACGAGACCCGCGACAACCACGTGCGCACCGCCGACTTCCTCGACGTCGAGAATCACCCCACGATCACCTTCAACTCGAGCGCCGTGCATCCGGTGGATGCCGGGTCATGGAAGGTCGAAGGCGACCTCACCATTCGGGGCACGACCCGGCCCGTCGTCCTCGACGTGACCATCGAAGGGGTCGTTCAGGACCCCTACGGCAATCATCGGGTCGGCTTCAGCGCCAGGACCCAGATCAACCGTGACGACTTCGGGGTGTCCTTCGGTGCGGTGATGGAGGCCGGTGGCCTGGTCGTGGCCAAGAAGGTCGACATCGAGATCGAGGCAGAGGCTGTCTACCAGGCATAATGAGACCATGACGAGCGGGCTGACGCCTCCGGATCCCGATACGGACACCGGAGGTGTGGGCCCGCCATCGGACCGGCTGCCTGTCGTGTTCATCGGGCACGGAAACCCGATGTACGCCATCGTGCCGAACCGTTATGCGACGTCATGGGCCGCACTGGGAGCGGAGCTCCCGGTGCCTGCCGCCGTCCTGTCGGTGTCGGCCCATTGGTTCGTGCCCGGACTGGCTGTGACGGCCATGGCTCGGCCCCGTACCATCCACGACTTCGGCGGCTTCCCCCAGGAGCTCTTCGAGGTGTCGTACCCGGCGCCGGGGGACCCCGGCCTGGCCGATCGGGTCCGGTCGATGCTCGATCCCCTGGAGGTCGGAGCGGACACCTCGTGGGGCCTGGACCACGGCACCTGGTCGGTGCTCCGTCATCTCTACCCGAATGCCGACGTGCCGACAATCCAGCTGAGCATCGACGCCCGGCGCGACGCAGCCTTTCACGCCGAGGTGGGCCACCGCCTGGCGCCGCTCCGAGATGAGGGTGTGCTCATCCTGGGCAGCGGGAACGTCGCTCACAACCTGCAGTTGGCCCAGTTCGGCGAGGGCATTGCTCCGTTCGAGTGGGCGGCTCGCTTCGAGGCAGACGTTCGCGCCCGCATCGAGGTGGGCGACGACGCATCACTGGTCGCCTATCGGGATCTGGGCGACGACGCCCGGTTGGCCGTCCCCACCCCGGACCACTACTACCCGCTGCTGTACGTGCTCGGAGCGCGACACCACGACGACGTGGCTCGGTTCCCAGTGGCGGGCATCGATGCCGCGTCCCTGTCGATGCTCTCGGTCGTCCTGGGTTGAGCGGGCCGCTTCCCAGGTCGTGGTGGCATCGGCTGCCGTCTCCCGGTACCTCCGGCAGTACAATCGAACCCATGGGTGACCAACGGATCGAGACACAGCCGACGCCGGGAGCCCGTCCCACCGGGACGTTCACGGTCAAGCGCGGGCTGGCCGACATGCTCAGGGGCGGCGTGATCATGGACGTCGTCGACGCTGAGCAGGCCAAGGTGGCCGAAGATGCTGGTGCGGTGGCGGTCATGGCCCTCGAGCGGGTTCCTTCCGACATCCGTCGGGACGGCGGCGTCGCCCGGATGAGCGATCCGGCGCTGATCGAAGGCATCAAGGCGGCGGTGACCGTGCCGGTGATGGCCAAGGCGCGCATCGGTCACTTCGCTGAGGCGCAGGTGCTGGCCGCGCTCGGCGTGGACTACATCGACGAGAGCGAGGTGCTCACCCCCGCCGACGAGGCGCACCACGTCGACAAGTGGGCGTTCGATGTCCCGTTTGTGTGCGGTGCCACCAATCTGGGCGAGGCCCTTCGCCGGATCTCGGAGGGTGCGGCCATGATCCGCTCGAAGGGAGAGGCAGGAACTGGGAACATCGTCGAGGCGGTCCGGCACCTCCGCTCGATCCTGGGGGACATCGGAAAGATCACCCAGGCCGACTCGGCCGAGCAGTACGGTTGGGCCAAGGAGTTGGCCGCACCCATCGGGCTGGTGCAGGACATCGCCCGCACCGGTCACCTGCCCGTTCCGCTGTTCTGTGCCGGCGGCATCGCCACTCCGGCCGACGCCTCGCTCGTCCTCCAGCTCGGTGCGGAAGCGGTGTTCGTCGGTTCGGGCATCTTCAAGAGCGAGGACCCCTCGCGACGGGCGCGAGCCATCGTGGAGGCCACCGCCCACTACACCGACGCCGACCTGGTGGCGAAGGTATCCACCGGCTTGGGCGAGGCCATGCCCGGCCAGGAGATCGACACGCTCGGCGTGCATCTTGCCGATCGCGGCTGGTAAGGGTACGGACACGGGGTCTCGGGGTGCCTCCGCGTGACCATCGGCGTGTTGGCCCTGCAGGGCGATGTGCGCGAGCACACGGCTGCGCTTGCCGACCTCGGTGAGCTGGCGCGTCCCGTTCGGCAGCCGGCCGACCTCGACAGCCTCGCCGGAATCGTGCTCCCGGGGGGGGAGTCGACCACCCTGTCCCTCCTCCTCGATTCGTCGGCGCTCTTCGAGCCACTGGCCGAGGCCCTCCGCTCCGGGCTGCCCGTCTTCGGGACGTGCGCAGGCATGATCCTCCTGGCCACCCACGTCCTCGATGGCCGCCCCGACCAGCGGCGCTTCGGCATCATCGACCTGACCGTGCGCCGCAACGGCTACGGACGCCAGCGAGCGTCCTTCGAGTGCGACCTCGATCTCGACGCCGACGAGGTGAGCGGTGACCCGTTTCATGCCGTATTCATCCGGGCCCCGGTGGTCGAGGCGTGGGGTGCGAACGTGGAAGTGCTGGCATCGCTTCCCGCCGCACCGGGATCGACGGGAGCGTACGCAGCCGGTGATCTGCCGGCAGGGCCCGGTCCTGGTGGCTGCGTTCCACCCTGAGCTGACCGAGGACCGCCGGCTGCATCGGCTGTTCGTGGACATGACCAAAGAAGAGATGACCCAGGTAGAGATGGCTGACGACGTAGAGATGGCTGACGACGTAGAGATGGCTGACGACGTAGAGATGGCTGACGACGTAGAGATGGCTGACGACGTAGAGATGGCTGACGACGTAGAGATGGCTGACGACGTAGAGATGGCCAAAGAAGTAGCGATGGCCGAAGAAGAGAGGCGCTAGGCGATGTCGGGACACTCCAAGTGGGCAACCACCAAGTACCGAAAGGGTGCACAGGACTCGGCCCGGGCCAAGGTGTTCGCCAAGATCATCCGTCAAGTGGAGGTGGCCGCCCGCGAGGGCGGTAGCGACATGACGGCCAATGCCAGTCTCCGGACCATGTACTCGAAGGCCCGGGACGCCTCGGTCCCCATCGACACCATCGAGCGCGCCATCAAGCGGGGGTCTGGCGAGCTCGAGGGCGTCCGCTACGAGTCGATCAACTACGAGGGTTACGCACCCGACGGCGTGGCGGTCATCGTTGACTGCCTGTCGGACAACCGGAACCGGACGGGGGCCGAGATCCGCAACCTGTTCAACAAGAACGGCGGGTCCATGGCCGAGCCAGGCGCGGTGAGCTGGCAGTTCGAGCGCAAGGGCCTGATCTCGCTGCCCCGGGACCTTGATGAGGACCAGATCATGGAGGCGGCCATGGATGCCGGCGCCGAGGACCTGTCCGACGAGGACGATCACTGGCTGGTGACGTGCTCCCCGACCGACCTGGTCGCCGTCCGCGATGCGCTGGAGCGGGCCGGGCTGACCCCGTCCTCCTCCGACCTGTCCATGGTCCCCACGTCGACCATCGAGGTGAAGGACGAGGGCGAGGCGAAGAAGGTCCTCCGTCTGATCGAAGCGCTGGACGACCACGACGACGTGCAGAACGTCTACGCCAACTTCGACATCCCGGAATCGGTCATGGCGGCCTACGACGGCTAGCACGCCCGTAGACCGGAGGTGAGCGGTATCCGCACGCGCTCCTGTCGTGCGGGGTAGGGTCGAACGCATGTTCGTTCTGGGGATCGATCCAGGGCTGTCACGGTGCGGTTACGGCGCGGTCACCCGCCACGGGTCGGATCTGAAGGCCGTGGCCGGCGGGGTGATCACGACTCTCCCCACCATGCCGCTGCCCGAGCGCCTGCTGACCCTCTCGACCGAGCTCCGCTCGCTGGTGGCCGAATACCGACCGGTCGCCGTGGTGGTCGAGCGGGTGTTCTTCCAGGTCAACGTGCGCACAGCCATGGCGACGGGGCAGGCTGCCGGGGTGGCGTTGGCTGCCGCGGCCGAGTCCGGCTGCGAGGTGGCCCAGTACACGTCGAACGAGGTGAAACAGGCGGTGGTGGGCTACGGGAGCGCGACCAAGGACCAGGTGCAGCGCATGATCGCCTCGGTGCTCGGCCTGGATCAGCCTCCTCGCCCTCCCGATGTGGCCGATGCGCTGGCTCTGGCCGTCTGCTATCTGACAGCACAGCCGCTCCGCCGGGCGGTGGCCGCGGCGACGGAGGAGGCCCGGTGATCGGCTCCCTCCGGGGAACGCTGATCGACCGGCCCGCGCCCGGCGAGGTTCTGGTCGATGTCCAAGGGGTCGGGTACCGAGCCCTGGTTCCCACATCGGTGCTCGCCTCGGTGGGCCCGGTCGGTTCGGAGACGTTCCTCCACGTCCACACCCATGTTCGTGAGGACGCCATCATCCTCTATGGGTTTCTGCATGCCGATGAGCGGCGTTGCTTCGAGGCGCTGCTCGGTGCCCACGGCGTAGGCCCCTCGTTGGCCCTGGCCATCCTGTCGTCGCTCTCCCCGGCCACGTTGTCCACGGCGGTCCTCGAGGACGACGTCGACACCCTGTGCCTGGTCCCCGGGGTGGGGAAGAAGACGGCTGCCCGCCTCCTGTTGGAGCTGAAGGCCCGGCTGCAGCTCCCGTCCCTCGGGGGCGGGGCGGCCGTGCCGGTCGGCCAGGACCGCTCCGATCGCGGCGAGGTGCGAGCGGCGCTCGTCGAGCTTGGGTACGGTCCCGACGAGATCCGGGGAGCCCTGGAGCAGGTGGCCGACGAAGGGCCGGTGGAAGACCTGCTGCGCTCGGCCCTTCGCGAGCTGGCCCGCTCGCGATGAGCCCCGAGGCACGCCGCGAGATGCTGGCCGCCATGGCCGACGACAAAACAAACAAGGCCGGCGAAGGCGGCCGAGCCGGAAGCGACAGCGGCGGAGTCCGTCCCATGGACCCGGTGGCCGCTCCGGCCGAAGAGCTCGACGAGGCCAGCCTCCGTCCCCGGACCCTGGACGAGTTCGTCGGGCAGGCCCAACTCACCGAGCATCTCCGTATCGTGCTCGAGGCAGCCCGCAAGCGCCGCCAACCCGTCGACCACCTCCTGTTCGCTGGGCCCCCGGGGCTGGGGAAGACCTCCTTGGCCGGAATCGTGGCTTCTGAGATGGGGGTCGGGCTCCGGATCACCGCGGGACCGGTGCTGGTCCGAACGGGCGACCTGGCCGCCCTCCTGACCGACCTCCAGGAGGGGGACGTCCTGTTCATCGACGAGATCCACCGCCTCCACCGAGCTGTTGAGGAGGTGCTCTACCCGGCGATGGAGGACTTCAAGCTGGACATCCTGATCGGGAAGGGCCCGACGGCCCGCAGCATCCGCCTCGATCTCCCACGGTTCACGCTCATCGGGGCCACCACCCGCACCGGCCTCGTCACCAGCCCCCTGCGCGACCGGTTCGGCTTCGTCGGGCGCCTCGACCACTACACCGCGGACGAGCTCGAGGCCATCGTGGGGCGTTCGGCCGAGATCCTCGGGGTGCCGATCGAACCGGAAGGGGCACGGCGGATCGCCCAGCGCTCCCGAGGGACGCCGAGGATCGCCAACCGGTTGCTCCGCCGGGTCCGGGACTACGTCGAGGTACGAGCCGAGGGGCGGATCACCGCAGAGGCCGCAGCGGACGGCTTGGACCTGTTCGGCGTGGACGAGCTGGGCCTGGACAAGGTGGACCGGTCCATCCTGGACGTGCTGTGCCGCCGGTTCGCCGGCCGGGCCGTTGGCCTTACCACGCTGGCCCAGTGCATCGGTGAGGAGCCCGACACCATCGAGGACGCCTACGAGCCGTACCTGCTGCAGCAGGGCCTCTTGCAGCGGACGCCCCGAGGCCGTGTCGCCGCGCCACGTGCGTGGGTTCATCTCGGGTTGAGCCCGGCGGAGTCCACCCTCCTCTAGACCCGGACCGTGGAGTCGCCGGGGCCCGTACCGTCGTCCCTTGCCCGGTCTGCGACGATGTCGAGCATGCCGGCGACCCGACAGAGCGAGGGCGTCTCGATGGACGCCTACGAGTACGGGCTCCCCGACGAGGCGATCGCCCAGCGCCCCATCGAGCCTCGGAGTGCCGCACGGATGCTGGTGGACGGGGCACTCTCGGGGACCGGCGACGTGGAACATGCCACCGTGGCCGACCTTCCTCGATACCTGCGGCCCGGCGACGTCCTCGTGCTCAACCAGACCCGGGTGCTGGCGGCGAGGCTGGCCCTTGTGAAGCAGACCGGGGGTGCGGCCGAAATCCTCCTGTTGGAGCCGGCTGGGACCGAGGCGACACGACTGGCAGCGTCGACCGTATCGGACCGCTCCGCAGGATCGGCTGGTTCGACAAGCGGGGCCGGCGCACCCGGGGCCGGTGTCCGCTGGGCCGGCGAGCCCGGTGTCACCGGTGAGCCGTCAGCGTCGGTCTGGGAGGCATTGGTACGTCCCGGGCGGCGCCTACCCCCGGGGACGTTGCTGTGGGAACCGGCCAATTCGGGTGGGACGGATTCGGGCCCGGTTGGCGCCGGCCCGGTTGGCGCCGGCCCGGTTGGCGCCGGCCCGGTTGGCCCTGGGCCGGTGGTCGAAGTCGGTGACCTGGTCGTCGGTCATGATGACGGCCGGCGGTGGGTGCGGTTGCTTGAGCCCTCAGTGATCGAGCGCGTGGGCTCGATGCCCCTCCCTCCCTACATCCACATCCCGCTTCCGGACCCCGACCGCTACCAGACCGTCTACTGCGCACCGAGTGATCCGGGCGCACAGTCGACGGCCGCGCCCACCGCCGGGTTGCACTTCACCCCTACGGTGCTCGACGCCTGCCGGGCTGCTGGTGCGTCCGTGGCCACCGTCGACCTGGCCATCGGGCTCGACACCTTCCGCCCGGTGACGGCGCCCACCGCCGAGGAGCACGTGATTCATTCCGAGCGCTACGTCGTACCCACCGAGACCATGGAGGCGTGCCGCCGGGCATCCCGGGTGGTGGCCGTCGGGACGACCGCGGTGCGGGCCTTGGAGTCGGCGGCGGCCACGGGGCGGCTCTCGGGGCGCACCGACCTCTATATCCACGGTGCCTATCCGTTCCGGGTGGTGGATGTCTTGCTGACCAACTTCCACATGCCTCGCTCCACCCTGTTGTTGCTGGTGGAGGCGTTCTGCGGCTCGCAGTGGCGTGACCTCTACGCCGCTGCGCTCGAGGAGGGGTACCGCTTCTTGTCCTTCGGTGACGCCATGTTGGTGGGCCGCCATGCCTCCCATCCGAGCGCCCGGACCGGTGATGGTCGGGTGGCCGGGGTGATGGACACGTGATGCCAGGGCGCAGGGCGACGGTCGGGCCCGGGTGATGGCGGTGATGGACGGGTGATGGCGGTGATGGACGGGTGATGCCCGGGCTGCGGATGGAGATCGAGGCCACCGACGGGGCCGCTCGCACGGGGGTGGTCCATACCGCCCGGGGCTCGTACCGGACACCTGCCTTCATGCCCGTCGGGACCCGTGGCGCGGTCAAGGCGCTCGACTCGTCGGACCTCGAGGCGGTCGGCGCCGACGTGGTGCTGGCCAACACGTACCACCTGATGCTCCGGCCCGGCGCCGAGACGGTGGCCGCCCTGGGAGGGCTGCATCGCTTCATGGGCTGGGAGGGCCACCTCCTGACCGACTCGGGCGGGTTCCAGGTCCACTCCCTTTCCCCTGACGTCGACGACGACGGGGTCACCTTCACGTCCGTGTACGACGGCTCCTCGGCGCGGCTGACCCCAGAGTCGACCGTCGAGATCCAGGGACTCATCGGTGCCGACATCCAGATGGTCCTGGACGTCTGCGCCACCCTTCCCGCCGAGCCCGACGTCCTCCGGCTTGCCGTGGAGCGGACCGCAGCGTGGGCCGCTCGAGCGCGGCGCCACCACCGTCACCTCCAGTCCAGGCCAGAGGGCCAGGCACTGTTCGGCATCATCCAGGGCGGGACCGACCCGGTCCTGCGCAAGGAGAGCGCCCGCCGCACGGTCGACCTGGACTTCGACGGCTACGGCATCGGGGGCCTCTCGGTGGGGGAGCTCCGTCCGGCCATGCTGGCCGCACTGGCGGCCACGGTGCCCGAGCTGCCCGTGGACCGTCCCCGCTACCTCATGGGGGTGGGAGATCCCGTGGGCCTCGTCGAGGCCATCGCCCTGGGTGTCGACCAATTCGACTGTGTCGCACCCACCAGGATGGCCAGGCACGGTTCCATCCTGACCCGGGCGGGCAAGCTGAACCTCCGGAACGCCGCGTTTGCTCGAGACAGTGGCCCGCTCGACCCCGGGTGCCCGTGTTCGACCTGTTGCCGCTGGTCACGCGGCTACCTGCGGCACCTGCTGCGCGTCGGAGATCCCGCCGCCTGGCGGCTGCTCAGCATCCATAATCTGCGTTTCACCCTCGACCTCATGGATGCGGCCAGACTCGCGATCAGCGCAGGGCGACTGGGTGATCTCCGGCGGGAGGTGACCGAACGGTGGGCCACCTGACCCGCCCTGGTGTTCTGGGGATTCGTACCGGCCTGGCGGCGGGGCTGAAGCGGGGGCAGGCTGAGCTAGTGTCTGTCCGCTGTGTGCACCTTGAACCCCGTATCTGACGTGTCATGACTGCAACCCTGGTTGCGCTGGCCACGCCCACCCTCGCCGCTGCTGCCAAGAGTTCGAGCAGCTCGCTGGTCACCTTCTTGCCGATCATCGTCATCGCGGTGGCTGCCTACTTCTTCTTCCTGCGGCCACAGCAGCAGAAGGCCAAGAAGCAGCGGGAGCAGGTGCAGCAATTCGACGTGGGCAACGAGGTGCTCACGGCCGGGGGCATCGTGGGGCACATCATCGACATCCAGGACGACCGGATCACCTTGGAGACGAGCGTCGGGGCCTCCTTCGTCGTACTGCGCCCCTACATCCTGCGCCGGCTCGATGCCGATCCTCCTCCCGTGGAGACCGAGGACGACGAGCACGACGATGACGGCTACGACGACGAGTACGACGAGTACGACGAGGAAGAGTCGGATGAGCCCGAAGACGAGGCGGACCAGCTCGAGGACGAGGAAGATCACGATCGCCGTGGTGGCGGGGGCGGCGACGGGAACACGCGGGGCGACGGCACCAAGCGTAGCGACGGGAACAAGCGGGGCGACGGCAAGAACCGCGGTGATGATCGAGGGCCCAGCACCACACGCTGATGAAGGACAAACGCCCACTCTGGATCAGCCTCATCACAGTGGTCGTGATCTCGGTCCTCGCCCTGGTCGGCACCGTTGCCGCCGGCTGGTCGCCGAAGTTGGGGCTCGACCTCGACGGTGGACTTCAGGTCGTCTACAAAACAGCGCATCAGGTCTCGACGGATCAGCTCAACACCACCGTCAACATCCTGAACAACAGGGTTGACGCCCTCGGTGCATCCGGGGCCACCGTGGCCAGTCAGAGCAACAACGAGATCGCCGTCTCCATCCCGGGGGCCAAGAACGTCAATCAGATCCTTGCCACCCTGGGCAACACCGCGCAGCTCTTCTTCCGGCCCGCGCTGTGCAATGCCCTGCCGTTTTCCGTGGCGAAGGGCAAGACTGCATCGACCGGTCCGCTGCCCCAGTGTTCAGCCGCCTCCGCGCTGACGGCCGCCAACATCGGTGTCACCCCGAACTCGAGTGCGGCCGGGTATTCGAGCAACCTCGGGTCGATCCAGCCTGACCCCGCTTTCACCTCGTTCAAGTCGACGCCGTCCTCCGCCGACAACAAGAACGCCACCGTGCTCCTCCCGAGCTCCCCCGGCACCGGGTCCACCCTCCGCTACGTCCTCGGTCCCGCCCCGGTCACCGGGACAGCCGTGCACTCGGCGAATGCGCAGCTGCAGAGCGGCCAGTGGACAGTGGCCATCCAGCTGACCGGCGCCGGATCGGCGGCGTGGGACAACCTGGCCAAACAGCAATTCCACGCCATCATCGCCATCGATCTCGACGGGCACGTGATCTCGGCTCCGATCACCCAGCCCACCGACCAGTCGTTCACGTCGTTCGGGGGACAGGTCCAGATCAGCGGGAACTTCACCGAGGACCAGGCCAAGACCCTGGCCACAGACCTGAACTACGGCGCTCTCCCGGTGAAGCTGAACCAGATCACCGTGCAGACCGTGTCGCCCACCCTCGGGAAGGCTTCACTGAAGGCCGGATTGATCTCCGGCCTGGCCGGCCTGGCCGTGGTGATGATCTACATGCTCTTCTACTACCGCCTGTTGGGCCTGGTGGTGATCTCCGGCCTGGCCATCACCGCTGCATTGCTGTGGTCCATCATCGCCTGGATGGGCCATTCGTTCGGCACCACCCTCGACCTGGCCGGCATCATCGGCATCATCGTGTCCATCGGCATCACCGTCGACTCGTACATCGTGTACTTCGAGCGATTGAAAGACGAGGCCCGGGCAGGGCGCACCGTGAGGACGAGCGTGGACAAGGGCTTCCGCAGCGCGTTCCGGACCGTGTTGGCCGCTGACGCCGTCAGCTTCCTCGGTGCCGCCATCCTGTACGAGATCTCCATCGGCCCGGTCCGCGGCTTCGCCCTGTTCCTGGGCCTGTCGACCATTCTCGACGTGGTCATCACCTACTTCTTCACGCGGCCGTTCGTCATCCTCTTGGGCCAGCGCCGCACATCGGGTGAAACGGGACGGATGGGCATGGCCCGTGGGCTCGGCGTGGCGGAGGAAGGCGCCCGATGAGCCCGCGCCAGGGCAGGAACCGTCCGGGCCAGGGTGGCGATCCCGGTGACGGTCCGTTGGACGACGAGGAGCTGGCCGACCAGGACCTCGGCGCGGAGGAGTTGGGCGCGGACGAGCTGGACCAGGCTGGGGGACCTGCCACGGGGGCCGCTGGCGAGGACGCCGGTGGCGAGAACGCCGGTGGCGAGGACGCCGGTGGTGGGTTCGACGGCACCGAGGATGCCGGCGATCTCGATGGCGGTCTCGACGGAGCCGGTCACGGGACCGACGCGGCGGGCGGAGAAAAACGCCCGAATGCCCTGGTGCGCCTGTTCAGAGGCGGGACGTCCTTCGACTTCATCGGCAAGCGGAAATGGTGGTTTGGCATCTCCGCCATCATCATCCTGGCTGGACTGCTCTCCCTTGGGACCCGGGGTCTGAACCTGGGCATCGACTTCAAGGGCGGCCAGTCATGGACCATCTCGAACACCCAGCTGACCGTGGCCCAGGCCACGACGGCGGCGGAGAACGCCGGCGTGAGCCAGCCGACCGTGGTGCTGTTGACCAACCAGCTCAACCACACCAAGTCGGTCGAGGTCCAGGCCGACCTCAACTCCAAGTCGCAGGCGGACCGAACGACCATCGAGAAGAACGTGGAGGCAAACCTGGCCCACGCGGCCCACGTCTCGGTGAACGACATCTCGTTCAGCGATGTGGGCGCCACCTGGGGTAGTCAGGTGACATCCAAGGCCATCGAGGCCCTCATCGTGTTCTTCATCGCGGTGGTCATCTATATCTCGGTGCGGTTCGAGTTCAAGATGGCCGTGGCCGCGTTAGTGGCCGTGATCCACGACATCCTCATCACGGTCGGTATCTACTCGCTCACGGGGCTCCAGGTCACTCCGGACACCGTTATTGCGGTGCTCACGGTGCTCGGGTACTCGCTGTACGACACCGTGGTCGTCTTCGACCGAATAGCGGAGAACGCGAAGGGCATCGGCGCGTCCGGGCGCATCACCTACTCCCAGACGGTCAACTTGTCCATGAACCAGACGCTGGCCCGGTCGATCAACACATCGTTGGTCGCCATCATCCCCGTGCTCTCCATACTCGTCGTGGGCTCGCTCGTGCTCGGGGCGACCACCCTGGAGGACTTCGGTCTGGCCCTCGTCATCGGGCTGACCAGTGGCGCGTACTCTTCGATCTTCATCGCCTCGCCCCTGCTCGCCATCATGAAGGAGCGAGAGCCGCGCTATATCGCCATCCGCCAGCGACTCGAGACCCGAGGCGACCGGATCGGTGTGCTCACGCCGACATCCGTGGCTGCCATGACCACCGCCGGAGCCGGCCGTGCCGGTCGCCGAGCGACTCCCAAGACCACCGGGGTGATCCGTCCCGGCGCGTCGCGCGTCACCCGCCCGCCAGCCCGCAGGCACCGGCGCAGCACGCCAGGGTGCCCCCACGGGAGCAGGGGCCGCCGCCAACGCCCCGGCCCCAAGGGCCTCATCGGCGGCCGGTAGCAACCGGCCGCCCGGCACTCGTCCCCCGCCTCGTCCCCGAAAGGGAAAGGGGAAGGGCAAGGGCGGCAAGAGCAAACGCCGCTGACCAGGACTTGACGACCGCGTGGCGGCGGGATGGTTCCGGCTCGTCCCGACCTCCAGGTACCGTGTAGGCGTGACATGTCTGACGGCCGAGGCCCCCAATCCTGGCGGGGTGATCTGATGGCGTTGGCGGCGCGCGCCCCTGCCGGGGGGCCCGGGACGAAGGGCCGAGACCCGCAGGTCGGCAGCGCGCACCGGGCCGGGTCGGCACTGTCCGAGGCGGAAGCCGAACAGCTGGCCGAGGTCATCGAGGCGTTCCACCGCCGACATCCCGGCGAGGACACCGGCCTGATCGTCGGCGCGGCCGAGACGGCTGCCGTGGCGCATGCCGGGCAGGTCCGGCGCTCCGGAGAGCCCTACATCACCCATCCCATCGCCGTCGCCGCCATCGTGGCCGAGCTGGGTCTCGATACCCAGACCATTGCCGCCGCCCTGCTCCACGATGCCGTGGAGGACACCGGCGTCACCAACAAGGTGATCAAGGAGGACTTCGGCGAGTCGGTCGCCGCCATCGTCGACGGCGTCACCAAGTTGGACCGGCTCCAGTTCGACTCCAAAGAGGCCCAACAGGCCGCCACCGTTCGCAAGATGTTGGTGGCCATGGCCGACGACTGGCGGGTCCTGATCATCAAGCTGGCCGACCGGCTTCACAACATGCGCACCCTCTCGGTCATGCCGGAATGGAAGCAGCGCCGGACCGCCCAGGAGACGCTCGACATCTATGCGCCCCTGGCCCACCGCCTCGGCATCCAGGAGGTGAAGTGGCAGCTCGAGGACCTGGCCTTCTCCACGCTGCACCGCAAGCGCTACTCCGAGATCGAGCAGATGGTGGCCAGCCGGGCGCCCCTCCGCGACGAGTACCTGGCCCGGGTCCTGGTGGCTGTGCGCGAGCGGCTGCAGTCGTCGGGGATCGCGGCCGAGGTGACCGGCCGGCCGAAGCACCTCTGGAGCATCTACGAGAAGATGGTCGTCCGGGGCAAGGAGTTCGACGAGCTCTACGACCTGGTCGGTATGCGGGTGATCGTCGAGTCGGAGAAGGACTGCTGGGCCGCGCTGGGCTCCATCCACGCCATCTGGCCCCCGGTCCAGGGACGGTTCAAGGACTACATCAACTCGCCCAAGTTCAACCTGTACCAGTCGCTCCACACCACGGTCATCGGCCTGGACGGGAAGCCGATCGAGGTCCAGGTGCGCACCCACGAGATGCACCGGCGTGCGGAGTACGGCATCGCCGCCCACTGGGGCTACAAGGAGAAGCCCGGGCGTGACGGACCCGACAAGGCCGCCCGGGAGAGGACGGCACGGGCGAAGTCGGCCCGGGAGACGAACGCGCCCTCCGGCCTCGCCCAGGCGACGGGTGGGCCCCCGACCCGGGGCGGGACCAAGGCCGGAGATGCGTCCGGGCCGTCCGGGTCGGGCAAGGGCTCGAAGTCCAAGAAGGGCCGTGGCAGCTCCCGGGAGTCCTCCAGCGGGGCCGAGGCGGACCGGCGGGCCGAGCGCCAGGCGTTGGCCCGTGAGACCTCGTCCACCATCGCCGAGATCGAGTGGATGCAGCGGATCGCCGACTTCCAGAACGAGACGACCGACCCCATCGAGTTCCTCGAGGCCCTCAAGCTCGACCTCGAGCAGGATGAGGTCTACGTCTTCACGCCCAAGGGCAAGGTCATCGCCCTGACGGCCAACGCCACCCCGGTCGACTTCGCCTACGCCATCCACACCGAGGTGGGGCACCGCTGCGTCGGCGCCACCGTGAACGGCCGGCTCGTACCGCTCGAGACCACCCTGAACTCGGCGGACACCGTGGAGATCATCACCTCCAAGGCGCCGACGGCAGGCCCTTCCCGGGACTGGCTCAACCTGGCCGCCTCGTCCCGGGCCCGCACCAAGATCCGCCAGTGGTTCTCCCGGGAGCGCCGGGAGGACGCCATCGAGGTGGGCCGGGACGAGCTGACCAAGGAGCTGCGGCGAGAGGGGCTCCCGGTCCAGAAGCTGGCCTCCGAGCACGCCCTGGCCGAGCTGGCCGTGACCATGAACTACGCCGACCTCGACGCCCTCCACGCGGCGATCGGCGACAACCGGGTGTCGGCCCGGGCCGTGGCCCAACGCCTCCTCCGGGAGCTGCGGGGCGGCGTCTACGACGAACAGCTCCCGGTCACCGCCCGCCGCCAGCCGACCGCCGCCCGGCCCGGGGCCCGCTCGGACGTCGGCGTGTACGTCGAGGGTCTCGACGACCTGGTCGTCCGGCTGTCACGGTGCTGCACGCCGGTACCCGGCGACGAGATCATCGGCTTCGTGACCCGGGGCCGGGGAGTGTCGGTGCACCGGGCCGACTGCTCCAACGCCGCCTCTCTGGCCAGCCGGTCCCGGGAGCGGCTGATCGAGGTCGAGTGGGACCACCGGTCCTCCGGCGTGTTCGTGGCCACCATCGAGGTGGTGGCCATCGACCGGTCGCGGCTGCTCACCGATGTGAGCCAGGTGGTGTCCGAGCACCACCTGAACATCCTGGCCGCCAACACCCAGACCGACGCCGACAGGATCTCCCGCATGCGCTTCGACGTGGAGCTGGGCGACGCCAACCACCTGGAGTCGGTGCTCAACTCGGTCCGTCATCTCGACGCCGTCTACGACGCCTACCGCATCCTGCCCGGGAAGAAGGACTGAACGTCCGATGAGCGACCTGCCGACGGCCGCGCGCGCCCCGAGTGGGACCCACGACGTCCTGTGGCCGGAGTCGACCCGCTGGGAGGCGCTGTTGGCCGTGTTCGCCGGCCTGGTCGAGCGAGCTGGCTACGGCCTGGCCCACACCCCGCTGTTCGAGGACGTCCGGGTCTTCCGGCGGGGCATCGGCGAGGGAAGCGACGTCGTGGGCAAGGAGATGTACGAGTTCGAGGACCGTGGCGGCCGTACCCTGGCCCTCCGGCCCGAGGGCACCGCACCCATCGTCCGGGCCTACGTCCAGCACCGGCCCCCGCTGCCCTGGAAGGCCTGGTACGCCACACCGGCGTTCCGCTACGAGCGCCCCCAGGCCGGGCGGTACCGCCAGCACCACCAGCTCGGTGTCGAGGCGCTTGGGGCAGAGGACCCCGATCTCGACGTCGAGGTGATCGCGCTGGCCCACGGGTTGTTCGGGTCGCTCGGGTTGACCGACTACGCGCTGAAGCTGAACTCGATGGGGGACAGCGAATGCCGCCCGGCCTATGTCGAGCTACTGCGCTCCTACCTGGCCGACCGGCGCGACGAGCTGTGCCCCGAGCACCAGGACCGCCTCGATGCGAACCCGCTGCGGGTACTCGACTGCAAGCGGGAGGGCTGCCGCACGGCGACCGCCGACGCCCCCCGGCTGGTGGACCACCTGTGCGGCCCGTGCCGGGAGCACTTCGAGCGGGTCCAGGCCGGTCTGGACGCGCTGGGCATCTCCTTCGAGCTCGACCACCGGCTGGTCCGCGGCTTCGACTACTACTCGCGCACCACCTTCGAGTTCGCCTCCGAGGCCCTCGACGCGGCCCAGAACGGCATCGGTGGGGGAGGCCGCTACGACGGCCTGGTCGAGATGCTGGGCGGCCCGCCGACGCCGGGGATCGGGTTCGGGATCGGCATCGAGCGGGTGCTCCTGGCCTGTGACGCCGAGGGGGTGTTCCCCGTCTCCCCCCCGGTGCTCGACGCCTACGTGGTCGACGTGGCCGGCGGCGACTCGGCCCGGGACCTCACCGCCCTGTTGCGCCGAGCGGGGTTGCGCGCCGACCGGGCTTTCGACGGCCGTTCCATGAAGTCGCAGCTGAAGTCGGCCGACCGCTCCGGGGCTCGGTTGGCCCTCATCGTGGGCCCCGACGAGGTGACCGCGGGCAGCGTGTCGGTACGGCCCCTGCGGGGTGCAGGCACCCAGCGGACCGTGTCCAGGGCCGAGGTGGTCGACATCGTCCGTGAGGCGGCACAGCGCGCCCCTGGCCGACAGCCGACCGAAGGAGACACCATGGAAGAGCCCACGCCGGGAGAACCAGTGGGGGAGCCCACCCGAAAGGACCCAGGATGACGGCAACACGGGCGGCGGCCGACGGGGTCAGCGAGGCCACGTCGATGCGCACCCATCTGTGCGGGCGGGTCGGAACGTCCGAGGTCGGCGAGACGGTGCGGCTGTGCGGGTGGGTGGCCAAGCGCCGCGAGCACGGTGAGCACCTGGCCTTCGTCGACCTCCGCGACCACACCGGGATCGTGCAGTGCGTCGTGCCCGGGACGGTCGACGTGCGGAGCGAGTACGTGGTCGCCGTCGAGGGTGTCGTCCGCCACCGCCCGGAGGGGACGGTGAACCCGGACCTGCCCACCGGCGAGATCGAGGTGGGGGACTGCGTCGTGGAGGTGCTGGCCGCCGCCGAGCCTCCACCGTTCGCGGTGGACGACCGGGTGGACGCGGACGAGAGCGTCCGGCTCCGGAGCCGGTTCATCGACCTGCGCCGGCCCCGCATGCAGGCCAACCTCCGGCTGCGCGCCCAGGTGAACACCGCCCTGCGAGCGGCCATGGAGCGCCAGGGGTTCTGTGAGGTCGAGACCCCGATGCTGTGGGCGCCCACCCCGGAGGGCGCACGGGAGTTCGCCGTGCCCAGCCGCTTGCACCAGGGCTCGTTCTACGTCCTGCCCCAGAGCCCGCAGCTGGCCAAGCAGCTGCTCATGGTGGCAGGCATGGACCGGTACTTCCAGATCGCCCGGTGCATGCGGGACGAGGACCTCCGGGCCGACCGGCAGTTCGAGTTCACCCAGCTCGACGTGGAGGCTTCGTTCGTGAGCCAGGACGACGTGCTCGACTTCGTCTCCGAGGCGGTGCTCGACGCGGCCGAGGTGGCGACGGGGGAGCGCCCGCCGGCCATCGAGCAGATGACGTGGTCGGAGGCGCTCGACCGGTTCGGCACCGACAAGCCCGACCTCCGCTTCGGCATGGAGCTGGTCGACCTCTCGGCTGTGTTCGAGGGGACCGAGGTGAAGGCGTTCAGCGCGCCGTGCGTGAAGGCGCTCCGGCTCGAGGGCGGTTCGACCCTGACCCGTTCGAGGCTCGACGCCCTGACCGACAAGGCGAAGCAGCTCGGGGCGAAGGGGCTGGCCTGGTTCCGGGTGACATCGGGGGACTCGGCCTCAGGGGACTCGGCCTCGGGGGACTCGGCCCCAGGGGACTCGGCCTCGGGCGGCTCCGGTGCAGGTAGGCTCGGTCTCGACTCGCCCCTCGACCGATTTCTCTCCGATGAGGAGCGTTCGGCGCTGGTCGCCACCACCGAGGCGGCAGCCGGGGATCTCATCCTCGTCGTCGCCGACGAGCACCGGCTGGCCTGCACTGTGCTCGGCCAGCTCCGGGTGGAGCTGGGAGCCCGCCCGGTGAGCGAGGGACCGTTCCGGTACGTCTGGATCGTGGACTTCCCCATGTTCGACGGAGTGGATGCGGAGGGCAATCCGATCGCCGCCCATCACCCCTTCACCATGCCTCACCCCGACGACCTCGACAGGCTCGAGTCCGATCCGGCCTCGGTTCGCTCTCAGGCCTACGACCTGGTGCTCAACGGGTGGGAGTTGGGTTCGGGGAGCGTCCGAATCCATCGCGCCGACATCCAGAGCCGGGTGTTCGACGTGCTCGGGATCACCCCGGAGGAGGCCGAGTCCCGGTTCGGCTTTCTCCTGGGGGCGTTCCGCTACGGCGCTCCTCCCCATGCTGGCTTTGCCGTGGGTATCGACCGGCTGGTGGCCGTCTTCGCCGGCGAGGACAGCATCCGGGAGGTCATCGCCTTCCCCAAGACCCAGTCCGGCTCCGACCCCATGACCGGGGCACCGAAGCCGCTGGCCCCGGGCGCACTGGCCGATCTCGGGCTCCGGCTCGCCCTCCGCAAGGACTGAAAAGGCCGGGTCACGGGTGGCCGCCGACGACCTGTTCTCCGGGGCGGCCGAGGAACGCCTCGCATCGCGGGCGCCCCTGGCCGCCCGGCTTCGGCCGAGAACGCTCGACGACATCGTCGGGCAGGCCCACCTCGTGGGGCCGGGTGCTCCCCTTCGGGCGCTCATCGAGTCCGACCGCTTGACCTCGGCCATCCTGTGGGGCCCGCCCGGCACGGGGAAGACCACGCTGGCCTCGGTGGTAGCCACGACGACCGCCAAGGAGTTCATCCCGCTTTCTGCAGTGACGGCTGGAGTGAAGGACGTCCGCGAGGTTGTCGAGGGGGCCCGTCGGCGACTCGGAGAGCACGGCCGCGGGACGATCCTCTTCCTCGATGAGGTGCACCGGTTCAACCGCGCCCAGCAGGACGCCCTCCTGCCCTCGGTGGAAGAGGGTCTCCTGGTGTTCATCGGTGCCACCACCGAGAACCCGTTCTTCGAGGTCAACGCCCCCCTGCTCTCCCGGTCGACGCTCTGGCGCCTCGAGCCCCTGAGCGACGAGGAGCTGACCGAGGTGGCGGCCCGTGGGCTCCGGGCCGAGGAGGCAGAGGCCGAGCCCGACGCGGTGGCCGCCCTCGTAGGGCTGGCCGACGGCGACGCCCGGGCCGTCCTCACCACGCTGGAGGTGGCCCTCGCCCTGGCCGGTGACCGACCGGTGACGGTGGACGACGTCGAGCGGGCCCGCCACACCCGGCTGCACCACTACGGCGAGGACGACCACTACGACCAGGTGAGCGCCTTCATCAAGAGCGTGCGCGGCTCGGATCCCGACGCCGGTCTGTACTGGCTGGCCCGCATGCTCGAGTCGGGGGAGGACGCCCGGTTCATCGCCCGGCGCCTGGTCATCCTGGCCAGCGAGGACATCGGCGAGGCCGACCCCTTGGCCCTGGTGGTGGCCGACGCCGCCGCCCGCGCCGTGGAGTTCGTGGGGCTCCCCGAGGCGCAGCTGAACCTGGCCCAGGCGGTCGTGCATCTAGCGTCGGCGCCGAAGTCGAACCGGGTCACTGTTGCCCTGGGACGCGCCCAACAGGACGTGCGCCAGGGGCCTCGTGGCGACGTGCCCGCCCATCTGCGCGACTCGCACTACCGAAGCGCGGGGTCCATCGGGCACGGCCAGGGCTACGTCTACCCGCACGACGAGCCGGGCGCCTTCGTCGAGCAGCAGTACCGGCCAGCCGAGTTGGGCACCGCTCGGTATTACGAGCCGAGCGATCGCGGGCACGAGGCGGTGGTGGCCGAACGACTGCGGAAGTTGCGAGGCGAGCCGGGCCGGTCGGGTTCGGCCGGCGATGCGCGGGAGGACGGATCGGGTTCGGCCGGCGGCAGTGACGACGACCGTGCTGCTGGTCCTGCAGAAACGACGTAGCGACCCTCGCGCCCTCACCCACTTCGCCCACTGCGTCTGGGGGTCGGGATCTGATCCCGTCTCATCCAGTGGCTTTCCATATGCTCTGAATAGTTGTCACACCCCTCTGTCATGCTCTCCGTATGGCCAAGACGGACCAGCGCAGCACGAGGAGTACCGGGAGCACCGGGCCGAAGGGCAATCGGCCTGAGCGGCGGACGGCCCCGAGCACCGACGCCGTCGGATCGCCTACTGGCTCTTGCGGCAGCAGGCGTCTCCCGACACGGCCGAGTCGGTCACCGAGGCCGGCTCTCCCGACACGGCCGAGTCGGTACCCGAGGCCGGCTCCCGACACGGCCGAGTCGGTCACCGAGGCCGGCTCCCCCGACACGGCCGAGTCGGTCACCGAGGCCATCTCGTTGCTCGAGTCCTTCGTCTCCTCGTTCGAGCCGAGGCGCTACTCGGGTGAGGACGCCGCCGTGTTGATCGAGCGGTTCTCCCGGGGTGAGCACCTCTGTGCCACCGGGAAGGCCTTGGCGGCCAAGCGGGCGACCGAGGCCGACTGCCACCGCAGAGACGGCGCCCGCTCGGCGGCCGAGTGGCTGTCGAAAAAGACGGGGGAGTCCGTCGGGGCCTCGGCTGGCGCTCTGGCGCTGGCCGACCAGATGGAAGACCACCCCGTGTTGGACGACGCCCTCCGCACCGGGGAGCTGTCCACCTCGAGGGCCCGCCAGGTGGCCGGGGTGTTGAAGCTCGACCCGGACAGCTCGGAGGAGCTGGTCGAAGCGGCGAAGGACCCAACCGAGTCCCACCGCCAGCTGGCCGACCGGTGCCTGCGGGCCAAGGCCAAGGCCCGATCCACCGAGGACGCCCTGGCCGCCTACGAGCGCATCCGAGATTCCCGCTACCTGCACCACTACACCGACTCCGACGGGGCCTTCCGCTTGGAGGGCCTCTTTACCCCCGATGCCGGGGCCAAGGTGCTCGCAGCACTCCGGCCCGCCCGCACCGCCCTCTTCGACGAGGCCCGCAGGCTGGGCATCAGGGAGCGCCCCGACGCCTACGACGCCGACGCCCTGGTCGCCCTGCTCACCGGGGAGCGCCGGCCATCGGGCCCCGGGCGTGGACAGGCCGGCTCAGGACCGGACGGCACAGGACAGGACGCCACAGGACCGGACGCCACAGGACCGGACGCCACCGGCACCGGTGGGCAGGCCGGCACCGACGCCACCGGCACCGGTGGGCAGGCCGGCACCGACGCCACCGGCATGACCGGTGAGAAAGCCGGCACCAACTCGGACCAGACCGGCTCGGCCGGCTCGGACCAGGAGACGAGCGGGCCACTGTCGCCCGGTCTCCCCCCACCGGCCAGCGTGCACCTCCGGGTGGACCTTGCCGCCCTCCGCCGGGGGAGCATCGAAGGCGACGAGCGCTGTGAGCTCCCCGGGGTGGGCCCCGTCCCCATCGAGACGGCCCGGTCGCTCCTCGGCGACGCCATCTTGCACCTGGTCATCACGAAGGGGACCGACATCGCCTCGATCACCTACCTGGGCCGGACCATCCGGGCCCCCCTGGAGCAGGCACTCATCGCCCGGGACGAGACCTGTGTGGTCCCTGGGTGCGACGTGCGACAGGGCCTCCAGATCGACCACCGGATCATCCCCGTGGTCGAGGGCGGCCCGACGGCCCTCTGGAACCTGGCCAGGTTGTGCGGCCGACACCACTACATGCGCCACCACAAGGGATTCCGGCTCGAGGGAGGCCCGGGGACCTGGCAGTGGCTCCCACCCGAGAAGCCACCGCCGAGGACCACCACCACGGACGACCCCGACGACCCCGACATCGACGGCGCCGACCCGTCCGACGGCGCCCGCACGTCCCCGGAACCGGACCGGCTCTTCTAGCTGGCAGAGAGCCCTTCGCTGGCACAGAGCCGGCAAGGCCGTAGGCCGCCGCCGGGCCGGATCTCCCGCGGGTGAATCGCCACCGTGAAGTAGCAAGACAGACCTGAAGAGTCGTCCTACCTGCCGATTCAGCGACGTAGATCGAGCCCGCTTGGGACCAGCGCTACCAGCCTCGATTTACCGATCGTTGCCCTATTCGTTGCAACGACCTGCACTACCGGGTCTTCGATTCATTCGAGGTGGTCCGCCCTAGTGTCGATCACGCTGACCGTCCACCGAACCCGCTCGGTGGACCCTCTAAGCTGAGCGGGTCATGTCCGCCGGTGAGATCGCTGTCATCGTTGCCGCTGGTGCCTGCGTCCTTGCCGTTGTCGGCCTGCTCATTGCCATGAGCGGCCTTCGCCGTCAGGTGCGCCGCCTCGAGGTGGTGGCAGAAGACCTCCGAGCCCAGACCATGCCCTTGGTGGTCGAAGCGCATCGCGTCGTCGGACAAGCGGCCACCGAGATGGACCGGGTGGGCGCAGTGCTCGAATCGACTGAATCGGTGAGCGCCACCGTCGACTCGGCGTCGCGCCTGGCCTATCGGGCATTCGCCAATCCTGTTGTCAAGGTACTGGCCGTGCGGGCCGGCGCCGCTGGAGGCATGCGGCGCCTCCGTACGAGTTCGAACCAGAAGCTCGACCGCAACGGGCGGAACTGAGCTCTCATGCCCAAGCGAACGTTTTGGCTGACGGCCGGCCTCGCGCTGGGAGCAGGTTCTACCCTCTGGGCTGAGCGCCGGGTTCGTCGGACCATCGAGCAAACTGCGGCCAAACTTGCGCCGGATGCCCTGGTAGCCGAAGCGGGGCGTACCGCTCGCCGCGTGGCTGAGTCCGCAGGCGACCGCGTCCGCAACGCGTACGCCGAGGGCCGTGATCAGATGCACCGTCATGAAGAGCAGCTGTGGTCGGGCCTGGCTGAGCGGGGCGTTCACCCACCGGCCACCGGGTTGGCCGCATCCGCCGCACCCTTGACCTCGTCTCCCTCGGCTCCCGCCGCCGCCCCCGCACCCGCTCGCGCTCCCGAATCTGCCCTCGCCTCGAGGGAAGCAACGGATGCGGCCTTGATCCTGGCTGCGGCTCGCGATGGCTCGACCAGGTCAGCACGAAGACGGGCCTCGAAGACGGTCCGCCGGCGAACCGCGGAGCGCAGAGCGAAATCGCCCTCCCACCTGGGCAACTAAGCTTTCTAGTCGTGACCCCCGGCTCGGCGATCGACGCCAACCAGCTTCGAGACTCCTTCACCAGGTTCTTTGCCGAACGCGGCCATACTGTCGTGCCTTCGGCCAGCCTGATCCCGCACGACCCGACCGTGCTCTTCACCATTGCCGGCATGGTTCCCTTCAAGCCCTTCTTCGTCGGCGACGAACCGGCTCCGTGGTCCCGCGTCACGTCCGTCCAGAAGTGCTTCCGCGCGCTGGACATCGACATCGTCGGCAGCACCCAGCGCCACTGCACGTTCTTCGAGATGCTGGGCAACTTCAGCTTCGGCGACTACTTCAAGGCCGACGCCATCCCCTTCGCATGGGAGCTGGTGACCGAGGTGCTGGGCATCGACGGCGACCGCCTCTGGGTGACCGTGTACGAGAGCGACGACGAGGCCGAGCAGATCTGGGCCGACGTGGTGGGTGTGCCGCGCGACCGGATCCAGCGAATGGGTGAAGACAACTTCTGGCGCATGGGCGCCACCGGTCCGTGCGGCCCGAGCTCCGAGCTCCATTTCGACAAGGGAGAGCGCTACGGTGCCGGCGGCGGCCCGGCTCACGGAGGGGAGGAGCGCTTCGTCGAGCTGTGGAACCTCGTGTTCATGCAGCTGAACCAGTTGCCAGACGGCACCATGGAGGAGCTGCCCCGCCCGAGCATCGACACTGGCGCCGGTCTCGAGCGGATCCTGCCCATCATCCAGGGCGTCGACTCGATCTTCGACACCGACCTCTTCGTGCCCATGATCGACGCGGCCCAGTCGATCACCGGTCGGACCTACGGTGTCAACGAGCAGGAGGACGTTGGTCTCAGGATCCTGGCCGATCACGGCCGGGCCATGTCCATGTTGGTCGCCGACGGCGTCCTGCCGTCCAACGAGGGCCGCGGCTACGTGCTCCGCCGGGTGATCCGCCGTGCCATTCGCCGGGCTCGACAGCTGGGCGTCGAAGACCACATCACCCCCAGGTTGGTCGATGCGGCCGTCGGGGTCCTCGGTGCCGCTTATCCCAGGCTGGCCGAGAGCCATCGCCTGGTCACCGACGTCGTCGCCCGCGAAGAAGAGGGGTTCCTCCGCACCCTGGCCGCCGGATCGGCCATTCTCGACGAACAGTTGGCCTCCGGGGCGGTCACCCTGCCCGGCGACATCGCCTTTCGCCTCCACGACACCTACGGGTTCCCCGTGGAGCTGACGGTGGAGATGGCCGAGGAAGCCGGGGTCGCCGTGGACCTGGCCGGGTTCGAGGCGGCGATGGACGAGCAGCGCCGCCAGGCCCGCGCCGCGGCCCGGGCCGGTCGTGTCGATGCCGGCGAAGCCGCCTATCGAACCGTGCTCGACGCCGAGGGCCAGACCCTGTTCGTCGGCAACTCCCCGGACGGCTACTCGACACCGGCCCGGGTCGTGGCCGTGCTGGCTGACCCAGACCATCCCGGACAGGCGGAGATCTTCCTGGACCGGACCCCCTTCTACGCCGAGAGCGGGGGCCAGGTGGGGGACACCGGGACGATCGTCACCGAGACGGGCACGGCGCTGGTCTACGACACCGTGACGGCCCTCCCGGGCTTGTCGGCCCACCGCGCCCGGATCACCGGCGAGATCTTCGCCGACCAGGAGGCCCTGGCCACCATCGATGCCGTGCGACGGGACTCAGTGCGGCGCAACCACACTGCCACCCACCTGCTGCATGCCGGCCTGCGAACGGTGCTGGGCGATCATGTCCGCCAACAGGGATCCCTGGTCGCGCCCGACCACCTGCGCTTCGACTTCAGCCACAGCGGTGGCGTACGTCCCGAGGAGCTGGCCTCGGTGGCGTCGATGGCGAACATGGACGTACTCAGCGACGCTCCGGTCATTGCGATCGAGACGACCAAGGCCGAAGCCGATGCCATGGGCGCGTTGGCCTTCTTCGGCGACAAGTACGGCGAACGGGTGCGGGTGGTGCGCGCCGGAGAGCACTCGACCGAGCTCTGCGGCGGCACGCACGTCTCTGCGTTGGGCATGATCGGTCCCATCACGATCGTCTCCGAAGCCTCCATCGGGTCCAACACGCGGCGGATCGAAGCGGTGTCCGGGACCGGGGCGCTGCAGCGCAGCGTGGAGCGCGAGGGCGTGCTGGCCGAAGCAGCGGCCTTGTTGCGAACCGAGCCGGAAAACCTGCCCGACGCGATCGAGCGCCTCCTCGAGCGCCAGCGGAAGGCAGAGAGGGCGCTCGAGCAGGCCCGGAGCAAGGAGCTGCAGGCCGAGGCGGGAAAGCTGGCGGGCAGCGCCGTCGACGGGGTGGCGGTCGCCCGTCGTGACGGCCTGAGCCCCGACCTCCTTCGTGACCTGGCCCAGAGCGCCAGGAAGGCGGGGTCGCTCCGCGCCGTGGTCCTCGCCGGGAGCCCGGACGGGGCCCGCGCCTCGGTGGTGGCCGCCGTCGACGCCGACAACGGTCTCCACGCCGGGGACCTGGTCAAGAAGCTCGCGCCCCTGGTCGGTGGCGGTGGCGGCGGGTCGCCCGAGGTGGCGGTGGCCGGTGGGAAGGACGTAGCCGGCGTGGACAACGCGCTCGATGAGGCGCGGCGAGCCCTCTCGGGTCGGTGACTGCGAGGTCGTAGTGGTGCCCACGCCGACAACGGGAGAGCGCCCGATCGGCAGGCGGCCGGGGCGGGCGGTCGGTCTGGACCTCGGCTCCCGTCGGATCGGTGTGGCGGTCAGCGATTCTGCCGGCACGCTGGCCACTCCTCGGACGACCGTCCATCGGACCAATGACGCAGCCCGCGACCGACGAACGCTGGTGTCGCTGGTGCTCGAGTCAGGAGCCAACGTCGTGGTGATCGGCCTACCCTTGTCCCTAGGGGGCGACAGGGGGGCTGCCGCCAAGGCTGCCGAAGCGGAGGCAGCGGCGCTGGCCGCCCTCCTCGAGCCGGAGGGAGTCGAGGTGGAGTTGTTCGACGAGCGTCTGACGACGGTCAGCGCCCATGGGGCACTGGCGGAGACAGGGAAGTCCTCGCGTCAACGCCGGACGGTGGTAGATCGCTCGGCAGCAGCCGTGCTGTTGCAGGCTTGGCTTGACAGCGGCCGGCCGTCACGAGGTGATCATTGACAGAGGGGGAGCTTCGCTCCCGGTCGAGCGCGGGCGACCAGCGGCGGCCCAACGCGTCCGGTTCGGGCCCGTACCCTGACCGCACCCAGTCCGACAGCGCACCACCGTCCACTGGTGAGGACGAACCGCACGGAACGATCCAAGGCGCACCACAGGCCACGACCGAGGGCGCACCACAGGCCACGACCGAGGGCGCACCACAGGCCACGACCGGCAAGCCCGATGCGGCACCTGCTGGCCGGTCGGTGGTGGGTCGGCACCCGTTGAGGACATTGGCCATATCGCTGGCCGTCATTCTCGTCGCTGCTGGAGGGGCTGGTCTCTTCTGGATCGACCACCAGGGCACCCAGGGCCTGACCGGTGGGCCGGAAGTGGTCATCCATATTCAGAAGCGGGTGGGGGCAGCCACCGTGGCCTCGATACTGGAGAAGAAGAAGGTGGTGGGAAGCTCACTGGCGCTCCAAGCCTGGTTGCTCCTGCACGGGACGCCGAGCATCGGGATCGGAACGTACGTGTTCCATCAGCACGAGAGCTTCGCCTCGGTCAAGAGCGACCTGGAGGCCGGCCCGAACGTGTTCTCGCTCGAGGTGGCTCCGGGGTCCTCGGTCGACCAGGTCAGCCGCCAGGTCGACCAGCTCCCCGGCCATGACGGCACCGCATTCCTGGCCCTGGCAACGGGTGGTACGTTGCATTCGCCGTGGTCACCCCCCGGCTCCACCCGCCTCGATGGGCTGTTGGGAGCAGGGGCCTACCAGGTGCTGCCCGGTGAGACCGACGCACAGTTGCTGATCCATATGATCGATCGATTCAACGACATGGCCAACTCCGACGGGCTGGCCTCCGGGGCTCACAGGATGGGCCGAACGCCCTACGAAGTGATCGCAGTGGCGTCGATCGTGCAGAAGGAGGCCGTCCTCGTCAAGAACATGGGCCCGCTCGCCCGGCTTATCTACAACCGACTGGATGCCAGCATGCCCGTGCCGTCGAGTACCGCGCGCTCTCCCCAGCGTCCCGCGGGAGGAGGGGCGACCGAACGCTCGGAACAACGGTCGACGCCGTACGACGCCTTCAAGATCAAGGGTCTGCCCCCCACCCCGGTCGGCTCGCCGTCGTCGGCCGCCCTCCAGGCCGCCCTGAATCCACCCAAGGGATCCTGGCGGTACTACGTCGTGACCCAGAGGGACGGCACCGAGTCATTCGCTACCACGGCCGCCCAGGAACGGGCCAACGAGGCGCTGGCTAGACAACGCGGGCTCCAGTAGCCCTCGGACCTCGATGATGGTTCCTGCCGCCGACACCACCCGACCCACCGATCCCGCCCGAGTCGCTGCGCCCGGACGAGCCACAGAGGCCATGCCACCCGCTGACACCAGCAGGATCTCCGCCGCCTCCACGGTGGTCGGTGTCATCGGCGATCCGGTCCAACACTCCCTCTCGCCCCGCTTGCACAACACGGCCTTTACCGAGATGGGGCTGGACTGGGTGTCACTCGGCTTCGCCGTCCCCGCAGGCCAGGCCGAGCCGGCCCTTGCTGGGATGCGAGCCCTCGGCATCGCCGGCCTGTCGGTGACGATGCCCCACAAGGAGGCGGTCGCCGGCCTCGTCGACCAGATCACCCCGGTGGCCGCCCGACTGGCCGCCGTCAACTGCGTCACCCTCGTGTCAGGAACGCGCCGGCTGGAGGGCAGCAATACCGATGGCGAGGGTTTCCTGGCCGCGCTGCGCCATGGGGACGGATTCGAGCCTCGAGGCCGGCGCTGCCTGGTGGTCGGGGCCGGCGGCGCGGCCCGGGCAGTCGTCCTGGCGCTGGCCGAGGCGGGCGCGGCCGAGGTGATCGTGGTCAACAGGACCGAGAGCCGTGCCGAGGTGGCAGCCGCACTAGCTGGGCCAGCGGGCAGGGTGGGTCGCCCCGAGGAGGCCTCCGGCGCCGACCTGGTCGTCAACGCCACGTCGGCCGGCATGCCCGGGGCCGACCCAACCGGGCCAGCCGGGCCAGCCGCCAGGTCCTTCCCGCTCGACCCGGACCTGCTCAAGGCGGGGCAGGTGGTGGTGGACCTCGTGTACCACCCCGCCCCGACACCCTGGCTCCACGCCGCCCGGGGCCGGGGGGCGGTCACCCACAACGGGCTGGGCATGCTGGTGCACCAGGCTGCAGCCCAGCTTCGCACCTGGACGGGCAAGGAGCCGCCGGTCGCAGCCATGTGGCGAGCGGCGACGGCTGCCATCAGTGCCCGCTGAAGCCCCGATAACCTTGGCGCCCGGAGCTGACTGGTGAATTACGTCCCGATACATGCAACCCGCCGGTCCCGCCAGGCCCACCTGGTGACGGCGCGCATCGACCTGCTCCTGGCCTGTACCAGCACGCTCCTGGCCATCGTCGGTGTCGTCATGGTGTACTCGGCCACCCGAGGGAAGCTGCTGCTGGCCGGGGAGGATCCCCGGTACTACCTGAAGCGACAGCTGGCCTTCACCATCGTCGGGTTGTTGGTCATGGTGGCCGTGACCCTGTTCGACTACCGGCGGCTCGAACACGTCAGCACCCTCATCTACCTGGGAACATTGTTCCTGCTGGTGGCGGTGCTGGCCATCGGGTCGAGTGCCCAGGGGGCACAGCGGTGGTTCCCCATCGGTCCCTTCCAGCTGCAACCGTCCCAGTTCGCCACCTTGGCCATGATCATCGCCTTCTCCACCTACTGTGCCCGAAGACCCGAAGGCCTGGTGTTCCGCGACATGGTGCGGCTGGTGCTGATGGCCGGCATACCGATCATCATCGTGATCAAGCAGCCCGACCTGGGGACCGGCATCGTGATGTGCGTCATCCTGCTGGTCATGTTGGGAGCTGCGGGGCTCCCTGCTCGGTATCTCCTCTTGCTCGTGGCCGGGTTGGTCGTCCTGATCATCGTGACCCTCCAGGTCGGGTTGCTGCAGAAATACCAGATCGACCGGCTGACCAGCTTCATCTCGCCCAACAAGGCTGGCTCGACGGCCACCTACAACGTGACCCAGGCCAAGAACGCCATCGGGTCGGGCGGCTGGTTCGGCACCGGGCTGTTCAAGGGCGCCCAGACCAACCTGGCATACGTTCCCTCCCAGCAGACCGACTTCATCTTCTCGGCGGTCGGGGAGCAACTCGGCTTCGTCGGCACGGCGGCCGTCTTGGGGCTGTTCGGCGTGGTGGCCTGGCGGATCCTGCGCACCGCCCAGCTGGCCCGGGACAACTACGGCCGGCTCCTGTGCACCGGGATCTTCGCGCTGATCGTCTTCTCGGTGTTCGAGAACGTGGGGATGAACATGGGGATCATGCCGGTCGCCGGGATCCCGCTGCCCTTCCTCAGCTATGGCGGCTCCGCCATCATCTGTTTCTTCGCCTCCATCGGCCTGGTGCTCAACGTCCACATGCGGAGTGTTCGTTGAGCAACCGGCCGGCCATGCCCGCGCCCGAATTCCGCATGGCCATCGTGGCCGACGTCTCTGTTGCCCTTCCTTCCCAGTTCCCTACGGTGGTCCTCCGCGAGACGGAGGCCCCCCGTCGGCAGCTCTCCTTTGCCGTCGGCATGCAAGACGGCGTGGGGCTCTCCCACGCCCTCCGCCGTGTCCCGACGCCGCGTCCGCTCACCCATGAGCTGGTCAGCGACGTGCTGAGCGGGTTCGACATCGACGTGGTCGCTGTCCGCCTGGTCGGTCGACAGGGCCAGACCTATTTCGCCGAGCTCGACCTCCGGGGGCGGACCGGTCGGAACGTCCATTCCTGCCGGCCCACCGACGCGTTAGCCATTGCCCTCCGGCAGGCCGTGCCCGTCCCGATCCTGATCGACTCCCGGTTGTTCGAGGAATCCGGAAATGTGGTCCCATGGTCCCCGCCGCCACCCGTGCCGGAAGCCCAAGACGACCAGGCCTCGGACGGGGAGCCAGAAGCAGCTTCGGCAGATGAGCGCGGACCGGTCGTGGAACAGCCCGAACCGGTCGCCGAACCGGTCTCGCCGGTCGCGGAACAGCCCGAATCGAAGGCCGGACAGCCCGAACCCGAGCCGGACAGCCCGAACCGGACGCCGGACAGCCCGAACCGGACGCCGGACAGCCCGAACCGGACGCCGGACAGCCCGAACCGGACGCCGGACAGGTCTCCCCGGTCGCCAACGAGGCCTCCGGGGTCCCGCAAGGGGCCACTCCCGTCACCCAAGGGGCCGAAGAGCCGGTGAGGCCCTAGGGAACTCCTCGGTCACTCTACGGTCCGTTGGCCAACTGGCCATGGGTCTCGTCGTTGGCCGACTGAGTGGCATCCACGGCCCGATTTCCCTCGTCGGAGATCCGCATGAGTAGGGCAATCAGTATGTAGTTGGCGATCAGTGCCGATCCTCCGTAGGACACGAACGGAAGGGTTATGCCGGTCAGCGGCAAAAGCCGGGTCACACCGGCAATGATGAAGAAGGCCTGAAAACCGATGATGATGGTCAGTCCGGCCGCGGTCAGCTTGGCGAACTCGGACCGGGCCGCCTGAGCGATGCGTAGTCCGGCTCCCACCAGCAGCAAGAAGGCCACCACGACCATGGTGGAACCGAGGAGCCCCATCTCCTCGCCGATCACCGAGAAGATGAAGTCGGTGTTGGGGTTGGTAATGGAATAGGCACCCGCCCCGAGCCCGAGGCCGGTCCCTCCGATCCCCCCGTTTCCGAGCGCGAACCAGGATTCTGATACCTGGCGGCCGCTCCCGTTGAACGTCTTCCAGGGGTCGAGCCAGGTTTCGACGCGTACATGCGTCTGGCTCAAGTACTTTCCGGCCAGATACGCACCGATTGCGAATGCGACGACACCGAGGGCCAGATAGCCGGTTCGACCCGTGGTGACCCACAGTAGGCCGATGAACAGGGTGAAGAGCAGGGCGGAGAACCCAATGTCATGTTCCAGGCTCATGACCCCGATTGCGAAGATCCATGCTGCAGTGATTGGCACCAACGGGCGAGGGTCGAGAACGAGGCGCTCACCAACGCGAGCGGTTGGCGTACTGAGCAGTTCCCGCTTTTCCACGAAATACGAGGCGAAGAAGATGCACAACAGAATCTTGGCCAGCTCCACCGGCTGGAACTCCAGCGAACCGAAGTGGACCCACAGTCGGGCGCCGTTGATGTTCTGACCGATCACCGGGAGGAGCGGTGCGAGAAGCAACAGGACGCCGAAGAGCAAGAGCAGGTACCGGTAGCGGTCGAGGTCTCGGGACCGTCGGACCAGGAAGAGAGTCAGCACGTAGGCCCCGACCCCAATAGCTGTCCAAAGTGCCTGGATTGGTGCATATTTCGTGTTGTTGGCCAGATCGATGCGGGTGATCATCACGTAGCCGATGCCGTTCAGCAGGAAAGCGATGGGGAGGACCACGGGATGGGCATCAGGGGCCAGGTAGCGATTGGCGATGTGTCCCACTGCGCCGAAGGCGAACATCGCCACTAGCAGGGGCCCGACATCGGTGGGCGTCTTGTTGGTGTTGCCCACGATCATGAGCGTGTAGGCAGCCAGGATGATGACGGCGGCAGCCATCATGAGGCCCAGCTCCGTGCGCCGGCGCGGCTTGGGCCCGCGGGGACGGCGGAGAGGAGCAGGCGTGCGTATGTGGCTCAAGACCGACACTGCGGGGAGCCTACTGGGGCATCCGGCGGCCAAGTGGGACGCGGGAACCGACGTTGTCACCGGTGCGCTGCGGTTCGATATGACGCCGATGTGGCCCGCTGCGCCCCCGGAATCATCCCATCCGCGGTCCCCGGACGGCCTCGGTGCGAGCCCCGCCGGGCCCCCGATCGAGCTCTCAGCCCGCCCTCGGATGACCCCTGAGCGTGCCGGCGAACGAGCCTTGACCGGCGCCGCTCAAGGCCCCGACCGGGCCAGGCGGGCCGGTCCGATCCGTTGGGCGGCCGCCGGGATGGGTAGGGCAGTACCATGCTCGTCGTATGAGGCCCGACGTATGACCGAGGGTTCGACCGCCGTCGAGACAGTTGGGGGAGCGACCACCGTAGGTGGTCCCGCCGACACCGAGGCCCTGGACAGGAGCGCGCCGCCAGCTCGGCGCCCCGATCCGGGCGTCGAGCTGCCTCCAGACCGCTTCCTCAACCGCGAGCTGTCCTGGCTCGATTTCGGCTCCCGCCTGCTGGAGCTGGCCGATGACGACAGCCTGCCGCTCCTCGAACGGGTCAAGTTCCTGGCCATCTTCTCCGACGGCCTCGACGAGTTCTTCCAGGTCCGGGTGGCCGGACTCGAGGACCAGGTCGCCGCAGGACTTCGCAGTCGGTCACCGGACGGCATGCGACCGCTGGAGCAGCTCGATGCGATCACGACACGGGTGACCGATCTGGTCGACCGTCAAAGCCATATCTTCTTGGACCGCGTGGTCCCACTCCTCGCCGAGGCGGGGGTGGTCCTGTCCGACTGGCATAGCCTGGACGAGGACGACCGCACCTACCTGGTCGAGGTTTTCCACCAACAGATCTTCCCGGTCCTCACCCCCCTGGCCGTCGACCCGGGCCATCCGTTCCCCTACATCTCCAACCTCTCGTTGAACCTGGTCGTGCGCGTGGTCGACCCGGCCACCACCGAGAGCCGGATCGCCCGGGTCAAGGTCCCCCCGCTGCTCCCGCGCTTCGTCGTGATGCCTGACGGAGAGCGGTTCGTACCCCTGGAGCAGGTGATCGCCGCCCACCTGGACATGCTGTTCCCCTCGATGACCATCGGCGAGCACTACGCCTTCCGAGTGACCCGGAATGCCGACCTTTCCGTGGGCCAGGACGAAGCGGGAGACCTCCTGGCCGCTGTGGAGCTCGAGCTGCAGCGACGCCGGTTCGGCGAGGCGGTCCGGCTCGAGATAGCCGCCGATGCCACCCCGGCGATCCGGGACCTCCTCGTGGCCGAGGTCGATGTACCGCCCGAGAGCGTCTATGCCATGGACGGGCCCATCGATCTCAGCGGCCTGTGGGCGGTCGCCGGGCTCGATCGTCCCGACCTGTCCGTCGACCCGTGGCTCCCGATCACCGCACCGCCGTTGGCACCGCCGATGGGAACGCCGATCTCGTTAGCCCTCCCCGTCGGAGCACCGTCTGTCGCCGGAGCGCCGCTCGGAATTCCGCCGCTCGCCACGGGGCCGCTCGCAGCGGCGCAGGTCACAGCAGCGCCTCTGGCAGCAGCGCAGGTCAGGAAGGTAGGAGGCGCGCCGCTTGTAGCCGCGCCGGTCACACCAGCTACGCCGGTCACACCAGTTACCCCGGCTCCGGCGTCGGCGCAGGAGCCGGCACAGCGCTCAGCGTCAGCGCAGGAGCAGCCAGAGCGATCGGTATCTACGCAGACGACGGCCCAGCAAACGACATCGGCGCCGGCCCAACGACCGGTATCCGCATCAACGACGGCGCAGCGCGCTGACGGTTATCCCGACATCTTCGCCGTGCTCCGGGACCAGGACGTCCTGGTACATCACCCCTACGACTCGTTTGCCACCTCGATCGAGGCGTTCGTCGGGCAGGCGGCGGACGACCCCGACGTGCTCGCCATCAAGCAGACGCTGTACCGAACCTCGGGGGACAGCCCGATCGTGGCAGCGCTCATCCGAGCTTCCCAGTTGGGCAAGCAGGTGGCGGCCCTGGTGGAGGTCCAGGCCAGGTTCGACGAGCAGGCCAACATTGCCTGGGCCCGGGCGCTGGAGGAGGCGGGCGTGCACGTCATCTACGGCCTGGCCGGCCTGAAGACCCATTCCAAGACGGCGCTGGTGGCCCGGCGGGAGGCCGACGGCGTCCGCCGGTACTGCCATATCGGCACGGGCAACTACAACTCCCGGACGGCGCTGAACTACGAGGACCTCGGCCTGCTGACGTCCGACGAGGAACTCGCCACCGATGTGGGCAACCTGTTCAACTACCTCACCGGGTTCAGCCGGCAGACCGACTATCAGCGCCTGGTCATCGCGCCGGTCTCACTGCGGAACCAGCTGATGGACTGGATCGACGCCGAAGCGCGTGCCGGATCCGACGGCCGGATCATCCTCAAGGCCAACGGGCTCACGGATCCGGCCGTCATCGATGCGCTCTATCGAGCATCAGGGGCGGGCGTCTCCATCGACCTCATCATTCGCGGCCGGTGCTGCCTCCGCCCCGGTGTCCCCGGTCTCTCCGAGAACATCCGGGTGCGGTCGATCGTGGGGCGGTTCCTCGAGCATTCTCGGGTCTACCGGTTCGGCGGGGTCGGGGACCGGCCCGTCCAGATCACGCTGGGCTCGGCCGACCTGATGGAACGAAATCTCGATCGCCGGATCGAGGCCATGGTCCCCATCGAGTCCCCCGACCTCCAGGAGCGCCTGGTGCGCGTGTTGGACCTCGCTCTCATCGACGACGCCAATACCTGGTCCCTGCACGGCGACGGCACTTGGACCAGGGTCTCGCCCGGGACCGGCGTCAGCCTCCAGGACCACCTGCGACAGGATGCTCTGAGGCGTGCTCGCCGCTCGGTCCATCCCGATCCTCTGGGACCGGTGGTCCCGCCGGCGGCCGGACGTCGCGCCCGCTGGCTGTCCCTCCGCTGGTGGAGGCGTCTCGTGGGGGGACGTCGGCACCCCGCTTCTCGGGCCTGACCGGGCCCGACGCACTGAGGAACCGGTGGACGTGGCGCTGGCCGTGTGCCGGGGGCGACCCGGGCTCGGCACCCGTCTCGGTTCGAGGGCCCGCCTGGGAGCTGGTCCCGGGCTCCGGGCCTAGCTCCGGGCCTGGCTCCGCAGATCTCCCGGGCTGGTAGCTGGAGTCGTCCTCGTACCCGAGTGTGCCTCGCCTGCGCTGGTACCGGTCGAGGAAGAACAGATGCAGCCGTCGGTAGAGGGCACCCCGTTCGAACTCCAATGAGGCGTAGGCCAGGCCCCCCAAGGGGATGGGCAACCAGAAGTTTATGGCCCGGTAGGCGAGCACGCCGGACAATGCCTGTCCGGGCGTGGGCCCGAACCCGGTGATCATCGACACCAGCACGAACTCGACCACCCCGAGTCCCCCCGGCGTGATGGGAATGGCCGCCAGGATGTTGGCCAGCCCATAGGCCACCAGGAGATCGATGGGCGAGATGAAATGGCTGAAGGCGGCCACGAAGACCCAGAGCGAGGCGGCGTCGAGCAACCAGTTGATCGTGGCCCAGGTCACCGCTCTGATCAGCAGAGGTCGGTCGTCCAACAGGACGGCGAATCGCTCCGCCAGTCGCTGGACGGTGGCCGCCGTCTTGTCGGGATCGAGGAAGCGCAGCCGTCCGGAGATCCTCCTGACGACAGTGGCGGCCCGTTCCTGTCCCCTGGTCAGGAGGTAGAACAGCCCTCCGAAAGCGCCCAGCAGCACCACGCCGATGGCGGCGGCC
Source organism: uncultured Acidimicrobiaceae bacterium (assembly GCA_963803065.1). Taxonomy (GTDB): domain Bacteria; phylum Actinomycetota; class Acidimicrobiia; order Acidimicrobiales; family RAAP-2; genus DASXMT01. The sequence continues at coordinate 194,196 of CAWDKW010000015.1, forward strand.
ACCACCACCAGAATGGTTCCCGACTGGGACTGGCCGCCGTGGTGGCTGGTCGGGACGTGGAAGCCGTGGATGAGGACGAAGGCCACCAGTGCCAGCCAGAAGATGACGTTCAGGACCACAGCGGACCCGATGCCCTGGGTTCCAAGGGCGAAGCCGGTATCGGAGCCGCTCACCCCTGATTGGGTCAGTAGCCGGTACCCGAGGGCAGCTCCCGGAGCGGTACCCCCCGGCGAGACGTGGCTCAGGGCCAGGGTGGACATGTTGATGCGGAACAGGCGCAGCCGCCGGGGCCCGCTCTTGGGGAGTACGGCATAGGTCAGCTGGGTATAGGCGGCGAGCGCCCCGATTTCGAGCACCGTGCCGAGGATGAGATAGGCGGGGTGGATGTGGCCGAGAGCGGTGAGGTCTTCACGGTGGCTGGCCAGCAGCGGGATGGCGACATAGAAGACAAAGAGGAACAACAGGACCAGCCCGACAGACCAGCGGACCTCCTTCCGCACGAAGGGGCCTCGGTGCCACCAGCGCCGTCGCGGTCCTTCAGCGTTCTCGGCGACCATTGCTTTCATGTTGACACGCTGGTACTTGGTCGACCTGCAATGCTGAATCGATGAGCGAGGGGGCAAGTGGCGGGGCGGCGTCGAGCGACGAGCCAGGCACGTCGCCGTCGAACGGGCGGCTGGAAGCGCCGTCCACCGAGCGGGAAGCACCTACGGAGTCCATCGAGCACGATGCCGCCCCGGCATCGGATCGAGCACGATGCCGCCCCGGCATCGGATGAGCACGATGCCGCCCCGGCATCGGATGAGCACGATGCCAGCACATCAGGCACGCCGCCGCCGATCACGGTCCAGCTCGAAGAGACGGTGGAGGAGGCCGGCCCGGACGCCCCCCGCCGCGATCGCCTGTTCGCCGCCTTTTCCAAGAAGGGCGTCCCGCTCCGGACGATCCTCACCGTTGACGCGGTGGTCATCGTCACCTGGGTGCTCTACCGCCTGATCGGTCGCCTCCGCGAGGTGATCCTGTGGATCCTCATCGCCGCCTTCATCTCGTTGGTCCTCAATCCGGCGGTCGTAGCCCTCCAGCGATGGCGGATGAAGCGGACCTCCGCGGTCTGCCTGGTGTTCGCCGCCGCCGTCCTGGCCTTTATCGGGCTTCTGGTCCTGTTCGGGTACCCCCTCGTCAACTCACTCACCCACTTCGCCGAGCAGCTCCCGCACATGATCACCGACCTCAAGAAGGGCCACGGCTCTCTCGCCCATCTCCTCGACCGCGTCCACCTGCTCAGCTGGGTCCAGAGGAACGCCCCCCGGATCCAGACGGCGGCCCACAACCTGGGAAAGCCGGCCCTGAGCGTGGGCACGAACCTGGGCAAGGCCGTCTTCTCGACGATCCTGGCCCTCACGACCATCGGCTTCCTCTCGCTGTTCATGCTGATCGAGGCTCCGGCGCTCCGCCGAAGCTTCCTGCGCACCCTGGCCCCCAGGCGCCGTCAGCGGGTGGAGCAGGTGGCCGCAACGGTGTCCAAGTCGGTGACCTCCTACGTGCTCGGCAACGTCGCCCTCTCCCTCGTCTTCGGGGTGGTCGTGTTCGTGACCCTGGTCATCCTGGGTGTGCCCTTTGCACTGCTGCTGGGGCTGTGGGTCGGCCTGGTGGCCATGATCCCGCTGGTCGGGGGCCTGATAGCCGGTGTTCCCACCGTGCTCGTCGCCTTGTTCCACTCGCCGTTCGCGGCCATCGTGACCCTGATCGTCTTCGTCGCATTCCAGCTCGTCGAGAACCACTTCCTCTACCCCATCGTGATGAGCAGGGCCGTGCGGATGAACCCGCTCTGGGTCCTGCTGTCCGTACTGGTCGGGGCCAACCTGGGAGGCGCCTTCGGATCGGCCCTCGGCGCCCTGGCCGGGGCGCTGGTAGCCATTCCCGTGGGCGGGGCCATCCAGGTGGTGTTCCAGGAGCTCTGGCAGCACACCCGGGCCACTAGCGAGGACGGCCCAAGCTGGGCTCTCGAGGGCGGACCGGGGGGCACGGCCGGGATCGGCCCGGACGGCACAGCCGAGGGCGGACCGGGGGGCACGGCCGGGAGCGGACCGGGGGGCACGGCCGAGAGCGGACCGGGGGGCACGGCCGGAGCCGACGGCACGGCCGAAAGCGGCCCGGGTGGCGATTCCGCGCGGCCCGGACGACACGGCCGAAAGTGGGTCCCACCTGGCCCCCGCCACAGATGACACCCACACGGTCCCATAAGCTGCCCGGCGTGCGCGTACTCGTGGTCCTTCCGACGTACAACGAATCCGAGAACATCGACCGGGTTCTGCGGCGTGTCCGCGGAGCAGTCCCGCAAGCGACGATCCTCGTGGTGGACGACGGAAGCCCTGATGGCACTGCGAAACTGGCCGAGGCGACGGGCAGGGAGATCGGCGGGATCGAGATCCTCCGGCGTGATGAGAAGTCGGGCCTCGGCAGCGCTTATCGGGCTGGCTTCCGATGGGGCCTGGAGCGCCAGTACGAGGCCTGCATCGAGATGGACGCCGACCTGTCCCACGACCCCGACTCCCTTCCGGCCCTCATTGCCCCTCTGGCCGACGGCTACGAGCTCACGGTCGGTTCGCGGTACATACCGGGCGGATCCATCCCCAAGTGGGCATGGCACCGTCGGTTGTTGTCCCGGGGAGGGAACGTCTATGCCGACGCGCTGTTGGGCCTGGGGGTCCACGACTCCACCTCGGGGTTTCGGGCCTATGCCTCGTCGGTGCTCCGGCGTATCGAGCTCGATGGCATCCGAGCCGACGGCTACGGGTTCCAGATCGAGATGACCTATCAGGCCAAGCGAGCCGGTGCCGCCATCGTCGAGGTTCCCATCAGCTTCGTCGACCGGGTCGAGGGCGAGTCGAAGATGTCGACCTTCATCGTCGTGGAGGCATTTGCCCTGGTGACGTGGTGGGGCATCCTTCGGGCAGTGAGCGCATTCCGGCGCAAGGACCGGCCGGCCGAGGTTGCCGCCTAAGCGGCAACCAGGCTCCGGTCTGCAAGCATGGGGACATGAGAACATCGGGGCGAGTCCTGGTGGTTGACGACGAGCCGTACATCACCGATGTACTGGCCGCCGCCCTCCGGTTCGAGGGGTTCGACATCGAAGTGGCTCCGACTGGCGCCCAGGCCCTGTCCATGGCCTTGCCTGGCGGCTTCGACATGATCGTGCTCGACGTCATGCTGCCTGATCTCGAGGGGATCGAGGTCTGCCATCAGCTACGAGCCGCCGGCACCGCCACGCCGGTCTTGTTCCTCACCGCCCGCGACACCTCCGGCGACAAGCTGGCCGGCCTGGCCGTTGGTGACGACTACGTCACCAAGCCGTTCAGCATCGACGAGCTGGTCGCTCGGATCCGGGCCGTGCTGCGCCGGACCATGCCCGACGGTTCCGATGCGGACGGGCGCCTGCGTTTTGCCGACCTGGTCATGGACGACGAGACTCACGAGGTCTGGCGGGCGGGGGAGCTGATCGAGCTCACGGCCACCGAGTTCAACCTTTTGCGCTACCTCTTGGTGAACGCCCGTCGGGTGGTGTCGAAGTCGGAGATTCTCAACGCCGTCTGGGACTACGACTTCGAGGGCGACGCCAACATCGTCGAGACCTATATCAGCTACCTCCGAAAGAAGATCGACCGGTTCGAGCCACCCCTGGTGCACACCATCCGACGGGTGGGATACAGCTTGCGGGAGCCGCGCCCGTGAGACCCCGGGACCATCGGCCATGAGGATCAGGCGGCGGCTGATCGCCATCATGATCGTGCTGGTGGCCTTGGGCCTGGTGGCCGTGGACGTGGTCACCTACAGCTCATTGCACTCCTACCTCTACGGCCGGACCGATGACCAGCTCGGCGTGGCCCAGGATCAAGTTGATGCGTCCTACCTGCACGCAAAGTCCCACGGCTACGCCTTGAGCGCGGCGACCGTCGGTCGGGTGGTCAGCCCCGAGGTCTACGTGGAGATCCTGAACTCGGCTGGAAAGCCGGTCCTGGTCCGACCCTCTGGGAGCAAGCTTTACCAGGATCCCCCGCCCAAGCTGCCGGCCAAGCTTCCCGTGCGGCCGCCTTTCACCCGGCGTGAGCTCGTCCGGGGGAGCTACCGGCCTGACGCGGCATCGGTCAACGTGCCCTCGATGTCGACGTCGGGATCCCAGCCCGATGCCCAGTACCGACTGCAGGCCTCGGCGCTGCCCGGCGAGACGCTGGTGGTCGCATCCCGGCTCGACTCGGTGACGGCCACGCTCAACTCGCTGTTGCACGTGGAGTTGGCCGTCTCCGCCGGTGTGGTCGTCGCGCTGTTGGTCATGTTGACCCTGTTGATCAGGCGTGGTCTCCGGCCTCTCGAGGACATGACCGAGGAGGCTGGTGCCATTGCCGCCGGCGACCTGACCCGGCGGGTCCAGCCCGCGGACGAGAAGAGCGAGATCGGCAGGTTGGGCAGCGCCCTGAACGGCATGCTGGCCCAGATCGAGCTGGCCTTCGACAAGCAAAGGAGCTCTGAGGACCGGCTCCGGCGCTTCCTGGGAGACGCTTCCCACGAACTGCGAACCCCCTTGACCTCGATCCGTGGCTATGCCGAGCTCCTCCGGAAGGATGCCCTGGACGACGAGGACGCCAGAGAGCGAGCGCTCGCCCGGATCGAGAGCGAGTCGGCTCGCATGGGCGCGCTGGTCGAGGACCTCTTGATCCTGGCCCGGATGGGTGAGAGCCCGGTTCCGGAGACCAAGCCGGTCGACCTGGCTGCCTTGGTGGGTGGTGCGGTCGAAGACGCCAGGGCGCTCGACCCCAGCCGGCAGATCACCCTCACCGTGTCCGGGCTTGCCGTCGTCGAGGCGGACGAGCAGCGCGTCGAGCAGCTGATCCACAACCTGCTCCAGAACGCGCTTGTCCACACCCCGGCGGGCACTCCGGTGGACGTCCGGGTCGAGCGGTCAGGCAACCTGACCGTGCTGCAGGTACGCGACGAGGGGCCGGGGATGGACGAGAAACAGGCCGGACGGGTCTTCGATCGCTTCTACCGCGGGACGGCCTCGGGCCGGGAGAGCGGTTCGGGTCTCGGGCTCTTCATCGTGGCCACTGTGGCCAAGTCACTCGGTGGCGAAGTGAGCGTGGACACCGCTCCAGGGAAGGGAGCCACGTTCACGGTCGTCCTGCCCAGTCGGGAAGCAGGTCCCAGCGAGGATCGGGAGACAGGACCCACCTCAGGTCGGGAGAGCGGGCCGGACTCCGGCGCAGTTGCGCCGAGCCACCCGGTCCCGGCTAGGCCCGTGTCCGCCGGTCCTCGTCCACAACCGGGACCGACGAACGGGGACCCGGCATCGGTGCCCGCCTCAGCACCGGGGTCGGGGGGCCGTTCCAGCGAGGCCCATGAGCCCGACACTGTTCACCATTGACCGGGGCACCGGTCCGCCGGTGCTCCTCCTCCACGGACAGCCGGGCTCTGGATCGTCCTGGCTGCCGGTCATCGACGAGCTGGAGGACGAGTTCCGCCTGCTCGCTCCCGACCGAATCGGGAACGGCCGGACGGCCGGTGAGGCCCGGGGATTTGCCGACAATGCCGCCGCCGTCGCCGACTTTCTGGTCGCGCAGGGGGCCTCCCCGGCCACGGTCGTCGGCCACAGCTGGGGAGGTGGGGTGGCCATCATGCTGGCGAGCCGCTACCCAGAGCTGGTCAAGAGCATGGTTCTGGTTGGGTCGGTTGGAACCGTGGACGCAGTCAGCGGTCTGGACCGGCTGTTGGCCAAGCAAGGTGTGGGCGATGCCCTGACCGTCGCCGGACTGGGTGTCATGGGCGAAGTGCTTCCGAGGTTGAGACGCTGGACGCCGCGGCTCCCACATGCGGCGGGCGACTATCTGGACGCCATCCTTCCCGATCGGGGGCTGTCGGAGGGAGTATCAGGTGCCTGGGGACGGACGAAACGCACGTTCATCATCGAACAGCGCGCCCTGCTCGATGAGCTCGGGGAGCTCGAGCAGGCGGCTGGTGAGGTCACTGTCCCCACGACGGTGGTGATCGGGGCGTGGGACCTCGTCGTCTCGCCACAGTCAGCAAGAACGCTGGCTCAGGCCATTCGTGGGGCTGATCTGGTCCGGTTGCCCCGGGTCGGCCACTTCGTCCCGCGAGACGCCCCGGTGGCCCTGGCCGAGGTGATCCGGTCGACCGATGCCCGGGCCGGCTCAGGCTGAGCGGTCGACCGACAGCGGCTCGATGGCGTCAGCCACGGACAGATGTTGGCCCGGCGCCAAGGCATCGAACACCGCGGTGAACTTCCAGTTGGTCTCGAGGAGCTCGGAGGCGGGATCGGATCGTTCGACGATGCCGACGCCAGCGGCGAGACGGGCATGCCGACCAGCCACCGTCGCTGCCCGGATGCCCACCACCCATCGCCCGTCACCGTGGGCGTCCATCCAGCCCACCGGGCCGGCGTAGTGAGCGCGGTCGGAGGGTTCGAGCTCGGCGATGGCCTGGAGCGCCTGTCGACGCGGGACACCCCCGACCGCAGGTGTCGGGTGCAGCGTGGCGACCACCTCGAGCACCGTGGCCGGGCCCGAGGACCGGGGCGACAGGGTGCCCGAGATGCTGGTGCCGAGATGGGAGACGTTGTGAAGGTGGACGAGGTCGGGGGTCGGCGGCACGTGGAGATGGGTGCACATCGGGCCGAGGGCGTCGGCGATGGCCTCGACCACCAGGCGGTGCTCGCTGACGTCCTTGGTCGACGTGCGGAGGTCATCGCCGCCCGATGTCGGAGGAAGTCCGGGGCTTCTCCGCCCGCGTGGCTCGATGCGGCCGGGTCCTGGTCGGGCCGACTCGAAGTGCCCGCCAGCGGGCGGCAGCGAATGTCGGCACCCCATCGCTCCACCAGCAGCTCCGGGCTGGCCCCGAGGAACTGGCCATCGTCGACAGGAAGGGAGAAAACGGTGGCCGTGGGTTCGACGTCTCGCCATCGACGGAGCAGGGCCGGGACGTCGACGGTCGTATCGAACGTCAGCTCGATCTGTCGAGCCAGCACCACCTTGCGCAGTTCGCCGCGGCGGATATCGCCTACCGCGTGGGCGACCGCGCCCATGAACGAGCGGTCCGTGGTCAACGGTGTGACCGACGGCGGCGGCACAGTCGCCCCGCCCGCCCCGCCTGCCCCGCCTGCCCCGCCCGCCCCATTGTGAGTTTGTGGGAGCGAACGGGCCAGGAGGTGAGCTCGCAAGCTGGTCGACCAGGCAGGGGCGGCCCCCTCGGTGACCACGGTCACCCACTCCGATCCATCGGCCGACCGTCCATAGAGGAGCTCGGGCACGACGAGCAAGCCGGCCGAACCGCGGTCAAAGGGGAGCCCGCCGAATGCGACCACACCCGATCCTGGTCGGTTCACTCGGTCGTCGGTGTCGATAGCCGCCAGCCGTCGCCGAACTTCGATGACCCCCAGGTCGTCCTGGAGGCCGCGGGGAAGTGTGATCGAAAAGGCGGCTCCGATGCCGACCAGCGTCAACTCCTTGTTGGCGATGAGGATCCCGTTTTGTCCGGCCAGTGAGAACGGGTCGATCTCCGGCCCGTCATCGAGCGGCAGGCAGAAAGCCCGGAGGTCTCGCTCGGCCGGGACACGGGGCCCGCTGCTCATGGCCGTCCGGCGCGGGTGGCGGTGATCAACTGGCTGAGGCCGCCGGTCAACGCCCGCCGGTTCACCGAGGAGAACCCCGACGCTCGGAGCATCGAGCGGAGCTCGGTCGTCGGGGGGAGGTAGGCGGTGGACTTGGGGAGATAGCGGTAGGCGGCGCCATCCGACAGCACGCCGCCGATTACCGGGACGACGTGTCGGAACCACGCCCGATGGCCGACCAGCAAGAGGCCATGCTCGGGCTCGGCCACCTCGAGCAGGCTGATCCGACCACCGGGGCGGACGACCCGTCCGAGCTCGCTGAAGGCGCGATGCAGATCGGTGAAGTTCCGGAGGGCGTAGCCACAGGTGATGCCGTCGACCGAGTAGTCGGCGATAGGCAGGGCCGACACATCGGCTTGGGTCAAGGGCTCGCCCGTCTCGTTGGCGGCCAACATGCCCCAGGACAGGTCGGCGCCGATCGGTGCGAAGCCGTGGCTGCGAAGGATGCTGAGGAAGTCGCCCGTCCCGCAGGCAAGGTCGAGGACCAGCGATCCTGCGGGCAGCGCAAGAGCCTCGACTGACTGCTTGCGCCACCGGATGTCGAGCCCGAGGGTCATGAGCCGGTTGACCAGGTCGTAGCGGGGGGCGATGGCGTCGAACATGGAGCGCACCAGGGCGGTCTTCTCATCGCCCATCGGAAGATCAGCATCGGAGGCGCGAGCGGCGATCTCCAGTGGGATTCGATTCTGCTCGGACTCCGCCGTCGCCGACTCCAAGGTCTGGTCAGCGCCCACCGAATAGGCAGCCGGTTCGACCGTCACGCTTCTGCCGCCTCATCGCCCTGGTCTTTCACGGCCTGCAGCTCGACCGGGGTCCCCACCTGCTCGATGTGGTCGAGCGCCGCCTTGAGCAAGGTCCTGGTGAAGTGATGGCCGACCAGGGTGGTCACGGCCGGGAGCAGCTCGGCATAGGCCTCGACCAGTCGAGCCGTGCGGGCGGCATCGTCGTCGCCTGCGCCCTGCTCGCGCAGTGGGCCTCGAATGTGCACAGAGAAGAGCTCGACGGCTTCACGGGCGACGGACTCGGTGGCGGCGTGATGCCGTCGACCGAGCTCCAAGAGGGACGACAGTGGCACGCCCCACTCCAAGAGGGCGAGCCCGGCCCGGGCGGCTTCGACGTCCTCGCTGGTATATCGCTCCTCGGTGCCCACTCGTCGAGGAACGAGCAATCCCTCTGACTCGACGGCCCGGAGGAGAGGCAACGGGACCCCCGTGCGGAGGGCAAGTGCTTCGATGGTGAGCAGCTCAGGCTCCCCTGACTCGCGGTGCTGGAGACTGTCTCCGGTGCTGGAGCTGGTCTCCTGTGTGGGCGCCGGGTCGGGCGCCCGACCAGTATCGCCGCCAAGAGACGAGACACCGCCGGCCGTGGTCGCGGTCGTACCGGAGAGCCCGGTCCCAGCCAGTTCGCCGAGCAGGGCCTCGTCGGCTGCGTCGAGCTCGCCGTTCACCAATCGGACGATGGTGGCCAAGGTGAAGCCCCGGGCCTGCAGGGATCGAATCCGTGCGATGCGCTCGAGATGGTCGGTGTCGTACCAGGCCACACGTCCTTGACGCCGAGGTGGCGTGAGGAGCCCCTTGGACTGGTAGTACCGGATGGTGTCGACCGAAACCTCCGCCCGAGCGGACAGATCCTCTACGCGCATCTCCACAGGACCACTCTAGGAGTAATCACTCGTACAGTTGGAGCAGGGCCGCCAGCTGGGAAATCTTGATCGAGTTCGGGCGCGATGGGGTCGAGCGGGGCTGAGGGTTCAAGGGTCAGGCCAAGGGCTTCAGCGAGCCCGGGCCGAGGGCCTCCCCAACTGCGGTCCTAGTAGTAGTAGCGATAGACGACCTGGGCCACGCAGGTGGGCTTGTCAGCGCCCTCGACCTCCATCGTGACATCCAGGTTGGCCTGGACGCCTCCCTTGACGTCTTCCACCTCGCCGACGGCAACACCCATCCTGAGCCTGCTGTCGACCACCAACGGCGACGGGAAGCGCACCTTGTTGCACCCGTAATTGACGCCCATGGACATCCCTTGGACGTCGAGTACCTCGTGCATGTAGACGGGGACGAGCGAAAGGGTCAAGTACCCATGGGCGATGGCCGCACCGAAAGGCCCGTCTTTGACCCGATCGAGATCGACGTGGATCCACTGGTGGTCGCCGGTGGCATCGGCGAAGCGGTTGATGATGTCCTGGTCGATGAGGTGCCACTCGCTGTAGCCGAGGTGTTGTCCCACCAGGTCGTGAAACTTGTCGAGGCCCTGCACGGTGGTAGTCATGGCACCGAACCTTATTGGAGTACAAGGGTGAGGACCACCGGGCGCCTCCAGTAGGCCGATGGTCGGGGCACCGGCCCTTTCGGGACAGGTGCGTGCCCAGCCCGGCATGCCCCTTCTGCCCAGCCAGGCATGGCCCCTTCGACCCAGCCAGGCATGGCCCCGTCGACCCAGCCAGGCATGGCCCCGTCGACCAGCCAGACAGGGACCCCTTCGACCCAGCCAGACAGGGACCCCTTCGACCCAACCAACAGGGCCCCCTTCGACCCCACGTCAGTTCATCCTCACCGGGCATCAGTCGGTACGCTCGCTTGCGTGGCCGACGACCATTCTCACCATCACCGGAGCCTGCAGGGGGGTGGAGCCCGTGCGGCGGTGTTCGGCATCAGCGACGGGTTGGTCTCGAACGTGGCCCTCATACTCGGGGTGGCCGGGGCCCATAGTTCGGCGACGTCGGTCCGCCTGGCCGGCCTGGCCGGCTTGGTCGGCGGCGCGTTCTCCATGGCCGCCGGCGAGTACGTGTCCATGCGGGCACAGACCGAGTTGATGCAGCGTGAGCTCCGAGTGGAACAAGAGGCCCTCCATCGCCAGCCCGAGGGCGAGCAACGGGAGCTGACCGCCATCTACGAACGGCGAGGGCTCGAGCGCGACTTGGCCTCGGAGCTGGCCACGGAGATGATGCGCGATCCCGAGACGGCCCTCGAGACCCACGCCCGAGAGGAACTGGGCATCAACCCTGATCAGCTCGGCAGTCCCTGGCAGGCCGCTGGATCGTCGTTCGTGATGTTCGCCCTGGGCGCCTTCTTGCCGCTGGTGCCGTGGTTGGTGGGGTCGGGGACCGCCGCCATCTGGGCGTCGGTGATCATCGCCGGGATCTCGTCGCTCGTCGTTGGCGCCGCCCTCTCCTATTTCACCGGGAAATCATGGCTCTGGTCGGCATGTCGGCAGCTTCTGATCGCAGGCGCCGCGGCGGGTGTGACCTTCACGATCGGCCGGATCATCGGCTAGCCGTGCTGCGCCGCGCCCTCACCGCCCGAGTCGCCGGCGGCCATGGCTTGTCCTGAACACTTGCCAGCCGCCCTCCCTCACGCCCCTGATGGCGGTCACGGGGTCGGGGCGAGCCTCTCGGTATAGGCCCGGTCCACGTGGTCGACGGTGAACCCCATGGAGCCGTAGAGCGCGACGGCAGCAACGTTGTCACCATCCACGTAGAGCATCCCCACGGTGATGCCCGCATCGGCCAGCCATGCCAGCCCGGCCGTGGTCAGCGATCGGCCCAGCCCCCGGCCTTGGAAATCCGGATCGACCGAGATCACATAGATCTCACCCAGGGGCGGGTCCTCCTCACGGTGGACCTTCGTCCAGCACGACGCGGCGAGGCGGCCGCCTTCCTCGTACAGCAAGAAGCCCTCAGGATCGAACCACGGCTCCTGCTCTCGCCTCAGAAGCTCCTCGATCGTCCATCCTCCCTGCTCGGGATGGGTGGCAAAGGCCCGGTTGTTCACTGCTAGCCAAGCAGCCTCGTCGTGGCCAGGTCGAAAGGCGCGTGTGGCAAGGGGGCCGGCCCGGTGGTCGGGTCGTGGGGTCAGTGGCAGCGTGACGCGCATCTGGATCAGCTCGCGACCTGGGTGAAGGCCGGTGGCCTCGGCGATGCGGTCGTGGACGGCGGAGGCCCGGGGCGCCCAGAAATAGACCTGTCCACCCCCCAGGCGTCCTGCCGTTTCGAGAAGGGGTGCCAGGAGGGCAGAGCCGAGAGCCTCAGCCTCCCCGCCTGCCCGGTGGTCCGGATGCACGACGATCTCGATGCCCCAGCTGTCGTTCCCTCGGCTCAGATGTCCGTATCCGATCAAGCGGCCGGAGGTCGGGAGGCGGGCCAGGGACCGCCCAGCGGCAGCGCTCCCAGAGCGGTCGGCCACCTCGATCCGCTTCTGCTCGCTCAGGGCCGGGTACCCGTCGACGGTGCCCACTGTTTCGAGGAGCTCGGTGACGTCGGCTCGGTCGGGGCCGCTCAAGTCATGAAGTACCTCGACGTCGGTTCCGTCCACGGGCACAAGCTAGCGGCACACGACGAATGAGCTATCGGTCACTCGAGCTACCGGTTACTCGAGCTATCGGTTACGCGAGCCACCGGTCACGCGGCGAAGGAGCTACCGGTCACGCGGCGAACGAGCTATCGGTCACGCGGCGAACGAGCTACCGGTAGAGTCCGCTGAGTGGCCCGCCCCCGATCCGCCGCCGGCCGTGCCCGTGTGGCCGCCCGGCGTTTGGCCGACGAGTTCCCGGGCACGGCCGAGCAGTTGTGCGCGTTGCGGCACGAGAACCCCTTTCAGCTCCTGGTGGCCACCATCCTCTCGGCCCAGTGCACCGATGAGCGGGTGAACATGGTGACGCCCGTCCTGTTCGCCCGGTATCCCGACCCAGCCGCCATGGCGGTCGCCGACCCGGAAGTCATCGAGGGCATCATTCACTCCACGGGCTTCTTCCGATCCAAGGCCCGCAACCTGATCGGGATGGCCGGCGCCCTCACTGACCGGTTCGGCGGGGAGGTGCCCACCCGGCGCGAGGACCTGGTCACCCTTCCCGGGGTGGGCCGCAAGACGGCGAACGTCATCCGGAGCGTGGCCTTCGGGCTCCCAGGACTCCCGGTTGACACCCACGTCGGCCGCCTGGCCCTACGACTGGGCCTGACCACCGAGACCGATCCGATCAAGGTGGAGCTGGCCCTGAACGCGCTGGTGCCGGCGGGGGAGCGAGGGGCGTTCAGCCTCCGGTTGATCTTGCACGGCCGAAAGACATGCATCGCTCGTTCGCCGCGCTGCGGCAGCTGCGTCCTGTCAGATTTCTGTCCCTCTTCGACGGCACCCACCAGGGTGGCCTTGGCGAAGGTCCAAACCCCGGCGAGCTCCTCCGCTGACTGAAGGACCGCTGCGAAGGCGGGCAGTCAGTGCGCGGGCGCCGGCTACGGCGATGCCGGTGCGGTCCTGCGCACGCCATCGACAGCACCGATCTCGCTGAGGGTCCGGGTTGCCGCGGTACCGTGATTCCATGGTCGTCAAACGGTCCGTCTCACTGTCCGAGGCGGTCGCAGCCTCCGTCCAGCGCGCCGCGGACGAGGACGGGGTGTCCTTCTCGGCGTGGCTGTCTCTCGCGGCGGAGCACCAGCTCAGGATCCGCGAGGGTCTCCGAGGAGTGGCTGCCTGGGAGGAGCGAGCCGGTGACCTGACCCCCGAAGAGATCGCAGCCGGCGAGGCACTTCTCGCCCGCCTGCTGTCCGGCGTCGTCGCAAAGGTCCGCCCAGGGGTGGCTGCCATGGTCCGCCCGGTTGGGGCGGCGGCGAAGAGGCAACGGCGGTGAGCGCGGCGGCCAACGGTCGTGCTCGTTCGCCTCGGAGCGGCCTCGTCTACGGCACCGCCGCACTGGGGGCGGCGGCCAAGAACGATCGTCTGTTGTGGGCGTTGCACCGAGCTGCGCTGGTCCGGGGATTGGTACCCGTTGTGCCGGCTCTGGCCGTGGCCGAGGCCATGAGGACAGCCGAAGAGCGAGACGCGCTCATGGACCTGCTGACCGGAACGGACGTCGAGTCACTCGACGTCGATCGAGCGGAACGCTTGGGGGCACTGGCCGCCTCCACCGGGACTGACAACCTGGCCATGGTGGCGGTGGTCGAAGGCGCTTCCCGGCTCAACCACGCCGCCGTGACCGGCCGCTCACCCCGGCTGGCCGATCTCGCCACCCAGCTGGATCACCAGCTGATCCTGCACGCCATCTGACCCGGGCCGCCGTCAGCGCCGGGCCTTTCGGTCCTGGGAGATGCTGAGCCGCGACAGCCGCCGGGACGCGCCCCCGAGGGCCCGCTCGATGGCGAACAGCTCCGAGGCCACTTCCTCGTCGTGGGCGGCCGCCGCAGCCTCGGCGCTGTGGGTGACCCGGCGGGTCAACTCGTCGAGCTGGGTGGCGAGGGAGGACAGCTCTGCGTTGCTCTCGGACATGAACCGATCTTGTCACCCCGGCAGTGCCGCTCGCGAACGCCGGCACCGGGCGGCGTCGCCCGGGCCAGGGACGTTGACGGGCCGAGTACCATTGATGGGCCATGTCCCTTCGCCGAATCGATCTTCGCGGCAGCACCGGCGACCTTCGATCGGCCCTGCCCCGTCCCGCTGACGAGCAGGAGCGGTCCTCGGACGCCGTCGCCGGCATCATCGCCGAGGTCAAGGCGGGCGGTGACTCGGCGCTCCGCCGACTGACCGAGCGCTTCGACCGCGTGTCGGTCGAGGATCTCCGTGTCCCCTCCGGCGAGGTCCAAGCTGCGCTGAACCGGGTCCCGTCCGAGCTCACCGATGCGCTCCGGGTGGCCCACGACAGGATCCTCGCCTACCACGCCCACGAGGCCGCACCGGTCGACGATTTCGAGTCGGCCGGCATCACCGTGCGCCACCTCATCCGACCGGTCGAACGGGCCGGCTGCTACGCCCCGGGTGGTCGGGCTCGATACCCCTCCACCGTCCTCATGTGTGCCGTCCCTGCTCGAGTGGCGGGCGTGGCACAGGTGATCTTGTGCGTGCCGCCGGGTGTGGACGGAGCGGTCGATGACGCCACCTTGGCCGCCGCGTCCATCGCCGGGGTCGACGAGGTCTACCGGATCGGGGGCGCCCAGGCCATCGCGGCGATGGCCTTCGGAACCGAGTCGATCGCGCCGGTCGACGTGATCGTGGGGCCCGGGAACCGCTATGTGGCCGAGGCCAAGCGCCAAGTCTCGGGCGTGGTCGGGGTGGCATCGGCCTTCGCCGGGCCGTCCGAGGTGGTGGTCATCGCCGACGCCGACACGCCGCCGGAGCTGGCCGCCATCGACCTGGTCGTCCAGGCCGAGCACGGCCCCGACGGATTGGCGTGGCTGGTCACCTGGTCGGAGGCGGTGGCCGATCGGGTCACGACCGAGGTCGATCGCCTGGTGGCCTCCTCCCCCCGGCGGGCCGACCTCGAGGCAACCCTGGAAGACGGCGGGTACGTCGTGCTGGTCGACGGACCCGCGCAGGCGCTCGATGTCTCCAACGTGGTCGCTCCCGAGCACCTCGAGCTCCTGGTGGACGACGCCGTCGGCCTCTTGCCGATGGTGCGAGCGGCGGGCGCCGTCTTCCTCGGCACGTCCTCGCCGGCCAGCGTGGGCGATTACCTGGCCGGGCCCAACCACGTCCTGCCCACCAACCGGACGGCCCGCTTCGCCAGCGCCCTCCGGGTCGACGACTTCCGCAGACACATCCACGCCGTCTCCGTCGAAGAGAAGGCGCTGACCGAGCTCGGGCCGTACGTCATCACCCTGGCCGAGACAGAGGGCCTTCCCGCCCATGCCGAATCGGTGCGCCTCCGATGGCTGACCTAGACCCACAGGCCGCACCGGTCCGGGCGCGGCACGCTGAGCCGGCAGCCCCGGCCACCGTCCCCCTCCGGCCGGACCTGGTCAGCCTGGACGGCTATCACTCGGCGCAGGTGGACGTGGAGGTGCGGCTCAACACCAACGAGTCGCCCCTTCCTCCGCCCGACGCCTGGCTCGAGGCGCTCCGGGACGAGCTCGGCCGCATCGAGTTCAACCGGTACCCCGACCGCCAGGCGACCGAGTTGCGGGCCGCGGTGGCCCGGTCGCACGGCGTCCGACCCGAGCAGGTGTTCTGTGCCAACGGGTCCAACGAGGTGTTGCAGTGCCTGCTGCTCGCCTACGGGGGGCCGGGTCGGACCGTCGCCCTCTTCGAGCCCACCTACACGCTGCACCGGCACATCGCCATGATCACCGGCACCGAGGTGGCCGCCGGGAGCCGCACCGACGACTTCGAGCTCGATCCCGACGAGGTGGCGCGCGTTCTGGCCGAAGCGCAGCCGGTCATCACCTTCCTCTGCTCGCCCAACAACCCCACCGGACGCGCCGACCCCCCCGAGACCGTCGCCCAGGTGGTGGCGTCGACCCCGGGCCTGGTGGTGGTGGACGAGGCCTACGGCCAGTTCGCCGCCTCGTCCGCCCTGGAGCTGGTGCGCGCCGGAGGCCCGGGCAGAGATCGTGTGGCCGTGGTCCGGACCTTCTCCAAGACGTGGTCGATGGCGGCCGGCCGTCTGGGGTACCTGGTGGCCTCCCCGGCGGTAGTGGCCGCCTGCGAGCTGGTCACCCTGCCCTACCACCTGGACTCGGTCAAGCAGGTGGCCGGACGGCTGGCGCTGGAGTTCGACGAGGCCATGCGGGCCCGGGTGGCCGTGCTGCGCGAGGAGCGGGGCCGGATCGCCGCCGCCTTCGCCGGGATGGCGCTCGAGACATGGCCGTCGGATGCGAACTTCATCCTCTTCCGGCCGAAGGACCGCCCGGCCCGACAGGTCTGGCGGTCCCTCCTCGACCAATCCATCCTCGTGCGAGACTGTTCGGAGTGGCCGGGCCTCAGCGGGTGCCTGCGGGTCACCGTGGGTCTCCCCGAGGAGAACGATCGGTTCCTGGCCGGACTGCACGCCGCCCTGGACGGTCCCGCGGATCGCGTGGAGGAGAGCCGGACATGACTGCCACCGCCACATCGGGCCCTCGGGTCGCCAGCCGCCAGCGCTCCACCAAGGAGACCTCGATCGAGGTGACCGTGGACATCGACGGAAGCGGATCGACCGAGGTCTCCACCGGTCTCCCGTTCTTCGACCACATGATCAGCCAGCTGGGCAAGCACGGCGGGTTCGACCTCACGGTGCGGGCCGCCGGAGACCTCGACGTGGACGCCCACCACACCGTGGAGGACGTAGGCATCACCCTGGGCGAGGTCGTGCGCGACGCGCTGGGCGACAAGGCCGGGATCCGTCGGTTCGCATCCATCAACCTTCCCCTCGACGAGGCGTTGGTCGAGATCGCCCTCGACCTGTCGGGGCGCCCCTTCCTCCTGTACGACGTGGATCTCCCGCCCGATGCCACCCCTCTGGGCAACCCCGGGTTCGACCCACAGCTGGCCGAGGAGTTCTGGCGCGCCTTCGTCACCTCGGCGGCCATGACGCTCCACGTCCGCCTGAAGACGGGCAAGAACACCCACCACATCGTGGAGGCTTCCTTCAAGGGAGTGGCCCGGGCGCTCCGTGACGCCGTTCGCCAAGACGGCTCCGGTGTCCCGTCGACCAAGGGGACCCTGTGACTCGCTTGTGCCCCGCGTTCCTTCTGGCCGCGGCCGGGAACCCGCCAGTACGGTGATCGCCGTCCTCGACTACGGGATCGGGAACCTCCGCTCGGCCGAGAAAGCCCTCCAACACCTGGGCGCCGACGCCCGCCTGGTGGACGACCCGGACGAGGCGGCGTCGGCGACGGGCATGGTGCTGCCGGGGGTCGGTGCCTTCGGGCCCTGCGCCCGCGCCCTGCATGACACCGGCCTCGACCAGGTGGCCCGGGACGCCATCGCCCGGGGGCTGCCCTTCCTCGGTATCTGTGTCGGGTTCCAGTTGCTCTACGAGGGGTCCGACGAGGACCCCGGTGACCCCGGCCTGGGGATCCTGCCCGGCAGGGTGCGAGCACTCCCCGATGGGGTCAAGCACCCCCAGATGCAGTGGAACCAGCTCGCCCGCCGGACCGAGGTCGAATCGGGCCTCTTGCGGGGGCTCGACCCCGGTTCCTGGGTGTACTTCGTGCACTCCTTCGCTCCCGAGGTGACCGAGGCGACCACGTCGACCTGCGACTACGGCGGCCCCGTCACCGCCTCCGCCGAGCGAGGACCAGTGTGGGGCACCCAGTTCCACCCGGAGAAGTCCGGCGCGACCGGACTGGCCATCCTGGCCAATTTCGTGGCCGCCTGCCCGGACTGCCACGACGGTTCTCCCCCCAACTCGTGATGGACCTCTACCCGGCCATCGACATCCGGGACGGCGGTGCGGTGCGGCTGACCCAGGGCGACTTCGACCGTCAGACCGCCTACGGGGACCCGGTCGACCTGGCCCGGTCGTTCGCCGCCGCCGGCGCGCCGTGGCTGCACGTGGTCGACCTCGATGCCGCTCGGTCTGGCCAGCCGACCAATCGGGCCGTCGTGTTGGCCATCGCCAGGGCGGTGGGCATCCCGGTGGAGACCGGCGGCGGCATCCGTAGCGAGGCTGACGTGACCGAACTGCTCCGAGGCGGCGTGGCCCGGGTCATCCTGGGCACCGCCATCCTGGACGACCCGGACCTGGTCCGGCGCTCGGCGTCCCTGTTCCCGGGTCAGGTGGCCGTCGGCCTCGACTACCGGCTGGGGCCCGACGGTCGAGCCGACATCGCCGTCCGCGGCTGGGAGGAGGGAAGCGGCCGAACCGTGGTCGAGGTGCTCGACGACCTCGAGGACGTGGCGCTGGCCGCGGTCATCGTGACCGCCATCGAGCGAGACGGCACACTGGGCGGCCCGGATCTCGACGGTCTGGCGGTCGTGCTGGCCGCGACCGGGCTGCCGGTGATCGCATCGGGAGGGGTGGGGTCGGCGGCCGACCTGGCCACGCTGGCCCGGATCTCGGTGGACGTCGACGGTTGCGCCCGGCGGCTGGCCGGTGCCATCACCGGCAAGGCGCTGGTCGACGGTCGGATGACCGTAGAGGAGGCGATGGCCGCGTGCGCACCGTCCGTGTGATCCCATGTCTCGACGTCAACGCTGGGCGGGTGGTGAAAGGGGTGCAGTTCGTCGACCTGATCGACGCTGGCGACCCGGTCGAGCTGGCCGGTCGTTATGACGCCGAGGGTGCCGACGAACTGGTCTTCTTGGACATCACCGCCTCGTCGGACGGGCGGGAGACCATGATCGACGTCGTCTCCCGGACGGCGGAACAGGTCTTCATCCCCTTCACGGTGGGGGGCGGTGTCCGCACGGTCGAGGATGCTCGGCGACTGTTGCGGGCGGGGGCCGACAAGGTGGGGGTGAACACGGCGGCAGTGGATCGACCGGAGCTGGTGGCCGAGCTGGCCGGCGAATTCGGCGCCCAGTGCGTGGTGGTGGCGATCGACGCCCGGGCCCGGGCCGCGAACGCCGTCCCGGGCTGGCAGGTGTACACCCACGGTGGGCGGACCGAGACCTTCCTCGACGCAGTCGAGTGGGCCGAGCAGTGCACGGCCCTGGGGGCGGGTGAGATCCTGCTCACCTCCATGGACCGGGACGGCACCCGGGATGGCTTCGACCTGGAGCTGACCCGAACGGTGTCCGAGCGGTGCCCGGTGCCGGTCATCGCATCGGGTGGCGTCGGCGAGCTCGATGACCTGGTTGCCGGAGCCCTCGAGGGTGCAGCCGACGCCGTGCTCGCCGCATCGATCTTCCACCGGCGCGAGTTCACCATCGGCCAGGCCAAGGACCACCTTGCCGCCGCCGGGGTCGCGGTCCGACCTGCCTGAGCCGCGACCCGCCGCTCCGGCGGCAGGCGAGGCCGCCGTGTCGGACTGGCCACCCAGGGCTACGGCCGACGGGTCGGTATGCCGTCTCGTCGGTAGGCGAGACCGCTGCGTCGGTATGGCACCGCGGCCGAATGGCCGCCGTATTCGAAGAGCCACCCATCGGTATGGCCAAACCGAGACACGCGATACCGTGGACGGGTGGCATCCTCCTCCTCCGAAGCGCCGACGACCAGCCGAAATGGCTCGCCCGGCGACCCCCAAGTCCCCATCACCGTCCTGGCCGACCGGGTCCTGGTCCAGGTCAGCAACGGCGATGGCGAGCGTCGATCCAAGGCCGGCATCCTGATCCCGGCCACGGCCCAGGTCTCCCGGCGTCTGGCCTGGGCCGAAGCGGTGGCGGTCGGGCCCCACGTCCGCACGGTGAAGGTCAGGGACAAGGTGCTGTTCAACCCCGAGGACCGGTTCGAGGTCGAGGTGCAGGGCGAGGAGTACGTGATCTTGCGGGAACGGGACATCCATGCGGTGGCATCGGACCGGATCGACGGCGGCACCGGCCTCTACCTCTGATCCGACCGCACCAGATTCCCGACCGCCCAGATCCCGAACGAATCTTCCCCGACCGCACGAAGTTCCCGACCACACCAGATCCCGACCGCACCGCATACAGGAGTTCGACACGTGACCACCGCCTTCACAGCCACGCCGATCGGGTTCAGCGACGATGAGCTGGCCCTGGTGACCTACAACGCCGACGGCCTGGTGCCGGCCATCGTGCAGGATGCCACCGACCGGGCCGTCTTGATGCTGGCCTGGATGAACGAGGACTCATTGCGCAAGACGCTGGAGACCGGCCGCACCTGGTTCTGGAGCCGTAGCCGCCAGGAGTACTGGTGCAAGGGCGAGACGTCCGGCGACCGCCAATGGGTGCGCACGGTCAGCTACGACTGTGACGGCGACACGTTGCTGGTCGTGGTCGACCAGGAAGGCGCTGGCGCATGCCACACCGGCGAGCGCACCTGCTTCTACCGTGCCTTCGGTGCGTCGGGGGCGGGCGCGCCCTCGTCCAGCGACCATCCCGGCCATGCCGACGGGTAGCCCTGGGCGCGATGAGTTCCGCGTCCTGGCGGCCAAGCATCGCATCGTCCCTGTATGGCGCGAACTGGTTGCGGACACGCTGACCCCGGTCGGCGCCTTCTTGCGGATCGTGGGGGACGGGCACGGGTTCCTGCTCGAATCGGTGGAAGGAGGCGAGCGCTGGGGGCGGTACTCGTTCATCGGCCGCAACCCGTTGGCCATCGTCAGGGCCGTGGGGCGCACCGTCAGCACCACCGGCTCGCTCGATCTCGACGCCACGACCGCCGGCGGTGTGACAGGCCAGGCCGGCATCCTGTCTGCGCTCGAGTCGATCCTCGAGGCGTTCGAGTCGCCGGAGCTGCCGGACCTGCCGCCGCTGCACGCCGGCCTGGTCGGATACCTGGGCTATGACGTCGTGCGGGAGGTGGAGCACCTCCCGTGCGTCCCCGAGGACGATCTCGGCCAGCCCGACGCCCTCGTGGCCGTGATCGGCGAGCTGGCCGCCTTCGACCACTGGCGCCAACGGGTCGTCCTCATCGAGAACGTGGTCGTTGACCCGTCCTGGGGCACCGATCAGGTGGATGCGGCCTTCGAAACGGCCTGCGCGCAGCTCGACACGCTCACCGCCGACTGCTTCCGTCCCCTCGTCGACGTCGCCCGTCCGCTGCCCGAGCGAGGCGGCATTCCCGAGGACGTCGAGCCCACCATGTCAGCCGGCCTGTACATGGACGGCGTCGAGGCGGCCAAGGAGCACATTGCGGCCGGTGACATCTTCCAGGTGGTCCTCTCCCAGCGGTTCGACCTACCCGATCTGGGAGCCGACCCGTTCGACGTCTACCGGGTCCTCCGGTTGGTGAACCCCAGCCCGTACTTGTACTTCCTGCGGTTCCCCGAGGTCACCGTGGTCGGTGCGTCTCCGGAGCCGATGGTTCGCCTGCGGGACGGCACGGTCGTCTCCCGTCCCATTGCCGGCTCCCGGCCGCGGGGCCGTACCGGCGAAGAGGACAGCCGGTTGGCCGGTGAGCTTGTCGAGGACCCCAAGGAGCGCGCCGAGCACGTCATGCTGGTCGATCTGGCCCGCAACGACGTCGGGCGGGTCGTCTCCTTTGGCACCGAGAAGATGGACGAGATGATGATCGTCGAGCGCTACAGCCACATCATGCACATGACGTCCCAGGTCTCGGGCCAGCTGGCGCCGGGCAAGGGGCCCATCGACGTGCTCAAGGCGACGCTGCCGGCGGGAACCCTCTCGGGAGCACCCAAGGTGCGGGCCATGCAGATCATCGACGACCTGGAGCCGACGAAGCGCGGCGTCTACGGCGGCGTGGTCGGATACCTCGACTTCTCGGGCAACCTGGACACGGCCATCGCCATCCGCACCATGACGGTCAGCCCTGAGGGGCGGGCGTCGGTGCAGGCCGGAGCCGGGATCGTGGCCGACAGCGACCCGAGAACCGAGAACGAGGAATGTGCCCACAAAGCCGCCGCGATGCTCGCGGCCGTGGCCATGGCCCGAGCGGCCGGAGCGGGGGGCACCGCCCGAGCGGCCGAAGCGGGGGGCACCGCCCGAGCGGCCGAAGCGGGGGCACCGCCCGAGCGGCCGGAGCGGGGGGCACCGCCGGCGCAGACCAGGAGGACCGATGACCGAGCCCGACCAGAACGTGCTGGCCGACTACGACGCACTGCGTCACGGTGTGGGGGTGGTGACTCTCTCCCGGGACGTGCTCGCCGTCTCGGGTCCCGATGCCGTCGAGTACCTCCAGGGCCAGTGCAGCCAGGACGTGGCCGCCCTGTCGGAAGGGGAGACGGCCGATGCCCTCTTGCTCAGCCCCCAGGGGAAGGTGGATGCCTGCATCCGGGTGACCAGGACCGGGCCCGACGCGTTCCTCATCGACACCGACGCCGGGTTCGGCGAGGTGGCGCGGTCCCGGCTCGAGCGGTTCCGGCTCCGCGTGAAAGTGGAGGTCGAGCCCCTGTCCTGGACGTGCCTCGCCGTTCGCGGCCCGGCGTCGGGTTCAGTGCCTCCGGCCTCGGATCCGGAGGTTCTGCGTCTCCCAGTCACCTGGCCGGGGCTCTCGGGCTTCGACCTGATCGGTCCGGCGCCGTCCTTCCCCGAGGCCGTACGCCGGTGTGGGAGCGAGGCATGGGAAGCGGCCCGCATCGAGGCCGGGATCCCCGTCATGGGCCGGGAGGTCACCGAGAACACCATTCCCGCCGAAGCGGGCCTCGTCGAGCGATCGGTCTCCTTCACCAAGGGGTGTTTCACCGGCCAAGAGCTGGTGGCGCGGCTCGATTCCCGCGGGACCAAGGTGGCGCGGCGGCTGTGCGGGATCGTGCTCGAGGGGCCCGAACAGGTTCCACCGGTCGGGGCCACCGTTCATACCACCGACGGTGAGCACGAAGTGGGCCGGCTCACCTCGGTGGCCTGGTCGCCCGGCTCGGGCTCCACTGTCGCCCTGGCCACGCTGCAGCGGCGGGTCACCCCACCCTCGCCTGTCTCGGTGCGGTGGGACGAGGACGGTCGCTCAGTCGAGATCGGCGCCGAGGCCAAGCCGCTGCCGCTCGTCGGCTGACGGCCTGTCGGTAGCGGCAAACCGGAGGACGAACCGGGTGCCGCGTCCGGCGGCCACGGGGGACTGGACCTCGACGGTGGCATGCATCGCTGCCGCCAACTCGGAGACGATGGCCAGGCCCAGGCCGGTGCCGTCGCGGCCGTTCGACGACTGGTCGGACGAGAAATGCCGCTCGAACACACGGGGGATCTCGTCGGCGCCGACGCCGGGCCCGTCGTCTTGCACCCACAGTGCCACCGAGGAATCGAGCAGCCCGGCTCCAACCGTGATACGGGTGGCGGCGAACCGGGCCGCGTTCTCAGCCAGGTTGCCCATCATCTGGAGGAGGCGATCCTTGTCGGCGTACACCCACGGGCCCTCGAGGTCGCTCAAGGCTGTGTCGAGCTGCAGCCCGGCCGCGACGGCGCGGGGATGGAAGCCCTCGACCACCTGGCCGATGACGGCGGCGCAGTCAACGGGCTCGGGGCGGAGCGAGAACCGGTCGGCGTCGAGCTTGGCCAGGTCGAGCAGGTCCTGGACCAGCCGATCGAGCCGGCGCGCCTCGGACCCGATCACCGTCATTGCTCCGTGTACGTCGTCGGTGGCGCCGTCGGCCACGGCGTCGGCATAGCCCCTGATCGACGTCAGCGGGGTGCGGAGCTCGTGGGACACGGACAGGAGAAACTGCCGCTCCTGGTCCCGGGCCCGGCTGAGGCCTACGGCCATGGCGTTGATGGCTTCGGCCAGCTGACGGAATTCCGGGTCGTCCCGTTTTGCGGTGGGAACCGTGGCCTCCAGGTCGCCGCCGGCGATCCGGCGGGTTGCCCCGACCGCGGCGACCAGCGGGCGAGAGAAGCGCCGGGCCAGCGCCCAGGCCACGATGGCGGCCAGGACGAGGACGGCGGCGGCAACGAAGAGGAAGTACCGGACACCGTTGGCCGGGTTCTGGGCCACTCTGGTGATGATCAGCACTGGTGTGTACCCAGTGACCCTCCTGATCGGGGTGGGGATGGCGGAGTAGATGAGGTTGCCGGACTTGCCGGTCACCTGCTGGCCGGCGAGGAGCGATGCCGTGTCCAGCTGGGTGACAGTGATCCCCTCCGGCAGCGTGCCCACGATGGTCCCGTCGGGATGGAGACGCACGAGGCGAATTCCGTTGAAGTCGCCGGCATCCTTGATCACCTTGAGCTCTCGTCTGAGCCCGACACCGGTCAGCGGTGCCCCGCCCGTGAGGGTGCGAGAGACGGCTTGGGCCTGGCTGACCAATTCCTGTTTCGCCGTCGAAGTGGCGGCCCGGTGCACGAGGACGTAGCTGCCCGCGCTGGTGAGGACCAGCGTCGCTGCCACCACGCACACGATGGCGACGGTGAGTCGGGTCCTCACGGCTGCCTCGGGCGGGAATCAACGGGCCCAGTCGGGGCGGTCGAAGGAGTCGGCATGCTCAGCCCAGGCGATAGCCCACGCCCCAGACGGTGGCGAGGCCGAGATCGTCTCCGATCTTCTTTCGGAGCTGACGGATGTGGACGTCGACGGTGCGCTCGTCGCCGTACCAGCCCTCGCCCCAGACGCCGTTCAGCAGCTGGCGGCGGGACAAGGCCAGCCCCAGGTTGGTAGCCAGGTAGACCAACAGGTCGAATTCACGGGCCGTGAGTGGGATCGCCAGCTCGGACCCGCCTGCCGAGTCGGACCCGCCGGCATCCGACCTGCCCGCCGTGCCGGCGGTCCTTCGTCGAACTTCTCGACGTCCAACGTCGATGACCACCGACCCGACCTCGATGCGGTTCGGTGGCTCTCGGTCGGTCGGCCCCGCCGTCCGTCGCAGGATGGCGCGCACCCGCGCCACCAGCTCGCGGGGCGAGAACGGTTTGGTGATGTAGTCGTCCGCACCGAGCTCGAGACCCAGGATCCGGTCCAGTTCGTCATCTCGGGCAGTAAGCATGACGACTGGCGTGTCGCTGTCCTTCCGGAGCAGCCGGCAGACGTCGAATCCGCTCATCGCGCCGGGGAGACCGATATCGACCACCACCAGCTTGGGGTGTTCTCGATCCACAAGCCCCAGTCCCGCTTCACCGTCGTCGGCCTGGAGGACTCGGAACCCGGCTTGACGGAGGTACATGGCCACGAGGTCCGAGATGTGGTGGTCGTCTTCGATCACCACGATCGAGTCCCCATCGGTTGCCACCCGTGCAGCCTGCCATCTCTTGGGTCCTGGATGGCGGCGCCGACGGGGCCGAAGGGAGAGCAAGGCTCGGAAGGGGAGCGACTACGGGCGGAAGAGGAGGCCCTGGGGAACTCGGGACGAGCACCCCCTGAGCAACCCGAGGAGCACCCGAGGAGCACCCGAAGGAGCCGCCTGCGCCGAGCGTCGTACCCTGTCGATTGCCCCCTCCACCAGGGAGCGGCACCGGCCCCGGTAGTCTGGAGCGGTCATGCCTGCCTATCTCGATGACATCCTTGTTGCTCATCGTGCTCGTGTGGCCGCCGACCAGCGTGACATCGGTTCGTTGTCGGCCCAGGCCGAAGAGGGCCCGGCCGTGCGGCCGTTCGCCCCCGCGCTCACTGCAGCGGCGGCCGACGGGTCGATCGCGGTGATCTCTGAGATCAAGCGCCGCTCGCCCTCCAAGGGCCCCCTTGACCTCGACCTGGACCCCTCCACTGTGGCCGTGGAGTACGAGTCGGGTGGCGCGGCGTGCCTCTCGGTGCTCACCGACGAGGCGTTCTTCGGTGGCAGTCCCGCTGACCTGGCCGCCGCCCGTGCCGCGTGCTCGCTACCCGTGCTCCGGAAGGACTTCACCGTGAGCGAGGCAGATGTGTGCGACGCCAGGATCATGGGTGCCGACGCGGTCCTGTTGATCGTGGCCGCCCTTGGCCATGCCGAGCTCGACTCCTTCCTGTCCCTCGCCGGGAGCCTCGGCCTGACCGCCCTCGTCGAGGTGCACGATGCCGCAGAGCTGGACCGTGCTTTGGAGGCGGGCGCCTCCCTGATCGGCGTGAACCAGCGCAACCTGCGGACCTTCGAGGTGGACCACGACCTGGCCCTCGAGTTGGCCAAGGCATTCCCGGCGGGGATCGTGGCCGTAGCCGAGTCGGGGATCCGTGGCGCCGACGATGCGGCCCGCCTGGCTGATGCCGGGTACCACGCCGTCCTGGTGGGGGAGACGCTCGTTCGGGCCGGTGACCGCCGGGCCTCGGTGCAAGCGCTGGTCGGCGCACGCGCCGACCGCGTCCGTGCCGGCGCAAACTGCCGTTGCCGCAGGGGGACCGGGAGCAGGTGCCCGTGCCGGCCGCCCTGTCGGTGGCCCTTCGATGACGAGGTCGCAATGACCCTCATCGAGCGGCTGGACGTCGTCGACGGCGTGTTCGTGAAGATCTGCGGGATCACCACCGAAGCCGACGCGCTGCTGGCCGTGGGCATGGGAGCGGCCGCCGTGGGGTTCGTGTTCGCTCCATCGCCCCGCCAGATGACGCCTATCGCTGTAGCTGATATCACCAAGCGCCTGCCGTACGAGACGGTCACGGTCGGGGTGTTCCGAAATGAGTCGCCGAAGCGGGTCATCGAGATCGCCAACCAGATCGGGCTGCATGCCGTCCAGCTCCACGGGCTGGAGTCCGTCGAGGACACCCGGTGGATAGGTGAGCGAACCAGCCGCGTCATCAAGGCATTTCCCGCCGGCCACCCGTCCATCGAGCGCTTCGACGACTACGGCGCCGACCTGCTGCTGGTCGATGGGGCCAGCCCCGGTTCGGGGGAGGTATTCGACTGGCGACTGGCCGAGGGCGTGATCGACCCCGCTCGCCTGATCGTGTCCGGTGGCCTCCGCTCGGAGAACGTGGGGGCGGCCATCGCCCACCTTCGCCCCTGGGGTGTCGACGTCTCCTCGGGGGTCGAGGCGTCGCCTGGCGTGAAGGACCCCGGGAAGCTGCGGTCGTTCATCGCCGCTGTGCGGATGGCCGAGAACTCGGTGGTGCGATCGGCCGGAGGCCCGGGTGAGGACGTCTCCTACACCGCAGTGCAGCGGGGTGCCGGCGGCAACGCCGAGGACCTCTTCGACTGGCAGCACGATTGACGACCGAGACGACGACCACAGGGGCGGACGCGGGCGGCAGCGGCTCGCCCGGCAGCGGCTCGCCCGGCAGCGGCTCGCCCGGCAGCGGCTCGCCCGGCAGCGGCTCACCCGGCACGGGGGACGGCGCCCGATCCTTGATGGGGGACCCCGGCCCTACGGGCCGTTTCGGCGACTTCGGCGGGCAGTTCGTGCCCGAGTCGTTGGTGCCGGCCTGCCAGCAGCTCGAGGTCGCCTTTCGGTCGGCCTGGTCCGACCCAGCCTTCCATCGGGAGCTCGCCGACATCCTGTCGGACTACGGCGGTCGACCGACGCCGGTCACCGAGTGCGCCGGTCTGTCGCAGGCCTTGGGGGTTCGGGTACTCCTCAAGCGTGAGGACCTGGCCCATACGGGTTCGCACAAGTTGAACAACGTGATCGGCCAGGCCCTGCTGGCCCGGCGCATGGGCAAGCCCCGCCTGATCGCCGAGACCGGCGCCGGCCAGCACGGGGTGGCCACAGCCACCGCCGCCGCCCTCTTTGGCATGGAGTGCGTTGTCTACATGGGTGAGGTGGACACGGAACGACAGGAGCTGAACGTCTTCCGGATGGAGCTGTTGGGCGCCGAGGTCCGGCCCGTGTACAGCGGGAGCCGCACACTGAAGGACGCCGTGAACGAGGCCTTGCGGGACTGGGTCGCGTCGGTGGACACCACCCACTACTGCCTGGGATCGGTCATGGGCCCCCATCCCTATCCCTGGATGGTGCGCGAGCTCCAGCGCGTCGTGGGCGACGAGGCACGGGAGCAGTGCCGGACGATCCTCGACGGGTCGCTGCCCGACGTGGTCGTGGCGTGTGCGGGGGGCGGGTCGAATGCCGCGGGCACCTTCGCCGGCTTCGTCGACACCCCGGCTGCGCTGGTCGCCGTCGAGGCCGCCGGCGGCGCGGCCATGGGCAAGGGCATTCCCGGCATCCTGCACGGGATGCGTTCGAACCTCATGCAGGACGAGGCCGGTCAGATCCTCGAGGCTGAGTCCATCTCGGCCGGGCTCGACTACCCGGGGATCGGGCCCGAACACGCCCATCTGGCTGCCATCGGCAGGGCGACGTACACCACCGCCGACGACGCCGAGGTCGTCGAGGCATTCCGGTTGCTGGCCCGAACCGAGGGGATCATCCCGGCGCTCGAATCGGCCCACGCCCTGGCCTGGGTCCGCCGGGCGACGGGGAACGAGATCCCCACGGGCTCCACGGTGCTCATCACCCTGTCGGGCCGGGGCGACAAGGACGTCGCCCAGGTCCGGGAGATCCTGAAGGCGGGAGGCGCCGATGGCAGTGGTTGAGGCGACCCACTCCCCGGGCCGGCTGGAGACGGTCCTGAGGGATCGCCGCACGGCCGGTCACAAGCTGCTCATCCCGTACGTCACCGGGGGGATGGACGAGTCCTGGCTGCTCACCGTCGAGGCCCTGGCCGGCGCGGGCGCCGATGCCATCGAGGTGGGCATCCCCTTCTCCGATCCTATGATCGACGGACCCACGGTCCAAGAGGCATCACTGCGCGCCTTGGGGCGGGGGACGACGCCCGATGGGATCCTGGCCGACCTGAGCCGTCAGGAGATCGGCATCCCGCTGGTGGTCATGACCTACTACAACCTCGTCTATCGGGCCGGCCACCGCCGCCTGGCCAACTCCCTGGTCGCGTCGGGGGTGAGCGGGGCCATCGTGCCGGACCTGCCGTTGGAGGAGCTCGACCCGTGGGCCGATGCCGCCGACGAGGCCGGGGTGGAGACCGTCCTCCTGGTGGCGCCGTCCACGCCGGTGGAGCGGATCTCGGCCCTCGCCAGTCGTTCCCGGGGGTTCGTCTACGGGGTCGGCCGCATGGGCGTGACCGGCGAGCAGGCCGAGCTGGCCACGTCTGCCCGGGAGGTGGCCGGCCGGATCAGAGCGGCGACCGACATGCCGGCGTGCATCGGCATCGGGGTGTCGACGCCGGACCAGGCGAGGACGGTTTGCGAAGTGGCCGACGGCGTGATCGTCGGTTCCGCGCTGGTGCGGCGGCTGCTCGAAGGCCAGGGCCCCGAGGGGGCAGCCGACTTCGTGGGGGCCCTCCGGCAGGCGATCGACGCCGGCTGAACGGAACGCCGGGAGGGACACCCCTGAGGCGGCTCGGGGGGCACCCCCGAACGGGCGCTCGGGTGCCCCTGAAACGGCTGGGACTAGGCCGAGAACTGCGGATCAGCCGCGGCGGCGAGCGCGCCGACGACGGAGCTGCGAGCCGATCGCCGAACGGACCGGGCTGTGACCCGCGTGGCGGGCGTGCATGCGTCGACGGATGAGGTCGCGACGCTCCTGCAGCTCTCGAAAGGTGATCCGGTCGGTCGCGTCGGAGTACCCGATGGCCGCTCGATAGCCATCGAGATCGACGGGGATGTCCGAGAGGCGGACCCCCATCTCTCGGGCGATCCGCTCACCGTGGGTCTCGGAGAAGTACGTCACGATGGCCAGGACCTCGCCGAGAATGTCAACGTCAGGCGCCATGATGGCCATCGAGCCGTTCAAGAAGAGAAGGTTCTTGACGAAGAGCATGAGCTCCTTGGGCAACTTGGCCCCATATCCCAGGAGCGCCCTGGTCACGTCCCGGAGCTGAGCGGCCATCTCGTCCGCGGTCATGCTCGTCGGGTCGAGCGGCGGCCGGTCGAGGCCGAGGTCGGCGATGACGGCATCGACGTCCACGTCGGCGGGCAGCGCCCCCAGGTCCCGGAGTGCCTCGACCTGGGCGGTCACGTTGTTGGTGGTGGCCCCCACTTGCAGCCGCAGGAAGGCCAGCCGTTTGGCCTGGCCGAGGCGGCCGGTGATGCCGAAGTCGAGCAACGCGACGGTGCCGTCGCGCTGGACGAGGAGGTTGCCGCCGTGCAGATCGCCGTGGAAGACGCCGTAGAGGAGCACACCCTCGAGGAAGGCGATCAGGCCGGCCCGGAGCACGGCGGCCGTGTCAATGCCGGCGGCCCGCATGCCGGCTGCGTCCCCCCAGGCAAAGCCGTCGAGGCGCTGCATGACGAGCACCCGCTTGGTGACCAGGGTGGGGTGGGGTCGGGGCACGACGATGGAGCGCTGGTCGGTGTCGGCCAGGATGTGGGCGATGTCGAGCATGTTCTGGGCTTCGAGCCGGAAGTCGAGCTCCTCGACGATGGTCTCGGCGAACAGGTCGACCAGAGCAGGCGGATTGGTCAGCGCGGCGACGGGAATGCGGCCGATGAGCATCGGCGCGATCCACGACATGGCGGCGATGTCCTGGCGGACCAGCGCCCCCACCCGTCGGCGCTGGACCTTGACCACCACCCGCTCGCCGGTCCTGAGCGTTGCCGAGTGGACCTGGGCGATGGACGCCGAGGCGATCGGGGTGCTGTCGAAGGAGGTGAACACCTCGGCCAACGGCCTTCCCAGGTCCTCCTCGATCGTGCGCCGGACGTGGGAGAACGGTTCGGGGGGCACCCGGTCCCGGAGCAGGCGGAACTCGGCCACCAGCTCTTCGGGGAACACGCCCTCGCCGGAGGAGAGGATCTGGCCGAGCTTGATGTAGGTGGGCCCGAGCGTCTCGAAGGCGGGGCGGAGACGCCGGGACAAGCCCGTCCGGGATCGGTCCGTCCCGCGCTCCCGGAGGGCCCACATGCCGAGCGCCCATCCGAGGTGCGCGCCCACCCGCAGGGCCCGCCTGCCTGGAGGGAACCGCCGCCGCCTGACCAGCCTGGGTGCCTCGGATGCGACCTGGGAGCGAAGCGTGTCGATGCCCGTCCGCCAGGCCATGCGATCAGGGTCGACCAGCCAGGGTCCGACCTCCGAGAATGCGCCGACGTCCAGGTCGTTGACGTGCGGCTTCGTGGTCATACGCCCATCGGCGGCGCGGTCACCCGGCTATGCAGGCGCGATGACCAGGCAGCCATTGTGGCCACCGAAGCCGAAGGAGTTGGAGAGCACCGGCCTCGGCTCCCACGGGCGGGCCTCCCCGGAGACGACCTCGATGTGGATATCGGGATCAGGCTGCTCGTAGCCGGCAGTCGGAGGGATCAGGCCCTTGTCGATGGTCAACACGACCGCGACGGCCTCGATGGCCCCTGCAGCGCCGAGCCCGTGCCCGGTGATGCCCTTGGTCGAGGTCACCGGCGGCGCCGACCCGCTGAACACCTTGACGATGGCGTCGGCTTCGGCCTTGTCGTTCAACGGTGTCGACGTGCCGTGGGCGTTGATATGGCCGATGTCGGCCGGCGCCAGCTGGGCGTCCTCGATGGCCAGCTCCATACAGGCGGCAGCGCCGGCGCCGCTCGGGATCGGGGCCAC
This sequence comes from uncultured Acidimicrobiaceae bacterium, assembly GCA_963803065.1. Lineage (GTDB taxonomy): Bacteria > Actinomycetota > Acidimicrobiia > Acidimicrobiales > RAAP-2 > DASXMT01. Next base: position 225,483 of record CAWDKW010000015.1, read on the forward strand.
GATGTCGTGGGCATCGGAGGTGCTGGCCGCCCCGGTCAGCTCGCCGTAGATGTGTGCGCCGCGGGCGACAGCGTGATCCCAATGCTCGAGCACCAGGGCGCCGGCACCCTCGGTCATCACGAACCCGTCCCGCCGGATATCGAAGGGCCGGGAGTTGCCCGACGTCGACAGGGCCGTCATGTTGGCGAAGGCGGCGATCCCCACTTCGGTCATCGCAGCCTCGGCACCCCCGCCGATGGCCACGTCGCATCGTCCCGAGGCCACCAGCCGGGCCGCATAGCCGATGCTGTGGGTCCCGGCCGCACAGGCGGTGGTGATGGTCTCCGACGGCCCCGTCCACCCCGCTCGGATCGACACCCGGGCGGCGCCCGCATTGGACATCATCATGGGGACCAGGCGGGGGGAGACGCGTCGGGCCCCTTTTTCGCCGAAGACCAGGGTCTGCGCCTGCAGGGTCTCGAAACCGCCGACACCGGTCCCCATCACCACGCCGGAACGGGCAGGGTCGGCGCCCAGCTCGCCGGCGTCCTCGAGCGCCATCTCGGCCGCCGCCACCGAGAATTGGGCGAACCGGTCGACCTGCCGAACCTCTTTCGGGTTGAACCAGGCGGTGGCGTCAAAATCCGGGACCCGCCGTTCGCCGGCCGGGGGAGCGCTGTTCAGCCCGGTCCACAGGGCCTCAGCGCCCACACCACAGCACGACACCGCGCCGATGCCGGTGATCGCCACCCGGCGGCCGGCGATGGGTCCGGAGGGACCGGTTCCCAGCAGCATCAGAGCTTGGCGGAGATCAAGTCGAAGGCCTGCCCGATGGTCTCGATCCCCTCGAGCTCGGTCTCCTCGACGGTGACGTCGAACGACTCCTCGAGGGCCATCACCAGTTCGACGAGGTCAAGGCTGTCCGCATCGAGGTCCTCGGCGAACCGGGCTTCTTTGGTCACCTTGTCGGCGGGTACCTGCAGTACCTCGACGGCACACTCCCGGAACTTCTCGAATGCGTCCTCGTTGCTCACCGTGGCACTCCTTTTGATGGTTGTGGATATTGAGATCTTGGCCGATCACTAGCTGTCCGATCGGGTGTCGAGGATCGGACGTCAAAGAGGCGCAACTGGCTCCATTCCCGGTGTGGCGCGCCGCAGAACCTGAGATTTTACAGCCCCATGGCCAGCCCGCCGTCGACCGGCAGCAGGGCGCCCGTAATGTACGCTGCCCCACCCGAAGCCAGGAACCCGATGGCCTCAGCGATCTCCTCGGGCTTGGCCGTGCGTCCCAGGGGGACCAGCGCCTTGAGCTGGGCCGTTCGATCATCCCCGAGGGCGGTGAGCATGTCGGTGTCGGTCAGGCCCGGCGCGACCACATTTACCGTGATGTCCCTGGTAGCGACCTCGCGGGCCAGAGCGCGGGCCATGCCGACCAACCCCGCTTTGGATGCTCCGTAATTGACCTGTCCCGGTGAGCCGATGAAGGCGCTGACCGACGACACGAGGATGACCCGACCCCGGTGGAGCCGGAGCATCTTGGAGATGGCCCGCTTGCAGACCCGAAAGGCCCCGGTGAGGTTGGTGTCGATCACGTCGCCCCACGTCTCGTCGTTCATCCGCAGGATCAGGGTGTCACGGGTGATCCCGGCGTTGGCCACCAGGACCTCGACCGGGCCCCAGGCTTCCTCGACCGCCGAGAAGGCAGCGTCGACCTGTGCCCCGTCGGTCACATCACAGGTGAGCGAGAGGAAGCGGCCCGATCCATCGCCGGCGCCGCCGTCCAATGCGCCTTCGCCTGCGACGCCTTCCAATGCACCTTCGACGACGCCTTCCAATGCACCTTCGACGACACCGCCGCGGGAGGTCACCGCCACCCGGTCGCCTCGATCGAGGAACCAGCGCGCACAAGCCAGGCCGATGCCCCGGGATCCACCGGTGATCAAGACCACCCGGCCGTCGGATGCCGCAGCGGTTGACTCGGCCGGCGTCACGGTGACTCCTGGAAGAGACGGCCATCCATCACGAGCCGACCATCCCGGTCACGAGCACACCGTCCCGGCCATCTGCCCACCATTGCGGTCAAGGGGCCCAAGCCCGGTCACGAGCCCCAACGGATCACCGTGCTGCCCCAGGACATACCGGCGCCGAACCCCGAGAGCAGGACGAGGTCATCGGGCTGGAGCCGGCCGGCTTCCGCAATCTCGGTCAACGCCAGCGGTACGGACGCGGCCGATGTGTTGCCGGTGCGCGCCACCGTCACCGCCGTGCGGTCGGAGGAGATCCCGATCCGTTGGGCGGCTGCCTCGATGATCCGGAGGTTGGCCTGGTGGGGAATGAACATGGCGATGTCGTCCGCCGTGCACTTGGCCCGCTCGAGTGCGATCGCCGCCGATTCCACGGTCAGGCGCACCGCCCGGCGGAACACCTCTCTGCCCTCCATGGTCAGATAGGCCCCCCGATCGGCCTGCAGGATCGAGCGAGCCGAGCCGTCCACGCCCAGGTCCCAGGACAAGAAGTGATCCTCACCGAGAAGCGACTCCAAGACCACGGCGCCCGCTCCGTCCCCGAACAAGACGGCAGTCGAGCGGTCGGACGGGTCGATGATCGTGGTCAGGGTGTCGCTTCCGATGACCAGAACCCGCGACATCGCCCCGGTGGCCAGAGCGCCGTACCCGGCGAAAAGCCCATAGACGAAGCCGGCGCAGGCCGCATTCAGGTCGTAGGCGCCGCCGGAGAGGCCCAGCGCGTGGTGCACGGCGACGGCGTTCGCCGGCATGGTCTGATCGGGAGTGGTGGTGCACAGGACGAGGAGGTCGATCGTGCTCGGGTCGGCTCCGGAGCACTCGAGCGCGGCCTGCCCCGCTTCGATGGACAGCGCCCCGGTGGTGCTGCCGATCCGTCGTTCCTCGATACCGGTCCTGTCGCTGATCCACTCCGCCGTGGTATCGAGCCGGCCGGCGAAGTCGTCGTTGGTCACGACGGTGGCCGGGAGTGCCCCGCCCCAGCCGGTGATTGCCGCCCCAACGCTCATGTATTCCCTCCTGATACGCGGATCCAGACCACCGGTTGCCCCTCGACCACCCGTTCGCCCCGTACGGCCAACCACCGCACCAGGATCCCTTCGAAGGGTGTCCTGACGTCCGTGGTCCCTGCCACCGTCCCGACCCTGTCTCCCACGGACAGGAGGGAGCCCGGCTCGGCGCCCTCTCCGCTTCCCGGGGCGGCGGTCGCCGCGGCCAAGGCGGTGGTCTCGAGGGCGGCGAGTGCGGCGTCGGGTTCGAACACGCCGGCAGCCGGGCTGACGATCACACGCTCGGAGGTGTAGAGGTGCTCACCCTGGTGGGCGGGCGACCGCGCGTTCCACACCTCGTGGCCGGCCACGGCGTCCATGAGCTTGTCGAGATCCTCGGGAACGGTGACGGTCACGGCGCGCAGGTCAGGGACCGTGCGCCGGATCAACCCGGTGAGCACACCTCCGGGGCCGAGCTCGATGACAGCAGACGCACCCCGCCCGGCCAGGGTCTCGAGCGTCTGGCGCCACCGGATCGGGCTGCACAACTGGGCCGAGAGGAGGCCGGGCCACTCGGCGGGATCGGTGTGTACCCGGGCATCCACGTTGGCCACCACTGGGACCTCCGGCGAGTGGAATTCGACGTTGCCGAGGGCTTTGCGCAGCTGGGACCGGGCCGGGAGCATGAGAGCGGTGTGGAATGCACCCGAGACCGGGATGGGCAGGATCTTCCGGGCCCCGAGCTCCTTGGCCCGCTCCGATGCGGCCGAGACACCTTGGGCGGTCCCGGCGATGACGACCTGCCCGGGGGCGTTGTAGTTGGCCACCCACACGTCGTCCTCGGCTCGCTGGCACGCGGCCTCGGCATCGTCGTCGGAGATCCCGAGCATGGCGGCCATGGTCCCGGGTTGTTCATCGGCTGCGAACTGCATGGCGTCGCCCCGCTCCATGACCAGCCGGGTCCCATCGGCAAAGGACAAGGACCCGGACGCCACCAGCGCCGTGTACTCGCCCAAGCTGTGGCCGGCACAGGCGGCAGGGGAGAGGCCGAGGCGCTCAACGGCGTCGAGCACGACCAGGCTCATGACGAACGTGGCCAGTTGGGCATTGCCTGTTTGGGTCAGCTCGTCCATCGGTGCGTCCAGCAGAAGGGCGGTCAGATCACGCTCCGCCGTCTCGGACGCTTCGGCGGTCACCTCCCACGAGGGGTGGTCGACCCAGGCACGCCCCATGCCTGACCGCTGCGACCCCTGCCCGGGGAACGTGAAGGCCAACACCGACGACTCCTCTCGAACGCGACCGAGCCATTCGATCGCATTGGCGAGTCAAGTGTGGCACGGCGGCGCTGGGGTGTTCCGCTTACCCTACGGTCACTAGGGTCGTAGCACGCTTCTGGTCGTCCCCGGCGGGCTTGCGGGGCCAACCTCCTATTACAACTGGATGGCGAGGGCATGCGGCCTTTCAGCGGCCCTCTCCTCAGGCAGGCAGCGGCCCCGTTTACCGAGGCGGGGGAAATGTCCCTGCTTCGGCGACATAGGGGCCACTGCCGTTCCAAGCAATGCGAATAGCTTCGGCTGGTCTCAATATGGGATAAAAGGGAGCGACGCTGTACCATGGGTTGTAGACCAACCACAGGCTGCCGTCGCCAGCGGTGAAGGCGGTTTCCTCTCCAGGACCGGGCCCTTGCAAGTTGGAGGCGACCAGCGGGCTCGGCGAAACGTCCCTGCATGGCCCGACGGGACCGGCGCACTGGGCGGCCCCCATGGCATAGTCAGGAGCGGCGAATCCGCTCGCGGAGTAGAAGAGGAAAACGGTTCCAGACGGAGAGAGCACCATCTGCGGTGCCTCGATCAGGGAGTGCTGCCATGGTTGGTCTGCCTGGTAGATGCGCACCGGGGCGCCGTTGAGCGTCAATCCATTGTTCGAGAGGGGCTGCGCCCAGACCCCGGGTACGCCGGCTCCGGGAGTGGAATTGTTGTCGGACTTCCAGATCAGGTAGTTCGGATGCGATCGTCCATTGGTGCCCGCTGGGTCGACGAATACCTCGGCGTCGATATCCCCACCCATAGTCCGGTCGCAGACCAAGGGGTCGGGCTTGGAGGTGAACGGGCCCACTGCGGAATTGGAGGTAGCCACGGCAATGCAGTGTTGTACCGGACGGGCGCCAAGCACAGTCGGGGAGTAGTACATCACATAGATCCTGCCCGAACCTGTGAATTGACGGGGCCCACTCCAGTCCATTTTGGCTGGCGGGTGCCGCCCACGACGGCATCGACCCAAGGGCTTCCCTGGGCTTGGACCAGTGGCCCGGCGATCCGATGATCAACGGGATCTTGAGGTTCGAGCCAAACGTGGTCGATGTATACATGTAGTACTTGCCCTTGGTATCGAGCACGAACGGATCTGGTAGATCGATGGCGCGTCGCCATGACGATCCCAGGTGCATCGGGAGTAGAGGTCGGGGGGGGACGGGAGCGGTGGCGCCTTCGGCACTATCTGCCAGCGTGGGCAAGGCCAACAGAGCGAGAAGAATCACGGCCAAGGACAGCCGGCGCATCCGGCTTCGTGCCCTGCGTTGCACCATGCGCGAGCTCCAATTCGTCAGGTAGTTCCGAGTCGCTGGATATACCAGCCCATCGGCGGTCCCATTCCCCCTCGCGTGCGTCGGCCCCCTCGCAGGTGACGACCACGCGTTGCGCCGATTGCCATCGGCCGCTTTCTGGGAGAGGAAGAATACCGTGGCCAACAGCCCGACACCAGCACTGGCGTCCCTGATGTACCACTGGCACCAACCGATGTCACGCGGTGGGAAGGGCCCGGCCGGAAGCGTCGGACTCCCACGGCTTCAGGTCGTGTTCCCGCCAGATCCGTGCCACCGTGTCCTTTCCGATTCCGAACCGGCTGGCCATGAGGCGCGTTGTCCAGCGGGCTGCACCGTCGTCGGGAGCCTCGTACAGGGTGTCGTGGAGAACGGCGGCGACGGTTCCGGGCCGAAGCCAGGGCTTCCGACCTCTCCCGGCCGCGATGCGCCCGACACCCTCGACGCCCTCGTCCTCGAACCGGCGCCGCCACACCCGCACCGATTCACTCGAAATGCGGCACCGTCTGGCCACCTCGTTCGTACCCACGCCGTCGGCTGCCATCAGGAGCGCCAGCGCTTGCACGCCCGTTCGATGGTCAAGGGTCATCGAGGACACCATCGCCTCGAGCGCTGCCCGCTGCACCGGGGTCATGACCAGCGGGGGTGCGACTGCGCTCACGATGTCACCATAGTTAGCCACGTCGAATCGGACACGCTCAATCGACACCAGATCATGCGTCGACACAAGCTATATAGGAAGCCACGCTAGAGCGGCAACCACGTTAAATCGATGACGCAGAGTTGACACGAAATAGGCGCGTTCGCCCGGTGGGGCAGGTACCCACGTTATATGAGCGACAAAGGGTTCTGGACCGATTCGACCCCTCCTCCAGGCGTAGCACCAGGTGTATTGACAACGGAAGCGTGGTCGTCGGTAAGCTACCCTCGGTGGCGTCGTGGTCCAGGGCTGGTTAGCTCGATCTATCTCAGTACTCCGGCTTGTTCTGACGAGAACTTTGGTTTGACGAGACTTGAAGCGGGGCATCAATGACCACAGTGGATAGGCCAGTCGGTAGCGAAAGGCCGGGCGCGTCCTGGGTACGCCGGACCGTGGTGTCGGTGATGGCCGGGGCGTTGCTCGCGGTGGGGTGTGCGGTGCCTGCCTATGCAGCGGGAACGCCCTACGGCGGCGGCGGGACGGTGGGCGGGACCGGCGGGACGGGCAGCGGGACCATCCTGACCACCTGCACCGTGGTGCCTACCCAGGTGACCGTCTGCACGGCCAGGATCGGCGAAGACACGGTCACCATCACTGTCCCGGCCAACACGTTCACGACTCCTGACCAGATCGTGATCACCGACAGGACGCTGCAGGTTCAGCCTCTGGGGCCAGGGACCACCGTCGTCCTCTCCTTCGGCGTGAGCTTCGTCTACCAGGGGGCCAAGGTGACGGGTACCTTCTCCCCGGTCTCGGGCTCGGTGACCGGTCCCAACATCGTGACCGGGGAGTCGATCTACTTCGCCGCACTGACGAGCAACGTGTTCGCTGTCGAGCCGTCGACGTTCACCAATGGTGCACTGAACTTCTCCATCACCAGCGACCCCGCAATCGAGGTGGCTTCCACCCACACAAGCACGGCATCGAATGTCTCGGCCAGACCCGTGACCGGGGGCACCGTCCCGGTGACGGGCAAGCCGTTCGGGCTCGAGGGATCGGTCGCAGCCGTCCTCGTCCTCGGGGGCTCGTTGCTCCTCATTCGTATTCGCAGGCGACGTCGCACTGCGTAGCCCGTGCTGGCAGCCGAACAGAGGCCCACGGGCCCGTGGCGGGCCGGCGCCTGTGGGTCAGAACCACTGAGCTCTTGGCTGACAGATCCAGGGGAATGATGTCTTCACAACGCGAGCGGTACGGGATCGGGCCGCTACCTCGTCGAGTCGGGCGCCGCCGACTCGGCCCGACCGGCATGGTCGTGACCGGGATCGCAGCATCGAGCCTGCTGCTCGTTGCGTGTAGCGGCGGCTCGTCGACCGCCGGATCCCCAGTGGTGGCCAAGAAGGCGGACAAGATCATCACCGCCCCGGCCGGGCTCCAGGCCGGCGGTGAGCCGCAGCCCAGCGGCTTCATGTGGGTCCTCGCCGGTACGGGCGCGACCAAGACGATCGATCAGCTGACATTGGGGAGTGAGAGCGCTGGGAAGGTGCAGCGCATCCTCCCCGTGAGCCTCAGCGCCTCGACGTTGGCCGAATCGTCGTCCGGGCTGATCGCGTTGGGCCAGGCCACTGCCACCACCGGTGCGGTCACGTTCCTCAATGGCGCGACGGGGACACAGATCGGGTCAACTGCGCTCGGTGCCCCGGTGCTCGACCTCGTGGCCGGCGCCGACGGCTCCACCTTCTACGCGCTGAACGGCACGTCCACGTCCATGAGCGTCTCGGTGGTCAGCTCGCTGAGCAACCAGGTGACCTCGACGGTTCCCGTGCCGCTCGACACCGTGTCCATCGCCATCCAGCCCAATCAGCAGAACATCCTGGCCCTCGAGCCCTCCGGGAAGCTGCTGCAGATCGGTGTGGCGAGTGGGCGAGTGATCTCCCAGTTCTCGGTGGGCAAGGGGGCCCATAGCGTGGCCCTGTCCAATGACGGCTCCAGCCTGTACGTGCTGAAGGACGTAGGCGGGGCGTACAACGTCGGTGTGATCGATTCGGCCACCGAGCGCCAGGTCAAAGCCCTTCCCGCTCCGGCCAACACGGTCGGCGTCCAGGTCTCCTTGGACGGGTCCCTGGTGTACGACCTGGTGGGTACGCCGCGATACGGCAATATCCAGTTGTTCGCAACCGGTCGGCAGTAACGACAGCGCGGTGGGGCGTTCGGACAGGGAGGCTCTGCCGGTGGCGTCCGACGGAGAGATTGGCGCACGGGACGGTGGCGCACGGGACGGTGGTGCAGTTCCCTCCGGCACCGTTCTGGACGAGCTGCCCTCCATCCCCCTCGAAGACGATGAGCCGACCAGGGGCCGCGACCGGGGCGATCACGAACGGACGCGCTCGGGTCGCAGAGAGGAAGGCCGGCCGGCATCTCGGGTTGAGACCGCTCCCGAGCGATCCGTGGCTGCTCGAGCGTGGTGGACCGTCGCCGGTCTCACCGTCCTGTTCTGGGCCTTTCTGCTGTACGGCTACGTGGACATTCACCCGTGGGTGATCCTGTGCGTGCTGTTGCTGGGTGTGTGGGGACTGGCGACCACCGCCGTCAGCTGGACCCCGACCGTTCGGTACCGGCGGTGGGGAGAGGGTCTGGCGTGGGCCACCTTGGTCCTGGCCATATGGGCGTTCCTCGTCTGGAGCTATCTCCAGATAGCGGGACGCCGGTCTATCACCGAGAGATCGACTTCGCCAGTACGCGGCGCAGCTCTTGCCCATGGGACCAACCCGTACGCGCATTCCATGGCGCCGGCGCTCTCGCTGTTCCATGTGTCCCCGAGCGGCTATACGTTCGCCCTCAACGGGCAGCCGGTCACCACCCTGTCCTACCCGGCCCTCTCGGTTCTGGCCTATGTCCCGTTCGTCCTGTTGGGATGGACGACCCAGATGGCCGTGGCGGTCAACGTCATCGCCTGGGCCATCGGCATGGCCGTGATCTTCTGGTTGCTTCCCCGCCAGGTCCGCCCGCTCGCCATCGTGGTGGGAAGCCTGAGCGTCTACATCGGGTACGCCGTCGGAGGGGTGACCGATGCCCTCTTCGTGCCCCTCTTGGTCGGCGCTGTCTACGCCTGGGACCGGTTCCCGACCGCCCGGGGATGGGCGGCGTGGCGGGGCCCGGTGCTGCTCGGCCTGGCCATGGCGGTCAAGCAGACGCCCTGGCTGGTCCTGCCGTTCCTCGTGGCCGGCGTGGCCCTGGAGACTCGACGCCGCGCCTCTCTCGGCCAGAGCCTGAGGACGGCGACCCGCTACCTGGCCATTGCCCTCGGCGCCTTCTTGGTGCCGAACCTGCCGTTCATGGCCCTGGACGTGAGCGCTTGGGCGCGCGGCGTGCTCACCCCGGTCGCCAGCCACGCCGTCCCTGCAGGCCAGGGGGTCGTGGGGCTCAGCCTGTTCCTCGGCGTCGGTGGTGGATCCCTCGCCCTCTACACGGTGACGCTCATCGTCGTGCTCGTCGTCCTGCTGGCCTCGTTCGTGGCCACCTACCTGGCCAGCAAGGTGTGGGCCGTTGTGTGCCCGACGGTGGTGCACTTCTTCTCGGCCCGCTCGTACGGCAGCTACCTGGTGACCCTGCTGCCGGCCGCCGCCGTTGCCGCGCTCACCGTGACCCGGGTCACCGCCACCGCCGGTCCGCCGGCGGCCAGCCGGTCGAACGGGGCCGGCGGGCCCCGGCGTGCGGTCCGACGGGTCGCCAAGCGAGAAACGAGCGTTGTCGCCGTCGTGCGGGCGATCTCGTGGCGGTGGTGGGTGCTCGGAGGCGGGTTGGCGGCGATCGGAGCGTCGATCACCGCGTTGTTGCTGGTCGGGCCACCCCTCAGCGTCCGGATCAGCTCCGTCCGGACCAGCGGGCAACTGGCCACGGTCGAGCAGGTCAAGGTGGTCGTCACCAATGAGACCGGGGCGCCGGTCCGGCCCGCCTTCTCCGTGGAGAGCGGTGGGAACCTGACCACCTTCTGGCTGACGAGCGGCGACCCGGCGGTCCTTGCACCGCATGCCACCCAGTCGTACACCCTGCTCGCTCCGAACTTCTTCGCCCAGCCACCCATCACGGGCGGCTTCCAGGTGGTGGCGTTCACGAGCCACCCCGGCACCGTCAGTCGATCCGACGCCTACCTGCCGACCATCTATCACCTGGGGCTGCTTCCCCAGGCGGTGAACAAGGTCGTTCCCGTGGGCACGCACGTGACCCTCCGGGCCCAGGTGCTCGATCAGCTCGATCGCCCCGTTCGCCAGAAGGGGATACCGGTCTACCTCGGACAGGTCAGCTACACCCAGCAGGGCCTCGTGTACAGCCAAGCAATCGTGAACAGTGCCCAGCCGGGCCAGACCCCCGTGGTGGCGTACACCGATGGTGACGGGCAGGCCACGTTCGTCATCACCGGTACGCAGGTGGCAAGCGATCCGGTCTACTTCGAAGCAAACCTGATCAATGCCAACCAGTTCTACCCCTACGGCTACTCGGAGATCCTTCCCATCCGGTTCGGATCACCGGGCAGTGGTTGAGCCCGGGTGAGCCGGTGACCACCCTCAACGCACCCACCCGGGTCGTCCGCGAAGAAGCACCCCCCGCCACCGCCGGCGATTCGACCGGCATCGGGCGCGGCGAGCGCCCTTACCTTCGCCGACTGGGGCAGGTGCGTCGGGTGGTGTGGGTCCTCTTCGCCCTGCAATTCGTCTTCCTGGCCGCGTGGAGTGCCTATCTGTACTCTCGCTACTCGATCACCAACGACGGTGGCCAGTACATCCAGGGCGTCTGGGTCATCAGCCACGGCCATCTGGCCGCGCCGTCGAGCATCCAGGGCCAGAGCATCCTGAAGGACCACTTCACCCTGGCGTGGTGGCCGCTTTCGTTGTTCGTGCTGCTGTGGCCCCACGCCCTGATCCTCATGTGGGTCCAGGATCTGGCCATGGTGGCAGCGGAGGTCATCGCCCTGCACTGGGTGTACACCGTCCTGTCCGAACGACGGCTCGACCAGTTCGTCTACCGATGGTGGCCGCAGGCAGTCCTGGCCCTGGTCGGGCTGGCCCTGGTGGCGAACCCCTGGACCTACGAGGCCCTCTCGTTCGACATCCACATCGAGACGTTCGCCTGTCCGTTCATCCTGGCCGCCGCCTTCGACTTCAGCCGGGGCCGCCATCGTCGAGCCTGGCTCTGGGTGGCCATCACCCTGCTGTTCGGCGACGTCATGGCCAGTTGGGTCGCCGGGTTGGCACTGAGTGCGCTGGTGGCGGCGCGCTCGGGAACGGGGACGGCACCTGGTGCGCACCGCCGGGCTGCTCCTGGTTGCCGCCGTGGCCTGGCTCGCGGCGGCGAGCTACATCGGGGGCACGGCCTCGGTGCTGGCCCAGTCGTTCGGGTACTTCACCGTCCCGCCGGGACGCCCGTTCCCGAACAGCGTCTCGGCCTGGCAGTTGCTGCGGGGCGTCGTGCTCCATCCCTGGCGGGGGCGTCCGTCTTCTGGGGCCATCGGCTGAACGTGGTGGCCGACGTGTCGACGACCGGCTGGATCGGCATCTTCACGCCCTGGACCATCGGTGTCCCAGTGGTGGTCATCTTGGTCAACAACGTCAGTGAGTTCGGGTCCGGCGTCTTCTCGACGCCCCATTTCCAGAGCGCGCCGGTCTACGAGTTCTCCGCTGCCGGATTGGGCATCGTGCTGGCGTGGTTGGGTGGCATGCGATTTCGCCTGCGCCCATGGCTGCCGGCACTGGTGGCGACGCTCATAGCCGTCAACGTCGTCGTATGGCCGAGCTTGTGGCTCCCGCAGTTGCCGTCCACCTGGGCCCGGATCTCGAGCTCCCAGGCTGCCATCCTCTCCACGCTCAACCGTGAGATCCCGGCCAGCGACGAGGTCGTGGTCTCCCAGGGTGTGGTGGGACGGTTCTCGGAGCGTCTCGACGTGCACGATCTGGTGGCCGGCATCAACCACATTCCCGTCTCGGGTTCGACCGTCTGGTTCATCGTGGTGCCCAACGCCGGAATCGAGACCCAGTCGGTCGCGGGTGCCTTTGCCACCATCGGCCGCCTGGCCAATCCGCTGGGAGCAACCCTCCTCTCCGCTTCCCATGGCATCTGGGCCTTCCGGTGGCACCGGCCGCCGCCGGTCCACTCGCTGGTCTTCGTGAACAAACCGGCGACCATCCCCGCCTGGCCGGTAGCAGGGAAGGCCGGGACGTCCGAGCGGTTCGGGCCGCCGAGGGACTGGCACACGGCCGCAAACGGGCGCCGGGGATACATCGTCTCCGCCGACTATTGGAAGCGGCACCTCGGGACCTATGACGTGAGCGTGCTGCTCTCCACCGCCACCACCGTCTACATCGAGGTGTGGAATGTCGCCGGTCACACCTTGCTGGCCCGGAACGAGGTGCCACCCACCAACGGGCCGCTGTCGATCGGGTTCCCGGTCAACGTGGCGATTCCCTTCCCCCTGATAACCGGGTACGCGGGCTGGGGCCCCTTCAGCATCCAGCCTGTGTCTCCCGAGCCCGGACAGACGCTGGAGGTACGGGTCTACTCGCCATCGGCAGGCGTAGCCAGCGTTTTCGCCATCACGGTTGCCGCCAACACGGTACAGAGCCAATTGGGGTCGCAGGGCTATTGACCGGAGCCGCTGGTTGGGCTCAGTTGGACGGCACCAGACTCCACCCGGTGAGGCTGAGCGAGCCAAAGGCGTCGGACATGGTGGCGACCAGCTTGTAGATCCCCGGGGCAGCACCACCGCTGACCCGTACCGTGGTGGTCACCTGGGCGCCGGCCAGCAGCGAGCCCGTCACCGTCAGCGTCGGGTCGAGGGGATCGATGTAGGCGGACAGGGATGCCCCGTTCAGCACCGACGCATCGCTGAAGGGAACGGTCGGGGCCAGGTCGCCCCACCAGTCGGAGCGCCCCTGTTCGGCTGCGTGGACGGCGCCCAGGTAGTCACTGAGGACGGCACCCTCGTCACTCAGGGGGCTGGGGCCCTGTTGCCAGGACGGCAGTGGAGTCCCGACGACGTCGAGCGTCCCGAGCTGGACGTTGTTGGTGGCGAGGGTCAGGCCCTGCGCGTTGAGCTCGGGCGGGGCCGGCACCGTTGGGACTCGTGCCAGGTTGGCGACAGCGCCCACTGGCTTTCCGCGCTGTTCGGTGCCCTGAAACTGGGCGGTGACGAGGTATCGCTGCGATGTGATGTAGAGGGCGTTGAGTGGATAGCAGGTCTCGAGCACGAGGAGCGATTGGCTCGGCGACGAGTAGACGGGGGAGCCGCTGGTCACGATCTGGTGCCCCGTGACCACGAACACGTAGGTCCGGCACGGCGTGGCGAACGCCACTCGCTGACCGATGGCCAGATGGTCGATGGCGCTGAAGTAGGTCACGTCGTGAGCGGCGAGGATGGTGGTGCCCGGCTGGCCAGGCCAAGCGCTGGCCGGCACGTGCCCGACGGCCACGTTGAGCTCGTTGTCGTCGACGCCGGCCAACACCGGTGCCTGCAGGGCGATGGCTGGGGCTTCGAGCAGCCCCTGGGGTGCGGACGACGAGCCATCGAAGGCCGGGCAGTGTTCCGGCGCGGGAGCGGGACCGCTGCTCGCCGACCGAATGGCTCGTTCCTCCTGGTTGACGAGGGCGTGCCCGACGGTATGGGAGTGGTAGTAGAACCACCCGATGTTGGCCCCGATGGCTAGACCCAGCGCGATGGCCGCAACGCCGAGGACGGTCCCGGCCCGGCGCCACCGGCGCGAGCGGGTCGAACGGCGTGCGTGAGCCCGCGACCGCCCGTGACCGGAAGGGCTCGGGGCCGCCTCACTGGTCTCCTCGTTGGTGGGTGCCGTCTCTACCTCGCTCGGAGCCGTTTCCTCACCGATCGTGGGTCGTCACTCGCACCCGTGACGCTGCAGGTGCCACGGTGGTCCAGCCCACAGAATACGCGATCAGAAAGGTCAAGATCGGTACCGGTGACGAGCGTCATGACCCGGTTGGTCGACCATCCGTTGGCGCCCTGACCAGGAGCAACGCACCGCCGATTCGCAGGAGCGACCCCGGGGCGGACTTAGCGGCTCTGATGGCGTCTTTCAACGTTGTCCTCGATCAAGTCGATTCGCTCGACCAGATCGGAACGGATCACAGCGACGGTGATGCCATCGGTGATGAAGTGGAACCAGCCGGGTTCGACAACGACAGTTTCGGCGTCGATCTCCTCGTCGGGGACGTCGGTCCTGTATGTCACCTTGTATCTCATAGCGAGAGCCTATGTTCAGCCGATCGACGGCATGGCCTTCGCTGCCGCACAACTCGGCCCGGACCGAGTGTCGACCATCGAGCCTCCGCAATGGTCGATGCCGAGAAGGAAACTACAGTGGCCGCCGTGCAGCGACAACGCAACGTCGAACTTCCTCCCCTGGGCTTATCGCTTGGTGTGGCGACACCGACACCGTGGGTCTGGTGTGCGCCGGGGTCTGGGCGGGGCAACCTCATGGGCGGCGGGCAGCGTCAGGTCCCACAGCGTGGCACTCCCCACTTTCGCTCCGCCCTGGAGCCAGGTAGCGGTTCGCAATGGCCCTGAACGAACGCATAATCGACCTGCTTGACGGCGAGGTCTATGCCGCCCGTCCGTACGCGACCTATGCGTGGATGCGTGACAACGCGCCGCTCTACTGGGACGCTACGAATGAGCTGTGGGGCGTATCGCGCTACGACGACATCGTCGAGATCGAGAAGCGCAAGGATGTGTTCATCAGCTCCGATCAGGACAAGGGCGGCTACCGGCCGAACATCCCGGCCGATCCGGCGATGATCGGGCTTGACGACCCGCTGCACCACCTGCGCCGGAGCCTCGTCTCACGCCGATTCACGCCGAAAGCCGTCTCTGGCTGGGAAGATGACATCCGGGCCACGGTCGTACGCCTGCTCGAAGCCGTGGAGGCGAACGGAGGCCACGCCGAAGTCGTCAGAGACCTCGCTGCGCCGCTCCCGGCGATGATGATCGGCAAGCTGCTCGGGTTCGGTGAGGAACACTGGGAGGAGCTGCAATCGTGGTCTGAGCGGACAATCGCGCTCGGCGGCGGTCCCCGGTACTTCAGCGAGGACGGAATGGTCGCCGCGACCGAATTCTTTCAAGCTGCGTCAGAGCTGTACGACGCCAAGCAGGGCTGCCCACTCGACGACGTCATGAGCATCTGGACCCAGGCGTCGGTCGATGGAGCGCCTCTCGAAAGGCAGCCCGTGATGGCTGACTGCCTCCTCCTGCTCGACGGCGGGGCCGAGACGACTCGAACCGTCATCGCCCGAACCCTGCTGAATCTCATCGAGCATCCGAGCGAATGGGACAAACTGCGCGGTGGTGCGGACATGAACGTCGCCGTGGAGGAAATGATCCGGTTCGTCACTCCGATCCACAACATGTGTCGCGTCGCCACCGAGGACTACGACATAGCCGGCGGCACTGTACCCAAGGGTCATCAGGTCGTGCTCATGTACGGCTCGGCCAACCGCGATCCGAGGCAGTTCGACGACCCGGAGCGCTTCGATATCGCCCGTCAGGCCAATCAGCACATCGCCTTTGGCTTTGGTACGCATTTCTGCCTCGGAGCTGCCCTGGCCCGGCTGGAGATCAAGGTGTTCTTCGAGGAATTCGCCCGCCGGGTTGAAGGCCTCACGACCACGCCGGGGACCGAGCCCGTCGAGATGCCGAATGCCTTCGTGTACGGGCTCCGTTCGGCGCACCTCGATCTGCAATTCGCGGAGAAGTGACTCATCGTCGGTGGCGAGCTCGGTCACCGAGGCCAACGACGAAATGCAGCAGATCGTTGTTCGTTCATGCGATGTCCCGCCTGCTCTGATCTGCGTGCCCGGGGCGGGACTCGAACCCCGGCTGCCGCCATCCGGCCTCGTCCGGCCTATCCGTAAGAGTCCTAGCCAGACGGCAATTCCGGGTCGGGCCCACTTCGACTCATGATGGACCACGATCCGGCGAACTCGCGGGATGGCAGATCATTGTGGCCAAGCCCCGCGTCAAGCTCTCTTCAAGTCAAGATTGCCGTCGGTCAGAGTACGACGGCGGCGTATCCGTTCATGGCACCATTGCCGGCACCGACCCACAAGAAGACCACGAGATCACCCTCGCTGACGCGTCCGGCACGACGATCTTCGTCCAGGAGGATCAGGGTGCTGGCCGCCGACGTGTTTCCATAGTGATCGACGCTGATGGGCACACGGTCCGGTGGAAGGCCGAGCATGTCGATCGCCTGACGCACCACGACCCCATTGGCCTGGTGCAGATACCAACGGGCGACGGTGTCGACTTCGAAATCGGCTCCGGTGGCGGGTTTGACGATTGTTGGCCAGTCCTCCCGAAGCATCTCGAAGTTGCGCGCCATGAGCGGCGGGAATACCTCGGCCACCCTTACGCCGTCCATCAGGAACACATGATCGGCCACGTTGGTGGCCGAGGTATGGTGCAGGCAGCCGCCCGCAGGGTAGCTGACGAGGCCGATGTCAGGGCTAGTCTCGTAGCGCGCCGATAACAAGCCGGTCGGAGCCTGGCCGTGGTCATGGGGCGCCGACCGCCAGACGGCCGCTCCGGCCCCGTCGGCGAACATGAGCGGCGTCAACCATCCCAGGCCACTTTGGTGCTTGTAATAGTAGTCATGGACCTCGGGACCGAAGTAGCCCGACGGGCAGTTGCTCGCCACCACCAGGGCGGTGGCTGGTGCCATCGAGACGAGCAAGCACGCCACCGTGCGAAACCCCGAGGCCAGTCCAGCGCATCCGAGGTTATGGTGGACGAGATTGGCGTCCCGACGCAACCCGAGCTCGGTCATCAGGAACCGAAAATGGTCCTGGCAGGCGATGAGGTCAGGGGTGGTGGTCACATGCACGAGGACATCGACGTCGGCGGCCTCAAGCCCAGCGTCGGCGAGGGCGGCGCTGCTGGCTCGTAAGGCCAGATCGCCATCGAACATCCCCCCATCAGCCCGGCTCCGCTTGCGTGCCCCGCCAAAGTCGTAGTCCAACCGCCGCTCATTGATACCGAGATGTCTCACGACCCACTCTGGCTCAAGAGGTCTGCCATCAGGGCGGACAGGATGCAAGTATTCGAGGATCTCCTCGTTCGGCACTCGGCGGTCCGGCAGGAAGGAACCGACCCCCTCGAGAGAGACCGAGACATCGGACGCCAACCTTGGAATCGTAGAACCAGTCACCGAACCACCCCACAGTCGATCAAGACCACCGTCTCCGCCACCTGAGCCTTCAAACCCAACATAGGAGTCTTGTAGCGGACCGGACAGAGGCGAAGGTCCCAATCCCAATCAGGCCCTTTAGAGGCCCAGGAGGGTGCGGGCGATTCGGTCCCGGATTCGGGTCGGCACGAACGCCTGAAGGGCAGCGATGGTCTGAGCGTCGTAGCCTACGAGGTACCTCGCCCGTGGATTGTGCGCAGTGATGGCATCGGCAATGGCGCGGGCAACTTTCGACGGGTTACCCATGATCGGGTCGACGAGCTGGGTCATGGTCAGTAACCGGCGATAGGAAGCGGCAAACGGGGACCCTGCTCGGCCGGCCAACTCGTCGTCGGCCTCCTGCCAGATGCCTGTCCGGACCAGTCCCGGCTCGACGAGAACGACCTTCACGCCATCGGCAGCGACCTCAGCTCGAAGTGCATCAGTCACTCCCTCAAGCGCGTGCTTGCACGCCTGGTACCAACCGGTCAGCGGGGTGGTGGTGAGACCGTAGATGGAAGATACGTTGACGATGCGCCCATCGTGGGCATTTCGCATATACGGAAGTGCCAGACGGGCCAGACGGATGGGACCGATCACCATGGTCTCAAGCGCGGCCCGAAGTTCCTCGTCACCGATGTCCTCAATGGCACCAGTGATCGAAAGTCCTGCATTGTTTACGATCACGGTAGGCCGATACTTATGGATTACTCGCTCGCATGAAGCGGAGTCGGTGACATCCATGATCGCGGTCTCCACGACCAGGCCCTGTTCGTCGGCCGATCGCGGTGACAGCATGGGCCTTGGCGCGAGAGCGAACGGTGCCGACTGACCGCAGGCCCCGCCTGGCCAGCTCCAACGCGGTGGCAAAACCGATGCCCGAGTTGGCGCCTGTCGTGAGAGAGACCCGCTCGTTCGTCATCGGTGCGTCCTTCCAATGTCACCAGACGTTGCGTCCAGACTACCGAGGTGCCCGTCGGAAGGTGGCGGTACGCGACGCCGATCACGTTCGGCCCAATGGCAGTAGGACGTTGATTCGTCTCGCTGTCGCCGTCGAACGCAGCTAGCAACTGATCCGGATTGCACAGCCACAGCAGGGTTGATGGTGGAAGACATGTGCCGGTAAGCAACGGCGGTCCCAGGGGGATATGTGGCGTCCCGTTCGCCGAGTCGAGGTTATGCCAACACATTTCGATCAACGGATGCCAACACATTTCGATCAACGGATTGAAGCCAGACGATGAAAAGGCGCTGGTCGATCATTTGGCCAGGCCACCGCGACTCGGAGACGATGGTTCACGACGGTGGTGCATTCCTCAGCCAGGGCCTTGATTGCCGAGGTGCGCAAGGGCGCGGTCGAGGAGATCCTCGATGCCCGCTGCCGTCGCAGTGGCGACCACGGCGACATCCGGCATCGTCTCATAGTCGCCGGTGACACCGAAGAAGAGCTTGCCGTGGTAGGACAGGATCGCCGTGCCGACACGCAATCCGTGGCCGATCGGGACGAATGGTCGGTACTCCAACATCTCGTGACCCAGGCAGTAAAGAGGGACCTGCGGCCCGGGCACGTTCGTCGTCACGGTATTGAGCGAGTGCTGTCCAAAACGGCGAGCCAAGCGGATCCCCATGCGGCTGAGGGGGCCCACCAGCATTGGCGGAGCAAGGTTGCCGATCGAGGTAACCACCTCGCCCGCTTCAGGGATGTGGGACGACTTCAGCTTGGTCATCTGCTCGTGCACGGCTTCGAGACGCTCGACCGGGTCCGCAATCTGCACGGGAAGTTCGCAGAGCAGGGCGGAGACCTGGTTGTCCGGTACCCCCTGACTGTCCTCACGACGGGTCGATACCGGCACCAGGGATCGAACAACCGCTCGTTCAAAGCTGTCGCCGCGCTTCAACAGGAGTGCACGGTAGCCACCGGTGACCGCGGCCAGCACGACATCATTCACGGTTCCGCCAAACGCGGAGCGGATCGTCTTCACATCGGAAAGGCTGGCGAAGGAGTGGGCCCAGACCCGGTTGGGGCCGATGGCGCCCTCGATAGAAAGGGGTCGTGTCGGAGCGAGGTGCGCGATGAACCGGATCAGACCCTCGCCGGTCGCACGGACCGTGCGGGCTGCGCCGATCGGATGGGCCACGGATCCGGGGATGCCTCTGGTGGTCTCGAAGACGTCCGATAGCAGTCCGCCCCACGCATCGAGCACCTTCAGTGCTGCCGGCGGCTCCGGGTGCGGCACCCAAGGCAGAGGCTCGCCGATCTGAGAGTCGACCTCGAGATCCAACAATACGGTGAGAAGTTCGACTCCGGCGATCCCATCGACCATGCAATGGTGAACCTTGAACACCAAGGCCCAACGTCCGCCCTCGAGTCCCTCGACGAGCCAGGCCTCCCACAGCGGCCGGTGGCGATCAAGTGGCTGGGACATGATCCGTCCCATCAGGCGGCAGAACGCGGCGTCATCACCGGGTCTGGGAAGTGCCGTATGCCGCAAGTGGTAGCCGAGGTCGAAATGGGGGTCGTCGACCCACAACGGACGGCCGAGCTCGAGGGGCACCGAGCGCACACGTTGGCGGTACCGAGGGATCAGATCCAGCTTCGAGGCCACGAGGGTCCTCACATCCTCAAGCCGTGGTGGAGGGTCATCGAAAATGCAGACGCCACCAATATGCATGTGGACCTGCCCATCCTCGAGATCAAGGAACTCGGCATCGAGTGCGCTGAGCCGCTCCATCATCCATCCCCACGTCCTATCGGCACCCCATTTCGCACCTTACAACCGAAGATATCCCCGGCCCAGGGTCCTTTCGCAGGAGCATTCGCGCACCCGCACCCGCACCCGCACCCGCACCCGCATCGTGACCTTCGACCCTTAGCCCGCTAACCGGGACGCCGTCGATTTGAAGTTCTGGGTCGTGGCTCAGAGAGGGGACGATGACCGATCGAGCCGAACTGTTCATGCGGGACACAGATGCCTTCTCCTGGTACCTCGAGAAGGACCCTGGTCCGTTCGCCACGAGTGTCGCCGTCGCGTGGCTCGACCAGCGGCCCGATTTCGACCTGCTCTCGGCTCGCCCAGAGCGGGCGACTGGTGAGCAGCCGTGCGCAACCGCTGAGCGATGTCATCGCCGGTACGGTGAAGCTATTGCCATCTTCCGTCGGGAACTGGGAGCAATTCAGTGTCGGCGTCGTGTCTTGTTTCTCTCGGGGTGGCGACGGATGCCAGTTGGCCCTGTCCGGAGGAGGCCCTGCAAGCCGCGTTCGACCTCGTGGGCGAGGATGATCCCGGCTGCCTCTCGAGCAATGGGGCGAAGAGCACGGAGTGAAGTGGCCAGTTCCTCCGTTGAGGTCCATCCGGCGAATCCGGCGTCGGTTCGTCCAGCAAACAGCCTGATGAGGTCGTCGACCGCTCGAGCAAGCCTGCGACGAAGCAGATTCATCGCCTGACCCGTCAGCTCGACGCCGATGCCAGCGTCTTCGAGTTGGAGGGCAAGGTCGAGCAGTGCTGGGCTGGAGACGAGCCATGACCCGTCTCGTTGACGCTCGAGATAGCGGGACCGTTCGAGTTTGCTCCGCAACCCTGGGGGGCGGTTCCCGAGGGCGTCGGCGAGCTCGTCGTCGCCCACGACTCTCGGCCCGTCCTCGGACCAGGGCCCTTGCAAGGTCTCGTCCAAGCCGAGCCAGTCGCCGACCGACATGCCCGGGCTGGCCCGTCTGCCCAGCAATTGGCGGATAGCGCCGAGCGTGAGACCACGGTCCTGGAGCTCGGCGATGAGCCGAAGCCGTTCCAGGTGGTGCTGGCGGTAAACGGCGAATCGTCCGCGCCGTTCAGGCCTCGTCAGCACCTCGGCAGATTGGTAGAAGCGGATTGTGCGCGGCGACAGGCCCGACCGGGTGGCTAACTCAGCCAGCCCGTACGCGACGACATCGTCGGGAACGTCCACAGAATCAGTCAACCACAGTCTGGCTCGCAGTGACAGTAACTACTGTCACTGTACCTTGACAGTGGGGACTGTCAAGGTCATGATGGCCAAGTGCCTACAGGACGGCGACGCGACTGGACCGGAGACCGGGTGCAACGGGGCATCGGACGCGGCATCCGAAACGACGTCGACGCCTCGGCCCGCTGTTCGGGCGTTTATCCGGTTGGGTGTCATCGGCTCGCAATAGGGTCCCCGCTCGCTTCCACGGTGGTGGGTGCAGGGTGAAAACCAGTCTGTTCCATTCACGGACGGTCCGTATTCATGGGCACGACGTCAGCTATCGGATGGCCGGCGAAGGACCGACCATTCTGCTTATCCACGGCATCGCAGGTAGCTCGACGACGTGGAAGGCGGTGATGCCTGCTCTCGCCGAGCACTACACGGTGATTGCTCCCGACCTGCTCGGCCACGGGCAGTCGGCCAAGCCCCGTGGCGATTACTCGTTGGGTGCCTATGCCAGCGGGATCCGAGACCTGCTCTCCGTGCTGGAAAAGGAGCGGGTCACCCTGGTCGGCCACTCGCTCGGTGGCGGTGTGGCCATGCAGTTCGCCTATCAATTTCCGGAGTGGGCCGAGCGGTTGGTGCTGGTCGCCTCCGGTGGGCTCGGCAAAGAGGTCAGCCCGCTGCTCAAGGCCGTGACCATGCCCGGCGCTGAGTACGTGCTGTCGCTGTTGCTCCACCCGCGTATCCGCGAGGCAGCTGAGTGGCCAGGCAGCGTGGCTCGACGGGTGGGCTGGCGACCCGGCGACACATTGTCCGAGGTGTGGCGCAGCTACACCACCCTGACCGACCGGCATGCACAGATGGCTTTTGTGCATACGGTGCGCTCGGTGATCGACGTCGCCGGCCAGCGGGTCAGCGCCCATGATCGGCTGTACCTGGCTGCGGCAGTTCCGACCCTCATCGTGTGGGGTGATCATGACCGGATCATCCCCGTGGATCATGCCTACCGTGCCGCCGACGCCATCCCCGGCGCCCGACTCGAGATCCTCGAAGGCGCCGGGCACTTCGTGCCATGGCGGGACGCCGACCGGTTTCTGGCCGTCCTCGAAGACTTCCTGAAGTCGACCACACCCGCTCACGTGCCCGAAGAGCGCTGGCGTAAGCTCCTGACGAATGCTCCGCCCGATGACGAGCTGGAGTAAAGAGCAATGCGGTTCCTCAAGGCGTGGGTCGAGGGGCAGCAGCTACTCGATCACCCCTCAAGGTGTACGTCGGTAGCGAATCGACCTCGGCCTGCAATGCTCTGACCTTCACTGACGCTGAAAGACTGCCGCCGTGTCCGGGGCGGGACTCGAACTTTCGCCAGCGCCATTCGGCCTCGTTCGGCCAGTCCGCAAGAGTCCAGCCCAGATGGCGAATCCAGGGCCGGTGGTCACCGCCTCGTGATGGCCCGCCCGAGGTAATACGCAAGCGTCTGTGAGCACGCTGTGACCACGCTGCTGGTCAATTTCTGGCCGTTACGGATGCTCCGCCTTGCGGGTGATCGGCAGCAGACGTCACGTTGTTTGGGCCCGAGTCCGCATCCGACAAGACTCGGATCATCCTCTCCCCGAACACATTCTCTGCCGTGAGGTCATCAACGAGGATCAGGTTTCCGGCCTGGCGAAGGTCACGAGCCTTTTCGACAGACGACCTCGCCAACTCGGCTAGCTTCGCAATGTTGACGACGGTGGTCATCGACGGTCTTTTTGCACCCTCGATCGAGCCGTCCCGGGCCTCGCCAGAAAACTTTACGAGCGGACCGTCTCGTGTCAGGGCAAACACATGGTGCTTGTCTTCGGCGTTCTTGCGAGCATTGATCAGACCGAATGAGTGGACGAGTGAGCAGCGGAGAGCGTAGAGGGCGCTTCTCTTTGCATCGTCAATGTCTGGTCGGAAGTCGGCGAGTACCGCTCGGAACGAGTCCTCCGAATGCTAGCCGCAGGCCCCGAGCCAAAGGGAGCCGTGGTCGGTGGCCTGAGAAGCATCGGCGAGAGCGGCGTGGAGCAGTGAAAACCGGAGGCATTGCGCCGGGCCTGGGCCCTCGGGGCCGGTCCCGGCGCCCGACAGTGCGTCGTCGACTTCGACTCGACCATCTGCGAGGTGTGCGGCAAAGCCAAGCACGGTGCCGGCTACGGCTACACCAAGCGCCTCGGTTACCACCCCTTGCTCGCCACCTTGGCGGCCACCGGTGAACTCCTCCATGTTCGGATGCGCAAGGGCGCGGCCAACACCCAGCGCGGCACCAAGCGCTTCGTCGAAGAGCTCGTCGCCCGGTTGCGCCGGGCCGGGGCGACCGGCGAGCTGATCATGCGCTTTGACTCGGGCTTTTGGTCGAATGCGACGATCGCCACGCTCGAGCGCCTCGACGTGGGCTACACGATGGGCGTGCGCATGATCAAGTCCGTGCTCAGCGCCATCTCGGCCATCGACGAGGAGTCCTGGGTTCCGATCGACTACACCCCCGACGGCATGGCCCAGGTAGCCGAGTGCACCTACAAGGGTCGGCGCCTCATCGTGCGTCGGACCCGGCTCATTGGAGCCCAGGCCACGCTGTGGCCCGAGTGGCGCCACTTCGCCTTCGTGACCGACCGGCCAGGCACCGCGGTCGAGGTCGACGCCTTCCACCGGGCCCATGCCCGAGTCGAACTGGCCATCAAGGACCTCAAGGAGGGAGCGGGACTCGAGCACGTCCCGTCAGGCAACTTCTCCGCCAACGCCGCCTGGCTCCTCTGTGCCGCCCTGGCCCACAACCTCATCCGCTGGTCGGCCCTGTTCGGCGAGCTCACTCCCGAGGACCAGCTCGTGGTGGCGCGCACCGTGCGCACCCGATTCTTCTCCGTCCCCGGCCGCCTCGTCAGCCGCTCTGGGACCCACACGCTGCGCGTGCCACTGCACTGGCCATGGGCGGAGGTCTTCGACCGAGCTCTGAACCTTCTCCGTGCTCTGCCACCAGTGCCGCTCTGACGCCAACGCCGCGGCCGGCGCACCGCAGACGACCCCGAAGGACGGCGCTGACAAACCGGCTTAAGCCTGAGCTGTCGCCCTGCTCCAGGTAGGCGTCGATAGCCCGCTTTCGGGCTTCCACCTGCGCCTCGCTGGAACCTGTCATGGCTGGATGCTACGTGCCAGAGGTGCGGTCTTGGGCATGCCCGCCAAGGAGCCGCTCAGCGCTGAGGGATAGATCTGTCAACGACTGAGGGCCACGGATCTCGCCGTTACACAACGTGAGGGTCTGTGCCGAACTCGAGCAATTCTCTCGAGGGCGGGTGCAGCTTCAGTCCCGAAGCTCACCGGATGCCGTAAGTACCTCGACGGCTCCAGTCGAAATATCGCTGTTGGTATCGACAGGGTTCGAGTGGATGGTATCGAAGGAGTCGTGAAGCTGCTCTGCGGTGATAACTCGCTCGCAACCTCGACGGTAGGATCACGCCAGCGACTCGGCCGTTCTGAGTTCGGCGACCCGGCCGGGTCCCAACGAGTGCAGGAGAGCGTCGATGACATCTTCAGTAAGTGCAAAGCCGGCGTCAGAGCCGGAGCATGGTGCGTCACGAGCGGAGAAGAGCGTGGCGATCGTCACCGGGGCGTCGCAGGGGATCGGTGCGGGCATCGCTGCCGCTTTCACCGCAGCGGGTTACGCCGTAGTGGGTACGGCGCTGTCCGTCGAGCCGTCCGCAACGCCGGATGTGCTGATGGTACCGGGAGACATCGCACAAGCCGAGACCGCCGAGCTCGTGGTCCGGCAGGCGCTCGATCGGTTCGGCCGGATCGACACGCTGGTCAACAATGCCGGCATCTACATCGGGAAGCCGTTCACCGACTACACGCTCGACGATTACGTTGCGATCACGTCGGTCAACCTCACCGGGTTCTTCCACATGACCCAGCGGGCCATCGCGCAGATGGTCGCCCAGGGTGGAGGCCACGTCGTCAATGTCAGCACCAGTCTCGTGAAGCACGCGGACGCAAGGGAAGCGTCGGCCCTTACCTCCCTGACCAAGGGCGGGCTGGAGGCGGTGACACGCTCTCTGGCCACCGAGTACGCCGGACGGGGCGTCCGCGTCAACGCCTTGGCGCTTGGCATCATCGAGACCCCATTTCACGACCCGGCTTCGTACCGTGAGCTGGCTAAACGACACCCCCTGGGACGCGTGGGCGAGGTCAACGACGTGGTCGACGGGGTTCTCTACCTCGAACGGGCCACGTTCGTCACTGGAGCGACGCTCCGTATTGACGGGGGCAGGGCAGCCGGTGGCTGACCAAGCCCGTTGCAGCCAACGCCGGCCGACAGAAGCGCGCGATTAGACCTCGGGCACGCCACGGGGTCTCTCGCACTAACGCCGCAGCCGTTCTGGAGCAGCCATCTTGTTTCAGACCCGCCGATCTTGTTTCAGACCCGCCGAATCGCACCGCCCGACGGCGGTCCTTTGATCGCCTATGGACATCTCGTGTCGGGTGGTGCAATCTTGAAGGATGGCCACGTTGTTGGTGGCCGGCATACCGGTTGTCAGCGGGTCCTCGGACAGGAGAGCGCGGTCGCCGATCTACTCTTCCACCAAGAAATGGGTGGTCTCCGAACCGGCGAGATCCGACCACCTGGGCGGCGGCCAGTCCAACCGTCACTGAGCCCCTCGCAGGCATTGTCGACTGAAAGGCAGTCATCCCATGCGATCCGACATCAGACCAGGCGGCGTGTTCCCCGACTACTCGTTGCCGGATCACACCAACATCGTTCGCACACTCAGTGAGCTCCAAGGTGATGATCCGATGATCCTCACGCTGGCGCGAGGCAATTACTGTCCGAAGGAACACCAGCAGCACCTGGAACTCGCAGCGAACTATCCGAAAATCGCCGTCGCCTATACCCAGGTCGTCACCATCGCCACCGATGACCACCACACCCTGCAGGAGTTCCGGGGTTCAGTCGGCGCCCAATGGACCTTTCTCTCGGACCCAGCTCGGACGATCCAAAAGGACCTCGACATCCAGGAATACACCGACCCCGAGCACGATCCGATGATCCCCCACACGCTGGTGCTCAAGCCTGGACTCCTCATTCACAGCATCTACAACGGCTATTGGTTCTGGGGTCGCCCGTCGTTTTACGACCTGTGGTCCGACTTGTGCGCTGCGTCGAGCGAGATCCGCCCCGACTGGGACCTGAGCAAACCGGGATTGCGCGAGGCCTGGGATGCAGGCGACTACTCGAGCTTTCACGGTTGGAACAAGCGGGCCGCCAAGTCGATGCCCACATCGTATGAGTCCTAGAACAATTTGGATCTTCCGTGTTGGGTGGAGGACGGCCTGGATCGAAGGGGTAGGTGGCAGTAGTGCGAACGCCGGTCTGCGAGCTGCTCGGGATCGAACAACCGATTGTCTTGGCGGCGATGGTGGCGGTGCCCGAACTGGCGGCGGCGGTCTCGAATGCCGGTGGGCTCGGCATGGTGACGCTGACGTGGTCCGATCCGGCAGGAGACGTGGTACGCGATACGGCGGCGCTCACCGATCGTCCCTTCTGCGGAAACCTGGTTCTCACCTCCGATCAGCACCGTCGCCTGGATGAAGCCCTCGAGGCCGGTTTGCGGATCGTGTCACTGTTTCTGGGAGATCCCGCTGGCTACATCGAGCGGGTCCACGATGCGGGCGGACTCGTTCTGTGTACGGTCGGAAGCGCCGAAGAGGCGCGGCGAGCGGTCGCCAGCGGAGTTGATGTCATCGTGGCGCAGGGTTGGGAGGCTGGGGGGCACGTGGGGGGTCAGATTGCAACGCTCCCCTTGGTGCCCGCCGTCGTGGACGCGGTGGAGCCGGTGCCAGTGATCGCGGCCGGTGGGATCGGGGACGGTCGCGGGGTGGCCGCCGTCCTCGCCCTGGGCGCTCAGGCGGCGTGGGTGGGTACTCAGTTTCTGCTTGCCCAGGAGATGCCCATTCACCAGGAGTACCGCACTCGCCTGATCAACGCGATCGAGACCGACGCGGAGTGGTACCACGACCTCTACGACGTCGACTGGCCTGACTCGCCCCACCGCGCCCTCCGCAACTCGACGGCCGAGATGTGGGAGGCCGCAGGCCGGCCGCCTCTGGAGAGTCGGCCCGGAGTGGGCGATGTCATCGCGCACTTCGCTTCGGGCGAAGCAATCGTCCGCTACGAGCCAGCGCCGCCGATGGTTGGCACCACCGGTGACATTGAAGCGCTCTCCATGTGGGCCGGACAGAGCGTCGCGCTCGCCAGGCAGCCACGACCAGCGGCGGAGATCGTGGCTGAGCTCGTCTCGCGTTTGTGAGCCAAGCCGGCCTGCCGGCGACGGCGGCGGCGACCCCCAGAGTTTTGCCGCGCTTGAGGTACTGACTATCTGCGCAGTTGTCAAACAAAGCCCGGGCCCTCAGGCGCTTCAGACCACTGGCGGGGACGTGATCCCGGCGTTCCATGGCGTGGTCTTTTGCTCGAATCCCAAAGCCAGCGAACGCCGGACGGTTCGCTCGGTGTCCAACTTGGCGACCACAATCTGGACGTCGATGACGTCCTTGGCCGGGGGAGCCCGGGCGCAGACGTCGAGACATGTGGTCCTTGCACAGGCCGATAGGGTCTGGGAGTTGTCCCCAGAGCTTGAGCGAGCCCCTAAAGTCAGCGACTTACTCTGGCCCCAAGTCACAGAGAAACGCCTCCTTCTCGAGTTCACTCTCGGAGTCTTGCTCAGACGGGCGAACGACCCTCCGGTCACAGCGCCATCCCGGTAAGGTTTGGGCCATAGTGACCCGGTGTCACACCGTCGCCGAACGCTGCCGGTTACGGGGGAGCACTCCGACACCTTCGGCCCAGGTGCCGGAACCGGCGGAGGGCGAGATTGTGTGTGGCTCGGACTCCGACAAGCATGCGCGCAACGAACTACAAATCGATTGATGTGGACGGACTTTCGATTCCGTTGACAAATCCGTTGAGATGTGAGAGTCAATTGGCGATGGCTCGTAGGCACAAACAAGCGTGCTGACGGGATCGTGGGAGACGAAGGGTGGACTCGGCGCGTTGACCGGCCCATCGCGTTTCCCGAAGAGAAGGGATCGTGGAGGGCAAAATGCCATGGTTTCCAGATTTCGTCAGTGCCGTTGAACTCGCGCGTCGCCAGACACGGTCCGTCGGCCTTGCTGATCCCGTCCAGCGGTATTTCAACGCCCTCGAGACTGGCAGCGCTCACGAACTAGAAGAAATATGGCCCGGCCAAGTGGCGATTTACGATCCTCGCGAGGGGGAGGTGCGCGGTCATCGACAGCTTCGACGGTTTGTCCGCAACAATCAATTGTTGTGGGCTGAGCGCCACGTCCGCATCGAAACCGTAGCCTCCACCTGTATTGGCGGGCGGGCCGTAGTCGAGCTGCTGGCGCACCTGGATGACTACGACGGTCAGCCGGTGGATTGGCCGATAGCCGTCGTTGCAGAGTCCCCCGACGAACTGTCGGTGGTGTTCCGCACCTATTGCAGCCAATGGCCGGTCGACGGGCGGCGTCACATCAGGCGCCCCCTGCTCGAGCCGGCAAACACCCAGCTGAGTGACGTTGTCGGCCGATATTTAGCCGCGCTGAGCGCCGGAGATCTCAACTCCATCGTGAGCGCTTTCGCCCCAGATGGGTACTTCCGCGACTCAATCGGTCCGCACTATCTACACCATGGGACGCGTGAGCTGCGTTCGTATTTCGCCCAGTGCTTCAAGGCAGGTGGTGGGCTCAAACTCGAGCAATGCACCGTGACCGACGACGGCGTGCGTTGCGCCCTGGAGTTCAACTGTGTTCGATGGGGCAGTCATGACCTGACGCCCCAAGCAGGAATCGGCGTCTATGAGCGAAGTTCGGATGGTCTGCTGGCTGCCGCCCGAATCTACGACGACATCGAAGCGCCCGTTTGACAGTTGTACATCGACTGGGAGATTGCAGCGACCTTACGCAACAACAGAGACGACCCAAAGGCGGACTCTCGCAGTCGAGTTGCCATCGGCCGACGGAGAAAGGCTACGGGAGGCTCCCACCGAGGTTGCAGCGAAGCGTCGTCCACGAGAACGGCCCGGATATCGGTTACGCGCTCCTATGAACCGGCTCCAACCGATGCCACTCCCGCGGCGTGGGTCGAGGTGGTCATCGAAAGACCAGACCTTGCTCACTGGTTCCGGGGATCGTCGATCGGGTCGATGTATTCGAGGCCGAGCGGTCCGACGGCCGATACTTGGGTGATGTACGCCCCAGATTTCGCCCAGTGGAAATGCGGGGTACCACCGGGGAGCACAATGACGGCTCCCGGTGGATATGCCTGCAGCCGCTCTTCATCGAACACGCCTCCCAGGCCGATGTAGAAGACGCCGGAAATGACCGTATAGACGCGGTCCTCCGGGTGCTGGTGTGGCATCAGCTTGACGCTCGAGGGGACCTTGACCCGGATGACGTATGGCCCTGGTTCCGATGGATCGCCGACGACGATTGCCAGTCGCGCCGATGGCGGAAACGCTGGGAACGGCTTCCAATCGATCTCCTCGGGCAGAACTGACCTGTACTCGGCCTGGTCTGGTTGGTGGATCACCATCGTTGGTCGACCTCCCGACTTCTGAGGGTGAGTGGCCGAACGACAAGACAGCTCACCTTTCAGGGTGATGCCGGACTAACTCTAGCGTGGGGCAACGGTTTGGCGCCGCCCGCCAACCCGCTACCCCGTCCAAGTCGTTCGGGCTAGGTTCGCTGAGCATGCCAGTCCGATAGCAATAGCTGATAGTCCGTTCTCCAGTCGCAGTTGGGGCAGATCTGATCTGATGCTCATGGGCGCTGCCAGATCGGATCTTGCGCATCCACGAGCGAAGGAGTTCACGTGACAACGACCCCCATAGCTGACTATGCGCTCCTATCGGATCGGCACAGCGCCGCGCTGGTCAGTCGGGGCGGGTCGATCGACTGGCTTTGCTTCCCACGGTTCGACAGCCCCTCAACCTTCGGTCGCCTCCTCGACGAGAAAGCCGGGCACTGGTTCTTCGGAGCCACCAATGCGACCGAAGTGAGCAGGCGCTACCTGGACCGGACAATGGTGTTGGAGACCACGCTGCGCACACCGACCGGTTCGGTCACGATCACCGACGCTCTTGCCATGGGTTCTGGCAACCGGGGACACGAGCTCGGCATAGGGGCGCCTCACGTTCTCCTGCGGCGCGCCACGTGTACGGAGGGTCGCGTCGATTTGTCCCTGGAGTACGTCCCGCGCCCCAATTACGGGTTGAAACATCCATCGCTCGAGGCGGTCGACGGTGGAATGACGGAATCGGGGAACGCGGACGGGCTGGTGCTGTCGACGTCCGTACCCCTGACGCTCGATCAGGACCGCGCCGCGGCCTCGGGCCGGTTCCAGCTTGCCCAAGGCGAAAGCATGGGCTTCGCCCTGCATCACGGGAACCAGACCGAGGGCGCTTCGGCCAGGGTCTGGAGCCCATCGGAAATACGTGCCCGGCTCGAAGACACCGTGACGGGGTGGGAGTCGTGGTCTGAGCTCCACCAGGCCTACGTGGGCCCGTGGCAAGACATGGTGCACCACAGCGGCCGGGTGCTCCAGTCACTCTCCTTTGCACCCACCGGCGCTATTTGCGCGGCGGCGACCACGTCGTTGCCCGAGGTGGTGGGCGGCCCCCGGAACTGGGACTACCGCTATGCCTGGGTCCGGGACGCTTCCTTCACGATCCAGGCCCTTTGGGTGGCGGCTTGTCCCGACGAAGCCACCCAGTTCTTCGATTACGTCTCCTCGTCCGCGGCCGGCTCGCTCGACCGGGGCGGTGCCTTGCAGATCATGTTCGGCATCGGCGGTGAACTGGACTTGACCGAGCGGGAGCTGCCGCAGCTGGAGGGCTGGCGACACTCGGCGCCGGTCCGGGTGGGCAACGCGGCCTGGAAACAACGCCAGCTCGACGTCTACGGCGAGTTGCTCAACGCGGTATACCGCATGTCTGACCACCTGTTCGACGACACCCACCGGGTCGGGCCACGGTCCGAGTCGGGCAAGTGGGATAGGCCCACCGACCTGGCACCAGCCACGCGAAAGTTCCTCGTGCAGCTGGCCGACACCGCCGCCCGCCGGTGGCAGGAGAAGGACCAAGGAATCTGGGAGATCCGGGGGGAGCCGCGTGATTTCTTGTATTCCAAGCTGATGTGCTGGGTGGCCCTCGATCGGGCGGTGATCCTGGCCGACCGTCTCAACGCCTCCTCTCGAATCGGGTCATGGACGCAGACGCGGGACCAGATCCGTGAGGCGATCGTGACCAAGGGGTGGAGTGACCGGGCCAAGGCCTTCACCCAGTTCTTTGGCTCGGACGAGCTTGACGCCTCCAACCTTATGGTGCCCCTGGTGGGATTTCTCCCGGCGGACGATCCGAGGGTGCTGGCCACGGTCGACGCGACAGAGGAGCGGCTCACCGACCAGCGGGGATTGGTCTATCGCTATCGGTCCCACGACGGCCTCGAGGGTGAGGAGGGCACCTTCCTTTTGTGCACCTTCTGGCTGGCCCAGGCCCTGGCCCGGGCAGGCCAGCCGGTTCGGGCCCGGGCCGTTTTCGAGCGTGCCGCCGCCTTCGTCAATGAGGTCGGCCTGCTGGCCGAGGAGGTCGATCCAGTCAGCGGGGAGCTCCTTGGCAACTTCCCGCAGGCGTTCAGTCATATCGGGCTCGTCAACGCGGCCTGGGCAATTTCAGAGAGCGAGCGACAGGCGCAACCGACTTGAACATCGGCTGGACTCCTGTGGGATCGTTGGACCAGACCCTTTCGAGTTTGGAGGCCACATGCGCAGCGACATCCGCGAAGGCGAGACCCTTCCCGACTACGAGCTCGCCGATCAATCCGGTCGGCGGCGGTCCCTGTCGGAGCTCCAGGGGGGCAACCCGATGGTGCTCCATCTGTCCCGTGGCGGCTTCGATCCCAAAGAGCACCAGTTCGTAGGGCAATTGGTCGAGGTATATCCCGAGTTCAGGAATGCCTATACGCGATTGGCCCTCATCTCGACCGACAATCAGCTGAACATCAATGAGTTCCGGGACGCGCTGGGCGCCACGTGGCCGTTCCTGTCGGACCCCGATCGGGTCGTCCAAAAGGATCTGGACATCAAAGAGTTCACGGATGAGCCGCACGATCCGATGATCCCGCACACGTTCGTCCTCGAGCCCGGACTCAAGATCTTCAAGATCTACAACGGATACTGGTACTGGGGCCGGCCCACGATGGGAGAGCTCCACGTAGATCTGAGGGGCGTGTTCAAGAAAATTCGGCCCGACTTCGACTTGGCGGCTCCGGGGTTGAGGGAGGCGTGGGAACGAGGAGACCGGGATCAATTCCTCGTCGACACATTGGAGGAGCCGATCCGGTACACCGAAGGCAAGAGCATCGGTATCAAACGCTGACCCTGGGGGGTCGTGGCGGCCGTCCTCCGCTCGGGTTCTCGACCATAGGAACTCGAGCTGCTCGCGGGCCGGGCAGAAAGGTTGAGACGTGCACCCGTGCATCGCCATTCGACCCCCGTACGCTGGGACGACGTCGAACCCCGTGTGTGAGGGATGTTTCAGGTGCAAAGCGTTCGCCTGGGTGCGACAATGCTTGCGGACCAGAGAGCGGAGAGCCGGATGAGCACCGTCGATGGACAGAGCGCACCCGGCGGATCGCCGAGCAGCGAACCGGCCGATCTCAAGCTGGAGGCGGTCGTCATCCCCGTGGCTGACGCCGATCGCTCCAAGGCGTTCTACGCCGGCCTCGGCTGGAGGCTCGACGCCGACTTCTCCTTCGACAACGGCTTCCGGGTCGTGCAATTCACGCCACCGGGATCGCAGTGTTCTGTGCAGTTCGGCACCCACATCACGGGGGCGTCACCCGGATCTGCCCATGGCCTGTACCTGATCGTGTCTGACCTCGAAGCCGGGCGCGACGAACTTGTCAGCCGGGGAGCCCGGTCAGTGGAGTGTTCCATTCCGGAGCGCCCGGAGCGCAACTTGACCCTAAGGGGACGGGTGATCGGGTCAACGGGCCGGATCCGGCTCACAAGAGCTACAACTCCTTTGCCACGTTCGAAGACCCCGACGGCAACAGCTGGCTCCTCCAAGAGGTGACCGATCGCCTCCCGGGCCGCCTCGATCCGACCACCACCTCGTTCAACTCCGCCGGTGACCTGGCTGCGGCATTGCACCGCGCCGAGTCGGCCCACGCTGAGCACGAGAAGCGCATCGGCCGGGCCGACTCGGACTGGCCCGACTGGTACGCCGAGTACATGGTGCGCGAACAGAGCGGCCTGGAGCTTTCTGTATGAGCGATTTCGACGTGATCGTGCTGGGCGGCGGTGCGCCCGGCGAGCACTGCGCCGGGGCCATCGCGGCGCGTGGGCTTCGGGTCGCCGTCGTCGAGCGGGAGCTGGTCGGCGGCGAGTGTTCCTACTGGGCGTGCA
Source organism: uncultured Acidimicrobiaceae bacterium (assembly GCA_963803065.1). Taxonomy (GTDB): domain Bacteria; phylum Actinomycetota; class Acidimicrobiia; order Acidimicrobiales; family RAAP-2; genus DASXMT01. The sequence continues at coordinate 259,340 of CAWDKW010000015.1, forward strand.
TCCCGTCCAAGTCCCTCTTGCGTCCTGGGGAAGCTGTCCAGGGTGCCCGCGACGTCGGCGCCAGCGCCAAGGTGAACGTGCAGGCGGCGCTGGACTGGCGGGACTACATGGTGTCCAGCTATTCGGACGCCGGACAGGAGAAGTGGTTGGCGGATCGGGGCATCGCTCTGGTCCGGGGCGTGGGCCGGCTGGCCGGGCCCGGCGTGGTCGACGTGGACGGCACTCGCCACACGGCGGAGCATGTCGTCGTAGCGACGGGAGCGGATCCTTTCGTGCCACCCATTCCGGGACTCGACGGCCTGGTCGGCGTGTGGGGTACGCGCGAAGCGACGGCCATGAAGACGGTTCCCAGCCGCCTCATCGTGCTCGGCGGTGGCGCGGCCGGTGTCGAGATCGCACAGGTAGTACGGCGGCTCGGTGGTCAAGCCGTGCTCGTCGAGGGCGCCGATCGGCTGATCCCACGAGAGCCGGCCCCCCTTGGCGTGGCTCTAACTGAGGCACTGCGGCGGGACGGGATCGAGTTGCACCTCGGAGTCCAGGCCGCGGAGGTGTCGCGCGACGGCGACGACTACGTCCTGAGGCTCTCGGACGGCACCTCGGTACAAGGAGAGCGACTGGTCGTGGCGACGGGCCGCCGTCCCCGTGTCGAAGGGATCGGGCTCGAGACGGTCGGTATCGAGGCAAACCCACACGGCGTTGTGGTGGACGAGTATCTGCGGGCCGGCGACAACATTTGGGCCATTGGGGATGTCAACGGGATCTGGCCCCTGACCCACGTCGGCGAGTACGAGGGAGACGTTGTGGCGGCGAACATCGCCGGAGAGAGCCACCCGACAAACTACGAAGCCGTGCCGCGCGTCACGTACACCGATCCGCAAGCGGCCGCCGTCGGTGCCGCGGAGGCACCCTACAGCAGCACTACGCTCCTGACCGGCGTGTCCAAGACCGCGACGTACAGCCACCAGTACGCCCAGTCGAACGGATTCTTGACCCTACTCAGCGACGGCGCCCGGTTGACCGGCGCTTACGCCCTCGGACCCGAGGCCGGCGAGTGGCTCCAGCAGGCGACGCTCGCCATACGCGCCCGCGTTCCGTTGGAGGTGTTGAGCGACGTCATCCAGCCGTTCCCGAGCTTCTCGACCATCTTCGATTCGGCTTTCAAAACCCTTCAAATGGAGATCGCCAAAATGCCGCCGCCTTTGCAGCCCATGCAGGCGCAAATGGCACGGCCATGACCGTGGAAGACGATCGGAGGTAGCAGATGGCCGAGGTCCCCCCGCCCCAAGAGGAAATCCTGCTCACGCACTTCATCGTGTCGGACGACGTCGAGCGCTCTCGGCGCTTCTACACCGAAGTCCTCGGGGGCCGGGTCGCCTTCTCCAGCCCCGGAGGGCCGACCAACGTCGCACTGTCCAACAGTTGGATCGTCATCAATGCCGGCGGAGGCCCGACCGACGACAAGCCGGAGGTCACGCTGGAGACGCCCGGCGACCCAAATCGGGTGAGCAGCTTCGTCAACATCCGGGTCAAGGACATGGAGACGGTTTACTCCGAATGGAGCGCGCGGGGTGCTCAGTTCCTGACGCCTCCGAAGCAGCACCAGTACGAGATCCGTTGCTACATCCGTGATCCCGACGGTCATCTGATCGAAGTGGGGCAGACCACCGACCCGCAGGGGGACTGGGTGCCCGATCACTGGCCATCGAGTACGCCCGCCGACGAGCTTCCAACCCCCCCAGAGGGAATCGTTCTGGCCCACTTCATCGTGTCGGGCGATGTCGAGCGCTCTCGCCGCTTCTACACCAACGTGCTCGGGGGCAGGGATGCGTACTCCGGACCGGGAGGTCTCACGTATGTCCAACTGTCGAACAGTTGGATCATCATCAACGTCGGCGGAGGGCCGACCGACGACAAGCCGGAGGTCACCCTTGGGACGCCCGCCGATCCCAACCGGGTCAGCAGCTTCCTCAATATACGAGTGACGGATATGCACGCTGTGTACACCGAATGGAGCGCGCGCGGTGCGGAATTCCTGACGCCACCGAAGCAGCACCAGTACGAAATCCGTTGCTATATCCGCGATCCCGATGGTCATCTGATCGAAGTGGGACAAACAACGGACCCGGGGGGAGATTGGTTCCCCGATCAATGGCCATCGAGCAAGTCCGAGTGAGCCTCCTGACGGGGCGGAGATCTCCATTATGACCACGGCGATCATCGGCACCGGAGGCATCGGATCGGCCATCGCACGTCAGCTTGCTGCCGGTGGCGAGGCCCTCCAGCTCTCGAGCGCCGACAAGGAGTCGGCGCGAACGCTGGCCGCGGCAATCGGCGGAGCGGCGGTCGTCGCGCTCGACAACCGGAGCACTTTGCAGGGAGCCGATGCCATCGTCCTTGCGCTGCGGTTTTCCGTATTGAAAGACGTCATCGACGAGATCGCCGACGCGCTGGGCGACACGTCCCTCGTCGTTCCGAGCAATCCGGTCGGACTCGACCCACAGGGCAAGGTCGTGCGACTCCTACCGGAAGGGCAGTCATCGGGCCAAGTTGTTGCTGGGTGGTTGCCGATCGGGACACGCTTTGCCATTGCGTTCGGCACCATGTCGGCTGATCTCTTCGAGTCGTCGAGCCACCGGTCGCCCGAGCCCGCGGTTCTGTTCTACGTGTCCAACGACGAGCACGGGAACGACGAAGTAGAGCACTTGATCCGAACGGCGGGCTTCGAACCCATGAGGATCGGCGGGGTCGAACAGTCGAGCCGACTCGAGGTGGGCGGCGATCTTCACGATCTTGTGGTCGGCACCGCAGAGGCGCGGACCCTCGTCATGGGGGCCTGATTGCCTTCCGACGTGGCCGGGGCCAGCAAACGAGACCGAATCAGAAGTGATGTTGTGAAGTGTCCACCCTATCCACGCCTCGGCCTGACCAACCATCCTCCGAGCAATCCAGGCTGTCCCTCGTGAGCGAAATGTGGTCTATGCCGTCGAGGTACCCCTATTCGCCGATGCTGAGGGTACCCGTGCCGATCGAGGTCGGTCATGGAGTCATCCTTGAGACCGTAAGCCCCGGGGGAACGACAACCACACACCGGATCTTCCTACGATTCGGACTCATGTTGAAAGGGCGTAGTGGTCGCATGGGAGCGGAATGCAAATCTTTCGTGGCGTGAGGCCTGGTACCGGGATCCCGATAAGGACGAAATCAAACTCGCATGGAGCGGTTCACACCGTGCCCGGGGCGGGACTCGAACTCCGGCTACCGCCATCCAGCCAGTCCGCAAGAGTCCAGTTCAGTTGGCGAATCCGGCTGGGGTCGGGGTCACCTCATAATGGTCCGTCCGGGGTAGTCCTCAAGCGTCTGTGACCAACTTGTGACCACTACTCGCCCGGATTGACGGCTCATGTGCGACGGTAAGCGCGGGTGCGGTACGCTCACCTGCACGATCACCGAGGATGGCCACCAGCTCGGCACGAACACCGGTCGGTGCCCGGCCCGTCGGGCCACGTCCCCTTATTGCCGTCACCTTGGGCTACCTGCCGAGACAACTGGTCGATTTGAGCGGGTCTAAGCGGGTTTGAGAGGTGACGCCAGTCCGGGCCGGGGACCCGGGGTCCGAGGAAAGCGTGTCCTCGAAGACAGCTGGTGGGTGAGCGAAGGAGTGACGGTAAGTCAGGATGGTGCTTGCCTCTCCTCAATAGCGTCCTCGATGGCCAGGGCCAGTCCGAGGGCCTCGGCGATCGCAGTGGCGGCGGACACGATCCTGGCAGTACCGACGATCGGGGCAACGGCAATCAGCGCGCCCTGGGCGTCGTCGAGCGTCAATCCGGCATCACTGGCGGCTGACATGTTCAACAGGTACGACGCCGGTCGAGCGTCGATAGCTGCCAACGCAGCGACCCGGGCGATCATGAGCTCACGGGCGTTCAGGCTCGTGCGGCTCATCGAGGCTAGGGTCATCTCGAGCACTGTGTCGAGGAGCGGTCGGTCTTCACTCATCTATCTCTGCCTTTCGTTTAGGAATTCCAGATTGACGAAACTTTGACGTTGTCGTGACTCACCCGAGGCGTCATTTTGAAGTGCCACACCTCACGATTGGTGGCACGCCAGCACTGCTCAGGCAATACGCAATTCGTCGGTTGCCACCTGTGCCGTGGCCGCGGCTATAGCCTGGTGATCAAGCCGCTTCGCGCACCGCGGTTTAATCAGCCGAGCTCCTGCGCTGTTTCCTGAACTGCCTGGTCAATGTCCTTGGCGCTCACGTCGAGTTCCTTCGCCGCGTGCTTCTCAGCCTTCAAGTCGGCCTTCTCGATCGCATCACCGATGGTGCTCTGGCCAACGATGACGAGAGCGGCCTGCCCGGCGTCGATGATGTCCCCGAAGTCCTTCACGTCAGACCGGGACATGCCTTTCCACAGGTGACCGCTCACTCCGCCGACCGTCGCACCAACCGCGGCGCCGACGACGACGGACGGCGGGAAGATGATGCCGACAAGCGCCCCGACCGCTGCTCCGCCCCAAGCCCCGTGGCGGGTCGAGGTCTCGTCCTTGTTGACGTGAACCTTGCCGTCCGGGTCCTTGGTGACCACTGAAGCGTCGTAGGTGCCGACGGCCCCTGCGGCGTGGAGGTCCTTCACGACGTCGTAGTCGGCTCGGGCAGACGCTTCGCTCGGGTAGGTGCCGACGTAGACAAACACGGGATCAGATTTGGCCATGATGCTTTCTCCATTCATTTCTTTCTGCGTATTCATTGGGGACTTCCGGCGCTACTTTGCTTAAAGCGACAAGGGCGGACGTGGTCCGTCCTCCGGCAGGTTCACACTCATGTAGGCGAACTGTCATCACCTGCCAGCCGGATTCACCTAGGGGAAAGCTGCCCGAGTCGCAGTCGGTCGAGTGGCGGAAACGGAATGGGGCACGCGGCCCGGCCGCGGTATAGCCCGCGGGGGCGAAGTGCCCGGTCGGCATCATCAACAGGGTCTCGCGTCGCCCTGGAAGCCAGTCTGAGAGCAAGCAAAGGAGAGCCGCCGCGTTGGATAGGGACTTTCGGCCATGGTCCCAGGGAATCTGAACTGGCAAGCTAAGCGCTATGTCCCAAGCGAGGGAGCCCCTCGATGGTGCGCCGGGGCCAAGCCGGTCACTCCGTCAGGTACTGCCGGAGACCCGCCAGGACACCTCTGACCTACAAGACTCCGCCGCGGACGGCGGGAGGCACGAGGGTGACGAGCAGCCGATCCTGGTGGGCACGAAGCTGCGGCCGCCGCCGGTGCGAGAACAGTCGATCCCGCGCGAGCGCCTTCTGAAACGCCTTCGAAGCGGATCGGACCGCCGGCTCACTCTCGTCGCCTGCCCGGCGGGCTTCGGAAAGACCACTCTTCTCTCGGCCTGGTGCGAGGCCGAGGCCAATCAGAGACTCGTTGCGTGGCTAACGCTGGACGACGGCGACAACGACCCTGTTGTCCTGTGGTCGCATGCGATTGGGGCGCTACGCCGTGCGAACCCCGACGTCGCCAAGTCGGCGTCAGCGCACTCGGTCGCGACACCGGTGATTGATCTGGTTCTGCCTCGTCTGGTCAACGAGCTGGACGGCCAAGGTGAGATCACCCTCGTCATGGACGACTTTCACCGGGTGTCCAGCGAACCGGCCCGCGCCAGTGTGCGATGGTTCATCGAACATGCGCCACCCGGATTCCATCTCGTGCTCGCCAGCAGGACGGAACCAACCCTGGCGGTGGCTAGTCTGCGAGCCCACGGCGAGCTGCTCGAGCTACGAGCCGCCGATCTGCGATTCACCTCTGAGGAAGCGGACGCATTCCTGAACGGCCCCCTCGGGCTCGACCTTGCAGTCGAAGATGTCGACGGTCTGGTGGGAAAGACGGAGGGATGGCCGGCGGGGATCTATCTCGCAGCGCTTTCGCTGCAAGCCACTGCCGACCGCCATGCGTTCGTGCGCACATTTGGCGGATCGAACCGGCACGTTGTGGACTTCCTGGTGGCGGAGGTACTCGAGGGCCATGACCCGCCAGCGCAGGCGTTGATGCTCCGCACGTCGATGCTCGAACGGTTGACCGGCCCTCTGTGCGATGCCGTGATGGACCAAGAGGGCTCGGCGGAGATGCTCGATGCGCTGTCACGGAGCAACCTGTTCCTTGTCCCGCTCGACGACGAGGCCGGGTGGTACCGCTTTCACCCCGTCTTTGCACAGCTGCTCCGGGTGGAGCTCGAGCGGCGCGAGCCGGGCCTCGCCCCGGAGCTGCACCGCCGCGCCTACTCCTGGCATCGTGATCACGGCACGACCGACGATGCGATCCAGCACGCAGTGGCGGCCGAGGCTTACGCCGAAGCAGTCGAGCTGATCGAAACCCTCTGGATCAGGTATGCCAACACGTGGAGGTACGACACCGTCCTGGCCTGGCTACAGCAGCTCCCCGAGGAGGTACTGACGAGCGAGGTACATTTGCTCCTGATTCAGGCGTGGGTGCTCTCACTGTCTGCGAGGCAGGAGGAGGCGGCGCGGGCCCTTGTAGCGATCGAACGGCTGGGCGATCTGGACGCGGGACCGCTGCGCGATGGCTTCAGCTCCGCTCGGGCGAGCCTGACGATGCTACGGGCCGGCTTCCCTTGGGGAGATGTCGGCGCTCAGCTGGACCATGCCCGCCTGGCAGCCGAGCTTGAGGGCTCTGGGTCGCCTTGGCGGCCGCTGGCTTGCTGGGCGGTTGGCGTGGGCCTGTACTTCGAGGGTGAGCGCGACGAGGCCGACAAGTGGTTCGCGGAATCGGCGGCGCTGTCGCCCGCGAGCGCCCAGTGGCTGTCTGGCACGTCGTCGCTCGCTTTTCGATCGCTGATCGCCGGTGAGCGGGGCCGTGTCGAGGAGCAGCGCATCCTGGCCGAGATGGCAGCCCAATTCGGACGGGAGCACGGTACGGAGCAGGCCGTCGGCATGGTTCCGCTGGCGGCGGGAGTATCGCTGGCGGCACGTGGCGTGCCCGAGGAGGCGCTGCCGCTGATCGAGCACGGCGTCGCATTGGCGCGGACCTTTGGCCAGCCTATCCAGGTGGCCCATGCGCTGCTCGGTAAGGCACCGGTGCTTCGGGCCCTGGGCGAACACAAGGCGGCCACGGTCGCGATAGCCGATGCGAGATCGATTCTCGACCACTGCCCTGATCCGGGAATCCTGGCCGAGTCACTTTGTACCCTCGAGCCGCGAGCGCAAATCCGCCGCCGCGCCCTGTCCGAGGATCGCGCTCTGACGCCGCGGGAGCTTGGGGTGCTCAAGCTCCTACGCAGCGATTTGTCGGAGCGAGACATCGGTCGGGAACTGTATGTGTCGCACGACACGGTCCATAGCCACGTTCGGTCGATCTACCGCAAGCTGGCCGTGCGCTCGCGGGCCGACGCGCTCGAACGTAGCCGCGAACTGGGCCTCCTGTAGCGGGTGTCCCCGGGCGAACGAAACGTACTCCCTCGGTCGGCAGCGCCGCCCACGTCTGTCTTCCATTGTCTGTGAACAATGGTCGGCACCCGGCCAGACGTGAGGACCGGTGGTCCTCGCCGGCTCACAGCCTCCCCTAGGTGAATCGGCCGGAAGGTGATGACGGGTCGCCTGCCGGAATGTAAGGCTGCGTTCAAATGGACGACAACTGGGCGCAACCCCGCAGGTATCGGCTTGTCCTTCGCGGAGAGCTGGGCGATTCGTTCGAAGTCCTGTTCGACGGCATGCAGTTGCAGCGGCTCTCAGGGACGACCTTGCTGACCGGCGACGTGACAGACCAGGCACACCTTCTCGGGCTCATCGAGCAAGCACAGGAACTAGGCGTCGAGCTCGTGTCCGTCAATCCAGACAACGGAACGGACGGGTGAGGGCCCTGAGGATGTCCCGTCTTGTCCGAATCGGGAGGATGGACGAGATCCGTGACTTCGCCCTCGCCAGTCGCACGACCAGAGGTCAGGAGTGGATGAGCCAACTCACGGAGGCCTTCTCGGTCAACAAAAGGGGATTCAGCCCGGCCGGGGGCGCCGCCGTTGCCCTGGTCCTGAAACCAGAACCAGAGCACGCTGCCGACAGTGAGCCTGTCGGACGAACGGGTGATCTTTCGACTCTGATGCGTACTGTCGCCCGGCGAATCGAAGGGGAACCGCCATGAAGGTTGTGATTGTGGGAGGAGTAGCCGCGGGCGCTTCTACCGGTGCCCGGGTACGACGGCTCGATGACCGGGCCGAGATCGTAATTGTCGAACGGGGCCGTTACGTGTCGTTCGCCAACTGCGGCCTTCCCTATCACATCGGCGGCGAGATTCCCGACCGCAACAGCCTGTTGCTCCAGACGCCCGGGAGCCTGGCCGCCTCGCTGGCCCTCGACGTGCGCACCGGCCACGAGGTGGTCGGCATCGACCCGACGGCAAAGGAGGTCGAGGTACACGAGGTCGAGGAAGGACGGACCTACCGGGAGGCCTACGACAAGCTGGTGCTGTGCCCTGGGGCCGAGCCCATCCGAGCACCGATTCCCGGGGCCGACCTTTCACGAGTCGACGTCCTGCGCAACATTCCCGACATGGATCGCATCATCGGTGAGCTCGATACCAGTGCGACTCGGGCTGTCGTTATCGGAGGCAGTTACATCGGCCTGGAGATGGCCGAGGCCTTCCGCACCCGAGGGCTGGAAACCGCCATCGTCGAGCGCACTGACCGCCTGATGCCGTGGCTGGATCCGGAGATGACCAGGATCCTCGACTTCCACGTCACGACCCACGGCGTGGATATCCGACTCGACAGCTCGGCCAAGGCGATACGTGAGAGAGGCGCGGAGCTCGTCATCGAGCTCTCGGACGGCTCCGAGCTCACCGCTGACGTCGTCGTGCTCGCCGTCGGCGTGCGACCCAATGCCGAGTTGGCCCAGATGGCCGGGGTGGCGACCGGACCCCTCGGGGGCATCGCCGTTGACGCCCAGATGCGGACATCGGTACCCGACATCTTCGCTGCCGGCGACGCTATCGAGACGCCGCACCTGCTGACTGGTGAGCCGGTGCTCTCGATGCTGGCCGGCCCGGCCAACCGGGAGGGACGCATCGCCGCCGAGGCCATCTGTGATCGCCAGAGTGCCTATCGGGGCAGCCAAGGGACGGCCATCGTCAAAGTGTTCAAGATGGCCGCCGGTGGGACGGGACTGACCGAGGCGCAGTTGCGCGAGCGTGGGATGGAGTACCGCAAGGTCTACACCCACCAGAACGACCATGCCGCCTACTTTCCGGGCAGCTCGCCCATGTTCATAAAGGCGCTCTTCACTCCATCGGATGGGAATCTGCTGGGCGCCCAGGTCCTGGGCTGGGGCGGCGTGGACAAGCGGATCGACGTGTTTGCGATAGCCCTTCGCGCCGGCATGACCGTCTACGACCTCGAGCATGTCGAGCTGTCCTACGCCCCTCCGTATGGATCGGCGAAGGATCCCCTGAACATGATCGGGTTCCAGGCTTCGAACCTGCTGCGAGGCGACATCGTCCTCTGGTATGCGGAGGACTACCCGGACTGCGCCGGAAGGACGACAATCCTCGACGTGCGCACGGTGGCGGAGTACGAGTACTGGCACATCCCCGAGGCGATCAACATCCCCTACACCGAGCTCCGCGCTCGGCTCGGCGAGGTGCCCAACGACCGCCCGGTGTACACCTACTGCCGATCTGGCTTCCGCAGCTATATCGCCTACTGCATCCTCAGGCAACACGACTTCGCCGACACGGCATTTCTTTCCGGCGGCCTGATCACATTCCATGGTTACCACCGCACTCCGCTCGAAGTGGGGCAGGGCGGCTTCCCGATCGTCGCCCATGCGGAGGATGAGATGGCGTCACGCCCAGGCGCCCTCGAGCACGTCTGATGGCTCAGGCTTGGCCCCTGAGCCAGATAGAGAGGGTGTTCAAGACCGACGGTGAGAAACTGAACGTCAAGGGCGGCGCAGCCGTCGCGGCCCTCCTGTTCTTGCTGTGGTTTGCCATCGTCCAGACGAACCAACAGAAGTACTTCGTCCCCGTCGTCTTCGCCGTCCTCTTGGTGGCTCAGAGCGACCCCGGTGGAGCTATCGGGAAGCGGGTGGAGGGAATGTCGGCCTTCGCTCTGCTTGGTGCCCTGGTGACGGCCTTTGGCTTCTACGTCGGAGATGAAGCCTGGGGTTTCGTGGTCCTCGCGGTCTTCGCCGTCACGCTGGCGTGCGGTTTGGCCGTCAAGCTCGGGGTCCACCGATTCGCGGCGGGGCTGCTGCTGAACGTCTGGTTCCTCGTCGTGCTCTCACTGGCCACGCATGACACGGGCCACCTCAAGATCAGCCCATGGGACCAGGCACTGGCCTGGCTGGTCGGGGCCGCGGCGTGGATCGCCCTCATGGTCCTTGTGTGGGTGGCGAGCAGGGGCAAATGGCGGCCCGCACCGGTCATGGACCTCCCCGGGAGCCAATCCCCGGTGCCGTTGAGCCGGCCGATCGTCCTCTTCGCATTCATCCGGTCCCTGGCCCTGGCCGCCTCCGCCGCCGTTGCCTTCGGAGGAGGCTTGCCAAGCGCCGACTGGATGCCCATCGCCACCATCGTGGCGATGAAGCCGAGCCTCGAACAATCCAAGCTCTTCGGCGAGCAGCGTCTGGTGGGTGCGGCCCTAGGCGCGGCGGCGGCCGTACCGATCCTGATCCTGGTCGGCAACAAGCACGCGCTGGAGGTCGTCATCATCCTCCTGGCTGGACTTGGCATTGCCATCCGCGGTGTGAACTACGCCTACTACGCCGCCGCAATCGCCTGTGCCGCTCTCGTCGCTGCGGACCTGCCCCAGCCGACCGACTACGCCGCTGAAGGGCGGCGGGTCCTCTTCACCATGATCGGCGTCGGCATCGGTGTGCTCGTGATGTTCGTGGCCGACCGGCTCCAGAAGCACTCCGCTCAGACAGCATGACGCATGGGCCAAGGAGAAGAGGGATCCGCCATGCCCGCCACAGAGGCGCCGGCACAACCTGCGCCATCCAGCGACCCGAGTCTGCGAGATCGAAGGCGACTCGTCGTCGCAGCAACAGTGCGCACAAGTCTCACGATCGCCTTGGTCGTGGCCCTCTACTTCGTGCTCCCCTTGAACCACAGCTCCAGTGCGGGGGTAGTGGCGGAGCTGGTGCTCGGGGTCCTGGTGCTCGCGGGGATCATCGCTTGGCAGGTCCGAAGGATTGTCAGGTCCGAGCATCCAACGAGTCGTGCCGTCGAAGCGCTTGCGCTGAGTGTCCCGCTCTACGTGTTGCTGTTCGCGACCACGTACTTCCTCATGGCTCGCGCCAATCACGCAACGTTCGGCGGACCGGTTAGCCGCGCCGATGCCTTGTACTTCTCCACCACCGTCTTCACCACTGTCGGATTCGGCGACATCACCGCAAAGACCGAGGCTGCTCGCCTGGCAGTCACGCTGCAGATGTGGCTGGATCTGCTGTTCTTGGGCCTGGTGGTGCGCATTGTTGTGAACGCGGTCAAGTTCAATCAACAGGGCCGAGCTGTCTGATCTAAAGATGGACACCCGTAGTCGAACGAAGTGTTCCGAGAACGGGTTGGCATGACTTCTCCCGAAACAAGTCGTTGAAGAGATGTTCGTCCAAGTTGGACTTCCTTCAATACGATGGGTTTCTGCGGAGAACCGTTTGCTGATTCGGGATCGCGCTGGGTTATGTCCGACCAGCCCGGTTGGTACATCGTCCGAGTGCGCAAGCTTGAAGGGTGGAGCAATCTTCGAAAGGTGCGATCCCGGCTTAGGTGCGATGCCGCAGAAGGTCGTGTTCGATTTCGATCGTGGGTGCAGGCGCTGGCTCGGGCCGACGCCCGGTCGAGAGACCGCATCGCCATCGCTTCCTACCTCGCCCACGGGATCGGCTCGGTCACCGTCATCGGTAGGTCCCCGGGGCGAGCACTGCCCCCCGGTGTCGTCGCTGCACCCACGCGGGTACACCCGGGGCGCCGCGCCGCACCAGGGGCGGGAGGCGACCGGAGGCAGCGTAGACCCGGGCCGGGCCAGAGGTGCCCACATCGGAAGTCCCGGCGCAGAGGCACAGCGCCATGCAGAGGTCATCGTGGCCACTTCGCTCTGGTACGGCGATGCGGACGTTCCCAGAGTCGCGTTCCTCGTACTCGAGCGCGGCAAGCTGGGCGAGCAATCGGGGATGCCTCGGGAGGCAGAGGCGCTTCGTGGAGAGCAGCATTTTCCCCCGGCCGAACCCGTCTTCTTTCGTGCCACTGGTCGTCGTGACCGGCACGACCGAACCCCGACCGGCGACCGCTCTCGCCAGTGATTGGGTGGGCATGGCCCCGACACCGTTGGTCTCGCTGGCGATCCGCAACAGGCGGTACCCGCGGGCGACCTCGGCCACCCGATCGACGAACGCGCTGTAGGGCGTACGGACGGCCTCGTCGATCCACGGCAGAGAGAACCCGTCGTCACCGTCCCGGGCCATGACGACAACGGCGGAGCTGTCCCGGGCGAATCCCCAATCGACCCCGGCCACCCCGACCCGCTGGCGGGCCTCTCCCGGTGGGACGAGCTCATAGTCGCCGGGCACGAGCTCGTCGTCGAAGAAGAACTGGCCGGTGTCATCCACCCATTCGGCTTCGACCTCCCTTCGATACTCCCGATCGGTCGATCCGGAACGCCACATCGACAGCAACTCGGTATCGACGAGCGGGGAAGCTGTGGATGGCCAGTGGAAGGACTCGTAACCCTCTTCATGCCGAAGACCGGCTCGGTAGGCGAGGGCAAAGAAGCGATCTTGCCTGCCCCACGGTGTGCTGGAAAGGATCACTCGACTGCCCGGCCGGGAGAGGACGCTGTACTTCGCCGCCGTCCATACGTCCTCGTCGATGAACGAAGCCTCGGTGAGACACAGGGTGTCGATGCTCTTGCCCCGGATCTGCCTCGGTGATGAGGGAACCGATCTGATGGGTGAGCGCCTCATCGGTGCCGGTAACCATCGCCCGGCGTCGGAGTTAGCAAAGGCGAACGAGGTGCCCCCGAGCACGGTTCGTCGGTGGATCAAGGAGGCCCGAAGGCGCGGATTGCTCCCGCCAGGCCGGATAGGGAAGGCAGGATGATGACCAAGCGAGCAGCCAGCGCGGCACCACGGAAGGACGAGAACGGCACCTGGTGGTTCGTTGTCGATGGGGGAGTTGGCCCCGACGGTGAACGCCGACAGGTCCGGCGGAGAGAGTTCAAGACGAAGAAGGCCGCCCAAGAGGCGCTCGACGAGCTCCGCGGCAAGGCCCGGACCAACAGCTACGTGGCCCCGGCGAAACAGAGCGTCAAGGATTACCTGTCCCAGTGGGTGGCCGGGCTTCCCACAACCGGGCTGCGACCGAGCACCGTCGATTCCTACAAGCGTTGCCTCGACCACGCAATTCCGGAGTTGGGCGGCCGAAGGCTCGACAGCATCGGCCCGATGGACCTCGACCGCTTGTACTCCACCCTGTCGGCCTCAGGGCGGCGTCAGAAGCCCTACGGCAGCCTCTCGGGCAGAAGTGTGCGCTACGTCCACACCGTCCTTTCGCGGGCGCTCAGCGATGCCGTACGGAAGGGCCAGCTGGCCCGAAACGTCGCCCTGGCCGCGTCCCCGCCCTCGCCCAAATCGACCCGGGCTCCGGAGATGAAGTGGTGGACACCGGACGAGCTACGGACGTTCCTTCAACTCGTGGCCGACGAGCCGCTCGGGCCGCTGTTCCGCCTGGCCGCCATGACTGGGATGCGGAGAGGCGAGGTGGTCGGGCTCCGGTGGTGCGACATTGACCTCGACGGGCGACCCGCTCACATCGAGGTGCGCCACCAGTTGACCGTCGTGCGAGGTGGCCCTAACGGTGGGTTCCTGTTCTCCGAGAGGACCAAGACCGACCGAGGCCGGAGGCTGATCGACCTCGACGACAAGACGGAAGCCGTGTTGCGAGCCCGGCGGAGGCAGTAGGCCGAGCACCGGCTCGCTACGGGTACCGGCTGGAGCAACCAGGCCGACCTCGTTTTCACATTGCCGGACGGGAGGCCTCTGGACCCCGAGAGCGTGGCCCAGGTGTTCAACCGGCGAGTTGCCAAGAGCGGGTTACCCCGCATCCGGTTCCATGACCTTCGCCACACCCACGTGGCCCACCTGATCGCAGCGAAGGAGCAACCGCTCGTGGTGGCCAAGCGGCTCGGGCATGCCAGCGCGTCGTTCACGATGGACAAGTACGGCCATTTGTTCGAGTAGCGATTTGTGTACGAGGCCAGCTTCTCCCACGGTTGAACTTCGCTGGGGAGAGCCGGCAGCCCGTAGATGATGATGAGAAAGCCCAATGCCGCGTAAATCCAGCGCATTTTTCTGTGCCGAAGCCCTGAACCCTCCGGACCCTTCGCCACGCCGCCAGCGTACGCCGCGACCTAGAGGAGTACGGGTGGTCACACCTCAGGAACAGATCGCTTGTGACCAACTTGTGACCACGGGAGGCACTTCATGCTGTTTCGTTCACACCGTG